>CAVTOR010000018.1:0-151962 GCA_963736235.1 uncultured Gammaproteobacteria bacterium
CTCCGAGGCGGCCATCGTCCTCGGGCGCTCGCCCTACAAGACACCCTGGCGCCTGTGGGCCGAGCGCACGGGGATGGCCCGCGCGGCGGACCTCTCCGCCAACCCCCACGTGCAGCGCGGCAACGCGCTGGAGGACGTGGCCCGGCGGGCCTTCGAGGATCGTCACGGCACCCGCTGCTTCCCCTGTGCGGGGAGTCCGAGGAGCACCCGGTGCTGCGGGCCTCATTCGACGGCATCGCCGACGACGGCACGCCGGTGGAGCTCAAGGTCCCGGCGGAGCGCACCTTCGCCGAGGTCGCGGCCAAGAAGACCGAGGCACCTGCCTTCCGGCTCTACTGGCCGCAGGTCCAGCACCAGCTCTACGTGGCCGGTGCCGACCAGGGCTGGCTGGTGTTTTACGGCGGGCCGGTCGTCTGCTGGAGTTTCCCGTCGCACGCGACGAGGGATTCCTAGTCAGCGAGCTGGTGCCCGCCTGTCTCGCAGTTCTGGGAGGCGATCGCCAAGCGCAAGGAGCCGCCGCGGGATCCGGCACGGGACCTCTACGTCCCCCACGGCGAGGAATGGGACCAGTGGTCGGTCCTCGCCGGCGAGTACCGCGACCTGCTGCGGGAGAAGGCGCGCATGGATGCGCTTCTGAAGGCGACAAGGACGAGCTGGACCGTGTCGAGGGCGGGCTCTCGCCAGATGGGCGGCTTCCTGGCCGCGGAGGCGGCAGGACTCAAGGTCACCCGCTTCCTGCAGAGCGGCGCCGTCGACTATGCCAAGGCCCTGAAGGCCCTGCTCCCCGAGCTGGATCCCGGCGGAGCTGGAGACCTACCGACGCAAAGCATCGGAGCGGGTGCGCATCACCGCGCTCGAGGAGGAGACCGCCACCATCCCGTTCGACGGCCAGGCGGTGGACGCCGCCTGGCAACAGGCGGCGGGCGAGTCCTTCTTCTTCTGAATCCCACGGCCCTTCGGGCCGTTTCCGACCGTCAGGCCTCCGGGCTGACGGTCCCCCCGAGGGTGTCACCCGGCGCCCTGGGGAGGACCGCCCGTCCACCGGATTGTTCGGTCTGTCCTGTGAGACAGCCGACAGGGCGCTAGCTGGGCGCCCGACAAAAACAGCCTACTCGATGAACCCCGGCGAGAGCCGGACTTCGACCACCCCATGGGGAGACATTCTCCCCGCCGGGGCAGGTGCGTCTCCCCGCCAAGCGGAGATGCGCACCATGAACAAGCTTGTCGTACGCGGCTTCATCCAATGGCTGGATGCGGCAAACCAGGAAGAGATCGAGACCAGGAGAGGGGAATTCCTGGTGGCGCTGGAGCACTTCCAGGGGGAGGACGCCCGTGCGGACCTCCGCCTGGGGCTTCGCCTCATCGAGGAGGAGTTGGTGGCCCGGGCAGATCTGTGGCGGGCACGGCCGTGAGTCGTCCCCGCTGCTTGAGCCGCTCCAGGAGTGCTCTGGCCCGCGGCACCCCGTTGGGGGTGAACAGGGCGGTGGCGATGTCCCCTTCGAGGGATTCGCGTCCGCCTTCCACCAGCTGCAGCCGGGGTTGATGCGTTCTTTGATCGCTCATTTCGGTTCCGAAGACTACCACACCCATTGATTGAAACCCCGCCCCGGGGGAGACCTGCTCCCCGCCAGGGGCGACGCGTCTCCCCGAGGGTAAATTCTCAAGGAGACACCGATGACCCAAACCAACCGCTTCGTGGTCGCCGAGACTTTCGGCGTAAAGGCCCCCCGGGGCCTGACCGTGGAGGGTTTTACGGACCCCCTGCATCCGCAGATCCCCGTGAAGCGACCCTATGTGTTTCGGGAGCACCTACGCGACGTGCTCGCCTTCCTCGCCGACCCGGCGGGAGACGGCCTGCTGCTGACCGGCCCCACGGGTGCCGGCAAGACTTCCCTGGTGCTGCAGGTCGCCGCCCGGCTCAACTGGCCGGTGCAGGAGGTGACCTGTCACGGGCGCATGGAGCTCTCCGATCTGATCGGTCAGTTCATGCTGATCCAGGGCGAGACCCGCTTCGTGCACGGACCGCTCTCGGTTGCAGCAAGGGACGGCCACCTGCTGGTCCTGAACGAGATGGACGTCATGGACGCCGCGGAGCTGGCGGGCCTCAACGACATCGTCGAGGGGGCGCCCTTGGTGATCGCCGCCAACGGCGGCGAGCTGATCCGCCCCCACCCCAAGTTCCGGGTGATCGCCACCGGCAACAGCGCCGGATCGGGCGATACGAGCGGACTGTATCAGGGCGTGCTGCGGCAGAACCTGGCCTTCCTGGACCGCTTCCGGGTGGTCCAGGTGTCCTACCCCGACGCCGTCACCGAGCAGGGTCTGATCAAGACCCTGGTGCCGAGCCTCCCGGAGGCCATCGGCGAGAAGATGGTGGCGGTGGCCAACGAGGTCCGCCGGCTCTTTCTGGGGCAGGCGGACACGGGTCAGGAGCTGACCGTGACCCTGTCCACCCGCACCCTGGTGCGCTGGGCACGGCTGGCGTTGACCTTCAAGGGCGCCCCCCAGCCGTTGGCCTACACCCTGGACCAGGCGCTGACCGCCCGGGCCGAGCCCGAGCAGCGCGAGGCGATCCACCGCATCGCGGCCGATGTCTTCGGCGGCCTGTGGGCGGGGACCACGCCGTGAGCGACTTCGAGCTCTACCGCTACAGCCATTCAGATGGAACAGCCAAGGAGTGGGCGTGGCGAGAGGAGCCAGGCGTGGGCATGGAGGTCCGCTGGGGCCGGGCGGAGCGCCTCGTGCAGAAGGCAACCTACCCCGACGAGTAAGCGCCGCATGGTGATGGAGCGCGCCCTGGCCAAGCAGCGCAAGGGCTACCGTTTCATCGGCTGGTGCCGGATCGATCCATCGGGGCGACCGGTCGACCTGCGCGGACCGGCGGTTGTTCCCCACGAAGCAGGTGCCGCCACGCTGGCGCCACCGAGACCCGCCAGCATGCCTCCCGCTCCGGGCATTGACCTCTCCCAGGTCGAGACCGGGCGCGAGGACTACTGATTCTGAGACTTTCACTGATCAACGCCGGAAGCGGCGCCCGTATCCGGCCGCGGGCCGGAGACGTGCGCCCGCCGGCAAGGAGGACACATGCAGACGATGCCCGTGCTCGACCGCCTGGTGGCGGTCAACCTGGATGTCCGGATCTGGTCCGGACGCAAGAAGCTCACCGCCGAGGACCTGTCCCTCGGCACCGACGTGCCGCCCGAGGACCTGGTCTCCCTGGGCTCGAAGCGGGTCTGCGACCCGGATGCCATCAAGGTGTTCCACCGCCTGAAGAAACAGGCGGAGCGCATCTGCCTCACCGGGGGCATGCGCTTCCTGGGCGGCTATGCCATCCCGGAGGAGCGCACCGAGACGGTGGCGGCGGAGCTGGACGCCCTCGGCGAGACCTTCGCCCGGGAGCGCGCCGCCTTCGTCGCCGGCTACGGCCAGGCCATCGAGGACTGGATCGCGCTGCACCCCCAGTGGGAGGCGGCGATCCGCAAGGCGGTGGATCCCGCCTCGCTGGTTCAGTCGCGCCTCGGCTTCGGCTATCAGCTCTACCGGGTCGCCCCCGCCCAAGTGGCGGGGAACCTGGATGAGCAGGTAGCACGGGCTGGGCGACACGCTGTTCGCCGAGGTGCGCCCGCATCGCCCGGGAGCTCGACCAGAGCTTCGTGGGCAAGGACGCCCTGTCCCAACGGGCGCTGTCCACCTTCCGGCGTATTGCCGAGAAGCTTGGCTGCCTCGCCTTCGTGGACTACCGGGTGCAGCCGGTGTTGGACAGCCTGACGGACTGGCTCGGGCGGGTTCCGACCAAGGGGACGATCAGCGGTGCCCTCTTCAACGAGGGCTTCGGGCTGATGCTCCTGGTGTCCGACCCGCAGCGCATGAGCGATCACGGCGCCGGGGTTCTCGCGCTGGATGAGCTGATCCCCGAACCGGCAAAAGCGCCTGATGAGGATGAAACCGAAGACGAAGAATGCGAATGGTCCTTCGGCGGTCCCCTCGGCGACGAGGAACCCGACGAGGACCTTGCCCGCCGGGAGCCCGGTGACGGGCAACCCTTGGAGCAGGAGTCCTTCTACTTCTGATCGAACCCGAGGACCGCCCCGCGCGGTCCCTCGCTTTCCCCCAACCGGGGCGCCCCTGTCCCGGTCGGGGCAGCGGTGCGTTCCACTAACGAGGAAAACACCATGTACCACACGTTGCGAAACGCCCTGCCCATCGTGGCGGCGGCCCTGGGCCGCAAGCTCGGGGTCGAGGTCGGCATCGGCGGACACGAGGCCTGCACCGACGGCCGGCACATCCAGATCCCGGACATCCCGGACGACCCGGCGAGCCGCGATCTGGCCTGGGGCTACCTGGCCCACGAGGCCGGCCATGTCCGCTACACCGACTTCGCGGTCTACACCCTGGCGGCCCGCGAGGGACCCCTGCAGGAGATGCTGCAGAACCGCATCGAGGACGTGCGCATCGAGCGCGAGCTCGCCCGTCCCTACCCCGGCACGCGGGCGACCATCGCCGCGGTGTTGCGGCGGATGCTGGACGAGGGCCGAATGTCGGCCCCGGCGCCCGGCGATCACCCGGCCCAGGTGCTGGCGGCCTATCTGCTGCTTGCCCTGCGCCACGAGGTGTTGGGGCAAGCGGTCCTGGCCGAGGAGGCCCGCAAGGCTACCGACGCGCTGGCGCAGGTCTTTCCCGCGCCCTTCATCGCGCGGCTGCGCACCCTCATGGACGAGGTGCCGGGGCTGACCAGCACCGCAGAGGCGGTCGATCTGGCTCGGCGCATCCGAGGCCTGGTCGAGGAGGAGGCCCAGGCTTCGCCTCCGCCTGCGGTGCAACCGCAAGGAGATGAGAGCAGCAGTACTAGCCAAGGAGAGTCCGATGGTGATGAACCCCAACGCGAACAAGGAAAAGGGCCGCACGAAGACGAAGATCCTGAATCGAACGGCTCGGCAGAAACACCAGAAGCTGACGAAGACGGATCGGGCGCGCAAGGTTCGGGAACGGACGCGACCGACCAAGGCGACGAGTCCCCTGGTAAACGCGCCGGAGGCGCCGACCTGGAAGGACGCCGACGACCGCCGCAACGCCCTCGCCGCCGTGCTGGCGGCCGGCGCCGGAGACTGCGACGGCGATCTGTTCGCCAGGGTCGGCGAACTGCTGGGCACGGAGGCCGACGCGAGCAGCGCAATCAGGCTCCCGCTGGCGGAGGACTACGCGGGCAACGCCCTTGCAGGGATGCGCCTGCTGGCCCGGGTCCAGGCGGAATCGGCGAAGCTGAGCGCCCGGCTCCAGGGCCTGGTGCAGGCGAGCCGCATGGATCGCCCGCGCCCGGTGCGCAGCGGCCGAAGGCTGGATCCGAAGAGGCTCCATCGCGTGGCGGTGGCCGACGAGCGCATCTTCTCACGCAGGGCCCACCGCATCGCCCCCGATACCGCGGTCCACCTGCTGGTGGATCTGTCGGGGTCGATGCACGCGACGGTCCATCGAACCGACGGCAGCCCAACCACGAGGGCCTCCAGCGCGCTGGAGTCGGCGTTGGCCCTGGCGCTGGCGCTCGAAGGGATTCCCGGGCGTGACGGTGGCCACCTCCGCGTTTCCGGGAAGAGCGGGAACGGCGGATCGGGTGACGCGGATGGTCCGGCACGGCCAGAGCCCCCGGGCCTGCGCGGGTGCCTTCATCCAGACGGCGCGCGGCGGGACGCCGATGGCCCAGGCCCTGTGGTACGCGGCGGCGGATCTCCTCGCTCGCCGTGAGGAACGTAGGCTGGTGATGGTCCTTACCGACGGCGAGCCGGACGACCCGCCCGAAGTGCTGCGGCTGTTGACGCTCTGCCGTCAGGCGGAGATCGAGGCAGTCGGCGTGGGCATCGGTATCGAAGTGCGACACCTTTTCCCAACCGCCATCGAGGTCACGGAGGCGCAGGACCTGAAACGTGAGCTGTTCGGCGTGGCTGAGCGGCTGCTCGTCGGGGCCGCCGCCTGACAGCCGGGGTCTGATCGATCCGTTCGGGAAACCGAGCGGGTCGGTCGGACCCGGTGCAGAGAAGGAATGGTGGTCTCTTTTCGTTGCCTTTCGCTCCTGCGGGACGGCGTGTGATTGCCTATGGTGCGGAGAAGACGCGCTCGCGATGCCCCTTTCTTTGCAAGGGGGCAGCGCCAACGCGGTTTCGTTCGGCTCTCCCTGGTGAGACCGAGGAAAGGCGCTAGCTGGGCGCCCTACAAGAACAGCCCTGCGACGAGGCGGATCTTCCGCCATTCCACCACCCCACGGGGGACCATCTCCCCCAAGGGGGGCGTGTGTCTCCTCATCTTTCAGGAGACAACCCGATGACCGACCTCAGCACCTTCAGCGCCTGGCTCGTATCCGCAACCCGTTCGGCGATCCTGGTCGTCCGGGCACGGGCCTACCAAGCCCGCTCGATGGAGCCGACGCGACGCTCCGAAGCGAACGCGCTGCTGAAGCACATCACCCGCGAACTCGCCGCCCGCGGTGAGTACGACCGCCGTTTTGCGGCTTAGCCATTGTTGACCCCTCGGGGAGCGCGTCTCCCCGGCAGGGGGAGTGCCTCTCCCCCATTCCAGGAGCCGCCCATGAGCAACCGAGACTGCATCGACACCAGCGCCCTCCCCCGCGTTCTTCCAAGAGCCACCGAGGAGGTATGAGGTGATCGTCACCCAAGAAGAGGCTGCGAATCTCGGCTGCCCGCTGCGGACCAGCCGTCGCACCATGACCATGGACGAGCTGACCGCCGCCTTCGTGCCGGGGCAGCTCGGCAACGGGACCATCCCGACGGTATCGGGCTTCGCGCCCTGCCTGCACGAGCAGTGCATGGCCTGGCGCTGGGCGAACGCCGGAATGGACTCCGAGAAGCTGCCGGACAGCTACCGTGCCGACGACCAACCGAGGGGCTACTGCGGGCTCGCCGGGACGCCGCTGATCCTTCGCTGAAACCAAACCCTTTCACCCCACCGGGGAGTCCGCTCCCCGAGGGGAGCCGTGTCTCCTCCGGCCAACCTGAGGAGACCCACACCATGAAGCAGCCACGACTGCGCCTAGTCGAGCGCGCGAACCGTTTTGCGGGAATCAAGCCCGACGATCTGACCGCATCCGAGGCCGAATCATTGACGGACCTTGCCCTGCGGGTCCTGGCGGCCAAGCACGAGAAGGGCCGGACACTCGAGAATCCCGAACAGACCCAGGCGTACCTGCGCCTGCATCTGGCCGAGCGTCCTAACGAGGTGTTCGTCTGCCTCTTCCTGGACAGCAAGCACCGCCTGATTGCAATGGAGGAGCTGTTCCAGGGCACCATCGATGGCGCCAGCGTGCACCCGCGCGAGGTCGTACGTCGTGCCATACAGGTCAACGCGGCCGCGCTGATCGTGGCGCACAACCATCCTTCAGGAGTTGCCGAGCCAAGCCAGGCGGACGTGCGAATCACGCATCGTTTGCGTGACGCGCTGTCGCTTCTTGACATCCGTGTACTCGACCACGTGGTAGTCGCCACAGAGGGCAGCGTCTCGCTCGCGGCGCGAAGCCTGTTCTGAGAAGTAGCTCGCCGGGAAGCGCTTTCGCTCCAGTGGGCGGAGGCGCTCCCCTGCGGCAGGCCGAAGAAGCGCCGGCGATCGGGACTGCTCAAGGGATCAACACAACAAGAAGCAGCTCGTTTCCCGCCACGTCTGGCGCGGAAAGGGTTGCCCGGTCAGCGCCGCAAGGCGGGCAGGAGCATGGTCATCCGCGAAGATGACCGCAGCTTCCGCACCGCCGTCAGCCGGTCCACGCTTGGGAAGCCTTGTTCCGGGAGCCTCGCTCCCGGGACCTTTTCGGTCGGCATTGGGCTTAAGTGCCGAGCGCAAAGGTCTTGTGATCCCACTCCAGTGCGGAGGGGGTCGAGGCGCGAGCTGAGCGCCCTACAAGCACAGCCCGAAGACTCCCCCTCGCTAGAGGGATCGTCGAAACCCCGTTGGGGAGAATGCTCCCCGGTCGGGGCCGCACCTCCCCGCCCTGAATCAGAGGTGCATACCATGAACTACCCAAACGACTGCCGCGGCGGTCCAACCTCCCACGGCGACGCCCGAAACATCATCGAAGCGCCCCTCGCCGACGGGGCGGTCGCATTCCAGCTCCGCTGCCATGCGGGCCGGGATGCCTGGGACGTCCCCAAGTGGGCCGTCCTGACCATCACACCCCAGCGAGCCCGCCGTCTCCTGCAGCTCTGCGAGACCGCCCGGACCCTCGGCGTCTACAAGATCGGCGACTGCGACTACAGCCCGGACTTCCATGCCTGGGGCGAGGACGAGAACGGCGAGGAGATCCCCGGCGAGCCGGTACGCACGGAGATCGACCAGGTCTCGTGCTACGCGGACGGCGTCCGCTGGAGTGCCGCGGTGCGGCACACCGATTGTACCTTCTCGACCGAGGAGATCCCCGTCTCCCGCCTGCTGGAGATCGCCGAGCACGGCCTTGGCAAACAATAGCGGAGTCCGCCACGACGGACCGGCAAGTCGGCATCCGGCCGACCTCCACCCCCGACCTGGCCTGTGTCCTCTTCTTGGGAGACACAGCCGGCAATCCCCTTCCGAAACATCGCCCGGCAACGCCGGGCCAAGAGGAGATCTATGAAAAGGATCCGCATCGAGGGCGCCAGCCCCGACCTGATCGCCGGCTTCGTTGCTGGCGTAGAGTGGGTCAACGACTCCGCCATCATGGTCGTCGACCTGGACTACAGCGGCCGAACCCCGTTCGTCGTCCTGGAGGACCAGGACGGGACGGACGACAACGAAGTCCTGCGCCTGACGCTCAATGGCATCGACGCGAAGGAGTAAGGCCATGGAGAAGCACATCGAGGCGCGCGAGGTGCGCCAACATGCTGCCGGCCGTTGGCTCGACATACTCGGGGCGCTCGCCCCGGTGTTGGAGACCGCGCTGAGCCGCGTCGGGCGGCACGTCCCCTGTCCCGTTCACGGCGGCACGGACGGATTCCGACTGTTCCGCGACGCGGATCTGACCGGCGGGGGCGTCTGCAACACCTGCGGGACCTTCCCCGACGGCTTCGCCCTGCTGATGTGGGTGAACCGCTGGTCCTTCCCGGAGGCGCTGCGGGCCGTTGCGCACGAGCTGCGCATGACGGATGACAGGGGGTGTGAGCCCAGACGAGTACATACCCTGAATCCGCGTCCTAAAGAGCGAGACCGGGAATCGGTGATAGAGGCCCTGAACCGGGTCTGGGAACAAGCACTCAACCCGGCAGACCACCGCGCGACTCCAATGCGATTGTATCTCGCCAACAGGGGGCTCTCCGGGGTCAAGCTCGACGGCGAGGTCGTGCGCTTTCATCCAGCGCTGGGGTACTGGCAAAGTAACGGCCGCAACGAGCCCGAGCTGGTCGGCCGGTATCCGGCGATGGTGGCCCTGGTGGCGGGTGCGGATGGTGCACCGGTAACGGTGCACAGGACGTATCTCACGCGCGACGGACGCAAGGCGCCGATCGCGGAGCCAAAGAAGCTGATGGGCTATCCCGGTAACCGATTGGTCGGCGGAGGCATTCGGCTATTCGCCCCGGCGCCGGTGCTTGGCGTCGCGGAGGGAATCGAGACGGCACTTGCGGTGCACCTGCGAACGGGAATGCCCGTCTGGTCGGCGATATCGGCCGATCTCCTCACGAGGCTGGACCCGCCCGCGGACACCTCGTTGGTCGTGGTCTGGGCGGACCGGGATCGATCAGGCGCTGGAGAAGCAGCGGCAATGACGTTCCGCGAACGGCTTCTGCATCGTGGGATCCAGGTCGCCATCCATCTGCCCCCGGGACCGATACCGGCAGGCGCGAAAGGAATCGACTGGGCCGACGTCTGGTGCAATCGCACTGAGCGGGCCGTTGCTTGATTTGGCTGACTTGATAGATTCTGCACACTAAGACCACGCGCGGTGATCCGGCGTGGTCTTTTTTTCTGTGGTCGTTCGCCATCCGCCAGGCGAGTTAATCCCTGCCGGTGTTGCGGAAACCGCGAGTTTCGGCCAAGCGGAAAGCGAGTCAACGTGCTTGCGGTTGATCCAACGCTCTGTACCGATACAAAGGGGTACTCAGGGACTCGCACACGAGGGTACCGCAGGGGTTGTGTAACAATGGCGCCGCTGACGCGCCACGCCCGGAACCCTGACGCCCTTCCGAGAGAAAAACTGCATGGCCGAGAGATTCACCGCGAAGCAAGGCCAGTACCTGGCATTTATCCACAATTACATCGTGATGTTCGGACAACCGCCGGCCGAGGCGGAGCTGCAGCGCTTCTTCGGGACAACACCGCCAACTGTCCATCAGATGCTTCGAAAGCTGGCGGACAGGGGGCTCATCAGCCGTATAGCGGGCCAGGCGCGATCAAGCGAGGTGCTTATCGATCCCGAAGAGATTCCCCGACTCGTGCGACCACAGGCACCCGATACCTGAGACAGGCCCTCAGGAGGCGGTACGTGACCCTTCCCCAAATCCTTGCCTTGGAACGGTTGCCACTACACTTGACGCCGGGCTGGCCGGTGACAGCGAAATGCTCAACATGGAGCGGATCGATCCCGAGTGGACATTGCCGAGCAGGATCGCCGACAAGCCGATGGCGTGGATGGTGATGGTCGACGGCATGATCGTGGATATCCGGCGGATGGCGCGTGAGCTTCAGCAAGCGGCATTTGCAGAAGGCTTGATTCCGTACGTTCCGGAACGGGGACAGGACGACTGACAGCGGGTCAGTGGAGGGTTGCCGCCGCTCCGCAACACTTCTTGTACTTCGTTCCGCTGCCGCATGGACAGGGATCGTTGCGCCCCACCTTGGCCGTGTGCCATCGGAACGGTTTCGGCTGATCCACTGGCTTCAGACCGGCTCTGTCGATGGATCCCGAGCACCGACTCCGGGATGGCGTCCGTCAGCTGCTCGACCTTGTCGGGATGGTTGAGCAGGTCATTAGACTCCGAGTCGTCGTCACCAAGGTCTGCCAGCGCCGCGACAGGCGGGAGCAGCTCGTCGATCGCATCCAGGTGGGGCTCCCAAGCCTCGTACTTCAGCCGTATTCCCCCCATGAAGCCCCAGCACCAGCCCTGGGCGACAAAGGTGGTTTCGCCACTGGCGAGGGTCGTCTCCAACATCAGCGGCCCGAGCTCCTCGCCCGCCTGAAACATGCTGGCGATGTCGTTGTGCATGCGCATGATCAGCGCCGTGATGTCTCCGGCCTGCTCGGTGGACGCGAATCGCGGCTCTTCGTCCGTGCGCCAGACGCCTGGCAGCCACTCGCTCGGCAATACCGGAACGGGGCAGCAGACGATCGCCATCAGGAACCCGTGCTGCACGTCGGCGCCTCGGAGGTAATGTCCAACGTCAGGAACGCATCGAGGGTATCGATCTCGGCGTCGGCAAGTGATTTGCTCGAGGTGTCCATCGGTCGGCTATGGGGTTTTGACAGATACAAACAATCCGGCGATGACTGGGCTCTCGGACGGAAAGTCGTGGATGGTGAAATCCGTCGTTGCGAGCGGCAATGGCATCCGATCTGCCAAGGATGTTCCTAACCGACCGGGAGATCTCACCGATGCTCGGCAAAGCTCCCCGTTGCTTTCATGCCCTGATGACCTTGGCGGCAAAGACGCGAGGGTCCATGGTCACCACGGGGCACATTGGGTTCGTGAGCGGCGATCAGCCGGCCCCCTTTAGCCCCAAGCGGCCACTTCCGCCGATGCAAACGGCGCTGAATGTAACCCGTGCCAAATCTACGCCTGCTCGCGTTGAGCGTCTCGTCGAACACCGCGTTGACTCGCCGTTTTCCGACGACTACGCTCTTCGCGCATGTAGACACACGCCGTCGTCGTCCGTTTTCCTTCCCGAAAGCGGAGCAACAGTGAGCCGCAAGCCGATGTTCCATTCGTTGAGAATTTCTAGTCCGGTTTTCGCGGCACTTCTTCTCGCCGTCGTTGCCGCCGATGCGCGCGCGGCAGGTGTGCGGCTGGAGAATTACCAATATCCATTTCCTGTAGAGACATTCGCCTTCGAGAGCCAGAGACAGGACCTCGAGATGGCCTTCATGGATATCCAGCCCGAGGGCGAAGCCAAGGGAACGGTCGTGCTCCTACACGGCAAAAACTTCTCTGGCGCCTATTGGGAAGAGACGGCAAAAGCACTCTCCGCGGTTGGGTATCGCGTCCTGATGCCGGATCAGATCGGGTTCGGTAAGTCGTCCAAACCGGAGCACTATCAGTTCTCGTTCGCGCAGCTTGCGACGAACACGAACGCGCTGCTGAGAAACCTCGGGATCGAAAAGGCCTTCATCCTCGGGCACTCGATGGGCGGGATGTTGGCGACGCGATACGCGCTGATGTTTCCCAAGGAAACGACGGCGCTCATTCTCGAAAATCCCATCGGACTCGAGGATTGGCTGGCGAAAGGAGTCCCCTACACGACGATTGATGCAATCTATCGCCAGGAGCTCGGCAAGACGCCGGAGAAAATCCGGCAGTACCAGTTGAAGAGCTATTACGACGGAAAATGGAAGCCCGCATACGACCCTTGGGTGGCGTTGCTGGCGAGCTTCATCGAGAGCCCCGATTACCCGCGCATGGCGTGGAATCAGGCGCTCACCTACGACATGATCGTCACCCAGCCCGTCTACTACCAGTTCGGCGAGATCGCCGTGCCCACCCTGCTCATTATCGGTCAACGGGACCGTACCGCCATCGGTCGAAACAACGCGCCGCCGGAGCTCGCGGGGAAACTTGGTGATTATCCCAAGCTTGGACGCGCAACCGACGCCGCGATTCCGGATTCGAAGCTCGTCGAGATCGACGGCGTCGGTCACCTGCCGCACATCGAGGCATTTCCGCGATTCATTGAGCCTTTGAAGGAGTTTCTGGCGCAACAGGCGACACCCTGACGTCGCGCAGAAAACGCTGATCCCTATGGCTCGAGGTTCGCGCCAGCCTCAGGTTTCCCCCCATGAGGGCACGTATCAGACGGAGCAGGGACTACGGCGAAAGTCCGGGGAAGACGCCAGCCGCTGTCGTCCGACATTTCTGACCCGGTGGAGGACGACTGGAACGAGTCCTCACCGAGTGCGCCGAACGGCTAGGCGTTCCACCACCTGTTTCCCGAAGTCTTCCACGACCCTGAGGACACAAGGCGCGACGACCTCTCGCTGGAGCATCGGCGCTCACTCCGGCTCTTCACCGAAGCATTCGCGGCCCGTGACATCGCAGATCCGCTGCGGTCCTTCGACGAAGGGCAGTCTTCCGACGCCGTCGCGCGGATTCTTCATGACCACGACCAGGTTGTCGCAGGAGTGCGTAGAGACAGATTGTCGGTCGGTTACCTGTGCCAAGATGACCTGAACGCGGGAGACTTGCCGGCAGTATCGCCGTGACTTCCGAGAAGATCAGATTATAGCGGGCGATGCGCCGCTGTCGGACGTGATCGATGTGCTGACCCGCCGGGACTTCTGCTTCGTGACTTCCATGGGAGATGTGGCCGCCGTCATCGATCGCGGTTGCGTCTGGGCCATGGTAGCCGGCCCCTCTCACGGCTACTTGTTGATCATGGCGCGCAACCCCACCCTACCGGACGAGACCCTCGAACCGCTGCTCGACCAGGCCATAGACGCCGGTTTCGACCTCACCGGTCTCGTATGGGTGAAACAGGGCCGGGCCAGGATGTCGGAACGCTGAGTGGATACTTGGGCAGCCATGAGAACCTGCCACAACCCGGTTCATCGTCCAGTAACGCTGTGCCTTAGCCTGGCCCTGGCCGCACTCACTTGGAGCACGCCATTGCCCGCAGACGAACCCTTGATCCTCGATGACCGCGCCAGCGGCACCCTGTGCGTGAGCAGCGGGGCCTGCTGGAGGCTCATCACCGACCAGGTGATGGGTGGCGTCTCGGCAGGTCACTTGGAGCCGACGACGGTCGCAGCGCGCCCGTGCCTTCGCCTCACCGGCGACGTCAGTCTGCTGAACAACGGCGGTTTCGTGCAGGCCAGCCTCGACCTGGATCAGGTCGGACCCCTGGACGCCCGCGCCTACGCCGGCATCGAGGTCGACGTCTACGGCAATGGTCAGGGCTACAACCTGCACTTGCGCACCGCTGACACCCGCATCGTATGGCAGTCCTACCGGGCCAGCTTTCAGGCGACGCCCAGCTGGCAAACGGTGCGGTTGCCGTTCCGGCAGTTTGAGCCCTATCGCATCGACCGGCCCTTGGATCTGGCCAGGCTCAAGCGCCTGGGCCTGGTGGCCATTGGCCGGGAGATGCGAGCGGATCTCTGCATTGCCCGGCTCGCCCTCTACCCCTGAGCCCGCGCCGGGTCTATCCCTAAACCGGAGCCCAAGATGCCCTCGTCCACTTCCATGTGATCGACGCGAGCGGCCAGGCGCAGACCGGGGCGGCGGCCTTTACGCGACTCTGGGCATGCTATCCGCGGCTGCGCGGCATGGCGCGGCTGGCACAGCGACCAGGGGTCGCCAAGTGGCTGGAGTGGGGTTACCGGGGCTTCCTGCGCCTTGCGGCCCGGAATTGCCCGACTCCTTCCACCGGTGGTCCCTGAGTCGCCAGGGGCGCTGCTCCAGCAACGGATTCGGGTTTCGACGGCTTCTTGCCGCTCTCGCGGATCCCGCCCTGCTCGATGACGAGATCATAGTCGTAGCGCTCGCCTTCGACCTCGATCTCGCCGAACGTCTGCATGCGCATCTTCATGGATCTCACTCCTCGGGAGCTGCCACGATCCGAGTATTGGTTAGTCTTGCTATCTGCTCGGATCCCGATCCCGGGTTAGGAAATCGCTCGCTCTCGCGGTTGGGCTGTCTCGATCGGATACGGGTGATCCCTTCCAACACAAACTGCCTGGGACCAACCCCTTCGACCAGCATTACACTACCAGCAGGTGGGAAGGAGCCAATTTGAAGTCCCGAGCGCAGGTTTCCTGGGGCGTCGGGTAGCGAGGAACAGCGCGACGCGGTCGCCGCCTTCCGGCCCTTAGGCGGTTGGTTCTCTCATCGCTGCAGATCGTGAGGTAGGCATGCGTCTCACAGAGCGTCTCATCTGGGCGTTGCTCATCGTCATCGTCGACGCCGCGGCTTTCGCGGTGCCCCTTGCGGCACTCCTGATCGCGTACGTCCTGCTCGCCCGCCCACCCTGGTTTCGGGATTGGGTGGAGCGCCTATACCACGAGACGCCTCATTAGCGTCTTGCCGCGGCAAGATCACGACCCGCACCGGGGACAGCCTTGCGGCAATGACGAGGCGGGCACTCCACGTTCCCATGGCTGTCTGAGTACCTCATGAACGGCGTAATGACGTTTGGCCTGGTCCTCGCGCTCACGGTGGCGGTGGTCCCGGCAGGTGTGCACCTGGGTTTTCGCGCCCGCCGCGTCCGCGAAACCGGGACGCCGGCCGACCACGGTTTCGCCTTTGAGGCGGTCCGCATCCCCACGGTGCAAGGCCGCAACCTTTTCGGCTGGCTGCTGCCGGCGCCGGCAGCCACCCGCACCGTCGTCGTGCTGCACGGGTGGGGCAGCAATTCTGAGCAGATGCTGCCGATCGCCGCGCCGCTGCGGCGTGCCGGTCTCAACGAGCTGCTCTGCGATGCCCGCAATCACGGCCAGAGCGATTCTGACACCTTCTCCTCTTTGCCGCGTTTCGCCGAGGACCTGGGCCAGGCGATCGCATGGCTCAAACGCCACGATCCGGGTCGCGCCGCGCATGTCGCGGTGCTTGGCCACTCGGTCGGGGCCGGTGCCGCCCTGTTCGAGGCCTCACGGAACCGCGACATCGCGGCGGTGATCAGCATCGCGGCCTTCGCCCATCCGGCTGAGGTGACCCGGCGCTACCTGCGCCGCCTCCATTTGCCGCACCTCATCACCGTCCTGGTGATCCGCTACGTGGAGTGGGTGATCGGATACCGTTTCGAGACCATCGCACCGGTCAACACCGTGTGCCGGATCGCTTGTCCGGTCCTGCTGGTTCACGGGCGGGACGATCAGACAGTCCCGGTCGACGACGCGCGCCGCATTGCGGGCCATTGCCGTGCGCTCCACGTGCGCCTCCTGGAGATCGCGGACGCGGGACACGACTCCACGGAGCAGATCCAGCGATACGCCGGGGAGCTTCTGCGCTTTCTTGAGGCGAGCTGGACGGCGCGCGCGTGACAGCTTCCGGGCGCTCCGGCCCGGCGGGTCCATCCCCGCACCCGACACCTGTCCCGGCGTGTGTACCCGTGCGTCGATTTCCTGGCGGAGCGCTTCGCCGGCGTGCCGTATTGGGACCGCTGCCTGGAAAACGATCAGCGTCCGCCCCGGTCACCGCTTGTCCTAACGCGCCGCAGCGGCAGCAGGCGCCAGCGTCGCTTGAGTCCTTCGACAATGAACGGCATGAGCCGGCCCTTGTCCCAGAGAATGCGGGCAAAGAGGCCCAAGGGGCTGCGCGGAGGGGGCCGGTACCCGGATCGCTTCACCAAGGTGATGGCGCCGCTTTCGCAGACGGGGACGCAGACCCCGCAGCCGAGGCAGACATCCGCATTTACCTCCGCAGAGCGCGTTGCCCCGGACCCGGCCCCATGACCCGCCTTCGCCCGCACACGTGCGTCCGCACCCAGCCCGATGCATTTGACGTTGCAGGCGCGCAGGCACTCGCCGCAATAGTCGCAGCGCGTCGGATCGACTTCGGCGATGAACGGCGTCTTGGCCAGGGCGTTGGGAAATCCGGACTGCACCCCGGCCTACCGGGCGTTGGTGAAGGCGGCCCTGGCACTGGCCAATCGTCCGGTGGCGGAGCGGCTGGTCACCGGGCTGCCGGTCGACCAGGCCCGGGACCCCAAGCGCCGGGAAGCACTGCGCCGCGCGCTCATCGGACGGCATATCACGGAGCGAGGGGCGGTCGAGATCGGCGAGGTACGGATCGTGCCGCAGCCGGTCGGCGCCTTCGTCGATCTGCTGTGGTCGGATCTGGATACCGAGACGCTGGCGCGCATCGAGCAGGGTTCGGTGCTGGTGCTCGACGCCGGCTACTACTCCGTCGACTGGGCGCTCGTCGTGGCCGGGGAGCTGCGCCGCGGCGCCTCGGGCACCAGCCTGGAGGCAATGTCGGTGCTGCTGGAGCGTTCTGCCGGGCTCATCGCCGATCAGCACGGCGGCCGGCCGCAACCCCTCGCCTTGGAGGCGGCCCTGCGCCAGGGGCGCGAGCACCTGCTGGTGCGCGGCGAGCGGGTTGCCCTGCACCCCATACTGGCGCGTGCCGCAACGGAGGTCGGCGGCGTTGCCCTGGAGGCCCTGCGCCAATCGCTGCGCCGCGAGGTGACGAACGTGGATCTGGTGGTGGTGACCGGTGGCGGCGGGGCGCTCTACGGGCGCGAGGCCGTGGACCTGTTCCCCGGCGCCGAGATACGTCTGGCGCGCGACCCGGTCGGCGCCAATGCCCGCGGGTTCTTCCACTATGGCCGGCGTTGAGGCCGCGTGGCGTATCGTCGTGCAGATCGGCGCGGGCCAGCCGGAGCTCCGGACCGCGCTCGCGGGATTGCCAGTCCGCGCGCGGGCGGAGCGGCTGCGCCAGCTGGCCCTGGTCGGGCTCTACAGCCTGGGTTCTCGGCCACCGCCCGCGCCATCCTTGGCGGAGCCGGGCAACGAGCAGGAACTGGCCCTGACCGAACGGCGGGAACGGCTCCTGATGGGTCTTCTGCAAGAAGTCGGGTAGCGGAACCTTCCGATGCGTCTGTCGATGTTTCGTAACGCACGATTTGTTCGCGCGGTCGCCGTCTTGCTCTTCGCGGCATCGGTGCAGAGCCGCGCCCTCGACTTGACAGGAACGCCGTGGGAATCCGCGGCCAAACGGCATGGGCTCGATCCCGTCGTGCTCTACGCCCTCGCCGTTCAGGAGAACCCGCGCCCGCGCGGCACGGACTCCGTGTCGCCCTGGCCGTGGACGCTTCGCATGAGCGGGAATCCGAGCTTCTACGAGAGTCACGAGGCGGCCGTCGCCGCACTGCGGGCCGTGACAGGGAAGACCGATGACCTGGATGTAGGTCTCCTTCAGGTCAGCCTGAAACGACATCCTCGTCGTGTCGGGGATCCAGCGACCTTGCTGGACGCGCGTATCAACCTGGTGGTCGCCGCCGGGCTTCTGGCGGATGCCATGGAATCCGCCCCGGGGGACCTGCTACTCGGCGTCGGCCGCTATCGCTATCCAGATGACGATCGTGCGGCGCGGGCCTATGGACTGCGGGTACTGAGATTAGGGGACGCCTTGCGCCGACCTTCAGCCAAAACCGTGTCGCACGATGCGTTTAGCGCGTGGCGCGCCAGCTCGGTGCTCGATCTGGTGGCCCGCCCGGAATCCCGCGGCAACTACAACGCCTGGTATCGCGCGGCGCACCAGAGCGAGGTGCAGCTCGCGGATCTCACGGTCGGTGAGGTGCGGGCGCTGCAGAAGCGGCTCGTGGGGGAGAACGGCGGCTCCGCTATCGGCCGCTACCAAATCATCGCCGACACCCTGGACGGGTTGATCGTGGGGATGGGCCTCCGCGGAAGCGAGCGTTTCACGCCGGCCCTGCAGGACCGCATGGCCTTGCATCTGGCTCGCGAGGCCGGCCTCGACGCATGGCTCGCAGGTGCGCTCAGCGACGAGCGCTTCGCCGCGCATCTGGCGCGGGTCTGGGCGGGATTGCCCCGCGACCATTCGGACCGGAGCCTTTATGCCGGGATCCAGGGCAACCGGGCGCGCGTTGGCTGGCGCACCGTGGTTGCCGCTCTGAAGCACATCCGGTTCGACAGCATACCAATGCAGTGACAGCGAGGACTGACGATGCGGGATGCAGACCAAGAGTCCGTGGGCACTCCTCTGCCTGAGGAGATCTTCAAACTGAACCTCTGCTACCTGTTTCTCGCCCAGCGCCTGATCGCGCGGGACGAGCGGCAGGCGGAGATCCTCCTCGGGGTCAAGGAGCCCCTGACATCCTGGTTGCGGAGCGCGGGTGTCCATGCCATCACGGCGCTGGCAAGCTCTCCCGTGGCCATTCATTCGTTGCGGCTTCCGCGCAGGGCAGCGGGCAGCGTGCTCGCCGCCTGCGACGATGGGCGCTGGCTCGGCCCCGCCCATGTGGCCCTTGCCGCCGTGGAGGGGTCGCGTGAGCGTTCTGGGTGATCTGGAGCGCCTGGAGCTGGCCGTCGAACTGCTCCGGCGCAAGGCACGGGTCTCCATCGTGCACCACGAGACGGGGGTCTCGCGGGCGAAGCTGCGCACCCTCCACCGCGAGCTCCACGGGCGCAGCGCCCCCAGCGGGCAGATCCCGATGATTGGGGGCGCGACCATCCAGACCCGCGCCCAGCAGGTCCACGCCGGGCTCTTCGCCGCGCTCTACGCGCGCTATGGCGGACCCTCGACGACGCGCCAGCTCGACATCGGAGCCGTCATGGCCGCCCACGACCTCTATCGGACCATGGTGCCGGGGGAGCCGAAAGTGGACTTCAACACCGCCTGGGTCATCGCCCGGGATCTGCGCGTGGGCACCGCGGAGTTGCGTTACTGCGCAGCCTGCGAGCTGCGCTACCTGGTCGCCAGTGCCAGCCGGTTGGTCCCGACCTGCCCCTTCTGTACCCTGCATGCGCGCCGCGGTGGGCGCACCGAGGCCCGGATCGTTCCCCCGGAATCTTAAGGCGAGCCTGCAGCGGAGCCATGCATGTGGACGAGCGTGGCGGACTTTGGCAGGGTGTGGCGGTCCGCCTTCCCTCAGCCAGGATCAAGGGCGCTGCGGTATCATGAATCGTTGCCCTCACCCCAACCTATTCGCGCTGGGAATGAGGCCGACGAGGGGCGCGTCCACAGCGTAGGTTGACTCAATGGAAGGTGACAGCAATGAAGAGCCGATACGTCTGGGTACTGCTGGTTGGCCTGGGGCTGGTGGGGGCCGCGGCGGCCGGGGAGGCGAGCCGCATCGCGCTGCGGGACGGCAGCGTCATTTCCGGCGAGGTCGTGGGTTTCGCGGACGGCCGTTACCTGGTCGAGTCGCCCGCCCTGGGCCGGGTGACCATCGACCAGACGCAGATCCTCTCCCTGCAGCCGGGTGGTGCAGCCGGCGGCTTGAACGACGGGCACGGCGCGCAGATCTCGGACCTCCAGCAGCAAATGATGGGTAACGCCGAGATCATGGGCATGATCACCGCCCTGCAGAGCGATCCGCAGCTTCAGGCGGCCCTCGCCGACCCGGAGTTCATGCAGCTGGTGAACTCCGGGAACCTGGGCGCGCTGCAGAGCAGCCCGCGGTTCAAGGCCCTGATGAGCAGCCCGGCCTTGCGTGCCCTGCAGGGACATATAACCGGTCAGTAGCCGGCGCCGAGGCGTGACCATCCAAGGGGTCTGGGTAGTCTGCACCGCGGCCAGTAAGAAGATCCGATCGAACACCCCCTGCACCCCGGGCCTTCTCGCACCGATCGCCCCCGTGGTACCCCTGAGCGCGCGCTGGATGCCTGCGAACAGTCCTAAACCCTCCTCCTTCTGGTTTCTGCGCAAGCACGAGATGAGATCAAGGTTGACGCCCCGCCGTTGCGGCCGTCTTGATCCTAGGCGTCCCAGCTCGCGTCGGCCAGCTCGGGCACAATCCTTTGCATCTGACTGGGATGAACGAGCCAGAATCAGACTGATGTCAGACCGCTGAGGATGCGGCGGCCTTCGTTTCGTGATCCCAATATGGATCGTCGGAGATGCGTTCGGCCATGAAGTCCACAAACGCCCTCACTTTGGGGGCGAGATGCTGCCGCTGCGGGAAGACAAGGTAGATCGAAACCTCTAGCGTTTCGTAATTCGTGAGGATCGGGCGCAACCTTCCTTCCTGAATATCCCGGCCAACAACAAATGTAGGGGTTCGCGTAACACCGGCACCGTTCAGCAAAGCCTCCCGCAGCGCGAGACTGTTGCTCATCCGTATCGACCCCGTGACGGGCACCGAAACGGGCTTTTCGCCCGGCGCACGAAAGTGCCACTCCAGGGCGGACTCCTGGTACTGGTAGGTGATCACATTGTGATGTCTGAGCTCATCCGGAGTACGGGGCCGCCCGTGGCGCGCAAGGTACTCGGGTGAGGCGACGACAACGTGGCGGCAGGGTCCCATGCGTCGTGCAATCAGCGAGGAATCGGGCATGCCGGAGATTCGTATCGACACGTCGAACCCACCCTCAATCACGTCAACCTTGCGGTCGTCGAGGTTCATGTCGACCGCAAGCTCGGGATAGCGCTCGAGAAACTCCGGGATTGCCGGCGCGATGTGCAACACGCCGAAGGACATCGGCGCGTTGATACGCAAGATGCCACGAGGCTCACCCTGCAGCCGTGAGACCTCGGCCTCCGCTTCCTCTATCTCCTGCAGGCCTCGCCGGCTCCGCTCATAGAAAACCCTTCCGACCTCGGTGAGGCTCAAACGCCGTGTGGTGCGATGCAACAGCCTCGCCCCGAGGCGGTCCTCGAGTCGGGTCACGTACTTGCTGACCACTGATTTGGACAACGACAGCCGCTCCGCGGCGGCCGTGAAACTGCCGCTGTCGACGACCTGTGCGAAGACCGCAATGTCGGTCAATGAATCCATATCCGCGAGAGATTATTCAATATTCATGAACAATATTATTCCAATACCTCGGATTATCAAATTCATGCGGCTCAGTATCCTGAGGATGACGGCGGAATGCCGTCAGATACATCGACCAACAGGAGGACCGGATGAAACAGACACTCAAGCAACTGCTGATCACCGCAGCGCTCGTGCTTACCGTTGCATTCACGGCAAACGGCGCCGAGCGGACCGTTGCCAAGAGCCCGTGGGGTCCGGATGACGAGATCGGACGTCTCAATCTGATCACGGCGGAATCGCGAAGCGCCATCCTGTCCCGAATATCCGGTGGCGCCGTCTACGACTTGTCGGTGGACTACTTCATCGGCATGCCCAGCTGGCAAGCCGCCGGGGATCCGCACTATCGGATCTGGATGACGCACACACCGCACGGCACCGTCGTCGATGACCCACTGGATGTCGGCACCGCGATGAATGAGCACGTCAGCTATACCGGCGCCGCGATCTCCATGTACACCCACATGGGCACGCACATCGACGCACTCGTCCACTTTGGTCTGAACGGAAAGATCTGGAACGGATTCAAAGCCGAAGAGCATCTCGGCGATCGGGGCTGGCGAGTAGCCGGCGCCGAGAAGATCCCGCCGCTCGTTGCGCGCGGTGTGTTGATCGACGTGGCCGCCGCGAAAGGACTCGAGATGCTGCCCGATGGCTATCGCGTCACGCGCGATGACTTGGTCGCCGCATTGAAGAAACAAAACACCGCGCTGCACGAGGGCGATGTGGTGCTGATCCGCACCGGGCGCATGAAGCTCTACGAGGATGCCGAGGCCTACATGAGCAACCCGCCCGGGTTGGGCATGGCGGCGGCACGGTTCCTGGTCGAAGAGAACGGCGCCATGGTCGTCGGCGCAGACAACCTGAGCTTCGAGGCCTTCCCGTCGGAGTTGGAGGCCGACTACGTGCCGGTCCACACCTACCTCCTCGCGGAGCAGGGTACACCCATTATGGAGCTCGTCTACCTGGAGGAGCTCTCGCGCGACGCGGTCTACGAATTCGCCTTCATCGGCGGATCGCTCAAGCTCCGCGGGGCCGATGCGGCGCCCATCCGTCCGATCGCGATGCCGGTCAAGTAGCGAAGAAGGAGGAACGAGCGATGTCAGGCACGATGGGAACGATTTCTGCGCGTATCGATCAGCCGACACGGCGGCGTCAGTCGTATGTTGCCGCGGCGGCGTTGCTGGGCGCTGGGCTGCTACTGGCCGTCTCGACCAATCTGGCAAAGGTTGCGCAAGAGATCGGCGTGACGCCGTTGGCCTACCTGACTTGGTCGCTGGCGGGTGCTGCCTTGCTGTTGACCCTGGTCTCCTACTTCCGGGGCCAGACCGCCAGGGTGAACCGGCGCTCGGTGGAGTATTTCGTCGTCTCCGGATTCCTCACGGTGGCGGGGTCCAATCTCATTTTCTTCAACGCGGTGACCCACCTGGGCGTCAGCTTCGTCGCACTGATGATTTCACTGCCCCCCCTGCTGACCTATGTCGGCGCGCTGATGCTGCGGATGGAGACCTTCTGCTGGTGGCGAGCAACCGGTGTCCTCCTGGCGCTCGTTGGGACGACCTATCTGGTGGTCCGCAAGTGGTCGGCTCCGGATACGGACACCGCGTGGATCCTCGTGACGCTGATCGGACCGGTATTGCTCTCGGCGGGTAATCTTTACCGTACGCGGCGTTGGCCTGCGGGTGCGACCGCGGAGTCCCTGGCCCCCGGCATGCTGCTGGGTGGGATTGTCATACTCGTGCTGTTTTCCCTGGTGCCCGGCTGGTCCCTCGCCATCCCCACCGAAAGCGCCTACGCCGGACCCTTGATCGCAGCGCAAGCGGGCGTGTTCGCCGGACAGTTTCTGCTGCTGTTCGTGCTCCAGAAAGCCGGAGGCCCGGTGTTTCTGAGCCTGATGGGCGGCGTCAGCGCGGTATTCGGCGTGCCCATTGCCATGCTCTTGCTGGCGGAGCCCGCGCTCCCCGCCATCCTGCCGAGCGCCACGCTGATCGCGGCGGGCATCGTCTTGATGTTGCTGGGCGTGACGGCGTGCCAGCGACAGATATCCCGATCACCCCGAAACTGCGGGTAAGCGCCATGAAAAAAGCCAATCCGATCAACATCCAGGTCATCGATCATGTGGTCCTGCGTGCCAAAGACCTCGGGAAAATGATCTCGTTCTACAGCGAGGTGCTCGGTTGCCGCCTCGAGCGCGGCCCGGGTGAGAGCGGACTCGCGCAACTTCGCGCCGGCCATTCTCTGATCGACCTGGTCGCTGTAGACGGACCGCTCGGCCGCAAAGGCGGCCGAGCCCCCGATCAGGCGGCACCGAATATGGATCACCTGTGCCTGCAGGTCAGGCCTTGGAACCCTGAAGCCGTAGTGGCGCACCTACGGGAACAGGGCGTCGAGGTGGGCGAAATCGTCGACCGATACGGCGCTTCTGGCAACGGCCCCTCGCTATACATTCAGGATCCGGAAGGCAACACCGTGGAGCTGAAGGGCTCGAACTGAGCCGAGTGAGGGTGGAGCGAATCAATGGTAATCAAGAAGATCTGTATCGTGGGGGCATCCGGAAAGCTTGGGCAGTACATGGTGCACCAGGCCCTGGATCGGGGTTATGAGGTTGTCGGCGTGTGTCGCGCACAAAGCGTCGGCAAGCTCGATGCCTTCAAGGGGCGCATCACCGTCATCCCGGGCGCAACAAACGATCGCGAGGTGATCAAGAAAGCGGTAGCGGGTTGTGACGGCGTGCTGACCGTGCTGGTTCCTTGGGGCGTTGACGACTACGCGTCGGGAACCGCGCAGGCGATACTCGACTACGCACCGGCGGGTGCGCGGCTCATTTTCTCGTGCGGCTGGCACATCACGAAGGACGGCAGGGATGTGTATTCGTGGACCTTCAAGGCAATGTTGAAAACCTTGGGATGGCTCGCGCGGCTGTTTCGCGTCGTTGACATCGACGACCAGGTCGAGGCGTGCCGTCGCATCTTCGCGAGTGAAAAGCGATGGACGGTGGTGCGTGGCAGTGATCTTGAAGAGGGTGAAAGCCAGGGCCTTCCGGTATGGAGTAAGCACGTCGGAGATCCAATCCTGAAGAGCAATCTGACCCGCAGGGTGGACTTCGCCCTGTTCATGGTGGAGGCCCTGGAGAACGACGAGTTGGTACACGAGGCGCCGGCGATTGTCGGCCGCAAGTCGCCGTCGGCGCTTCAATACGCGGCGGGACGGGAGCGAGATCGGCCGCTCTGAGCCCTGATGCCGCGAGGGGCTTCGCCCCCGCGGGCATACTTGATCCCTTGCGCTCTGCGGCATATAGTCAAACCAGGGCTAACCACTCAAGAGCCACAATGTCCTCCGTCCTCAATCTCACAGAAGCCAAAGCGAAGTTCTCCGAGGTCGTCGAACGTGCCAGTCAGGGTGAGGAGATCATCGTCACGCGCATGGGGCATCCGATCGCGCGCATCACGCGCTACGAGCCGGCTGCCGCGAACCGCCGCCTCGGGTTTTTCGAGGGCCGAATTCACCTCGCCAAAGACTTCGACGATTGGCCGGAGGATCTCGCCCACGATCTCGGCATCACGGACTGAGCATGCGCTTTCTGGTCGACACGCATGCCCTCCTCTGGGCGCTCGGCGAGCCAAGCGCCCTGTCGCCGGCGGCACGGGATGCGATCGCCAATCCTTCCAATCTCATCATGGCCAGTAGCGCGTCGTTCTGGGAGTGCGCGATCAAGGCATCGATCGGCAAGCTCGACCTGCCAGAAGACTTCTTTGATTCGGTCCCCGAGGCAGGATACGAGGTAATGCCGATTCGAATCTCTCACCTCAACGTCTATCGCACCCTTCCGATGCACCATCGCGATCCGTTCGACAGGATGCTGGTCGCACAGGCGAGAGCGGAGGCACTGACCCTGATCTCCCGGGACCCGGAGATCGCGAAGTACGATGTCGAGATCCTGGCCTGTTGATAAATCGAAGCGACGGTGAGCCTCGGCCACTCCTGATTGCCAGTCGTGATAGGTCATCCCACACGCAACTGAGACGCGCTGCGCAAATGACTTGAGCGAAAATCCCAGCCCGACGGTGCCCTCGGGGAAAGCGGCAAGCTCGGCTGAGTAGATCGAATCCTCACCGTATTAGCGCAAGCGAGATATTTATCCTCCGTCTTTTTTTCCTTCTGCGTCCAGCTTGCTTGCCAGCTTCGGGTTCCGTGATACGTTCAAAGACGATGCAAAACGCGACCCACGGTCGTTACACCATCAATATCTGTGCGGGAGGACGAGCCCATGTTCACGGGAAGACTGCCCGTCGAAGCGATTCTCGTGCGCCTCCTGGAGGCGTACCTCGCGCTGATCATCCTCGATTCCGCAGCGCAGGGGATCACGCTTGGCGGTGTCGTCGTCGCGGTGATGGTCGTCGCCATCATCGAAGCGGCTTTTCGGGGTGTCCGACGGCGCATCCGCCAGGCAGTCGCGGGCGGGAGACTCTACCGTGCCGAGGACTTCCCCCAGATCCTTGCCGATGCGCTCAAGCGCGCCCAGGCAGAGGTCACGGTCTTCACCTATGCGCTCCCCACCGGGCAGCTGAAGAGAACCTTTGGCCTGGTGCGCGGCATATCCGACACGGAGGCGACCTCGAAACGGGACTTTCGGCTCGCCGAGCAGGAGGCGCTCCTGCTCATGCTCAAACAGGCCCATGACATGGGAGCGAACGCGGTTGTAGGTGTACGCCTCACCACCGGCACCTACGAAGCCAACGGCTCCCAGTGGCAGGTTTCCCGTTGACAGCGGGGCACATCTCCCCAAGCTGTTCCGCCAACGTATTGCCCTGACTTTTTTGGCCGGTACCACATGGCCGGTGCAGGAATCCGGTTTCCATGGCACCCGACCGGATAGACGGACCGAGCGTCGCGTCAGTCGACCTGGGGTGAGAAAACCAACGCCCCGTTCGCTCCGCTCAGCACCAGGTCGCCAAACAGGAACTGGAACACCCCGTGTGAAATATTCACATTTCTAAGCGGCACTATTCTCCCGCTGCGGATTGTCGTTTCGAACGCTTGTTCTATATTCAATCTCATCACCTGCTTCATAGCAGGCGCGCTTTTTAACAGTAACGATATGGTGGCTGCATATCAGGGATGCTTAATCAATTGAGATTATCGAATGTGGCCTGCTCATAAGTTTGACTTGTGTAGTCGGGATGCATTCGAATGCGGATACGACAATACGGAATCGGTGACCTCGTCCGGGGCCAGTGAAGTACCGATTGCTGTGCGCAGTCGGGTCGACGCACTGGTTGCGAGCGCCGCATGGATGCCAAACCTCCAAGTCGACATCGCTTCGACACCTTGACGCGCCGTGCGACAACCGATTGGAGTCAAAGATGACAAGTCACCCGACGATCACCGGCAGAGGCCGATTCAAGGCAGTCCTCATACTGATGCCGCTTCGCTGTGCGTTGTGGCGCCGGGCATCAGCGCCAATGACGAGACCAGGTCCTGTATCGAGACCGCCAAACAGGGTTTGCTCGACGTGCCGGACGACCGGTCCAAGCGGTTTCTCGGCAAGGTTCAGGAAGACACCGCGCGTTGCCGCGGCGGTGAAAAGGCGGTCAGGTATCGCGACCGGCCATGGGTCGACTGGCAGAACTACTATGCCACCGGTGATGCCAGCACCAAGAAGGAAGGCCGCGAGGCGCGTACGAAACTTGGCGAACACCTGTTTCCGAACGGGCGCGGCATCGATGGCGCGCTGCTCGACCTCGAATATCAGCGCATCGAACTGATCAAGTTCAATCTGTTCGATCCCGAACACCTTCGACGATTACATTGACCGGTCGCGACGGGCAGCCCGGTGCGACGCTGAAGCAATGGGATGAAATGCGTCTGCCGTCGAATCATGAGCACTTTGCCGCTGTAGGCGGCGACGGTGAACAACTCTGCAAGGGCGACCTGGTCACCCATCGAACACTTGACCGGTATCTGCAACGATCTGCTCAATCCACTGATGGGTTCTTCGGGCATGCCGTTCAATCGCAACATGCAGTTCGAGGCGACCTTCCCGCGGCTGGGCCTGACGGAACTGACACGCAATCGCCACGGCGACCGCCTGGATCTGCTGAGCCCCGATCCACAGCTGATCAGTCGCAAGCTGTTCACCCGCGAGCAGACGCCCGGTAACGGCTGCAACGACGGCATGGGTGCCGCCGACTTCTCACCGGACGCGAACTGTGACTACCTCAAGGCCCCGTTCTTCAACGTGCTGGCGGCGTTCTGGATCCAGTTCATGACGCACGACTGGTTCTCGCATACGTTCGAAGGCCGCAATGCGCCGGAATTGCAGTCGGTCGGCTGCAACTCGGACGAGGCACGCGCACTCGGCTGTCGCGAGGGGGATCGCCGCGAGCCGTCGCTGTTCCTCGCCTCGGAGGGATCCGGGCACCTTCGAACACGACGGCAAACCTCACCTGAAACGTCCGATCAAAACCACCGCCAACCTGGTCTCGGCCTGGTGGGATGCCTCGCAGATCTACGGTCACGACGCCCTGTCGCAGAAACGCGTCCAGCGTGATCCGAACGACCCGGCGAAGCTGCTGGTCCGCGACGATTATCTGCCGTTGCTGCCGTCATGCGCGCAGTACTCGGCCGACTGCCCGGTTCAGCCGCAGTGGCTGGGACAGGAGGCCACCGGTTTTCCGGCCAACTGGAATATCGGCATGAGCTTCTATCACAACCTGTTCACGCGCGAGCACAACGACTTCGTCGATCACTTCCGCGAGCGTCAGCAGCAGATGCCGGATGCCGATTCGGGGCTGCGCGACCCGGACGATCCGGAACAGGTGATCGCTTACAGGGACGTCAGCGATGAACGTCTGTACCAGGTCGCACGCCTGGTCGTCTCGGCGGAGATCGCCAAGATCCACACCATCGAATGGACCACCCAGTTGCTCTACGACGAGCCACTGTTTGCCGGGATGAACTCCAACTGGTTCGGCTTGTTCAACCAGGAAGAAGGTCGTGTCTCGCAGATCCTGCGCCGCATCCTCGCCAAGGACGAAAGCTTTCTCAGCCGCACTTCGGCCAAAGATCGCCGGCTGGTTCACGGATTCCGAGGATCCGAAAAAGGCCAACTCGCTGTACTCGGTACTCGCCTCCGGCGCCGGCATCTTCGGGCTGGGCAACAGCAAGCCCGCCGGGGCCCTGTGGTGGAAACACGATGGGTGGGATCTCGAAGACCTCGTCGGCGATGTCAATGGCGGCATCAATCATTTCGGCTCGCCGTTCAATTTCCCGGAGGAGTTCACGTCGGTCTATCGCCTGCATGCCCTGGTGCCCGACCTGATCGAGTACCGCGACAGCATCGAACCCGAACGCGATCCAGCTGAAGATACCGGTGGCCAGAACCGTCAGGGCCGGTGCGACCGAGCAGATGCATGGCCGGGGGATCGACAACTGGGCGCTCAGCATGGGGCGTCAACGTCTCGGCCTGCTGCACCTGCGCAACCTGCCGGTGTTCCTGCAGAACCTGCCGATGCCGCACCTCGACTCGGAATCCGGGAAGCTGGATATCGTCGCGCTCGACATCATCCGCGACCGTGAGCGCGGCGTTCCGCGCTTCAACGAGTTCCGTCGCCAGATCGGCCTGAAGACACTGACCGGTTTCGATGACTTCGTCGATGTCCGCCTGGATGAGAACGACCCCTGGCGCAAACACCAGGAGGAAACCGTGCGCATGCTGCGCGAGGTCTACGGCACCCACATCTGCGATCGCGAGCAAGATCATCTCGATCGTCCAGCGCAACGCGGACGGCAGCTTCATCAACGATTGCCTGGGCCACCCTGACGGATCCGTGGTCGACAACATAGAAGACGTCGACAACATCGTTGGCTGGCTGGCCGAGTACCCGAGACCGCACGGGTTCGCGATCTCCGAGACCCAGTTTCATATCTTCATCCTGAACGCGTCGCGCCGCCTGTTCAGCGATCGTTTCTTCACCTCGAGTTACCGGCCGGAGTTCTATTCGCAGTTGGGTTACGACTGGGTGATGAACAACGGCCCGTTGTCGGAATGCCCGTACGTGGTGACCGAGCGCACCGACGGTCGCAAGACCTGCCTGGAACCGGGCGAGGTCAACGGCCACACGATGGAGGTATCGCCGCTGAAGCGCGTGCTGATGCGCAACATCCCTGAACTCAAGGATGAACTGCTGCACGTGAAGAACGCGTTCGACCCCTGGGCACGCGACCGTGGCGAGTACTACAGCCTCGACTGGAAACCGCGCCCGGACGCTGCCACTGATCCGGCATTCACCGAGTGAGCAGACAAGCGGAGCGCCCGATGAATACCACCAGAGCAATGAGCACCCACCGTGTGCGCGCTACCACACTGGCGGCACTGCTGATGCTGACCGGGTGCGCGTTCGGTTCCGACGAACGCGGATCGATCGAGCAGTTGGTTGCCGAGATGAACCAGCGTATCGAGACGATCACGCTTGCGAGGAAAGACGAGCGGCGTCGTGCCACGCTTCAACCAGTCCAAGACCGTGGCCTGCGTCGACGCGAGCTTCAGGGTGCACGACGACGTACCCGATGCGCTGCAGGCACGGGGTATTCAGCAGGGCCGCGACCTACCCGGCCTTCCTGCGCTTCGCCAACGCGACCAACGCGGATGATTCGGAGAAGGACATTCGCGGTCTGTCGATCCGCCTGTCGGGCGTCGAAGGCCCGATGCTGTGGGGCGAACCGGGGTATGCAGGACTTCCTGCTCAACAGCTACCCCGCGCTGTTCGTCGCCACGCCGGAGGACTTCCTCGCATTCATCCGTGCCCGCCAGGAAGGCAGTGAGCTGGGCTTCTTTCTGAACCCGTTCGACTCGCACCTCAAGTCGCTGTGGATCGTTTACAAGGCACGTGACAGGCACCTTAGCCCACTGGATATCCGCTACTGGAGTACCGTTCCCTTCCGTCTCGGCCCGGAAAACGGTCCGGCGGTGAAGTATTCGGTCACGCCCTGCTCTGACTACAGGACACAAGAGGCAGTGAACCCGGGCGAGAACCAGCTGCGCGCCGCGGTCGGTGCGCACCTGCGGCAGGCACCGGCGTGCCTCAGTTTCGGCGTGCAGACACAGACCTCGCCGGAATCGATGCCGATCGAGGATGCGACGGTGATCTGGGATGAAGACGAGTCGCCGTTCGTGACCGTGGCAACCATCACCATCCCCGACCAGGCGATCGATGACAGCGACACGCTCGCGCGTTGTGAACGTAGCGCGTTCAACCCATGGCAGGGCCTCGCGGCGCATGAACCGCTCGGCAGGATGAATGCCGTCAGGCGCGAGGTTTATTCGGCGGCGACCGAGGTCAGGAACCGTCCGGACTGAAACCAGGGACAAGACAAACAACAAGGGAGGGTCAGCACATGCACAGCACGGTCAAAGGCTGGCTGGGTATGACACGCGAGCAGCTCGATCAGATCTACCGCAACGCCGAACCCGGCGAGCTACCCAGCGGCGACACGCGCGGAACCGCGATACTGGCCGGCTCGCTGTTCTCCAGGATCGTGGCGGCCTTCGCCAGATTGTTCGCCTGGCAGGGAAAGATATTCGATATCTTTTGCCCCGGCGGCCGGGCCGGCGTACTGGTCAACAAGATCCTGCCGCTCGGCATGACGTTCATCGTTGCCAAGGTCTATGTCGACAAGAGCTGGCTGGACGGAAAGGACACCATCGTCATCGACTATTCGAAGACGTCGGTGCTTGCCAAAGTGATACGCGACGAGATTCGCGAGGTCGAACCTGGTGTGTATATCGGCAAGGTCTGGTGGGGAAAGACCCGCATTCTCGATTTCGCGCTGACCCGTCACATTCCCGGTTGACCCGGGTCATGGATCACCGGTGACACCGCAGGCGGCTTTCATGATCGTTGCACCCGTGCGTGACGGCCTGCTGGACGGGTTGCGGCAGCTGTTGTCCGGCATGAACCGGGCGCCGGCGCTGGCGGATCCCGAAAACCCGCTGCTACCGTTCGGGCGATTCGATCGCCTGCACACCGCGCGGCTGGTCATCATCGAGTCGCACACCCGCGAGGAGATCCGCGCATTCGGCGTCTCGCCGAGGCCTTGGCAGCCGACGTTGGCGCTTATCGGCGACGTCGATGGCGACATCGATTCGTTTCTCGCCGAACTGGTGGACCGCGCCGGCCCCGGCCTTGCGCAGATCTTCACTCATTGCGAGGGATTCGCCGGCGCGGAACGCGATTTCCAGGGCTGGCTCAAAGACCACAACGTCGCGCCGGCCGTCAATTACGTCAACTATGTCGGTCGCACCGTCAGACAGATCAGGGAGGAAGCCGCGCTGCATGCAACCCTGTCCGGGTGCCTGCAGGGAATTATCGACGACACCGAAGACATGGATCCGCGGGAGCTGCGGCAGCGCCTGGTGACCCATGTCGAATGGCAGCGGCACAACGGCGAGCTGACGCTGACGCCTGACGAACCGACCCCGCTTGCCTGGCGTCTGCGCAACCTGGCCCACCTGCTCGGCGTACCACTGCTCCTGCTGTTGCTGTCGCCGTTCTTGCTGTTGATATCGCCGCTGTTCATCCTGCGCCTGCGACAGCTCGAAAGCTCCGATCCGGAACTGTTCATCCGGCCAGACCGGGAACAGGTGATGACGCTGGCCACCCAGGAGGACCAAGACGTCACCAACCAGTACAACGTCTTCGGCGACATCAAGCCGGGACTGTGCCGGCGTTGGACCTTCAGATTCACGCTGATCCTGATCGAGTACTTCGCACGACACCTCTACAACCGCGGTTTCCTCAGCCGCATCAGGACCATCCATTTCGCACGCTGGGTGTTCATGGACGACCGGCACCGGGTGTTCTTTGCCAGTACCTACGACGGCAGCCACGAAAGCTACATGGACGATTTCATCAACAAGGTCGGCTGGGGACTGAACCTGAGCTTCAGCCACGGCGTCGGGTATCCCACCACGAGCTGGCTGATCAAACAGGGGGCCAACCGCGAGATGCAGTTCAAGTACACGCAGCGGCGACACCAGCTGGGCTCGGAGGTCTGGTACAGGGCCTACCCCGGCCTGACCGCCGTTGACCTGCATCGCAACAGCCGCATCCGCGAAGGCGTGGAATCCCGCCCCGCGTCGCTCGATGCGATGCGCGAATGGCTGAGCCTGATCTGACGATGCAACACACCAGCGACATCGCCTTCGACGACATGCAGTCCCTGTTGCGATTCGCCAACGGCAGGATGAAGGCGAGCGCTTTCCTGCTGCTCGCGATCAGGGATGTCGGCGCGGCAAGGCGGTGGCTCAAAGCCGCGCCGATCAGCAGTGCCGTCGCCGAAGACCCACCGCCCGACACCGCGCTGCAGCTCGCCTTCTCGGCACCGGGCCTGGCCGCGCTTGGCCTCGACGACGAGACCATCGGCGAATTCTCGGACGAGTTCATCAGCGGCATGTCGGGCGACCCGAGCCGTTCACGTCGGCTTGGCGACACCGGCAGCAATGCCCCCGATAACTGGGATTGGGGCGGCAGGCCGGATCGGCTTCCACACGTTCTGCTACTGCTGTATGCGACGCAGGATCGACTGGCGGCATGGCGCGAACAGGTGACCGATACGGCATTCGACCAGGCCTTCGAGCTGCTTTCCGAACTACCGACCGGCGTACTGGTGGCCACCGAGCCGTTCGGCTTCGTCGACGGCATCAGTCAGCCGAGGATCGACTGGGAACAGCAACAGAATACGGATCCGCATCAACGCGACGACTATTCCAACTGGCTGGCGCCCGGCGACGTGGTGCTCGGCTATCCGAATGAATACGGGCTGTACACCCCGAGGCCGCTGATCGATCCGGTGCGCGATCCGCGCGCAGACATCCTGCCCGACGCTGAAGACGAGCCGGGCAGGAAGGATCTCGGGCGCAATGGCAGTTACCTGGTCATCCGGCAACTGCAACAGGATGTGCCCGGGTTCTGGCAGTTCGTCGACCGGGCCGCCGGATCGGATGAACACGAACGCGAGCAATTGGCAGCGGGCATGGTCGGCCGCCACCGCGACGGCAGCCCACTCGTCGAACCGGCCACGCAACGGATACCCGGCATCCCGTCGACCGATGCGACCAATCATTTCACTTACGCGGCAGACCCGGCAGGCAGGCAGTGTCCGGTGGGCGCACACATCCGCCGGACCAATCCGCGCAACGGCGACTACCCACCCGGGGTCACCGGCCTGCTCAGCAGGCTGGTGCGTGCCCTCGGCTTCGGCCTGTCGCGTCCTGAAGACGACCTGGTCGCCTCGACACGGTTTCATCGCCTGCTAAGGCGTGGGCGCAACTACGGGCCAACGCTGGCACCGGAAGACGCCGTCAAAGCGGATGCACCGGAGGCCGAGCGCGGACTGCAGTTCGTCTGCCTGGTCGGCAACATCACCCGCCAGTTCGAGTTCGTGCAGAACGCCTGGGTGATTAGCAGCAAGTTTGCCGGCGTGCAGGACGAACGCGATCCCCTGCTCGGCACGCGCTCGGCGTTATTGAACCGGGCACCGACGGATCGTTTCCGTCGACCCGATGCGGCGGGGCCGACACGTATCGCTACCGCGATGCCGCAGTTCGTCACCGTCAAGGGCGGCGGCTATTTCTTCATGCCGGGGCTGCGCGCGCTGCGATACATCGCCGGCCCGGCCACCGACCGGGATGGCACGTCGTCATGAATCCGCGTTCACACACGGCACGTGCCCTGAAGTTCGTTCATGTCGCCCTGGTCGAGCTGTTGCACATCGAGCGTCGACTGGAACCGTTCTTCCGTCGTCCGTTGAACTGGCTGCTGCGCGAACCCATGGCCCGGCTGCTGCAGTTCTTCATCAATCTGCGGCGCGATGACGAAGGCCTGGCGCTGGTCGAGGAGAAAGTCGACGACGACGAGGAGCACAGCCTCGATGAGATCATCGACCTGATGGCCGACCAGATGCGTGGGCATTTCAGGCCGGGCCACTACGAGCGTGGCGGCAACACCAAGACGCACGGCATCCTGCGGGCCACGGTCACCATCCGCGACGACCTGCCCGAACACTGTCGCCGGGGCATCTTCGCCGAACCGCGCAGCTACGCGGCGTACGTGCGCTTTTCCGGCCCGGGACCGGACGTGCCGTCAGACATCCGCGATGTCGGATTCACCAGCATGGCGGTCAAGTTGATGGGAGTCCCCGGAGAAAAGCTGATGGACGAGGAAAGGTTCACCCAGGACCTGATCACCATCTGCACACCGACCTTCGTGACACCGAACACCCGTGAGAACGCCAAGCTCCAGTACTGGAGCCTGCTCGACATGCCGCTGTATTACTTCCTCAACCCGAAAGACCCGCACCTGCTCGATTTCTTCATGCAGAGCCTGTGGAACGAGACCCAGTACAACCCGCTGGGACAACGCCACTGGAGCTGCGTCCCCTACCTGTTGGGCGAAAACCAGGCCATGATGTATTCCTTCGTGCCGAAGACCGAGGTCTACAGCAGGATCGAGGGTGCGCCTTTCGGCAAGATTCCGTTCAACTACCTGCGCGAGAACATGGTCCGGACGCTGAAGGAGAAAGACGTCGAGTTCGATCTGCAGATCCAGCTGCAGACAGATCCGCACCGGATGCCGATCGAAAACGCCGCGGTCCGCTGGCCGGAAAAACTCTCGCCGTTCATTTCCGCCGCAACGGTGCATATCCCGAAACAGACCTTCGATACCCCGGCCCAGTTCGATTTCGCCAGGCGTCTGAAATTCAACCCCTGGCATTGCCTGCCGGCTCATCGGCCGCTGGGCAACCAGAGCCGGGCGCGCTTTCGGATGTACCAAAAGCTGTCCGATTACCGTCAACAGATGAACCAGACCTCGCACCTCGAACCCACCGGTGACGAAGTGTTCTGAGTGCAGTCACGAGACGATGGCGATCTCCGCCGCGACGCGAACGGAAGCAGCCCGGCTGTTACGGCATACCGGCAATACCGGAAACCGGGGACGCGGAAACCGGGGACGTACCCTGAGGTATCCCCTCAAATTGGGCCGCGCGCAGCTCATCCGAAGAGCAGTGCGTCATGATCTCGCGCGACCCATTGATCGACGTCCGTGATCACCTCGGCCAGGTGATCGAGTTCGCGCTGGCAGCGCTCAAGCACCAAGAGCAAGCGGGCAAGGAACAGTTTGGAGTAGACGCGACGCTTTCGATTGCTCGGATGCAACTGCTGGTGCAATCCAGCCGCCTCGGCCGCGGTGCCCAGCAGCCAGAGCAGAAAAGCCGCGAGCGAGGCGATCAGCACCAGGACAGTGAAGCGCCCGACGCCGTTGCAGCGGCTTCGCTCGAGGCCCTCACCGAAGTGCTGGCTCTTCATGTCGCGGAAGCTCTCCTCAATCTGCAACCCGACCAGTTTTGGTACAGCGCAATCCCCCCACCCAAGGGCAACGAGTTTTTCAACAGAATCGTCCAACTACTGCCATTCCCTGGGAAACAAAGATCGGCAGTTACATTCTGTCAGCGGTCGTTGCCCGTCGGCTTTCTTTTAGTCCAACAAGAACACCCCCGGTAGCGGCTGTTGCAGGAGAATACCCCGTGGAAACGTGTCAGGTTGATCTGCGACTCCGTCACCAGGGCTGCCAACTGCTTTACCCGAGCACAGGATAATCCGTATATCCATGCTCATCGCCGCCGTAAAAAGTATTCGGATCATAGTCGTTCAGAGGCGCGCCGAGGCGCAATCGCTCTGGTAGGTCCGGGTTGGAGATAAAGGGACGACCAAAACTTACCAAGTCACACAAACCGGCCTGGATGCGCTGGCGCGCCTCCTCAGCGGTGTAGTTGCCATTGGCAATGTACGTGCCGGTGAACGCTGAGCGAATGGCGTTGATGACGGCTTCGGGACGTCCTTGCACCTCGTTGCCCTGGAAGGAGTCCTCAACGACCTCGATGTATGCGATTCTGCTGTCGTTCAACTGGCCGGCCAGCGCTCCATAGGTCGCGACCGGGTCATCGTCGTGCATGTCATTGAAAGTACCGGTAGGGGACAGCCGTATTCCCGTGCGTTGGCCACCCCACACGCCCATGACCGCTTCGACAACCATCCTCGGAAAGCGGAGACGGTTCTCGACCGAACCGCCGTACTCGTCACTGCGCCGATTGGACCCGCTGCGGATGAACTGGTCGATGAGATAGCCGTTGGCGCCGTGAATCTCGACACCGTCGAAGCCCGCGCGCTTGGCGTTCTGCGCAGCATCCCGGTATTGGTCAACGACGCCCGGAATTTCGGCAGTCGTCAGGGCACGCGGTTCCAAGACATCGAGCATGCCCGATTTTTCGTCGATGAAAGTCTGGGCCCCCTCGGGTTTGATCGCCGAGGGCGCAACCGGTTGCTGACCGTTCGGCTGCAGCTCGGGGCGCGAGATCCGACCGACATGCCAGAGCTGCAGAACGATTCGCCCGCCGTGATCGTGCACCGCCGAGGTCACTTCGGCCCAGCCTTCGACCTGTGCGTCGGAGTGGATCCCCGGCGTAAATGCATAGCCCTTGCCTTGCGGAGAGATCTGCGTCGCCTCCGCAATGATCAGTCCCGCCCTGGCACGCTGTGCGTAATAGGTCGCGTTCAACTCCCACGGAATGTCGCCGGGCTGTTTCGCGCGCGATCGCGTGAGCGGCGCCATGATCACTCGGTTGGGCAGCTGCAGGTCGCCAAGCGTGTAGGGACTGAATAGGAGGTCTTTTACATCTGGCATATCTTTTCTCTCAAAAGGTAATTGGTTTCAGCCGACAGTGTATTGCACTTTGATCACGCTTATCGTCACCTGCAGCTAAGAGGAGGAAAGGGTCGGACTCGCATGGCCCTGACTCAAGCGCGAGCGACTGATGTCCCAGCAAGACATAGGGGCGGGTTGGCTCGGATGATAGGCTGGACGTTGCGAAGCCACAGCAAGCACCCGGGGGAGCCAGCCCGCATGCATACTAGCCGTCGTCCGTGGCCTGGTGGGCCACGTCGGTGGCTTCGTGGCTGGCGCGTTGTTGGTCGTGCCGTTGGGCGAGAAGCAGATTCCCCTGTTCGAGGGCGACTCGCAAAGGTCACCGCACCGATCGCCGAACCGCCTCGGTAGCCGACGGATCATTCCTCAGGGGTGTGGGATGATAGGACCGCTGGTTTCGATCCGACGCCCGCCGTTGGAGAAAACACCGGCGTTCAATCGGGCGGAAATTCCTTTGAAAACCTCCATGCCGTGGGTTCCCCGATGACTGCTGAAATCCCCGCAGAGCTGCTGGATGCCACACGTTCCGCCCGCGCCTGCATGGCCGACATCCGGGCGCTCGCGGAAAGGCTCGGCGATCTCTCCCATGGGCAGATCGAGGCGGCTCTGCAGGGGTTCCTGGAGACCGGCGAAGACCGGGCGCTCAGCCGGTTGCTGCAGGTCTGTGCGTTCAACGAGGTGAAGCTCGACCCCGACGTGCTGTGCGCCTGTATCGGCGTCTGTGAGGACATACTCGATTCGGCCCCGTGCTTCGCCCTGCAGGACGAGCACGCCATCGAGCCCCTGCTGCGGGCAGCCACGGCGGAAGCGTTGCCGTTCGAACGCCAGAGCTATGCTGCCGGGCTGGCGGCCGATCTGACCGTCAAGCTGGGCCTGGACCCGCAACCGGTCCGCAAGATGCTTTGGAAGCTCGAGCATGCGACACGAGCGCCGGAGGCTCAGCTGTTACTCGCCGAGTCACTGCGGCTCCTGGAGGAAGGACAGAATCCGGAACAGGCACCCGTTCCCCTCTGGAGCGCCTTGGGGCTGTCCGATCTGCTTCCCGAGCACCGACCCCGGACCGTCGTCGGCGGTACCTACACGGTCCGGCGACCCGTTGCGAAGCTCGGGCGCAACGATCCCTGTCACTGCGGCAGCTGTAAGAAGTACAAGAAGTGTTGCTACGCCAAGGATCAGGAGCTGCTGCGCGACGCCTCCCAATACGCGGGCACGACCCGGGCGGATCTGAAGGCCAGGCCCGGCCTGGTCGATGACCCCAACGTGGTCCTCGACATGCGCGCCCATGAGCTGAAACAGCTCGCGCCGACAGCGCTGAGCGAGGGTCAGCTCCACAGCGGTTACCAACGGGCGCTGGCCTTTGGGCTGCGGGAGCTCGCCTTCGAGATGCTCCTCGAGTGGGAACGACGGGCCAAACAAGAGGCCTTCGACCCGGGCCATTTCGAGGATCTGATCGAGGACGTCCTGCAGGCCGGCGATCTGGAGCTGGCGCGCAGGATCCAGGATCAACGCGGGGATCAGGCCTGGTGGCGCCCGCAGGCCATCGCCTTCCGCTTCGACCTGCTGGAGCATCCGGAGCGGTTCGAGCCGCTGGAGAGGGACTGCCGCACGGCTGTGTGCGAGGTCTCGGACGAGGAGATCGACCTGGACGAGCCCTTGACCCGTCTCGCTTACGACTTTGCCCCCCGCCACCCTGCCCTGGCCATCGCCTTCGCGCGCGCGGCGATCGCCAGTCACCCCGACCGGCTCTTCGACAACGACATGCTGCTGGATGTCATCCGCGACGCCCGGGTCGACCTCGACCTGGCGCCGGACGGCGATCCGGCAGAGGCGCTGTTCGACTGGATCGAGGAGCGCGGCCGGCTCAGGGAGAAGGCACAGGCAGAGAACGAGGAGATGCTGCGGCTTGCCGATCAGCTGGATACCACCCTTGCGGCCCTGGACGAGAAAAAGCGGGCGCTGCGGGAGACCGAGGAGGTGCTCGGGGCGGTCGGCGCGGAGCTGGAGAAGGCCCGCGGCGCCGCAGCGGCAGATCCGCACGAGACCGATGACTCAGCGTAAGCGGCCATTCCAGGCCGTTATTGCTGTGCCAGCGCCAGGTCTGATTTCATGGGTTTGCTAGCGAATCGTGCCTTCCATTCCCGGGGCGTGAGCTCGCTGACGCGGCTGGCCGGATGCATGCTGATGCGCTGCAGCACATCGACCAGGTAGGTATAGGGGTCCACCCCCTGGAGCCGGCAGGTGACCAGCAGGCTCTGGATGACGCCGACGCGTTCGGCACCGATCTCCGTCCAGGCAAACAGCCAGTTCTTCTTTCCCATCGGGATGGGGCGCAGGGCACGCTCGAGGTGGTTTGTGTCGATCGCCACCGCGGGATCGGCGAGGAACACCTGCAGGTTGCTTTTTCGGGCTAGGGCGTAGTGCAGGGCCTTGGCCAGGGGGCTGCTGGGCAACAGATCCGCTCGGTGGCATTGGCGGTCACACCAGGCCCAGAAGGCCTGCACCACCGGCTCGCTGTGCGCGCTGCGGTAGGCGAGCTTCTCCTTGCCGGAGAGCCCCCGCTCGCGGATTACCTCCTCGTGGCGGTAGAGCGCACCGATGATGGCCAGGGCCTCGGCGCTGGCAGTGGGCTCGCCATCCTTTGCCCCCTCGAACCCGCGCCGACAATGGCTCCAGCACGCGGCGTGTGAGTCACCCGCGCGTTTTGCCTGGCGTAGGCCGCATAGGCCTCGTAGCCGTCGCTGAGCAGCGTGGCGCTGAAATTGCCGAGGAAGGCCTGCACATGGCTATGGGCGCGCGAGGGGGCATAGTGGAAGACGATCTCGTCGTCCTCGCCGTAGATCGGCCAGAAGTAGGCCTGGCGCAGCTTGCCCTTGGCTTGCCGCCCGGCCTTGATCGGCACCTCGTCCATGGCCAGCACGCGGCTTTGCAGCAGATGCTGGGACTGGGCATCGACGATGGGTCGCAGTAGATCGATGGCCCGCCCGGCCCAGGTCGTCAGGGTGCTGCGGCTCAACTGGATGCCGCTCTGCATCAAGCGCTGGTGCTGGCGGTACAGCGGCAGGTGATAGCAGAACTTGTCGAGGAGCATCCCGGCGAGGAAGCTGACATCGGCCACACTCTTCTCGAGCACGTTGGCCGGCGCCGCGGTGGTGAGGATTGTCAGGTCATCGAGGACCTTGTAGACCGGGCGGATGTATTCGAGGATCACATAGCTGCCCGGGCGCTGCGCCAGACGGTAGGTGACCTTCTCGCCGATGCGCACCCGCCGCTCTTCGGGGATGGCCTCGATCTCGGGGTCGCTGACCGCGATGACCTCGCGCGGCACGTCCTCGCCGAAACGCAGGCCCGTGTCGTTGACTGCTGCATCACGCGTCTTGGGGCGGCGTTGATAGGTGATCGTCTCGGCGGGCGTCTCTTTCGGTGGTGGCGGGGAGGCCACACCCAGGGCCGCCAGCAGGTTCCCTTGCACGGCCGGATCCACATCCAGGCGCTTCTCGGAATTTGGCACCAAAGAGCTGGCGTTTGAACCACTCGAGCTGCTGCTGCAGCTCGGCCACCTGCGCCTGCAACTGGGCGTTCTCCTGCTTCAGCTCGGCGATCCGCACAGCGCCCGGAAAGGTGGCTTATCCTCCTGTTTTTGTTCTCGATATTCTATTTGATTGCAGCCTCTCACGCGACCAACCTGTAGCGCTTTCGCTGCCGTTTGATCACCATATCGACCCCTTCGAGCAGGGCCAGAAACTCTGGTGTGGCACAGGGCGCGCTTGCGCGCGCCACCCGCCCCCAAGACCGCGAACTGGCCCTGCTCGAGGCGCTTGCTCCAGACACAGTAACCGCCCTCCTCGAAGGCCAAAACCTTCATCTGGGTGCGTCGCCGGTTGATGAAGGCAAACCACTGGCCACTGCTCGGCTCCTCCCCCAGGTGCTGGCGCACCACCGCCGAGAGGCCATCGAAGGAGCGGCGCATGTCGGTGGGCTGCACACACAGCCACACCCGTCGTCCTGGCGGCACACTCAGCATGGGCGGCGCAGGCGCAAGACCATGCCGTTGCCCAGCGCCAGCTCGACATCCCAGCTCCCGCTCGCGGCGCCTGCCTGTGGCTCCAGCTCGATGAACAGGGGCGAACCGGTTGCAGTCCGGCGTCCCGCCGCGGTCTTTCCGAGCGTCCGGCGCCAGTGCGCGAAGCTGCTCAACGTCAAGCCGTGCTCGCGACAGAAGTCCTCGCGCCTCTGCCCGCTGTGCTCGAAGCGCTCCAGCAAATCACGCCATTGCTCGCGGCTACGCCGCGCCCGCCGTCCTCTCGTCGGTCGCTTCGACGTGCTCACCCTGCTCCTCCTGCCGTCGCTTACACCAATAGGTGCCGACAGCATAGCCAGGTTCACGCCGCATGGAACGACGGCTCAGAATGGCCGGTTACGACCGGCCGGGGTTCCAGCTTTTCCTCGTAGCGGCTGTTTTGCCACGCTGTTGGGGTAGCCTTCAAAAGGTATTCGCTGTTCTTCGAATCGCGGGTTGACCGCAATCCGTGCCGTCGAGACGAGTCGCGCGAAGCCCTGGGACGAGCGGTCGATCGACACCCTCCGTCGCGAGCTTACGAATGCTTGTCCGATGTGGACACGCAGCAACATGAGGCTTTGCTTCCGACCCTGATACCCCAAACTCACAAACCCGAGAGGATCATCTCCCCTCCCCAACGTGTACCCTTCCCGAGATTTCTATGACCGAAACCAGCACAAACACAATTACCGACGGCAAGTACGTCGAGCTAACCTACCTCGTGCGCGACAGCAAAACCGGCGCTGTTCTAACCGAAATCTCGCGCCCCCTCAACTACGTTCACGGTGTAAATGAGATATTGGCACCGGCGATTACCCGGGAGCTCGAAGGCAAGACGCAAGGTGAACGGGTCGACTTGCTTGTCGACTGCAATGAGCTGTACGGTCCGAGAGACGAGTCACTCGTTGTCACCGAAAAGGTCGCTGTCGTGCCTCGAGAGTATCGCCAGGTCGGAACCCAGATCCTGATGGAGAACAATCTGGGTCAAATGAAAAGTTTCCTGGTGACCAAGATCGAAGGAGACAAGATCACGTTCGATGGAAACAACCCGCTCTGTGGCAGGGAGGTCATCTACCAGGTAGAAATACGCTTGGTTCGCGATGCAACGGCTGAAGAGAAGGACTACGGCGGTGCCCTCGGGGCCGGCCCTGATCAGTGAGTTGGGCGGACCGCAATTATGGGAAACGGCTGAGCTGCGATGTGGGCGGCAGCGAGGATCGGCTCGTAAGCGCTAAAATTCCGCCCGCTCCGAGAATCGATGGGTTTCGCTGCTCTCTACCCATCCTACGCGACACCAAGGACTTGTAGGATGGGTAGAGGGACGAAACCCATCGCGATCAGGCGATCTAGAACAGTGGGCGTTTACGGTTACGACAGGCCAAGCCGCCCGCCAGGGCAACCGTCAGCCTGGTTAGGGGCGTTTTGGGGTCTTGTACTCGACCTCTTTCTGGAGCGTGTCCCAGGTCGTCTGATAACCGACGAATCCCTTCTCATTGGGCTCCATTTGCTTGGTCTTGTAAAAGCGCGCCTTGCCTTCAGGAACTTTTGGTCTGCTCTTCGGTTGCTGGCTCATAAGTCACCTTCTCTAGACATGTCATGGTGGATAGAAGGGAACGCGCAAGTTACGCAGCGCGTGCCCGTTTGGGTATCAACTTTCAACACTTGACTCACCAAGACCCGAATGACCAGAGAACCGGCCGGGGGCTGCCCTTGGGGCAGCAATGGCCTGACAACGGAATCGCAGAGGAGATCGATGCAAGCGCGATCATTCGGCTCCCTTCTCGGCCATGCGGCGCAAGACCTCGTAGACGAATTCATGCGTGTACGAATTCTCGCCGCAGTGGGTCAATTCACCATCCGACGTGCGAAACGTTAAGTACGGGTGGACTTCGGTCCCGTCCACTTCAATCGCCGCCGTGTCGTCAATCGTGCTGGCAACACTGAACGCGATGCTCGCCGTCAGATCCTCCAGCTTGTTACCGGTCATTCCGGCCTCTTGCAGCTTGACGCGGATGCTCTGTACGAGCTCGCAAATCAGCATCATCTGTTGTTCTTCAAATTGTGTCGAATCGAGGCTGAGCTGCATAGTCAATTACCGTTATTCCTGTCGGCACCTTTACCTGGAGACTCCGGTTCAGACGCCGGCGGAAATCTGGCCCGGGTGTCATTGGCTCTTTGGCTAGAGCGGCACAGGCGTAACGCCGGGAATATCAGGGCGCTTTTCGATCTTTCCTCCGGCCGCCACTTCCGCTTCCGTCGCGCCCCTGACGGTGAGTATCTCAAGCTCAAAGACGACTTGTCGTCCGCACAAGGGATTGTTCCCATCAATCGTCAACGTCGTCTCGTCCATTCTCGTCACCAGGAAAGTCATTGTCTTACCCTGGTCGTTCTCCATGACGACGGTGGTGCCGACTTCTCTATATGCCTCTGGCACGTTCTCGATGTAGTCGGTGATGACGAGAGATTCGTCCCTGGGACCAAACAGCTTGTTGCAGTCCAATTCGACCGAAATCTTATCCCCAGCCGCTTTCCCCTCCAGCTCGGCCATGACCTGCGACGAAAGCACGTCGTTGACGCCATGGACATAGCCCAACGGGAACTCCACTGTTGTCAGAACCTGGCCAGTCTTGGTGTCGATGACCTTGTAGGTAAGCTCGACGTACTTGCCGTGTTGAATTGTGTCTGTCATATCCCTAGAAAATCGAGGCGGCGAAAATACGGACTTCTCCCTTCTCGTAGCCGAGAACCATTCTTCCCAGCCACTCCCCTTCCTTCTCCGTGCTGCGCACGCGATAGAGCACGGTCACATGTTGCCCACGCCGAATGAGGCCGAGAAAATCCCGCTCTTCGACCAAATTTCGGGACAGGCCGCTGTGAGCGAATTGCTTACCGAGTTCAACCTCGTTCAAGCCAAGCAGCAACTCGTACGAGAACTTTCTAATAAATTTGCCGTACTGCCCTTTGTTCGAAAACTTAATGAGCTCGTCCCACATTGGGTGAGCGATCTCAAGAATCTCTTCGTCTGACTTATCGATAATGTTCATGTCGCGTCGCCATATTTAAACGTATTGGATTTCGACTAGCGGCGGACTCTTTCTTAATCCGGCGAATTTGAAGCCGTGCAACCAGGTCACTTGACACCAGCCATATTCCCTGGCGTTGCCGTCATCGCACATGACGCTCGCTTTTGCGCTGGCCCTGCAAGTGCAGCTTTAACAGCAGCAGAACTGGGGCCCCGGTGTGGGGCCCCAGCGTCAACAACTGCTTAAGCAGCCTTGACCTCAGGCTTATCCTCGATCAAGTGGTAGCACGGCGCCTTCTCCATGGTGTATTCGCCGGTCTCGGGGTCACGGCGCGACACCGTCAGCACATGCCAGTTGTCGTCGTCCACCTTCATCGCGTCACCGCGGTAGTAATACCCCGGCCAGCGCGTTTCCTTACGGAACAGGGTGTGATGCATAACGGACTCGGATGTGAGATGGCGATGCTTCAGTTCCCAGGCACGCAGCAACTCATGGATGTTCTCTGCCGCAACCTTTTCCAGGTCCTCTTCCAGGAGCTTGAGCTTTTTCAGGCCGATGTTCAGCAGCTTCTCGTTGGTCATGTAATTGACCGTGACGCCGCCGCAATACTCGTCCATCAGCTTCTGCAGACGATCCAGGCCCTGACGCGGGTTGATGTAGTTCGGGTTGACCGAACCGCCGGTGATCTCGTTCCGATAGATCTTGTAGTGCTCCATCGGCTTGTAGACCTCTTCCTTGCGACGATTGATCTGAGCGTCGGAGACGCGGATTCCCTCGGCCTTACCGTCGTCGATGTACTTGCAGGCGGCCTTGGCCGCAAGCCGGCCTTCGGTGAACGAACCCGACGAGAACGCATGGGGGGTACCACCCACCGCGTCACCCGCACCGAACAGACCTTCCACCGTGGTCATCCGGTTGTAGCCCCAGAAATACTCGTCAGGGGATACGTCCTCGGGACCAGAGCACCAGGCCCCACACCCGGTGGCGTGAGAACCCATGACGTAGGGCTCAGAGGTCGTCAGCTCGGGGTTCTCGTACTTCGGATCGACGTCCGTCGCTGCCCACAACACGGCCTGGCCGACGGTCATACCCAAGAAGTTGTGCCAGCCGATCTCTTCGAGATGCGGGTCTTGGAAGGCCTCCATCGTCACCATGTGGATCGGACCGCGGCCGGCGGCGACCTCGTTGATGAACGCGTGATTCCGCAAGCAGGTGGGAATCGGGCGATGCGAAAGGTGCGACGCCTCGACGTCCAGATAGCGCTTGCCGACCATCTCCTCCAGTGCCGGGAACCACTTGGACTCGTACTCCTCGCCCATGCCGTTTTGGGTGTAGGTCTTCAGGTGCAGGAAGTAGGCCCCGACCGGACCGTAGCCATCCTTGAAGCGAGCGAGAACGATCCTGTTCTCCATCTGGGTCATCTTCGCGCCAGCGCCGATCATCAAGCCATAGGCGGAGCCCGATGACCAGGGGGCATACCAGACCCGACCAGCTCCCTCGCCAACCGAACGCGGTTTGAAGATGTTGGACGCGCCACCGGCAGCAACAACGACCGTTTTGGATTTAAAGACATGGTAGTTGCCGGTGCGGACATTGAACCCAACGGCACCCGCGACACGGTTCTCCTTGGATTCATCCATCAGGAGATGGGTCACGCAAACGCGGTTGAAGACCTTGTCGGCGGACTTCTTGGCCGCCTCGGCGACGATTGGCTTGTAAGATTCGCCGTGAATCATGATCTGCCAGCGCCCCTCGCGCTGGTAGGCGCCAGTCTTCGGGTTGCGCATCAGCGGCAGGCCCCATTCCTCGAACTGGTGCACGGTCGAGTCCACGTGACGGGCCATATCGAACAGGAGGTCTTCGCGGACCATGCCCATCAGGTCGATGCGGGCGTAGCGCACGTGGTCTTCCGGATTGTTCTCGCCGAAACGGGTGCCCATGTAGCAGTTGATCGCGTACAGACCCTGAGCCACGGCGCCGGAACGATCGATGTTAGCCTTCTCGGCGACAACAATCTTCTTGTCTTTGCCCCAGTAGCGGGCCTCGAACGCCGCGCCAGTTCCGCCTAAGCCTGCGCCGCACACCAGGATGTCGATACCATCCTCAACGATTGTCTTGTAAGCCATCAGTAACCCTCCACCCCAGAAACCATCTTCAGACCATTGGACTTGAGCGTGTGTAGGTCGCCCTCGTCAAAACGTATGTATTTCGGCTCGTTGAACAGCAGTTCGCTATCGCGCATATCCTGGCCGGGAGCGGGCTGGTCGGCGAGCTGCGGAATGTGCTTGCCCCAAGGCTTCGTCGTGATCGGTGCCAGGAGATTCATGTCCTTCTCGCCGTTGCGGAAGATGATCCTCCAAGCGATGACCCCTTTCTCTTCATCGCGACGAACCCGAACCGAGTGGCCAAGCGGAGCGAAATCCGCGTAGCCCCGGACGTCGATCGCATTGTGCGGGCAGGCCTTCACGCAGGAGTAGCATTCCCAGCACATGTTGGGCTCGATGTTGTAAGCACGGCGGACGACCGGATCGATGTGCATGATGTCCGAGGGGCAGATGTCAACACACTGGCCGCAACCGTCACAACGTGTCATGTAGACGAAAGTTGGCATTTTTGGTTCCTCTTCGTGACTTGAGTGATCGTTTCCGGATCAGTAGTGGGACGGAGCTTCTCGCTTGATGCCGAGCCCCATGTTCGGTGGGTTGTCGCCCATGTACTCCGGAATGTCCGGGTAGCGCTCTTTGCACTCGGCGCTGGACAGCTCGGGGATCTCGGGCAGCTTGTCGCGAGAGCCGTCCGCAACCGCCACCTTCTTCTGGAACGCAGCCGCGGGCTTGAAGAACATGTGTGCGAACTTCGACCACAGGATGGTGCTGAACAGCGTGGTGGACGCGGCGATGAAGACAACAAACGCGATGATGGTCAGCGCGGAAGTGGCGCCGGCGGCCGCCTGAAGGATGGACCAGATCAGCGCGAAGGTCGCCATCAACAGGAGCGAGACAATGAACAGGTCGGACTGGTGCACATTGTGCCAGGCGTTACCCTCGGAGCGCACATCAACGCGGATCTTGAACCAGAACCAGTAGCCGCCGATGCACATCGACAGCGCACCTAGGTGCCACAGCACGGGCGCCACACCCGGGCCCTCGCCTTCGGCAACGGGAAGGCCGAAAATCAGAATGGCCGTGGTGACCACGAAAAAAATGAAGCCATACATCGTGAACAGGTGAGAGATACGACGATCGCGATTCTGGAACTCGCTAGAGGTCAGGATCTCGCCCGTCAGCGTGCTCACGGCGATGCCGAGCTTCTCTCCGCCGCCAACGTCACGCTTGGCGATCTTCTTCAGCGACTGCCCCTTCTCAAAGAAGTATCGGGCACTCTTTTTATGCACGACGTCGAGCAACGTGCCGCCGATGACCAGAAGAAACATCAGGATGACGTACGCCTGCATGACGCCTGGGTCAAGCGAAAGGTTCGCGGACAAAACTGCGAAGGGGTTACTTTCGATCATTAGATGATGACTCCACAAAGGATGTTAACCTCGGCTACCTCGAGGAAACGGGGACCCGATCCGTCTCGGCATCAGGTCGTCCGGTCATGCCGAAGGAACGGATATCCAACCGCCCCACTGGGAATTTGGCACCTCTGCGGCGCCAGCCTGCGGCACTGGTACCAAAGGATAAACGTTTTAGTACCTTCTGTGTTACTCATATGTCTTCGGGATGCATAGCGACTACTTATGGGCTTGGCGTGAAGCGCAAGAGCGCATTAGCGCTTGTTTGTCAGAGGAGTTGGGGGTTGCTCGCGCTCAGCCGCCCAGCGCCTCGCTTCGACCGCGCCGTAGCCGAAAAATTCGCCCGGGGATACCTGCGACCCCTATGCCCCCATACAATCTGCTCTGCGCGCAACCGTTGGGTTGACGATGTAGCAGTGTTTTGCGCGCCTTGCCGATGCCGCCATAGCGCACCGTAGAGAGGTCAGAGGCAACCGCATCACTGGTACAGAACACCATCCCGACGCCCCATCGCATACGCCGTCTCCCCTGCCGCCATCCGAAGCCGAGCTTCGATCCGGATCTTATCCATGACATTGTTATCGGCGACTTCCGGATAAAGCGGATAGAAGCGCGCCACGTCCAGCGTGTTCGCCGTTGCCGCCAACTCCATCCTACGCCGCTCCTCCAGACTCACTCCGTGCAACATCAACAAACGGGGGGCTTGGCGACGCAGATAACGTTGGCAGAGATCCTGGTTCTCTGCGCTTTCCCAGTCCTCCCGTATCAAGAAAGGTGGGAAATCCTCAGTCTCGTTGTACCTCCGGGTGAACCATCGCGCTCGCGGTTTGGTACCTGCACGCTCGGCGACACATCTTTCCAACCGGTAGTTCACAGGCCCATATGATCGGCGACGCTCAGCCTCGCTCGTTTCGATCGGCATCACAGCGGCCGGGAGCGCAGCCCACTCAACGAGTTTCGGAAATGACGCCATCGCCGAGGCGTCGACGCAAGAGAAAATCAAGGCGAGGGGCGAATTGTCTTTAGGATCAAGGAGCCAGTACTCATACCGATCGGCCGCTTCGAACGGGAGTCGGGCTTCAAGCAAAAACTTCGCCAACTCGAGGATGCGTTGGTCCACTTGACCATCTTCCGTAACGGGGTTTTCGATCACCCGTTGGAGATCGCGATGCCTGATGTGGGCCGCCCGCGTGAAGCGGCCCTGCCTCCGACCAGCGCTTGCGCCGCCGCGACTGTCTGCATAGACAAACTGAAACTCCCACAAATCACCATCCATCGAAAGCGCTCGCGTATGGTCGGATTCAGCGATTTGTACTTGAGCTGAGTACGGCTGCAAGACACGTTGAGAGTAAGCTTTAATCATCTACCTCAGGTTGCGGTGCTACAACAGGCTACAGGGAGAGGAAAACGGTCGCTGCGGCACGCCTAGAGCCGATGGCGGCCGTGCTGCGTCCTGTGACGGGCAAAGTTAAGCCATTGCTTGGATTTTGCTACCGTACGAATGTTGTGCATATCCGCCCGCGCCCCCGAAGGAAATGTCTACCGGGGCGGAAATCAACGCGCACCTGGGAGTCCGTGGGCGGCCAGACTTCAGGCTAGCGACAGCTGTGGGGTCAAGGCTTCGCTGCAAGGCTCGCGGAGGCGAGCCCTGCTGCGGCCAGTTGCTCCGTCCAGGCGGACCGCGCCGGCAAGAGCAGATGGTCGCGCTGGCCAACCCAGGCGCTCGGTGGCGCCTGGATCACGGCCTGTACTTCCTCGGTGGAGAGGTAGCCGAACATGGGGCGTTCCAAGCGCTTCACGGGGATGCCGGGCGCGCGTTCCATAACCTGCAGCGACGCCACCTCAACCGACTTCTTCTCACTCATTGCAGGCTCCTATCTTTCAGACTCGGATTGTCCCCAATTCCGTGTCCAAAAAAACCGGAGCCGCCCCAAGTACAAGACCGGCGATGCCAAAGGTCAGTATGCCAACAGCGATTACTACCAAATGCTGGCTTACTGCACCGCACTGGAAGTCCCGCGCGCTTGGCTCGTGTATGCGCGCGGTGGGTCCGGGCGGGTTAGGCGGATCGTCAACACCGGGATCTCCGTCATCGAGTACTCGCTGCTGGACCTGATCTCCGATCCCCGAGCCCTGCTCGCGCGGATCGACACCCTAGCTAGGGGCGCTTGGCGCACCATCGAGCGGACTTGAGCGCAGAATCGTGTCGCCCGTCCCTCCGCCCTACTCGATGATCACCTTGGCCTTCAGGCTTGCCCGGGTCAGTGCTCGGCGTAGAGGAAGGTCTTCTTTGCCGCGCATGTCCATGTTCATGGCGAAGATCCAGGTCGCGCCGGGCTTCTCAATGTAGCCGACATACCAGCCGATCTGCGGTGTGGGCCGCGCGGCCCAGCCGGTCTTGGCGCGAAGGCTGTATTCCTCACCTTGCTCCATCAGCATCACCTCGCGCAATCCGGCATAGGACGACGCCTTGTAGGGCAAGGTCTGCAGAATCACCTGCCGCAGGAAGGCGAGCTGTTCCTCGGCGCTGATCGTGAGGGAGCCGTCGAGCCAGAAGGCGGTGGCGTCGAACGTCTCCTGGAGCCTGCCGTAGCCCGCGCGGGCGAGGTGTGCACGATAGCGGTCGCCGCCGATCCGCCGGGCCAAGTCCTGGTAGCACCAGACGCAGGAGACCGCGTACGCGCTCTTGATGGTGTGATCCTGGTTCCAGTCGGGGAGATCGTGAACGCGCCCGTCCCAGCGAATCACCTCATCAAGCCCCGGCAGCGCCCCCTCTTCCAAGGCGATCAGTGTGTTGAAGATCTTAAAGGTCGACGCCGAGGGAAACCGCCGCCCTGCTCTCGCCTCGTTGTGCACGTAGCTCTGGTTTCCGTCGAGCGTCGCGATGACGATCGTGCCTTCGACGCCGGCATCCGAAAAGAGGGAGGCGATCTCGGCGTCCTCGGCGTGGCCCTGCGCGGAAAAAACAATCGCAATGAACAGGGTGAGTATCGGTCGCATCATTCAGTTGTCCCTGGAAGTCAGTGCGCCGATCAAAGCCCACGACTGTGCTCGGCCACGCCGCCGTTTCGCAAGAGACCTGCGGCTCAAACGATCACCGGCTCCGGCTCCAGCAAGACGCCGAACGCCGCCGCCACCTTTTCCTGCACCTCCCGCGCCAGGGCCAGGATCTCGGCCCCGGTCGCGCCGCCGCAATTGACCAGCACCAGCGCCTGTTTCTCGTAGACGCCGGCCCGGCCCCGCGTGGCGCCCTTCATGCCCGCCGCTTCGATCAGCCAGCCGGCGGCGAGCTTGACGCTCCCGCCGGGCTGCGGATAACCGACCAGCGACGGGTACCGCGCGACCAGCGCCTGGTGCTCCTCACGCGAGACGATGGGGTTCTTGAAGAAGCTGCCCGCGTTGCCGATGACCGAGGGATCGGGCAGCTTGCGGCGCCGGATTGCCACCACGGCGTCGAAGATGGCGCGCGCATCCGGCCGCGCGATGCCCCGCTCATCTAGTTCCCGGGCCAGGTCCACGTAGCCTGCCACCGGCCGCCACCGCCTGGGCAGCGCAAGCGTCACCGAGAGGATCAGGCGGCGGCCTGCGAGGGTGTGCTTGAACAGGCTGTCGCGATAGCCGAAGGCGCACTCGGCGGCCGTCATGTGAACGACGCGCTGGGACGCGAAATCCCAGGCCGCCAGTGAGTCGAGGCGCTGGGCCAGTTCCAGGCCGTAAGCGCCGATGTTCTGGACCGGCGCGGCGCCGCAATTGCCAGGAATGAGCGCCAGATTCTCGAGCCCTGGACGCCCCATCGCCAGAAGCCGCTCGACGGTCGCGTGCCAGTTCTCACCGGCGCCGACCTCCAGGTGCCAGGCGCCGCCCACTTCGCCAAGCTCCCGCAATCCCGGGACCGCCACCTTGATCACCAAGCCCTCGAAATCCCTGGTCAGCAGCAGGTTGCTGCCGCCGCCGAGCACCAACCGCGGCAGCCCGGCGAGCCTGGGATCGGCAGCCAGCGCGGCGAGATCGTCGGCACTGCTCACCTGGCAGAACCAGCGCGCCCGCGCCTCGACGCCGAAACTATTCAATCCCCGCAACGGATACTCTTCGTGCAATCTCGCCGGCATTGGCACAACGGGCGTCGGTCGTTATTGGAAGGCTTAGGCCGCGCGGTCGCCGTCAAAGCGCCGCGCCGCCGGGGAAGATCAAGGCATCCGTGGCGAAACCGACGGTCCGGGCTCTGGCCAGCAGGTCCTCCAGCACGTCTTGGGGCAACTCCCGCTCGCGGGCCAAAATCCAGAGGTAGTCGTGGTCATAGCCTGCCACCAGCGCCCAGCGATAGTCCGGGTCCAGCGCGAAGACGTGGTAGCCGCCGAAAAAGGGCCCGAAGAAGCTCACCTTGAGGCTGCCTACGTCCGGGTCACCGAGGAAATAGGCGCGGCCCCGCGCCTCCTTCCATTGGCCCTTCGCCGCATCATGGCCGCGGTTGAGCACGTCCACCCCGCCGTCCGGCCTCCGACTGTAGGTGGCGCTCACATTGGTGAGGCCGCGCTCGAAGGAATGGTCGAGCCGTGCAATCTCGTGCCAGGTGCCCAGGTAGCGGTCCAGCTCAAAGCCAGTGACCGGCTGAACCCCTTCGGGGCTGCCGGTGCAGCCGGCGAGCAGCAGGGCGAGCAGGCACAGAGCGAAGAGCTTGCGGCCGAGTGCATATCGAATCTGCATGGAGAAACTCACCCTCGATTCTGTCGTGCCAGTATAACCCCCAGCACCAACGACACTGCCCGCTGATTAGGTCTTCCACGGCATCCACTGGACCCGCCAGTACGAGGGACGGACCCTGTACGGCAAAATCGACTTCGTGGTTTAAACAATTCGGCCGCGTGCTCGGGCGCAAGGATGGTGACTGAAACACAAGTCGCAGAGAACGCGCCTTTCACGGCGCATTCGGATATCCGGCCTAGACCCTCTGACCCGCTGCACCCAACAGCGCGGCGATCAGCCCGAGCACCAAGTTGACCAGGATGATGGTCCGTATGGAACCGAGCTTGACGGCGGCGGCGTTCCAGTCAGCGGCGAGCACCTCCGCCTTCAGGCGCTGGAAAGGGACGAACCAGATGTATACGAAGAGCGCCGTCATGACCGATGCGATGCCCATCATCGCGTGCACGAAGGCCGCGGCATTGCCGCCGTAGATTGCTAGAAGTATCCACAAACCACTTCCCCACAGCAGCGCAAGGGCGACCCACACCCAGCGGAAGAAGCGGCCGAGTACCTGCGCCATCAGTGGTAAGCGTTGCTGGGGTTCAAGCAGTGCGTTGACCGCCGGTCGAAGCACCATGTGGGCGAAAAACATGCCCCCGACCCAGACGATCGTGCCCAGCTGATGCATGGCGATCGCGATGGCCCATTGGTATTTCATACGCTTGCCCCTTCTCCTTCTCCGCAACCAGCAATCATTTGTCTCTGGAACCTCGGTCTCCCGCTGCTTGGCAATCCATCAGTACCCTGGCCTTCGCCGCCGTTGCTACCCGCGCCACGGGCAAGCTGGCACCACGGCGCCAGGCGGCAAGGGCCTCCCGCTTGCCCGCTCCCGTGACCAGTATCAGCATCAGCCGGCAGGCGGCGAGTGCCTTCAGCGAAAGGGACACGCGCTCCGAAGGCGGTTTCGGGGCGCCATGGACCGCCTGGACCAGCGCATCCACGGCGATGGGATGACCCGGGAACAGGCTCGCCGTGTGACCGTCCTCGCCCATGCCGAGCAGCACCAGATCGAACGGGAGCGCCGCGGCGACTGTCCTGCCGTACACCCTAGCAGCGGGCTCCGCGCCCAACTCGGCCGGAATTTCGAAAACCTGCGTCGAGGGAATGGGCACGCGATCGAGGAACGCGTCCCGCGCCGCCAGGCTGTTTCGAGCCGGATCGTTCGGCGGCAGACAACGCTCGTCACCGAAATAGATCTCCCAGGCGTCCCAATCAGCCTCGCTCTCTGCGAGCATCCGGTAAGCCGCCATGGGGGTAGTTCCTCCGGCCAGTACCAGCCGAAAACGACGGCCCGCCGCAACCGCCTCTGCCGCGCTCGCAAGGATCACGCGCGCGGCCTCCAGGGCCACCTGCGGCGCATCGTCGAGCAACTCGAACTGGACAGAAACCCTCCGCTGCATGGAACTTTATGCGCTGGTTCTCTAAAATCGGAAAAAAAATGGACTGGCGTAAGGAAACGATATAAAAAAACCAGGCGGCATAGTCAGCGAAGACGCCCTATAGGACGCCAAACCCGCCGTTTCCAATCAGCGAGGGAAACTCTGCGAATGAATCCAATGAACATCCTATTGGTGGACGATTCCAAATCGGCCCGTTACGCACTGCGTCTCCAACTCCAACGCCACGGGGCCGTGGTCGATACCGCCGATTCCGCCGAGGCGGCGTTGGAGCGAATCAAGGATACCCCCCCCGACGCCGTGTTCATGGACCACACCATGCCAGGCATGAACGGTTTCGAGGCGTTGGAGATCCTAAAGTCCACGCCTATGACCGCGCACATTCCGGTTGTGATGTGTACCTCCAACGAGGACCCGGAGTTCATGGCACAGGCGCGACACAAGGGCGCGATGGACATTCTAGCCAAGTCCTCCGCACAGGATAAGCTCCCTCCTCTTTTGGAGCGCCTCGAGGCGTCCCTGACAACGCCCAGTCCCATCCCAGAGGCAGCCGCGAGTCCTCAGCCGCAACCCGCAACACCTTCAACCGACGCGATTCGGGAAATCGCCGGCCAGGAAGCGGAGAAGATACTGCAGGAGCGACTGGACAAAGGCGTGCGTGCCGTCTTAGACCCGATGATGGCAGAGATGGAGCAGCGCCTTGGTGCCACGCTCGCCGTCCAGATAGAGGAAAGGCTCTCTGGGCGCTTCCGGGACGAAGCCCAGCGACTGCAGCAAGATCTGCTCGCATCTCAGGGTGAGCAGGCACAGCTGACCGCCGATCGACTGATCGGCGAACACCTGCCGCAGATGCTGCAGGAGCAACTATCCACGGCAAGAACGGAGATCGAGCAGGCGGTGTATGCCCGGATCGACCAGGAGTTGAACAAGTCGACCCAGTCACTGCGAGGCCTGATCGATACCTCTGTGGATCGGCTTGCGGACAACCCAGCCTTGCTCACCCGCATGCTGGAAGCCACCACAGCGGCCGCTATCAGCAGCGCGGAAGAAGTCGTCGGCCGCGAGGCCCGCAAGATCGCCGAGACTGCCGCAACCGAGCGCGCCGGCCAGGTGGCGGAAAGCCTGATCAGCACCGCCCGCGGGAGCCTGGGCAGCATGTATCTGCTGGCCGCCGGGGCGGCCGCCGTCGGCATCGCCGCCGCCACCCTCGTGTACTTCCTGCTGCAATGAGCTTGCCGGGGGACCTCTGTGTCCCCTGGTATATCGAGCTTGACGCCCCTCTCCTGACGGAAGACACTTCCGGCCGAGACCATCGAGCACCGAGACCAACAGGAGGACAGCCTCATGGCGGATAGCATGAGCGAGATCATGAACCCGAGCGCCATCAGCAAAGACAAGGATTTCCCCGATGCGCCGGAGGGCTGGAGCCGAGCCAGCGCGGAATCTGCGGCAAAGGCCGACGGGATCGACCTCACCCCGGACCATTGGGAGACGATCAAGGCCCTCCAGAGCTATTTCGCGAACCACGAGAAGCCAAACGTCAGAGAGCTCCATGATGCCCTCGAGGAGCGGTTTCATGCCAAGGGCGGCCTCAAGTACCTCTACGAGCGATTCCCCGGCGGGCCGGTCGCCCAGGGATGCCGCTTCGCCGGTTTGCAGCCCCCCGCCGGCGCGGCCGACAAGTCCTTCGGCAGCGTTCAGTAGACCTGCGGGGTGTCGGCCCCGCGAGTAGGCCATCGCCAACCTTAGGCCGGGCTTCCGGCCTAAGGTCTCCAGCCGCCAAGGTGCACTCGGCGCAGAATCAGCCTGAGTTCGATTGGCGACGAGCATTACCACGCTTCATCTCGACGCTCAGCCGTCAACGGCATGCGGCAACCATGTTCGGCATCTTCGTTAGGCCCACTTCGTGAATTTTTTTTGAACAATTTGGCCAATCCCATTGAGATTTCTCAACAAACATCCGGAGCAGCACTTGCCCTTCTGACACCCGCGGTCTATCCTAAGTCCCGTGTGGTTTCGCCTCGGTAATCTGCGACCCCATTTCGAGTGCCGGACAGATCCCCGCGACGAACGAGTTTGACATCGGATAGGGTTGCGCATCGACCATGACCGCGAATCACGATTTCATGGACGCTACGCTCTCCGGGAACGCCCCGTTCCACCCTACGCGACGGGAGTTCCTCGCGGCCTTGGCGTCCTGTTCCGCCAGCATGATGCTGGGCGTCCCGTCCGTCACCGAGGCGAAGACTGGCCAACCGGCGCTTCAGCGTCAGGTTTCCGATCTCGTTACGCGCCTGCGCAGGCAAGGCGTCGTCCGCTCCAACGAGCAGACTTCCTGGTCGGTGTATGATTTCGCCACCAAGACCAAGCTCGTGGCGATCAACGAGGACGACCCCCGCCAAGCGGCAAGCATGATCAAGCCATTCGTCGCTCAGGCCTTTTTCTTCAAGCTTGAGGATTCTCCCGGCAAGCTGCGTTACAACAGCGAGGTGCGCAAGACGATGGAGCGCATGATCCGAAAAAGCAGCAACACGGCCACCAACCGCATCATGTCCATCGTCAGCCGCCACGAGGGTAACCGCGGACCGCGAGACGTCGAGCGGGTCCTGAAGAGCAACGCACCGGGGATCTTCCGCGAGACGCGCATCGTGGAGACCATCCCCGCGAACGGTCGTACCTATCGCAACCTCGCTTCCGCGCACGACTACAGCCGCTTCCTCTACGCTCTGTGGAACAACCGATTGCCCTACGCCGACGAGCTGCGTGAGCTCATGGCGCTACCCAACCGCGATCGCATCTCCGACGGGGTGAGCTCCATACCGAACCACGTCAAGGTCTACGACAAGACCGGATCCACCGCCTGTCTGTGCGGCAACATGGGCATCGTGGAGGCGCGTGGACGCAACGGCAGAACCTACCCTTATACCTTCGTCGGAATCATCGAGCGGCCGTCACGGGCAAAGAATTACGGCACTTGGATCACCCGCCGCAGCAACGCCATCCGAGAGGTCTCCAACCTCGTCTACCTGCACATGAAGGCGCGCCACGGACTGGTCTGAGCGACAGCCCGCAGTAACTCTTGCTTGTTGCGCTTCGCTTTAGCGGGGACCCGTGCAACGACCGCCCGGACCCCGTCAACCGACCCAGACCCGCGCGTTCCTGAACAACCGCATCCAGGGGCCGTCCTCGTTCCAGGTGTCGGGTCTCCACGAGTACTGCAACGCCCGAAACACCCTCTCCGGGTGGGGCATCATCGCCGTAACCCGGCCGTCTTCGGTAGTCAGGCCCGTGATGCCCAGCGGGGAACCATTGGGGTTGGCAGGATAGCGCGCTGCGGTCTCACCCGTGTTCTCCAAGTAGCGCAATGCGACGAAGCGCCCTGCCAGGTTCAGGTGATCTGCATCGCGGAACTCGGCGCGCCCCTCGCCGTGCGCAACGACGATCGGCAGCTGGGACTCAGCCATCCCATTCAACAGAACCGAGGGCGAGCTCGGCACCTCGACCATCACCATCCGCGCCTCGAATTGCTCGGAACGGTTACGCACGAAGTGCGGCCAGTGCCCCGCGCCGGGGATCAGCTCGCGCAGGTTCGAAAGCATCTGGCAACCGTTGCAGACACCGAGCGCAAATGTCTCGGGGCGCTCGAAAAAGGCCTGGAACTGGTCGCGCGCGCGCGCGTTGAAGAGAATCGACTTGGCCCAGCCCTCTCCCGCGCCCAGGACGTCTCCGTAGGAAAAGCCACCGCACGCCGCGAGACCGCGGAAGTCCTCGAGCCCGAGCCGGCCAGAGACGATGTCCGACATATGCACGTCCACGCACTCGAAACCCGCCTGATGGAAAGCGGCGGCCATCTCCAGCTGGCCGTTGACCCCCTGCTCCCGGAGCACGGCCAGCCTCGGGCGCGCGCCGCGTTGGATGAAGGGTGCCGCGAGATCCTGGTCCAGGTCGAATGTGGGCTTCACACTCAGCCCGGGATCATCGGCAGCATCGACGCGTGCGAACTCCTCGGCCGCGCAGTCCGGATTGTCCCGCAGAGACTGCATGGCATAGCTCGTCTCCGACCAGGCACGTTGAAATTCAGCGCGCTCGCGGGTCAGCACGTCGGCGCCACCGCGCAGAAAGCTGATCCGATCCGCCTCGGTCAGGCTGCCGATGACATGGCTGCAGCGCCCCAGTCCGTGGTCCCCTAGCATTTTCAGCGCATCATCCGTATCCGTGTGCCGAACCTGGATCACGGCCCCCAACTCCTCGCTGAACAGGACGGCCGCATCCTCCCCGCCGAGGACATCCAACTCCACCGTGAGGCCGCTGCGCCCGGCGAAGGCCATTTCGCAGAGGGTCACGAACAGCCCGCCGTCCGATCGGTCATGGTAGGCCACGATCAGGCCTTCCCGGTTGAGGTCCTGCACCGCGGCGAAGAAACGCCTGAGCAGCCCGGGATCGTCCAGATCCGGACCTTCATCGCCCACTTGGCCATAGACCTGGGCCAGGCAAGAGGCCCCCAGCCGGTTGCGCCCGCCGCCCAGATCGATCAGGAGCAGGTCGGTATCCCCCAGATCCGTGCGCAGCTGCGGCGTCAGCGTCCCGCGCGCGTCGCGCACCGGGGCGAACGCGGAAACGATCAGCGACAGGGGCGCGGCCATTTCGCGGCGCTCGCCCGCCTGGTCCCACACCGTCTTCATGCTCATGGAGTCCTTGCCAACGGGAACGGCGATTCCGAGCGCCGGGCACAGCTCCATGCCGATGGCACGAACCGTCGCGAACAGCCTGGCGTCCTCTCCCGGATGGCCCGCCGCCGCCATCCAGTTGGCGGAGAGCTTGATGTCCCGGATCTCGTCGATGACCGCGGCGGCGATGTTGGTGATGGCCTCCCCCACGGCCATGCGGCCCGAGGCAGGTGCGTCGATGACGGCGAGCGGCGTGCGCTCGCCGACGGCCATCGCCTCGCCCGTCGTTCCGGAGTAGTCGGTCAGGGTCACCGCAAGATCAGCAACGGGTACCTGCCAAGGGCCTACCATCTGGTCCCTGGTCACCAGGCCGGTAATGCTGCGGTCACCGATCGTGATGAGGAACGTCTTATCGGCTACCGCCGGATGGCGCAGCACCCGCATGGCGGCCTCCGCGAGATCGAGATCAGCCAGATCGAGGGGAGGTTTGTGGAAGGGGAGGCTGCGCACATCGCGCAGCATGCGCGGCGGCTTTCCGAACAACAGCGGCATCGGCATGTCGATCGGCATGTCGCCGAAGTGGGCGTCGCCAAGCAGCAGACGCTCGTCCTCCGTGGCCTCCCCCAACACCGCGTAGGGACAGCGCTCGCGCTCGCAGATGGCCCTGAACTCTTGGAGCCGCTCCGCAAGCACCGCAAGCACATAACGCTCCTGGGACTCGTTACACCAGATCTCCATCGGCGACATGCCGGGATCGTCGCTGGGAACGGCCCGCAGCTCGAAACGCCCACCGCGGCCGACATCGTGCACCAGTTCCGGCAGGGCATTCGATAGCCCGCCCGCCCCGACATCGTGGATAAACGCCACCGGATTGTCTTCTCCGCGCGCCCAGCAACGATCGATCACCTCTTGGCAACGGCGCTGCATCTCCGGGTTCGCCCGCTGGACGGAAGCGAAGTCCAAATCCTCAGCGGACGCGCCGGAGGCCATGCTGGAGGCCGCTCCACCGCCCAGACCGATCAGCATCGCGGCACCCCCGAGCACGACGAGCGGGGTCCCGGCAGGGAACGGGCGCTTGGCGATATGCTCGGCCCGGATGTTCCCCAGCCCGCCAGCGAGCATGATGGGTTTATGGTAGCCACGAAGCTCCGTACCCTTCGGGCCAGGCACCTCCTGCTCGAAGCTCCGGAAGTAGCCGCAAAGATTCGGACGCCCGAACTCGTTGTTGAAGGCCGCCGCGCCGATGGGACCTTCCAGCATGATGTCGAGAGCGGAGACGATGCGCCCCGGCTTGCCGTAGTCACGTTCCCAGGGCCTCTCCCAACCCGGGATGCGCAGGTTGGACACCGAGAACCCGCACAGTCCCGCTTTCGGCTTTGCACCTCGGCCGGTGGCCCCCTCGTCCCGGATCTCCCCGCCGGAGCCGGTGGCCGCCCCGGGGTCGGGGGCAATCGCCGTCGGGTGGTTGTGGGTCTCCACCTTCATCAGCAGATGAATCTCCTCCTCGTGCTCGCCGTAGACGCCGTCCTCGGGGGCGGGGAGGAAGCGCCGGCCCTCCCAGCCGACGACGACCGCGGCATTGTCCTTGTACGCGGACAGCACCTTGGCGGCGGAACGCTCGGTGGTATTGCGGATCATGCCGAACAGCGAGGCCGGCTGCGCCTCCCCGTCGATGATCCAGTCCGCGTTGAAGATCTTGTGCCGGCAATGCTCGGAGTTGGCCTGGGCGAACATCATCAGCTCGACATCCGTGGGGTTGCGCCCGAGGGCGCCAAAACTCTCCGACAGATAGTCGATCTCATCCTCCGACAAGGCGAGACCCAGCTCCCCGTTCGCTCTCTTCAGGGCCTCGCGTCCTCCGGCGAGGACATCCACCCGGGTCAGCGCCCGGGGCTCTTCGCGCCGGAACAGGCAATCCGCATCCTCAAGATCCAACAACGCGATCTCCGTCATTCGATCGTGCAAGGCATCCACGGCCTCGGGCCACACGGCGTCCAGCGGGTTGCCGGACTCATCCTGGAGATAGTAGGCGATTCCGCGCTCCAGACGGCTGATCTTGCCTAGGCCGCAACTCCGGGCGATATCCGTGGCCTTGGACGCCCAGGGCGAGATGGTCCCGGGGCGCGGGATCACCAGCACCAGTTGGCCCGATGGGGCCTGGTCCTGGAAACTGGGTCCGTAACGCAGTACGCGCTCGAGCACTCGGCGCTCGTCCGCGGACAGGACCTGATGGGACTCGACGAAATGCACCAGCTCCGCGTAGACGCGCATCTCCCGCCCGGTGGCGGCGTTGAGGCGTTGCTCCAGCTTGCGCAGGCGAAACTCGGATAGGACGGGGGCGCCGCGAAGAACAAGCATCTGAGGTGGGCTCCCAAGGCGTGAAAAACGACATCGGCCATGATACCCGAAGCGCAAGAAGCGGACGAACAGGGGCCGGCACGACGATCACGCAGGGCGACCTGCAATCCTCGTCTTCAGCGGCGGGGCGGCGCTTCTCGCGGCTGTCGTCCGTTTACAACGGGGCCGTAAACCTCTAAATTCCGGGTTTAACCAGCGAGGCTGCTCTCGCAGTCGAGCACCAATCCGATCGCCCCACATGACGGCCAAACAAGCAAAGCAGACCCGACTTCTAGTCGTCGACGACGATCCAGACCACCTGAAGCTGATCGAGCGCTGGCTGTCGCTTGAGGAGTTCGACGTTACGACCGCCGACTGCGGCGAGACCGCGCTGGCCGTCCTCGAGGCGCAACGACCCGATCTCGTGCTCAGCGACCTGGTGATGACGGGAATCGATGGCATACGCCTGCTGCGCGAGATCCACCGCCACGACCCGGTGATGCCGGTCATCATCATGAGCGGCCAGGCGGGGATTCCCGAGGCGGTGAAGGCCACCCACCTCGGGGCGTCCGCGTTCCTCACCAAGCCGATCAAGCGCGAGGCCCTCATCGATGAGGTGAAGCAGGCCCTTTCGGCTCACACCGGGATGGAGCTCCGCAGCGCCGGGGAGTTCGCGGCCAAGATGGTCCATCGCAGCCAGACCATGGCGGAGCTGCTGGGCAGGGCGCGCCTGGTCGCGGTGGTCGACACGACGGTCCTGATCACGGGAGAGACGGGTACGGGCAAGGAAGTGCTCGCCGAGGCCATCCACGCGGCCAGCAGCCGGTCAGAAGCTCCTTTTGTGGCGATCAACTGCAGCGCCCTGCCGGAAGAGCTGCTGGAGTCCGAGCTGTTCGGCCACGAGAAAGGCGCCTTCACTGGCGCGGTGACCCGTAACGAGGGTCTGTTCCAGGCAGCTGACGGCGGCACGCTGTTTCTGGACGAAATCGGGGACATGCCCTTGCCGCTCCAGGCAAAGCTCCTGCGCGTGCTGCAGGACTTCAAGGTGCGGCCCGTGGGATCCACGCAGGCCATACCGGTGGACGTGCGCATCATCTCCGCAACCCACCACGATCTGGAGCGATTGGTCGAGCAGGGAGACTTTCGCGAGGATCTCTTCTACCGGCTGAGCGTGGTGCCATTGCACATGCCGAGCCTGCGCGATCGCCGCGAGGACATATCGCTGCTGGTCGACCATTTTCTCCGTCGCGTCGCGGCGCGGACCGGCAGGCCGCCGAAGCGCTTCGCCCCCGATGCCATGCGCCACCTGACAGCAGCCGACCTGCCAGGCAACGTCCGCCAGATCCAGAATCTGGTGGAGCAATGCAGCGTTCTGTCTCCGTCGGAGATCATTCCCCTCGCCCTCACCGCTCAGGCGCTGCGCGAGAAACCAGCGCAGATCCCCACGCTCGACGAGGCCAAGCAGACCTTCGAGCGCCGTTACCTCATCGGCATCCTGCGCGCTGCCGAGGGCAACATCACCACCGCCTCGCGCATGGCGGGACGCAATCGAACCGAGTTCTACAAGCTCCTGGGCCGCCACAATCTGGATCCGACCCGTTTCCGCCAGCGGCCCTCGAAGGGAAAAAAATCGAATGGTGAGCATTCTCCCGAGCGAATTCAGGGAGAGAGTAGCTAGGTAGCGAATCACCAGCCACGAGGGGAACCGCCACGTGCACGAGCCTTTCACCGTCGCCGTCGACAAAGACATCATTGACCTCGCCGAGGGTTTCCTGCGCAACCGCCGCGTTCAGGCGCTTCGCGCCCGCGTGGCCGTCGAGGCCGAAGATTTCGAGAGCCTTCGCCGGATCGGGCACGAGCTGAAAGGCACGGCTGGCAGCTACGGTTTCCGCGATCTCTCCGCTATCGGGGTAGCGCTGGAGGCTGCCGCGGAGGCTGGCGACCTCTCTGGCTGCCGACGCGCCTCGGACCGGATGCTCGATTTTCTCGACCGGGTGGCCATCGCCCCCTGCTGAGAGGACTCCCGCCAAGCGACCGCGACACGGCTTCCGCGCGGCACTGCCCTGGTTAGGCTTTGTCTGGGCCAATCCCACGCGGTAAGCCCACTCTCCCAGGCGCCGCGCCGACACCCCATGGACATCGAGCTCAAATCCATCGGCGTCATCCGTTCTTGCTTTACCGACAAGTTCGGCATCCCCCGTCAGGCGCGACTGGTCACGGCGGAGGCAAGGCTGGAGCTGTTCCCGCCGTACGCGCGTCTCGAGGCCTTCTCGGGCATCGAGGGGTTCTCCCACCTGTGGCTGGTGTTCGTTTTTCACGACTGTCTCTCCGCCGGCTGGAGCCCAACCGTTCGCCCGCCGAGGTTAGGGGGGAGGCGTAAGGTCGGGGTCTTCGCGAGCCGCGCCCCATACCGACCCAACCCCATCGGGATCTCCGCCGTGGAGCTGATCGGATTGGAACAGGACAACAAGGGGCTAGCCCTACGCCTGCGCGGCGTCGATCTCCTGGACGGTACGCCCGTGCTCGACATCAAGCCCTACGTCCCCTACGCAGACTCGATCCCCGAGGCAACGCCAGGCTTCGCCGCAGAACCTCCCGGGGCCGATTGGGAGGTCAGCTTCAGCGCGGAGGCGCGCCGCCAGATCGCCGAGCAGGACCCGCGCGGTGAGCGCCAACTGGGACCGCTGATCACGCAGATCCTGAAACAGGATCCACGGCCCGGATACATGGACCGTTATCCGGCGCGCCGGGAGTTCGGTATGAAGCTTTACGACCTGGACGTTCTCTGGCGGATCCATGACGGGAACGTCCAGGTGGTAAGTGTAGCACCGTGTCTTGGCGAGTGAAATCGACCAGGCCCCATCGAAAATCACGACCCCTACCGCTCGCCCCCGGAACCGGACCCGCCACAAGGGCCCGGCTAGTCGCCGCGCACCTCGACCCCCCGCTCCCGCAAGTGCTGCTTGACGGCATCGATGGGTACCTCCCGCCGGTGGAAGATGCCGGCGGCCAGGGCCGCCTCGACATCGGTGGCGTCGAACACCTCGGAGAAGTGCTCGACGCGTCCGGCGCCGCTGGAAGCGATGACCGGAATGGTGACCGCCTCGCGCACGGCCTTGATCAGCTCCAGATCGAACCCGGCGCCGGTACCGTCGCGATCGATGGAGTTGAGCAGGATCTCCCCCGCCCCCAGCTGCTCGCATACACGGGCCAACTCGACGGCATCCAGATCCCGCCCCTCGCGACCACCCTTGACCGTGCACTGGAACCAGCAGTACCGCTCCCCGTTGGGCCCGGGCAGGCTAGTCTCGACGGTGTGGTGTCTGGTCTCCTCCGGGGCGCGGACGTAGACCCGACGCGGGTCGATGGAAATGACGACAGCCTGATTGCCGTAACGGTGCGCGATCTGCTCGATTGCGCTATCCCCTGTACGCCCCCCCTGCTCCAACACCTGCTCCACCGTGTGGACGGCGTCGCTGCCGATGGAGATCTTGTCCGCTCCGGAACCGAAGTACTCCGCCGCAACGTCCAGCGCCGAGTAGTGACGGCCGTCGGCATCGGTGAAGGCACGGATGCCACCGCCGATGGTCAGCGGGACAAAGACGTTCTCCGAGGTGCGCCGCAGCACCTCCAGCATCGGCTGATCCTCGAGCGGAAAGTCCCGGAAGGCGGTGATGTTGAGGAAGGTGATCTCATCCGCGCCCTCATCATAGTATCGCCGCGCCAAGTCCACCGGCTTACCCAGGTTGCGCACCTCTCCCTGCTCGCGCACGTCGTACTGGTCGCCCTTGGTGACCACAAGGTCCCCAGCGTCGTTGGTGCGCACGTCCAGGCAGGCGATGATGCGCTTGGCGAGCCGGGTGCGCTCCGGCGTAGCCGACCGGCGCACGGCAAGCTTCTCGGGGGTGCCCGCCAGGAAACGCTCGACGAGCCGCAGACCGGCCACTCCGCTTTTCTCCGGATGGAACTGGAACGCGGCAATCGGTCCCTTCTGCACCGCGCTGATGAAGGTGTCGCCATAGTCCGTTGTCCCTAGCACCCAGTCCGCGTTCCCCTCCTCGGGCGACGCGCGGTAGGAGTGCACGAAATAGAGCTTCTCCCGCTCATAACCGGCGAGGAGCGCGGAGTCGCGCTCGAGGCGAATTCCATTCCACCCCATGTGCGGCACCGAAAGCTCACCGGCATCGAAGCGCCGCACCATCCCGGGAATGAGCCCGAGCCCATCGACTCCGGGTGACTCCTCGCTGCCCTCGAACAGGGCCTGCAGCCCGATGCAGACGCCGAGAAAGGGCCGTCCAGCCAGCAGATACTCCTTGAGGGGATCGAAAAAGCCCATCTGGTGGAGCCGCTGCATGGCCGATCCGAAGCTGCCGACACCGGGGAAAATCAGGCGCTCGGCCGCGAGGATATCCTCCGGGCGTTCGATATCGGTCAGCTCGCAGCCCAGCTTCCGGATCGCGTTTCGCACGCTGCGCACGTTGCCCGCGCCGTAGTCGAGTAAGGAGATCATCGTTCAGCACCCATCGCGTTTTTCTGGCCGCATTTTACCGTGATTTCCCTCTCTTCCGGCGTACTCCTATTGGAAGATACCGATCCGCGAATCCGGACGGGACGGTCACGCGCCGGTCAGTCCTAGTCGAAACGGATGCCCTCGGCTTCGATCACCCGCGCCAGCGCGGTCTCCATGAGGGAGCGCGCCCGCGCCGAAGCCGCATGCAGATAGGCATGCAGGGCAGCGTCGTCCCTGCTTCTGATCTCGCACTCTTCGCTGTAGGCCTCGAAGGCAGCCAAGCTGGAGATGAGATCGACCAGGTGATGGGGGCATTCGCAGCGCACGGTGGACGAGGCCGTCGCGATGCGCACGAGCGCCCCCTGGTCGAAGCGCCTTGGCGGCAATGGCTCGCCCAGGCCCAGAGCCGCTGCCTCACCCGGCACCTGGCCCTTCTCCCCCTCCGTCGGCGCCGGAGAAAGACACAACCGACCAAGCTCGGATGCCTCAAGCGGCGCGCGCACGGGGATGATGCGGCGCGACTCCAGCCGGTTGACAGTCGCCGCTGCCGCGAAACCATAGACCAATACCGTGCGGGACGCCCCCGTGTGTGCCAATAGAGCGCTGATCTCACGCACCTGTTCCGGATGGACGGTAGGATACTCAACGACTACGACATCCGGCTTCAGATCCGCCGCCTCCGCGGCCAGTTGCTCGAGCGTTTCAAAGGCGCCGGCGAGCTCAATTCCGTCTATCCCCTTCAGCACGGGACTCAATCTCTCGCCGAGACTGGCTCCTCCTACAGCCAGCCTGCACGCCCGGTCCGGAACGCGATCCGCCAGTTGCAAGGCCGAGCCCCGCGCGCGTTCGCGCAACTGCTCGATCGAAAGGCGCGCGACCCTGCTGATCGCATCACCCTTGTCCACCAGCTGCTTGATGAGGCCCAGGCGACCGACGTCTTCCGCGCAGTAGAGCCGCGTTCCCGCGGGGGACCGCGTCGGGATGACCACGCCGTAGCGCCGCTCCCACACCCGCAGGGTATCCGCCGGCACGCCCGTCAAACGCGAAACGGCGCCGATGCGAAAATACTGGCCCTCCCCCGAGGATTCCTCTCCACTCATCGTTTCAGCACCACGAAAATTGATTTGCGCGCGGGTCGATCATCGCGTTCGCAACGGCATGGGGCGCAAGTCTAGCTTCACGGTCATGCCTTGGACAAACATGGGTCAGCGTTGGCTCGGGAATAGAGTATCGCTAACTCGTGATAGATTTTGGGACATTCAAGTCCGCCAAATCGACTCGCCGACGCGACAGTCATTGATGTCCCTGACGATCAGCGTGGCCCGACCGGATGATCCGATCTTAGTGCGCGGAGAAACCCAGACGCCGGACCGCCGCTAGTTGTTCCTCGGAAAACTGCGCGGTTCCCCACGCTCGGAAGCGACCCGTCGACTGCGGCGTTCGGGGAAGCGCGGCGAGACGCATGATCTGCTCCCGAGAGGCTTCAACGGAAACGAAATCACACAGCCGCCTGATGGTTTCAACCGGTTCAGCGCAAAGCAAGTCGAAATTCAGGAGGAAAAACCGGTCTTTCAACATCGCCGAACCAATCCGCATCACTGACTCATTCGCCACGGCCCAGTAGTCAAGCAGCGTCGAGGGACTCAGCTGCGCGAGGCGGTCCGGCTCGATTCCGAAATGAGGTCCCCAGTTCAGTGCCTGCTGCTGGTTGGCGCTGAACGCCATGTCGAGGCCGTGCCGAATGACGTGGATATATCTCAACCCATCCATTTCCCGACATAACTGAGCCAGGAATACGTGGGTGTTGGGTTCTTTCCAAGCCCATCCGATGTAATTCTCAGGATTCGGTCCGACCGACTCGATCAGCTGTTCCGCATGTTGGATGGTGACCCCGAGGGGCGCGGGAAATTGCTCTGCGTCCGCCAGGATATCGCGAATATAGGCCCTCTCGTCTTGCGAAATCCGGGTCGCAAGCCCTTCGGTCATTGCGCGACGAAACAGGTTCAGTGCCCGGGAAACATCTTCCTCACTCGGAAATCTCGTAAACCAGCCCGGTCGTTTTAAGAGCAGCGTAAACCAGAGATTGTCCAGGGCCTCGTTCAGGCTACCTCCCAGGTAGAAACCGAGATCGCGCAACACGCGGGCGACGACGCGGGTGCCACTGCCACCAACGCCGCCAATCGCGATCGGCCCGATACCGCCGTCCATCCGCTCAACACCCAAAAGCCGCGGCACTCACATGAAACACTTTACCTCCGGGAAAAGCGGCGGCTTCGTAAACAACCCGGCGTTCCCTGCTGTAGACCCCTTGACCGAAAGGCCCTCATCAAGGCCCAGGGAACTCGCGTTGGTTGATCCCCAACACCGTCAAAGGCCCGGTTCGCTCGCGCCGAAACGCATTCGTGGCCGCTTCGAAAGCGTCGGTGCACCCGGGACGCAAGCGGTCGTGCAGCTCGGCAAAGATCACCCGGACATGACCTATCCAGGCGTCGCTGTGGGCAAAGATCTCCTTTTCCGCACCTTCAACATCGATCTTCAGTATGTCGATCCTGTCAGTACTGAACAGGCTCATGATCGTTGAGACCGTCAACGCATCAACCTGCTGCTGGCGAGAATGGCCATCGGATTCTGGAGGCGTGACCGAAAACGCCCAATGTCCCTTGTTGCGATCATAGAGACTGACTGGACCGTCCTCGTACCACAGCGCCTTGTGCAGCGGAACGATGTTGGGAAACGCTCGTGCATTCTTTTGCAAAAGGTGGAAGTTCGAGCTGTCCGGTTCGACGGCGGCAATCGTCGCGTCCGGGTATTTCCGCGCGAGGTAGACCGCCGACAACCCCGTGTACGCCCCCGCGTCCAGGATAAAACGAGGGCGGAATGACATCGCCGCGCCGTACTCCTCACGATCAAACACGCTGGCCCACACCGCGATATCGGTCGAGTTCAGGCGAAGATACAAGCTGGTTCCGTCGAGCTCCCAGGCTACCTCGCCCCTATGACCGAGCGCCTCGCGCAACAGGAGCCATTTCGCGCGATAGCGCCCGAATGCCCGTGCGTACCGGGAGGCGCGCTTTCGTCTCTGCGCTGTGGAAGCATCAGTGCGCCACATGTCCCTCCCCGTCCGCTTCGTTCGCGAGATGCGCGCCGATCATGTCCATGATGGCTCTCGCCTGGACGCCAATCTGGCCCATAATCCGGCGGTTGCAGCGCGAATCGCGTCGGCTTGGGCGTCCGACAAGACCTCGCGCCACCTGCCGATGCGCGAGCTTAGGATGCCGCTGGTGTCCCGGATCCTGGGATCCTCCAAGCCGGTCTGGTGCTCAACGGAGTTGAACGACAGCTGCTGCGGCTCCGGTGAATCGCCGAGCCAGCGCATCAGCGATGAGAGAACTTGCTCCGGACACGTGGAGAGGGATTCGTAATGAATCCGCAGGTAGCGCTCCGGATACTGCTCGCCGAAGCGAAGACCGGCCTCGTGGTGATCCAGGAACAGCCGGATTCGTGCGTCGAGCTCCGAGGGAAGCGTTAAAGGGAAGCGCGCCATTTCCATCGATGCCAGCGTGTCCAGGGGGTCTCTGACCACGTGCACGAACAGCCAATCGTCACCCAGGAGCGCTTGCCACTGAGGCGTGTAGAGCCCGTTCTCGGGATTCTTGTCCGCCCAACGCGCCTTGCCTTGGAGCGCGGCGGCCCGCTCGTGGACCTGGACGAAGGCGCGTCCCAGGATCGCCAGCAGCTCCGGCTCGGGCAATACCGAGCGCGCCGAGCTCGCGAAACGCAGGTGGGCGATCGGGTCCGAGCAGTAGTGTCCATAAAAATCCCGGAAGAACTTGATCTCAGGCCCGCAATGGATCCGCGAGTGCGCATTAAGCACGCGTCTCACGAGACTGGTGCCCGAACGGTAGCATCCGCCGATTACAATGGGCCAGTCGCTACGAGGCATGTCCGATTTGGGAGAAGATCGGGTGCTTCTTCAGAGGGTCCATTGGGTCCAGCCGGCCGTCGGCTCCGCAGTGACGCAGCTCCTGTTCGGATTGGAGCCTAATGCCATCCGGTCGCAACCCGGCGCGTGCCCGGTGCCAGCCCGCGGACATCTCCACTGCGTCATAGGTGCGTTCGATGTATTTCCTGCGTGCATGGTCCGCGCTGAGGAAAAGATAGTGCTTCATCGGAAAGGAGACCGGATACATCTTTAGGCCGGGAAAGCGCACCCGGTGCCCCCCCGACCATGCAAGCTCGACAGGCGCATCCTGTCTTTTCCAGGCATTCAGTCGGTTCGGAAACGACGGAAGGTACGGGTAGTACCAGCGCATGGTCTGGGCGAAGCGCGGGTGGTCGTGATCGGGCGTCTCCCGCGTCGGTACGAACGTGAACTCCATGAAGTTCACCGCATTGAAACCCTCCGCGTCGACACGGGCCAATGCATCCGCCAGCCGCGTACCGGGTTCCGGCGGAAGGCGGATCTCGTCGGCGTCCAGGTGCAGGAACCAATCCCCCTCGAGCTCTGCGGCTAGCCTCTCCTTGCGCTCCAGTATGGGCCGCCAGGTGTAGCACCCGTGTCTGGGCAGCGTCTCGACATCGATCACGCCGCGTCCGACGTAGCCCTGCGCGATCGCGCGGGTGCCATCGGTCGACGCGTTGTCGATGACATAGACGGATACTCCCTGCGCGATCAGGTGCTCAAGACACCCTTGGATGAATCGTTCCTCGTTGTACGTGGCGAGAAGGGCTACCGCAAGCATGGAAGAAACGAGAGGATATCGATCAAGGGAACGGGATTAAATGGATTGATGACCCCGCGCGCTCGGGACGATCGCCCTCTCGCGATGGAGACGAATCGGCGAGCGCCGAGACGCTCGCCGCCATCGCTAATTGTTCGCGTGGGTCAGACAGCCCTGGAAGACGTCCTCGGACTCGCCGCTTGCGGCGGTATTGAGGAACTGGGGTGACGCCATCTCTTGGTTGTACGCTGATCTGCGATGGCTGGTGACGCCGTTGAGGATCGGACCGTTCTGCGCCCCAAAGGGATCGGTCGTGGGATTGGCGTCGGTATCCGCGAACTCGGCGTTCGGGTGGCGCCAGCTCAGGAACCAGCCGCCGCCGCTCGAGCCTGGAGTAAGGTCGCTGCCGACGTATTTCGAGACTTGCCCGCCGGCGGTGGTGTCACGCTCGTACCACTCGGTGGTCGCGACCTGCTGGATGACGGCTCCGTTGAAGGGGGCGGCCGACGGGTAGCCGAATTGGATGGTGGGATAGACAGACGCGGCGTTGGCCGCCCGCCCTGCCGTTCCGGTGACGCTGCCGACCTTGGCGCTGCGGACCGTCCCGGTGAGGGCGGTGACGATGCAACCATAGTCGTAGTCGAAATCCCCACGGCTGAACCAGGCCCCTGAGGTCGTCGCCCCAACGCCCGACCAGCAGCCCACGGCGGGATTCACGCCGCTCTGGGTATAGGAGGGGCAAAAAAGAAAATTGCTCGACCAGGTCGAGCCGTCCCCTGCCGCCACGCAGTGTCCTGCAGTGGCGATGGTGCTACCGCCGATGACGGTCCCGGAGCAAACGTAGTTGAGTCCGCCCTGGCTGAAGAACAGCTTGCCGTGGATCGACCTCGGCCACTGAGCGTATCTGCCCTGCATGCTCCAGCGCTGGAACGGGCCGTAGGGTCCGGCCGGACTCGTCGGCGCTGTACCATAGGTCAAGGGCTCGATGTCGAAGGCATCGTCCTGGAGGTTGAGCTGAATGCTCTCATCGGGCCCGGGCGGCGGCTCGCCGCTGTCGGGTGACCAGGCAGGAACAAAGGACGGCGGATCCGTGATAACCGACGACTCCTGCGCCTCGACGCCGGGTCCGCCTTGGGGCTCGGCGGGCGCCGGAAGCGGCATGGGCCGCGCGTTCTCCATGCGCTCCGGCGTCCAGTAGCCCTCGATGGCGCCGGCTTGTGCCTCCTCCGCGCTCGGCACGATGGCCACCGTGCCAGCGGCCTCGTCCACGATAATCTCCGCCGCTGCCGCCGTCGCACCCGATGCGATCGCCAGTGTCGCTGCTAAACCCAGTACACGCATTTTCATCTCGCTCATCCTAGTTGACCTCCGCCGCATGTCTCGTCTGTATGTGGTCCACAAACCCACGCAATTAAGAACGTCCGATCCGAGCCTAGCATAGGCACATGATGGGAGAAAGTTCGTAAAGAAACGGACCCCGGATGCAGTGTACTTCCACCAGGCCGCCGGCGATTTGGCAGCCTGAAACCCGAGGAAAATATCATTTATGGTCCTGTCCAACTTTCGGGATCCGTTTCTCCCGGAAGGCGATGCCCCGTTGTTTGGGCGTAGCAGTGGCAGCAACCGCCGCGAAACTCGAAGAGGGTTCCATTCTATCCGCCGGGGACGGGGCGCGGGGATTAGCGTTGCTTCGTTCGAGCCCTCTGCCCTCGTCGGCCGCAAACCTTTGTCCTGGCTCTTTCCCTGATTCACCCTAATCGTGCTAGCATTTTTGGTCGGTTTCGTCCCAGGTCGCGACGTTACCGAAACCGACGAACAGCATTAACATAGTGTGTTGAATCCATCCTGGGTGTACGCGTCGCGATGGTAGTTCTGACGTATTCGCTTCCGCTGCTCATGCTGGTAGCGGCCATGGGTGTCGGCGCCGCCTCCGCGCGTCTCGGGGAGGGCGTTGCCCGGATCAGCGTGGTATCGAGCGCGCTTACCCTGGTCCTCGCGCTCGTTCTGTTCCTGAATCAACTTTGGGCCGAGTCCGGGCAACTCGTTGGCTTCGGACTCAGCGTGTTCACCCTCTACATCGACTGGCTGAGCACGCTGATGGCGTTGTTGGTCAGTGCCATCGGCTTGGTCGTCAACGTTTACAGCGTCCGCTACATGCAGGACGATCCGGCGTATACGCGCTACTTCATGCTCCTCGACGGCATCATCGGAATCATCCTGTTGATGGTCCTGGCGGGAGACCTGCTGACGCTGCTCCTGGCCTGGCACCTGATCGGGGTGTTCCTCTACTTCCTCCTCAACCACGACACGCGGCGACCGGCGGCAAACCGCTACGCGTTCTGGACCCTGTTGACCCATCGCATCGGTGACCTGCCACTGCTGGCGATCACCGCCCTCGCCTACCACACCTACGGCACTCTCTCCCTGCCGACGCTGTTCGAACGCGTGGCCGAGGCGCCGCACGCGGCGACCCTGCTCGACCTGCCCTTTGCCGAGACCGTCGGCATGCTGGTGCTGATCGCGGCCTTCGCAAAATCCGCCCAGTTCCCCCTCCATACCTGGCTGCCGTACACGATGGACGGACCAACGCCTGTCTCGGCCCTGATGCACGCCGGGATCGTCAACGCCGGCGGTTTTCTGATTAATCGTTTTGCGCCGATCTTCGTGCATACCGAGCACGTCCTGCTGGTGGCCTTCGCGATCGGCCTGATCACCACCATCATGGGCTCGCTCATGATGCTGATGCAGAGTGACATCAAAAAGGCGCTGGGCTACTCGACCATGGGTCAGATGGGCTACATGGTCATGGAATGCGGGCTCGGCGCCTTTCCCTGGCGATCTATCACCTCATCGCCCATGGCGTGTTCAAGGCCACGCTCTTCCTAAGCTCCGGCTCCTTGATTTCCAAGGCGCGCAAAGATCCGAACATCCCCGAGGGCGAGGTATACAAGTTCATGGTCGAGCGCAAGGTGCCCCACCCTCCGCGCTCCTGGGTCGTGTTCGCCGCGATCACGGTGACCGTGCCGCTGGCGATCGTCTTCGGTGCACATCAAATCGTCACCGAGGGCTTCCTCGGTCATCAAGGTGCCATCATCCTGTTGCTGTTCGGTTGGATCACCGGCGCGCAGACTATCCTCTTCGTCTACAAGATCGGCGGAGAGCGGCCCTTCACGATCCTGTTCTACGTGTTGCTCACGTTCGGGCTGGTCATCCTTACCTACGTGGTCGTCGGTCATGCCTTCGACACCTTGCTCTATCCCGACCCGCAGTTCCGGGAGGCCTTGTACCAGGCGGCGTCGATCAATGTCGTCTGGTTCGCCGTGGTAGTGATTCTCCTCGTCGTCCTGATCGCGGCGGGCTGGATGCTTGTGTTTCGCTCGGCGGCGGCGCGTCAACCCCTGCAGCGTCGGTATCGCAACCTGTACATCAATCTCTATGCGCTGATGTCGCGTGAGTTTTACATTGCCGATCTCTACAGTCGCGTTGGCGAACGGCTCATCGCGCTATCCCGACGGTTGAACGCTTTTCTGCGCTGGGCCTGACCGGTGAGGAGATACACGCCATGACGACCTTGCTCCTCCTCCTGGCCGGGCTCTTCCTCCCACTCTACCCGCTCAGCATCGGCGCCAATCTCTTGCTGCAATCCGGTGCTGGAACCGGGATCGAGCGCCCCGGCCCCTGGTCGCGCCCGCTCTTCAAGGCCGCCGTGATTCTGCTGATGCCGCTGATCGGCGTGTGGCTCCTGCGGCTCGGGCTGTCTAGGGTCGAAGGCGACGCCTCCGGCTTGATCACGGTGTTCGCGGTCTGGGGCGGGGCGACCTCGGTGCTCTACGCGTTTCGCTTACTCTCGACCCGCGACGGGCAGATCTGGATCGGACAGCTCTACTCCTCCGCCCTGGCGTTGATCTGGGTGGGTGCCGCCCACGGCGTCGCCCCACTGCTGCCGGCACTGGGGCTAGCTGTCTCGCTGTTGCCGCTGCTGTTCTTGATGGGGAGTCTCACGCGCCGCTTCGGTATCGCGCGCGTCGGACTCTATCCAGGCCTCGGGGTGCGTATGCCGTTGTTCTCGGCGCTCTTTGTGGTGGCGGTCTTGGTAGCCGTTGCGGTGCCCTTTTCGCCAGGATTCTTCGCCGTCGCCGATCTCGCCTTCGGCGGGGTCGGCACCAACGAGCTCATGTCGCTCGCACCGCTCAGTGTTTCCTGGCTGCTGTGGACCTGGGCGGGTGTCAACCTTTTGACCGGCATCGTCTTTGGCCCCCCTCGAGATGACCTCGTCTATGACGATATCCGGATGCGAGACGTCCTGCTCCACGGAAGTGGCATGCTGGTCCTGGCGATCTTCGGCATCATTCTGGTCGAGAGAGTGCTCTGAATATGTCCGAAACGAGACGCAATGCGCAAGTCGCCCACGGGCAAAGCGAGCGCGATACGAATGCCTCCTCAATGGCCTCGCGCCCCGAAGCACCCACCCTCGGTAAGCGGCTCAAGATCCGTTCCATGGTCGCCATGGCGGGCGAGGTGCTGCCGTTCTTCTGGCCGATGCGCGGTTTCATTCACCACAATCCGTTGCACGGTCTCGAGGACCTCCCTTTTGAAGAAGCGGTCGCCCGGGCCTCCAAGCTCTTCCACGCCAGCGGCTACCTCAAGCGCGCCGAGTACCAGCGGCTATTCGAACGCGGCAGCATCGATGGGGATGTCATCGAGTCCCTGGCGGCGGAGTTCATCTCCGGCTGGCTGGACGAGCAGGATCAGGCCGCAAACGAAAAACTGTTTGAGCTCATGCATCGATGTCTGGTGACCATGATGACCGAAGCAAGCCAGCCCGCGCTTGGCGTACAGGCTCCTGATGCAGAAGAAGTCTTGGCGGCGGTGAAACGCAGTGCCTCCTAGTTCCCACAACCAGGCTACCTTGGCGACAAAGCCCTTCGCAGAGCAATTGGCGACGGAGCTGACCCTGTGCCAGGCCGTTGATCAGCTATTCGGGACCCACCTCTCTGAGACCCTGAACGAGCTGCTCATCAAGGGGATGATGGACTTCTTCGACGAAGGCCAGTCGGTCTGGCCCCTCCCCGGTCGCCAGAAGGGCCTCTATCGCTGCTGGAGTCGTATCGCGCAACGCAATCGCCGGCTGCGTATGCGCGGCCTCGACGTGGGCGCCGTCCTGGCCGAAGCCGACGAGCCCGAGGCCTTGATCGATCATGTCATGACACACCTGGGTGTCCCCGAGCACCTGTGGATGGACTACTTCACCCTCGAGCTGGCACAGCTGCACGGTTGGGCGGGCTTCGTGCGCTGGCGTGCTCACGCAAAGCACTACTATTGGCAGCAACGCAACCCAGCCGATCTCGTGGAGTTTCTGGCCGTGCGCTTGGTGCTGACCCTGGCGCTATTGAGGGATGCGGCTCAGCGCTTAAAGCGCGAATTGACCTTCCCGGCCCTCAAAGACTTCGCCGAATCCCAACCCCAAGAGTGCGTCCTGCGTCGTGAGCTCAATGCCGGCACCGTATTGCCGGATTTCGCCCACCGGATAGAGGTCGCTTTGGACAACGGCGATCAGGGGCGTATCGGCGCCCTGTTCCGCCACTATGAACGGGAGAAGGTCACCCGGCAGGCCGATGCGCAGGCAAAGCGTCTGCTCGCCACGGTCGAGCAGGCCGGCTACGCCGGCGACGATCTGCTCCAGCGCCCCGATGACGAACTCCTGCGATTCATTGAGGGTGTCTACGCGTTCCAGGCACGCGAGGCCTTCATCTGGACACGGGCACTGGAGCAGACCTACGCGCGCCGGCTGCTCAAGCAGATCGGGCAAGCAGTTGAGCCCGCCACGGCCGATTCCGCGCGCACCAGCGACGACCGCCGCTCCGACGAGTCGAGTTCTCCCGATCGTGTCCTCGCCTTGTTCTGCATCGACACCCGCTCGGAGCGATTCCGCCGTCACCTGGAGTCGGTCGGCGACTACGAGACCTTTGGTATCGCCGGCTTCTTCGGCATTCCAGTCAGCTTCATCGAGCTCGGCAAGGGCCACGAAACCGCACTCTGCCCCGCCATCGTGACGCCCCGGAACGTGGTCCTCGAGATGCCTCACAAGCACGAGCAGCCGCGGCATACGCTCTATGAACTCGCCCATGAGGTCGTTCACGATCTCAAGAACACCGTGCTTGCGCCCTACGTGACGGTGGAGGCCGTGGGACTCCTGTTCGGATTCGACATGATCGGCAAGACCTTCGCCCCGAGCGCCTACAACCCGTGGCGCAAGCGCCTGGAGAGCGCCAAACCGCCGGCGCGACTGATGATCGACAAGATCACCCGCGACGAGGCCGAGGAGCTGGTGCGCAACCTCCAGGACGAAATGGTGGTCCGGGCCATCGCGCGGCACTTCGACATCAAGCGCGAGTCCGTCACCAGCCCCATGATCCGCGAGCTGCGCGACACTGCGCTAAAGAAGCGCCGTGGTCGAACCGCGTTCGCGAACCGTTTCGACGTAGACGCCGCGGATGAGGCCATCTTCGTGCGTTCTCTGCAGGTGGAGTATCAGATCAACCCCGATCAGGCCCTGATCCAGCTCGAACACCTGGCCAAGCTCGGCTTCCGGCTTTGGCGCCAGGCCGCGCTGGTCGGAACGGCGCTGCGCGGCATCGGGCTGAGCGAGGCGTTTCCACGCACGGTGCTGGTGGTGGGCCACGGTAGCACGTCGGAGAACAATCCCTATGAGTCGGCCCTCGACTGCGGCGCCTGTGGCGGCGACCAAGGACTGGTCAACGCCCGGATCTTCGCCGCCATGGCCAACCGCCGCGAAGTTCGCGAGCTCCTGGTCGAGCAGGGCATCAAGATACCGGCCGAGACCTGGTTCATTCCCGCCCTGCACGACACCACGACCGACGAGGTGCGACTCTTCGACCTCGATCAGCTTTCGCCGGGCGCGCTGACTCGCGTCACCCGCATCCAGGAGGACCTCACCGCGGCCGGACGCCTGTGCGCCCTGGAGCGCTGCGCGGAGCTTGGCGAGACCGACATCGATACCCCGGAAACCGCCGCTCGACGGGTCAAGCGCCGCTCCATGGACTGGACCCAGGTGCGCCCCGAATGGGGGCTCTCGAAGAATGCATCCTTCATCATCGGTCGTCGGGCCCTGACGTGCCACGCCGACCTCGAGGGTCGCACCTTTCTGCACTCCTACGATCACCGTCTCGACCCAAAGGGGCGGCTCTTGGAAGGCATCCTCTCCGGGCCCTTGGTGGTGGCGCAGTGGATCAACATGGAGCATTACTTTTCCCTTGTTGACAACGAGGTCTTCGGCAGTGGCAGCAAGGTCTACCACAACATCGCCGGGCGCTTCGGCGTCATCAGCGGCAACATCAGCGACCTTCGAACTGGTCTCCCGGCGCAGACCATGCTCAAAGCGGGTGCGCCCTACCACGAGCCCATGCGCCTGTTGACCGTCATCGAGGCTCCGCTCAAACTCGTCGAGGACCTCCTCGGCCGCCTATACAAACCCCGCGAGCTGGTGCGCAACGGTTGGGTGCTGCTGCTAGTGCTGGATGCCGAGGGAGGCACGGCCAACTTCTATACGAACGACGGCTGGCAGACACAACCGATCGCGCTACCGTCCTGAACGGACGCTCAAGCACCGCCGCTCTCGCCACTCACTAAAGATTCACGCGGATACAGGCAATGCATGAACTGACCAACCAGCACATGAACAAGCTGGAAATCATCGTCCAGGGAGAACACCAGGATTTCGTCCTCGACCTACTCGACCGCGCCGGCGTCAGTGGCTGGACCGTCATCCACAACCTATCGGGGAAGGGCACGCACGGAGCCCACGAAGGTCACCTGATGTTCAACGAGGAAGACGTCTTGATCATGGTCATCACCGTGGTCCCCGAAGAGTTGGCCGGCCACATACTCGAGGGCCTGACACCCTTCTTCAGCAAGCACATGGGTGTCGTCTTCACCACGGAAATCAAGGTCTCGCGAATTGAAAAGTTCAAAAGGCCAGTGCCCGACGCGGATTGAGCAAAGTCGGCGAGGCCGCTGGCCGGCTACGAACGCCGCTCGAATCGTCGTCGACCAGGTCGTTTGTTGGCCACCAGCGAATCAAGTAGGGCAACACGGATCAAATCCTGCCAATCAATGGGGTACGATTGGCAGGATTTCCGACAAGAAACCACCATCCCTTAACGGCCAAAGATCTTCACCCCTCTCGGTTGAACGATTCAGCCAAAGCCCAGGGCGGGAAAAGTCCGAGAAGGTTAGCGCTTCCTTGGGCCGCGTGATCGGGAAAACAGCTGCCACCCCCAGAGGGAGTGGCTGCCGATTTCATGTCGTGCCTGTAGCGACCGTGTCGTCACATGGCCTCTTGCCCTCTCGAGGCGCGCCGGTGCCATAGCGTTCGGAGAGGGCCTGCAGCGCGCGCTCCTTGTCGACAAAGAAGCTTTCCTGGCCGAGCAAATCGATTAGACCGCCGTGTTCGAACACTCTGCGCACCTGCTGCTTGAGTCCGCTGAACACCAGCTTGACGCCGATCTTGCGCAACCGCGGAGCCAGCTCGCGTACTTTTTCTTCGCCGGTGGCGTCGATCTCGTTGATCCCGCTCCCAATCACGAGGATGGCGCGAGCCGCGGGATACTCGGCCAGCGCCTCGAGCAGGATATCCTCAAAATAGGCGACGTTGATGAAGGTAAGTGACCCGTCGAAGCGCACGGGGACAAAATGGCAGCTGACCGGCTTCAGCCCGTGGGTGCGCAACCCGCCCAGCGTACCGTCCGGCTTGCGCGCGACGATATCGGCACGCGGCCGCATCGTGCGGATCAGGAACCAAAGGACGGTGAACGCCACGCCCAGCAGAATCCCATTCGCCAGCTGAGGCGCCATCCAGAGCGTGGCGAAAAAGGTGATGACCCCGATTATCGAGGCCTGTGGATCGACCTTCCACGCCTGCACCAAGGGTTCGATGCGGATGAGGCCGAAGACGGCAATCATCACGATGACCGCAAGGGTGGCCTGCGGCAGATGATAGAGATAGGGCGTCAGGAACAGGAGAACCGCGACGACACCCGCAACACTGACGATCGCAAACAGACCCGTCTGCGCGCCCGTGCGCGCGGCGACCGCGGAGCGGGAGAAGGAACCGCTCACGGTGTAAGAGCCAAAGAAGCTACCGGCGATATTCGCGAGTCCCTGTCCAACCAGTTCCTGATTTGTATCCACTTTTTGGTGGGTCGTCACGGCGATCGCCTTGGAGATTGAGGTCGCCTCCATGAAGCCGATCAGGGCCATCACCAGCGCCGCTGGCAGGAGGGCCAGCATCAGGTCGGGCTGCAAACTAGGCGCGGCGAACTGCGGCAATCCCTGCGGTATTTCGCCAACGACCGAACCGCCCCCCGACAAGGTGACCGTGTCGCCCGAAACTCCGGCAAATCGCCAGGCCGGACCGCTCGCGCCCCGCTCCGCCGCCTGATCACCGGCGACCAGAGTGAGTCCCCCACCCTCGCCACTAATACCTCGCAGCTGATAAGCGTAGAGCCGAATTTGGAGGGCGTCACCCCGCTCCTTGAGCTCTTCGAGCCGATAGCTGAGCACCTCAATCTGTGCCTGTGTCTCGGCACGCATCTCGGCACCGGCCTCGTCCGAGGCATCCTTCTCGGCGCGAAGCTGACTGTTGAGCTCCGTCAGGCGATTGGTGGCGGAAACGATGTCCTCCCGCGCGTCCCGGTATTGCTCGATCTCGGCGCGCGCGACCGGATCCTCGATCTGCTCGAGGGGCACCGTCAACTTTTCCTCGAAACCGACCGCCCAGCTTAGGATGGTTGCAATGGCAACCGCAAACAAGACACCAGGTAGTCGCGGGGAGATGCGGCCCGTGAGCTTGATGACCACCCAGGTTCCAACGGCGAAGAGCAGTGTGGGCCAGTGGGTCTCCGGCAGTTGCTCTACGACATTCCACAGATCGCTCAAATAGGAGTCGGAGCGCGGGAAGGGGACGCCGATCAGTTTGCTGAGGAGCGATAGCCCGATGATCAGGGCAGCGGCATTGGTGAAACCCACGATGACGGGACTTGAGAGAAAGTTCACCACCACGCCGAGGCGGAAGAGCCCCAGGGCGAGCCTTAACACGCCCACCATCATCGCCAACATAATCGACAGCTCGATGAAACCAGGACTTGCCGGCGTGGCGAAGGGTATCAGGGCTGCCGCTGACATGAGCGACAGCATGGCCACGGGGCCGGTATGGAGCTGGCTGAGGGATCCCCACAGAGAAGCGATGATCACGGGTACGAAGGATGCGTAGAGGCCATAAACGACCGGCAGTCCTGCCAGCTGCGCGTACGCCATGCTCTGCGGCACCAGGACCAGGGCGACCGTAACACCCGCCGTGATGTCCCCCCGTAGCTGTGCCAACGAAAAGGGAAACCATCTCAAGAACGGAAAGAACCGTACGAGTACTGCCTTCATACCTTTGCTTTACATGCTCCCTTTACAGACATTTGCGCTTTCGCGCGGATTCGTTAGTTGAGCGATGTCGCAGGCTCAACAAACGGACGTTCAGAGCGAATCCATTGCTCTTCGGTAATCCAGACCCGAATCTACGAGCTCGGACAGTTATCAGTGGCGCTCCTCTTTCGCCTCGCTCTGCGCACGCCTCGCCCACAGAGGCCAGGGCCCAACTTATTTCGGACGGCTCTCGTCGAAGCGCTCCCGAGCGTTCTCGAGCTGGGCGCAGATGAGCGGCTCGCTCTCGATTGCGAACTTCAGGAAGGCCTTGGCGGGCAGCGACGGCTCCCGATTAAGGGAGTACGCAAGGAACCAACGCCGTTCGATTGGGAAGCCCTGGACATCGAGCAGGACCAGTTTCCCGCCGCCGCTCTCAAGTACAAGCGAGTGCAACGACAACACCGAAATGCCGAGCCCGCCGACGATCGCGTGCTTGATCGTCTCGTTGCTGCCAAGCTGCATGCGCACCCGCGGGATCACGCCCGCCGCCGCCAGCTGCTTGAGCGTCGCATCCCGGATGCCGGAACCCGGCTCGCGCAGAATAAAGGGCTCGTCGGCGAGACGCGCAATTGGAATATTTCGTTGGCCGGCGAGTGGATGATCCGCTCGGGCGACCATTACTAGCGGATTAGGGGCAAACGGAACGACCTTGACCTCATCACGCAGCTCGTGCTGCTGGCCAACCACGTAGAGATCGTCGTCGTGAGCCGCTAGTCGCTCCTGAAGCCGGTCTCGATTGGTCACCTCCAACGCGACGTCGATCCCGGGATGACGCTCGCAGAAGGCGCCGAGGAGCTCGGGCGCCACGTACTTGGCCGTCGTCACGACACCGAGGCGCAGACGCCCGCGCCGAAGGCCCTTCAGGTCCGCCAGCGCATTGTCCAGGTTGGCAAGGGCATTCAGGATGTCCCGACAGGCGGCGTAAACCGCTCGGCCGGCATCGGTCGGCTCGACCCTCCGACCAACCTGTTGAAACAGGGGTGAGCCAACCGCATCGGACAGCTTCTTGATCTGCATCGACACCGTCGGCTGGGTCAAGAATAGCTCCTCGGCAGTTCGCGTGAAGCTCCCCAGCCGGACGATCGCCTCCAACAGCTGCAGTTGACGCAAGGTCGTGTGGCGAATGAGGTAGTCCGCACCCGCGCTGGGCGAGCCCTTACTACCAACGCCTACATCGGCCACAAGGGGGGATTCTTTCGACCTTCGCCCCGCCATTGGCTCAAACCCTATCCCGTCATACCAGTGCCGAAAGCTGTCAACCGGGCGAGGTAATTCGCCGACAACGGCCGCCTCGTAGATCGAGGTCTTGCATAACTGCGTGGAGCGTGTCTTGCAGGCACTGGCGACGACGGGGCCAAAACGCTGGTCCGAACATGGATTAGACGATCGCGGCTACGCACCGCCGAGCTCCGCCCGGTTGCCCTAGATCGGCGGGATGAATGCGGACACCAGCCCAGGAGACGGGCAGAAATTGGTGAATATCCCTGCGACTGGTCAGTCGGGCCATACGCGCCCAGCCGACTGAAAGGGATCTTTGGTGCTTGCTGCAGGGGCCTTGCTCCCAGTCCGCTTCGTCCCGGCGCCGGCGCTTCTTGCGCCAGTCCCGCCGGCACGGCTCGAAGGCTTCCGAGTCACAGTCGGCTTAGGTTTCGTGGAGGTCGCCGCCGGGGGCGCCGGCTGATCGCCGCTTGCCCCGACCTCGCTGATCGCGTTTTCATTCTCGCTCATGGAGATTCCTCTTCAGATGCACCGACCAAGGCGTCCAGGCGGCGCGCGAAAGCCGTCAGCTCCGGGGTCAGCTCCCCACTCTCCTCGTCGGCGAAAAGAGTCAGATTGACGTAGGTCCGCCCGAAGTTGAGGTCGGGATAGATGCCAGTCTCCTCCGAGAGCGCTGCCGCATCATCAAGAAATTCCCGGGCGGCCCCGTAATTGGAAAATTCCAACCGCCGCTCGAGCCGAAGCGGACGCTCTCTTCTCTGCCAGCTTCGAAGCTGCGGGTAGTCAGAAGTAGACACGCTCGTCTCCGCCGCGACGCGGTTGGAAACCCAGCGTCACGAGCCAGTCTTCGATCTCGCGCGCATGTGCCGATTCCTCGCGGAACAGTTCCTCGAAGAAGGCGGCATTGACCCCGTCCCGGATACGCTCGCAGAAACGCATCGCTTCTTCGTACAAGCCGACGATCTCCGCCTCCAACACCAAGTCCTGGCGCAGCAAATCGATCAAATTCGACGCAACACCCGCCGGCTGCAACTGCGAGGCGTTGGGGGCAACGCCAAGGCCAAGCATTCGCTTGACGATGCGATCGGCGTGCTGCATCTCCTCCACTGTTTCATGTCGGAAACGTTCGGCTGCTTCGGCAAGGCCCCAGGCGTTACACAGGGCGGCCTGGGTCATGTACTGCTGAACAGCGGTAAACTCCAGGCTAAGCGCGCGGCCCAAGTACCCAAGGGTGCGCGGATGTATGCTTGCGTGATTCATGTATCACCGACGCGGTACGCCCTCGCCCACGCCTGATTTCGATCCTGAATGCAGCGTCTGGCCCCCGAGGGGGGCGGCGCGCTACGATCCTTCGTTGGGCCGGGCCCGTTGCTCGGAGGCCGGTTCCTCGCCACACGCGAGAAACCGGCAAGCGTCCCGCTTGGTCAGGCTGCGGAAGGCGACCCGGTCGGCAACACCAACTCCACCTCCTTGTGGGGACGCGCGATGATGTGGGCCGCGACCAGGCCGTCGCCGACCCGCTCGCAGGCGTCGGCACCGGCTCGCACCGCGGCGTTCACAGCTCCGGTCTCTCCACGAACCAGAACGGTCACGTAGCCGCCGCCAACAAACTCGCGCCCGATCAGCCGCACCTCTGCCGCCTTGGTCATGGCGTCCGCCGCTTCGATGGCGGGCACCAGCCCTCGGGTTTCAATCATGCCAAGTGCAATACCCATGGTCTCGCTGGCCATATCGTCTTCTCCTGTTGTGTCTAGGTTGGTTGACTATTCAGTGGTTGGGCGCTGACGGCACTCGCCGGTCGCCCGGTTTCGGTTATCATTGAATCAGCTGGCGCGTTCCCGGGTAGCCGCCACCAGAACGGGCTCCAACTCATTGTGGGGGCGGGCGATGATGTGGGCTGCCACCAGCCCGTCACCGACGCGCTCGCACGCATCCGCTCCGGCGCGAACGGCCGCGTTCACGGCGCCGGTTTCTCCACGCACCATGACGGTCACGTATCCGCCTCCGACGAACTCGCGCGCGATCAGGCGAACCTCGGCCGCCTTGGTCATGGCGTCCGCCGCCTCGATCGCCGGAACAAGACCACGGGTCTCGATCATGCCGAGTGCAATGCCTGTCACTTCGCCTGCCATCGTTGCTATCTCCTGCTCTAGGGTTCGCTTGCCGGCAGTGCCGCGCCGGTGCGTCGAATCGTATAAACCATTGCTGCCGTTTCTCCGCTCAGGCCGCGGTTGCGGTCCGGGGCGGTGCCTCTCGGGATGCGGCGGCGGATGTCTCTCCGCCATCCCAGTGATCGATGATCCCTCCGATGGTCAGGTCGGTGAGGATCGCCTTGTTACTCATGGCCAGTCGTCCGGCCGAGCCGCTTACCGTGAACACCCAGTTCCCGGCGCGGGTCCCCACCGGGTCCGTGGCAACCACCAGCTTGCCCCTTCCGTCCCGCAGGACACGCAGGGCGCAGTGATCAAGCCCGGACACCCGGTAGGTGCAACAGAGGGTGCCGACCACCTGGCTGATCTCCATGCCGTACCCTCAGTCCTCCTGTTCCCAATCATCAATTATGCCGACGATGGTCAGATCGCTCGGGTATTCCTTGCTGCCGGCGGCTTCGCGCGCGGCAGAGCTGCCGACACAGATGACCCAATCCCCCGGCTTGGCGCCCACCGCGTCCACGGCGACGGCTTTGGTGCTGCCGTCCTGCACCACCTGTAGGTGCTTGTGCTCGAATCCGGGGATTCGGTTCGTGGACACCAGGGGTTTGAGGACCTTGACGATCTTCATGTCAGTGCCCCGCCCGCGCCGCCTCAAGCGTGGACCCGACGATCTCGATCGGGTTGGCGGCGTCGCAGTCGCGCACTACCCGTAATACGTGCAGAAAGCCTTTGGCGCGCAGTTCCGGGTAGCGGGCGGCGAGCGCGTCGGCGATGCGGTTGCAGTGACCCACTGAGCGTTCCCGGGCGCCGGGGACGCCACCGTGATAGTCGTGACGGACCACAACGGGCACCGGTAGGCCGTGATTGACATTCAGGCCGGTGAAAATCTTTATCCCGACGTCCAGGTCGGCCGCGCCTTCCTCCACCGTGGTGAGATAGGCGAAATAGGTTAGGTTGCGCAGCTGGATCTCTTCAAAGCCGACGCCGGCCCCAATGAAACGCTCGGCGTGACCGATGTCCTGGAAGCGGCCGCCGTGGACCTGGCGTACGAGGTCGATCTGGGAGATGTTGTTCTCGATTAGTCGGGCGATCAGGGTCACCATGCCGTCGCTCGGCATCCCGGCGCTGCCCTCGGACACGCTGGCTCGCACCAGGTTCGCCAAGTGCTCGCGCGCGTGGAGCCGCGTCATGCGCACAGTCTCGTCGTAGACCTGGCGGGCGTCCAGCCAACAGTCGAGATCACACGTCCCCGAGGCGTCCGGAACGTGCACCCGGATGGTATCCGTGTCCGTGTCCATGCCGATCAGCAGCAGATCCACGGAGGCGCCACAGCAAAAGCCGTTCTCGACGGCCTGGCGAAAGCCTACGAGGCGTTCCCAGCCAGCTCGGGCGGCGGCCTCGTCGTCGGATCCGTGGGCGGCGCAGCCCTGGTGGCTGGGATCCCCGGAGCTGAAGTGATACAGCACCATCTTGAGATAACGCGTTGGTCCGTCCGCCGTGTTTGGGACGCCCTCGCGGAATCGCCGGAGCTCGGTCTCAACCCACTTCTCCACCGTGTTCTCGATGTCGAACAGGGCGCCGGCGTAGCTCTTGCGTCGCACGTTGCCGTAGGGCAGGCGTAGAACGTAGCTGATGGCGTGGGCCAGACGACCGTCGGCGCAGGGCGTAACGTCCATCAGGTGGAAGCCGCAGTCCAGTAGGAACTGCTGAAAGGTCGGGTCGTCACGGCCCCCCAAGGGATCGCAGGTGTAGAACTCGTCGCTGACCTGGCGATAATTCTCGAATACCACCCAGGCGAACAGCCGTCGCATGTCGAGGCCCGTAATCCAGGCGTCGTCAAGCAGATGGCCTGGCAGCTCTATGCCGAGCTCCTCCTGGGCGATACGCTTGGCTCTATTCGTGAAGTCCGGCTTGCAGCGGTGGCTGGCAATCTGCTTGAGCACCGTGACAATGCGGTCGAATGAGCCCTTGACCCCCTGTTCGTAGACCACGAGCCGAGCGTTGGCATCGGCGTCGGTGAGCGGATGGGTCGCGCCCACGGGGGCGCCGGCCATTGGGTTCGCGTCCGGGTCCGGACGCACCTTCCGGTCAAGGTCCGTGCAGCTGATTTTCGTGGCCGCCCCGGTCTCGACACGCAGGCCCATGGCGGCTGCACGGAATGCCTGCAGACCGGGTGCCTTCGGCCGCGGTGGACGTATTGGACGGGTCGGCCCGGCCTTGGCCGGTGCCGGCGTGCCACGACGACCGTTCTGGAGCGCCTCCGGTAAAGAAGCGGGCTCGGCGCGGACCGGCTCGACCGGGCGCGAAACCGCGGCCGTCCGTACCAGCGCGACCCCGGCGCCACGGGACTGGAACCCGCGGGGCGAGGTCACCCGGCTACGTCCGGCTTGTCGGCCTTTTGCTTTTCGGCTCAGGGTCGGCATGATTCCGCTATCACTCGCTTACGACTGGCTTCAGTGCTGCTGTCGGTCGCTGTATCTCGAAGTTCGGGCCGTCTCAGCCCCGAGCTCCTCCGGAGTAGGTGATCAGGGCACCGCGCTCGGTATTGCCGCTGCTTCCTGTGACCCGGCTCACGGGTGCCGGGACCTCTTGGTTGCGCTTGCTGTCCACCGGCGGCATGACGCTCATAGGGCCTGGACGCGTGGGGTTGCGGCGCCTGGCGGACGCTCCCTCGGTGCCGGTGACCCGATCTCCACGATCCCAGTCGTCGCCGGTGATCTTGGACCCGGCGGACTGGCCCTCCCCGGTGATGCGGGCGCGGGGCGGTCCGGCGGGCTCCTTCCCGGGCTCTTCCGGTGCCTTGACCGCCAGGTCAGGCTGGGTGGCGCGCTTGGCGCCGAAGCGAAACTGCTCGGTACCCGTGATCTTGCCCACGGCCATATCAAAGGGCCCGGTGATCTGGCTACCGGTCTCGTATCGGGTGCCGGTGACCGTGCCACGCTGTTTGCGGGCCTGGAATGCCTCCCGCGCCGGGGCCATCACCGTGAAGGATTGGCCCGGGGCTTCGACGTCGAGCATCTGAGGGAAGTCGGCGTCGCCGGGGGCCGCGCCTTTACCGCCGCAAGACTCGGCGAACTGGTCCTTCCCCACGTAGGGGGTACCGCTGACGTTCTCGCAGGCGCCCCGGGAGTCACCCGTCGCGACGCCGCCGATGCTGGGCTGGATGCCGGTCATGCGCGGGCCGGGGGTGCCGGCGAGCTGGCGGATGCGCGCGCTGATTTCCTTCTGGCTGCCCGGGTCGCACCAGTCGGAGGCCTGCTCGAGGCCGGCGTAGGGGGTACCGGTGACCGCCTTGCAGGTGCCGGGCTCGTCACCAGTGACCCTGGACGAGCGACCCGTGCGGGTGCCCGAGACGATTTGGCGCTTGCCAGTCATCGACTGGCCCACTTTGGCGGGCTCCGGCTCGGGAGTGACGCCGCAGAAGGACTGGTACTGGGCCAGGTCCGCGTACTCGTCGCCGGTTATGATGCGGCAGGCCCCGGGCTCGTCGCCGGTGACCTTTGTGGAACGGCCGACCCGGGTGCCAGTGACGGTCTCGCCGGCGAGGGTCACGGACATGCCGACTTTGGGCGGAACCTGGGGAGAACGCTCCTTGTCGATGCGCCCATTCCGAATGGACTGGGCGTCGGTGTACTGGGTGCCGGTGGGGCGCACGCCGGCGCCGTGCTCGTCGCCGGTGACCTTGGTCGAGCGGCCCACCTGGGTGCCGGACACGGGCTGGTCGCCGAAGGTGCGTGCCTGACCCACCTTGACGGGGGTCGGGGCCGGCTTGGTGCCGCAGAAGGTGTCGAAGTGGCCGGCGGCCAGGTACTCGGTGCCGGTGACGGTCTTGCAGGTGCCGGGCTCGTCGCCTGTGACCTTGGGCGAACGGCCGACCTCGTTTCCGGTCACCCGGTTGCCGTGCGTGGTCGCGGTCACGCGAACCTTATCGCTCGTGGTGGCAGCCGGATCGGCCTGGCAGAATTCCCTGAAGATCTCCGCGCCCATGTATTCGGTGCCGGTGATGGTGCGGCACGTGGCCTGCTCGTCACCAGTGGTCTTGCCGCTGCGGGAGACCTTGGTACCGGTGATGGTCTGGCCGCGGGTCGTCTCGCTCACGCCCACCTTCCACGGCTGGTCGCTCGCGCCGCCCTTCCTGCGCTCGGCACGAATCTTACCGGCAGATTGGGTCTTGCGCTCGCCGGAGCTGCCGTTCTTGCTGCGCGCCTCGCGAACCTTCTGAGCCAGCTCACGGCTGGACAGGCGCGGGTTGGCCTGGCGCGCCAGGCCGGCGGCGGACGTGGGGGTGTCGCTGGCGGCCTTGCCCCGGGTGGACATGGCCGCGCGGCGCGCCAGCACCAGCAGGCGGCCGGTGGGCTTGTTCGCGCTAACGTTACGCCGGAGCCGGGCGCCGTTGCCGTTGGGGCGTGCGGGCGGGCTGGCGGACAGGCCCAGCTGGCCCGTGCTCGGGGCCTTGGTCTCGGCGGACTTGTTCCCCTTGCAATTGCCGCCGCAACCGCAGCCGCAGCCTTCCTTGCGCTCCGCTGACTTGGCCCGGGCCTCGCCGCGGGCAGCACCGTCGCGGACGCGGTCGTTGCTGTTCATGGCGCGGCGTCCGGACTGGGACAGAGCAGCGCGGCGGGCACGTGAGGCCTGCCGGGCGGTGGAACCCGGGGTCGCGACCACGGAGCCGACTCGGGCGCGAGTCGGCGCGCGGGGACGCTGACGCAGCGGCGGCAGGGATCAATGCGGGGCTGGCGGCAGGGGTGGCCTGAGCGCGGGTGCGGTCGCCGCCGCGGGTACGCCCCGGCGTGGAGCTGCTCATGGCCTGCTTGCCCATTGAGGACATGGCCCGGCGGCGTGCCAGGGCTGCTTCACGGCTGCTCGAGGTCGATTTCGCTTTGATGTTCATCGTCTGTTTCAAGGCCTCATGCATCATCCGAAAGGCAGACCACGCATGGTCTGCGTCCTCATTCCGGGGACCGCCTCCCGCCCGTCAAGTCGTGCTGCTCGGGGCGAGAAAGAGCCCCGTCGCTTCCGGCCTGTCTCGGAAGCGGATGGATCCGGGAGACGAACTCTCGGATCGCGCGCCGAGCGAGGGGCGAGGCCCCTTACTCAGCGTCGCCCCGGCGCTGCTCAGGCGCGGCCCTGGAAGACTACGAAGCAGGAGCCCTGGCTCTGGGTGTAATTGTCGTAGCCGGTCAGGCGGACGTGATGGTCCGGGTAGGAACGATGGCAGGCCTCGAGCTCGGCGACCACGTCACCCAGCTCCTGGGTGCCGAAGAAGGGCAGCTTCCACATGGTCCAGTAGTCGTGACTAGAGTCGCTCGGGTGGGCGTGCTCGATAGCCGGGGTCCAGCCCTGGGCCAGGATGTAGGCGATCTGGGCGTAGATCTCGTCCTGGCTCATGGGCGGGAGGAAGCTGAAGGTCTCCAGGGTCTGCTTGGTCTGGTAGTCACCCAAGGTGTTCTGAAAAGGCATGGCGTCTTTCCTGCGTGTTCGGTTGATCTGGCGTTCGGTTGTCGGTGCCGGACCCGCCCCCCGCGGGACGGGCCGCAGCGTGGCGAGTCGCGTCCGTATTACTTGGAGACGTCGAGCTTGTCGACGGTTTCGAACTCGAACTTGATCTCCTTCCAGGTCTCCATGGCGATGGCCAGCTCGGGGCTGTGCTTGGCAGCCTCGGCGAGGATGTCGCGGGCCTCCTTCTCGATCTCGCGACCCTCGTTGCGGGCCTTGACCGAGGCCTCGAGGGCTACGCGGTTGGCGGCGGCGCCGGCGGCGTTGCCCCAGGGATGACCCTGGGTGCCACCGCCGAACTGCAGCATGGAGTCGTCGCCGAAGATGGTGACCAAGGCCGGCATGTGCCAGACGTGGATACCGCCGGAGGCGACAGCGAAGACGCCGGGCATCGAGCCCCAGTCTTGGTCGAAGAAGACGCCGCGGGAGCGGTCTTCCGGCACGAACGACTCGCGCAGCTGATCGACGAAGCCGAGCGTGGACTGACGGTCGCCTTCGAGCTTGCCGACCACGGTGCCGGTGTGCAGGTGGTCACCGCCGGACAGACGCAGGCACTTGGCCAACACGCGGAAGTGGATGCCGTGCTTGGGATGACGGTCGATGACGGCGTGCATGGCGCGGTGGATGTGCAGCAACATGCCGTTCTCGCGGCACCAGTTGGCCAGACCAGTGTTGGCGGTGAAGCCACCGGTCAGGAAGTCGTGCATCATGATCGGTGAGCCGACTTCCTTGGCGAACTCGGCGCGCTTGTACATCTCTTCCGGGGTCGCCGCGGTGACGTTCAGGTAGTGACCCTTGCGTTCGCCGGTCTCCAGCTGGGCCTTCTGGATGGCCTCGCCGACGAACTCGAATCGGTCGCGCCAGCGCATGAAGGGCTGGGAGTTGACGTTCTCGTCGTCCTTGGTCATGTCCAGACCGCCGCGCAGGCACTCGTAGACGGCGCGTCCGTAGTTCTTGGCGGACAGGCCCAGCTTCGGCTTGATCGTGGCGCCCAGCAACGGTCGGCCGTATTTGTTCAGGCGATCGCGCTCGAGCTGGATGCCGGCCGGCGGGCCGCCGCAAGTCTTGATGTAGGCGATCGGGAAGCGGATGTCTTCCAGACGCAGGTGGCGCAGGGCCTTGAAGCCGAAGACGTTACCGACCAGCGAGGTCAGCACGTTGACGACCGAGCCTTCCTCGAACAGGTCGATCGGGTAGGCGATGAAGGCGTAGAAGGACTCGCTGTCGCCGGGAACGTCCTCGATGCGATAGGCACGGCCCTTGTAGTATTCCATGTCGGTCAGCAACTCTGACCACACGGTGGACCAGGTGCCGGTGGAGGACTCGGCGGCCACGGCGGCGGCGACTTCCTCGCGGGGAACGCCAGGCTGCCCAGTGCACTTAAAGCAGGCCAGGAGATCGGTGTCCAAGGGGACATAGTCCGGCGTCCAATACATGTCCCGGTATTCTTTAACACCGGCGTCGTAGGTCTTCACGCTCATGCTCAGCTCCTGTGGTCTGTTCTAGGTCTGCTTCGGCGACCGAAGCCGTTGGAACTCGGGGTATTATCGTGCTGCGGGGACGCTATGCAAAAATCGATAATTTCGATTAGAAGCATCGATTGTTATCGATATGTTGCGCGCTGGCAGACGGGCAGAAACCAGGCGGCAGAATAGCGGCGCCCTTTCATAAAGCGAAATCAGTGTTTCTGATAAGAAACATTCAAAAACCTTATGATCATTGCGGATCATACGGTGAAAAAGCGCCACACAGATAGGGATATATCTTTGTTTTCAATAGTATAAAAGAATTTCTGAATATGCAGAACTTACGACAATAGCCGCCTGCAACCGTGGTTCAATGGGGAAAAAGTGGCAGATTTTCTATGTTTTCGTATTTTTTTATATAGGTATAAGCTAATACTCAAAGGCGGGTACCAGGGTTTCGGCCCGCTACCGTTTGGGCGCGGGCGCATGGTCTCGGATAACGCGCGGGCAGCATCCTCACCTCGCGCCTTGTCCGCACCTCGAGCAACGCGGCCTTTAGCCTCTGTTGAAATCGCTGAACCCAAAGTGCTCGGCATCGCGGACCCGATGGCTCGCCCAACAGTGGAGAAATATTCAAGCCGTCGCCAAGGCTCCTTCCACAACTTGCGGAAGGCATGTAATCTTGTCTCATCGCGAGCAGGGGCGCGATTGCTCGGCTGGGCGCGTCGAAAGATGACGCGCCGAGCGTCGCCACGATGCCCCTCTCGGCCGCAACCGTAGCCGCGGGGTTGTCCTCCACCGAGAGCCGGCACAGTTTCGATCCGCGGAGGCACTCCGTTGCCTCAGCGCAGAAATAGGGTTAGTGACGCCAAAGATGGCAACGATCGCGCTGATCGGAAACAAGGGCGGAGCGGGGAAAAGCACCCTCTCTGTCAACCTCGCATCGGCGTTGAATCGTCGCGCCAAGACAATCATTCTGGACGCGGATCCGCAACGCTCCGTACTGCAATGGCGCGCGATGGGCGTGGGTCCCGCTGTTGCGGTCGTCGACGCCGTAGCCGACCTGCCTGGCACCTTAGCCGCTCACGGCGATACATTCGCCCATCTCATCATCGACTGCCCGCCTTCGGTCGACGCACCGCAAACGCGTACCGCTTTGCGCTTGGTCGACCTGGCCCTCATCCCCGTGCAACCGTCGCCACTGGATATCTGGGCAACGGTCCATATCGAGCGCGAAGTCGAAGCGGCTCGTGAACATAACACCGGGCTGCGTGCGCTGCTCGTGATCAATCAGCTCGAGCCGCGCACGCGTTTGTCAAAAATGATGCGCCAGGCACTGGCCGAGTTGTCGATTCCAGCCGCCGATACCGCCGTGCGGCGGCGAATGGCATTTCGCATGAGCGCGCTCGAAGGCCGCAGCGTATTCGATTTCGGCAGCCGCGGAAGAGACGCCGGCGCCGAGATCCAGCAACTGATCGAAGAGGTGATGGCCATATGACGGCTTCCGACCCAGCAGGCGAGAAATTAGCGGCATCGATTCGCAAGGTCAGGGCAAGCGCAACCAGCGAACTGACGCCCGCTCGCGGCGCGGCGCCGTCTGCCGCGCGCCCGGACCCTTCAACGAACACCTCCCCTGCGCCACGGCGCGCCGGCTCAACCGATCCCTATCACTACGGCCGGCGTATCTGGCCGGACTGAGACGCAATCGGCATGGCGCCGGCACCCGCGCCTAGATCGCGCGCCCCGCGATGAGGGCCCGGTGCAGCCGACGCGTCTTCTCGGCCATGCGCAAGGTCGAGCGATTGTTGTTGAAGCGTGGCACGTCCGCTAGCGCGACCCACAGCACCTGGTGTGACTCGTCGTTGCCCGGAATCTCGATGTCGTCGTCCATCTCGACCAGAAAACGGATGTCGTAGTGCGTATGGCGCGGCCCGCGCGGACTCTCTGGGATGGCATGAACGTCCACGTCGAAGATAGGCTCGGCGACCAACCGGATATGGGAGGCGTCGAGACCGGTCTCTTCCGAGGTCTCGCGTAACGCGACCCGAAGGATATCGGCGTCGCCATCGGCATGCCCACCCGGCTGGAACCATTGCTCGTGCTTGCGGTGGTGCAACAGCAAACAATGCGTGCGCGCGGGATTGACAACCCAGGCCGATCCCGTGACGTGCCCAGGCCAAAGATCGCAGTGAAAACAGTCGGTATGGGCCTCGACAAATGCCCGAGTCTGCTCGACATAGGCGGCCTCGTCCATGAACCGGGTTTGATGCCGCTCGAGCAAATTCAACAGCTCCCATCGATGCATAGGGCCTCCGGCTGATCAGTGCGCGACCGGATTATCGATCGCCGCAATCGCGGCCGCCGCGGCCTCGTCGATGTCACCTTCCCTTCCGGCGAGGGTAAGTCTGCCGAAGGCACCGACAGCATGGGCATCGACGAGCGTAATGTTCGCAGCCTTCTCGGCCTGATTCGCGGCGTAGATGATGTAGCCGGCCGGCTCGGATTCCAGGATAAACATGCTCTGCCCCGGTAGCATCATCGAGCCGCGTCGGTTTTGCCGATTGATCAGCACCGTGTGATCAGGCGTCATGCCGCGAATGATCTCCTGCCACGCGATCCGAGGGTGCTGCCGATCCGTGTGCTGCGAGCGCAGGTAGGACAATAGGATGCGTCCAGCCTCGCGCACGTCGTCCTGATCGCGCTGATGTATCACCATGGTGCCGTACTCGCGCTCGACGACCTGTTGGCTGAGATGCACGCGCGTCGCCTTGAGCGCGATGTCGGTAAGCCGGTGGACGGCCATGCCGGGTGAAATCTCGATCCACAAACAAGCGTCACCAGGGACCGGCAGAAAGCCCTGCGAGGCCGTCGCCATGTACTCGGCGAGCTGCGGCTGCAGCGAGTCGATGTAAACGTAGGTCCTTAACTTGATCATGTCGGTCAATCACTGCACCTGCTCTCGTAACGTAACCGGCGGGGATCGAGTCGATCGCGCCTCCCATTGCGTTCCCTCGAGGCGTTTGTCGGTTCGTTACGGGCGGTCTCAGGCCATACAGGGTGTGGGAATCACGGCAGCCACCTCGCGGCGAGACAGCTCTCCGTGCTCGCTATCGAAGCAGATCTCGTCGAAGATTTGCGTGGTCAAACATCAAACCAATACCAAATCACCCACATTGTCGACGGTAACCGGCTTCCCGGAAAAGGTGATAGTTTCTATCGGAAACATCGCCTAACCTCGATGTGTGGTGGCGGCGCCCTAGATAAGGAGAGGGCGTCAGGTCACCCACACGAAGCGGAGTTGGTTCATCAAGAAGACGGGCCACTCAGAACACAAGACTCATCATGACCATCATCACCACGAGAAAGAGCACCGTCATAATGCCACCAGCGCGCAGGAAATCAGGAACACGATAACCTGCTGGGCCCATAATTAGGGCATTCACCTGGTGGGTGGGGATCAAGAAGGAGTTGGACGTCGCGATCGCGACCGTCAACGCAAAGACCGCTGGATCAGCGCCTACACCAAGGGCGATGTTGACAGCCAACGGCACGAGAAGCACGGTCGCTCCGACGTTCGACATCACCAGGGTGAAAAAGGTCGCCAATACCGCCACTGCGGCCTGGATCACCCAGCCGGGCGCCCCACCAACGACCACCAAAACTTGCTCGGCAATCCACTTGGCAGTCCCCGTGGTCTCGACCGCCAACCCCAAGGGAATGAGCGAGGCGAGCAGAAACACCGTCTTCCAACTGACTGCTTGGTACGCCTCCTCGATGCTCAGCACCCGCGCGAGTATCATGCCCATTGCTCCCGTCAGCAGTGCAACCGAGAGACGCAGGTCGGTAAACAGCACCAGGCCCAGCGCGATGGCGAAAAAGATGCCGCTCGCCATCAGCTTGTGTGGGCGTTGCTCCTCATGCGGATACTCGGTTGTGACGACAACAAAGTTGCGGTCCTTTGCCAAGCGGGCCAGTGAGTCCCAGGTAACGTGGGCCACGATCGCATCGCCGGCCTGCAGGGGAAGATCACGGATACCCTCTCCCTCGCGTAGCGTATTGCCACCGCGGTGGAGGGCCACCATGGATAGTCCATAGCGCTTGCGCATCCACACGTCGCGTGCGCTCTTTCCAATCAATAACGAGCCAGGCGGGACGACGACCTCGGCAATGCCTGCCTTGCTTGCGGACAGTGCATCGCCAAAGGCCTGGAGGTCCTTTCGTACGACCAAACCGTACTTGTCTGCAAATGCCTGACAGTGTTCAGGTTCGGCCACGACACCGATGGCGCTGGAAGGCTCGAAAGGAACGTCTCTGGCAACCCCATTGGGGCCGATTGCCAGGTCGTTGCCACCACGCAGCATGGCGACGACACGTATCTTGTGGGCCTGCTCGACATCGTTCAGGGTCATGCCGACCAGCGGGCTGTCCTTCGGGATGAGCATCTCCCGCATGCAAAACTTAACCCCGTACGTCCGCTGCAGATAGTCCATGGAGTCTGTAGCACTGACCCCATCGCTTTTGTTGGCCGGCAACACGAAGCGTCCCGCCAGGACGAAGTACACGATGCCCGAGGCGAGCAGGGCGAGACCCACCGGGGTTACCGAGAACAGGCCCCAGGTCTGCATCTCGTCAAGGCCCCGCATCTTCAACCCCTCGTTGGAGGCAAGGATCAGGTCGTTGAGGAGGATCAGCGGCGATGAGCCTACCATGGTAACCGTACCGCCCAGGATCGCACAGAACCCCATTGGCATCAGCAGCCGTGACATCGGCAGACCGGAGCGGGCCGATATGCGGCTAACCACGGGCAAGAAAAGGGCGGCCGCGCCGACGTTCTGCATGAAAGAGGAGATCACTCCGACCGTGCTGGAAATGATCGGAATGATGCGCGACTCGGTGGTCCCGCCGATCTTCAGGATGAAGCTGGCGACCTTACTCATGATCCCGGTCTTATCCAACCCCGCTCCGATGATCATCACCGCGATGATCGAGATCACCGCGTTGGAAGAGAAGCCGTCGAAGAGGTGTTCGGTGTCTACCAGGCCCTGCTCCAACCCCATGAGCGGCGCGAAAAGCGACGTGAGCCCCAGAAGGACCATGACCGTCGCGGCGGCCACATCGACTCCCACCACTTCGAAGGCAAACAGATAGATGGTGAAAAGCAGCATCGCCGTGACCCAGGCGATCTCGACTGTGGGCACGACTGTTGACATGTAAAGGGCGATGAGCGCGAACGCGGCCCCGGCAATCCATTGCTTGAGGGTGAGCCCCCCCCGCACGTGGGATACGGGATCCTCATCCGCCGGGGTGGTCATGGATGCCTGCTCCTATCAGCCGACTCAAAGAAAGAAACCGCGTGACAATGCGCGCTGCGATGTGCTTGGGGGCTACCGGCCGACAACCGCTTGGGTTACGCGCAACCCACTCAATCCCGCACCGCAACCTTTCGCCAGGCGCGAAAACCGCAAGGCCCCAGAGGATATTCAAATGAACAGTTATTTTCAAAGATTTTAATATTGCCGACTTCCCCAGACACTGACTCGTCCTGATCTTCGGCCGGTATCCGCAGCCCGTGCTCGGCGTCACCGGGGCCGCAAGCAACGGCTGAATATCGCGCTTCGCACAACCCGCCTCCTGAGCAGACGCGGCGGATCAGTGCGCATCTCCCAGTAAGCGCGCCTTCAGGGCTCCCGCCGACAGGCCATGAGCGCCGCCGACCTCCAGCAGGGTGCTCAGTGGTGGTGCCGGCAGGCTCGTAACGACCACCGCAGCCGCCATGGCGAGGCTCGCCCCCGGGTACTTCAGACTAAACGGCTTGAGCGCCGTGCCGAAGGAGCGCCTCAAGCGATTGCCGAGCAGGTCCACGCTTGCAAGCTCGTCGAGGCAGAGATGGGTGACGTACCCCAGGCCGAGGAAGGCGGAGGCGAGCCAAGCGTCGAGCGCGGAAAGCCCGACCAGGTGGTAGCCCACATTGGCGCAGATGAGGCCCGCGAACGCCACGGCCAACCACGAGTGCCAGATTCCCCGGTGCACCGTGAGGCGCGCGAAGAGCTCAAGCACGCCATAGCGCACCGCCACGAATACCCCACCCCAGATCAGCGCCAGTTCGAGGACCGGGAAGCGGTCCACGAGCGAGAAGCTCGCCACAAAGGAGACCATCACCCCCAGCAGGGTGAAGAATCCCCGGACCGGCTTCGAGTTGTCGGCGTCGATGTCCGGCAGCAGCCCGCCGATCACGCCGACCAGAAAAAGGATCTGCGTCTGCTCGGGTCCGGCGAGACCGGCGCTGTAGACAGCCAGCGACGCCGCGCTGCTGATGGCCGCGCCACCGTACAGATGTCCGAGAAATTTCGCCATCCAAACAACGAGCTATCAGATAGATTTAATGTCTGCTGACAGAAGGATAACGCATCGAGAACGCGGCTGCCAAAGGCGCCACGGCAGGCGCCCCGCTTGGTCTGCCTCCCAATGGGAAAATACCGGACGTCGGTCACGGATTCTGCGGCGGAATCGTGCGGAGAATCGGCGTGGGTCCGGGCCTGCCCATCGATTGGCGGCCAGAGACGGCTCAGACGATGAGCGAGCTGAGATGCCAGGTGGCGCGGATCTCCACGGCACCGGCACCCATGCCGCGCGACAGCCCGGTGTGCACCAGTGCCGAGTCGATACCGCAGCGGTTGGCCCCGAGGATGTCCGTGGCCATTTGGTCCCCGATCATGACCAAGCGCGCACCGCCGAGGCGACGGCGCGCCGCGTCGAACATGGGTCGATGCGGCTTGCCGAGCGCTACCATGGGTTGGGACATCCCGGGGTAACGCTCGCGCATCACGGCCTCGAGCATGGCGGCCAAGCCGCCGGCGGTGAACCCGTAGCGGCCGGGCGCCACGGGATAGATGAGATCTGGGTTGCAGAGCAGCGGATGCATCGGGCGGCCGGCGTCGAGACGTCGCAGGATCAGGCTCAGCGCGTGATCCATCAGCTCCAGGCAAGGAAATCCCTGCTGATCGGCGATGACCACGACCTCGGCATCCGCCCCGGCCGACACCACGCGGCCGCCCGCGCGCCGCACGTAGCGTGCGGAGTCGGCCGGGCCGAGCACCAGACAGTCCGCCCCTTCGAGGCGCCGTTCCCTGAAGTAGTCCTCCAGCAGGAGACCGGAGGTGAGGATGCGGGCGGCCGGAACCTCGACACCCGCCGCGGAGAATTCTCGCGCCAGCGTCTCCGGCAAGCGGCTCGCGGAGTTGGTCAGGACAAGATAGGGTTTCCCGGCGTTGACGACCCGTTTGAGAAAGGCGTCGGCCCCGGGCAGAGCGCCCGTCTTGTCGACCAGGACCCCGTAAGCGTCGAGGAGAAAGCCATCGTAGGCGCCGATCAACTCAGCGGCAGAGATGCGCGTCGCCTCCGCGACCTCGAACATGGCGTCGACGTCTCCCGGCTTGGTCGACATGGAACTGACAGACGAGCGCGGACGGCGGCGCCCGCCGCTCGCGTCGCCTCTTGACCGATGGTTAGGGTATGACCAGCGTCATGCCGGGAAAGACCCGATCCGGGTTCTCCAGCAGATGCTGGTTGGCCTCGAAGATCTCCGGCCAGCGATTTCCGTCTCCGTACACCTCCTTGCTGATCTTGGCCAGGGTGTCGTTGCGCTGCACCGGATAAACGCTGGCCGCGGACATGGACTGGGCCAGCATGTACTGCTTGTCGCGCAACGCATGCTCGAGCCGGCTACGCTCCTCCTTCCAGGCCGCCTTGTCCATTTCTCCCCTCTTGTAGTGCAGATCGCGCAGGGCCTTTAGGTACTCCGCCGCAGTCCGCTGGATCTGCTCTTCAGAGACCGTCCCACCCTCGGTCGCGGGTAGCTTGCCGCGGAGGTCCGCTAGACCCGACTCAGCCTGGTCGAGCCGTGCCTTGAGGTCGCCAACCTCGCCTTCCTTCGCGGTCAGCTGTGCCTGGAGCTTCCCGCGCTCGTCTGCGGACGCCTGTTCGGCCTGGGCCAGCTGCGCCTTCAGTGCCTGCGCCTCGGACGCGGCCTGCTCCTCGGTTTCTCGCAGACGCTGCTCGAGATCGCTCGCCTGCTTCCTGGCCTCGCCGTGCATGGTGTCCAGGTCAGCGGCCTTCTTCTGCTCCGCCTCGAGGCTGGCCTGCAGATCGGACTTGTCCTTCTGCAGGCGTTCCACGGCGGCAACCGCACCCGCGTGGGTCTCCTGAAGCACCTTGTGCTTTTGCGTGAGATCTTCCGCCTCCTGGCGGGCGCTGGACCGCTCCGAGATCAGATCGCTCTTTTCCGCCTCCAGCTTGGCCTTGGCGTCCGCGGCTGCCGCCAATGCGGCGGCATGCGCTTGTTCCTGCTGCTTGATCCGGGCCTGATGGTCCGCTGCCTTCGCCTCAGCGGCGTCCAGAGCCGCCTGTATGTCGGCACATTTTTTCTCAAGATCCGCGCTCGCGCTCTCTACCGTCGTCAGTTGCCCCTTGAGCTCGTCTCTCTCGCTCGAGAGGACCTGGTTGGCGCTCTCCAACTCGGCCACGCGTGCCTCCAGTGACGCAACGCGCTTGCCCCCCTCATCCACCGCTGACAGTGCCTGCCCGTGCAGACCCTGCAGGGTTTGATGTTCGTTGGCCAGGTCAGCAAGCTTGGCATGCGCCTGCTCCGTTTCGCCGGACTTCGCGGCAAGCTGCGATTGGAGATCCGAGACCGCGGCCTGGAGTCGCTCGTTCTCGGCCATGGCCTGCCGGTGGCCCTCCTGGGCTAGGGAGTGATCCTGACTGATCGCATCCTTGTGCTCGCGCGTTTGCATCAGCTCGGATTCCAGGCCCGCTTTGGCGTCGGAAACGACCTGCAGCTCCGTCTGCGTCGCGTTCAGCTTCGCCTGCAGCGATTCGAGCTGAAGCCGTGACTCGGCGAGGGTCTGGTGCTGCGCCTCAATTTCGGCGGTCAGCGTTCGCTTGTCCTCCTGCAGACCGAGATTCGCGGTCAATGCCTGGTCCCGCAGCGCCTCCAGCTCGGCGAAGCGGCTACCCACCTGCTCCTTCTCCGCTTGACGCTGTTGCTCGGACTCGGCTCGCTCGCGCAGGGCCTGCTGCGCCTGCTCGGCCCCCTGCCTCGCCTGGGCGAGATCGGCTGCGCATCGCGCTTTCTCGTCCGCAAGCGCACCGCGGGCGCTCTCCACCTCCGCGTTGACCTGCTCCAGACGTGATAACTGACCCCGCAGCTCGGCAGCCTCGAGCTCCTTGTCCCGCAAGGCCTGCCGCAGACGCTCCGCTTCCTGCTCCATCCCCTGCTGGCGCGCCTGCATTGCCGACAGGGTATCGAATGCGCGGCGCGCCTCTTCCGCTGTCTGCACGGGCTGAACGACTCGGGCCTCTGCGCCCGGACGCGACTGGGCGTCCTGGCCGGCGGAGGGAAACGCCAGGGCCGCACCCGCCAAGGCCAGGGAGCCGACAAGGAGCTGTCGGCGCTGACCGGCGTTGCGCATCCGGGCGAAAGGATTGTGGCAGGTTTTTTTGGTGTCGGGAGTGGTGGTCATGATGCTTCCCCATCGTCTTTGGCGGTGGTGGCGACCTCAGGGTCGCAGGCTCGGAAGTATAAGCGAGGTCGCGGATTGCCGGCGGCGGGAATTCCCAACGGAAAAGGCAACCGCGCTGACAGGCGGACGGGTCAGCGGAGTCCAAGCGTCCTGAGGAAGGCCTCGACGGACGCGAGCAAGCGCTCCACCGGCCTTTTGCGCGCCTCGTAGGAGACGAGAAGCATGTCGGCCTGTTCGCGCGCATCCATCAGGTAGTCGTCACTGGTCTTGATCTCGTCCACCAGGCCCAGATCTAGGGCCTGCCTGCCGTGCCAGTACTCGCCCGTAGCGACCCGTGGGAGGTCAAGCCGCGGACGGTACTCGCTGATGAAGTCCTTGAACAGCAGATGGGTGTCCTCCAGCTGCTGGCGCAGCTTTTCCCGGCCCGCCTCCGTGTTCTCGCCGAACAAGGTCAGGGTACGCTTGTACTCGCCCGCCGTGTGGAGCTCGAAATCGACGCCGCTCTGCTCAAGCAGGCGATGGAAGTTGGGCAGCTGCGCCACCACGCCGATTGAGCCGACCACGGCGAAGGGAGCCGCGATGATGCGGTCGGCCACGCAGGCCATCAGGTAGCCTCCGCTCGCGGCGACCTTGTCGACCGAGACCGTGAGCGCAACCTTGTGCTCGCGCACCCGAGCCAGCTGCGAGGCCGCCAGTCCGTGCTCGGTGACCATGCCGCCCGCGTTCTCCAGCCGCACCAGCACCTCGTCGCCCTCCCCCGCATCCATCAGCACGCCGGTGATGACCTCCCGCAGGGATGCCACCTCCGTCGCCTTGATGTCACCATGGAAATCGACGACGAAGATCCGCTTCCGCCCCTTGTCTTCCACCTTCTGGCGCCGTTTCTCGGCCTTCTGGTCGGACTTGAGGATCTTGCGAAATGCCTTCTGCGGCAGGGATGCCCGTTTGAGCGTGCGCGCCATGTCGCGGTACTTGTCGTTGAGGTCTTCCACCTCGAGCCGATCGCCGTCGAAACGGCGTTCGCGCCGCGCGCGTACCAGGAGGATCAGCAGCAGGCCGAACCCAACCAGAAGGGTCAGGGTCTTGGCGAGAAAGAGTCCGTACTCGATCAGGGCATCAATCACGGCGGTATCCTGCGATGGTCGATCCGGTTACACGGCGATCGGGGCGCGGATCGCCGGGTGGGCATCGTAGCCCTCGACGACGAAATCCTCCAGCGCGTAGTCGAACAGGGAGGGCGGGCGGCGGGCGAGCACCAGCCGCGGCAAGGGCGCGCGGCGTGCGGCCCAGCTGGGCGAAGACGATCTCGTCTGTGAGATGGTTACGATAGAGATGGACGTCGCCGAAGGTGTGCACGAACTCACCGGCCTCCAGGTCGCACTGCTGGGCAACCATGTGCGTCAGCAAGGCGTAGCTCGCGATGTTGAAGGGTACCCCGAGGAACAGGTCCGCGCTGCGCTGGTAGAGCTGACAGGACAGCCTGCCGCCTGCCACGTAGAACTGGAACAGGCAGTGGCAGGGCGCCAGCGCCATCCGCCCCCGTGGCGGGTTCTCCCGCGGAGCCAGGCCAGGCTGGGGCAGGTCGGCGGGATTCCAGGCGGTGACGACGAGCCGGCGGGAGTCGGGGTCGCGGCGGACGTCCTCGACCAGGCCGGCGATCTGGTCGATACTGGTGCCGTCGGGGCGACCCCAGCTGCGCCACTGGCGCCCGTAGATGGGACCGAGATCTCCGTCATCGGCGGCCCATTCGTCCCAGATCGAGACACCCCGTTCCTTGAGCCAGTTATTGTCGGTGGATCCGCTCAGAAACCACAGGAGCTCGTAGATCACGCTCTTGAGGTGGATCTTCTTGGTGGTCACCAGGGGAAACCCGCGCGCGAGGTCGAACCGCAGTTGACGGCCGAACACGGAGCGCGTGCCCACCCCGGTGCGGTCGTCCTTGTCGACACCGTTGTCGACCACGTCGCGTAGGAGATCGAGGTATTGCTGCATCGCGGTTTCGACCTCAGCCGGTCAGGGGCGCGGAGCGAGGCCGCGGCAAGGCAATGTCGTGCATAGCGTCAGGCCTCCGCCGGGGCGATCAGGAGCGAACAACCGTGCATCGCGCTGGGCTTGGGCAGCCCGAGGAGGTCGAGCACGGTGGGGGCGATGGACTCGATGCCGGCGCCGATGGCGAGCCGCCAGGGCATCTCGTCGACGATCAGACAAGGCACCGGATAGACGGTGTGCTGGGTGTGAGGGGCGCCCGTCAACGGGTCCACCATCTCATCGCAATTGCCATGGTCCGCCGTGAGAATGACCGAGTAGCCCTCTGCCACTGCCGCATCGAGAACGCGTCCTACCTCACTGTCGAGGGTCTCGACGGCCTGAATCACGGCGTCTCGGACCGCCGTGTGACCGACCATGTCGCCATTGGCGAAGTTGACGACGACGAAGGGATAGCTTCCGCTCTGCAGGGCCTCGATCACGGCGTCCGCAACCTCCGCGGCACTCATCTCGGGCTTGAGATCGTAGGTGGCGACCTGGGGCGATGGGATCAGACGGCGCTCCTCCCCCGGCAGTGGATCGCCGTGCCCACCGTTGAAGAAAAAGGTGACGTGCGCGTACTTCTCGGTCTCCGCGCAGTGGAACTGATTCAGCCCGCCCTCGCTCAGCACCTGCGCGAGGGTGACGTCTGGCCGCTCATGGTCGAAGGCGTAAGCGAGACCCAAGCGGTTGTCGTACTCCATCATGCAGGTGACCTCCGCCGCCCGGAAATCACCGCGGTCGAAGTGATCGAAGTCCGTCTTGCACAGGGCCGACACGGTCTGTCGCGGCCGGTCCTTGCGGAAGTTGAAGAAGATGACGCTGTCGCCGTTCGCGATCGGCTCCCCGCCCGCAATTACCGTGGGGATGATGAACTCGTCGTCCTCGCCCTCAGCGTAGGCCTGTCGGATCGCCTCCACCGCCGTATCGGCTGTCCGGCCTCGCGCGTGCACCATGGCCTTGAAGGCCCGCTCCGTGCGGTTCCAGCGATTATCCCGATCCATGGCGTAGTAGCGACCGGAAAGGGTGACGATTCGCCCGCCCGCTGCCTCGAGCGCGCTCTCGACCCGACCCAGGTAGCCCACGGCGGAGCGGGGAGGCGTGTCGCGGCCGTCGGTGATCATATGCACCACGGGCACCGCCCCCTTACGCTGGCACAACCGAATCAGCGCTATCAGGTGATTGACATGGCTGTGCACGCCGCCGTCCGAGATCAATCCCATCAGGTGAACCGGGCGCCGCCGCTCGGCGGCGCGGGCGGCCGCCTCGTTGAGCGCGGGATTCTCCAAGAAAGAGCCGTCGGCAACGGCGTCGTCGATAAGCACCAGGTCTTGGCGGATGACGCAACCGGAGCCCAGGGTCATATGACCCACCTCAGAGTTGCCCATCTGACCGTCAGGCAACCCGACCGCGCGGCCGGAGGCCTGCAGCGTAGTATGGGCATTCCGGGAGAAGTAGGCGTCCAATCGGGGCGTGTCGGCGATGGCAACCGCATTGTTGGCCTTGGTTGGATTGACCCCGAAGCCATCGAGAATGATCAGAATCACCGGCCGCCGCGGTACCTTCAGCTTGTCGGCCATCACCTTCCTCCGAGAGAGCGCTTCGAACAAGGCGCCTAGTTTAGCCGCAGCGGGGCGTCCTGTGGTCCCCGTGCATCCATCGATTCACGAAATCGTCACCGAACGCGGCCTATGCTCTCCCCGACCGCAGGGTCCGCGCCGATATCCGGCGGCACGCGCTTTCGCGGCATCTGCCCCTGACCGACCGCAGGCGGCGAGGTGAGCCCGAGTACTGACCTCCATCATCCCCCAGAGGAAAAAGCCTTGGGTCGCGTTCCCGCGGAACGGAAAGTGGTGGAGAATGCCAACATCGCTAGACGGCACCCGTCTCCCGCAGCGGCGATGGGAGTGAAGAGGAAAAGCGCCCGCTCTGCATTGGGTGCGGGGAGGAAACATGCAGACCGATCGGATCATCGCTTTCGTCATGGCAGGCGGACAGGGGTCGCGACTCCAACCGCTCACCTCGGTTCGCTCGAAACCGTCGGTGCCCTTCGGCGCCAGATATCGAATCGTCGATTTCGTGCTGAGTAATCTGGTGAACTCCCAGATTCACACCATCTACCTGTTGGTCCAGTACAAGTCGCAGTCGCTGATCGAGCACGTGCGCAAGTCCTGGACCATCTCGCCGTTGCTGCAAGATCAGTTCGTTACCGTCGTGCCGCCGCAGATGATGTCCGGAGAGCATTGGTTTCAGGGCACCGCCGACGCCGTTCACCAGAACATCAACCTCATCGAGGACCACGCCCCGGACCTGGTCGCGGTGTTCGGCGCGGACCACATCTACCGCATGGACATCCGGCAGATGGTCGCCTTCCACCGCGAACGAGAGGCCGACGTCACCATCGCCGCCCTCCCCGTCCCGATCGCGGATGCCCGCGGCTTCGGCGTCATTGCCGCCGACCCCGAGGGGCGCATCCAGGCCTTCCAGGAGAAACCGGCCGATCCCGCCCCGATGCCGGATGATCCAGCGCACGCGTTCGCCTCGATGGGGAACTACATCTTCGACACCGAGGTACTCGTGTCGGCTCTCCAGGAGGCGCGCAAGAACGGCGAAACCGACTTCGGTGGGCACGTGCTGCCGCGGCTGCTGAGAACCCACCGCCTGTTCGCCTACGACTTCGCGACCAACGAGATTCCCGGCATCAAGCCCTATGAGGACCGCGTCTATTGGCGCGACGTCGGCAACATCGACGCTTACTTCGACGCCCACAAGGACGTGCTCGGGGGCGAGCCCGTGTTCGATATGTTTAACCCGCAGTGGCCCATCTTCTCCAGCAACTACCAGGGCCCGGTCGCCCGCGTGCTCGGGGGTGAGCTGCGCAACAGCCTGCTTGGGGCGGCCACGGTCATCCATGACGGCGTGCGCATCCGCGATTCGATCATCCGGCGCGAGGCGGTGATCGAGGAGGACGTGGAGCTCGAGGACTGCATCGTGATGGACTACAACCGGATCTGCCGTGGCGCACGCCTGCGCCGCGTGATCATCGACCGGCACAATATCATCGAGGCCGGCGACGTCATCGGCTACGACGAGGAGGCCGACCGCCAACGCTTCCACGTCAGCCCGTCGGGAATCACGGTCATTCCGGGCGGGCGCGCGAGTTATTTCGCCCGCGACTCGAGGTCGCGCAGCCGGGGAGGCTACTCGGAGTAGATCAGGAGATGCTGCAACTCCCGGTGCCAGTAAGCTGCAGCATCCGGCGCTCGACTGCCGTGCTTCAAGGACGAGCACGCAGAGCGACGCAAACACTACCGACGCCGCGGAGAGGAACCTCTCCAGCCGCCCGACAATGCGATCTTTCATCCGTTCTCACCTCGCTCTTTCGATCAAGCCGGGTGCTGCCGGACCGGAATAACCCACCTATTTGATCAGTTTCCGTTAGAGCATTTCTGACCGCGAGCGAATCAAGCTTTTCTTTATCTCATCATCCCCGCTTCCGGCAGCCGAAAAACCGGCTGGCTTGATCAATAACCGAGGTGGTGACGGACCGTTGCGCGCGGAATAGATGACGCCCTCTCGGGCGCAAGGGGCGGCTGGCGGGATTGGATTAGGGATCGCGGTCGAATCGCCGAATAGCACCGCGTCACGACTCGTTTCTCGGTCAGCTCACCACCGGAGCTAGCGTGGCGAATCGCCTCCCAGTGCCCGGAGGCGGGTCTCGAGCGCGGCGATGCGGTCAAGCAGATCCAGTGCGAGGGCCGCGCCGGCCAGATTCACCCCGAGATCGCGCTGCAAATGCAGGGTGACGCGCGTGCGCCGCAGGCTGCTTGAGGGGAAGCACCACTGGCGGCCGCTTTCGTCGACGGGTTCGATGATTCCCTGCTCCACCATGGCCTCGATGATCTCCACCTCGACCGCGCAGGAGCGACACAAGTCCGCCAGGGTAAAGGTCGTCCGCTCGTCGATCAGCTCGACTACAGGCGCAGCTTGGTCTTGTTCGTCCATGGGATCAGGATACCCCCATTGATGCACGCGGATTGAACCCGAGCTGTACCTTCATTTCCTGGTACAGGTTCTTGGCCGCGCCGCTGTCGGCCCCCGGCAAGACAACCCGCAGCACCACATACAGGTCTCCCGGCTCTTTCCCGGGCAACCCTCGGCCCTTGAGACGGAGTTTGCGGCCCTGGTTGGAGTTGGCCGGAATCTTCAGATCGACGGCCCCCGTAGGCGTTGGCGCCTGGACGGTCGCGCCGAGCGCAGCCTCCCACGGGGCGACGGGCAGATCGAGATAGATGTCCGGGCCATCGACGCGAAAATACGGGTGAGCACGGAATTCGACCTCGAGATAGAGATCACCTGACCCACCTCCGCCGATGCCGGGGCCGCCCTGACCGACCAGGCGTATCTGCTGACCGGGACGGATGCCTTTCGGGATGCGCACCTTCAGGGTATGGTCGCGGGTGGTGACGCGTCCATCGTCGGTCAGCTCGGGCATCCGCAGGGTGATGGAATGGGTCGCGCCGGTGAAGCTGTCTTCCAGGTCGATCAGCACCTTAGCGTGGTGATCCTCGCCGCGCATGCGGAAGGTCCGCCGACGCTCTTCGCCGCCCGCATGTGCGAAGCCACCGCGCCCGAACAGCTCCTCGAAGAAGTCGCTGTGGCGGTCCGGACCACCGGCCGTGTAACCGCCACCGCTGAACTCGAAACCGGCATCCCAATCCGGCGGCGGGCGGAACTCCTGACCGGCTTGCCAGTTGGGACCGAGTTGATCATAGGCCGCGCGTTTCTCGGGATCCTTGAGGACCTCGTAGGCCTCGCCGACCTCCTTGAATCTTTCCTCGGCATCGCCCTCCTTGCTCACGTCCGGGTGATACTTGCGGGCGAGCTTGCGGTAGGCGCGCTTGATCTCGTCCTGCGTGGCGTCACGGGCAACGCCCATGATCTTGTAGTAGTCCTTGAACTCCATCGATCCTCACCGTGCTGCTAGGGGGGTGGATCGGCGCTTGCCGGGGTACCCGCTTGCAGACCTGTCAGACCAGCAGGCTATCGAATTCCTGGTCCTGGGCACGCAACTGGGCGACGAGATAGCCGAGCATGTTTCGGTACACCACGGAGCTCACATCGGGGCTCGCGGCGAGCAAGCTCCGCAGCGCATCGTGACTGATGCGGAAGAGCAGCCCCGGCGCTTGCGAGGTCACGGTCGCGGCGGCGGGCAGACCGTCGAGCAGGGAGTACTCTCCGAGCAGGTCACCGGGTCCCCGGTAGCCCAACGTGACCGCGCCGAGGCGGTCGGGCCGGTCCGGTAGGCTGACCTTGAAACGACCCTTGAGCAACAGATACATCTGGGCATTCTGCGCACCCTCCTCGATGATCACCTCATCCGCCTTGGCCGGCAGAATCTCGCCCGCCTCGTAGATGTCCTGTTTAACGCTCTCGGGGAGGCCTTCAAAAAGCCTGCTGCTTGCGAACGTATCGTGCATGATGTGCCCTTGATCCCCGCGCCTTGATTCGTTATTCGAGCTGTCTGGCAGCTTGTGAGGCCGAATCATAACACCGCCAAACGCGCTTACGCCGACCTTGCCCGCGAAGGCTGTCCATGCCGCCCCCCTCCAGGGCATCTTACCTGGACTGCGAATCGGCGTTGAGCGCCGCGGGCTCTCGCTCCGGTAGCTCTGTCTCGAAGCTGAAGCCCGCGCTTTCGTAGACGGGCCGCGTCATCGTCAATCCAGCAGCCCACGCACCGACGGATAGAGCAAGATGGCGCCTGTAGTCGCCGCCGTGCCGAGGAACATGAGGCGCAGGAAGCGGTTGCCCTTCTTGATGCCAAAGCTGGCGCCGAGATAGCTCCCGAGCAGGGCGCCGAGGATCAACCCCGGGGCCAGTGGCCAGATGACATGGCCCATGACCACGTGGGCGATGGCGCCTACCCCGTTCCAGAAGATACCGTTGGCGGACAGGGTCATCGCCGTTGCGTGCAGCTGATCGTAGCGCAGCAGCCAGAGGTAGATGAAGGTGGTGAACACGCCGCTGCCGGCCGATATCCAGCCGGAATAGAAGGCGGCCGGAATCATCAAAAGGGCGCCGACGAGCAGGAGCCGCGGCGACAGCCGTTCCGGCTCGAACACTCCCGGCGCGGCCTTTCTGACCAACGAGATCAGCACCATCGCGATGATGACCCCGCCGATCAGGGGCTTCATGATCTCGCCGGGCACGGCCGCGGCGAACCGGGTGCCGAGCACGACGAACGGTAAGCCGATCAGGGCGGTCCACCAGAAAACGCGCCAGTCGATCAGGCGCTCGCGGACATAACGCAGGGTCGAGCCGATGCCGATGAAGCCGACCGCGAGCTTGTGGCTCGCCAGGGCGTTGATGAAGGGCAGCCCGGTAAACAGCAGCACCGGCAGCAGGATCAGCCCGGCGCCGCCGCCGGACAGGCTGGAGAAGAAGCAGGCGGCGAAGCTGGCCGCGAAGGTCAGCAGAATCAGCGACAGGTTGATGTCCTGCAGGGCGTCCAAGTTAAACGCGCCGAATCTCGCCCAGTCTCGCGCCTATCACCAGCAGGGCGCTGCGATGCTGGACATCAGGCCGGCGGCGTCCCTGGGACTGGGAAGAGGCATGCCGCCCCAAGGACCTCCGGCCTTGACGCGGATGACGTACTCGGCCCATTGCAGCGGACGCGGAAGGTAGCCCACCCGCGCCGCAATGGCGTGCAGCTCTTGGACGAAAGAGATGTCGCAAGGGGTACTGTCCCCGGACCCCGCGATACAGAAGTCGTGGCGCATACATGCCGCGTCGAACTGATCCACTGGCGGCGGCGCGCCCGCGTTCGGATAACCGACACCACACCAGTTGCCGTAGATCGGCATGCACTTGAAAGCGGCGGCCGGGGTGGCCGCTGCCGCGAGCAGCAACCCCAATAAGTATGTGACAAGGCGGGGGCGAGTCATGGTGTATTCTCCTTGCGGTACGCCAGTGGCGGATATCCTAGCCAAACCCGCAAGCCGCTGGAATCCTCGCCCCCCGGATTCTGCCGCGGACGGACCAGCAGGCGCGATTGGCGTGTGCCGCACGAGCACGACGGTCCTGCATCGCACGCGCGGGCTTGACGTCGGTCAAAGCCAGGATAACCCCGTTGTTGCTGTAGTGGTGGGTCCGGACAACTGCACCCTGAACCCTACGTCCATAGTCTCCAAGCCAGCCGCCGAGCGCCGATGTTCAAAGCCGAGATCTCCCTACTCCTGTGCGTGCTCATCCTCCTCACAACCAGCGCCGCAGCCGAGACCACCGACCCCTTCGCCGACGCGGACCTCCGCAATGGAGAGGACATCAACGAGGTCTGCGCCGGCTGTCACGGGGAGTTCGGCGAGGGCGGCAAGGAGGGGGAGTATCCGCGGCTCGCCGGTCTGCCCGCCGCATTCATCGTCGAGCAACTCCACCTTTTCCGGGACCGTGCGCGCAAGAACCTCGCCATGGTCGAGTACGTCGATCACCGCCAGATGCCCGACGCGGACATCATCGACGTCTCAGCCTATCTCGCCGCCATCGAGCTACCGAGCAAGCTTCCACCTGTCGACGAGTCCGCACCGGACTTCAATGCCTACGAGCGCCTCCTGGCCACCAAGCGCATCGTCCAGATCCCGCGCGCGGAAGGCGACCCAGAGGCCGGCAGAAAGCTCTACAGGCGAGAGTGCGGCTCTTGCCACGGACCGGATGGCTGGGGTGATGACGGGGATGGGGTCCCGATGCTCGCGGGACAGTACACCAACTATCTGTGGCGACAGGTGGACAAGTACATCGACAAGCTCCGAATCCACGACGAGTCGGCCCCGGATGAAGACCTGCTGAGCGATTTCACCCACGAGGAGCTGCGCGACATCTTCGCCTACCTGTCGACGGCGGACGATTAGGAAAGGTCGACCCGGCTGACGAACAGACGGCCGGGCAAAGGGCATCGGGGACCGAGCGGACCGCGGACCAAGCTTGCTCGGCCGCTCGCCACGCGCGCTTGCCGCTACCCGCCGGCGACGCTTAGAACGCTCCGTCTCAAGCTCTGCTTGTGCTGGCTCAGCAGGTTCAGGGCGTCATCTACGTACGCCTTCGATGTGATATCGCCGTTGATGTAGCGATTCATCAGCTCCAGCCATCGACCGTGGATCTCGCAGGTATCCCCGCGGTCTCGCCTTTCCAAGGGACAATCCGGGCAGCTGCTCAGCGACGCCTCATCCGTTACCAACTGCCGCAGCCACTTCCGGCGATACTCCTCGGCGTTGCGCGTGACCCACTCCAGGGCACGCTGCTGTCTCTGATCCGGCGGGTAGCTCTCGACGTAGGCGCGGATCTGGTCGCACTGACGCCGTAGGAAGGTCTCCTCGGAAACCTTCATGTCGTTGCAGCAGCCCGCGAAGCGCGCGATCAGCGCGAGCATCGGATCATCGATGAAGAATGCGTTCACCGCGGAACCCTTTTCTCGGTACAGACCCGTTGAGCGTAGTCCGCTCCGTCGCCCCGGTCCATCGCGAAATGCGGTTTGACCTACGTCAAAGCTGTGTTGGCGGTGGATTTCATAGTTTGGTTGTGCCGCGACCCGACCCTCTCTCGCCGATCCCACTTTAGGTAGGAGGACCCCTATGATTCGATTCGAACCCAAGCACACCGGCCGTATGCTGGTGCTGTCTACCCTCGCCCTGGCCCTCGGTGCGGTCCAGGCCGAGGCGCCCAAGAGCGAGCACGCAGGAACGTAAAGAAGGAGGGAGATGGCCTACGAGGGCGCACCCAGCGCCGTGGCCCCGGCGACGACCAAGGACCTGATCGGCGGTGAAGGACCCGAGATGACCACCGAGGAGTTCGACCAGGCCAAGAAGATCTTCTTCCAGCGCTGCGCCGGCTGTCACGGCGTGCTGCGCAAGGGCGCGACCGGCAAACCACTGACCACCGACCTGACGCGTCAACTCGGCACACCTTACCTCTCCGCCATGATCACCTACGGCTCGCCCGCGGGCATGCCCAACTGGGGTACCTCAGGCGATCTCACCGAGGCGGAGATCGACCTCATGGCCCGCTACCTGCAGCACGAGCCGCCCCTGCCTCCAGAGTTCGGCATGGCGGAAATGAAGGAGACCTGGAAGGTTGTGGTTCCGCCCGAGCAGCGGCCCACCAAGCAGATGAATGATCTCAACCTGGAGAACCTGTTCTCGGTGACGCTGCGCGACGCCGGCCAGATCGCTCTCATCGACGGCGACTCGAAGGAGATTGTCGCCGTCATACCCACCGGCTACGCAGTGCACATCTCGCGCCTGTCCGCCTCCGGACGCTATCTCTACGTCATCGGCCGCGACGCCCGGCTGAACCTGATCGACCTGTGGATGGAGACCCCCGCCACCGTGGCCGAGATGAAGGTAGGCCTGGAGGCGCGCTCGGTAGAGACCTCAAAGTTCAAGGGCTCGGAGGACAAGCTCGCCATCGCCGGCACCTATTGGCCGCCCCAGTACGTCATCATGGACGGCGACACGCTGGAGCCGCTCAAGATCGCCTCGACCCGCGGCATGACCGTCGACACCCAGGAGTATCATCCCGAGCCCCGCGTCGCCGCCATCGTCGCCTCGCACCAGCACCCCGAGTTCATCGTCAACGTCAAGGAGACGGGCAAGGTCCTGCTAGTGAACTACGAGGACCTGGACAATCTCAAGGTCACCGAGATCGGCGCCGCGCCCTTCCTGCACGACGGTGGCTGGGATGCGACCCAGCGCTACTTCCTGACCGCCGCCAACAAGTCCAACAAGATCGCCGTGGTGGACTCCAAGGACCAGAAGCTCGCGGCCATGGTCGAAGTCGGGGCGATCCCCCACCCGGGCCGCGGCGCGAACTTCGTCGATCCGGAGCACGGCCCGGTGTGGGCGACCAGCCATCTGGGCGATGCATCCGTGGTCCTGATCGGCACCGACCCCGAGGGTCACCCCGACCAGGCATGGAAGGTGGTGCGCAAGCTGGAGGGTCAGGGCGGCGGCTCGCTCTTCATCAAGACCCATCCAAACTCCAAGAACCTCTACGTCGACACGGCCCTGAACTCGGTCGAGAGCCTGAGCCAGACCATCGCCGTGTTCGACATCGACAATCTGGACGCCAAGTACAAGGTGCTCCCGATCGCCGAATGGGCGGACTTGGGCGAGGGTCCCAAGCGCGTGGTGCAGCCGGAGTACAACCAGGCCGGCGACGAGGTCTGGTTCTCGGTCTGGAACGCGAAGGACAAGACGTCCGCCATCGTGATCGTGGACGACAAGACCCTGGAGCCCAAGCACATCATCAAGGACGACAGGCTGGTCACGCCGACCGGCAAATTCAACGTCTACAACACGGTACACGACGTGTACTGACCGGCAATTACGGCCGCGGGCGCCTGTGCGCCCGCGACCTCGGCTTACCACAAGCGAGGATAACGCCATGTCGAGCCAAGGGGTCGTCTATCTTGTCGGCGCGGGCCCCGGCGATCCGGACCTGCTGACCGTCAAGGCACTGCGCCTGATCGAGGGGGCCGACGTGGTGGTCTACGATCGGCTGGTGTCGGCAGAGATCCTGGCGCTCATCCCCGCCGGCGTCACCCGCATCGCCGTGGGCAAGGCGCCGGGCCATCACTGCGTGCCCCAGTCCCAGATCAACGAGCTTCTCGTCAGCATCGCCGTCAAGGGCCGCCGCGTGGTTCGCCTCAAGGGCGGCGACCCACTCATCTTCGGCCGCGGCAGCGAGGAGGCCCTGTGCCTCAAGCGCCACGGCATCCCCTTCGAGGTCGTCCCCGGCATCACCGCCGCCGCGGCGGCCAGCGCCTACGCGGGCATCCCCCTCACGCACCGGGGCATGAGCCGAACCGTGCATCTCGTCACCGGCCACCTGCGCGAGCACGAGCCGCTCGATCTCCCGTGGGACAGTCTCGCCGCCGGCGACTCGACCCTGGCGGTCTACATGGGACTCGCCAACCTGGAGCTCATCCGCGAGCGCCTCGTCGCCGCCGGAATGGACCCAGAGACACCCGCGGCCGCGATCCAATCCGGGACCAGATGCGATCAGAGGCGAGTGCTGGCGACGCTCGCGACCCTGCCCGACGCGGTGAAGGCCGCCGGGCTCCAGGCTCCGGTCCTGCTGGTGATCGGGCGCGTGGTCGCGCTGGCCGCCGATCTCGATTGGTTTCAGCCCCACCACCTGGAGGCAGCAGATGATCAGATTCTTTCGCTTCGCAGCTAGAGTGGCGGCGCTCCTGGCCTCGGGGTTCGCCGTGCTGTCGATAGCAAGCTTGGTGGCGCTTGCCGCCGCCCCGGCCTACGCGTCTGCCGCGCCGACCGAAGCCCGCCAGGCGGAGCTCAGAAACCTGCTCGTCCAGGACTGCGGCTCCTGCCACGGGCTCACCCTCCGCGGCGGGCTCGGCCCGCCCCTCGATGCCGCCACGCTGGTCGGCAAGCCGCCGGCGTATCTCGCGGCCACCATCCTCTATGGTCGGCCAGGCACCGCCATGCCGCCCTGGCGACCCTTTCTCACGGACGACGAGGCCGCGTGGCTCGCGGATCTTCTCACGCAGCCAGCACCATGAAAGCGCCCGCCCCCATCCTCGCCGCCCTGTTGGCGCTGCTGCCGCTGCATGCCGGCGCCGAGCGCGGAACCGGCGACCTCGGCATCGTTGTCGAGCGCGCCGCGGGTCGGCTGCAACTCATCGAGACCTCGGGCAACACCGCGCTCGGAAGCATCGAGGGGCTCGGCGACCTGTCCCACGCCTCCGCCGTCTTCTCCCGCGACGGCCGCTACGCCTTCGTCTTCGGCCGCGACGGCGGACTGTCGAAGGTCGACCTGCTCGCGGCGCGGCTGGTCAAACGCGTCCAGCAAGCCGGAAATAGCATCGGCGGGGCCATCTCCCAGGACGGCCGCCTGGTAGCGGTCTCCAACTACGAGCCCGGGGGCGTGCGTATCTTCGACGCCGAGACCCTGGACCCGGTTGCCGACATCCCCGCCGTCTATGGCACCGACGCCAAGACATCCAAAGTCATCGGGCTGGTCGATGCCCCGGGCAACCGTTTCGTCTTCAGCCTGTGGGACGCGGGCGAGATCTGGATCGCGGACCTGAGCGACCGCGCCCGCATCGGTATCCAGAAATTCACGGACATCGGCCGTAACCCCTACGACGCCCTGATCACCCCCGACGGGCGCTACTACATCGCCGGCCTGTTCGGCGAGGACGGCCTCGCCCTGCTCGACCTCTGGCGCCCGCAAGCCGGCGTGCGCCGCATCCTTCCCGGCTACGGCAAGGGCGAACAGCCGCTCCCCGTCTACAAGATGCCGCATCTGGAGGGCTGGGCGGTGGCGGGACGCCGCGCCTTCCTCCCCGCGGTGGGCCGGCACGAGGTCCTGGTGGTCGATACGGACACCTGGGCGGAGGTCGGCCGCATCCCGGTCAAGGGCCAGCCGGTGTTCGTCATGGCTCGGCCGGACGGGCGCCAGGTGTGGGTCAACTTCGCCTTCCCCGACAATCAGCATATCCAGATTATCGACGCCGAAACCCTTGACCCGGTCCACGCCCTAGAGCCCGGACCGGGGGTGCTGCACATGGAGTTCGAGCCCCGGGGCGAGGAGGTCTGGGTCTCGGTACGCGACGCCGGCCGGGTCGAGGTCTACGACACCGGCAGCTTCGAGCGCAAGGCGCAGCTCCCAGCGGACAAGCCGAGCGGCATCTTCCTCACCGCTCGCGCGCAGAGGATCGGACTGTGAACGGCAACCAGGGACCCATCGCGCTCGATGACGTCGACCGCCGTCTGCTCAACGACTTTCAGAGCGGCTTTCCGCTGGTGCCGCGTCCCTTTGCCGAGGTCGCCGCGCGCCTCGGCGTGGAGGAGGCGGAGGTGATCACTCGACTGGACAGGCTGAGCGCGGCGGGCGCCGTGAGCCGGGTCGGGCCCGTCCTTCGGCCCCGGAGAATGGGCGCCAGCACCCTGGCGGCCATGGCCATACCCCCGGGGCAGCTGGAGCAGGTCGCCGACTTAGTCAGCGGCTTCCCGGAGGTCAACCACAACTACGAGCGTGAGCACAGGTTCAACCTCTGGTTCGTGCTGACCGCCGCCGACGAGGACCGCCTCGCCGAGGTGATGCAAGAGATCGCGTCGCAAACCGGCATCGAGGTGCTCGACCTGCCGATGCTCGAGGAGTACCACATCGACCTGGGGTTCCCACTGCAATGGGCATGAGCCGCAATCACCCGAACGCCGCCGCGGACCCGATCGACGCCGCGCTGATCCGGACGGTTCAACAGGGCCTCCCGCTCGTACCCAGGCCCTATGCCGCCGTGGCCGAGGAGCTGGAGATCGCCGAGGCGGAGGTCCTCGCGCGCCTGTCGCGTCTCATCGACGCGGGTGCCATCAAGCGCTTCGGCGTCGTCGTGCGCCACCGGGAGCTCGGCTACCGCGCAAACGCCATGGTGGTCTGGGCACTTCCAGAGGAGCGCGTTGCCGAGCTCGGGCGCTGCATCGGACGGTTTCCGTTCGTGACCCTGAGCTACCGGCGGCCGCCGCGGCGGCCGGCCTGGCCCTACAACCTGTTCACCATGATCCACGGCCGCGACCGCGAGGCGGTCTTGGCCCAGGTGGAGCACATCAGGCACCGCTGCGGCCTGTACGGCATCGACCACGCCGTGCTCTTCAGCGGCCAGTGTTTCAAGCAGCGCGGCGCCCGCTACGGCGCCCCGGGCGACGACTTACCCTCCCCGTCCCGGGGGACCCCGCGTTCGCTTGATCTTTATTGCTCGAGAGGCGGCATCGCGTGAACGGTCCGAGCCAACTCCAGCGGACATTCATCAACCGGTTTCAGGGTGGCTTCCCACTGACCGAGCGACCTTACCTTCGCGTCGCGGCGATGCTCGGAACGGACGAGGCCACCCTGATCTCATCCGTGCGCGGGCTGCTCGCGGAAGGCTATCTCAGCCGTTTCGGCCCGCTGTTCGACGTCGAGCGCCTCGGCGGGCGCTTCACGCTCGCCGCGCTCTCGGCGCCCGAGGCGGACTTCGAGCAGGTCGCGGCCACGGTCAACGCCCTGCCCGAGGTGGCCCACAACTACCGCCGCGACCATGCGCTCAACATGTGGTTCGTCCTCGCCGCACCCAGCGAGGGGGCACTGGAAGAAACCGTCGCCCGCATTCGCGCCCTCACCGGGCTCGAGGTCTACCAATTCCCAAAGCTCAAGGAGTTCCACCTCGGATTCTGGCTGCGGCTCGGCGACGACGGCGACGCAACCCTGCGGCGGGTCGACCGGTCCCCTGTCCGCGCGGAAGCGGGCGTTGACGCCCTGGATCAAGCCATCGTGACGGCGACGCAGGCGGGCCTGCCGCTGGTGCCGGAACCCTATGCCGCCGTCGCCGAAAGCGTCGGCTGCGACACACCCGCGGTGCTGCGGAGCCTCTACCGGATGCTGGACAACGGTTCGGTGCGCCGCATTGGAGCGGTGCCCAACCACTACCGGCTCGGTCTGCGAGGCAACGGCATGTCGGTCTGGGACATCGACGACGATGACGCCGATGCCATCGGCGAGCGCATCGGGCGGCTGGACTTCGTAAGTCACTGTTACCTGCGCCCTCGCCACCGCCCCCTGTGGCCTTATAACCTGTTCGCCATGGTGCACGGGCGCGACCGGGCGGAGGTAGAGGCGCAGGTCGAGATCATCCGGGATGTCGCCAGTGGTTGCTGCCGCCGCCAAGCGGTGCTCCACAGCACCGCGGTGCTGAAGAAGACCGGTCTCCGCCTGGCGGCCTGACACCTCCATCGTTCGACCCGACACGCCATGTTCCGCATCAGCCGCTATCTGCAAGCCCTCGACAGCGATGCCCCGCCCCGCAAGGCGCCGGCCCCGACCGGTCCGGTGGTGATCTGGAACCTGGTGCGCCGCTGCAACCTCACCTGCAAGCACTGTTACGCCACCTCAGCCGACAAGGACTTCCCGGGCGAGCTCAGCACCGAGCAGGTCTTCGCCGTAATGGACGATCTGCGCGGCTATGGCGTCTCCGTCCTGATCCTGTCCGGCGGCGAGCCCCTGATGCGGCCGGACCTGTTCGAGATCGCGGGTCGGGCCAAGAGTCTGGGCTTCTACATTGGCCTTTCCACCAACGGCACCCTCATCGGCCCCGACAACCTGAGCGCCATCGTCGAGGCCGACTTCGACTATGTGGGCATCAGCCTGGACGGCCTGCGCGAGACTCATGACCGTTTCCGCCGCCGCGCGGGCGCGTTCGACGACGCCCTGCGGGGAATTCGCCTGTGCCGGGATGCCGGGCTCAAGGTCGGGATGCGCTTCACCCTCACCCGCGACAACGCGGCCGAGCTGCCAGACCTGCTGCGCCTAATGGATGACGAGGGCATCGCGAAGTTCTACCTCTCTCATCTCAACTACGCCGGGCGCGGCTACAGGAACCGGAGCGACGACCTGCATCACCGCATGACCCGGCACGCCATGGATCTGCTGTTCGATGTCTGCTGGGACGACGCCACGGCCGGCCGACAACGGGAGTTCGTTACCGGAAACAACGACGCCGACGGGGCTTGGCTGCTGCTGTGGGCGGAGCGTACGATTCCCGGTCAGGTCCCCCGCCTGAGGACCATGCTCGAGCGTTGGGGGGAAACGCCTCGGGGGTGAACATTGCCAACATCGACAACGAGGGCCGGGTGCACCCCGACACCATGTGGTGGGACTACGGCCTTGGCAAGGTCACGGAGCGCCCCTTCTCCGCTATCTGGGAGGATCGCTCCGACCCCCTGATGGCGGGTCTCAAGCAGCGCCAGCGGCCGCTGGAGGGACGCTGCGCCGGCTGCCGCTACCTGGCCATCTGCAACGGCAACAGCCGCACACGGGCCTGGCGACTCACCGGGAACCCCTGGGCCGAGGACCCCGGCTGCTACCTCACCGATGCCGAGATCGGAACCCTGACCCGATCGGCCGCTGTTGCCTAACCGTCTCGGAGATCCCGCCCATGCGTCTGTGCTGGAGCCTGACCGCCCTGTTGGCCCTCGCCCTCGGCGTTTCCCTGTACCTGTTCGTGGTTCGCGGCTCCGTTACGCCTGCCAGCGACGGCCGCACCGCGATCCTGCTGGAGCCGGGGGAACGTGACCTGGTGTTGGCCGAGATGCGGGCCTTTCTCGCCAACACCCAGACCATCCTGGCCTCGGCCTCGCAGGGAGAGCTGGACCCGGCTATCGCCGCCGCGCGTCAAGTCGGCGCCCAGGCCCAGCAAGGCGTACCGGCAAGCCTGATGGGCAAGCTGCCGATCGGGTTCAAGACCCTGGGCCTGGATACGCACCGCCGCTTCGACCAGCTCGCGCTCAATGCCGAGGAGCTGGGCGATCCCGCTCAGACCTTACAGGAGCTGGGCGAGCTGCTCGCCAACTGCGTCGGTTGCCACGCCGCCTATCGGATCGACGTCCCCGCTGCCCGATAGGCATCCGTACGCGCCCTAGCCCGCATCGGAGTCGACCCGTGCCAAAACGCTCGAACATCGGCCGCTCTCTCGCCACTATCGCTTTGCTCTGCACGGCCGGCGCGGCAGCGGAAACGGCGGCCGAGAGCACCGACGCAACCTATCAGCGCCTGTGCGCCCAATGCCACGGCCCGGACCGACTGGGCGGGGTCGGGCCAGCGCTGATTCCGGAGACCCTGGGCAGGCTCAAGCCGGAGGAGGCCCGCCGGGCGATTCTCGAGGGGCGCCCCGCCAGCCAGATGCCGGCATTCGCCGCGCAATTGGATGAAGAGGCCGCCGCCAGGCTCGCGGAATACGTCTTCGCGCCAGCGGCCGAGAAGCCGGCCTGGGGTAGCGACAAGATCCAGGCGAGCCACAGCGTGCTGGTCGACCCCGCCACCCTCCCCGATCATCCGCTCCACGATTCCGACCCCTTGAACCTGTTCATGGTGGTGGAACTGGGCGACCACCATGCCACCATCCTCGACGGCGACCGCCTGGAGCCGATCCACCGCTTCCAGACCCACAACGCCCTGCACGGCGGGCCGAAGTTCTCGCCTGACGGTCGCTTCGTCTACTTCGCCTCCCGCAACGGCTGGGTCAGCAAGTTCGACCTGCACAGCCTGCAGACGGTCGCGCAGATCCGGGCCGGCATCAACAGCCGCAACCTGGCCGTCTCGGGGGACGGGCGCTACGCAGCGGTCGCCAACTACCTGCCTCATACCCTGGCGATCCTGGACACCACCGACCTGTCGCTGGTCAAGCTGATCCCGGTGGAAGACGACAAGGGGAACAGCTCGCGGGTCAGCGCGGTGTACTCGGCCCCGCCGCGCCAAAGCTTCGTCGCCGCCCTCAAGGACATGCCGGAGGTATGGGAGGTCATCTACGCGGACGAGCACCTCCCGGTCTATAACGGCCCCATGCACGACTACCGGATGGATGAGGGTACGGCGCGCCAGTCGGGTCCCTTCCCGGTGCGACGCATCCAGCTGGACGACTATCTCGACGACTTCTTCTTCGATCAGACCTACCGAATGGTGATCGGAGCGGCGCGCAACGCCAAGAACGGTCAGGTGGTCCACCTGGACGCGCGGCGGAAGATCGCCGACCTGGAACTGGACGGGATGCCGCACCTGGGCTCCGGGATCACCTGGGAGCGGGAGGGCCGAACGCTACTCGCCACGCCGCATCTAAAGAAGGCGGAAGTCAGCGTGATCGACATGGGGAGCTGGCAGACGGTCAAGCGCATCGAAACCCTCGGGGCCGGCTTCTTCATGCGCAGTCACGAGAACACCCCCTACGCCTGGGTCGACGTCTACTTCGGACCGGACAAGGACGCGGTGCACGTCATCGACAAGCAGAGGCTGGAGATCGTGCAGACCCTGCGCCCCGCCCCAGGCAAGACCGCCGCCCACGTCGAGTTCGACCGCTATGGCAAATACGCACTGCTCAGCGTCTCGGAGCCCGCGCCCGAAGGCGCCCTCGTGATCTACGACGCCGCGACCCTCAAGGAGATCAAGCGCCTGCCCATGAACAAGCCCTCTGGCAAGTACAACGTGTACAACAAGATCGAGCGCTCCGAGGGCACCAGTCACTAAGCAGCGCCTGACGCGCCGGCGTCATGCGTCTTCCTCCTCCACCGGGATCTTGACCATGACCCTGGTGCCCTTCCCCATTCCGCTCGCCACCGTGAGGGTTCCGCCGTGGGCCTCGGCGATGGCGCGGCTGAGGTACAACCCCAGTCCGACACCGCCCGTTCCGCGTTGCCGCGAGCGATCGCCACGGTAGAAGGGGTCGGTCAACCGGCCGAGCTCTTCGGCGGTAACGCCGGGACCGCTGTCAGCAACCACCAAAGTCCAGGACGCCTGATCGACGTGACTGGACAGGACCGGTGGTGGACCGTCCGGGGGCGTATGGCGAATCGCGTTCGTCAGCAGATTACGCGCCAGAAGACGGATGCGAGCCGGATCGAGAGACAGCCAGGTGCCCGGCGGATCGACGTCGAGCCGCACGTCGCAAGCGGCGAACGACCCGTCCACCAGGTCGCGCAACAGGTCGCTCGGGTCCACGGCCTCGCGGACCAGCGCCGCGTGACGCCCGCGCAGACGCTCGGACTCCAGCAACTCGCCGAGCAGCGTCTCCAGCTCGCCGAGATCTTTGAGCAGGGACCGGCGGGCCGGGCTGTCGTCCAGCAGCTCCGCGTTGATTCGCGCGCGTGTCAGGGGCGAGCGCAGCTCGTGGCTGATGGCGAGCAGCAGATGCCGTTTGGCCTCGAGCATGTCCCTGATGTCGTCGGCCATGGCGTTGATGCTCGCGGCGAGGTCGCCGAGCTCGTCGCGGCGGCCAATGTTCAGACGGTGCTCCAGATCGCCTGCGCCGATTGCCGCGATACCGGCGCGAATCGTCTCGATGGGTCGAAACAGCCGCCGGATCGCATGGTAGACGAGGACCAGCACCACCAGCACCCCAGCGATGGTAAAAACAATGGCGAGGGGAACGGTTTCGGCGTGCAGGAAACCCTGCGGCACCAGCACCACGGTCACGTCGCCGCGTCTGGCCCGAATCACGAACCCGTCCCTACCCCGCTCCAGCTCGACCCTGGTCCCGTCCGCCAGTACGCGTGCGGTCGATGTCCGAGGCTGGGAACGCGGCGGCTCCCCCGCTGACGACCAGCGCTCGCCGCCCAACAGGTGGATCCGAACCGGGAGCCGCTGCGCCAACCGCGCTGCTCCTTCAATCGTCGGCGGGTCCCCGATCTCGGCCAGCAAGTGCTGGAGATACTCGTCGAGGTGCGGTCCGGCGAGCTCCCGAAAGCTGCCTTCGACGCCGAAGCGAAATCCCGTACGCACGACGATGACCAGCAGAACCGCGGTCAGCAGGAAGAGGAGCAGGAGACGACCCGACAGGCTGTGGCGACGCCTCATCGCCGCGGGGCCACGAAGCTGTAGCCCGCACCGCGCACCGTCTTGATGTAATCGGTCGGACGCAGCTTGTGGCGCAAGCGGCTCACAAGCACGTCCACGGCACGAGTGTAGAGATCGGCATCGACGCCGCGCAACGCGTTGAGGATGTCGTCGCGGCTGAAGGGATGGGCAGGCCGGCTCGCCAGTAAGTCGAGCAGCCGGTATTCCATATGGGTGAGGTTCACCTCTGCCGCTCGCACCTCCACGACCTGGCGCTCGCGGTCGATGTGCAGATCCGGGAATCGCCAGTGCCCCTCGTCCGCGACGCCCCGGTCTCCGGCGCGCTTGAGGATGCGCTGGATGCGGGCAACCAGTTCCCTCGGCTCGAACGGTTTGGGGAGATAGTCGTCGGCCCCTAGCTCGAGCCCGACGATACGGTCGGTGACCTCCCCACGGGCGGTGAGCATGATGATCGGAACCTCGCTGTCGCGGCGGATGGCGCGGCAGACGTCGAACCCGTCCATGTCCGGCAGCATCAGGTCCAGGATCACCAGATCCGTGCCGTTCTCGCGCAGCATGCGCAGCCCGTCCGTCGGGTGGTGCGCCGCGGAGAGCTCCAGGTCGAAGCGGGCGAAGTACTCCCGTAGCGGCGCGGCCAGATCTTGATCGTCGTCGATGAGCAGGACGCGAGGCATGTGGCTATTGTGCCCGACCTGCCCCGGCTCGCGAAGACCAGCAGGCCGGGCAGCGGGCGTCAGGCTAGTAGGCCCAGTGCCGGGGGCCCCAGCGGTGCTGCATATGCTCGGCGATGAGCTCGACCAAGCGGGTCCGCTGCTCGTGCTGCAGGCTATCGCTGAAGTCGGCGAAGGCATCGACGATCTCGCGCTTATGCTCGGCAAACGCCTGATGCCGCTCCTCGAGCAAGGCCATGACCTGCTCGCGGTCGAGCGTCGGCGCCGCCATCAGGCGCTCGACCTCGTCGCCGATCGCGGCTCGACGCTCCACCCATTCTCCGCGCAGCCGGCGCAGCGCCTCGGCGAAGTCGTCGAGTTGCCGCGACTGCGTCTCGTTGAGATCGAGCTTGCGCGCCACCCGGGCCTTTACGGGCTCGAAGTGGCCCCCGCCGGTGCAATAGCCGTTGTGCCTGGCCCAGGCGAGACCCGCGGCCGCGATCAGGCCGAGGACGGCGAGCGTGATCAGAGAGATCTTCAACATGGTGCTTTCCTCCGTTTCGTGTAGAGCACGGTACGGAGTCTGGCCTGACAACGCGGCCACCGGGTTTCGTCGTCGTAAGGGTCTGTAACGAAATGTAACCTTCAGGAGCCACACCAGACCGGAGAGGATTCCAGCTTACTCCCGATCCGACTGGATCGGGCCTCAGGGCGCAATTCGCTGTAGCTTTCCCGTCCCCGATAATGCGTCACGGGTGCTCCCCGGCCCCGTGGCGCGCCCCGCCGCGACATGAGAAAGGCCGGTGCCTCGCGGCAACCGGCCTCGTGTTGCTCCCATTCGAGGGACGATGGAGCGGGCGTGGTCACAGGGATTGATCGCCATTGCCGCGGAGGGCGAAGTAGAGCCCTATCAGCAGCAGCACGACCTGGAACTCCATGCCGCCCATGGGATGGCTCTCGGTGGCGACGAAACTCCACTGCCCCCAATGGACCATGACAATCGCCCCGACCATGACCGGTACCACGGCAAGGCCACCGAGGCGGGTCATCCAATCCTTGCGCAGAGCCCCGCCGGCGAGGACGGCGAGCCCGCCTCCTACTTCCGCAAAGGCCACGAGAAGCGCGACCATCAGCGGTAGCTGCATCATCTCGGCGAACTGCGCGGGACCCGCGAGCTTGCCAATGCCGTGGAACAGAAAGACGCTGGCCAAACCGACGCGCAACAGCCAATGGGCATGCGGTGCGAAGACGGCAGCGATGGATCGAGAGGGACGCGCAGCGATGGTCGTGACGTGGCTGTTCATTGTCGGCTCCAGTTAGTATCTTGCTGTTAACGTTCGATTCGCTTTAACAAGACCGCCCTGTCTCATCGGATGTTTCAGCGAGGCAGGTTGCAGGACAGAACACCGCGGAGCTTAAGAGATTCGCCGGACGGGGATCGTAAGGAACATCTTCCTCAATGGAAGTCCCTTGAGGGAATCACCAGATGACCGAGCAGCGGCGTCAAATCCCGGAGCCGGCTGGCGATGAGATGCGCCACGTCGCCCTGCCGCTCCAGCACCCCGTACACCGCCAGCAGGCGCGAGCTCAGCAGCTCGCGCCGCTGCCGCTCGCCGAGGTCGCGCCATACCAGGACGTTGATCGAACCGGTCTCGTCCTCCAGGGTGAGGAAGGTCGCGCCGCTGGCGGTGCTGGGGTGCTGGCGGCAGATCACCAACCCGGCCGCGCGCGCGCTGCATCCGTGGGGCAAGCGGCTCAATCGCTCGGCCGTGACGAGCCGCCGGCTTTGAAGATGCGGCCTGAGCAGGGCCAGCGGATGGCGGCCCAGGGTGAGGCCGAGGCTGGCGTAGTCCGCCACCAGATCCTGGCCTTCGCTGGGTGCGATCAGATGCGGCGGCGTCTTCTCGACCGGGGCGGTGGTCAGCGGGGTGCCCCGCTCGATGCCTGCCACGTCCCAGTAGGCCTGTCGGCGATGTCCGGCCAGCGCGGACAGCGCAGCGGCCGCGGCCAGGCACTTGAGATCGCGTTTGCCCAGCCCGCCGCGCAGGGACAGGTCGTTGACATCGCTGAAAGACTTTTGCGCACGCGCCGCGACGAGGCGCGCCGCGCCCTCCGCGGAGAGACCATTCACCCGACGCAAGCCGAGACGCAGCGCGGGCTGACGGGTCGATCCAGCCTCGCCCTTTCCCCCTACCGGGGCGACGGATGGCCCAAGCTCCAGCGTGCAATCCCAAGCGCTCGCCGTCACATCCACCGGACGTACCTCCACGCCGTGGCGGCGTGCGTCCTGCACGAGCTGGGCGGGCGCGTAGAAGCCCATCGGCTGGCTGTTGAGCAGCGCGCAGGCGAACGCCGCCGGCTCGTGGCGCTTCAGCCAGGCGGACACGTAGACCAGCAGCGCGAAGCTCGCGGCGTGGGACTCGGGAAAGCCGTATTCGCCGAAGCCCTGGATCTGGCGAAAGATGCTGCTGGGCGAAGTCTTCGCGATAGCCGCGCGCGCGCATGCCTTCGATCAGGCGACGCTCGAACTGCTCCAGCCCGCCCTTGCGCCGCCACGCCGCCATGGCGCGCCGCAGCCTGATCGGCCTCGCCCGGGGTGAAGCCGGCCGCCACCATGGCGAGCTGCATCACCTGCTCCTGGAAAATCGGCACGCCCAGGGTGCGCTCCAGCACGTCGCTTCACCGCCTCGCTCGGGATAGCTCACCGGCTCCTGGCCCTGGCGCCGGCGCAGGTAGGGATGCACCATGCCGCCCTGGATCGGGCCGGGGCGCACGATGGCGACCTCGATCACCAGGTCGTAGAAACAGCGCGGCCGCATGCGCGGCAGCATGGCCATCTGCGCGCGCGACTCGATCTGGAACACGCCCACCGTGTCGGCGCGGCCGATCATGTCGTACACCGCCGGGTCTTCGGACGGGATGTCCGCGATCGTCATCGGCCGGCCGCGCACCGCGACCAGCCCTTCGAAGGCGCGGCGGATGGCGGTGAGCATGCCCAGGGCCGAGCACGTCGACTTTCAGCAGGCCGAGGGCGTCGAGATCGTCCTTGTCCCACTGGATCACGGTGCGCTCGGCCATGGCCGCGTTCTCGATCGGCACCATGCTGCGAAAGCCGGCCGCGCGCGATCACGAAGCCGCCCACGTGCTGGGACAGATGGCGCGGAAAGCCCACCAGATCACGCGACCAGCCGTATCAGCAGGGCCACCTGCCATTGTCGGGATCGAAGCCGGCTTCCGCCAGCCGCTGCGGCAGCATCCGGTGGCCGTCCCACCAGGCCATGGCTTTCGCCAGGCGGTCGACCTGTTCCAGGTCGAAGCCCAGGGCCTTGCCGACGTCGCGCATCGCGCTGCGCGGCCGGTAGCTGATGACGGTGGCGGCCAGCGCCGCGCGCTCGCGACCGTATTTCGCATAGAGGTACTGGATGACCTCCTCGCGGCGCTCGTGCTCGAAGTCCACGTCGATGTCCGGCGGCTCGTTGCGCTCGCTGCGAGATGAAGCGCTCGAACAGCATCGCCATGCGCGCCGGGATCGACCTCGGTGATGCCCAGCGCGTAGCACACCGCTGAGTTGGCCGCCGAGCCGCGCCCCTGGCACAGGATGCCGCGGCCGCGGGCGAAGCGCACGATGTCGTGTACGGTGAGGAAATAGGGCTCGTAGCCGAGCTCGCCGATCAGCGCCAGCTCGTGCTCGACCAGGGCGCGCACCTTGCCCGGCACGCCATCGGGGCAGCGCTGCGCCAGCCCGTCTTCGGTCAGGCGGCGCAGGTAGGAGATGGGCGTCTCCCCTGCCGGCGCCAGCTCCTCGGGATATTCGTAGCGCAGCTCGTCGAGGGAGAAGTGGCAGCGCGCCGCGATGGCCAGAGACTGTTCCAGCAGTTGCGCGGGATAGATGCGCGCCAGATCGGCCTGCGCGCGCAAATGACGCTCGCCGTTGGGATACAGCGCGGCGCCGGCGCCAAACACCGGCACACCGAGACGGATGGCGGTGAGGGTGTCCTGCAGCGGGCGCCGCTCCGCGGTGTGCATGTGCACGTCGCCCGCCGCCACCAGCGGCAGTCCGGCGGCCTCGCCCAGCACGCTCAGGGCGCGCAAGCCGGTCGGCATCGTCGGGACCGCGGAACAATTCCACCGCCAGCCATGCACGCCCCGGAAAACCCGCCGCGAGCGCCCGCGCCTGCTCCAGGGAAGGCGAGGGATCGGGCAGCAGCAGCGCGAGGCAGCCGGGCAACCCTGTGCAGATATCCGCAAACGCAAGCCGGTAACGGCCCTTGACGGCATGACGCCGGCCTTGGGTAATCAGCGAGGACAGACGGCCGTATCCCGACCGGTCGGTCGCCAGCAGCACCACGCGTAGTCCCTCGGTGCAGCAGATCTCGCTGCCCACGAGGAGCTTCAGCCCGCACGCCTTGGCCGCCGTGTGGGCGCGCACGATGCCGGCCAGGGAACATTCGTCGGTCAGCGCCAGGGCCGCATAACCCAGCTCGTGCGCGCGCGCCACCAGCTCCTCCGGATGCGAGGCGCCGCGCAGAAAGGTGAAGTTGGACAGACAGTGCAGCTCGGCGTAGGCGGTCATGCCCGTCCTCACGCAAACAGCCCATGCACGAACCACTCGCCGCTGACACGCTCGCGATACACCCACAGCTGAGCGCCATTTCGATCCTGCGCCACGTAATAGTCGCGCGTCACCTCCATGCCATCCCACCAGCCGCTCTCGATGCGTTCCGGTCCCGCCTTGAGCACCAGTTGGCCGTCGCGGCAAGGCGCAGGCCGGGTCAGCAGCCACAAGGGCCGCGCAACCTTGCCCGGCACTGCCGCTTCATGCCCCGCCGCGCAGGGCTGCCAGGCCCGTTCCGGCCGATGGTCGGCGGTCGGCGCGATGCCATGTACCGCCTCCTTGCCGAGGCGGATGCGCAGGCGCTCCAACAGCAGATCGCCATCCACCTTCCTGCTCATGTGCCTGGAACAGGTCGGCAGTCACGGCCGCAAGCGGCAGGATGCGGCTGGCATGCAACACGATGGCATGTCACCGGGGCAGGCAGGCGGGTGCGGCCCAAGGTTTCGCGTAGCAGGAGCAGCATCCGCGCCGCGGCGCCCGTGGGCTGCACGAATCCCAGCCGCAGCAGGGTATCCGGCGCCTCTTCGTGGCAACAGGCGAGCTCGAGCTCCTGCACGCCGGCCTGACGCAATCCGAGCCAGCCCTCCAGTTCCGGTAGCAAGCGGCGCGCGGCGAACAGCAGGGCTTCCGCTTCATACACCGGCGCCGGCAGCGCCAGGCGGCGGGCGAAAGTGGGTGGGGGCACGAAAAACGCGTGCGCCTCGGGCAGCCTGCCCAGCACACGGTCCAGCTCGTCCACTAGCCTGCGGCCGAAACGGCGCGCCAGGCCAGCCCGCGGCAGGCGCAGGCAATCCCCGAGGGTATGCGCCCCAATTTTTCCCAGTCCTTCAAGGATATCGGCAGGCTGATCGAGCAGCGTCAGAGGCAGCGCGAAAATGGCCTGCTCGAGCGCTGCCAGCTCGCGCACGACGGCCCGGGTGCCCGCACGCGCCAGCAGCCAGGCGCCGAGCGCCGTCGGCGCGCAGGCGTAGGTGGACGCGTAGCCCAGTTCATCCAGACCGGACATCACCCGGTCAAGCAGGGGGTCGAGGCCGCGATGCAGACGCAGGCAGCTCCCAATCTCCAGCAGCAGTCCGGTTGGGGGCTGGAGGCTCACGGCCGGGGTGAAGCGGCCGGCCCAGGCAGCCAGGCCGGCTAAAGCGTCGCGTTCCCCCGCCGGGTCGCGCGCGCGCACGACAAGCCCGCTCACCAGCGCCTGAGCGGCGGGAACCGCCATGCCGGGCCTCACCCCGCGGGCGGCGGCTGCCACATTGCAAGCCACGACCCGCGAGCGCCTGCCTTGCTTCTCAGTAACCGCCAGCGGCGCGGGCTCAGCGCTGCCGCGGGAAAAGATGGCTACTGGAAGCGCTGGAAAATGAAGGCCAAGCCACAACATGGACAGTCCTCACACGGCCGGGTCCGCGCTGCTCAGCTTCTCCAGAGGTCGCAAGCCGCTTGCCCAGGATGTGCGGGAGGTGGAGCTGACGGAGGTGCAGGGTGCGCGCTTGCGATCCGGGGCAAATCGACCAACGTCGGCTTATTCACCGGCCCGCCGCGGCGTTTGAGGACGTATACCGCAAGACCGCTCGCCGAAGGCGCCAGGCGCAGTCGCAGCGCGGCGGGGGAACGCTCCCGCGCGGCGCGCCCGGGACGGAACAGGACACACCAGGTCCGTCCGGTTTCCGCCGCCAGTTGCAGGCGGCGCATGCGCCGTTCGTCGGGCGCGCTCAGCCACGCCAAGACGGTGCCGCAGGCCCCCGAGCGCAGCGCCTGCTCCGCCGCCCACCAGGCATCGTCAGCCGCTTGCGTCCGGGCCACCAACAGCCGCTTCAAAGCGAGCCCAGCGGCGGCCAGAGCGGGCGCATAGGGCACATGGGGCGGCGCCACCCAGGCCAGCCATCCATCTTCCCGTGAAAGGCGGACCAACGCCGGCATCAGCAGGCGCAGCTCGCCGATCCCCTCTCGCTCGGTGAGGATCTCGGTCAGGGCGCCGCGCGGCCAGCCGCCGCCCGGCAGCAGCTCATCCAGTTCGGCAAAACCGGTCGGCAGGGTCTCCCCCGCCGTCTGCGCGCGCTGATCGCCCCGCCAGATGCCGGGGTGGCGCAATAACGTATCCAGTGGCGCGCTCATCATCGGTAGGAACGCATCTGTCCTACCAGCACGCCCTGAATCTGCACCTCGCCGGGATCGAGCTCCAGCGCCTTCATGGCGCTGTTCTCCGGGTAGAGCATCGTGCGCCCTGGTTGCTGCAGGATCCGTTTCAGCGTGACCTCCTCTCCCCGCACCAGGGCGACGACGATCTCGCCATCGCGGGCGGTCTCGCGCTGCTCGATGACCACATAGTCACCGTCCAGGATGCCGGCCTCGCGCATCGAGTCGCCCCGCACCTTGAGCACGTAGCATGGCTTGTCCGTGCGCAGCTGCGGCGGGACTTGAAGAAATTCCGGCTGTGGCACGGCCTCGATCGGCCGACCGGCGGCGATGGTCCCGAGAAGCGGGATGCCTTCATCGCCGGCCTCGTTTGGGATCAGCCGTATACCCCGGTGCTGACCGGCCATCGGCTCGACGAAGCCTGCCTCAATCAGCGCTTGAACGTGCTTGTGCAGCGAGCCGCGGGAGCGCAGCCCGAGCATCGCGCACAGCTCGTCCAGGGTTGGCGGATGCTCGAAATGCCCCGCGTTGTCGCGCAGGAAATCCAGGATCTCTTGTTGGCGTCGAGTCAATTGCATAGTCGTAATGTTTTCCATTGGTTCTCTTATTGTATGCTAGTCTCATGGAAAACGAATAGAGAACGCGCGCGATCTTCCAGACATCAGCCAACGGAGCATCACCATGCAGAACGTCTCCTATCTCTTGCCGAAACACCGGCACACGACCTGGAACCCGGCGCTGGAACCCCTGTACCTGGCCGCCGAATCCGGCATCGAGATACCGCTACTGGGCTATGTCACCGCCGGGCAGCCCGTGGACATCCCGGAGGAGCGGGAGACCATCACCGTGCCGCGGCACATGGTGCGCAAGAACAGCTATGCCCTTCGCGTGCGCGGTCATTCGATGATCGACGACCACATCCAGGACGGCGACATCATCATCGTCGAGAAACGCGAGACGGCCGAGAACGGCGAGTCGGTGGTTGCGATGATCAACGGCGAGCGAGTGACACTGAAGCGCTTCTTCGTCGAGGCCGACGGGATTCGGCTACAGCCGGCGAACCCCGAGATGGAGCCCATCTACCTGCGCCACGAGGAGCTGCAGATACTCGGCATCGTCGCGGGGGTGATCCGTCAAGGCTGACGCTGTTCCACCGTAAGTCGGCTGAGCACGGTTGGCCGGCGCGGTTGCTGGAATCGTAGGGATTCGCGCCTGGGTCCGTGGATCGTCGAACCCGAACGGGCCGCCTCCCGCCGCCGGCGAAAGCGACATGTATCCCGTCGCGTGGGGGGAGAGGACCGTATCGGTATTGTGGAGTCCCCCCGACCCGCCCCTCTGGGAACGGGCCTTTGCAATCACGCTATCGGGGTGCGAAATCGGTTGCAGAGGAGCCGGTACGGTTTCCTTATTCGCGCACCATTGGTCAGTCCTCGGACGCCCATTGATCGCGGTCCGGTCAAGCTCACCACAATTTCTGCTGGGCGGAGACAAGAACTGCAACCTGTGCACAGAAACCGATTGACCGAGGAATTCAACCATGCTAGCCGAGAGGAATAGATCAGTATTCGGCGATATTCCGTATCTCTATGATTTCCTGATTAAAAAAAGATGGTCAAAATGTGACCAATCCAACAAATCGTTAACAGTTCTTAATGTCTATCGGATGCCGAGGCCTATAATTCACAGAGTTATCCACAGAAAATGTGGATAAGAAAACATTTTTCATCATGAACTTAACCTTGCCGTCACGTTTCGAGAATTAACTTGAATAATGAACCGTAATCGACGTGTTCGTGCCATTGAGGCAGGCCTCGCTGGCGGAGATGGTCAGCCTGAACGACGAACACCGAGAAGCGGAAAACTGTGACCTGCATCACAGTTCTTACGTCGGGCAGACTCTGGCTTCTGACCAGGGAGTCACTTCATAACAACTGCCTCAGGAGGATTACGATGGACAAAGGTCACCTTCCGCGCAGCACCACGACTCCAGCGCCGGATTCGCGTTCCTTCTCGGGAAAGATCCTGGCCCTCTGGCCGCCGAAAAGCGAGAGAGATGAACTGCTACTGGAGATCTACGAACAGCTGCAGGAGAAACATGCGGACACCAACCCGGCGCGCAAAGGTGAAGGCCGGTCCGGCGCCCCGGATGGCGATGGAACTTCTCGATAGGTCCTGACCAGAAGCAGATCCATGGCCGTGAAGGTGGCGCCCGGTGATGCCAGACCGGGTGTGCTTCTTCTCGATGTTCTTCTGGACCGGGCGACCTGCGCATGGAACAAGCCCCGCTTGAGAGCGGGGCGATCGGGGTAGCATGGGAAAGGTCGGAAGACCGTTCGGGGGCGGGCGCATTCCCGCCTCCGGTCTTCACTCGAACCCTTAGAAGCGCAGGTCAGGGTTTCCGCGGAGGTTCATGTATATGTCGGGGCGGTCGCCGCTGTCGGTCGGGCTGCTCTGGTCGGACTTGAACAGATCAGGGTTGCCGTCGGCCCAGCCGTGATAACGGTCGACGCTGTCGCCGACGCTGGGCTGCACGCCCACGAAGTCTTCGGCGCTTACGCGTTGTGCGGACAGATCGGAGTTGCCGTCGGCCAGGCCCTGGTAGATCTCAGCGGCGCTGAGGTTGGCGGCAAACAGGGTGGCGGCGATCGTGGTGATGATGGTCTTCATGGTCATGTCTCCTAAGGGTTTAATTTCGAGCCAGGCCGTTTACGGCGCTCGCTGACCTTATCGCAGAGCCCGTGCCAACCTCGGGAGAAGATCCGTATTAATCTTTTAAAACAAATAGATACAACCCTTTCTCTCCGGCCTGTGCTGAGCAGTTGGAGACCAGATCGATCGACGCTTCGTTGAAGTAGCGTAACAGCGGCTTCGACGTTTTGTTAAACGAGGGGGGCGATAGCCAGGGTCGGCTGACGGCCGCCGGGGAAGCGCACCCAGGCTCCTGCTCACCCGGCGAGGGGTGCCTTATCGGAGGGGAGGTTCTCTGGGTCGCTTCAGCGCTACGATTGACGCGGTAGAATCCTGCACGGCCCATCGGGGATCTAACATGGCGATGAGGCTTTACGAGCAAGCCCGCGCTGTGGCAGATGGAAGTACTCGTTCAGGGTCGGCGGTGCGGGCGCGGCTGTGTCTCGGCATTCCTGAGGGGCCACACGAACCAGAACGGCCCGGCGGCGGTGAGTTTGCCAGAGCTCATCTGCCGGAAGTCTGCTGGATCGATCGGACGTAGCGGTCGAGCGAGAACGAGCTTGAGTGGGCATTGGATTAGACTCGAAAAGGGGGGCGGTATCCACACGCCTCTCGGTAACTTTCGAACATGAGGAAACAGACAGAACATGAAAACCACCCGACGGGGAATTTCGGCTCGAAAAGGTGCACTGAAATGAAGACATCACCCATGCGCGGCAAGCGTTCCTTGCGCAACCTGACCTTCGTGGCGTGGTCCTTGACCGTCATGCTCGGGACGTCGTTGAGCGCGAGTGCCGATGAGGCGGATGCCAAGCGGCTGCTCAGAGCCATGTCCGACTACCTGGCGGCGCAGCAGGCCATTTCGTTTGAATACGACGCCATCCTCGAGGTCGTCACCAAGGATGAACAGAAGCTCGCACTGGCGAGTTCCGGTGCGGTCACGCTCAATCGACCTGACAAGATCCACGCGACGCGCTCCAGCGGGTTTGTCGACGTAGAGATGTCGTTTGACGGGAAGACGCTGACTGTGCTCGGCAAGAACTTGAACCTCTATGCGCAGCAGGAGGTGCCAGGCTCGATCGACCACCTGGTCGATGAGCTGCGGAAGCACAACAGGCCCCTTCCTGCCGCAGACTTGCTGCTGGCGGATTCCTATGAGGCATTGATGCTCGATGTTGTCGACGTCAAGGACCTCGGCAGCGGTGTGATCGGGGGCGTCGAATGCGATTACCTCGCGTTTCGGGCGAAGGAAGTCGACTGGCAGATCTGGATTGCTCACGGCGATCGCCCCTATCCGTGCCGATACGTCATCACCTCAAAATTCATGGATGGTGAACCGCAGTACAGCATTCAAATCAGGGACTGGAAGGCGGGCGATGAGGTCGCGGCGACCGATTTTGGCTTCAAGAACCCAAGCGATGCCAAGAAGGTGGACCTGAAGAATCTCGAGGGTACCGATGAACTACCGGATCACTTCGTAATAGGAGAGGCTCGATGACCATGTCGAAACGAGTTGGTGTGTTGCTGGCTGCCGGGATCATCGTGATCGGCGGAGCTGAACTTGGCGAGCGGCTTGAGGTCCCCGGTATTCACAGTTTGATCCCAACGGCCGATGCCCGCGTCGGGCGGCCACTCACGCCTGTGAGCGTTGCCGGCGTGGGGCGGCGCACGGTGCGGCGTTGCGCGGTCGGCGTCTACAACTGCTGATTGTCCCGGACCCAATCGTCCGTCAGCCTGCCCGGGCGGACAAGCACAAACCGCGGGTTCCGCGGCGGCCGTCAAAACGCCAAACTGGCGTTTCGGCCGCCTGGAGCGGGATCATTTCTGAGCGCGAGGCGATGAGAGGGTCCGAGCGATGCCGGATGGTACCGGACCCATCGACCAGAAAACGGCCACCGCCTGTCGGAGCGGACATTGCCGCAACCCCTTGCTGCCGGAAGCGGGCGAGGCGGAGATCTTTTACCGACTCGCGCTCGGACGGACGTGCTATTCCTATCGGCACGAAAGCCTCTATTTCGTCGAGTCCCGCTACGCCCCGGTCGGTGAACTCCTGCGCTCGGTGATGCGAGGCTTGGGCGAGACCCCGACCGTAGGGCAGATCCATCCAGACATGCACCGCCTGTTTCGCGGTGCTCGTCGGGTCCGCGTAGCCGCTCGACACGCGGATGTCGTAGCAACGGCGCTGCGCTTGGCCGGGATCGAGGTCATCCTTCTTCGTTGAGCATCGGCGGCGGAGCGTGAATCACCTCCCGCAGCGGGCGACCAGGGCATCCACGCCCGGATAATCCAGCGGTCGGATCTGGTACTTTCTGCCGGCGCTTCCCCAGGATTCGCCCCGCTCGAGGGCATCCCAGAAGGCGTGCCGGGTCATCGAAGACAATGCCCCCGACACCCTGCACGCCGCGGGCGAACAGAGCGTCCGGCAAGCCGCTTCCGGTCGGCCCGATCAACTCGAACGCCGAGTCCCGGCAAGCGTCCAAGAGCTCGTCGAGCGTGTCGTTGATCAGCACGGATGCGGTGCACAGCACCTGTGGGCATTGCGCCAGGTCCGCCGCCCTGGTGGTCAGCCGCACGCCGGGCCGCTCCGGTACCCGCTCCGGCTGCCGCTCGAGGACCAGTACCTCCCTGCCCGCATAGACCAGGCGGTCGATCACGGGACCAGAAGTAGCCGACGATGCCGACCGGCGCTCCCGACGAAGCGGCCGGAACCTCCTTGCGCGCACCGCGATCGGGCGGCTCGAAGCCCGCGCGGCGCACAAGGCTGCGGCTCAGCGCGTTGAAGGCGCCGATAGCCAGCGCGCGCTCGGCAAGATCCCCGCCCTCCAGCGCGCGGCCCAAAACGATTGGATCTGCCCGCACCTCACCGGGGCGCGGATACCTCCTCCACAAGGTCCTGAGTATCGGGTCCAGGCTTGCATAGAAGGGACCGACACTGTGATCGGAGAGGAAAACGAACCCGAACTCGTCGCGATACGCCCCATCCTCGACCAAGGGGGGCAGGTAGAGCCCGGTTACCTCCGCCGGCGGCAGTGCTGCGGCAAGGACCTGGACCAGGCGCAGATAGTCCTCATCGATGCTCATTGCTTTCCCCACGCACGAAACGACTCGCGGTGACGGGTGCGCTGTGTCACCAACTAAGGTAACCGGCAAGAGGCCGACTCGCCAGATTTGGCGGCTCGCGGGGTGAATCGAGCCTCGGCACATCGTCCCGTAAAGGTCGATGCAGTCATGATCTCGTCCATGATGCACCGACGTCTTTCAGTTGGGATGGTGCGCGAAACGCAGCGGGGCTTTCAATGAGCCGCTGCCCCCCGTTCTCACATACAGCACCAACCGTTTCTCAAGGAGCTTGGCTCGGACCTCCCCCTACCCTATCCTTGCCGACCTCATGAACCAGGAGAAAAGACGCGCCATCTTCGAGCGCCTGCGGACGGCAAACCCGACCCCGACCACGGAACTCGATTACGACAGCCCCTTCGAGCTCCTGGTGGCGGTCATTCTCTCCGCGCAGGCCACGGACAAGGGCGTGAACAAAGCCACCGCCCGACTGTTCCCGGCGGCCAACACCCCCGCGTCCATCCTCGCACTCGGGGAGGAGGAGCTGAAGCATTACATCCGCACCATCGGTCTCTTCAACAGCAAGGCGAAGAACATCATCGGGACCTGCCGCATCCTCATCGAGGAGCACGGAGGCGAGGTTCCCGCGGACCGCAAGTCACTTGAGGCACTCCCGGGCGTGGGCCGCAAGACCGCGAACGTGGTGCTCAACACCGCCTTCGGCGAGCCCGCCATGGCGGTGGACACCCACATTTTCCGGGTCGCAAACCGCACCCGCATCGCCCCCGGCAAGACCCCGCTGGAAGTGGAGAAGAACCTGCTGCGCCGCGTGCCGAGGGAGTTTCTTCAGGACGCACACCACTGGCTGATCCTCCACGGGCGATACGTCTGCACCGCCCGCCGCCCGCGCTGCCATCAGTGCATCATCCGCGACCTGTGCGAGTACCGGGACAAGCCGCCCGAGGGGACATGGGCCGAGACCTGAGCCCGCTCGGCAGACCCGCCATTCGGCGACAAGAGGCTTTTCCCGGCGGCCGGCCGCCCCCATTTCCCGCTTTCGACCAAGGCAGCGATTCCCGGACCATGTTCAGCCAAGACCGCGACAGCATGCGCCTCTTCCTCCTCGACACCTGGCGCAAGGCGCGCGAGGGCGCCCCCTGGAACCCCTGGAGCGGCAAATCGCCCAGGTGGTGGAAGGCCACCCGGAATACCACCGTCTGCTGAAGAACCCGGAGGCCGCCGTGTCGCGCGAGTTTCTCCCGGAGGACGGACAGACCAACCCGTTCCTGCACCTCGGGCTGCACCTGGCCGTTCTCGAGCAGGTGGATACCGACCGACCGCCGGGCATCCGCGCGCTCTGCCAGCGGATCGCGGCCTCAGCCGGCACCACCCACGACGCGGAGCACCAGATCATGGAGTGCCTGGCGCAGAGTCTGTGGGAGGCGCAGCGCCAGAGCCGACCGCCAGACGAGCGGGCCTATTTGACGTGTGTTGAACGCCTCGCCCCAGCTCCCAGAAAAGACCGTTGACTGATCCCATTCCCCATTACCTCACGCGAAAGCGGGCCATTGGAGAAAGAAAATTCCGCCGAACAGGGTCTAACAGGGCGCGATGGCCCGGATGGGAGGGAACTTGCGGTTTGCATCCACCTCCTCTTGTGCTATCAATGCAAAGCCCTAGCGCAATCCTGGGTATTTACGGGTATTATCCGCCCACGAAACCCGCTGACCGAAAAATCTTAATCACCAACGTCAGGAGACGACCATGACCAAGAAGACCTATCTGAAACCCGTTGCAGCCGTCGTCGGGGCGGCCCTCGTCGGCAGCTTGTCCGCGATCGGCGCCGCCAACGCGGCGGAGAACCCCTTCGGCGCCAGCCAGCTCGAGAGCGGCTACATGCAACTTGCCAGCAGCCACGAGGGTGGCGAGAAGATGAAGGAAGGCCAGTGCGGCGAAGGCAAGTGCGGCGGCGACATGAAGGACAAGGAAGGCAGCTGCGGCGGCGACATGAAGGACAAGGAAGGCAGCTGCGGCGGCGACATGAAGGGCAAGGAAGGCAAGTGCGGCGAGGGCAAGTGCGGCGGCGACAAGAAGGGCTGATACAGCACTCCCGCTGAGCCATGAGCACGAAACCTTATCCCGTTCATGGCTCCGGTCTCGGCCTGCGGCGCTCGTTTCTCGACGCCGCGGCCGAGCAGCCCCCGCCCCAGGTGGACTTCTGGGAGGTCGCCCCGGAGAACTGGATTGGAGTCGGCGGACGCAGCGGGCGTCAATTGCGCTCCCTGACCGAGCGCTTCCCTTTCGTCTGTCACGGTCTATCCCTATCCATCGGCTCACCGGCGCCGCTGGATGTCGAATTTGTCAAGCGCATCAAGGGCTTCCTCGACGAGCACGATATCCGCGCCTACACCGAGCACCTCAGTTACTGCTCCGATGACGGCCATCTCTACGACCTGATGCCGATCCCCTTCACCGAGGAAGCGGTGCGGCACGTGGCGGAGCGCGTGCGCCGGGTGCAGGACATCCTTGAGCGCCCCATCGCACTGGAGAACGTCTCTTACTACGCCGCGCCCAGCCCGGAGATGGACGAGATCGACTTCGTCAACGCGGTGCTCGAAGACAGCGAATTGCGGCCTGCATCTCGACATCAACAACATCTACGTCAACAGCATCAACCACGACTACGACCCGCTCGACTTCCTCTCGCGCCTGCCGGGCGAGCGCATCGTCTACGCGCACATCGCCGGCCACTACGTGGAAGCGGAGGATCTGCGCGTGGACACCCACGGCGCGGACGTGATCGACCCGGTCTGGGACTTGCTGGACCAGGCCTATGACCGCTTCGGGGTCTTCCCCACCCTGCTCGAGCGCGACTTCAACATCCCGCCCCTCGGGGAGCTGGTCTCCGAGGTCGCCGCCATCGCGGACCTGCAGGCCCGGCAGCGCGAGGCGGAGGGCAAGCGCAGCGCTCATGGCTGAGGGCTCCGAGCTCTTCCGGCGCCAGTACGCGTTCGCGGCCCACATCCGCGATCCGGCCAACCAACCCCGTCCCGACCGACGTGGAAGACCGGCGCATGGCGATCTACCGCGACCTCTTCTACAACAATGTGGAATCGCTGCTCGCCGGCAACTTCCCGGTGGTGCGCAGGTTGCTTTCCGACGACCGCTGGCACGGCATGGTGCGCGACTTCTTCGTCAAGCACCGCTGTGAGACGCCGCTGTTTCTCGAGCTCGCCCAGGAGTTCCTCGACTATCTCCAGAACGAGCGCGGCTGCGACGCCGACGATCCCCCCTTCCTGCTGGAGCTCGCCCACTACGAGTGGGTCGAGCTCGCGCTCGCCATCAGCGACGAGGAGCCAGACCTCGCGGCGATCGACCCCAATGGCGACCTGATGGCCGGTCATCCGCTGATCTCCCCCCTCGCCTGGCATCTGAGCTACCGCTACCCGGTGCACCGGATCTCCGTGGAGTACCGTCCCAACTCGGCTCCCGACGAGACCACCCACCTGGTCGTCTACCGCGATCGAACGGACGAGGTCGCGTTCCTCGAGATCAACGCGGTCACCCAGCGCCTCCTGCAACTGCTGCAAGAAAATTCCGACTGGACCGGTCATCAAACGATGAAACGGATCGCCGAGGAGCTGCAGCATCCGCAGCCCCCGACCGTGATGGACGCCGGCCGGAAACTGCTCTACGACCTGCGCAACCGCGACATCGTCCTCGGCACCCGCCGCGCCGCGTCGTCCTGACCGACCCGCGCCTGAGCCGCCTCGAACCCCGAGGCAGAGCCCAACCGCCGACAGGCGAGAGCCTACTGGAGGACGACATGATTCGGCTGCTGAACAAGTTGCAGGACATCCTCGACGCCTTCCGCGCCGTGGATTTTCTCGGTCCCTTGGCCTTGCGGCTCTATCTCGCCCCCGTGTTCTGGGTGGCCGGCACCAACAAGCTCGCGCACTTCGACAGCACCGCCGACTGGTTCGGCAACCCGGACTGGGGCCTGGGCCTTCCGGCACCCCACCTGATGGCAGGACTCGCCACGGGCACCGAGATGCTCGGAGCGGTGCTGCTGGCCATCGGGCTGGCGGTCCGCTGGATCTCGATACCCCTGATGGCGACCATGATCGTCGCCGCCGTGAGCGTGCATTGGCAACACGGCTGGCAGGCAGTCGCCGACATGCAGTCCCCCTTTCCCCCGGCGGACATCGGCCTCGCGATGGAGCGGCTGGAGAGTGCCCGCGCCATCCTGCAGCAACACGGCGACTACGACTGGCTGACCGGCAGCGGCAGCTTCGTCATCTCCAACAACGGCATCGAGTGGGCCGCCACCTACTTCATCATGCTGCTGGTGCTCTTCTTCGTCGGCGCCGGCAAGTATGCGAGCGTCGACCACTGGGTCGCGCGCCGATTCCGAGTATCCGGTTGAATCCCCTTCCCGAGCGGGGATCGGCGACGGCCTCCCGCGTCAATTGAGGTTCCCCTCCTCTCCCACGGCGGCCGCCCGTCGGCTTCGGCAAAGGTCGAACGCGGCTCCTTCACCGCGCGATCGCGGGGCTGTTACACTCAAATCAGGGGTAACGCGGCTCGGCTGCGCGCCGACGGCGCGCCGGGCGCATTCGCAGCACCCCGGCACCGACAACCTCGCTGCCACTCGCGGTCGGGGGGTGGCTCAACCGCAAAAGGACAACAATATGACAACCTGGGTCTTAGTCGCCGACAACGCCCGCGCTAGGTTTTTCGCCGCCGAGAAGGCCGCGAGCCCTCTCAGCGAGCTGCGCGACCTCACCTACCCCGAGGCGCGCCTGCACGAGGGCGACCTGGTGACCGACAAGGGCGGACGCGACCGCAACTCGAGCACCGGCGGGGCCCATGGACTCGGGACCGAATCCGCACATAAGCACGACGGCGCCGACCGTTTCGCCCAGCAGGTGTGCGACGAGTTGGAGACGGCGCGCACCGGCGGACAGTTCGAGAAGCTCTACGTGGTCGCCGCGCCGACCTTCCTCGGACTGCTGCGCAAGCACCAATCCGCCGCGCTGCGCCAGCTGGTCGCCGGGGAGGTGGACAAGAACCTGTCGACCAAGGACCCCGCCACCATCAGAAAACAGCTACCCGATTTCCTCTGAGCCCGACGGCCGGGGAAGGCTGCCAGCCTTCCGCTAGTAAACCGCCCCCGGTCCCGGGGGCGGGTCACGCGAGCAAGTCCACGCGCTCATCGGCGGGAACGCGAGCCCTGTTGATAACAATAGACCCCCACCGCGGCCGATCATCCGCTCCCAGCCGCAAAGGAACCAGCCCGATGGAACCCTGCACACCGGTCCGCCCCACCGAGCTCTACCATGCCTGCGACCTGTCGGCTATGGCGTTCGAGACCACGGCCACCCTGGAACCCCTGAGCGCGAGCATCGGGCAAGAGCGCGCCGTCGAGGCGATCGATTTCGGCGTCGGCATACCGCATGAGGGCTACAACCTCTACCTCATGGGCTCTGCCGGCCTCGGCAAGCATCGCCTGATCGAGGGCATTCTCGATGAACGCCGCCACGGCGCATCCGCGCCCGACGACTGGTGCTACGTCGCCGACTTCGACGACCCGCACCGGCCCGCCGCCCTGCGCCTGCCGCCGGGGCGGGGATCGCGGCTGCGCCGGGACATGCGACAGCTGGTGGAGGACCTGCTCAACGCCGTCCCCGCCGCCTTCCAGAGCGAGGAATACAACCGCCGGGCGGAGGCGACTGCAGAAGGAGTTCAAGGAGCGTGAGGAAGAGGCCGCCGGGGCCATCGGCCGCAAGGCCAAGGAACGCGGCATCGCCCTCATCCACACGCCCACTGGCTACACCCTGGCCCCGGTCAGGGATGGCCATATCCTTGACCCGGAGGAGTTCGGAAAGCTCCCGGAAGAGGAAAAGGAGCATCTCGGGAAGCTCATCGACGAGCTGCGCGAGGACCTGCAGAAGACCCTCAGTCAGGTCCCCCTCTGGCAGCGCGAGATGCACCGCCGCTTCAAGGAACTGAACCGGGAGATCACTGAGAACACGGTCAGGACACTGATACAGGAGCTGGAGACGAACTACTCCGACCTGCCGCCGGTGCTGGACTACCTGGGGGCGGTGCGCCGCGACGTAGTCGACAACGGAGAGCTCTTTCGCCAGGGCGACGGCGAGGAAGGCAAGGCCCCGAATCCCGACGCGCCGCCCTTCACCCGCTATCAGGTCAACCTGCTGGTGGACAATGCCGACCTGGACGGGGCGCCGGTGGTCTACGAGGACAACCCGACCTACGTCAACCTGGTGGGGCGCATCGAGCACATCGCCCGCATGGGCACCCTGGTGACCGACTTCACCCTCATCAAATCGGGCGCCCTCCATCGGGCCAACGGCGGCTTCCTGATCCTCGACGCGTTGCGCCTGCTCACCAACCCCTTCGCCTGGGATGCCCTGAAGCGGGTGCTGCGCTCGCGCGAGATCCGCATCGAGTCCCTCGAACGCCTGTTGAGCCTCGCCAGCACCACCTCCCTGGAGCCCGAGCCCATTCCGATCCGGCTCAAGGTGGTGCTGGTGGGAGAGCGCACTGCTCTATTACCTGCTCAAGGCCTACGACCCGGACTTCGGCCAGCTGTTCAAGGTGGCCGCCGACTTCTCCGAGGACATGCCCCGCGCGCCGCAGCAGGACCACCTGTACGCCCGCCTGGTGGCCTCGTTGCAGCAGCAAAAGCGGTTGCTGCCCCTGACCAGACGCGCAGTGGAGCTGGTCATCGAGCAGGCCGCGCGCCGGGCCGCGGACGGCGAACGCCTGTCGATGCACCTGGGCGGTCTCTCGGACCTGCTGCAGGAGGCGGACTACCATGCCCGCGCGGCGCGTGCCGAGGCCATCGACCGCGCACACGTGGAGGCCACCGTGCGCGCCCAGCACCACCGCCTCGACCAGCTGCGCGAGCGTCTCCAGGAGCAGATCCTGCGCGGCACCCTGCTGATCGACACCAAAGGCGTGCAGCTCGGCCAGATCAACGGCCTGTCGGTGATCGACCTCGGCGATTACGCCTTCGGCACGCCTACCCGCATCAGCGCCACGGCGCGACTCGGCAACGGCGAGGTGGTGGACATCCAACGCGAGGTCGACCAGGGCGGCCCGATCCACGCCAAGGGGGTGCTGATCCTCTCCTCCTACCTCGGCCGGCGCTACGCCAGGTTCCAACCCTTGTGCCTGTCCGCGAGCCTGGTGTTCGAGCAGACCTACGGCATGGTGGAGGGGGACAGCGCCTCGGTGGCGGAGCTCTGCGCCCTGCTCTCTGCCATCGGGGACCTCCCGCTGCGGCAATCGGTCGCGGTCACCGGCTCCGTCAACCAGCACGGGGAGGTCCAGGCCATCGGCGGGGTGAACGAGAAGATCGAGGGCTTCTTCGATATCTGCAACGCACGGGGCCTCACCGGCGACGAGGGTGTGATCATCCCCGCCGCCAACCGTAGGCACCTGATGCTGCGGCCAGACGTGGTAACCGCTGCCGAGCAGGGTCGTTTCCACGTCTGGGCCGTGAGCCACGTCGACCAAGCGATGGAACTGCTCACCGGCCAGCACGCGGGGCTACCGGACCAGGAGGGAATCTACCCCACCGACAGCATCAACGGTCAGGTCCAGCAGCGGTTGGCGGAGTTCTTCGCCGTGCGTCAGCACTTGATCGGCCAAGGTCATCAGATGGACGACTGACCCCGGCGAGGAAGCGGTCCAGAATCGGTTCCAGGGCCTCGCCGGGCCGGCCGACCACGGCCAGGTTGCCAAACCCGGCTGGGACAAGCACACCTGCTAGTCCGCTGGCCGCAAACCGGTGCTCCCGCCGCGCGACCGCTCCGGGCAACAGCAGCAGGGTCACCGCGCCGCGTTTTCCCGGCACCACCAGATGGATGCCCGGGCGCGGACCGATCAGACAGCGCCCGGCATAGGTCACCGGCCCGAGCCAAGAGGGGGCCTCGATGCCCAGGCCGCGCAACAGGACCTGCACCCTGCGCCGCGAGACAGGCCCCTTTTCCTGCAGGTGAGACGGTTCGGCCTGGATGTGGTCGATGATCAGTTTCCCCCAGTCGTCCCCCGAAACGGGCCCGCGCAGGCCGATCCAGATCGCGATCAGGACCAGGGGCACGACGGCCAGCAGGACCGGCCGCCATCCACTGGCGCCCGTCCCGGGGGTGGTGTCCGAGGGGTCGACCTCATCGGCCAGCGCCGCGTGCAACCGATGCTCGAACGCCAATGCATCCGCCGCGGCTCGCGCACACGCGCCGCATCGGCCGACATGGGCGCGGAAGCCCGGATCCCGCGTGTGTGGGTCGATCAGAAGCGCGCGCCGGAACTGCTCGCAGCTCACGGCGCCACGGCCGGCGCGTTCGTCGCCACATGGCGGTCCTGTGTCTCCGTCTGGCCGGTCACCCATGTGTCATAGGACCGCCGTCAGGCACCCTTCATGACAGGGCCTCAGCGGGATCACGCCAACCGGGTTGTGATAGGCTGACCACTACCGGGAACGGCGGTGCCGCACCGCAGTTGTTTGGCGGAATCACTGCATGAAAGAAAGAGCGTTCGACACCATCGTTATCGGCACCGGACCCGCGGGCGAAGGGGCGGCGATGAAGCTCGCCAAGACCGGGCAGCAGATCGCCGTGATCGAGGCCCACGACCAGGTCGGGGGCGGCTGCACCCACTGGGGGACCATCCCCAGCAAGGCCCTGCGCCATTCCATCCAGATGCTCGCCGACTACCGCCGCAGTCCCCTGTTTCACCGTACCAAGGACCAGGTCGAGGTGGAGTTTCCGGACCTGCTCAAGGCCGCCGACTCCGTCATCGACAAGCAGGTGCGCACCCGCTACCGCTACTACCAGCGCAACCGGGTCGAGGTCATCTTCGGACGCGCCCGTTTCGTCGATCCCCATCACGTGGAGGTGCTCCGGCCGGACGGCGTCGCCGACCTGCTGCGGGCCGAGCACTTCGTGATGGCCACCGGCTCACGGCCCTATCACCCGCCCGACCTGGATTTCTCCCACCCCCGGATCCTCGACAGCGACTCGGTGCTCGGATTGAGCCACACCCCGCGCTCCGTCACGATCTATGGGGCCGGCGTAATCGGCTGCGAGTATGCGTCCGTGTTCGCGACCATGGACGTGAAGGTCAACCTGGTGAACACGCGCGACCGTCTGCTGTCCTTCCTCGACGACGAGATCACCGACGCCCTGAGCTACCATCTGCGCCAGCTGGGCGTGGTGATCCGTCACGACGAGGAATACGAGCGGGTCGATGCCGGACGGCGACGGTGTCGTGCTGCACTGCAAGTCGGGAAAGAAGTTCAGGACCGACGTGCTCCTGTGGGCCAACGGGCGCACCGGAAACACCCAGGACATGGGCCTGGAGGACGATCGGCCTGGAGCCGAACCGACGGGGCCAGATCGACGTCAATCGAGAGCTACCAGACCGCGCTGCCGCACATCTACGCGGTGGGCGACGTGGCCGGTCCCCCGGCGCTCGCCAGCGCCAGCTACGACCAGGGGCGCTTCGTCGGCGCCCATATCGCGCACGGCGAGTGCGATTGGTCCCTGATCGAGGAGTTTCCGACCGGCATCTACACGGTCCCGGAGATCAGCTCCCTTGGCCGCACCGAGCGCGAGCTCACCGCGCAGCAGGTGCCTTACGAGGTGGCCCACGCCCAGTTCAAGATCATCGCCCGCGCCCAGATCACGGGCCACACCGTGGGCATGCTCAAGATCCTGTTCCACCGCGAGACCTTGGAGATCCTCGGGCTGCACTGCTTCGGGGAACAGGCCATCCGAGATCATCCACATCGGCCAGGCCATCATGTCCCAGAAGGGCGCGGCCAACACCCTGCAGTACTTCGCCGAGACCACCTTCAACTACCCCACCATGGCCGAGGCCTACCGGGTGGCGGCCCTGAACGGACTCAACAGGCTGTTTTAATATCCGCTTGAAAAACCGCCCGTTAGCCTGTGTGGCCGCGCTGATCCGAGGTGCGCAGAAGACGGACGCGTCCCGTAAGGCCTGGGCAGGGGCCGCCCACGATAGCGGCAAAGCGAGCCGGCGCCGCCAGCTCGCCTCCGGCTGGTTCAGGGAACCATGTAGCGCAGCTCGTTGAAATTGGCCGTGATATCGACGACGTCGCCGACCGCGACCAGCCCCTCGTAGTCCTGCCGCAGCTTCGCCGCGCGCCGCTTGGAATATGTCTCTAGCCGATCGACCGCGAGCACCAGCTCTGGCGCCGAGGGAACGCGCGGCGGCAACATGACGATCCGGATGATGCGGATATCCTTGCCTAGGGCATAGTCGAGAAATGCGCCTCGCTCGAGCCGGCCGCGAAACTCGTAGTCGGCCAACGCAGTGATCTTGTATCTGGCCTGGTTCGGGACGCGCTCCTTGACCAGGAAGACGTCCATCTCAGCGCGCCCGCACTGTTCCATCTGTTGCCAAAGACGGTCGGTGCGGGCCGGTGAGGTGATGGCGGAGAAATCGAACTTGCCATCCGCGGTCTCGAAAAAGGACGCGATAGGACCGGGTTTTTGATTCAGGCCGACCTTCGCCGACGGGGAGTTGCTCCCTTTCGCCCGGAAATAGAGCACTGGCAGCGCGGTCGCGGCCTCCACGAAAAATGAGGAGTACATCCGCGAAGCAGCCGCTTGGAGGGAATGCGACCGCTCGACGCGCAACGTCGATTGCTGTTTTTCCAAGAAGATCGAGAGAGCGCGGATGAATCCACGCTGCCGGTCGGGCTCCTGCAAACGCAACCGCAACAGCGTCTCGTCGCCGGACTCCGTGTTGGCAACCCGGTATGGCACCCGCTCGAAGCTCCCGCGCAGGCGAGCCAGCAGCCCTGCATTCTCCGTCAGGCCCGACAAGGTGACACGCACCAGGGCGCCCGGCGCCACCCGCGGGGCATCCTCGGGAAGGAATATCGACATGCCGGTGAGGGAGATGTCTCCGGTCAACGCCTGGACGCTCCTGCCCTGCGTTTCCAGGGTAACGTGAACCTGCAGCAGGTAACGCTCCTTCGCCCTGGTTCTCTCGACGTAGTCGATCGGAAGCAGCTCGGGTTTGCCCCCGCGCCGCTTTCCGGGCTCATCCACGTCTCGGTAGGGCGCCGCGGGTGTTGCCGACTCGTAGGGTCGTAGATTCCAGCCGCGAACCTCAGCGGTGAAATCCATCAGTGCACCGAGCGCGATGAGGCTGCTGCTGTCGTGCAGCAACTGCTCCGCATCCTCGGGTGACACCGCGGCCAGAGGTTCGAGCTCCCGCACCAGACGATGGCTGTCGGGTCTGCGCACCCTGCGCGCCACCACCTTGAACGCGCGGAAACCGTCTTCGTTGCGATGCTTCGCCAGACTTGCGTACCAGTCGGCATCCGTTCTGCACGAAAGGTCCATGAGGGTGCGGAGCTCGCCGCCATCAGGGGAGCGCCACACCGCGAGCATTGCCGCGACCTGCCCGTCGACATTCGCCATCTTCATGAAATGGCGCAGATGCCTGCGGCCGATGGTCTCGGCCAGACGGTTTTCTCCCGTCGCGGTATCGAAGGCCGAGAGCGATTGCTCGTTCACGCCATTGTAGAAAATCGCCTTGATCCGCACGCCGCGCATGCCGTCGCGGGCGAGGAAGAACGGAATCGACGCCGCGGAGTGCATGTAATGGCGCTCGGCCAGGAGAGATTCGGCGGTCAGCGAGGCGTCTTCCGCGTCCATGAGCAGCTTGCCGTCGCCGTTGTCTTCCTGCAGCGCGCCGAGACCGAGCAGGAACTTTGCCAGCGGGTTGGCGCTGCCCTCCTCGCACCGGAGCGCGAAGAAGAAGTCGTTGAGCTTGCGCACGATACGCACCACCCGGTACGTAACCAGCTGCTCCTTCAGCTCCGGGATGTCCGGAAACTTGATCTTGACGACATCGTCTGCCTGGTAACCACCAGGCGAGGTTGTCCGTACCCTGACCCCCGTCTCCGAGATATCGCGGGTACGGCCTGTCAGGAGCTGCCCTTCGCCGATGATCACGACGCGTGTGGTGTACTTGACCCGGTCGTTTCGCCGTTTCTCGAAATAGCCAAGCGAAAAGATATCGTGCAGCTGGTGCACCGCACCCTCGTCGGCACTCAGCTTGGCCCGCAAGCTCGGGGGAAGCGCGTCGGTGCCGGCGGGCGGGCGCTTCGGGTCTTGATCCGCTTTCGGCTTCGCGGCGGCGAGGACGGCCTCGTAGCAGCCGACGGTGACCACGCCGCCATCCCGCCGCACACCCTCAAGGAAGAGCTTGCGCGACTCCCCATCCAGCCAGTAGATGCGGCGCCGATAGCGGTAACGCCGACACGGCTCCGAGACGTACTGGCGCATATCCACGTCGTGCGTCCATTCCTGACGCAGGCGCAGCGCCTCGGCCCGGGCGAGAAACACCTCTTCGCGGGAGAGGCCTTCTGAAAATTCCGACTCAAGCGCGGAATCAGTAGTTAGGTCAGTAGCCGCTTGATTTAGCATCTTCTTCTCCCTCGCCATCCTTATCCTCATCAGCGAACTCAGGCGCCGGGAGGGGCACGAACCCTCATCGCGGACGTCGCTTCGCCGCCTTCCCGATCCTCGTCGTTCACTCGTTTCCCGCAGGCAGTGAACCGCACCCATCGATACCTCTGATCGATCGGGCGCGTGCACACACTGCGTACGACGTCAACGAAGCAACCTCGTACCGGAAACGGTCACGCAACCGCGTTGGGAGCGCAAACCGTGAGTTGGTTCTCACCGCGTAAAAAGGAACCCGTGAGCAGTTTCACAATTCGTGCCGAAACTCGTTAGCACCGACTGTGGAGCTACGCGAGTGTCTTACGTGCGGGAAGCGACCGGCGCGAGCCACCGTCGCTCTTGGCCGACAGTTCTCGTTCCTTACCGGTGGCGCGAGGACACCCTTGTCGGAACAGCTACCGCTCGCTTGTCAACAGCGCGCGTGCCGTATGAAGGTTCAGCGGACCGCGCGGGATCGCGGAAACGTGAACACCTTCACGCCCTCACTCGCGCTTTCATGCAACAGTTTGGTTGCCACCATGCCGCCTGAATCCCAAAGAGGCTTACCAATATCCAAATTCGTCGACTGATCCCATGATTTGAGCGTGGGCATAAAGGAAATCGATGAGCAGCACATGAAGCTTATCGATCTGGTAAATGAGATGCACGAGGCGATAACCGAGCATCGGGCGTCAGACGTGACGATGAGAATTCTGGATGAGCTAATCGTCTACACGCAAACGCACTTCCAGACTGAAGAGGCGTTAATGAACATCCTGGAGTACGACGACTTCGAAGTACATAAGGCGCTGCATGACGCGTTGATCCAACAAGTCAGCGATCTCAAGCTGAAGCTTCAATCCGGCAAGGCATCGATCAATTTCGAATTGATGCATTTCTTAAAGACATGGCTCACTAAGCATATCCTGGGCGATGATACCCAAATGGGCGCATATTTCATCAAGGTCAAAAAGACTCCTCGAAGCAATCGCTCAGTATTCCACCGCATGCGAACCGCTCTCGGATTGGCTTGAGCTTCGAGGCAAACTCCAGGAACCGGGCCTAGCGCCCCCGATCACAGCCGGCGACTTCGCCGGCATCACCCGTGCCAAAATTCCGATCTGGGGCCCACGCTTCCAATCTCAGTTTCCGAATCGCGGGGCTGGCGCACGCGAGACCGAGCGCGTCGGTCTTATCAGCAAAGGCACCGTCAACCACGCAGGGCGCCGACATTTCGGTGCCGTGGCCCCAAAAAGAACCGGGCCGTCCCTGAACCCCAAACAGTGCGATCACGAATAGTCCGCAACAAGCCTTCCAAAGGCCGACTGCCAGCCCCGGGCGAGTGAATCTCTGCCACCCGAGAAGGCCTTGTTCGCGAGAATCTCTTCGATCGGCTTGGGATTTCCCCAGAAGAATCCCTGCCCCAACCCACAGCCCATTCGAACCAGTAGATGGTTCTGGTACTCCGTTTCGATCCCCTCGACGATAACGGACAGATTCATTGAGCTGCCAAGGCCATGACGCCCTGCAACATCTTCTCGCTGCCCTCGACTTCACCGAGCCGGTTAATAAATGAGCGGTCGATCTTGACCGTATCGACGTCGAGACGGGAGAGCTGGGACAGACTCGAATAACCCGTCCCAAAATCGTCGATGGCAATATGGAACCCGTGCGCCTTCGCCGCCTTGATCCAAGACTCGGAGCTTTCTTTCTCCGCAATATAGCCTTCCGTGATCTCGAGCTTGACGAGACCAGGGCTCAGCCCGACGCTGCGGGTGCAGTCTGCGGCGATATCGAGATAGCCGCTGTCTTCCAGCTGGCGACCCGAGACGTTGACGCTGATGAACAGATCTCCATCGCCGATGCGGCTATTGATGATCCGAATACCCTCCAGCGCCTTCCTGAGCACGAACTCGTCGATGCCCCTGATCAGGTTCGTTTCTTCCGCCAGGGCCACGAACAGCTGCGGCGGCACATAGCCGTCGCGCGCGTGCTTCCATCGCGCGAGCGCCTCGAACCCCACCACGCAACGGCTACGCAGATCGACAATCGGCTGATATACCACCTTGAGATGGCGGTTCTCGACCGCGTGGCGCAGCTCGCCCTCCATCTTGAACTTTTCCATAGCGCCGCCGTAGGTCTCGACCGCCTCGCCGAGGTCTCTTACCGGCCGCGCACCCGAACGATTTCTCAAGATGCACACGGAGGACCTGTATCGAGCCGCAATGAGGCGCATCAGCAAGCTCGAGATCGGATCAGCCTGCCTCAGACGCTCACGCAGCTGGTCTCGGTGGATGACGCGAAGCTTGGTATCGTCCACGATGACTGCCGTGGCACTGCGTGGGGCGTCGTCGAGGATGGCCATCTCGCCCACGATTTCTCCGGGGCCGAGATGGCTGAGAACGATCTTCTCGTCTTCGAAGAGGGTTGAGATCTCAACCGTGCCGGATTCTATGATGTATGCCCGGTCGCCTTCCTCTCCTTCGCGGAAGAGCACGGTGCCTGCAAGATAATGCTCGATCGTGTCATTGGGTTCCATGGACGTAAACACCGACTGCAATATCAGTCCTGGGGAAAACACAAACCCAACCGCAGGCCGCTCCGGGGTTTGGCGAGGACCGCGGGGATACCGCAACTGTCGTTGATCGTCACCTGCTGGATCCGTCCGGACCTCGCGGCCCATTCACCACTCCCGCCCTGTAAACGCAACCGCAACCCGATCCGCAGTGCCGGGGGCTCGGCGGCGGCGAATCGCAGAGTCGCGAGGAGCTTCACCGTATCGCCCTTTACCCGGCGAGAACGTGCCCTTCGTCACGGGGAAACAGGGGAGATCGTCGATGGAGCGGGCAATCGTCAGGAATCGACTGGCGCTCGACCAGGCTCCGGGGCGATACGACGCATCAAGCATTCAGGGCAGCGGGGCGTTGGATGGCGAACGACGGGCCACGACCCCGACCAACCACCCGCCGGTTTCATGGCCGCCGTCTACAAATGCAGAACCGCCAATCTCGCCGGAGAAGCGCCGAGCCGGATCTTCGGCACCGCCGAGAAGGATCTCGCCATGACCAGACCGCAGGACATCGAGAACCTGTCGTCGGCAGAACCCGTATTTTCATGGTGCGAAGCAGGTGCGAACGGACCGATCGTGCACGCATGCAAATTTTCGAGGCCCTGGTTATTTTCCTTCGTTCCGGGATCGATGATGGCCGATGACCACGTCACCGATGAGGCTACGGTCCGTTTCCGCGATATTCTCAAATCGGACCCCCATACCGCAGAGCGCGCGTGGCTCGGGAGCACCGGATCGCGTCGACCAGACCACGCATGGCGGTGACATTGAGCGTGCGCTCCAGACCCGGGGGCGAGATGACTAGTTCGAAAGACTCGCCCAAACGCAACGGCTCACGGCAAGCGATGAAGGCCCCGGCCAGACTGATGTTCGTCGTTTCCGCTTGGTAGAAGGCATCGAATGCCTTGATGACCACGGGCCAACGAATGTCCGCCCGAGGAAACCAGCGAACATCCGCCGCGCTGTGCCGGCTACAGCCCTGTTTCCAGAATTCCGCGCAACGGCATAGCTCTGACGGCTGATTCTTCTGAATGTGCACTTTCGGCTCCCGATCTCTATTTTGGCTTGTTGCCGCGGGCCATTGAAAAAGTGATGCCCGCCTCGGCAAATCGCTGCTTCGGTTGCGAACGCGGGCGGCATGAATCCGGCACCGGCGCGCCCCTCTCTGTCCGTGACCGCAACCTCTTTCGCCCTGACCTTGCTCGCCGCCACATACGGAGTGACTGCACCCGCCCCAGGGGTCTGAATGCAGAAACAGTGCCACTGCCGCCGCGGTCTTCCGTTGCTTCGAAATCCCCCGTGATCCGCGGGATCGCGGAAACCTTGCCTTGTCGGGGAACATGATCGCCTGGTCAAACTGTCGTTCGCTCAAGACAACCGTGCCGGGAGCCACGCGCAGCGCCTTGGGTTTCTGGATACGAGGGAAGAGAGTCCGGCAGGAACCCGGCCCGTCATTCTGGCCCTCGCAACAGGACTGGGATGAGGGCACGGGTCTCGACAAGGGTTTCTCGCGGACGCTGCCACAGCTGCTCGGGTCGCCCCCCAAAGCGGCGGCCGTTGATCCTCATCGAGACGCATAGATCGAGCGCTGGAAACGGTCTTCCACACGACTCCCCGGCGACGAGACAAAA
>CAVTOR010000019.1:0-89733 GCA_963736235.1 uncultured Gammaproteobacteria bacterium
TCAGATGGAGCAGCACGGTGCGCGGCTCGCCTCCGGGCACCGCGTGGCGCCGGGACGCGCGCCGGACCAGCTGCTGTCGCGCCTGGCCGCCAACGAGCGCGTACTGATCGAGACCTGCGACCGGCTGACGGCGGCGATTACCGCAAAACACCGCATCACCCCGGCCGGGGAATGGCTGCTCGACAACCTCTATCTCATCGAAGAACAGATCCGCACCGCGAGGCGGCACCTGCCCAAGGGCTACAGTCGGGAGCTGCCGGTCTTGGCGGAGGGGGCCTCGGCCGGGCTGCCACGTGTCTACGACATCGCCCTCGAGACCATCGCTCACGGCGATGGACGGGTTGACCCGGACAGTCTCGGCCGCTTCGTTGCGGCGTACCAGACCGTCACGCCCCTGCGGCTGGGGGAGCTGTGGGCCATCCCCATCATGCTGCGTCTGGCGCTGATCGAGAATCTGCGCCGCGTCGCGGTGGGCATCGCCACCGGCAGGATAGACAGGGATACTGGCCGTCGTCTGGGCGGACAAGTTGACGGAGATCGCCCGGCAGGATCCGAAGAACCTGATCCTGGTGATCGCGGACATGGCGCGCTCGAATCCGCCCATGACCACGCCGTTTGTCTCGGAGCTCGCTCGCCGCCTGCAGGGGCATGGGCCCGCCCTGGCCTTGCCACTGACGTGGATCGAGCAGCAACTGGCCGAGTCGAACCTGAGCATCGAGCGGCTGGTGCGCTCGGGCAACCAGCAGCAGGCGGCCGACCAGGTCTCCATCAGCAACAGCATCGGTAGTCTGCGCCACCTTGCGACGATGGACTGGCGCGAGTTCGTCGAGACCATGAGCGTCGTCGAACGGACCCTGCGCTCGGACCCGGCCGCGGCCTACGCCGAGATGGATTTCGCCAGCCGTGACCGCTACCGCCATGCCGTCGAGGAAGTGGCGAAGGCCAGCGGCCTAGCTGAGGACGCGGTGGCCCATCACGCCATCGGGCTTGCGCAGGCGGGCGCGGGCCGACACGGGGGTGACGACAGAAGGGCGCACGTGGGCTATTACCTGGTCGAACGCGGTCTGCCCGACCTGGAAGCGACGACGCGGGCGCGCCTTTCCCCCGCCGCGGCGCTCCGGCGCAGGGCAAGCCGATCGCCTCTGGGGCTGTATCTGGGCGCGATCACACTGACAACGGTGCTCCTGGCCGCAGGCCTGTTGGCGGGGGCGCGCGCGGATGGTTTGCCCGATTGGGCACTGGCGCCGCTCGGCATCCTCGCCCTGGTGGCCACCGGCCAGCTCGCGGTCGCGCTGGTGAATTGGCTGGCCACGTTGCTCGCCTCGCCCCATCCGTTGCCGCGCATGGATTTCGCCGCGGGTATCCCGCCAGCATCGCGTGCCCTGGTGGTAGTTCCGACCATGCTCACCAGCCGGCGCAACGTCGAAAGCCTGGTCGAGGCGCTCGAGGTGCGGTTCCTGGCCAATCGCGACGCGAACCTGCACTTCGGCCTGTTGACCGACTTTGGCGACGCGGCCGAGGAGGCGCTGGCCGCAGACGTGCCGCTGTTGGAACTGGCCCGGGAGCGGATCGAAGCCCTGAATACACGCTACGCGGGCGGCGGGAACGACGTCTTCTTCTTGTTTCATCGCCCGCGCCGCTGGAACCCCCACGACCGGATCTGGATGGGTTACGAGCGCAAGCGCGGCAAGCTGGCGGACCTGAATGCCCTGCTGCGCGAGGGCACAAGCGACGGCTTTTTCCTGGTGGTCGGCGCGACCGCGGTGCTGGCCGGTGTCAAATACGTGATCACCCTGGACACGGACACCCAATTGCCGCGTGACGCGGCACGGCAGTTGGTCGGCACCATGGCGCACCCACTGCACCGTCCGGTCAACGACCCGGCCCTCGGGCGGGTCCGCGCGGGCTATGGCATCCTACAGCCACGCGTGAGTGCGGCCCTTCCCGGCACTCGTCAGTCGCGCTATGCGCGCCTGCTGGGCGGCGAGCCGGGTATCGATCCCTATACCCGCGCCGTCTCCGACGTCTATCAGGATCTGTTCGGTGAAGGCTCCTTCATCGGCAAGGGGGTCTACGATGTTGACGCCTTCGAGCAGACCCTAAAAGGGCGCTTCCCCGAGAACCGGATCCTCAGCCACGACCTGCTGGAAGGCTGTTACGCCCGCTCCGGGTTGTTGAGCGACGTGCAGTTGTACGAGGAATACCCGGCCCGCTACGGGGCCGACGTCAACCGTCGCCACCGCTGGATCCGCGGCGATTGGCAACTCGCGGGCTGGCTCCTGCCGCGCGTGCCCGGCCCCGGCGGGCGGCGCCTGAAGAACCCGCTCTCGGCGCTGTCGCGCTGGAAGCTGCTCGACAATCTGCGCCGCAGCCTGGTGCCGGCGGTGTTGACGCTGCTGTTGCTGCTGGGCTGGACCGTGCTTTCATCGGCTGCGTTCTGGACCCTGGCGGTGCTCGGCGTCCTCCTGATCCAGCCCGTGCTGGCCGCCCTGCTGGATGTGTTCCGAAAACCGGAGGACCTTCGGGCGGGTCAGCACTTCGCCGCCGTCGCCCATGCCGCCGGCCAGCGCCTCATCCAGACCGGTTTTGCGCTGGTGACACTGCCCCACGAGGCTTACTACAGCCTGGATGCGATTCTTCGCACCCTTTGGCGTTTGCTGGTCTCGCACCAGCGGCTGTTGGAATGGAATCCCTCCGGCGACCAGGAACGACTAAGCCGCAACGGCCTCGCCGCCTCGTTCCGCGCCATGTGGTTCCCCCCCGTGCTCGCCGCCGGCGCGGCTACCACCCTGGCGGCGACGAATCCGGTGGCGCTGCTCGTGGCGGGGCCCATCCTGTTCCTATGGCTGATATCCCCCGCCATCGCCTGGTGGATCAGCCTGCCGCTGGCCCGCCGGGAGGCCTCACTCACGGCCGAGCAGACCCGTTTTCTCGGCAGGATCGCCCGCAAGACCTGGGCATTCTTCGATACCTTCGTCGGCCCGGAGGACCATTGGCTGCCGCCCGACAATTACCAGGAGTATGGGGAGGCCACGCTGGCCCACCGCACCTCACCCACCAACATGGGGCTCGCGCTGCTGGCGAATCTGTCCGCTTACGACTTCGGCTACATCCCGGCCGGACCGTTCCTCGAGCGCACGGCCCGCACCCTGGAGACGATGGCGGGGTTGGAGCGCCACCGGGGCCATTTTTACAACTGGTACGACACCCAGTCGCTGCGACCGCTTCACCCCACTTACATCTCGACGGTGGATAGCGGCAACTTGGCGGGCCACCTGTTGACCTTGCGCCCCGGTCTGATGGCGCTGCTCGATCGCCCAATTCTGGAGACCCGCTGGCTGGACGGCGTAGGCGACACCCTGGGGATATTGGAAGAGGCCGCGGGCGACCCCGCTCCGGCCACGCTGGCCCGATTCCGAACGGGCCTCGAGGCCGCGTGCGTTACGCGGCCGGCCACGCTGGCGGCGGCGCGGCGCATGCTGGACCGGCTGGCGCGATCCGCCGAACTGATCATCGACGACCTGGGGCATGAGCCCGAGAGCCATGCGTTTTGGTGGGCAGGGGCGCTGGCCCGGCAATGCCAGGCGGCACGCCATGAGCTGACGTTCCTTGCGCCGTGGACCGCACTGCCGGAGGCGCCGGAGGGGATCGGCGACCTCGCTGAAATCGATTCCATCCCAACCCTGCGCAGCCTAGCGGGGCTCGGGGTGGCGTTGTCGACCCGCATCGCGAGCCGGCCGGGGACGGGCGCGACGCCCGGGCAGGAGGCGTGGCTGGCCGAGCTGCACCGGCAGATCGGTGAAGGCAGCGAGCGCGCCCAAGCCCGCATCGCTGCCATCCAGCGCCTGGCCCTTCAGGCCGGCGAGCTTGCGGACATTGAATACGGCTTCCTGTACGACAAGTCATCGCGTCTGCTCAGCATCGGTTACAGCCTGGACGAGCGGCGGCAGGACGCGAGCTACTACGATCTGTTGGCTTCAGAGGCGAGGTTGAGCGTGTTCGTCGCCATCGCTCAGGGGCAACTGCCCCAGGAGAGTTGGTTCGCCCTGGGGCGCCTGCTCACGAGCGCCGGCGGCGAGCCGATCCTGCTGTCCTGGAGCGGCTCGATGTTCGAGTACCTGATGCCGCAACTGGTGATGCCGACCTACGAGCACACGCTGCTCGACCAGACTGGCAAGGCAGCGGTGGCCCGGCAGATCGATTACGGCCAGCAGCGCGGCCTGCCCTGGGGAATTTCGGAATCCGGCTACAACGCGGTAGATGTGCATCTCAACTACCAGTACCGCGCCTTCGGCGTGCCTGGCCTGGGGCTCAAACGCGGCCTCGCCGACGACCTGGTCGTCGCGCCCTACGCCTCGGCGCTTGCGCTCATGGTGGCGCCCGAGGCAGCCTGCCGGAACCTGCAACGGCTCGCCGCCGTCGGGGCGGAAGGGCGGTTCGGCTTTCATGAGGCCATCGACTACACCCCGGCCCGGCAAAGGCGCGGCGAATCCCAGGCCCTAGTGCGATCGTACATGGCCCATCACCAGGGCATGAGCCTGCTCGCCTTGGCCTCTGTGCTGCTGGACCGTCCGATGCAGAAGCGCTTTGCATCCGACCCGCTGTTCCAGGCCACCCTGCTGTTGTTGCAGGAACGGATTCCCAGGGCCTCGGCGTTCTATGTCCACACCGCCGAAGTCACCGGCATCCAGGCCGGCGCGGGCGGCGCGGAGATGCCGATCCGCGTGATCGAGAGTACCGACACGCCGGTCCCGGAAGTACAGCTGCTGTCCAACGGCCGCTATCACGTCATGGTCACCCACGCGGGCGGCGGTTACAGCCGCTGGAAGGACCTGGCGGTGACGCGCTGGCGCGAGGATGGCACCCGCGACCCCTGGGGTACCTTCTGTTACCTACGAGATGTCGAGAGCGGCTCGACCTGGTCTACCGCGCATCAGCCCATCGCGCGGCGCGCGTCACGCTACGAGGCGATCTTCTCCGAGGGGCGCGCGGAATTTCGCCGTCACGACCGGGGTGAGGGTTTCGATATCGACACCCACACCGAGATCGCCGTATCGCCTGAAGACGACATCGAGCTGCGCCGGGTGCGCATCACCAACCGATCCGCAGTGCGCCGGACGATCGAGGTCACGAGCTACGCGGAGGTGGTGCTGGCGCCCCCCGCCGCGGACGCGCTGCACCCGGCGTTCAGCAACCTCTTCGTGCAGACCGAGGTCGTGGAGGCGCGCCGGGCCATCCTCTGCACGCGTCGGCCGCGGTCCCGGGACGAGCGGGTGCCCTGGATGTTTCACCAGATGGCCGTACACGACTCCGACGTCGGCGAGCCTTCCTACGAGACTGACCGTTCGCGCTTCATCGGCCGAGGCCGCAACCTCGCCGCGCCCCAGGCGATGGACCGCACCGGGGGGCTTTCCGGCGCTTCAGGCTCCGTGCTGGACCCGGTGGTCGCGATCCGCTGTCGGATCGGCCTCGACCCGGAGCAATCGGCCAGCGTGGACCTGGTTTACGGTATCGGCGACAGCCGCGACGCGTCTTTGGCGCTGGCGGCGAAATACCAGGACCGATCTCTCGCCGATCGCGTCTTCGACCTAGCCTGGACCCACGCTCAGGTGGTGCTACGCCAGATCAACGCCAATGATGCGGACGCGCAGCTGTACGGGCGCCTGGCCAATTCGGTGATTTACGCCCATGCGTCGCTCCGCGCCGACAGCAGCGTGCTTATGCGGAATCGACGCGGGCAATCCGGCCTGTGGGGCTATGCCATTTCGGGCGACCTGCCCATTGTCCTGCTGCGTATCGGCGACTTGGCCAACATCGAGCTGGTGCGCCAGCTCATCCAGGCTCATGCCTACTGGCGCCTGAAGGGGCTGGCGGTGGACTTGGTGATCTGGAACGAGGATCGCGCCGGTTACCGGCAGGCGCTGCAGGACCAGATCCTGGGCCTGGTGGCGGTGGGCCTCGAAACTCAGGTGATGGACAGACCCGGCGGCATCTTCGTGCGCTCGGCCGAGCAGATCTCGGAGGAAGACCGCACACTGTTCCAGACCGTCGCCCGTGTCATCCTCAGCGACAGTCGAGGGACCCTGGCGGACCAGGTGAACCGTCCCCGTCCGCCGCGACAGCGCGTGCCGCGCCTCATGCCCAGCCGGCCCCGGCAGGACGAGGTGCCCGCGGCCTATGAGTTACCGCGGCGAGATCTGATCCTGCCCAACGGGATTGGGGGCTTCACCCCTGATGGTCGCGAGTACGTCATCACGACCATGCCGGGACTGCCCACACCGGCACCCTGGGTGAACGTGCTGGCCAATCCCCAGTTCGGCACTGTCATCTCGGAGAGCGGTGGGTCCTACACCTGGGGCGAGAACGCCCACGAGCTGCGACTCACGCCCTGGCACAACGACCCGGTGTCCGATCCCAGCGGAGAGGCCTTCTACCTGCGCGACGAGGAAAGCGGCCATTTCTGGTCGCCGACACCGCTGCCCAAGCGCGGCGCGACGCCCTACGTCAGCCGGCACGGATTCGGCTACAGCGTGTTCGAGCATACCGAGGACGGCATCCGCTCGGAGTTGTGGGTCTACGTGGCGGTGGACGCGGCGGTCAAGTTCGCCGTGCTGAAGGTGCGCAACGCCTCCGGCCGGCCGCGCCGGCTGTCCGCAACTGGCTACGTGGAATGGGTGCTGGGTGACCTGCGCCCGAGATCGGCCATGCATGTGACCACCGAGGTCGATCCCTACAGCGGCGCTCTCTCCGCGCGCAACCCCTACAACACCGAGTTCCCCGACCGAGTCGCCTTCTTCGACGTGGACGACCCGAGTCGGACCGTCAGCTGCGACCGCGCCGAATTCATCGGCCGCAACGGCAGCCTGGAGCACCCGGCGGCGCTGGCCCGTACCCACCTGTCCGGCCGGCTGGGGAGCGGACTGGACCCTTGCGCCGCGATCCAGGTCCAGTTCGACCTTGCCGACGGGCAGGAGCGCGAGGTCACCTTCAGGCTCGGCCTGGGGGGCATCCCTGGCGGGGACGACGCCAACCGCCTCGTCCACCGCTTCCGCGGCCCCGACGCCGCGCGGCGGGCCCTGGAGGCGGTCTGGCAGTACTGGAACCACACCCTCGGGGCGGTGCACGTTGAGACGCCCGACCAGTCGCTCAACGTGTTGACCAATGGCTGGCTTCTGTACCAGACGTTGGCGTGCCGCCTGTGGGCGCGCAGTGGCTACTACCAGTCCGGCGGCGCGTTCGGCTATCGCGACCAGTTGCAGGATGCCATGGCGTTGGTGCATGCGGAACCTGGCCTGTTACGCGCCCAGTTGCTACTGTGCGCCGGGCGCCAGTTCTTGGAAGGGGATGTACAGCACTGGTGGCATCCGCCCTCCGGCCGGGGGGTGCGCACCCATTGTTCTGACGATTACCTGTGGCTGGCCCTGGCCACCTGCCGCTATGTGCTGAGCACGGGCGACACCGGCGTGCTGGATGAACCTGTCGCGTTCCTCGAAGGGCGCCCGCTCAATCCGGACGACGACTCCTACTATGATTTGCCCGCCCGCTCCGAGACGGCGGAAAATCTCTACCAGCACTGCGTGCGGGCCATCCGGCACGGTCTGGCGCTCGGCTCCCACGGTCTGCCGCTGATCGGCTCCGGTGACTGGAACGACGGCATGAACCGGGTCGGCATCGGGGGCAAGGGGGAAAGCGTGTGGCTGGGGTTCTTCCTGTGCGAAGTGCTGCGCCAGTTCGGCGCCCTGGCCCGCCTGCGCGATGATCGCGATTTCGCGGACTTCTGCGCGGCCGAGGCCGCGCGCCTGGGCGAGAACATTGAGCGGCACGGGTGGGACGGCGGCTGGTATCGCCGCGCCTACTTCGACGACGGCACGCCCCTTGGATCGGCGGACAATACCGAATGCCAAATCGACTCCATCTCCCAGAGTTGGGCGGTGTTGTCCGGTGTTGGCGATACCGAGCGGGTGCGCGTCGCCATGGACGCGGTGGACGAACGCCTGGTGCGCCGCGACCACGCCCTCATCCGGTTGCTCGACCCCCCGTTCGACCAGTCAAACCTGGACCCCGGCTATATCAAGGGCTACGTGCCGGGCGTGCGCGAGAACGGCGGCCAGTACACTCACGCCGCCATCTGGGCAGCGATGGCGTTCGCCGCCCTAGGGGACGGCCAGCGCGCCTGGGGGCTCACCACCATGATCAATCCGGCCAATCATGCGAAATCACAGGGAGCGATCGAGACTTACAAGGTCGAACCATACGTCATGGCCGCCGACGTCTACGCGGTGGAGCCCCACACCGGCCGCGGCGGCTGGACCTGGTACACTGGCTCGGCCGGGTGGATGTACCGGCTCATCCTGGAATCCCTCCTGGGTCTGCGGCTGGAAGTCGACAAGCTGCACGTCGCGCCTTGCCTGCCCGACCACTGGGACGCGCTGACGATCCACTATCGTTACCGGGAAACCGTGTACCACATCGCGGTTTCGCAAACCCACGGCCGCGAGGGCGGAAGCAGCGCTGTGATGAGTGTGACCGTAGACGGGGTCGAGCAGGATGGCCAGGCCATTCCTTTGGTCGACGATCACCAGGAACACACCGCGGACGTACAAGTATCCGGGGTATAGGCTCCTGCCTCCGGATTCACTAGAGAGGCGAATTCCAATGCGGCGTCTCGACATCAGTCATGTCACCGAGTATCTGTTCTCCGCGCCGGTATCGCTCCAGCAGCACCGGCTGCTGCTGCGTCCTAGGGAGGACCACAACCTCAGGATAGAGTCCTCAATCCTGGAAATCGTTCCCGCGCATAGGCTGCAGTGGAAACGCGATGTGCTGGACAATTCCGTCGCGGTGGTGAGCTTTCCCGTGCCCTCGGATCGGCTGCGTATTTCCAGCAGCGTGGTCATCCAGCACTACGACGAAAACCCCTTCGACTTTTTGGTGGATGACTACGCGGTGATGCATCCCTTCGAATACGCGATCGCGGAACAGGCCGACCTTGCACCGTTTCAGGAGGCGGTTTACCCAGCCGATCGCGATGCGGTCCACTACTGGCTGGATGGACTAGGCTTGCGGATGCCCGTGGAGACCTTTACCTTGCTGGACCGCATGAATCGGGACATCGCCAGCCGCTTCGTGTATCAGCTGCGGGAGGACGTGGGCGTGCAGCCACCTGCGCAGACACTAAGGCTAGGAACCGGCTCGTGCCGGGATTTTGCGGCCCTGTTCACGGAGGCATGCCGCCAGCTGGGGCTGGCCAGCCGTTTCATCAGCGGTTATCTGTACGCCGAGGCTACCGAGGCAGGCAACGCCTCGACACATGCCTGGGCCGAGGTCTACCTACCTGGTGCCGGCTGGAAGGGGTTCGATCCCACCAGCGGTGAGGTGACGGGTAACCGGCACATCGCGGTCGCCGTAGCACGCCATCCGGAAGCGGTGCCGCCGGTGGCCGGAAGCTACATAGGTTCAGCCAGCCAACGCCCGTCGCTGAGTGTCGCGGTGCGGGTCAGCGCGCTGGCGGCGTGAGCGTGATCTAGCAACAAGGAGTTCATGATCGAGCTCCTGTTCGTCGAAAGGTCGTGGTGATGATCTATCTCGCTCGTCCATTGCATTCCCTCGGCCAGGTTGGGCTATGCCTCCTCCGCTTCCACATGCCCCACTTGCTGGCGCAATACGATGCGCGCGTTTGTTGGTGTTCTTCCTGCTCCGCTGCACCGAATATGTTTGGTGGGGTTCTGTAGTTGTCATGAACCGTCGCTGCTCGTCAGGGAGGTGCGAAGCACGAGGCGGGTAATGCCCGGTGGGCGCCGTCGCGTGCGCGGGGCCGCAGGTCCCGGAGCGAGCGAAGGGCCCATGCAAGCCTATCCGATGTGCCGTCCAGCCGAAAAGGGCCCGTCTCGTCGGGCGCGGCAGCGCACGTAGGGCGGGCGGGATATCAATGGCTGTCGTGTTGGTAGGTCGATTTTGGGGACTTGGTGTCCCAAAATCTATCCCGAGGTAACGACGCTCCTTGGGTATCGATCGTCCAGGCGTTTCGGTAGTGCCGTCAGACGATCGGCGGCTCCTTTGGCGGCTCCAGGTCGACATTGGGGTCGAGTTCCGCCTGCAAGGCCTCCACCGCCTCCGCCACCAATTCCAGCTTCTCCATGCGGGCGATATTGAAAACGGCCTCACCCTCGTTGACCAAGGGCAGATTGGTGCGGCCGACGACCAGGCCGGCCGCCGTGGCCAGCACGTCCTCCTCGCGTTCGCCAAAGGGGTCGGAAACGATCCCGAGCCGCTCCCCTTTCTTGACCCTCGCTCCGAGGGGTGTGATGGTTCGCAGGATGCCGCTCTGGGGCGCCCGAACCCACTGGGTCGAGCGCGCGATGAAGGGCTCTCGGTAGCGCCGGTGGGATGGGCGCTGCGCGAGCATTCCGATCTCACGCATCACGCCGAGTATGCCCCTCACGCCGACGCGTATCGCCACCTCGTTGAAGCGCAGCGCCTCGCCGGCCTCGTACAGGAGCATGGGAATCCCGAGCTCCGCAACGGCCTGTCGCAACGAGCCGTCCCGCAGGTCGGAATTGATGATGACCGGCGTGCCGAAGGCCCTCGCCAACCTCTCGGTGGTCGGGTGGTCCTCGATGCAGGCCCGCACCTGGGGGAGGTTGTCGCGATGCAGGGCACCGGTGTGAATGTCGATGCCGTGCGTCGATTTCTCCACCACCTCCTCCATCAGCTGCCGCGCGAGCCGCGCCGCCATGGAGCCGCGCTCCGAGCCGGGGAAGCTGCGGTTAAGGTCGCGGCGATCGGGCAGATAGCGGGAATGGTTCACCAGGCCGTAGACGTTGACGATCGGAACGGCAATGAGCGTACCCCCCAGGTGCTTGAGGGCTGGCGAGCGCAGGAGCCTGCGGATGATCTCGACCCCGTTGATCTCGTCGCCGTGGATGGCGGCGCAAACGAACAGACGAGGTCCGGGCCTTATGCCGTTGACGATGCGAAGCGGCATGGAGACCGCCGTGTGGGTGTAGAGGCTCGGCAATGAAAGGTCGACGAAAACCCGTTCCCCCGGTTGCACCAGCTGGCCGCCGATGGAAAATGCCGGCATTGTCTTTCAGCCTCAACCTTGGGTGCGCGTGCGCTTTTGCTTAGCCTTGGTCTTCAGGAAGTCGACCATCATCCCGGCGATGTCCTTGCCTGTCGCGGTCTCGATGCCTTCAAGACCGGGGGACGAATTTACCTCGATCACCCGTGGTCCGTCTTTGGACCGCAGCAGGTCCACGCCGGCGGCGTTCAAACCTATTGTCTGCGCCGCCCTTAAGGCGGTGGATCGCTCCTCGGGCGTGATGCGCACCAGACTGACGCTGCCGCCCATGTGGAGGTTGGATCGGAACTCGCCTTCCTTAGCCTGTCGCTTGATCGCGGCCACCACCTTTTCGCCGACGACGAAGCAGCGTATGTCGGCCCCTCCCGCCTCCCGCACGTATTCCTGGGCCAGCATGTGGGCTTGAAGCCCCATGAAGGCCTGGATCACGCTCTCGGCGGCCTGGTGCGTCTCCGCAAGCACGACGCCGATGCCTCTGGTTGCCTTCCAGGAGTTTGATCACCATGGGCGCGCCGCTCACCATTTTGATCAGGTCCTGGGTGTCGTCGGGGCTGTGCGCGAATCCCGTTACCGGGAGCCCGATGCCCTTGCGGGACAATAGTTGCAGGGACCTCAGCTTGTCACGGGACCGGGTGATGGCCACGGACTCGTTGAGCGGGCACACTCCCATCATCTCGAACTGTCGCAGCACGGCGGTCCCGTAAAAGGTCACCGAGGCCCCAATCCGCGGGATCACCGCGTCGAAGCCTGTTAGCTCCTCGCCCTTGTAGCGAATGGACGGGCGATGCGTTGCGATATTCATGTAGCAGCGCAGCACGTCGACCACACGGACCTCGTGGCCGCGCGCCTCGGCGGCTTCTTTGAGCCGTCGGGTCGAATACAGCTGCGCCCCGCGTGACAATATCGCGATTCTCAAGTCCTTCCCCTCACGGCGCGGACTAGGTGCCGTTTCCCAGCTCCGCGTACATCCGGGCGACACGGCGGCCTGGCAGCCTGCCCAGGAGGTAGGAGGCGGCCGGGTCGACGACGAGCTTGTGTGCCATGGCCTTTCGGCCCAGGAGCATCCTGAACAGCATGGTGTCACGATTGGTGAGAGTGATCTCGATCGGCCATTCGCGCTCGCCAAGCCTGAGCGTGGTGCTAATGACGTAGCGCATCTCTCGGTGCCCCCCGGAATCGGAGATCTGGCGCTGGTCGACGAGAGCCGCCGTGCAGGCTACCACGGGGTCGTTGCGCCGCTGAATCGGGTGCACCCCGAAACGCACGAGATCCTTGCCGTGCCTTCTGAACCGCTCGACGTAGAAGGCGTGCAGCGCGGAGGTCCTTGCGCCCGTGTCCGTCTTTGCCTTGATGGCGGGCAGTCCCAACTCGGGTAGCGAAACCCATTCCCGCCAACCGATGCTCAGGGGGCTGTCGACAGGCATACTGCGCTCTCCGTGACTTCGTCTCGTCTGGATTCGGCGCAGTTTATCCGCGACGCATCTGGTTGTCTGCCCGGATCCACCTCCGTGTGGGGCGACCGAGTTGGCGCCCCGATTCGAAGCGCGGCAGGCCATAAGGCATGAGCAACTCCGTTTTCCTGCAACCCCGAGGTACTGAAGCGCCGTCGACGCTCAACTTTCATTCAAATCGACGAAGAACCAAAAAAAGCCCGCCGGAGGGCGGGCTTTTCCTACCTGAAGCCGGGTCGTTAGCCGAGCTCGTCGGCACCGATCTTCTGCATCAGATTGAAGCTCTTGACGAAGGGGTTGGCCATGCGCGGGTCCTTCATCATGGCCTTGTAGTCGCCGACCTTGAACTTCAGCTTGCCGGTGGCGAATGACGTGCCAAGGCCCATCATGCCGATGCCCTTCTTGACCCACTTGAGCCAGTCATCTAGGTCGGCGCGCATGTCCCAGTTGGCCGGGGGGTCACTCTCGGCCCAGGCACCCGCGCGGACGCAGATTCCCTTCTCGACCACGAAAACGCCCCTGGGATTTTCTTCGTTCTTAAAACCACAGTAGATCACCGAGTCGAAATCGATTTCGGCCAGCTTGGCGCTGACCTCAGGCTCGGCGTTCCAGGCGTCTTTGAGCTGATTCATCCAGTCTGCGGAAAACAGTGCTGCCATAGTGCGTCCTCCAGGGAAGTTCATGTCGTGTGCCGGCGGGGCTCGGGGCGCCCGGCGGCGGGGTCGCTGTTGTGGTTCTGAGACGGCGCGCGCCGCGCCTCAGCCCCACGGATTCTAAACAGGATGTCCGCAAATGCCTAATGCCGAGAGTGTCAGATCGCCCCCGGGTCGATACATCCGATGACCGCGGAGGCACCCGCGCACCGTTTCAGCCATCCCGGCTCGTCGGCGATTTCGCCGGGGGGTGATCAGCCAAGGTCCGGGGATCGGGGACATGCGGACCCTGTTGGAATCTCGGGCCGGGAAGAGGGTTCGGTCCGCCTGCGTGCTCCCGGATTTTGCTGTCACGGCGATGGCGGCAGACCCGCTGCCATGAGCGTATGAGACGAGCTATCCCTGCCGCTTGCCTCGAAACCAGCGCAGTTTCTCCCTGGCGTTGGTCCTATTGCGGGCGACGGCGTCTTCGCCTCCGCAGCGGAAGCAGGGCCCCGGGCTTCCCCGCGGCTCAGCAGGATGGCATCGATGAACGATTTTCATCGAATCGACAAAAATAATTCGTTGTCTCTTCCGCGCTGCGGGCGCTAGATAGCGCGCAATTTTGTACAGCTTTGCATAGGGGAACGAGATGTTGGAGACCGAAGTCCGCGGCAGTGAAGAAACGAACGAGCAGTTCATCGATAACGAGGGCGCCCTGGCGTTGACCGACAAGAGCGCCTGGGACGCCCGCCGCCGTATTGAGCGGCTGCGTGAGCTGCGGCGCCTGCGCGAGCTGCTGGACGATCCCGAGTTCAACGAGCTGGATTGAGCTCGCCGGGTCGCCGGCAAGTCTCAGGGAAACGTCGATCCATTCGGCGCTTCGCGCGGCACATGGATGTGACGCCATATTCAAGCGCGCAAGCGTTCGAAAATGAAGCCATCCAGGAACGCGCTTCTTCGGTGGCGTGCTGATTTTGGCCAGGATGGCCAATAATCAGCGTCTCATTGACGGCCCGGATCGACGGAGCCACCTCTGTTGTCCGTCGAGGAGGGTTCCACCGCCTCGGGCCAGGCATTCGTGACGCGCACGTCGAGGGGCTGGGCGGTGCTGAGATGCACGTCGCGCTGCGGGAAGGCGATGGAGATGCCGGCGGCCCGGAACTTGGCGTTGACGCTCTGGTGCAGCTCGCTGATGACCGTGAGCCGGTCGTCGAGGGAGTCCAAGTAGCAGCGCAGCACCAGGGTCAGGGCATTGTCGCCGAAGCCCTCGAAGGTGATCCTCGGCTCCGGGTCCGCGAGCACGTGCTCGTTCTCCCGCGGCGCCTCCGCCAACAGTTCCAGTGCTCGGGGCACATCGGCCCCGTAGTCCACGCCGATCGTGATCACAATCCGGTTCAGATTGTCGCTAAGGGTCCAGTTGAGCAGGCGCCCGGTGATGAACTCCTTGTTCGGCACCAAGAGCTCCTGCTTGTCCCAGTTGCGGATGGTGGTGGCTCGAATGCGGATCTTGGACACCGAGCCCGTCGTGTCGCCGATGGTGACCACGTCTCCCACCCGCACCGGGCGTTCGAACAGGATGATGATGCCGCTGATGAAGTTGGCCACGATCTCCTGGAGCCCGAAGCCGATGCCCACGCCCAGGGCCGCGACCAGCCACTGCACCTGTCCCCAGGAGAGGCCAAGCGTGCTGAAAGCGGTCAGTGCGGCGGCGGCGGTGATGGTGTAGCCGGTCAAGGTCTTGATCGCGTAGCGGCTGCCGGAGGAGAAAGACATGCGGGACAGAAGCAGTATCTCCAGCAACGCGGGCAGGTTCCTGGCCGCGACGAAGGCGATGAGCGCGATCAGCGAGACCGACCCGATGTCCGCCAGGGTGACGGGAATGATCTTCTCCTCGCCGTCCACCACGCCCGTATGGTGCCAGAGAGCCACCTCCTCGAAGATGCCGAAGGCCGGCAGAACCTGAGACCAGATTCCCCACAGGGCGACGGCACCGGACAGGAAGAGCACGGTGTTGATCAGCCGTCGGGTCTGCTCGTCCAGGGAGGCCAGGTCTACTCGCCCAGCGTCCTCGGCCTGGAGCGGGGGCGCGGCCACGGCATCGCCCTGTCTCGTCTCTTCGCTCGCGCGCGCGGCGCGGCGGTCCAAGGCGGCCTGGAGGGCCAGACGCCGGCTGGTGAGGACCAGCCAGCGGATAATGAGCTGGTGGACGACCGTGATTCCCAGCACCAGGTACATGGAGCTGAGCAGGGAGCGGAGCAGAATTCCGGAGGTGTACAGATAACCCGCGACCGTGAGCAGCGACAGCGCCAGCGGCATGCCGACGACCAGGGGGTACCACAGCTTCTTCAGGCGGTTGAACCAGCCGCCGGGGCTCGCCTGCAGCAGGTTATGCGGTGCCCCCCGCTGTGGATTGAGCACGCGGGCGAAGAAGGCGGCCAGCCCCAGCATCAACGCGATCAACGACAGGCGCCCAAGGCTGCCGCTGTACCTAATGTCCGGGTTGTTGTAGGCCGCGCTGGCGATGAAGCCGAGCGGCACCAGGGCCACCAGCAGCAAGTCGAAGTTCCGGCGCAGCAGCTTCAGGACCTCCCCGGTCCATTGGAAATGGCGGTCGGCCACGCCCCCGGACATGCACAGGACACGAAAGGCGCGCAGGTAGTAAAACCCCAGGGATACGGATATGGCGGCTTGTCCGATAGCCTTGGTGAAGTCGGTCGCCTCCAACGAGCCGTACAGCTCCAGCCCGAAGGCAACCAGCAGTAGTGACGGGGGGGCGGCGATGAGCAAGCTCAGCCCCACTGCCTCCAGCGTGTAGAAGATGCTGTCGGTACGCACCCGGCGCAGATAGGTCGCGGTCGAGAGCAGGCGTTGGCGTATCGCGCGGGTCTTCCATTGGAGCCCCACCGCGGTGAGCACCAGCAGCCAGGACAGCGGCGAGCGGGGGGCCTCGTAGAGCAGGACCTGAGCCACCTCCAGCCAGTTGGCCGGGGATACGCCCCACAGGACGGCGCGCGGAAGATTTGCGAATGTGTCAAGGCTCACCGGCGCGGAGCTGCGCACCCAGAGCAGCCGCTCCGAGAGGAAATCGTCGTATTCGCGGACCACCGCCATGAGCTGGCTTGACGCGTAGTCCATCTCGCCGAGTATCCGCAGGTAGGCGTCGTCCGCGTCCATGGCCTGATCGAGCAGTGTCCCCCTGCGGTCGGCGAGCTTCCGCAGCTCCTCGAAATCGGCGTCGGTAAGATCCGCCGGCATCACCTGGCCCGCGGCCTCGCTCAGGTAGTCGTCCAGGTTTTTCAGGCGTCGCCGTTCCTCTCGGTAACGGATCTGGCGCAGGGTCGCGTCGGTAATGGCCTGCGCGCGCGTCACTGCCGCCTTTTCCTGGTGGCGCAGGTTGGGCAGCTGATTGCGTTGGTCGATCAGGACCTGCCCCAGCGCCTGCGTCAGGCCCGCCACCTCCATGCGCTGCCGCGCGTTGCGGAAGTCGTCCGTGGTGCGGCGGGTCTGCTCCTCGATCTGCTCCTGCTGGCCGGCGAAGCGGTTGAGCTCCTCGGTCAGCGTTGTCAGCTCGTCACTCAGCTCGGCGTTGCGCCGGGCAAGCTCCTGTATCAGCGGATGCTTTCCGGCGGCCTGGCGCTGCGTCTCCTTGGCCTCGTCGGCGGCCTCCTCGGCCTTGCGCTTGCGCAGCGCGCTGAGCCGGGTCTCGAGCGCCCGCGCCTCTGCCTTGAGTCCCTGTAGATCGTTCGTGGCCTTGTCGCGCTCGGCCTCGAGCAGCTCCACGCGCACGGATTGGCTCAAGAGCTCCTGATCCAGCATCAGGATTTGGGAACGCAGGGATTGTCGCCGTGCCTCGAGGGCCCACAGGCGCGCCTTTGCGAGGTCGTCGGGCTGGCCCTCTTGCGGCGGCAGCGCGAGCTCCGCCTCGACCTCCTCGAGCTCACGCTTGGCCTCGATGATTGCCTGGCGGGCCTCGGCTGGCCGCGTCCTGTTGCTCTCCAGCTGCTTCTCGAGCTCCGAGAGCTTGGCGCCGACGGCGGCCGCGTCCGCCTGGGTCTTAGCAAGCCGCTGCTCGAGCTCGGTGATCGACAGGTCCTCCGGGATCGCTGGCGCCTCGGGCGGCGCCGTCGCGTCTCGCGACTTCAGCTGCTCGCGGATCGCGGCGGTCCGCGCCGGGGCCGTTTCCAGTGCCTGCTTGTAGGCCGCGGCCTTGACCTCCAGGGCGCTCTCGGCCTCGAGCTGGCTGAGCGCCTTGCGGTATTGCTCCGTGAGCTTCGCCTTCAGCGTCTCGTCGATGTCCGAGGCCGTTTCCGTCTCCTTGATCTTTTTCTCCAGGAACTCGGGAGTCACGGCGGATCTGGCGGTCGGGTCCATGCCGCCTTGCGACTGCGCCGATGGCAACGTGGCGTCTCCGCTGCGCTCTTGGGACATGGCGGGCGGTGAACGCCGCGCTCAGTGCGACGAGGAGAAGAAGCGGTAGGGCCAAGCGGCGTTTGGTCATGGTAGGCGGGCGATTGTAGGCGGGCGTTTGTGGTCAACAGGTGTCGGATATCCCGCCATTCTCGCTGATTTCGAGGGGGCGTGCGGGCACCTTAGACCCGTCTCAGGGACCGGGATCTTTGTGACGATGCGCGTGCGGTTGAGCGCGCGGGCGTACGCGCCCTCCGGCGAAGATTCAGGCGGGCTTTTCGGCAGGCACCAGCTCGTCCGCCCTGACGAAATAGTAGCCGCAGACGTGCGGGGTGAGGTTTTCCTCCGCGGTGCGGGGATACTTGCGGCAGGATGGCGGGCGCACGTGATACACGGCGCAGCTGCTCATGCCGTTGTCGTCATACCGCAGGAAGGGGCAGGGGTAGGGCAGCTTGCAGCACTCGCCGCAGCGGTTGCAGTCGCCGCGCCTCTGCTCGGAGACGGGCAGCACCAAAGACGTCGCCAGACGCTTTAACTTGTTTTTCATGGCGGAGAGATTCAGGGCTTCGGACGAATGGCGGCGAATTCTACACGCCTTGCGCCGATCAGGGTACTGTCAACAATCGGTCCAGAGGCTAGGCGACTGAGGCTAACCAGCGGAAAACCTTAACTTTACCGATAAATTTTGCGAATCATGCGCAATTTTTAAGATAATTCCCATTTTACGCGCCGCCCTAGGTGGGGCCGGAAAACGGTCCCGTGCCGAAGCATCCCGCGACGCGGGCCCTTCGCTTGCCGGGCGCGGCGCGTCACCCCTTCAGGGGCAAACTCATGTCCACCACGGTCGATAATCTGCTGTCGAATCCGCTCCTGGGCCTGGAGGTCGCTGCCGGCGATGCCGGACGCTGGAGACGTGTCCTGACCCCGGAGCTGAACCGCCCCTGCCTGGAGCTGACCGGCTACTTCGACGCCTTTCGCGGGGAGCGGATCCAGGTGTTCGGCAAGGGCGAGGTGACCTTTATAGAGCTGCACGACCCGGATCCCGTGCTGCGTCAACACGTCTCCCGGATTATCGCCGGTGACGTCCCCTGTGCCATCGTCACGAACGGCCGCGTTCCACCGGCGCTGTTGACGGAGCGGGCGGAGGAGACCGCGATTCCGGTGCTCACCTGTCCGCACAGCACGACCAAGCTCTACAAGCGCCTCTGGGAGCACCTGGACGCGGAGTTCGCGCCCGAGACCAGCGTGCACGGGGTGCTCATGGACATCCACGATGTTGGGGTTCTGTTGCTGGGCGATAGCGCGGTGGGCAAGAGTGAGTGCGCGCTGGAGCTGATCCGACGCGGTTTCCATCTTATTGCCGACGACATGGTGACCATCCGCTGCCTCAACGATTCCCAGCTAGTTGGCCACGCGACCGAGATGCTGCCTTATCACATGGAGGCCCGCGGAATCGGCATCATCGATATCCGGCTTCTGTTCGGCGTCGCGGCCGTGCGCCCCGACAAGCGCGTCGGTCTCGCCATCTCCCTGGTCGATTGGGACGAGGCCGCGGAGATGGACCGCACCGGGCTCAATGAAGCGACCAAGGATATTCTCGGCGTAGCCATTCCCTACGTGACCATCCCGGTCCGGCCAGGACGCAATGTCGGCACCCTGGTGGAGGTGGCCGCGCTGAATCAGAAGCTCAAGAGCCTGGGCATCAATACGGCCCGTCTGATGCAAGAGCAGCTGTTGGAGAAGATGGCGGGATCCCGTCAGGCGTAATGAGCTTCGGCGTTCGCGGGCCGGTCAACCCAGACCGGCGAGATCCAGCTTCTCCCCCGGAATGGGGATTGACGCATCGATGCGCAATCTCTCCCGCAGTTGGCGGCTGAAGGCCAGCTTGGCCTCGTCCTCGCCGTGCACCAGGCAGACGGCGGGCCGGCCTCGGAAGCAGCCGAGCCAGCGCAGCAGGTCCGCCTGATCGGCGTGGGCCGAGAGGCCACCCACGGTGTGGATCTGCGCCAGCACCCGGTAGTCGTTGCCGTGAATGCGCACCCGTTCCTCCCCGTTCACCAGCCGCCGGCCCAGGGTCCCGTAGGCCTGGAAGCCGGCGATCATGACGTGGCAGCCGCGGCGCTCCAGGTTCTGCTTCAGGTGGTGGACGATTCGCCCACCGCTGCACATCCCGCTGCCGGCGATGACGATGGCGCCGCTCTCCAGCCGATTGATGGCCCGCGACTCCTCCACGCTGCGGGTTAGACGCAGGTTCTTCAGGCGCGGCATCTCGTGGAGCCTGTGGCGCAGCTTGGTGGCCTCGGCGTCGTAGAGGTGGGGGTAGTCCCAGTAGATGCGCGTGGCCTCGATGGCCATGGGGCTGTCGAGAAAGATCTGCCAGCGATCCAGTCCCCACTCGTCGTAGTGCTGGCCGAATAGATAGAGGATCTCCTGGCTGCGCCCGATGGCGAAGGCCGGGATGAGGACGTTGCCACGGTCGTGGCGGGCCGCGGAGATGACCTCCCCGATCTCCTGGATGGTCTCGTCACGATCGCGGTGAAGCCGGTCGCCGTAGGTGCTCTCCATCAGCACCAGATCCGCCTCCTGCATGGCGGTGGGATCATGGAGGATGGGCGTGTCGTACTGGCCGATGTCCCCGGAGTAAACCAGCTTCCGCGTCTCGCCTGCCTCGCTCAGCTGCAGTTCCACCAGGGCCGAGCCCAGGATGTGGCCGGCATCCAGCAGGCGCAGGACGACGCCCGGCAGGATCTCCTGGCGCTCGCGGTAGGGCAGCCCGCGCAGCCTTTCCCAGGCCGCCTCGGCGTCCTGGCGCCGGAACAGGGGGTAGACGCGCTCGCGTCCGCCGTGGCGGCGGTTCTGGTACTCGGCGTCCCGCTCCATCAGCCCCGCGGCGTCCTGCCATAGTACGTCGCACAGGTCGCGGGTGGCGTTCTGGGCATAGATCGGGCCGCGGAATCCCTGACGAACTAACAGGGGCAGCCGGCCGGAGTGGTCCAGGTGGGCGTGGCTGAGGACCACGGCGTCGATCTCGGCGGGGTCGAAGGGAAAGGGCTCGCCGTTTCGTGCCTCCTCTTCCCGGCTGCCCTGGATCAGCCCGCAGTCGAGCAGGACCTGTCGCTGACCCACCCGCAGGATGTGGCAGGAGCCGGTGACCCCGCTCGCGGCGCCGTAGAATTCGATCTCCATTCGATTACTCGCGGGATTCCGGCGTGATGGTGAGCTCGATCTCGCCGTCGCCGCGGCGAACCGCGACGGTGACCGTCTGGCCCGCCTTGAGGGCGTTGAGCGCATAGGTGTAGTCGTAGATGTTCTCCACCCGGCGTCCGGCGACGGCGACGATCAGGTCCCCGGCCCGCATGCCGCCGCGCTCCGCGGGGCCGCCCTTGGCGACGCCGTTGACCAGTACGCCCTTGACGTCGCTCTCGGCGTAATCCGGGATGGTCCCGAGATAGGCGCGCAGGTTCGCCCGGCTGGCGTCCGTCCGCGGCTTTTCCTGGGAGACGTAGTCCGGCGCGTCCTCTGCCGCGGCGAGTCCGCCCGTCAGCAGGGCCATCAGCCGGGCGATCTTGATCAGCCCCTCGTAATTGAGCTTCTCGGCGGTGTCGCGCGCGGTGTTGTAGTCGGCGTGCGCCCCGGTGAAGAAGGTGAGCACCGGGATGCCCTTGAGATAGAAGGACGTGGTGTCCGTTGGCAGGTAGCTGTCCTCCTGCAGCTTGAGGGGGAGCCCGATGGGCGCGTTGCGCCGCTCGAGCTCGCGGCGCCAAATGGAGCTCGAACCCACGGCCTGGACGTAGAGATGCTTGTCGAGTCGGCCGACCATGTCCAGGTTGAGGTAGGCGATGACGGTGGGCTTGAGCCCGGTCTCTCCATCACTGGCGGCGAAGATCTCGGCGAAGTGGGCGGAGCCGAGGCGGCCGAGCTCCTCTCCGGTCCAGGCCGCGAACAGCAGGTCGTGTTCGAGATCGAGCTCGCCGGCGGCCTTCCGCGCGAGCAGGTGCTGGGCGATCTCCAGCAGGGCAGCGACGCCCGAGGCATTGTCGTCCGCCCCCGGGTGGACCTTGCCCGCGTCGGGGTCGGCGTCGCGCGAGCTCTTGTCCTCCCCCAGTCCGATGTGATCGACGTGGGCGCCGATCACCACCAGGGAGTCGCCAGGCTGCTCGCCCGCGTTCAGCCGCCCGAGGACGTTGCGGTCCGATGCCTGGCGCTTCTCCAGACGGATCTCGCCCCCGATACGAACTCGCGGCAGGTCGAAGCCGGGCATCGGCTCACCGCCGTCCAGGGCCATCTGGCTCGCGGCCAGATTCTTCCCCGCTGAGGCGAAGATCCTCTCCGCCACGGCGTCGGTGACGGAGACGACCGGCAGGCTGCCGCCGCCGGCGCCCGCCTCGGAGGTCAGCGGCACCAGCTGCTCCTTGACTTGCGCGCTGGGTCCCGTGACCAGGATCAGCCCCAGCGCGCCCTTGTCCCGCGCCACCATCGCCTTGAAGCGGAGGTCCGCGTACTCGTGCAGATACTGGCGGTGCTCGGGTGCAAGCTCCTCCGGCAGGTAGCGCAAGACGACGACCCACTTGCCGGAAACGTCCAGGTCGAGATACGAGTCGTACGCCGGGAATCCCCCCTCGGCCGGGGCGAGCAGGCCGTAGCCGGCGAATACCAGGTCTCCCGGTTCCGCCGTTCCGGTGCCGGAGAAGGACAGGGGACGCCAGTCCCGGTCGAGCACGAGCTGCGACTCCCCGTCGTCCCGGATCAAGGTGAGTCGGTTGCCGTCCGCCAGCTCGACGCCGGAGGTGAAGCCGTAGTGCTGGAACCAGCCGCCCATGTCGCCGGCGGGCGCGAGCCCGATTCCGGCCATGACCCCGGCGACGTAATCGGTGGCCAGGCGCGCGCCCTCGCTGCCCGTCATGCGTCCGGCCATGCGCTCGGCGGATAGCTCGCCGACGTGCAGCCGGAGGTCGTCCGCGGTGATTTCGCTGGAGGTTTCACGCGGCGGGCCGGCGGGTCCGGCCTGCCCCGCGCTGGTCGCGGTTCCAGCGGGTCCGAGGCCGAGCAGCCCGGCGCGCGGCCTCGTCGTCCCAGTCCGCGATGAAGATCTGGGCCTTCTTGTCGGCGGTGCGGCTGCTGGCCCAGCTCAGGCGTTTGCCATCCGGGCTGAAGACCGGGAGACCGTCGAAGCCCTCGCTCTGGGTGACGCGCACCGGCTCCTTCTCCCCCTGGGTATCGACCAGGTAGAGCTCGAAGTTGGCGAAGCCCTGGGCGTTGTTGGCGAAGATGATGTAGTCGCCCGAGGGGTGGAAGTAGGGCGCCCAGGACATGACCCCGAGGCGGGTGATCTGGCGCTGGTCCGAGCCGTCGGGGCGCATGGTCCAGATCTCGGCGGTGAGCGCCCTTCTCGTCGAAGCGGCGCCAGACGATGCGCTCGCCGTCGGCGCTGAAGAAGGGGCCGCCGTCATATCCGGGGCTTTCTGTGAGGCGGCGCAGGTTGCCGCCGTCGGCGTCCATGCGGTAGAGATCCATGAAGTAGGACTGGTCGTTCTTGAAGATCTTCTGCTCTTCCTCCGAGAGCGATCCCTGATAGGCATGGCGGTTGGAGGCGAACACGACGCTGCTTCCGTCCGGCGACCAGGAGCCCTCCGCGTCGTATCCGGGGGCGTCGGTCAGCTTGCGCAGGATGTTGCCGTCGGTGTCCGCCTCGTAGATGTCGTAGTGCTCGTCGAAGCTCCAGGAGTAGCGGCTGCCCTTGCCCTCGGCGCGCTTGGCGAGCTCCTCCTCTTGCTTCTTCAAGGCCTCCGGGTCCTCGTGGGTGGAGGCGAACAGCACGCGCTCGCCAGACGGGTGAATCCAGCCGCAGGTGGTCTTGCCGGTGCCGGTGGAGACGCGCCGGGTGTCGCCCGTCTCCAGGTTCATGAGATACATCTGGTAGAAGGGGTTGTCGGCCGCGCGCTCGCTCTGGAAGATCATCCTGGTGCCGTCGGCGCTGAAATAGCCCTCGCCGGAGCGCAGGCCCTCGAAGATCAGTTGTCGCGTGTTGGTCAGCAACAGCTCCTCGTGTCCAGGTTGCGCGGGTTCGGCCGCGGGGAGGGGCCGTGTGGGTGGCCAGCAAGGCGGAAACCAGCATGGCAATGGCGAGTCTGGGTGGTCTTCGCATGGGCGGTATCTGTCGTTGTCGTTCGAGGAATGTAGGATGATAGCCTTGCCTGAAATGATGGGGCGTCGGGGGTGAGACCGCAAACGCGGATGCTTGGGGGGAAGCCGCTGATTGGCCATCCTGGCCAACAGCAGCGCGCCACCCAAGAAGCGCGGTTCTTGGATGGCTACATTCTCCAGCGCTTACGCGCTCTAAAAATGGCGTCACTTCCCTATGCCGCGGAAAGCGCTGAATTGATCGGCGTTTCCTCAGATTTATCCGCGGGACGAAATCGGCGCCGACTTGTGCCTGTAAACGTCGTAGAATTCAAGCATGGCCGATCGTTACGACGGTTGGTTAAGTCTATTTCGAGGGATAACGAGGGAGAATAGAATGAAAACGACCTTCTCAGCGGTTGCGGCGCTCAGCCTGGTTCTCGGCGGTTGCTGTACCAAGCTCGAGAACAGCGGGACTGTCGCGGAGAATCAGGAATGGGGGAGCGACCTGCATTGGTGCGGGATCTTCTCTGGCTACGGGACCGACCAGCAGCCGGAGCGCTCTCAGGCGCTGTACACGCCGGTGACCTCCGCCGAATACGCGCAGCTGCTGTGCGAGAACATGAGAATGGAGGATTACGCCTCCTGCATGAACCAGGTCCGCGATTTTCGCAGCACGCCGGAGGGAAGGGCGTCGGGTGAGGGCAGCTCGACCTCCGGACCCTTCGCGATGCAACTCGGGGGCGAGGTCTATGTGGGCTCCTACTGGGGGACGCCCTTTAGCGCGGCGTTCCGGGTCGCCAACGACAGCGGTCAGGCCTGCCGGGGAGACTACAACGCGCTGTACGGGTCCACCAAGGCGATCTTCGACGTCGATTGCGACAACGGGAAGCAGGGCACGGCCGATATCGTCTCTGACCGCGACGGGAGGAACGGGATCGGCTACGTCTCCATGACCGACGGCACCAAGGGCCGCATCGTGTACGGACCGGACGTCGCGCGCGCCGCGTCGCAACGATTTTAGGTAGGACGCAACTCTCGCGGGGCGAGTCGGCGGGTTTCGCGTGAGACTCCCGCCTCAGATCGGGTTGGCGTGCCCGGGGCTGACCTCGCCTCAGTGGGCGAGCTTACGGGCCTGTCCCTTCATCTTATCGACGATCGCATAGACGCCGACGTGGCGGTTGGGGCTCAGATGCTCCTCGAGATGAAGGCCGGCGAACAAATCGTCGACATCCGTCGCCTCGATCTCGCTCGGGGTCTTACCCGAGAACAGCTCGACCAGGATCGCGACGACGCCTTTGATGATCGCGGTGTCGCAGTCGCCCGAATAGCGCAGGCGGCCCTCGCGGGTGGGGTCTGGGTAGGCGGCCGTGTGCACCGTGCTCATGCACTCCTTGACGCGATTCTCCTCTCGCTTATCCGCGGTCGGCATCGAGGGCATGCGTTCCCCGAGCTCCACCAGGTAATGGTACCGCTGGTCCCAGTCCCCAAGCAGCTCGAAGTTGTCTACGATCTCCCGGATCTCGCTCGCGGCCGTCATCGGGTCATACCCCAAAGGACTCGCCGCACCCGCAGGTATTCTTGACCCTGGGGTTGCGGAACTCGAAGCCCTGGTTGAGCAGGCTCGCTTTCACGAAGTCGACCTCCATGCCGTCGATGCGGCTGAGGCTTTCCTTGTCCACGACCACCTTGACGCCGAAGCTCTCGAACACCGCGTCGTCACTGTCGACCGTATCGGCGTAATCCACCTCATACGCCCAACCGCTGCAGCCCGACTTCCTGGTGCCGATGCGAAGGCCCACACCGTGTCCGCGCTTGGTGAGCATGTTGCCGACGTGTTGTGCCGCGGCATTGGTTAGCGTGACGGCCATGGATAGATACCTCGCTCAATCTGCGTTGCCTTGATGGCGAAATGGAAATGCGCGGCCCGGTTTTCAACCCTCGGGTTTCGCCTAGAACCCGCGCTCGCCGCGCGGGGCTGCTCAATGCCTGAGGTCCGCGGTGTCCACGCTCGACGCGGACGACATGTCCATCAGCCCGCGCATCAGTGCCGCGCGGTCGCGAAGGTCCCGGGTCTCGATCAAGGCCTGCTTATCGTCGGGTTCAAGCGGCAGGTGTGCGCACAGGAGGTTGATGAGCTCCGCGTCCTTCATGCTGGTCACGTCGTCCCAGGGAATCTCGACCCCGCGCAGGCTGGCGTAGGCGCGCAGAGAGTCGAGAAAGGACTCCAGGTGCGCGAGCCGGGACTCGTCCTCGTGGTAGTCGCCGGCGAACCGCTCCCAGTCCGGGTGGACCCGGCGGTAGCCGTGCCGTGAATCGAGCTCGCGCTTGACGAAAAATCGGCAGACCCCGGTGAGAACCATGACGATGCGTCCGTCGGATGTCTCGCTGTACGAGGTAATGCGACCGGCGCAACCAACCTTGTGGATTTCGGGCGTGTCGTCGAAGATCGTGCCGCTGACCGGCTGGATCATGCCAATCAGGTGGTCGGCCGCGAGCGCATCCTTGACCATGCTCAGGTACCGCGGCTCGAAGATGTTGAGGGGAAGCTGAACGTCCGGCATCACGACCGCGCCCGCGAGCGGGAAGATCGGCAGGTCCGCCGGGAGGTCGGTGAATTTCGGAAAGAAGGGTGAACGGGTCATCGGTCTGCTCCGGGCTTCAGGCGGGCCGGGGTTTGGAGCTCCGCGCTGGTGGATCGCTTGTCACCGCAAAGATGGGGCCCCGCGGCCGCGTTACCAGCGCGGCTCCGGAATCCGTGGTTCCTGTCCGGTTGGTTTCGCTTTGTTTCGTGGCCTCGGCCGCGGCGAGGATGGGTGATATGCGCGGCCGCACTCGGAGACTTCTGCCTTGAGAATCGAGTCCAGCGGCTCTCGCACAACCGCCGCGAAGGGACCGTGCGAGCGGGGCGCCGATCGGGCGCCGTCGGCGCGGCGCGCGCGGATCCCCGTCCGGGTGGTCAGCGGCGGCCAGAGCGGCGTGGACCGCGCCGCGCTCGATGCGGCCATCGAGGCGGGGTTGGAGATCGGCGGCTGGTGCCCCAGGGGGCGGCGGGCGGAGGACGGACCCATCTCCCGGCGTTATCCGCTGCGCGAGACGCCGACGCGCGCCTACAGTCAGCGCACCGGATGGAACGTGCGCGACTCGGATGCCACGCTGATCCTTTACCGCGGAGCCATGCACGGGGGAACCCGTCTCACCGCGGGGCTCGCCGTGCGCGTATGGGCGGCCGCGCCTGATCCTCGACCTCGATACCCGTCCCGATCCCGCGATCGCCCGGGACTGGATCGCCGCGCAAGGGGCTCGCGTACTCAATGTCGCCGGTCCGCGGCAGGCGGACGCGCCCGGCATCTACGCGCAGGCGCGGGCGTTCTTGTTGACCATGCTGCGGTCGTAGGATTGCGCGATCGCCCCCCGGTTTCAGGGGCCATCCGTGCGCGAATCCCGCTCCGGCAGCGGGGCCTGGCTGTGGCAGTGCCGGTGCAGCGCGGCGCGAGCGAGCAGATGGGCGCTCACCGGCGCGGTCAGGAACAGGAAAATGCTGACCAGCAACTCGTGCAGGCTAAGCCCGTGGCGGACCGAGAAGAACAGGATGGATCCCAGCAGGATGCCGCCGACCCCCAGGGTGGTCGCCTTGGTCGGCGCGTGCAGGCGCGTGAAAATGTCTGGCAATCGCGCGAGCCCGATGGAGCCGATGAGCGCGAAGCTGGCGCCGATCAGGAGCACGGCGCTGGTCATGAGGTCGAGCAGGCCCGCGATCATTCGATGATGTCTCCGCGCAGCAGGAACTTCGCCAGCGCCATGGTGCTGACGAAACCCAGCAGGGCGATGAGCAGGGCGGCCTCGAAGAAATCGGGGCGCCCGATATGGACGCCGTACAGGACGATGACCGCGGCGGCGTTGATGTAGAGGGTGTCCAGGGCGAGGATGCGGTCGGTCGCGTCCGGGCCGCGAAACAGCCGCCAAGCATTGAGCGCGAGCGCGACGCCAAGCATCGCCGAGGGCGATGATCACCGCGGCGTTCAGCATGCGAATATCTCCTTGATGGGCGCCTCGTAGCGCGACTTGATCTGACGCGCGAGCTCGTCCGGGTCTTCCTCGCTGAGGGCGTGAACCAGCAGGTGGCGGGCGCCGGCGTCCAGGTCCGCCGATACCGTGCCGGGGGTCAGCGAGACGACGCTCGCCAGCACGGTCACCGCGACCTCGCCACGCACGTCCAGCGGGCACCTGGACGAACTTGGGCCGGATGGCCTGCCGCGGGCCGAGCACGAGCCCCGCTACCCGGAAGTTGGCGACGATGATGTCCCACAGCACCCGCCCGGCGAACCGCAGCGCGAGGTCCGGGCGGCGCACGCAGGGCGGGCTCCGGCCAGAAGCGGCGCGTGAAGAGGGGAATCAGCACCGCGAGCAGGGTCCCAAGCACCAGGTGTCCCGCGGACGCGCTGTTGTTGAGCAGCAGCCACAGCAGCAACAGCACCAGACTAGCAGGGGGTGAGGCAAGGAGGGCGCGTCGCTTTGCCATCAGGGCTTGCCTCGTTCGCTCGCCGGCGGGCTGACGCCGCGGTTGGCGGTAACGGCGCGTCATGTAGCCGTCGCGGTCGGCGAGCTGTGCCGCGGTTGCCTGGGTGAAGGCCGTCGTCGGGCCCGCAGCGATCATCAGCGCCACGGTGCCGAGCAGCAGGAGCAGCGGTCGACCGCGCTCGCCGTCGGGCTTGCCGCCTCCCCCGCCGCCGGGGCGTCGCCGGTGCGCCAGAAGAGGGCGCTGCCCGGCCCGGCTGAGGGCGACGATGACCAGCAGCCCGCTCACCAGCACTCACCCCGAGGACCCAGGCCGCCGCCGGATGGGCGAGGGCGCTCTGCAGGATGTAGACCTTGGCCGCGAAGCCCGCCAGCGGCGGCAGCCCGGCAACGCCCACGGCGCCGAGCGAAGAACAGGGCCCCGAGCAGCGCGGGCCGCGACGAGGTTGCGGGCCTCGTCCAGACGGCCCCCGGCATCCCCGCGCTCGCGGGCGATGAGGCCGGCGAGCAGGAACAGGCCGCCGCCCACCAGGGTGCTGTTGAGGGCGTAGTAGAGCGCCGCGGAGACGGCCGCCTCGGAGCCGAGCCCAAGGGCGGCGACCAGGGTACCGGCCGACAGCACCACCAGGTGCGCCAGCAGGCGCTGCAGCTCCCGGCTCGCGAGCACGCCAAGGGTCGCGACCGCGACGGTCGCCAGGCCGACCGGCAGCAGCCAGGGCAAGACCAGAGACGCGGCCGGACCCGCGTCGGGGCCGAAGACCAGCCCGTGCACCCGCAGGATGGCGTAAACGCCGACCTTGGTCATGATGGCGAACAGGGCCGCGACCGGGGCGCTGGCGGAGCCGTAGGCCGGTGGAAGCCAGAAACCGACGGGAACCAGCGCGGCCTTGAGCGCGAACACCGACCAGCAGCAGGAGTCCGCCCGCGCGCAGGAGCCCGGCCTGCTCCGGTCCCGCCTCGGACACCCGAAGCGCCAGGTCCGCCAGGTTCAGGGTGCCGGTGGCGGCGTAGATGGCGCCGATACCGAGGAGGAAGATCGAGGAGCCCACCAGGTTCAGCACCACCAGGTGCAGGGCCGCGCGCGTGCGCAGCGCGGCCGCCGCCATGCAGCTGCAGGGCGTACGAGGCGATGAGCAGGATCTCGAAAAAGACGAAGAGGTTGAACAGGTCGCCGGTGAGGAAGGCGCCGTTGATCCCCAGGAGCTGCATCTGGAAGAGCGCGTGAAAGTAGCCGCCCCCGCGGTCGTCGCCGGTGGCGGCGTAGAGCAGGCTGCCCAGGGCCAGCATGGCGGCGAGGGTCAGCATCAGGGCGCTCAGCCGGTCCACCACCAGGGCGATGCCGTAGGGTGCGGGCCAATCGCCAAGGTAGTAGATCAGCACCTCGCCGCCCGCGGTGCGCGCGAGCAGCAGCAGAGAGACGGCCAGCAGCGCCGCTGTTGCGGAAAAGGAACAAGCGCGCTCGGCACGGGTTCCCCTCCCGCCGGTCAGGAACAGGACGCCCCCGCGACCAGGGGGATCAGTACCGGCAGGATGGCCAGATGGCTCACTCGGCGTCTCCCGCGTCGACCCGGTCGTCGCCGAGATCTCGCAGGGCCCGCAGGGCGAGCACGATGAGGAAGGCGATCATGCCGAAGCCGATGACGATGGCTGTCAGCACCAGGGCCTGGGGCAGCGGGTCGGGCAGGTGCGCCAGGCCGTGCTCCACCAGGGGCGCGCTGTCCGGGGTCAGACCCCCGCTCGCGAACAGGAAGACGTTGACCGCGTAGCCGAGCAGGGCAGATCCCAAGCACCACCGGGAAGGTGCGGGAACGCAGCAGGAGATAAACGGCGCTCGCCGTCATGACGCCGACCAGCACGGAGACCAGGGCCTCCATCAGGCGCTTTCCTCCCGCGGGCTGAGACGGCCGAGGCCGGTGAGTATGAGCAGGACGGTACCGACGACGCCGAGGTAGACCCCGAGGTCGAACAGCATGGCGCTGGCGAGCTCGAATTTGCCCACCAGCGGGAGGGTCACGTAGGTGTAGGTCGTGGTGAGGAAGGGGTAGCCGACCAGCCAGCTCCCGAGCCCCGTCAGCACCGCGATCAGGATCCCGCCGCCGATCAAGGGCAGGGCCTCGCCGCGGAATTGGGCCTGGGTCCGGCTCGTACCCTGGGCGATGTACTGCAGGATCAAGGCGACGCCGGTGACGAGGGCGGCGATGAATCCGCCGCCGGGCTCGTTGTGTCCGCGCAGGAACAGGAAGGCGGAGACCAGCAACGCGATCGGCAGCAGGGGCTTGGAGACCGCCTCCAGCACGATCGGGTAGCGCTCGCGGGACCAGGGGCCTCCGAGCAGGTCGGCTGGCGGGCCCCTCGAGCAGCAGCCCCCGCAGCATGACCAGGATGCCGACGGCGGCGATGCCGAGCACCGTGATCTCGCCCAGGGTGTCGAAGCCACGGAAGTCGACGAGCAGGACGTTGACCACGTTGGTGCCGCCGCCCCCGGGCTTGCTCTCCGCCAGGTGGAAGGCGGAGATGCTGTCCGTGGAGCGGGTGAGCATGGCGTAGGTCAGGGCCGCCGCTCCACTCCCGGCGAGGACGGCGAGCAGGGTGTCCCGGGCGCGCCGGGTGACGCTGGACTCGGATGGCGTCGCCGCCGGCAGGAAATACATCGCGAGCAGCACCAGGATGACGGTGACGATCTCCACCAGCAGCTGGGTGAGGGCGAGATCCGGCGCCGAGAAGCGCGCGAACAGCAGGGACGTCATGAGCCCGACGAGGCCCAGCATCAGTACGGCGATGAAGCGGTCCCGGTGCTGGACCGCGGTGGCGATGGCGCCCGCGGCCAGAAGCAGACCGCCGAGCAGGGTGGCGAGATCAAGCGGCGCGAGCGGGCCGGATCCCGGGACGCGCACCCCCCAATATCCCGCCGTGCCGAGCGCGAGGGCGCTGGCCAGCAGGGCGAACATGTAGCGGACCAGGCTGCGGTTGTCCAACAGCCGATTCAGCCGGCCCCCGAGGGCGAAGACCAGCTCGATCGCTGATTCGGTGATGCGCTTGCCGCTGAGCTGGATGGGCATGCGCTCGGCCGCGGCGAACAACCAGTGACGCGTGGTGTAGACCAGAATGCCGCCGATCGAGGCGGCGACGCTCATGCCGAGCGCCGGCGTGAAGCCGTGCCACAGCGCGAGGCTGAACTCCGGCAGGGGCGCTTGGAGCACCGCTTCGGCGGCCGCTTCCAGCGGCGCGCGTACGGTGTAGCCGGGGAAGGTGCCGACGGCCACGCACAGCACCACCAGGATCTCCACCGGGACCTTCATCCAGCGCGGCGGCTCATGGGGTGTCTTCGTCAGGCCCTTGGGCTCGCCGTTGAAGAAGACGTCGTGGATGAAGCGCAGCGAGTAGGCGACCGCGAACACCCCGGCGAGGGTCGCCGTCCAGGGCAGCACCCAATGCCAGGAGGCCTCCCCGAGCCACTGCAGGTGCAGGGTTTCTCCGAAGAACATCTCCTTGGAGAGGAAGCCGTTGAGCAGGGGTACCCCGGCCATCGCCGCGGCCGCGACCATCGCCAGCAGCGCGGTGTGGGGCATGAACTTGTACAGGCCGTTGATCTTGCGCATGTCGCGGCTGCCACACTCGTGGTCGATGATGCCCGCCGCCATGAACAGCGATGCCTTGAACACCGCGTGATTGATGATGTGGAAGACGGCGGCGATCTCGCCCAGAGGGGTACCGAGGCCGAACAGCAAGGTGATGAGGCCGAGATGGCTGATGGTGGAGTAGGCGAGCAGCCCCTTGAGGTCGTTCTGGAACAGGGCGAGGTAGGCGCCGAGCAGGAGCGTCGCGAGACCCATCCCGCTGACCGCGTAGAACCAGATCTCGGTGTTCGCGAGTACCGGAAAGAATCTTCCAAGCAGGAATACTCCCGCCTTGACCATGGTCGCCGAGTGAAGATACGCGCTCACCGGCGTCGGGGCCGCCATGGCGTGGGGAAGCCAGAAGTGGAAAGGGAACTGGGCGGACTTGGTTGCGACCCCGAGCAGGAACAGGGTCATGATCGTCGGATAGAGGGGCGACTCCCGGATTGCGTCTCCCCGCGTGAGCACCGTGCTGAGGTCGTAGCTTCCGGCGATCGTTGCGATCAGCAGCACCGCCGCGAGCAGGGCGAGCCCGCCGCCGCCGGTCACGAACAGGGCCAGCCTCGCGCCCTGGCGCGCTTCCGCGTCCTTGCGGCGAAAGCCGATCAGCAGGAAGGAGGACAGGCTGGTCAGCTCCCAGAACAGGAGCATTTGCAGCAGGTTCTCGGAGAGCACGAGCCCGAGCATGGCGCCCATGAAGAGCAGCAGGTAGGCGTAGAAGCGAGGACCGCCCTCTGCCGCCGAGAGGTAGTAGCGGGCATAGAGCACCACCAGCATCCCGATGATCAGGATGAGTTGCGCGAAGAGCAGGCTGAGCCCGTCGAGGCGGAATGCGATGCTCATGCCGAGCACCGGGACCCACTCGTGGCGGTCGATCAGGACCACTCCCTCGTATACCGCGGGCATCTGCGGGAGCAGCAACAGGAGCCCCAGCGCGGCGCTGACGCTGGCCGTCAGGGCCGGCCGTACGCCGAGGCGCCGCGACAGCAGGGGCACCAGTAGAGCGCCGAGAAAGGGCAGGCAGACGATCAGAGGCAGCATGGGTTTCCCGGTAGGCGAAGGCGCTCCACTTCTCCCGCGCGCGGGCGAGCACCGCGGGACGCACATGGTATCGGAGACGGCGCCTATCTGTCAGCGCCGTTTGGCTATCATGGCGGTCGGCGCCGCGGAGAGGCGGATTCTATCGCCCCGGTCGCTCGCCGGGGATCGATGCCTCTCGGAACAGACGTCCGGTCCTGCGGAGATTTGCGTCGGGTTGCGGCGGATAACCCAGCGGCACGGTGGCACCTCGGGTTGGGGTCCGGCGTGAAAGGCCAAGGCGGGCCGACGCCATCGTCTGATCGATAGATCTGTGTCGCGGCCGCTTGTGAAGCAGGGCTATAGCCCCGACTTCTCACTGGTTAATTATGCCAAGGCCTCTTGTCCGTGCCCAAACTCCTCAAGCTGTCCGTTCCCCTGCTCATCCTCATCGCCGGCTTCGCCGTTTTCAAGGCGCTCCAGGCGACGCGGCCCGAGTCGCCGCCGGCGGAGATTCAGGAGCGCGTGTGGCGGGTGGAGGTCGAGGAAGCTCGCCCTGGCCCGCTCGCCCCCGAGCTCGTCTTGTACGGGCGGGTGCAGACGCCGGCGCTGTTGCGCGTGGCCGCCTCCGCCGCGGCGCGGGTGGCGGAGGTCCCGGTACGGGAGGGGGAGCGCGTCGCCGCCGGGTCGCTGCTGGTCCGTCTCGATGAGCGCGACCTGCTTCCCCGTCTGCGTCAGGCGGAGGCGCAGGTGGCGGAGCTTGAGGCCCAGGTCCTGAGCGAGAAGAACCGCCACGAGACCGACCGCAGCGCCTTGGCGCAGGAGCAGAAGCTGGTGGCGATCGCGAGCGACGGGGTCGAGCGGGCGCAGAGGCTGAAGAAGCAGAGGGTCGGCTCGGACTCCGAGCTCGACGCGGCCGAGGAGGCGCTGGCGAGGCAGGCGCTCGCGGTCAGCAACCGGCAAATGAGCATCAGCGACCATCCGGCGCGCCTGACGGCGCTCGACGCGCGGCTGGAGAGCGCCCGGGCGAAGCTCGACGAGGTCCGGCTCCAGGTCGATCGCTCCACCGTCGCGGCGCCCTACGACGGGGTGGTGACGGATGTGGCGGTGACCGCCGGCGACCAGGTCAAGCAGGACGAGGTGCTGATGCGGTTCTACGGCCTGGATGATCTCGAGGTGAGGGCGCGGATTCCCGCTCCCTATCAGGCGGAGATTCGCGAGGTGCTGGCAGCCGGCCCAGGGCTGGCGGCTGTCGCGGACGTTGGCGGCGGTCGGGTCGATCTCAGTCTGGAGCGACTCTCGGGCCAGGCGGATCCGAGCGGAGTGGACGGCTTGTTCAGCGTGGTTGGCGATCCCAGTCCGCTGCGCCTGGGGCAAATGATCACGGCGCGCCTGCAGCGCCTCCCGCAGCCCGACGCGGTTGCCGTTCCCTTTCAGGCGGTCTACGGGGGCGACCGAATCTACAAGCTGGTCGGCGGACGAATGGTGGGCGTTCAGGTCGAGACCCTGGGCGGTCTGGCCGATGGAGATGGGGGCGAACGCCTGCTGGTGCGTTCGCCCGAGCTGAGCACGGGTGATCAGGTGGTGGTGACCCACATGCCCAATGCGCTGGACGGGCTGCGGGCGGAGCCGGCGCCATGAACGGACACAAGAGCGACCTGCTGGGGTTATTCGCCCATCACAAGGTGGCGGCCAACCTGTTGATGCTCATCATGATCCTGGCTGGCGTCCTGGCCCTGGATCGACTCAATGTCCAGTTCTTCCCCAATTTCGATCTGGACATCGTCACCGTACGCGTGGTTTGGACCGGGGCCAGCGCGGAGGACGTCGAGGAGGGCATCACCGAGCCTCTGGAGCAGCGGCTGCGCACGGTGGACGACCTCTACAAGCTGACCTCGACCTCCGCCCAGGGCATCTCCTCCATTACCCTGGAATTCCGCGAGGGCACTGATCCCCTGCTGGCCCTGGATCAGGTGCGGCGCTTCGTCGACGAATTCCGCAACTTCCCCCAGGACGCGGAGAAGCCGGAGGTGGCGCTCGCCACGCGTTACGAGTCGGTGGCGCGGGTGCTGATCACGGGCCTCACGGAGCCGGCGGAGATGCGTCGACTGGCCCGCCGTTTCGAGACCGAGCTGCTGGACCGGGGGATCGATCGGGTCGACATCTCGGGCCTGCCGGAAGAGGAGATCAGCATCCAGGTGGACAACGAGCGCCTGGAGCAGCTGGAGCTCGGCCTGGATGCGATCGGGGAGCGCGTCGGCGCCTTCAGTCGCGACCTGCCGGCGGGCTCGGTCGGCCGCGGCGAGGGGGCGCGCGAGCTGCGCAGTCTCGACAAGCGGCGCGATGCCCTGGAGTTCGCCCGCATCGCCGGTGAAGACCGGGGACGGACGCCCGCATCGACCTCGGCGAGGTTGCCGAGATCCGGCGCGCGCCCCGGGACGGCGGTGTGTTCCTCACCGTGGACGGAGAGCCCGCGGTGGAGCTCCAGCTGCAGCGGGCGGAGCAGGGCAACTCGCTGCAGGCCGCCCGTGTCCTGGAGGCCTGGCTCGCGGATACGCGTCCGCGCCTTCCCCCGGGGGTGGAGCTGCACGGTCTACGATGAGTCCTGGCAGCTGATCAAGGAGCGCATCATGCTGCTGGTCAAGAACGGTCTCGGCGGCTTGGTGCTGGTGGTGGCCATCCTCTACCTGTTCCTCACCGGTCGCGTGGCCTTCTGGGTTGCCTGGGGCATCCCGGTCTCCTTCCTGGCTACGCTGTTCATCCTCTGGCTGGCCGGCGGCAGCATCAACATGATCAGCCTGTTCGCGCTCATCATGGCGCTCGGCATTATCGTGGACGATGCCATCGTGGTCGGGGAGGACGCCCTCGCCCACTATCAGATGGGAGAGGAGCCCCTGTTGGCCGCCGAGGGCGGTGCGCGGCGCATGCTGGCCCCGTCATCGCCTCCTCGCTGACCACCATCGCCGCGTTCCTGCCGCTGATGCTGATCGGAGGGCGAATCGGCAACATCCTGTTCGCGATCCCGCTGGTGATCGTGAGCGTGATCGTCGCGTCCCTGGTCGAGAGCTTCTTCGTGCTTCCGGGCCACCTGCGCCATTCCTTCCTGCATGCCCACAAGGTCAGGCCGGCCTCGCTGCGGGCGCGCCTTGATCGGGGCTTCGCCTATTTCCGCGATCGCCTGTTCCGGCCCGTGGCGCGGCTCGCCATCCACAACCGCTTCACCACGGTGGCCGCCGCGATCGCGCTGCTTGTGGTCGCCGTCGGTCTGCTCCAGGGTGGGCGGTTGAAGTTCCCTTTCTTCCCTCGCCGGAGGCCCAGATCCTCTCCGCCGACGCCACCTTCGTCGCGGGGACCCCTCGCGCACGGGTTGACGCGTTTCTCTCTCACCTTGAGCGAGACCCTGAACCAGACCGAGCGCGAGTTGGGCCAGGGCGACTTGGTGAAGCTCGCCGTGGCCATTCATGGCGCCAAGGCGTCGGCGGGGCATGGGGGTGGAAGGGGAGGCAGCGGAGAGCAACTCGGCGCCCTCGAGGTCGAGCTTTTGCCTCCGGACGCGCGCAGCGTGCGCAACGACGAGTTCATGCGCGCCTGGCGCGAGCGGATCCGGCTGCCGGCCGGGATCTGAGGCCTTCACCATCACCTCGCGGCGGGCGGGTCCTCCGGGCCGTGACCTCTCGGTGCGGCTCACCGGGGGTAGCGCGGAGCAGCTCAAGGAGGCAGCCCTGTCCCTATCGGAGACGCTCAAGGGCATCCCCGGGGTGAGCGAGGTCGAGGACGACATGGCCTATGGCCGCGAGCAGATCATTTACTCGCTCACTCCCGCGGGCGAGGCCCTCGGGCTCACGGTGGCGGATCTCGGGCGCCAGCTGCGCACCGCCTTCGACGGCAAGCTGGTCCAGATCTTCCAGGACGGTCCAGACGAGGTGGAGGTGCGGGTCAAGCTACCGGACGCGGAACGCGACCGCCTCGGCAGTCTCTATCGTTTGAATGTCCAGATCCCGTCGGGGGAGTCCGTGCCCCTCACCTCCGTGGCCGAATGGCGTTCCCGCCGCGGGTTCGAGGTTCTGCGCCACGCGGAGGGGCGTCTCGCGGTTGAGGTCACGGCGGACGTGGACCCGCGGCAGACCTCCGTCGATACGATTATCGCCGGATTGCAGCAAAGGACCCTGCCCGAGCTCCAGCAGTTGTATCCCATTAGCCATAGCTTCGAGGGCCGGTCGGCGGACCAGCGCGAGACCCTGGGTGACATGCGCAAGGGCCTGATGCTCGGTCTGGTGCTGATCTACCTGATCCTGGCCTGGGTGTTCGCGTCCTACGGCTGGCCGTTAGTGGTCATGTCGATCATTCCCTTCGGTCTCACCGGGGCACTGTTCGGGCACTGGCTGATGGGTATCGATCTGACCATCCTCTCGCTATTCGGCCTGTTCGGCCTGTCCGGTATCGTGGTCAACGACTCCATCATTCTGGTGAGCTTTTACAAACGGCTGCGGGAGCAGGGGATGGAAATGATGGAGGCGCTGGTGGAGGCGTCCTGCCAGCGCCTGCGTGCCGTCCTGCTGACGTCGCTGACCACCATCGCCGGGCTTACCCCGCTCCTGTTCGAGACCTCGTTCCAGGCCCAGTTCCTGATACCGATGGCGACATCGATCGCCTTCGGCCTCGGATTCGCGACCGTGCTGGTGCTTTTGGTCATTCCCTCGCTGTTGTCCCTTCACGAGAGCGTCCACGCGACCCTGGGGCGCTGGATTGGGCGAGCGCGCTCCGCGTCGGGAGATGCCGCCGACGGATGACCTTTGTGAGTCGCAAGGTTTGGGCGGGAATGCGCTCAGCCGGCTGATCGGATTCAGTGAGGACAGTCGCGCGCGGCGCGGGCCTTAACGAAAGCGCGCGAGAAATGGGCCTGAACCGAAGGAGCTTGACCCCATAGAAATGGGGATGCTTTTATGGTGCTGCCGTGAGGGCAGGGCCGATGGCGAGCACCAATCCCCGCCTGACCTCAGCCAGGCGAAGGATGGTTCACAGCCGTGGGAAGGGCGAGTCAGCGGCGGCGCGCGGCGAGCATCGCATCGATCTCGCGCTCGGCCTCGGCCCAGTTCTGGGCATTGAAGCCGGGGTCGAAGTTGCGCTTCTCGGCCTTGTAGTAGGCGGCCTCCTCGATCATCTTGTACCTCTCCTGCGCGGAGACGACGCTGGATGCGGGCTGAGGGCGCGATCTCTCTTCCAGCGGCAAGCTAGACTGGGGAGAACGGGGAGCCGCGGCCGGCATCGGTCTTGCGGTTGCGGCTGGTCTCGCGGCCGCCGCAGGGGTTCGGCCGGCGGCGGGGGCGCTGGCGGGCTTCGCCGCGGTCCTGGGTGCCGCGGCCTTTCCGACAGCGGTTTTCTTGGTCGCTCGGGCCGCTACCTTCTTGGTCGCAAGCTGGGGCTTTTGGGCGGCCGCGCTGGTCGCGTCGGCGGTCTTGGCGACCTCCTTCTTGGTGCCGGTCTTCTTCGCTACGGCCTTTTTGGAAAGGGTTTTCTGGGCGGCCTCGGGTTTAGCCGCGGCCTTTTTGGTTACGATCCTTTTTTCGTCATCAGCCATGTCACTCACTCGCCTCTTGGTAATAGTCCGGTCTAGTTGAATTACAAGTTTTCCTAGCTGGGGGTCGGATAGATGGGATGGACCTTCGTGCTTATGCGCCGCGACTGAGGCGGCTACTCGGTGCGCGTAATGATAACTTGGATTTCGGCCCGAGACAGATTTTTGGGCGAGATCTTTTTCCGGGTCTCGCCGATCGGATAAATCGCGCCGGGAAACGATGGGGCTCATGAGAATCCGGGAACGGATCTCAGTCGTCATGACGCCCGTCGGAGCGCAGCTTCTTGGTGATTCCGCGCTTGCGCTTCTCCGTGAGACGGCGCTCCTTCGATGCCTTCGTTGGACGGGTCTTCTTGCGTGGCTTGGGCTTGTGGGCGGCCTGGCGAATAAGGGCCGCAAGCCGTTCAAGCGCGTCTTCGCGGTTGCGCTCCCGATTGCGGAAGCGATGCGCCTCGATGGTGATGACGCCGTCGCTGCTGGCGCGCCGACCGGCGAGCCGGATCAAGCGCGCGCGCACGCCTTCCGGCAGTGACGGAGACTGGGCCGCGTCGAACCTCAGTTGCACCGCTGTCGCCACCTTGTTGACGTTCTGGCCGCCGGGTCCGGGGGAGCGTGTGAACCGCTCCTCGAGCTCCGACTCGCCGATGCTGATGGTTGCTGTGATGGGGATCATTGGCGGCAGTGGTCTTGGGAGCGCGCGGCTGTGGGTCGTCGACCGCGATCGACACCGGCGGTGGGGCCGCCGGTGCACGAGTGGTTACTGGGTTGGAGATGGACCGGTCCCGCCCTCGCTCGACGCGTCGCCGTCCGAGGTGGGTGAGCCGTCCGGGTCGTCCGCGGTTTGCGGCTCGGCGTCGTCGTCCGGTCCTGCATCTTCGGCCTCGATGAGGCCGCTCGCCTGGAGCAGGGATGCTCGGTCCATGGTCAGCCCCTCGGCCACGTACGCTGGTAGCACGAAGATGTACGGGAGGTCGGAGACCCGCAGCGACCAGTCTTCACTGTCTCCGATTTCGGATAGGCGATACTCGCGCGTCTCTCCGGTTCCCAATGTGACCACAAAGACTTTCTGCGGTGCCACCGTCGCGTCTGCTTCGCTGCCGGGCGCGGCACTGGCGGCGATCGAGCTGAAATCGAGCCTCGCCAGCTTGCGCGCGGCCTCGTCGACCGCCTGCTGGTCTAGCTCCTCGCCCTCGGCGGCGTCCACCAGCCTCCAGACGCCGTTCTCGCGCTCGACGGTTGCGTCCGCCAGCCGCATGCCCTGGATGTCCTCCGCCGGGAGGTGGAGATGGGCCTTGTCGGTCCAGTCGTTCGCCTTCTCGGATGCATCGAACAGCGCGAGCTCGGCCTCGTAGACCGCCTGCTCGCCAGCGGCGCGAACGTACAGCCGGCGGAACCCGGGCGAGTCGCCGAGGTACAGGGTAGTGGCCGGCGTATCCGCGCCTTCCAGCGTCAGGCGCCGCTCGAACTCGGTCTCCGCCACCTTGAAGCGCGTCAGGGCCGACTCGGAGGTGGCTACCGGCAGGCGTTTCTCGATTGCCGCGAGCTTGCCCAGCAGCTCGTCGATCTTGAACCCGGCGGCGGGGAAGTCCCCGAGGCCGGGTATCCGCCACGCGCCGTCCTTTCTCTCCAGCACCAACGGCTCCGTTTCCGGAGTCTCGATCCGGATGCGGGTGATCCGTTCGCGGTCGATGGCGAGCAGGGGACCCTGGGATTGGGCCGGTGCCAGGTCGCGCCCCCCGAGTCCGAGGACCAGGGCGAAGGCGACCTGCACCAACAGCAGGATGGTGAGTGCGGCGGCAAGCGGCGTGAGGGAGCTGCGGGTGATTGCCGGGTTGACGTTGTTACCTGCTTGCATGGCTCAGGACCTCCCCGCGGACATCAGGGCTTGATAGTGCCGCTGGCGCTTGTGCCGGCCGCGTCGGTGCAGCCCGTAAACCAGTAACAGGCCACCGAGCGCCAGCGCGTAGTTGAGATACTCCCAGAACATCTGCTGCCCGCGGTCCAGCGGTACGAGCAGCCGCGAGTACTGACCGCGCCCGCGCAGCGCGAGCAGGCCCCGGTCCTCGAGCGACCAGTCCACTGCGTTCTGTATCAGCTCCAGCGGTTTGGTGTACACGGTCCTGGTCGCCTCGGTCGCGAGGCTGATCGCGGTATCCGTGACGAAGCTCGCCGAGCCCACGAGGATCAGCTTGGCCGAGGCGGGGGAGGACTCGACCACGCCGGAGACCACGGGTGGCTTCTCTTCCTCCGGCTCACTGTCCTGCGCGTCCGGCTCCGCCGGCGCGTCGTCCTGCCGGGTCGCCTCGGTGAGCAAGGGAGATGGCTTGCCGGCGAACCAGGAGCGGAAGCGCCCCTCCACCGCCACCGCCAGCGTCCGCGGACCGGTGACTTCCCCGCGCGCGAACCCGTAATCCGGGTAGGCCTGGAAATCGGGCTGTATGTCCTCTCCAGGGTCGGTCCAGGATGCTTCCGAGCTTCGGAGCAGGTCGAACACGCGTTGGTCCTGGTTGCGCTCCTGGTCGACCAGAATCGGAGATGCCCAGTTGAGCGTGATCTGGCCCAGGGGCGAGGCGATGCCCGTCTCCTCGTCCATGCCGTCGCTGCGGATGTCCGGGAAATAGGGGTAGGCCAAGGTCTGGATCTCCTCCACCACCAGGCCCATCACCTGGCGCTGCACCGGGATGGGGAAGGGCGTATTCTGGGGGTCGAGCACCAGGGTCTCCTCCAGCTTCAGTCCCGCGTTGTCGAGCCACTCCTCCAAGCCGGTAGGCTGCTTGCGGGCGCTGATCGCCTGCCCTCCCAGATCCACGTGATAGGGGGACGCGGCCAGGATCACGCTCCCGCCCTGCATCAGGAACTGGTCGATGGCGAACACCTGACGCTCGTCCAGGTTCTCGGGCCCGACAACGAGCAGCAAGTCCGCGTCCGTCGGCACCGTGCCCGCGGCGAGGTCGGTCTCGCGCAGGTTGACGTTGGCGTGCAGGGCGTCCCGCAGCTCGTTGTAGCTCGCCTGTCCCGGCGCGAATCCCGCGCCAGGGGACGGGGTGTTGAGTGCCACCGTCTTGAGCACGCCCGGGGTGAAGCGCTTGACGCCCGCCTCGATCGCCCGTCTCAGTCCCTCCTGGTTGAGCTCCTCGGGCAGCGGCACGGGGATCGCCTGCTCGCCCGACTCCAGGACCAGGTAGAAGTAGAAGGCCGTCGGGTTGAGTAGATCCAGCACCAGGGGCTGGAAGCCGAAGCGCTCGTGGATCTCGGCCGCCAGGGCGCCGTCTCCCGCGTCCGGGTCCTGGATATCGAAGCTGAACTTGCCCTGGGACTGGCCCTGCAGCTCCGTCAGCACCTGTTCCAGGTCTCCGAGCAGGGTCGGCAGGGGTTCCGGCAGCATGGCTGCGGGCGAGATGTAGCCGTGGAGGACGATGGGCCGGGTCAGGCCCTGGAACAGATCGCCGCCTCCCTGGTAGCCGTACAGGACCTTCTTGATGGTGCGCGTGAGGTCGTACTCCGGGTTGCGCAGGCGCACGTCGAAATCGGTCTCGCCCGCCGCCTTGATCTCGATGAGATCGCGGAAGCCGAGCTTCTCGTACTGCCCACCGTATTGCACCAGGACGTCGAAATAGGAGTTGACCACGGCCGCCTGGTACTTGCTCGCCGTTTGGAAGGCGACCGGGCGGATGCCGTACTTCTCGCCCGCCTCGCGCTCCAGCTCCGGGTCCGACAGGGGGTCGAGGATCTCCACCCGCACCTTGCCGCCGCCCGCGATCTCATACTCGCGCAGCAGGTCGCGGATCTGTGGGACCAGCGGGGCGAGGAGGGGGTGCGTCTGGGCACTGAAGTAGCCGCGGATGAGCAGCGGCTCCTGGAGCTGGGCCAGATAGCCGCGGGTGGCGTCCGAGATCGAGTAGACCCGCCCTTGGGTGATGTCGGCGCGCGCCCAGCTGATCTGCTGCAGCCACAGGTTTCCGGCCAGGAAGTTGGCGGCGAACAGGGCGGTGATCAGCGCCCAGCGCCGGCGTAGCTTGGGCCTCGAGCGGTCGCCCTCCCAGCGCAGGCGCTCCAGGGTGTAGACGTTGAGTGTCAGGAAGGCGCCGACGATGCTGAGATAGAAATACAGGTCGCGCAGGTCGATGACCCCGCGGGTGATGGACTCGAAGCGGGAGCCGCTGCCCAGCAGTTTGAACAGCTCGCCGCCGCGATGCCCCAGCAGGCTGGTGAGCGCGTCCGAGCCCAGGAGAAAGAACACCCCGCACAGGATGGTGGTGCCGATGAGGCTGACGATGGGATTGTCGGTCCGCGCCGAGACATAGAGTCCGACGGCGATGTAGGCCGCTGCCAGCAACGAGGTGGCGAGATAGCCGCCGAGCACCGGCCCCCAGTCCAGCGGACCCAGCAGGGACACGGTTACCGGCAACGGGAGGGTGAGCGCCAGCGCCACGGCTACCAGCGCCAGCGCGGCGAGGAACTTGCCGAGCACCAGCTTGAGGGGTGAGATCGGCAGGGTCATCAGGGTCTCGAGTGTCCCCGAGCGCCGCTCCTCGCTCCACATTCGCATGGTGAGCGCGGCGGCGAGAAAGATCAGCAGCACCGGCATCCAGTCGAACAGGGGCCGGGCGTCGGCGATGTTGCGGGCGAAGAAGGTCTCCACCCAGAAGAAGACGAAAAGATTCACCGCGAGGAAGGCGCCCAGAAAGATGTAGGCGACCGGGGAGGCGAAGAAGCCCCAGAGCTCCTTGCGGGCGACGCGCATCACCTCATGCATGGGCCACCTCCGGTCGCTCGTTGAGCTCTCCGAACAGGGTTTCCAGGTTGCGGGATACGGGCTGCAGGCCGTACAGCGGCCAGCCCGCCTCGGCGACGCGCCTGGCCACCAGGGCAGCGGTCGCCTCCAGGTCTGCGGTCTCGAGAAGGTAGCGGTGTCGGTCGCCGCCGGCGTCGCTGTGCTCCAGCGCCGAGACGGCATCGAGCCCGCTGAGCAGCGGCTCGGCTTCGCTTGGCCGCCGGTCGAGGGTCACCAGGAGGCGGTGCGTGGTGGCGAGGGCGTCGAGTCGCGCATCGAGCGCCAGGCGGCCGGCGCGCATGATGAGCACCCGCTCGCACACCGCCTCGACCTCCTGGAGGATATGGGTGGAGAGCATCACGGTGGCGGTCTCTGACAACTCACGGATCAGCGAGCGCATGTGCTGGATCTGGGAGGGATCCAGCCCGTTGGTGGGCTCGTCCAGGATGAGGATGGCGGGGTCGTGCAGGATGGCCTGCGCCACGCCGACCCGCTGGCGGTAGCCGCGTGACAGGGTCGCGATCACCTGGGTGGCCTTCGGCCCGAGTCCGGTGCGCTCGATCGCGGACCTGATCGCTGCGGGCCGTTGGACGGCTCCGACCCCGTGCAGGGCCGCCTGGTACTCCAGATAGTCGATGACGGTCATCTCTGGGTAGAGCGGGCAGTTCTCGGGCAGGTAGCCGATGCGCCGCTGGATCTCGCGGCGGCGCGCGCCTATGTCCAGACCGTCGATCCGGATGTCCCCTGCGCTCGGCTCGAGAAAGCCGGTCAGCATCTTCATGATGGTGGTCTTGCCAGCTCCGTTGTGGCCCAGCAGTCCCACGACCTCGTGGGGTCCGATGCGGAACGAGACATCGTCCACCGCACGTAGGTCGCCATAGCTGCGCGTGAGCTGGTCAACCTCGATCATGCGAATCATGCTCCTGGTTGTTGGTCGATTGACGTTCGAAAGCGCCAAAAAAAAGACAGATTTCTGCGGTTGGGTTCCCGGGCGCGAATTTCAGCTGACACGCGTCCGCAAATCAAGACATGGACGCTATCCCAGGCGACGCCGAGCGGGTAGGCCTCCTCGATTCGTACCGACGTTTTCGGCGGATGAAACAGGTATGCGCGCAGACGGCAAGCCGCAGATACCTTGTTCCGCATCTTGTCTTTTCCCGCGGGCTATGGTTTCTTCACCAAGCCGTAATAAATTCCCGTGTCAATAGCGAAATAAGAGAGGATTCAGGAGACCCGTCCATGAGCGCCACCCTCACAGACATCAAGGGCCTTGGCCCGAGCAGTGTGCAAGATCTTTCCGCGCACGGTATCAAGAGTGTCGAAGACCTTGCTACCGTCTCGATCTCCGATCTCTGCGCGGTTCCGGGGTTCGGAGAGGCACGCGCCGCGAGGGTGAAGGCCGCCGCCGCCGAGTTGCTCGCGGCGGGAGACGCCGGGACAGCGAAGGCGCCTGTCGATGATGGCAGCCCCATCTCCCCCGCTGAGGCACCGCCGTCCAAGAAGAAGGCGGGTAAGGGAAAACGCTCCGAGAAGGAAGCGGCGGAAAAGCCGAAGAAGAAGGACAAGGGAAAGAAGAAAGACAAGGACAAGAAGAAAAAGAAGAAGACGAAGAAGTAACGCCACTCGTGTTGCCGCCTGGACACGCCTTGTGCTGGGCGGGCAAGCCAACCGTAGACTCGCTAAGTCGTAGCCGTATGTTCCGCGGCGGGGACCGCGTCCGACGTCCGAGCGAGGGATGCTGATCGGTGCCATCTCGCTGCCGTGTCGTGTGGCGCGTGATCCCGGTGGTGGACCTCGGAACGCGGCACGGAGAGTTCCAGCCATGGTGTGCATCCTCCTGCTCCTTGTCCTGTTCACCGCGCCTGCCGCGGGCGCGGCCGATGATTTCGAGGCTCAGGTCCCCGAAGTCCTGAGGGCCTGGATTCCGTGGGTGCTGGAGGGGATGGATCACCGTCAGTGCCCGGTCATCATCGGGGGCGGAGAGCGCTTGTGCGCCTGGCCCGGGCGATTGGATCTGGATCTCGACGCGGACGGGGGCCTGTTCGCGCAGCGCTGGCGGGTCTATTCGGAAAGCTGGGTCCCGCTGCCGGGTGATGCTGAGCACTGGCCCCAGGACCTTCGCGCGGGGTCCGAGTACGCGCCCGTGGTGTCTCGCGACGGCGCACCGGTGGTGAAGCTGCCCCCGGGCGAGCATGCCCTGAGTGGCCGCTTCCTCTGGGGCGCAATGCCCGAGGGACTTCTGGTCCCGGCGATAACCGGGAGCCTGTCCTTGCGCATCGGCGGCGAGGTGGTGGATTTTCCGCGCCAGGGTCAGGACGGAAGGCTCTGGTTACGCGCGAGCGCCGGCAGCCAGGCCGCGGACCCCGATTCCCTTGCACTGGAGGTCTACCGCAGGCTGGAGGACGATATCCCCTTCCGCGTCCTCACCAGGCTCACGGTCGAGGCGGCCGGGAGGCCGCGGGAGGTCCGCCTCGAAAATGTCCTGCTCGCCGGCGGCACGCCGTTGGCGGTCCAAAGTCGGTTACCCGCCCGATTGGAGTCCGACGGCGCGCTGCGCCTGCAGGTTCGCCCCGGCAAGTGGCAGGTCGATGTCAGCGAGCATCATGCGGGCCCGGTCTCCGAGATCGGGCTCACGCCGCATCCCCCTCCATGGCCAGAGCGGGAGGTGTGGGTTTTCGCGTACCGGCCGGATCTGCGGCAGGTGGAGATCTCTGGGGCGGAGGCGGTGGATCCGCGCCAGACCGGTCTGCCGCCGGACTGGAGCAGCCTGCCCGCCTACCTGATGAGGCCCGGCGAGGTGCTGCGACTCACCCAGGGGCAGCGGGGAGACGCGCACCCGGCTCCGGACCGCCTGACCCTGAGTCGCGATTTGTGGCTCGACTTCGGCGGGGGCGGCTACTCCGTTCGTGACCGCATCTCCGGAGAGCTCACGCGCAGCTGGCGCGTGGAGGCCGGTCCCGATCTGACGCTGGGTCAGGTGGTGGTGAACGGCCAACCGAGCTTCGTCACCCGCTTGCCCGACAGCGACCGCGGCGGCGTCGAGGTCCGTCAGGGACGGCTGGATCTGGTCGCCGACGGCCGTATCGAGCACGAACAGCGGGAAATCCCGGCCTCCGGCTGGTCGGTGGACCTCCAGTCCGCGGAGGCCCGTTTGCACCTGCCTCCGGGCTGGGACCTGCTGGCGGTGTCGGGCGTTGACAACCTGCCCGACAGCTGGGTCAACCGCTGGACGCTGCTGGACCTGTTCCTGGTGCTCATCTTCGCGCTCGGGGTCGCGCGGCTCTGGGGCTGGGTCTGGGGCCTGACGGCGCTTGTCACCTTGATTCTGACCTGGCATCAGCCGGACGCGCCGCGGCTGGTCTGGCTGCATGTGCTGGGTTCATTCGCGCTGCTGCGCCTGTTTCCGAAGGAGCCGGCGAGGGCCGCGATGGCCCGCCTGCGTCGCATGCTGCTCGCCTACTACCGGGTGAGTCTGTTGGCCCTGGTCCTGATCGCGCTTCCCTTCCTGGTTGGTCAGGTACGCAACGCCATCTATCCGCAGCTCGAGCGGCCCTGGCCGCTCCTGTCCCAGATGCCGCTGCAGACCGCCGCGCCTACTCCCGCGCCCGTGATGGCGGAGGCCATGATGGGCGAGTCGGAGCTACGCAAGGGGGCCAAGGCGCCGCTGGCGGGAAGGCCCGCCGCGCCTCCGCAGGCGCTCGAGGTGGTGGATCCGGAGGCGAAGGTCCAGACGGGTCCGGGCGTCCCCGACTGGCGCTGGCGGACCCTCGAGCTGAGTTGGAATGGGGCGGTCCTGGGCGACCAGCGGGTCACCCTGTGGCTACTGAGTCCGGCCTGGGGGCTGGTGCTCGCCCTTGTGCGTCTGGTCCTGGTCGTGGCGCTTGGGCTGACCCTGGCGGGCATCCTCGGTGCCGTGCTGCGCCGCGTGCCGGGTGCGGCCGTCGTGCTGCTCGCCATGGGGCTTGCCGGCGCGCCGACGCCCTCCGTCGCCGAGGGGTTTCCCTCTCCGCAGCTACTGGAGGAGCTCAAGGCGCGGCTGCTCGAGCCGCCGGATTGCCTGCCCGCCTGTGCCGAAATTCCGTTGATGGTGATTGAGACCGAGGGCGATCGGTTGCGCCTCGCGCTCACGGTCGACGCCCAGGAAGCAGTTGCCCTGCCGGTTCCCGGCAGCGCCAGCGGCTGGGTGGCTGCTCACCTGACGCTGGACGGCACGCCGCTGGACGGCCTGCGCCGGGAGAGCGACGGAGGCTTTTCGACGGTGATCCCGTCGGGCAGGCATCAGCTGCTGCTCTCCGGGCCTCTGCCGTCGCGGGCAGAGGTCGAGCTCCCGTTGCCATTGCGCCCCAGGCAGGTCGAGGTCCATCCCGGCGACTGGCGGGTGGAGGGCATGGAGGCCGGAGGCCGTGTCGGGTCGCAGGTGCGACTGGTGCGTCCGCGTCGGGAGATCGCGTCCGTCGAAGAGCTCGCGCCGGCGGAGGTCCCACCCCTCCTGCATGTGGTGCGCACCCTGTACCTGGGGGTGCGCTGGCGGGTGGAGACGGAGATCGTGCGGCAGTCGCCCCCCGCGTTCCCGGTGTTGCTGGAGGTGCCGCTGATCCCCGGCGAGCGGGTCTTGAGCGAGGGCGTCCAGGTTCGCGAAGGCCGCGTCACGGTGAGCCTGCCGCCCGGTAGCAGCCGGGCAGGCTGGGACTCCGTGCTCGCGCCGGTGGATGCTCTGGTGTTGCGCGCGGCGGAGGACAGCCGCCTCAGCGAGGAGTGGCGGTTGGAGTTGAGCAGGCTCTGGCACATGGAGGCCGCGGGCATACCGCCGGTGCACCACCTCGGACGTTTGGATCGGTGGCTGCCGACCTGGCGTCCCTGGCCGGGCGAGGAGGTGCGTCTTCGGTTCTCCCGACCGGCGGGCGTCCCGGGGCCGACCCTGACCCTGGACGAGAGCCGCTATCGTCTCGTTCCGGGGCGCCGGACGACGCAGACGACGCTGGATCTGCGTTTGCGCAGCAGCCAGGGAGGCAGGCACGAGCTTCTGCTGCCGGAAGGGAGCCGGCTGGAACGGGTACGCATCGACGGCGAGGACCGACCCTTGCGGCCGGAGGGCAACAAGCTCACCCTGCCCCTGGTCCCCGGCGAGCAGCGCTGGGAGATCCAGTGGGCGCAGCCCGAGCCTCTCGCTGTCTATTACGCGCCGCCGGTGCCTGACGTGGGACTCGACGGCGTGAACGCCACCTTGCGCGTCGAGCCGCCGCCGGACCGGTGGGTGCTGCTGGCGGGCGGTCCAGAGGTCGGACCGGCGGTGTTGTTCTGGGGGTTGGTCGTGGTTCTGATCCCGCTGGCGATTGGGCTCGGCCGCAGCTCGATCACGCCGCTCAAGGGGCGAGATTGGCTGCTGCTTGGCCTCGGCCTCAGTCAGGGCGGGGTGTGGATCGGCGTGCTGGTGGCCGGCTGCCTTTTCGCCCTCGGTCTGCGCGCGCGCCTGGAACGGGACCTGCCGCCCTGGCGCTTCAACCTGATGCAGACGGGGCTGGCGCTGCTTGCCCTGGCGGCCCTGTACGCCCTGGTCGCCGCCGTGCACCAGAGCCTGCTTGGACTGCCCGAGATGCAGATCGCCGGCAACGGCTCGTCGTCGGCGCTGCTCCAGTGGTATCAGGACCGAAGCCAGCCCGAGCTGCCGCGGGTCTGGATCATCTCCGTCCCGCTTCTGGTGTATCGGGTGCTCATGCTGGCATGGGCGTTGTGGCTGGCCGTGCGGCTGCTCGCCTGGCTGCGCTGGGGCTGGGGTGCCCTGTCCGAGCCGGCGCTGTGGCGCGAGACGAGCTTCAGCCTGCCGCGGCGATCGGGGAAGGCGTCCAAGGGCGGGGCGGAATAGCCTTCGCGCTTCATTCCATCGGTCCGCGGTCGAGGCGCAGGCGGTAGCCCGCCGCGCGCAGGGCCGTGGTCAGCTCGTCCAGGTGCTCCGGACCCCGGGTCTGAAGCACGAACTGGAGCTCCGTGTTCTGCACCGGCAGCTCGGTGAAGATGCGCTGGTGCAGCACCTGGACGATATTGGCCCCGAATTCTCCCACCAGGGCCGCGGCCTTCGCCAACTCGCCGGGCAGGTCGCGGATCTCCAGGGTCAGGCGCACCAGACGGCCGCTGCGCACCAGGCCGCGCTGGATGATGGAGGAGAGCACCGGCAGGTCGATGTTGCCGCCGGAGACCACCAACCCCACCCGTCTGCCGGCGAACTGCTCCCGATATCGGATCAGCGCCGCTAGGGGTACGGCGCCGGCCCCCTCCGCGACCGTTTTCTCCACCTCCAGCAGCAGCAGGACCGAGGCCTCGATGTCCGTCTCGTCTACCAGCAGGATGCGATCAACCAGTCGGCGAATCACCGCCAGGGTATGTGTCCCGGGGCGCTTGACCGCGATGCCGTCGGCGATGGTGTAGGGTCCGAAGTCGGGCGTCTGTCCCTCCAACGCGCGCAGCATCGCCGGGAAGCGCTCGCTCTCGACGCCGACGACCTCGATGTCCGGACGGAGTCCCTTCGCGGCGATCGCGATACCGGAGATCAGCCCGCCGCCCCCGACCGGCACCAGTAGCACCTCCAGCGCCGGATCGGCCGTCAGCATCTCCAGGCCGACGGTGCCCTGACCGGCGATCACCTCGGGGTCGTCGTAGGGGTGCACGAGGACCAGGCCGCGGTCGGCGGCGATCTCCTGCGCCCGTTCCCCGGCCTCGGCGACGCCCTCACCATGCAGCACTACCTCGGCACCGTAGGCGCGAGTGTGCCCGACCTTGACGTTGGGTGTGAAGCGCGGCATGACGATCACCGCCGGTATGCCGAGATTGCGGGCATGGTAGGCGACGGCCTGCGCGTGGTTGCCCGCGGACATGGCGATCACGCCGCGGGCGCGCTCTTCGGGGCTGAGGGCGTTCAGCTTGATGAATGCGCCGCGGTCCTTGAAGGAACCCGTGAACTGCAGGTTCTCCAGCTTCAGGGTGACCCGCGCGCCGGTGATGGCGGACAGGGTCGCCGAATGGACGCAGGGGGTGTCCGCGACCTGCCCGCGGAGGGTGTCTGCGGCACGCCGTACGGCGTCCAGCGTAACGGTGACCGGCTGGGGATCCCTATCGTTCGGCATGGGCTGACCGCGGATCTTCTCTTGTCCTGATTACCCCAAGCTTAGCCTGGACGCCGTACCCCGGGCCGCTTCGATCGCCCGCCTCCGCCCTCAGGCGGGGACGAGCAGCCGCTCCAGCACGCGTCGGTAGATGGCCGAGAGGGTATCGAGCTCCTCCACGCCCACGCATTCGTCGATCTGGTGGATGGTGGCGTTCACCGGCCCGAGCTCCAGCACCTGTGTGCCGGTGGGGGCAATGAAGCGTCCGTCGGAGGTGCCGCCCGCGGTGGACAGTTTGGGATCGCAGCCGGTTATGTCCCGCACCGCGGCGCGGGCGGCGTCGATCAGGGCACCGGCGGGCGTCAGGAAGGGGGCCCCGGACAGGCGCCAGTCGATCTCGTAGTCGACTCCGCACTGGTCCAGGATGCCGTGGACGCGACGCTTGATGGTCTCGGCGTCCAGCTCGGTCGAGAAGCGCAGGTTGAACTGGCCGGTGAGGATGCCCGGGATCACGTTGTCCGCCCCGGTGCCCATGTTGAGGTTGGCGATCTGAAAGCTGGTGGGCGGGAAGAAGGCGTTTCCCCGGTCCCACTCCTCCGCCACCAGCTCGGCGAGGGCGGGGGCGATGGCGTGCAAGGGGTTCTTGGCCCGCTGGGGGTAGGCCACGTGGCCCTGCTTGCCATGCACGGTGAGCCAGCCGTTGATGCTGCCCCGACGCCCGTTCTTGATCGTGTCTCCCAGGCGGTCTTGGCTGGAGGGCTCTCCGACCAGGCACCAGTCGATCTTCTCCCCCCGCCGTTCCAGGACATCGACTACCCTGAGGGTGCCGTCGCGGGCTGGCCCCTCCTCGTCGCTGGTGATGAGGAAGGCGATGGACCCTGGGTGCCGGGGGTTGGCGGCGAGGAAGGCCTCGACGGCGGTGATCATGGCGGCCAGCGATCCCTTCATGTCGCTCGCCCCGCGGCCGTAGAGCAGGCCGTCTCGGATCTCGGGCTCGAAGGGGGGTGAGGTCCATTTCTCGAGCGGTCCGGGCGGCACCACGTCCGTGTGGCCCGCGAAGCAGAACAGGGGCGCGGTGTCTCCGCGCCGCGCCCAGAAATTGCGCACCTCCCCGAACGGCAGGGGCTCGATCCAGAAGCCGAGGGCGGCGAGGCGCTTGGCCATCAGGTCCTGACAGCCGGCGTCCAGTGGGGTCACGGAGGGGCGGCGGATGAGCTCACGTGCGAGATCGAGCGTGGCGGACATCAGCCGAAGATCTCCTCGTAGAGCTCCGCGGAGAAACCGATGTGGCGCGCGCGGCCGGTGTCGAGCAATGGCCGCCGGATGATGGATGGCGCCTCGAGCATGGTTCGGATCGCGCGCTCCTCATCCATATCCCGGCGCACCGCTTCTGGCAGTCTGCGCCACATCATGCCGCGACGGTTGAGCAGCCTCTCCCAGCCGAGCTCCGCGATCCAGGTGCGCAGCAGCTCTTCGTCGATGCCCTGGATCTTGTAGTCGCGGAACGCGTAGGCGACACCGTGCCCATCCAGCCAGGCGCGGGCCTTCTTCATGGTGTCGCAGTTGCGGATGCCGTAGAGGGTGACCATCGGAGGCCTCAGTCTTCGGTGGCGTTGGTGTGCTGACGCTGCCGGTTGGGTGCTCAGATGTCGCGCAGCAGCTCGTTGATGCCGACCTTGCTGCGGGTGCGCTCGTCGACCTGCTTGATGATGACTGCGCAGTAAAGGCTGTAGCCGCCATCCTTGGAGGGCAGGCTGCCAGGCACCACGACGGCGCCGGCCGGGACGCGCCCGTAGGTGACCTCGCCGCTCTCGCGGTTGAAGATCTTGGTGCTCTGGCCGATGTAGACGCCCATGGAGATGACGGCGCCTTCCTCGACGATGACGCCCTCGACGATCTCCGAGCGGGCGCCGATGAAGCAGTTGTCCTCGATGATCGTGGGCGCGGCCTGAACGGGCTCCAGCACACCGCCGATGCCCACGCCGCCGGAGAGGTGCACGTTCTTGCCGATCTGGGCGCAGGAGCCGACCGTGGCCCAGGTGTCGACCATGGTGCCCGAGTCCACATAGGCGCCGATGTTGACGTAGGAGGGCATGAGCACGCAGCTGGGCGCGATGTAGGACCCGCGGCGGGCGGTGGCCGGCGGTACCACGCGCACGCCGCCGTCCCGGAAGTCGCGCGAGTTGTAGTCCTGGTACTTGGAGGACACCTTGTCGTAGTAGTTGGTGAAGCCGCCTTTGATGAACCAGTTGTCCTCGATGCGGAAGGAAAGTAGCACCGCCTTCTTGACCCAGTCGTTTACCGCCCAGGCGCCGTTGTGCTTCTCCGCGACTCGCAGCTCACCCCGATCGAGGCGGTCGATGGTGTCCATCACTGCGTCGCGGACCAGGGTCTCGACGCTGCGCGGGGTAATCTCGGCCCGCCGCTCGAAGGCCTCTTGGATGATGTGCTGGTTGTCGCTCATGACTTGCTCCGAAGGTTCTCGTGGTTGGAATCACAGGGTTTGTACGTAGCGGCGGATGCGCTCGGCCGCATCGACGCATTCCGCCAGCGGGGGCACCAACGCCAGGCGCAGGCGGTTCGCGCCGGGATCTGGGCCGCCGCGGTCGCGCGAGAGGTAGCGTCCGGGAAGCACCGTCAGGTTGTGGCCGGCAAACAGCCCGCGCGCGAAATCGGTGTCGTCGATCGGCGTCTCGGGCCACAGGTAGAAGCCTGCCTGCGGTTGGGACACGGCCAGCACCCCGTCGAGGATCTCCAGCACCGCGGCAAACTTCTCTCGGTAGAGGCGGCGGTTGGCGACCACGTGCGCCTCGTCTCCCCAGGCGGCGAAGCTGGCATGCTGGTGGTGCAACGGCATGGCGCTGCCGTGGTAGGTGCGGTAACGGAAGAATTGCTCGATGATGGCCGCATCTCCGGCGATGAAGCCCGAGCGCAGCCCAGGTGCGTTGGAGCGCTTGGACAGGCTGTGGAACACCACACACCTGCGGAAGTCGCCGTGACCCATGGCCGCGCACGCCTGCAGCAGGCCGACCGGAGGGGCGTCCTCGTCGAAGTAGAGCTCCGAATAGCATTCGTCGGCTGCAATGACGAAGTCATGCTCCAGCGCCAGGCCGATCAGTCGCTGCAGGGTTGCCTGGTCGGTCACCGCACCCGTGGGATTGCCGGGGGAACAGAGGTAGAGGAGCTGACAGCGTTTCCAGGTGTCGACGTCCACTGCGTCGTAATCCGGGATGAATCCGTTTTCCGCGCTGCAGGGGAGGTAACGTGGCTCGGCACCAGCCAGGAGGGCCGCCCCCTCGTAGATCTGGTAGAACGGATTGGGCATCAGCACGAGCGGCGCGCGGCTGCAGTCGACCACCGCCTGGGCGAAGGCGAACAGCCCTTCGCGGGTGCCGTTGAGCGGAAGCACATGGCGGTCCGGATCGACGCTCGCGGCTGGGAGGTGGAAGCGGCGTTCTAGCCAGGCGCCGATGGCCTGACGCAGCGCCGGTAATCCGCGGGTGGAGGGATAGACGGACAGATTGTGCAGATGCGTGATGAGCGCTTCGCTGATCAGGCTCGGCGTTGGGTGCTTTGGCTCGCCGATGGATAGCGCGATATGGTGCATGTCCGACGGTGGCTTGATGCCCGCCTTGAGGTCGCTGAGCTTCTCGAAAGGGTAAGCTTCGAGTCGTTCCAGATCCGGGTTCATGGCGTGCAACGTATTGCCGAGGGCGCTCGAAAGCTTTTTAGTATACCACCCGGGTGCCGCGGCCAATGCGGCTGAATGGGTTGCGGAGCGGAGGGGGCGGCATGGGAGAGATACTTGCGATTCACCACGTCAGCTTGATCGTAAGCGACACCAGGCGGGCGTTGTCCTTTTATCGGGGGCTCCTCGGTCTCGCGGTTGACCCGGACCGTCCCGATTTGGGTTACCCGGGCGCCTGGCTGTGGGTGGGCGAGCGCCAGATCCATCTCCTGGAGGTCCCAAATCCGGATCCCGCCGAGGGCCGCCCAGACCACGGCGGGCGGGATCGGCACTTGGCACTGGCGGTGAGCGATCTCGCTGCGGTGGCAAGACGCCTGGAAGGGGCGGGGTTGGCGTATCAGCGGAGTCGATCCGGCCGCGATGCCTTGTTCTGCCGCGATCCGGACGCCAATGTGATCGAGCTGATTGCGGTCACGACGGGGGGAGATGCAGGTCCGCCAAATCGCGGGCCGCGGACGAACGACCCCGCCAGCGCTCGCGGGCAAGGTGACTTGGAGCGCTAGGCATCGCATGCGTCACATGTGAAGGCCGGGCCAGCCTGGGGCCACGGATCACGGGCGCGCCCGAGGGTCAGAAGCCCCGGTAGTACCAGCGGTTGTCCCAGCCCGGTAACGGCGGATAAGGCTCCGTCGGAGCCGCGTTCTGGCCTTCGGGCGTCGTCGGGTCGTTCGCCGTTGGCGGTTGCGGGGGCGAGTCTTGTCTGGGCGCCGGCTGCATCGCCCACGGGCCGGAGTTGCGGAAGGCCTCTCGCTCGCGCTCAATCGTCTCGCGGAAAGCATCTCGACGACGTTTGGTTTCTTGCTCCCGGGCGTCCTGCTGGGCGGCCCCCCAGGGATCGATCCGGCGTCGGCGGGCATCGGCCGCGTCCTTCGCCGCGCGGCGACGTTCCTCCCAGGCGCGGCGCTGGGTTCGCACTTCGTCGAGCCACTGGTCAACGGGCTCCGGCTCAACGGGCAGCGCGGGCCAGGGCGGTGGGGGCGCGAGTAGCTCGGGGGCCGGGTGGTGAGGCGCACTCGGTTGCAGCGAGAGTGCCTGCGCCAGCACGGTGGGTGAATCCGCGTCGGTTGGGGCGAGCACTTCACGAGGGGTAGCGGATGCCGGCGCCGCTTCATCCGCGACAACGGGCGATACGGCGAGGGCGGCCGCCCAGAACGCCGCTTCCAGAATGCGCAGTCGATGGGTCATCTCTTCCCCCTCCCACCTGAGCGCCCTCGGCGACGGGTGATCCGCCGCCGGCTCGGCGCGGCACAGCCGGTTCTGGCCGGGATTCGGATACGGATTCCATCACGCCCAAGCCATGCCCTGGGTGATGGTCCCGGCTCGTATGGGCGCACACCGCAGATCGCCCGTGGCATAGGAACATTAATAAATCATGAAATAAGGAAATTTTCAAACGCCTGCCCTGTGTCGTGTCAAGTGTCGGGGTTTTTTCGCCGGTCGTCGCCGGACGGCGCGCGCTCTCGTTTCGGCGGCGCACGCGGGCGGCAGCACGGGGGCGTTGGGGGATCAGGCGACTGGGGTCTTCTCGACGCGACGATGGATCTCGCTGCGCAAGCAGGCGAGGGCCGTCTCGCAGACGATGGCCGTGTCGTGCTCCGTCGTGATGAAGAACACATCGTCCACCTCGGCCCCAACCGTCGCGATCTTCGCGTTCTGCAAGCGGATCCCGCAGGTGTCGAACACGGCTCCCACGTCCGCGAGCAGTCCCGGGCGGTCGAGGGTGGAGAGGCGCATGACCGTGCGCTGGTTGCGCTCGTCAGGCGTGAAGGTGACCTCGGTCATCGTGGGGAAATGCTTGTGTTGGCGCGGGAGCCTCCTTTGGACCTGCACGTCGTCGTGCGGTGGCGCCTGAAGGCCTTGCTTCAGCGCGCAGCGGATCTCCTCCATCCGCAGTTCCTCTCCGATGGGCGAACCTTCCAACTCCAGCACGTAATAGGTGTTGAGCACCATATGGTCGTCGGTGGTCATGATGCGGGCGTCCAGGATGCTGAGGCGCAGCTGGTCGAGCAGGGCGGTGGTGCGGGCAAACAAGTGGGCCTGGTCCCGGCTGTAGAGAAATATCTCGGTCCCGCCGCGCGCCGTGACCGGTCGGATCGTGACGAGGGGTAGCTCGTCGGCCGGCACGGCCAGCACCAGTCTGGTCTGCCAGGCGATCTCATCCGGCGAATTGTGCAGGAAGTAGTCGAGACTGAATTTGATCCACAGCGCCGTGCAGGTGTCCTCCTGGACTCCGTACTTCTCCAGCAGACGCAAGGCCTCCGTTTGTTTTTGCTGGATCAGCTCGTCCTGGGCCTGCGGATTGTCGAGGCCGCGCACCAGGGCTCGGCGTGTCGCGTGGTAGAGCTCCCGTAGCAGGGCCTCTTTCCACGAGTTCCATCGCTGTGGGTTGGTGGCGCGCGCGTCCGCGACGGTGAGCAGATAGAGATAATCGAGCCGGGTGCTATCGCCGATCTCCGCCGCGAATGTCTGGATGACCTCCGGATCGCTGGTGTCCTTGCGCTGGGCGGTCATGGACATGACCAAGTGTTTCTCCACCAGCCAGGCCACCAGGCGGGCGTCGTACTCGGAGAGGCCGTGGAGCAGGCAGAAGTCCCAGGCGTCTCGGGCGCCGATCAGGGAGTGATCGCCGCCACGCCCTTTGGCGATGTCATGGAACAGGCCGGCGAGGTACAGCAGCTCCAGCTTAGGGATGGTATGGGCGATGGCGCTTGCCAGCGGATACTCGTCCGCGTGCTCGTGTACGCAGAAGCGGCGCAGATTGCGAACCAAGCGCAGGGTGTGCTCGTCGACCGTGTAGACGTGGAACAGGTCGTACTGCATGCGCCCGACGATGTTGGCGAAGGCCGGGATGTAGGCGGCGAGCACGCCGTAGCGGTTCATGCGCCGCAGGGCGTGGGTGAGGCCCGTGGGGTAGCGGAAGATCTCCATGAACAGGCTGCGCGCGCGCAGATCTGCGCGGGCCTTGTCGTCGATCTGGTGGCGGTTCTCGCGGATCAGGCGGATGGTGCTGGCGCGCACCCCTTGCAGTTCCGGGTGCGTCTGCAAGACGTAGAAGACCTCGAGCAGCGCCACGGGACTGCGGCGGAAGACGTCCGCGCGCGTGACCTCCAGGAATCCGCTGCGCGACTGGAAACGCTTGTTGATCTCCACCGGCGGGGCGAGCCGATCGTGCAGCAGGATGGCTTCCTTGAACAACTGCAGCAGCATCTCATTGAGCCGGTTGAGCTCCATGACCGTGCGGTAGTACTGCTGCATGAATTGCTCGACGCCCAGGTTGGTCTGGCCGTCGATGAAGCCGAAGTCCCCGGCCAGGGTGCGCTGATAGTCGAAGAGCAGCCGATCCTCGCGCCGCCCCGCCAGGCGGTGCAGGGCAAAGCGGATGCGCCAGAGGAGCGCCTGACCCTCGACCAGGGTGAGATGCTCACGCTCGGTGAGAAAGCCGTGGCCGACGAGGTCGTGGAGATCGCGGGCTGCGAAATGGCGCTTCGCCACCCAGCCGATCATCTGAATGTCCCGCAGGCCCCCGGGGTTCTCCTTGATGTTGGGCTCCAGGTTGTAGGCGGTTTCGCCGTACTTGTGCCAGCGTGCCTTTTGCTCCTGGGTCTTGGCGGCGAAGAAGTCCTCGCTCGGCCAGATGCGGCTGGGCCCCGTGGCGTCGAGCATCCGCTCGAAGAGGTGCGCATCCCCCACCAGATGGCGAGCCTCGATCAGGTTGGTCATGACGGTGACGTCGGCCCGGCCCTCGCTTACGCACTCCTCGACGGTGCGCACGCTGTGTCCCACTTCCAAGCCGATGTCCCAGAGGAAGGTGATGAGTGCCTCGATGGCATCGCTGAAAGCGCCGCGCTCAACGCGCTCCGCTAGGATCAGGATGTCCACGTCGGAGGCCGGGTGCAGCTCCCGGCGCCCGTAACCGCCCACCGCCACCAGGGCGGCGTCGGGGCGAGAGGACAGGTGGCGATCCCATGCCTCGCGCAGGAGGGCGTCCACCAGCAGGCTGCGCGCCAGCACCAGGTCCGCGATCGACATCCCGTCGTCATAGCACGCGAACATGCGGCGGGTGCCTTCGCGCAGCGCCTGCCGGAAGGCTTTGACCGGATTCGTGCCCGCCGCCAGATCTTCCCGAAGACGATCTGTCGATGCGAATGCGGTGACCGTTCCCGAATGCCGTTCGGCAATCATTCCAGTCCTGATTCTGCGCGTTCTTCCTGGCGAAGCGTGAGGATCTCGTGCCCGTCGGCGGTGACCAGGACGGTATGCTCCCACTGGGCGGAGAGGCTGCGGTCCTTGGTGACGACCGTCCAACCGTCCGGCAGGAGCTTGATGAAGCGTTTGCCGGCGTTGACCATGGGCTCCACGGTGAAGCACATCCCCTCTCGCAGCGCCAGTCCCTCGCCGGGCGAGCCGTAGTGCAGCACCTGGGGATCCTCGTGAAACTCTCGGCCGATGCCATGGCCGCAGTACTCGCGCACCACCGAATAGTTGTTGGATTCGACGAATGTCTGGATCGCGTGGCCAACGTCGCCAAGCGTTGCTCCGGGTCGGACCTGTGCGATGCCCAGGCGCATCGCCTCCTGGGTAAGCTTGATCAAGCGCCGCGCGAGGACCGAAGCGTCGCCGACGAAGAACATCTTACTGGTATCGCCGTGATAGCCGTCCTTGATGACGGTGATGTCGATGTTGACGATGTCGCCGTTCTTCAGCCGCTTATTGCCTGGAATGCCGTGGCAGACCTGATGGTTCACCGAGGTGCAGATGGATTTCGGAAAGCCGCGGTAGTCGAGGGGTGCGGGGATCGCGTGCTGCTCGTTGACGATGAAATCGTGACAGATGCGGTCGAGTTCGTCGGTCGTCACCCCTGGTCGCACGTGACACTCGATCATCTCGAGCACCTCCGCCGCCAGCCGGCCGGCGACGCGCATCTTCGCGATCTCGTTCGCCGATTTGATGGGTACGCTCATGGCGTGGGCGTCAGCATCCACTGTTCAGTTGGCACCTGCCGAAAGGCCGAGAGAATTGCTCAGGCGAAGCCCACTATGGTATAAAACGCGCCGCGGTACGGCAAACACCGCGCTGCTCCGCCGCGTACGAAGCGGCAGTGGCGCATGAACCCGAAGCGAAAAACGACGGTTTTTCGCTTTATTTTTGGCTCATCTTCGGCCCGTCTCGGCACGTCCCTTTGTCGGGGTCGAATCCGGCATTGATTGTGGCTAAGGCCAGTTTTCAACTTGCCGCGATCTCGTTTGAGTAGGCCGTGGAATCCGCCGTTCCGCAAGGGCGCGATGAGCGCCAACACGCCCGAGGCCCGGTCCGCCTTCGTTAGTACGCGGATCGTCTCTCGCGGTAATACACACACGCTTCGACACAGGGCGCTGGGTGCCCGCCCAGCGGGTTGCGCCCCGGGAAGCGTGGAGGTCAAACCCAAGTCATGAGGACAATTCGAAGTGAGTGAAGTTTCCATGCGTCAGATGCTGGAGGCGGGCGTCCATTTCGGGCATCAGACCCGATACTGGAACCCCAAGATGGGCGCCTACATCTTCGGGCATCGCAACAAGATCCACATCATCAATCTCGAGAAGACGCTTCCGCTGTACCAGGAGGCCATGAACTACATGGGCTCGTTGGCGGCGAACGGCGGCAAGATCCTGTTTGTCGGCACCAAGCGGGCGGCGCGCGAGGCGGTTCGCGAGCAGGCCGCACGCTGCGGTATGCCCTATGTCGACTATCGTTGGCTCGGCGGGATGCTGACCAACTTCCGGACCATCCGGCAGTCGATCAAGCGCCTCAAGGAGCTCGAGACCATGTTCGAGGACGGCTCCATCCAGCGGTTCAACAAGAAGGAGGCGCTCGGCCTCAGCCGGGAGAAGGACAAGCTCGATCAGAGCCTGGGTGGCATCAAGGACATGGAGCGGCTTCCGGACGCGCTGTTCATCGTCGACGTGGGGCACGAGAAGATCGCGGTGAGCGAGGCCAACAAGCTTGGCATCCCCGTGGTCGGGGTGGTCGACACCAACAACGATCCGGGGCAGATCGACTATGTGATTCCCGGCAACGACGACGCCATCCGGGCGGTGCGGCTCTACATCGAAGGCGCCGCCTCTGCGGTGCTTGACGGTCGCTCGACTGCCGCCGCGGCGGTCGGTCAGGTGGACGAGTTCGTTGCCGAGGACGACAAGAGCGCGGCCGAGACCCAAGCGGCCGCCGAATAACCCGTTGCGCAGCGGGCGCCGAAAACGCCTGCCAAAGGACTTCGCGCGGCAGCCCGGAGCTGCCGCGCGGCGTCCCCGTTTCCCTTTTGAGGAGTTGATGTCATGGCGATTACTGCCGCTTTGGTAAAGGAGCTGAGAGAACGCACCGGTGCCGGCATGATGGAGTGCAAGAAGGCCCTGGTGGAGACAAACGGCGACATCGAGGCCGCCATCGAGCTGATGCGCAAATCCGGCCAGGCCAAGGCCGCGAAGAAGGCCGGGCGAATCGCGGCCGAGGGCGTCGTCATGATCAGCATCGCCGATGACGGCAAACGCGGCGTGATGGTCGAGGTCAACTGTGAGACCGACTTCGTTGCCAAGGATGGCAATTTCGGCGCCTTCGCGGATGCGGTCGCGGCCTGCGCCCTGGCCAGCGACGTTGCCGATGTCGATGCGCTGGTAGAGCTGCCGTTCGAGGAAGAGGGTGCGACTACCATCGCGCAGGCGCGCGAGGCGTTGGTGGCGAAGATCGGGGAGAACATCCAGGTGCGTCGCCTGGTGCGCTTCGATGACGTGCAGGGCCAGCTTTACAGCTATCGCCACGGTGTGCGCATCGGGGTGGTCGTCGAGCTCGAGGGCGGCGACGAGACCCTCGGCAGGGACATCGCCATGCACATCGCCGCCAGCAGCCCCCTGTGCGTCGAGTGCCGATCAGGTGCCGGCGGACACCTTGGCGAAGGAGCGCGATATCTTTCGCGCCCAGGCGCTGGAGAGCGGAAAGCCGGAGAACATCGTCGACAAGATCATCGAGGGTCGGGTACGCAAGTACATGGAAGAGGTGACGCTGCTCGGTCAGGCCTTCGTCAAGGACCCGGACATGACCGTCGAGAAGCTGCTCAAGCAGGCCGGCGCCAAGGTGATTCGCTTCGCCCGCGTCGAGGTCGGGGAGGGCATCGAGAAGAAGGACGGAGAACTTCGCCGAGGAGGTCATGGCTCAGGTCCGCGGCGGCTGAGGCGCTCGCACCGCCGTCCACCGATCCACCGGAGCCGAACCACGTGACCCATCTCGCTTATCGACGCATTCTCCTCAAGCTCAGCGGCGAGGCCCTGATGGGTGACGGCGACTACGGCATCGATCCGGCCGTCATCGGCCGCCTCGCCGATGAGGTTCGGGATCTGGTCGGGCGCGGGTGTCCAGGTTGCGCTGGTGATCGGCGGCGGCAACATCTTCCGCGGCGCGGGTCTCGCCGGCGGCGGGGATGGACCGGGTGACCGGCGACCACATGGGCATGCTGGCCACGGTCATCAACTCGCTGGCGATGCAGGATGCGCTGGAGCGGATCGAGGTCCCGACGCGGGTCATGTCCGCGCTGAAGATCAATCAGGTCTGCGAGGACTATATTCGCCGGCGCGCCGTGCGCCATCTGGAAAAGGGCCGGGTGGCGATCTTCGCCGCCGGCACCGGCAATCCGTTCTTCACCACCGATTCCGCCGCCAGCCTGCGGGCGGTCGAGATCGGCGCGGACCTGCTGATCAAGGCCACGAAGGTCGACGGCGTCTATTCCGCCGATCCGGTGCAGCGACCCGAATGCGGTGTTCTATCAGCGACTGACCTACAATCAGGCGCTGCGAGAGAACCTGAAGGTGATGGACGCGACCGCCATCGTGCTGTGCCGGGACAATCGGATCCCGATGCGCGTCATGAACATCAACGAGTCCGGAGCCCTGATGCGGCTGATGCAGGGGCGAGGCGGTTGGCTCCCTGGTCGAAAGTGGGGATTGAGATGATCGAGGACATCAAGAAAGACGCGACATCGCGCATGGGCAAGAGCGTCGAGGCGCTGCGCCATGAGCTGGCCAAGATTCGCACCGGGCGTGCCCATCCGGCTCTGCTGGACCATGTCATGGTGAACTACTACGGCTCCGAGGTGCCGATCAAGCAGGTGGCCAACGTGACCGCGGAGGATGCCCGCACCCTGGCGGTGACGCCCTGGGAGAAGAACATGGTGCAGGCGGTGGAGAAGGCCATCATGCAGTCGGATCTGGGCCTCAATCCCAACACCGCGGGGACGGTGATCCGTGTGCCCATGCCGCCGCTGACCGAGGAGCGTCGCCGCGACCTGATCAAGGTGGCGCGCCATGAGGCGGAGCAGGCGCGCGTCGCGGTCCGCAACATCCGCCGCGACGCGAACAGCGAGCTCAAGGAGGCGGTCAAGGAGAAGATGATCTCCGAGGACGACGAGCGGCGCGGCCAGGAAATCGTCCAGAAGCTGACCGACCAGTACGTCAAGGAAGTGGACGAGGTGCTCGAGGAGAAGGAAGCGGATTTGATGTCCATTTGAAGCCTGCTTCGCTCCACCCGTTCCGATCTTGGACACCGACAACCAGGCACCCGACAGCGCTCGCCGCAAGGGGCCGATTCCACGGCATGTGGCCATCATCATGGACGGCAACGGGCGTTGGGCCCGTCAGCGCAACCTGCCGCGCACGGCCGGTCACCGGGCTGGTGTCAAGAGCGTGCGTGCCGTCGTGGAGGAAAGCGTGCGCCAGGGTGTGGGGGCGCTGACCCTGTTCGCCTTCAGCAGCGAGAACTGGCGGCGGCCCAAGTCCGAGGTCAATCTGCTGATGGAGCTGTTCATGAGCGCCTTGCGGGCGGAGGTCAGGCGACTCGACGAGAACGGCGTGCGACTGCGCGTCATCGGCGACCGCAGCGCCTTTCCCGAGAAGCTGCAGCGCAGCATCGCGGAGGCCGAGGAGGTGACGGCCGGCAACGATCGCATGGATGCTGCAGGTCGCCGCCAACTACGGCGGGCGCTGGGATATCGTCCAGGCCGCTCGGCGGATCGCCGAGGATGTTGCCGCGGGAGTGCTCGCATTGCGCGGACGATCGACGACGACGCCTTCGCTGCACGACTTGGCGTTTCCCGATCTGCCCGATCCGGATCTGTTCATCCGCACCGGCGGGGAGCAGCGGCTGAGCAACTTCCTGCTCTGGCAGTCCGCCTACACCGAGCTCTATTTCACGCGATCTGATGTGGCCTGAGTTCGGAACGCGAGGCCTATGCGCAGGCGTTGGCGGACTTCGCTCGTCGCCAACGGCGGTTCGGCTTGACCGGCGAGCAGGTCGCTTGCCACGCCGCAGGACGAGGCGCCGTAAGGCGCGCCCGTGCCCGCCGAGCTCACTGCAGCAGCGGGTCCTGACCGCGCTCGCTCCTGGCCCCGCTCGCGATCGGCGGCGGTGCTGTTGCTGCCAACGCCCTATTTGCGCCTCTGTCTCGCAGTCGTGGTCGCTGCTTGGCAGCCTGGGAGTGGGCCGCGCTGGCCGGAATCGGCACGCCTCTTGGCCGCATCGCCTACCTTGCTCTGATCGGAACCTGCCTGTTGCTGCTGTGGCGGCTTCCCGGTCGGCAGATTGGTCTGCCGTACCTGCTGATCTCGGCCGGGCTTCTTTGGTGGCTGCGCGGATTACCTGTCTTCGGCTTCGCGTGCGTCGAGCCCGCGATGCGATCTCGATCCCGCTGCTGGTGCTGATCGGACTTCCGGTGCTGCTCGGACCTTGGGTGGCGATGGTGCGAGCTCCACTGGCGTTGCGCGAGCAGGGCCCGCTGGCTGGTCCTGTTCCTGCTGGTGCTCGATCTGGGTGGCGGACTCGCCGCCTATTTCGTCGGGCCGGCAGTGGGGGCGCGACGAAGCTGGCTCCTGTGCTCAGCCCTGGCAAGACGCGGGTCGGTGTCTACGGCGCCCTCGCGGGTGCCGCCCTGCTGCGGCCTGTTGCTCGCCTGGGCGCATGGGTCTCGCGTGGCTCTCGGCGCTGTATCGTCGTGCTGATCTGTGTGGTCGACCGCCTTCATCTCCGTCGTCGGCGACCTGTACGAGAGCTGGCTCAAGCGCCGCCGGGGACGTCAAGGACTCCGGGCGGCTGCTGCCCGGGCACGGCGGCGTCCTCGACCGTATCGACAGCCTGACCGCGGCGGCGCCGGTGTTCACCCTGGGCATGCTCTGGTTGGAGGTCGGGCTGTGAAAGGTATTGCGGTCCTCGGCTCCACCGGCTCTATCGGCGTCAGCACGCTCGATGTGGTGGCGCGTCATCCCGAGCGTTTTCGCGTGGTCGCCGTGACCGCCAACCGGGACGCGGAGGGCATGGCGCTGCAATGCCGGCGTCATCGGCCGGCTTACGCGGTCATGGCGGATCCGCAGGCGGCGCGCGCGGCTGCGGGACTTGCTCGCGGGCATGCGACGTCCGCCGGAGGTGCTGGCCGGGCCGCAAGCGCTCGAGACCGTCGCCTCCTTGCCGGAGGTGGATGACGTCATGGCGGCCATCGTCGGCGCGGCGGGGCTGATGCCGACCCTGGCCGCGGCGCGCGCCGGGAAAGCGGGTGCTGCTCGCCAACAAGGAGGCGTTGGTGGTCGCCGGCGAGATCCTGATGGATGCGGTCGCGGACAGCGGGGCCCTGCTGCTGCCGATCGACAGCGAGCACAATGCCGTCTTCCAGTGTCTGCCCGCTGACTATGCGGCGCGGGTCTCGCCGCGGTCGGCGTGGAGCGGATCCTGCTCACCGCCTCGGGCGGGCCGTTTCGCGATACGCCCGCTGGAGACGCTGCAGGCGGTGACCCCCGAGCAGGCCTGCGCCCACCCCAACTGGGACATGGGGCGCAAGATCTCGGTGGATTCGGCGACCATGATGAACAAGGGACTGGAGCTCATCGAGGCCTGCTGGCTCTTTGCGCACGACCCCGGATCGGATTCAGGTCGTGATCCATCCGCAGAGCGTGATCCATTCCCTGGTTCAGTATCGTCGACGGTTCCGTGCTGGCGCAGCTGGGCAATCCGGACATGCGCACCCCCATCGCCCATGCACTGGCGTGGCCCGAGCGCATGGATTCCGGCGTTGCGTCCTTGGATCTGTTCGCGGTCGCGCGACTGGATTTCCAGGCCCCTGGTCTGGACCGTTTTCCATGTCTCGACCTGGCCATCCGGGCGGCGGAGGCCGGCGGCACGGCGCCCGCCGTCCTGAACGCGGCCAATGAGGTCGCGGTGGCCGCATTTCTGGACGGGCGCATCGGATTCACGGCCATCGCGGAGCTCGTCGAGCGCACCCTCGATCGGCTGGCTCGCCGAACCGGTCGATGAGGGCGGACATTGCGCACTCCTGGAGGTCGATCGGCGGGCGCGGGCGATCGCGGAACAAAACCTAGTGCGCGCGTGTCGGATAAGGCGGCCATGCAGAACTTGCTTTTCTACTGCTGCTTCCTTTGTCGTTGCCCTGGCGATCCTGATTGCCGTCCACGAGTTCGGCCACTTCTGGGTCGCGCCGCAAGCTTGGCGTCAAGGTGCTGCGCTTCTCCATCGGCTTCGGCAGGCCCTTGCTGAAGCGCGTGAGCCCGAGGGACGGCACCGAGTACGTGATCGCCGCGATTCCCCTTGGCGGCTACGTGAAGATGCTCGACGAGCGCGAGGAGACGGTGCCCGCCGCGGAGCGTGCATCTCGCCTTCAACCGCCAGGCGCTTTGGAAGCGCTCCGCCATCGTTGCCGCTGGTCCTCTGTTCAACTTCCTTTTCGCGATCGCTCGCCTACTGGGGCATCCTGGTGCTCGGGCGACGTCGGTACCCGGGCGCTCGTCGGGTGAGGTTGAGCCCGGCTCGATGGCCGCGCAGGCGGGTTTCGTTCCGGGCGACGAGCTGCTCGCCGTCGGTGATCGTCCGACGCCGACCTGGGAGGCCGCGGTCTTCGCCCTCATGGCGGAAGTCCTGGACGGCGAAGATCTGCCGGTTCGGGTGCGCGCGGAGGATGGTCTTGAATCGGTGCGTCTGTTGCCACGGGAGCGCGCTCTGCTGCGCTTCCGGACGACCCGGCGATCCTCGCGAACCTGGGCCTGACGCCCGCCCGGCCGACCTTGCCCCCGGTGATCGGCGAGTTGGTGCCGGGAGAGGCCGCCGAGGAGGCCGGCCTGCAACCCGGGGATCTCGTCCTGAGCGCCGAGGGTGAGGCGGTGGCCAACTGGCAGGAATGGGTGGATATTGTGCAGGACCACCCGGGAGACACGCTGCGGCTTGAGGTCGAGCGCCGGGGCGAGGTGCTCGATATCGCCGTGACGCCGCGCGCCGTGGACGGGCCGACGGGCCGGGTAGGGCGCATCGGCGCGGCGGCTCAGGTCCCCGATGATCTATTCGACAAGTACCGCACCGAGGTGCGGCGCGGGGCCATTGGAGGCGATGGGCGCCGCGGTGGGCAAGACGGCGGATATGAGCCTGCTCATGCTGCGCGTTCTCGGGCGCATGATTGATCGGCAAGGCCTCGGTGGAGAACCTGAGCGGGCCGATCTCCATCGCCGAGACCGCGGGCAAGACGGCGAGCTACGGTCTGGCCTACTTCGTCAAGTTCCTGGCGGTGGTCAGTATCAGTCTGGCGGTTCTGAACCTGTTGCCCATACCCGTGCTGGACGGCGGACACTTGTTGTATTTCGCCATCGAGGCCGTCAAGGGCAGCCCCCTGTCCGAGCAGGCGCAGATGCAGGGCCAGCGTGTCGGCATCGCCATCCTTGCGGCCCTGATGACCCTGGCCTTCTACGTCGACATCTCCCGCTTGGTCGGCTGATCCTCACCGCCGAGCGATCCGCAGCGGGTCGGGGCAAGCCGCGCCCGTGATCGGAGGCTCGCAACTCGACCCCCACGCCCTTATACTAGCGCGCCGTAACAGACGCCGCTCTGGGATGCGGCATCCGCTTGGGAGGGGATGGTTTTGCGAGCATCGAGTTCTGGTGGAGTGCGTCCGCAGAGGCGAAAGCTCGTGCTGCTCCTCGTGCTGTCGATCCTGAGCACCTGCGCTTTCGGCGCCGAGTTTCGCATTTCCGATATCCGCGTCGAAGGGCTCCAGCGCATAGCCCCGGGTACCGTCTTCACCTATCTCCCGGTGAAGGTGGGTGACACGACCACGGATGCCGCCACCGCGAACATCATCCGCACGCTGTACGGGACGGGATTTTTCAAGGACGTGCGCGTAGAGCGCGACGGTTCTGTGCTGGTCATCTGGGTGCAGGAGCGCCCATCGGTGGCGGAGATCACGATCGTCGGTAATAAGGACATCGAGACCGAAGCGCTCACGGACGGCCTCAAGGATGTAGGGCTGGCGGAAGGGCGGGTCTTCAACCCCTCGGTCCTGGACCGCATCGAGCAGGAGCTCAAGCGGCAGTACTTCGCGCGCGGCAAGTACGGCGTGGAAGTCCAGTCCACCGTCTCGCCGCTGGAGCGCAACCGGGTCGCCGTGACCATCAAGATCCAAGAGGGGCTGACCGCCCGCATCAAGCAGATCAATGTCATCGGCAACGAGGCCTTCGAGGAGAAGGAGCTGCTCAAGCAGTTCAAGCTCGGTTCCAGCAAGTGGCACTCCTTCTACTCCAAGAACGACCAGTACTCGAAGCAAAAGCTGGCCGGCGATCTCGAGGCCTTGCGGTCGTTCTACCTCGACCGCGGCTACATCAAGTTCGAGATCAAGTCGACCCAGGTTTCCATCAGCGCGGACAAGAAGGACATCTACATCACCGTCGGCATCGAGGAAGGGGACGTCTACTCGGTCAGCGACATTCAGCTTGCCGGCGAGCAATCGGTGCCGGCGCAGCAATTGTTTCCCCTGATCCACATGCAGCCGCGGCGAGGTGTTCTCGCGCAAGGTCACCACGGAGAGTGCGGAGCGTATCTCGAAATACCTCGGCAACGAGGGTTACGCCTTTGCCAACGTCAACACGATTCCGGAGATCGACGACGAGAAAAAGCAGGTCGCGGTCATCTTTTTCGTCGATCCGGGCAAGCGGGTCTATGTCCGGCGCATCAACATGAAGGGCAATACCCGGACCCGCGACGAGGTGCTGCGCCGCGAGATGCGGCAGCTGGAGGCGGCCTGGTTCTCCACCGAGTTGGTGAAGAAGTCCCGCGAGCGACTGCAGCGCTTGGGTTACTTCGACGAGGTCACCATCGAGACGCCTGCGGTTGCCGGCTCCGCCGACGAGGTGGACGTCGAGGTCACGGTCAAGGAGAAGGCCTCGGGCAATCTTGCTCGCCGGTATCGGCTACTCGCAGAGCAGGGCATCATCTTCAACACCAGCGTCACCCAGAACAACTTCCTCGGCACCGGCAAGCGCGTCTCCTTCGCCTTCAACAACAGCGATTCGAACCGTCTGTACCAACTCGCCTACACCAACCCCTACTACACCATCGACGGCATCAGCCGCGGATTCGAGCTCTCGTACCGGGAAACGGATTTCGCCGAACTCGACAGCGCCGACTACGTCACCGATGTCGGGGTCGCCGGAATGAGCTTCGGCCTTCCGATCTCCGACACCAGTCGCGCCGGTCTTGGTATCCGCTACCAGTACACCAATTTCCAGGCGGGTGCGTCATTGCTCGCGCGTCGACTTCGTCGAAGAGAACGGTGACCAATTCAATGACTTCTTGCTCACCGCCTCCTACACGAACGACTCGCGTGACTCGGCGGTGTTTCCGACCAGCGGCGGCCTGCAAACGCTTGCTGGCCGAGGTCTCGGTGCCCGGCAGCGATCTGCAGTACTATCGGCTCACCTACCGCCATCGGCGTTATGTCCCGCTGACCAGCCGCTTCACGCTTGGCACTGAACGCTGATCTCGGTTACGGCGCGGGCTTGGGTGACACGGATTCGCTTCCCTTCTTCGAGAACTTCTTCGCTGGCGGGCCGCGAACGGTGCGGGGTTGGAAGGATAATACCCTGGGCCCCCGGGAGACCACGCTTGAGCGAGATCCGGTGGGCGGTAACGTCAAGATCGCCGGGAGTATCGAGCTCTTCGCCCCGCCCCCCATCGGCGGCGACTTCGAGAAGTCGCTTCGACTGGGGGCATTCTTCGATTTCGGCAACGTGTGGTGGACCGACGACTCACCCAGTCTTCGGATCGACGGGGTGGATACTGACCTTGTTTCACCGACCGGGTTCAGTCTGGGGGACATGCGTTACTCTGTTGGCTTGTCCGCGGTCTGGCTGTCGCCAGTGGGTGCTCTCTCGCTGAGCCTTGCCTATCCGCTGAACGAAAAGGATGGCGATCAAACGCAGATCTTCCAGTTCGGTTTCGGCCAGACTTTCTGAGGTAACGGGAGAAACCAGGTGACGAGACTTCTGCTATCCGCGGTCGGGATGCTGTTGACGGTGGCGACCTCCCAAGTCCTGGCGTTGGACTATGTGATTGCGGTGATCGATCCGACGCGGATCGTCGAGCAATCGCCCCAGTATGAAGCTGCCCGCAAGGCGCTCCAGCAGGAGGTAAACGAGCGGGAGCAGGATCTCAGCTCCCAGCAATCGCAGATGGAGGAGTTGAAGAAGAAGCTCGAGCGCGATGCTGCCCTGATGAGCGAGGACGAGATTCAGCGCCTGCAGAACGATATCCGCAACCGTGAGCGCAAGCTCAAGTACGCGCAGGCGGAGTTCCGCGAGGACTTCGCGCTGCGGCAGAACGAGTTGCGCACCAAGCTTGCGCAGGAGGTGAACGAGGTGGTCAAGGAGCTGGCGAAGGAGGAGAAGATCGATCTCATCGTCAGCGAAGGCATCGTCTACTACAGCGAGCGCATAGACATCTCCGACAAGGTGGTCGAGCGTCTGCGATCAAAGTTCAAGCCGAAATAGCCCAGTCCTGCCGTCACCGCTGACGGCCAGTCGACAGCCCCCTATGGATTCGGACCGCTCACTCCAGGATCTTGCGGACAGACTCGGCGCTCGTATGCGCGGTGACGGCTCCGTGCGGGTGAGCCGCGTCGATACCTTGACCAGGGCCGACCGGCACAGCCTCTGTTTCTTCAGCGACCGTAAGTATCTCAGTGAGCTAAGAGCTACCCGGGCGGGTGCGGTGATCATCGCCGAGAAGGACCTTGAGTTCTGCCCGGTGAGCGCACTCGTGACCGACAATCCGTATCTCGCTTACGCCTACGCGGCGCGCCTGCTCCACCCCGAGCCCGAGGTCATCGGGGGTTGCCATCCGAGCGCGGTCGTGGCGCCAGGCGCCCGGGTCGATACCAGCGCCTGCATCGGCCCCACTGCGGTCGTGGAAGAGGGCGTCGAGATCGGGCCGCGCGTCTTCATCGGTCCTGGATGTATCGTCGGGGCTGGGTGCGCGATCGCTGAGGACAGCCGCCTGGTTGCGCGCGTGACCCTGTGCGCGGGAACGCGGGTAGGCCGGCGGGTACTGATTCACCCTGGGGCGGTCATTGGGCGCGAAGGATTCGGCTTTGCGATGGACGGTGAGCGTTGGGTGCGGATACCTCAGCTCGGGCGCGTGGTCCTCGGGGACGACGTGGAGATCGGCGCCAATACGACCGTGGATCGCGGGGCGCTGGAGGATACGGTCATCGCCGCGGGAGCCAAGCTCGATAATCTGATTCAGATCGGGCACAACTGCCGCATCGGCGAGAATACCGCGATGGCCGCCTGCTCCGGCATCTCGGGCTCGACCAGCATCGGACGCGATTGCACCATCGCCGGCGCTGTCGGCATGGCGGGCCATTTGGTGATTGGTGATAAGGTCCATTTCACCGGCATGGCCATGGTCACCCGATCCTTTGCTGAGCCGGGGGTCTATAGCAGCGGTATCCCGGCGATGCCCAACGCGGAGTGGCGGCGAAACGCGGCCCGGTTCCGGCATCTCGATGAGCTTGCCAGGCGCTTGAAACGCCTGGAGGAAAAGCTCGAGCGAGGCGTGAAGACCCCGGGGAAGCAATCAGACTGATCTGGCGCGCAGGTCGGCCCGCGGGGCGCCCCGCGGCAACGGAGGTAGCAGTGAGCACGATGGATATTAACAAGGTGTTGCAGTTGCTGCCGCACCGGTACCCGTTTTTGTTGATCGATCGGGTGATCGAGTTCGAGCCTGACGATTACCTGATCGCGCGCAAGAACGTGACCTACAACGAGCACTTTTTCAACGGGCACTTCCCGGCGCGTCCGGTGATGCCCGGGGTATTGATCGTGGAGGCGATGGCTCAGGCAACGGGTCTCTTGGCGATGGAGTCCCGCCCGAACGAGGTTGGGGAGAAGGGCCTCTATTATTTCGTCGGCATCGATAAGGCACGTTTCAAGCGGCCGGTGGAACCGGGCGATCAGTTGATCCTGGAGGTGCACCTGCGCACCGTGCGTCGGGGCATCTGGATGTTTACCGGAGAGGCCAGGGTGGACGACAAGATGGTCGCCACCGCGGACATCATGTGCACTGCCCGGGATCTCTGAGGTTGATTCATTCCACGGCCGTCATCGACCCCGCAGCCGAGCTGGATGAGGGCGTCGAGGTCGGTCCCTACAGCAGTCATCGGCAACCGAGTCCGCATCGGGCGCGGGACAAGGGTCGGGCCCCATACAGTGATCCGCGGCCCGACGGAAATCGGGGCCGATAACCGGATCTTCCAGTTCGCGTCGGTCGGCGAGGACCCGCAGGACAAGAAGTACGATGGCGAAGAGACCCGGCTCATCATCGGCGACCGAAACGTCGTGCGCGAGTACGTCACCCTGCACCGGGGAACCGTGCAGGACGCAGGCGAGACGCGCATCGGCAACGACAACCTCTTCATGGCCTACGTTCATGTGGCCCATGACTGCCGAATCGGAGACAAGGTGATCATGGCCAACGCGGCCTCGCTCGCCGGTCACGTCGAGGTGCAGGACTGGGCCATCCTCGGCGGTTTCGCCATCGTGCATCAGTTCTGCCGCATCGGCGCACACAGCTTCAGTGCCATGGGGTCGGTAATCGGCATGGACGTGCCGCCCTTCGTGCTCGTCAGCGGCCATCCCGCCGAGCCCCGCAGCATCAACGCGGAGGGCTTGCGGCGTCGCGGGTTCGACGCGGCGAGCATCCAGCGCATAAAGCAGGCGTTTCGTCTGCTCTACAAGTCGGGCCGAGCGCTCGATGATGCCCTGGCCGCGATGCGCGCGCTGGCCTCGCCCGAGACGGATCTGATGGCCGATTTTGTCGCCTCTCGCGAACGCGGCATCCTGCGCTGATGGGGAGCGACGGCGCCGATGGTTGGATCGGAAAACCCGCCCCATCGTCCGATCCCCCCCAGCGGCTCGCGCACCGGACACCGGATGAGGGTGGCCGAGGTTCGCTGACGGTTGGGATCGTCGCCAACGAACCTTCAGGCGATATTCTCGGGGCCTCCGTCGTGCGCGCGATCAAGGGGCTGGTGCCGGGCGCCCGGTTCGTGGGCGTGGCTGGTCCTCACATGCAGGCGGCGGGTTGCGAGAGCCTGCTGCCCCTGGAGCAGCTCTCGGTCATGGGGCTGGTGGAGGTGATGCGGCACCTGCGTGAGCTGTTGCGCATCCGCCGGGACCTGGCCCGCTTCTTTCTGGACCTGCGCCCCGATGTCTTCATCGGCGTTGACGCACCCGATTTTAATCTTGGTCTCGAAACGCGGTTGCGCCGGGCGGGCATCCGCACCGTCCACCTGGTCAGTCCCACCGTGTGGGCTTGGCGCTCGGGCCGGGTCAAGGGCATCCGACGCGCGGTCGACCTCATGCTATCCATCTTCCCCTTCGAGGAGGAGTTTCTGCGAGACCATGGGATTCCGGTACGCTATGTTGGGCATCCGCTGGCCGACGAGATCCCCTTTGACGTGGACCGCGCACAGGCGCGTGCCTCCCTGGGGCTGGCCGCCGAGGGCGCGGTCGTCGCGATCCTTCCCGGGAGCCGGGCGAGCGAGGTGCGGGCGCTCGCCGCGCCCTTCCTTCAGGCTGCCCGCCGAAGCCAGGAACTGCGCCCGGGTCTGAGGTTTGCCGCGCCGCTCGTCAATCCCACCCTGCGCGCGATCTTCACCGAGGTGCTCGCCCGCGAGGCGCCGGATTTGCCTATCGTTCTGGTGGACGGCCGCAGCCGTGACGTTATCGCCGCCAGCGACTGCGTGCTCACGGCCTCGGGCACCGCCACCCTCGAGACCCTGTTGCTCGGGCGGCCAATGGTGGTGGGCTATCGCGTGAACGAGTTGACGTACCGACTGATCCGCGGCTTGGGATTGGTCAAGGTGCCCTTCATCGCCATGGCCAACCTGCTGGCGGAGGCCGAGCTGGCCCCGGAGTTCGTCCAGGATCGATGCCGACCCGAGCTCCTGGCGCCGGCGATTCTGGACTTTCTCGACCGGCCGGAGCGCGTGCGGGAGATCCAGGTGCGATATGCCGAGATTCACCGGCAACTGCGCCGCGACGCTGGCCGCGAGGCGGCCTTGGCGGTGCTGGACTTGGTCGGAGAACGGACATGAGCCGGTTTCTCCTCGTTGCCGGGGTCGACGAGGCAGGGCGGGGACCTCTGGCCGGTCCCGTGGCCGCCGCGGCGGTGATCCTGCATCCCTCGCGTCCGATTTTTGGCCTCGCCGACTCGAAGAAGCTCACGGCAACGAGGCGCGACGCGTTGGAGCCCCAGATCATGGAACACGCGATCGCGTGGGCGGTGGCCTTCGCCACCGTGGAGGAGATAGACCGCATCAACATCCTGCAGGCGTCCCTGCTCGCCATGCGGCGGGCGGTAGAGGATCTGGCCGTTGCCCCGGGAAAGGCCCAGGTGGATGGCAACCACTGTCCGCACCTTCATTGTCCGGCGGAGGCGGTGGTCGGCGGTGATGCGAGCGTGCCCGCGATCAGCGCCGCCTCCATCCTTGCCAAGGTGGCGCGGGACCGGGAAATGAGGCGTCTGGATTGCCTCTATCCGGGCTTCGGCTTCGCCCGCCACAAGGGCTATCCGACCGGCGAGCACCTGGCCGCTTTGCGGGAGCTGGGGCCGTGCGAGGTTCATCGGCGCTCGTATCGGCCGGTGCGCGAGTTGCTTATCTGAGCGCGGGCGCTCTGGCGCTCGATTTCTGCGATCGCCGCCGCTGTGCCTCATGGCAGTGGGTGATTGAAAATCGCTCGCGGAGTGCTATGGTGCGCGCCCGGATGCCCCGGTGCCGGGGCGTGGAGAGGGGAACATTTCGATCGGATGCTGTCAGACGATGGCAGCGGCGATCAAGCCGCATTGCGATGCGGTACGGTAGCAGCGTTGGCCGGATCCTGGATCCTGCGCCGACCCAGTAACGGGGAGACATGCCAGCAATGAAGACGTTTCTCAGCCTTTTCGCGGTCGCGCTTTTGTGCGCGGCGGCCGCGCCGAACGCGGCCGAACAGGGCGAACAGACCCTCACGCCGCTGAGCGATCCGACGCAGGCGCCGGAGTTCGATCTGGAGGACGCGGACGGGAACCGGGTCCGACTGTCGGATTACCGGGGAAAGCCCCTGATCGTGAATTTCTGGGCAACCTGGTGCCCGCCATGCCGCGAGGAGATGCCCTCGATGCAGCGGGCCTGGGAGCAACTCTCGCAAGAGGGCATCGGACTGATCGCGATCAACGTGGGCGAGGACGCGGACACCATTTTCCAGTTCACCGCCGACTATCCGGTGCAGTTTCCGCTCCCCATGGACCTGGATTCCCGGGTGGTCCAGGCCTGGCCGGTGAGGGGTCTGCCCACCACCTTCGTCGTCGATCCAGAAGGACGGTTTGCCTATCAGGCCGTTGGCGGACGCGAGTGGGACCATCCGGAGCTGCTCGACCAGGTGCGGGCACTCAAGACTAGTCCCTAGGTCAGTAGGCTTCGGGGAAAGGCCGACGGGGCTCCATGGCCGGCCCCGCTAAGGCTACAATGTCCGCCCGAAGCGACCATCTCCGCCAATCCAAGAGCCCCGATCACCTTTCTCGTGGATCCCGCATTCGTCCATCTTCGCGTCCACTCCGAGTATTCGCTGGTCGACGGGCTGTTGCGCGTGAAGCCCTTGATCAAGGCCGTGGCCGCGGCGGGAATGCCGGCGGTGGCGGTCACCGATCAGGTGAATCTGTTCGCCCTGGTGCGCTTCTACAAGGCCGCCGTTTCCGCGGGCGTAAAGCCGATCGCGGGGACGGACCTGTGGCTGCGCAACCCGGATGATCCCAACAATCCCTACCGCATGCTGCTGCTGGTGCAGAACAACGGCGGCTATCGCAACCTCACTCGGTTGATCTCGCGCGCCTACCGGGAGGGGCAGCACCTGGGGATTCCCCAGGTCGAGCGCGACTGGGTAGCGGAGGCCGCCGCCGGGCTCATCGCCCTATCCGGCGGACGAGACGGGGACGTGGGCCGGGCCTTGCTCTCCGGACAAGCGGACCAGGCGGAGGCTTGCCTCGGCTACTGGCTCGATCTATTCGGCGATCGTTACTACCTGGAGCTGGTGCGCACCGGGCGCGAGGACGAGGCGGAGCTGATCGAGCGCAGCGTCGACCTGGCCGCGCGCCGCGGGGTGCCGGCGGTGGCCACCAACGATGTGCGCTTCCTGGCCGCGGAGGACTTCGATGCCCACGAGGCGCGCGTCTGCATCCACGAGGGGCGCACCCTGGAGGATCCCCGCCGCCCCCGCCGTTTCAGCGATCAGCAGTATTTGCGCTCCCCCGAGGAGATGGCGGAGCTCTTCTCCGACATCCCCGAGGCCCTGGAGAATACGGTCGAGATCGCCAAGCGCTGCAATCTGGAGTTGACGCTCGGCAAGAATTTTCTGCCGGATTTCCCGGTCCCGCAGGGGATGACCATCGAGGAGTTCTTCGCCCGGGAGGCGAGAGCAGGCCTCGCGCGGCGTCTGGAGCGCGTCCTCGACCGGGAGGCATCGGACTTCGCCGAGCGGCGCAAGGTCTACGGCGATCGCCTCCAGCTCGAGCTAGAGGTCATCAATCAGATGGGCTTTCCCGGCTACTTCCTGATCGTGGCCGATTTTATTCGCTGGGCGAGGGAAAACGCTGATCCCCGTCGGGCCCGGACGCGGCTCCGGCGCGGGGTCCCTGGTGGCCTATGCGCTTGGCATCACGGACCTCGACCCCATCGAGCACGATCTGCTGTTCGAGCGCTTCCTCAACCCCGAGCGCGTCTCCATGCCGGACTTCGACATCGATTTCTGCATGGAGAGACGGGACCGGGTAATCGATTACGTGGCGGGTCGATACGGGCGCGACGCCGTGTCCCAGATCATCACCTTCGGAACCATGGCGGCGAAGGCCGTGGTGCGGGATGTGGGGCGGGTCATGGGTCACCCCTATGGCATGGTGGACCGCATCGCCAAGATGGTTCCCTTCGAGCTCGGCATGACCCTCGACAAGGCCCTGGTGGAGAGCGAGGACCTCAGGACGGCCTACGAGGAGGACGAGGAGGTGCGCGCCATCATCGATATGGCGCGCAAGCTCGAGGGCCTGGCGCGCAACGCCGGCAAGCACGCTGGCGGCGTAGTCATCGCCCCGACGGTGCTCACCGACTTCGCACCGCTTTACTGCGAGCCCGGCGGCGACAACCTCGTCACCCAGTTCGACAAGGACGACGTGGAGCAGGCGGGCTTGGTCAAGTTCGACTTTCTCGGGCTGCGCACCCTGACCATCATCGACTGGGCGCTCAACACCGTGAACGCCGAGCGCGGGAAGCGCGGCGAGGCCCCGTTGGACATCGCGCGCATCGACGCCAAGGACCCCAAGGCCTTCGCGCTGCTAAAACGCTGCGAGACCACGGCGGTGTTCCAGCTCGAATCCCGCGGCATGAAGGAGCTGATCAAGAAGCTCCAGCCCGACAGCTTCGAAGACATGACCGCGCTTGTGGCCCTGTACCGGCCGGGTCCGTTGCAGTCCGGCATGGTTGACGACTTCATCGCCCGCAAGCATGGCGAGGCCCGGGTCGAGTACCCCCACCCGGACCTGGAGCCCATCCTCAAGCCCACCTACGGCGTCATCCTCTACCAGGAGCAGGTGATGCAGATCGCCCAGGTGCTGGCGGGGTATACCCTCGGAGGCGCCGACCTGCTGCGCCGCGCCATGGGCAAGAAGAAGGCCGAGGAGATGGCCAAGCAGCGGGAGATCTTCCAGGCGGGGTCCGAGCAGCGCGGCGTCAAGGCCGAGACCGCAACCTACATCTTCGACCTGATGGAGAAGTTCGCGGGTTACGGCTTCAACAAGTCGCACTCCGCGGCCTATGCGCTGGTCTCCTACCAGACCCTGTGGCTCAAGGCCCACTACCCGGCGGCGTTCATGGCGGCGGTGCTGTCCGCCGACATGGACAACACCGACAAGGTGGTGACCCTGATCGACGAGTGCCGAAGCATGGGACTCGGGGTGTTGCCGCCGACCGTCAACCGCTCCGAGTGCCGGTTTACCGCCGCGGATGACCAAACGGTGGTCTACGGCATCGGCGCTATCAAGGGGGTCGGCGAGTCGGCCATCGAGGCCATGCTGGAGGCCAGGCGCACGGACGGTCGCTTCCGCGACCTGTGGGACTTCTGCCGCCGCATCGATCTGCACAAGGCCAACCGGCGGGTGCTGGAGGCCCTGATTCGTGCCGGCGCTCTCGACGAGCTGGGGCCGAACCGTGCGACACTGATGGCCCAGCTGCCCATGGCGCTGAAGCTCGCGGAGCAGCACAAGGAGAGCCAGGCGGCCGGTCAGGTCGATCTGTTCGGCGGCGCGGTGGACTCGGTGGCCGCCGAGCCCGATCCTCAGCTCGCGGCCCGTGTCTGGGACGAATGGGAGGAGGACGAGCGGCTGCAGGGGGAGAAGGAAACCCTGGGTCTCTACCTCACCGGGCATCCGATCAACCGCTACGACGCCGAACTCGAGGCAATGGTCGGCGCGCGCCTGGGGACCCTGCTCGAAGGCGACCCGCGACCGCAACGATCGTGAGCAACGCACCATCGCCGGCCTCGTGGTCAGCGTGCGTCACGGCAAGACCCAGCGGGGGCGCATGGGGTCGCTCGTGCTGGACGATCGCACCGGGCGCATGGAGGTGACCGTCTTCTCGGAGCTCTACGAGCGGGTCCGCGAGCTGCTGGTCCGCCGACCGCATCCTGGTGGTCACCGGGAGCATGGCCTTCGACGAGTACCGCGACGGCTGGTCCCTGCGCGCCAATGAGGTCCGACCGCTGGAGCAGGCTAGGGCGGAGCTGGCGGATCACATCGGTCTCACCCTGGATCTCAGCGATCCCGTCGCCCACGCCGCCGGCAAGAGACGTGTCGACGAGCTTCGCGACCTGCTCGCGGCTTACCAAGAGGGCGGGTTGCCGGTACGGATCGAGTACCGTCGCCCGCGGGCGCGCGGGCATCTCGTCCTCGGCGCGCCGTGGCGGGTCCAGCCGGCGGACGAGCTGATCAAACGGCTCCGACAGCTGCTGGGCCAGAACGGCGTGCGAGTATCATACGAGCGCGCCGTGGGCGAGGGCGCTACAGGGATCGACACCGGCTCGCGGCCCCGGCTGGTGCTGGTGAAGTGACCGCCGCCGCGCGGGGAGCCATTGGGCGCTCATACTGTCCCCGGGCGTCGATTTTCATTACCATGAGCCGACTATGGATCTGAACTTTCTCGAATTCGAACAACCCATCGCCGAGCTCGAGGCGAAGATCGAGGAGCTGCGGCTGGTCGGCGACGACACCGAGATCAACATCGAGGAGGAGATCGCCCGGCTGCAGACCAAGAGCCTGTCGCTCACCGAGTCCATCTTCTCGAACCTCACGCCCTGGCAGATCTCCCAGCTCTCCCGGCATCCGCAGCGGCCCTATCTGCTGGACTACATCAAGCGCATCTTCGACGACTTCCAGGAACTGCACGGCGACCGTACCTTCGCCGACGATCACGCCATCGTCGGCGGGTTGGCGCGGCTCGATGGGCGCTCGGTGATGATCATCGGCCACCAGAAGGGGCGGGACACCAAGGAGAAGATGCACCGCAACTTCGGCATGCCGCGCCCGGAGGGCTACCGCAAGGCCTTGCGGCTGATGGAGCTCGCCGAGCGCTTCCGCCTTCCGATCCTGACCTTCATCGACACCCCCGGCGCTTATCCCGGGGTGGGAGCCGAGGAGCGCGGGCAGAGCGAGGCCATCGCCCGCAACCTCCAGGTGATGGCCCACCTGCGGACCCCGATCATCTGCACCGTGGTCGGCGAGGGCGGCTCCGGCGGCGCGCTCGCGATCGGCGTGGGCGACCGAGTCCTGATGCTCCAGTACAGCACCTACTCGGTGATCTCGCCCGAGGGCTGCGCCTCCATCCTGTGGAAGAGCGCCGACAAGGCCCAGCTCGCCGCCGAGGCCATGGCCATCACCTCCGACAAGCTCTTGGATCAGGGGCTGATCGACGACATCGTTCCGGAGCCCCTGGGCGGCGCGCACCGCAAGCCTGACACGATGGCCGCAACCCTCAAGCAGTCGCTGTTAAGGCATCTGGACGACATCCGGGACGTGGATCATGGATGAGCTTCTGGCCAAGCGGTACGCGCGCGTCATGGGTTCTGGCAGGTACAAGGAATAGATGCTCTACCGCGGGTGACCCCACTATGCCCGCGTTCTCGCCCGAACGCCTGCTTCCCCTTCTGAGCTCGTTCGTGCAGTGCGAACGTCTGCTGGATCGCCTATAGCGGCGGCATGGATTCGGAGGTCCTGCTGCATGCTGCCAGCGTGCTCCGCGATCGAATCGCCCCCGAGATCCGGGCTGTCCATGTCGACCATGGTCTTCACCGCGATTCGGCGAACTGGGCCGAGCACTGCCGCCAGCGCTGCGAATGGCTCGGGGTGCCGATCCGAGTGCTTCGGGTCGATGCCGCCGCCGGACGCGGCGAGAGCCCCGAGGCGGCGGCGCGTGCGGCGCGCTATGACACCCTGGCCTCGCTGCTCATGCCCGGCGACTTGTTGCTCACCGCCCATCACCAGGACGACCAGGCGGAGACCCTGCTGCTTGCCCTGATGCGGGGCAGCGGCCTCAAGGGGCTCGCCGGGATGCCAGCGGTCACCGACCTCGCTGCGGGTCATCTGGTGCGCCCGCTGCTCGGATTCCGCCGCGCGGAGCTGCGCGATTACGCGGAGTCGGTTGGCCTGGACTGGATCGAGGACCCGGGCAATCAGAACCAGGGTCTCGACCGCAACTTCCTGCGTCACCGCGTGCTGCCCCTGCTCGCCGAGCGCTGGCCCGCCTGCACGGCTACGATTGCACGCTCCGCAGGTCACTGCGCGGAGGGACAGGGTCTGATCGACAGGATCGCTGAGCGCGAGCTCGAGGCCCTCGCAGGCACGCGTGCGGGGACCTTATCGGTTTCACGGTTACGCGCGCTTGATTCCCCCCTCTGCAGGGTAGTGTTGCGGCATTGGATCTCGGAGCGCGGGTTCAGTCCGCCCGATGCCAGGCATCTTCAAAGGATCATGACAGAGGTTTTGAACGCCCGGCCCGACGCCGGCCCTCTGGTCGCCTGGACAGGATGCGGGGTGCGGCGCTACCGGGACGACCTCTACGCCATGGAACCCCTACCTCCTACACCCGTGTCGGAACCCATCCCCTGGCGTACGCAAGGATTGGTGTTGCCGTCGGGGCTTGGTCAGCTGGTGTTGGTTGATATGGACGGAAACGGCTTAGGCCCGGATCAGATCGCGTTCTCGGGTTTGGATGTGCGGTTCGGGGTAACCGGCCTGTCCCTCCGACCGAAGGACAACCCGCACCGCCGCCCATTGCGGAAGCTCTTTCAGGAAGCCGGTGTGCCACCGTGGCGGCGTCAATTTGTCCCCTTGATCTTCCAGTGCGGGCAACTGGCCGCGGTAGCGGGCCTTGACGGCTGCGAGGCGTTCGCTGCGGATGCCGCACCGGCCATGCGCGTACTTTGGCTAGATACGCCTGACTGGCTCCGGTCGCGTCCGCTCGAAAGACCGCTACCTGAAGCAGTCGACGACGATCGTTAGTAAAGCGCGTTGAGCATGCTCGCCCGGTAGCGCGAGACCAGATCTCCCTCGCCGCCCAGCATGTCGAAGATCATGAGCATGCCCTTTCGGGCGGCGTCGTCACCATAGGCGCGGTCCCTCTTGAGGAGCTCGAGAAGCTGCTCTAGTGCCCCTTCGAAATCACCGCTGGTCGCTCGGTGCGTCGCGAGCTGGTAGCGGGCCTCGCTGTCGGCCGGGTCGGCCTTGATCCGGTCCCTGAGCACGTCCTCGGGCGGAGCGTCCTGGAGTAGGGCGGCGAAGCTCACCTGGCCCTTGAGGGCGGCGACCTCCGGATCGCTGACGAGCTCCAGGGGCAGGCGCTGGAGCATTTCCTCCGCGCCGGCAATGTCCCCAGACGCCGCTTTCAGACTTGCCTCCGCCAGAACCAGCCGAGGATTCTCCGAATTCGTGGTGCGCGCCTGCTCCAGCAGGCTTGCCGCTCCGTCCAGGTTTCCGGCGGTCAGCAGACCTTGGAAACGGGCCAGCACCTGGTCGGACTCCCTGGGAAGATGGCGCTCGAGGAAGTCCCGGATCTGGGGTTCCGGGAGCGCGCCCATGAACTGGTCGACGGGCTGCCCGTCTTTGAACAGCTGCACCGTCGGCAGGCTGCGAATGCCGAACTGCATGGCCAGCTCGCGCTCCTCCTCGGTGTTGACCTTGGCGACGATGAGCTTGCCGGCGTATTCGTCCGCCAGCTTCGCGAGGAGGGGCATCAGCATGCGGCACGGGGCGCACCAGTCGGCCCAGAAGTCGACCAGGATCGGGCGCTCGCGCGAGCCCTCGATGACGACCTCGTTGAATGTCTCCGCGGTGACCTTGACGACGTAAGGTGACTCGGCCATGTCCATCTCCCGCTGCTGCTTGTAAACAACTCTAAAGCCCGTAAATAAGTGTGCAAATAGACCGATTCAAGGCACTCCGTGGCGAGCGGCCGGCCGGCAGCCGAGCGCTCCGGAAGTGCGGGGCAAGGAGAACGAAATGACAGAGTCTTCGCATGTTGTGTGCCCGGGCTGCGACGCGGTGAACCGTGTCCCCGAGGAGCGTCTCGGGCAAGGGGCGAAGTGCGGCAAATGTCATGCCGCGCTGTTCGCGGGGCACCCTCTGTCTTTGGACGAGCGGCGCTTCGGGCAACACCTGGCCCGCAGCGATCTGCCGCTGGTGGTGGACTTCTGGGCGCCCTGGTGCGGCCCCTGTCGGGTGATGGCCCCGGCCTTCGAGCGGGCGGCGCAACAGGTCGAGCCCCGTGCGCGCCTGATCAAGGTGAACACCGAGGAGGCCCAGGGACTGGCCAGCCGGATGGGCATCCGCAGCATTCCCACGCTGATGGTATTCAGCAAGGGTCGCGAGATTGCGCGCACGTCCGGGGCCATGGATGCGGGTGCGCTGGTGGGGTGGATCCGGCAGCATCTGTGAGAGCGGAAGGAGGGTTCGGGTTGTCGAACGCGCTTCCGGATCGTCCCGCGTGGACAGGGCGCGGGGGTTACTTTAGAATTTCGGCGGGTTAGGGCATCCACACACCCCACCCCCGCTTGTCTCTGCCCGCTGCCGCGGGCAATGGCGCAGCGTCTATCTCACACCGCCGTATACCGTGAAAGCGCGCCCGGCGCGCGTCTCGGTCTCCCGCAACGCTGGCAACAGGCGGGGCCGCCCTGATGTGCGGACGCGAGCGGATCGGGCGAGGCCGCGTTGTTGAGAGCCGAGAGATCATTCAGCGTGGCAGCCGCGCCACGACCGCTTGCATCGGAGAGACCCTTGAGAAAACCCGCAGTTCTGGTGCTGGAGGACGGGTCAGTCTTCCGCGGAGTGTCCATCGGCGCTGAGGGCGAAAGCGTCGGCGAGGTGGTGTTCAACACCGCCATGTCCGGGTACCAGGAGATCCTCACCGACCCCTCCTACCGCAAGCAGCTGGTGACCCTGACTTATCCCCACATCGGCAACACGGGCGCCAACGACGACGACGAGGAGTCGTCCCGGGTCCACGCCGCCGGGCTGATCATCCGCGATCTCCCGCCTGCGGGCCAGCAACTGGCGCATGAAGGAGTCCCTGGACGGGTATCTGGCCCGGAACGGCGTGGTTGCCATCGCCGGCATCGACACCCGCCGGCTGACCCGTATTCTGCGCGAGAAGGGGGCGCAGAACGGCTGCGTTCAGGCCGGAGACGGGCTGGACGAGGACGCCGCGCTGCACGGCGCCCGGGCCTTTCCCGGGCTCAAGGGCATGGATCTGGCCAGGGAGGTCAGCACCCACAACCCCTACGAGTGGGCGCAGGGCGTATGGACCCTGGAGGGCGGCATCCCGGCGGCCCGGCACCCGGTCGACGAGCGCCTGCCCCATCACGTGGTCGCCTACGATTACGGCATCAAGCGCAACATCCTGCGCATGCTGGTGGAGCGCGGCTGCCGGGTGACGGTGGTGCCGGCGCAGCTGCCCGCCTCGGAGGTCCTGGCGCTGGAGCCCGACGGCGTGTTCCTGTCCAACGGCCCGGGAGATCCGGAGCCCTGCGACTACGCGATTGCCGCCATCCGGGAGCTCCTGGACACGGGGACGCCCATGTTCGGCATCTGTCTGGGCCATCAGCTTCTCGGCCTGGCCTGCGGCGCCCGCACCCTGAAGATGAAGTTCGGCCACCATGGCGCCAACCACCCGGTGGTCGGATCTAGCGAGCGGCCGGGTCATGATCAGCAGCCAGAACCACGGCTTCGCGGTGGACGAGGAGAGCCTGCCCGAGCAGGTCCACGCGACCCATCGCTCCCTGTTCGACGGCTCGCTGCAGGGTATCCACCACGGGGAGCGGCCGGCCTTCGGCTTTCAGGGCCATCCCGAGGCAAGCCCGGGTCCGCACGACGTGGCACCGGTCTTCGACCACTTCATCGACCTGATCCGTGAGCACAAGTAATGAACCGGAAAGACGCGGTGACGGCGGCGTCATGTACATAATGGGCTGTTCCTTTTTCTCCGCGTCCTCTGCGCCCCGGCGGTTTTCGTCACATGCCTAAACGTACCGACATCAACAGCATCCTCATCATCGGCGCCGGTCCGATCGTGATCGGCCAGGCCTGCGAGTTCGACTATTCCGGCGCCCAGGCCTGCAAGGCGCTGCGCGAGGAGGGCTACCGGGTCGTGCTGGTGAACTCCAATCCGGCGACCATCATGACCGACCCGGAGATGGCCGACGCCACCTATATCGAGCCCATCAACTGGCCGACGCTGGAACGCATCATCGCCAAGGAGCGGCCGGACGCGCTGCTGCCGACCATGGGCGGCCAGACGGCGCTCAACACCGCGCTCGACCTGGTGCGCGAAGGGGTGCTGAAGCAATACGGCGTGGAGATGATCGGCGCCTCGCGGGAGGCCATCGACAAGGCGGAGGACCGCGACCTGTTCCGCCAGGCGATGCGCAAGATCGGGCTCGACATGCCGCGGTCCGCCATCGCCCACAGCCTGGAGGAGGCGATCCAGGTCCAGGCCCAGATCGGGTTTCCGGCCATCATCCGGCCGTCCTTCACCATGGGCGGCAGCGGTGGCGGCATCGCCTACAACCAGGAGGAGTTCGAGGAGATCTGCCGCCGCGGTCTGGACCTCTCGCCCACCAACGAGTTGCTGATCGAGGAGTCGGCGCTGGGCTGGAAGGAGTACGAGATGGAGGTGGTGCGCGACCACGCGGACAACTGCATCATCGTCTGCTCGATCGAGAACCTGGACCCGATGGGGGTGCATACCGGCGATTCGATCACGGTGGCGCCGGCCCAGACGCTGACCGACAAGGAATACCAGATCATGCGCAACGCCTCGATCGCCGTCCTGCGCGAGATCGGCGTCGACACCGGCGGCTCCAACGTGCAGTTCGCGATCAACCCCGACAACGGGCGCATGATCATCATCGAGATGAACCCGCGGGTCTCGCGCTCCTCGGCGCTGGCGTCCAAGGCCACCGGCTTCCCGATCGCCAAGGTGGCGGCCAAGCTGGCGGTGGGCTACACGCTGGACGAGCTGAGGAACGAGATCACCGGCGGCGCCACGCCGGCCTCCTTCGAGCCCACCATCGACTACGTGGTGACCAAGATTCCGCGTTTCGCCTTCGAGAAGTTCCCCCAGGCGGACCCCAGCCTGACGACCCAGATGAAATCGGTGGGCGAGGTGATGGCCATCGGCCGCACCTTCCAGGAGTCGTTCCAGAAGGCCCTGCGTGGCCTGGAGACGGACAAGTACGGACTGGACGAGGTGGTCGATCCGTCGGAGCCGGACGCCCTCAAGGTCATTCGTCACGAGATGCGGCAGGCCGGCGCGGAGCGCATCCTGTATGTCGCCGACGCCTTCCGCGCCGGCATGACCTTGGACGAGGTCCATGGGATCAGCCGCATCGACCCCTGGTTCCTGGCCCAGATCGAGGAGCTGGTTCGCGTCGAGGGGGAGGTCAGGGAGCAGGGCGCGGGTGGGCTCACTGCCGATCGGCTGCGTTTCCTCAAGCGCAAGGGCTTCTCCGATCGCCGCCTGGCGGGTCTGACGGGCGCACCGAACAGGAGATCCGCGGCCTGCGCCGCGAGCTCGGCGTCCGCCCGGTCTACAAGCGCGTGGACACCTGCGCCGCGGAGTTCGCGGCCAGCACCGCCTACATGTACTCCACCTACGAAGAGGAGTGCGAGGCGGATCCGACCGACCGGCAGAAGATCATGGTGCTCGGTGGCGGCCCGAACCGCATCGGCCAGGGCATCGAGTTCGACTACTGCTGCGTCCACGCCGCTTTCGCCATGCGCGAGGACGGCTACGAGACCATCATGGTCAACTGCAACCCGGAGACGGTCTCCACCGACTACGACACCTCCGACCGGCTCTACTTCGAGCCGTTGACCCTGGAGGACGTGCTCGAGATCGTGGACAAGGAACAGCCGCTCGGCGTCATCGTCCAGTACGGCGGGCAGACGCCGCTGAAGCTCGCCCGCGACCTGGAGGCCGCCGGCGTGCCCATCATCGGCACCAGCCCGGATTCCATCGACCTCGCCGAGGACCGCGAGCGCTTCCAGCGCATGGTCCAGGAGCTGGGCTTGCGTCAGCCGCCCAATACGACCGCCCGCAGCGAGGCCGAGGCGCTGGAGCTGGCCGCAGCGATCGGCTATCCGCTGGTGGTGCGGCCCTCCTACGTGCTCGGCGGACGCGCCATGGAGATCGTCTACGACGAGACGGACCTCGGCCGCTACATGCGCGAGGCGGTGAAGGTATCGAACGAGTCCCCGGTGCTGCTGGACCGCTTCCTGGACGATGCTATCGAAGTCGACGTGGACGCCATCTGCGACGGCGAAGACGTGCTCATCGGCGGCATCATGGAGCACATCGAGCAGGCCGGCGTGCACTCCGGCGACTCGGCCTGCTCGCTGCCGCCCTACACGCTCTCTCCCGCGATCCAGGACCGGATGCGGGACCAGATGGGCAAGATGGCCCGGGCCCTCAACGTGGTCGGCCTGATGAACGCCCAGTTCGCGATCAAGGACGACGAGGTCTACATGCTGGAGGTCAACCCGCGCGCCTCGCGCACCGTGCCTTTCGTCTCCAAGGCCATCGGCGTTCCGCTGGCCAAGGTGGCCGCCCGCTGCATGGTCGGCAAGCGCCTTGCGGAGCAGGGCTATGACCGGGAACGCAAGCCGAAGCACTATTTCGTCAAGGAGGCGGTGTTCCCGTTCATCAAGTTCCCGGGCGTGGACACCGTGCTCGGCCCCGAGATGAAGTCCACCGGCGAGGTCATGGGCGTCGGCGACACCTTCGGCGAGGCCTACGCCAAGGCCCAGGAGGGCGCCGGCGCACGGCTGCCGGGCAAAGGCAAGGCCATGCTCAGCGTTCGCGACGCGGACAAGGGGCGCCTGATCCGCGTCGCCCAGGACCTGAAGGACCGCGGGTTCGAGCTCTGGGGAACCCACGGCACCGCGGCGGCCGTGCGTGCTGCCGGGATTGCCTGCGAGGGGGTGAACAAGGTCGCGGAGGGCCGGCCGCATATTGTCGATATGATCAAGAATGGCGAGGTCAGCTTCATCGTCAACACCACCGAAGGCGCGCAGGCCATTGCCGATTCGGCCGAGATCCGCCGCGCGGCGTTGCAGCACAAGGTGAGCTACACCACCACCATCTCCGGCGCGGAGGCCACCTGCTTGGCGCTGAAACAAGTCGGCGCGGTCGAGGTCAACCGACTCCAGGAGCTGTATTGAGCGGGGCTTGGCCCCCGCCGGGAACGGCAGTATCTTCACAAGCCAAAGCAGCAGGCCCGTGCAAGCGGGACCTCGACACGACTCAGTTCCAGGAGGAAGTCCGCCATGAGCAAAGTCCCGCTGACCATCGGGGGCGCGGAAAAGCTGCGCACGGAGCTCGAACGCCTCAAGCGCGTCGAGCGCCCGCGCATGATCGAGGCCATCGCCGAGGCGAGGGCCCATGGCGACCTGAAAGAGAACGCCGAGTATCACGCCGCCCGCGAGCGGCAGGGCTTCGTCGAGGGCCGGATCAAGGATCTCGAGGGGAAGCTCTCCCACGCCCAGGTGATCGATGTCACCAAGGTCCACGCCAACGGCAGGGTCGTCTTCGGCGCCACGGTGGATGTGCTGGAACTCGAGGATGACTCGGAGCACACCTTCCAGATCGTCGGAGACGACGAGGCGGATACCAAGAACGGGCTGATCTCCGTGAGCTCGCCGATCGCGCGCGCCCTGATCGGCAAGGAGGCGGGGGAGATCGCCGCCGTTGAGACGCCGGGCGGTCTGCGCGAGTTCGAGATCCTGGAAGTGCGCTACGTCTAGCTCGCCGATTCCGGAGAGCACGAGAATCGAATCGGTTGCGCCGAGATAGGGTCACGTCCAGTGGGCCGGAACGCGAGAGACCCGGCTCCAAACCCCCGGCCGTGATCGGCAGCTGTTTTCGCCCTATCATGCCGCACAAGCAACTGACCTTCCGTGCGATTGTCACCGGGATGTTTCTGGGTGCCATTCTCACGCCCTGTAACGTCTACTCGGGGCTCAAGATCGGCTGGTCCTTCAACGTCTCCATCATCGCCATTCTGATTGCCTCGGGCTTCTGGGCCCTGCTCGCCCGCTTCGAGCTGGGTCGGGAGTTTGCGCGCGGGGAAGGCAACATCGCCCAGACGACGGCGTCCTCGTCCGCCAATATCATCTCCGGCGGTCTGGTGGCGCCGATTCCGGCCCTGGCCATGCTCTCTGGAACGAACCTGCCACCGGCGCAGCTGATCGCCTGGGTGTTCGCCGTGAGCTTTCTGGGAATCTGGGTCGCCTGGTACCTGCGGGAGTCGCTGATCCTGCGCTCGGGTCTCCCCTTTCCGACCGGCCGGGCGACAGCGGAGACCCTGATGGAGGTCTTCGATCGCGGTCGCGAGGCGGCGCTCAAGCTGCGGGTGCTGCTTGCGAGCGCTGCCCTGTCCGGCGCGCTCAAGTGGATCGACACCGGCGTGGCCAGTTTGCGCCGGCCGGGATTCGGTTTTCAGCTACCGGTCCTCGGCAAGGTCTCGGCCCTTGGGGGCATCAGCGCGAAGAACCTAACCTTCGCCCTCGACCCCTCGCTGATGCTGGCGGGTTTCGGAGCCATCATCGGCTTCCGCGCCGGCGTCTCGCTCCTGCTCGGCGGCATTCTCGCCTGGGGTGTGCTCGGTCCCTGGGGCCTCTATGAAGGCTTCGTGGCGGCGGGACCGGACGACCCGGATGCCAGCTGGTTCGCCACCATGATCGAATGGCTGCTGTGGCCAGGGGTCGCGCTGATGGTCGCTTCCGCCTTGACCAAGTTCCTGCTTCACGCGTCGGCGCACTGGCGCGCCGCGGGCTCCATGCGCGGTCTGGAATCCAGCGACGGAGGCGCATTCGCGCGCCTGGCCGGCCTGTGCGTGGGAAGTGGCTTGGTGGTCGTCGCCCAGGTGGCGATCTTCGGCATCCATTGGGCGATCGCGGTGGTGGCCGTTCCGATCGCCTTTCTCCTGGCGATGGTGGCCTCGCGCGTCGTCGGCGAGACGGGAATCCCGCCCATCGGCGCGATCGGCAAGGTGTCGCAGCTGAGCACCGGCATTACCGCGCCGGGGGAGATGACCGCCAACCTAATCGGCGCCAACGTGGCCGGCGGCGCGGCGGGACAGAGCGCAGACCTCCTGAACGACTTCAAGGTCGGGCATGCCATCGGCACTCCGCCGCAGCCGCAGGTCGTCGCGCAGTTCTTCGGCATCCTCACGGGCAGCCTGGTCGGGAGCCTGGTCTATCTGCGGCTGGTGCCGGAGCCGGCGCGCATGCTCATCACCGAGGAGTGGCCAGCTCCCGCGGTTGCCACCTGGAAGGTGGTGGCCGAGACCTTGAGCGCAGGCTTCGGCTCGGTGCCGGGAAGCGCGCTCTGGGCGGTCGCGATCGCCTCCGCCGTAGGGGTCTCCCTGTCGGTGGTGGAGCACCGCCGCGGTCCCCACTGGCTGCCGAGCCTGCCTGCGTTCGGCCTTGCGATGGTCATCCCCGCCTCGCTGTCCTTCACAATGTTTTTCGGCAGCCTGATCGCATGCGCGATGGAGCGTTGGCGACCGACCCTGGCGCAGCGGTTCGTGGTGGCGGCCGCCTCCGGGCTGATCGCCGGCGAGAGCCTGATTGGCGTTGCTCGCGCCCTGATGGGGGTGCTCCGCTAGGGGAAGGGGCTGGGCGCCCGCCGATAGAGGCGCGGACGTCAGGGAAGCGTGACGCAGATCGGGACCCCTTTTGATCGACGCGGCGCCATGGCGACTGGCAATTATATTTCAAGAG
>CAVTOR010000020.1:0-36638 GCA_963736235.1 uncultured Gammaproteobacteria bacterium
CAACCTCGCACCGGCCCGCTCAGCTCAAGCGGATGCGCGCTACACGCCGCTTGCCTACCTGGTAGACGTGCGCCTCCCCACAAGCGATCGCCAACGCGCGGTCCTCGATACGCACCCCATCTATGCGCACCGCGCCCTGACTGATCAGGCGCAGAGCCTCCGAGGTACTCTTGACCAACCCGGCTTCCTTCAACAGGTTTCCGATTGCTAGCGCCTCGCCCGCTGGCGCGGCGACGTCAAGCTCGGGCATCTCATCCGGCAGCGCCCCGCGTTGGAAGCGAGCGATGAAGGCTTCTCTTGCGCACTGCGCGGACGAGACATCGTGGAAGCGAGCGACGAGCTCTCCGCGAGGCGAAACTTGACGTCGCGTGGATTCTCACCTTCCAGCACGGCGCGACGCCACCCCTCGATCTCGCTCATCGGGCGAGCGCTCAGGAGCTCGAAGTAGCGCCACATCAACTCGTCCGATATGGACATCACCTTGCCGAACATCTCGTCCGGCGGATCCGTGATGCCGATATAGTTACCGAGCGATTTCGACATCTTCTGCACCCCGTCCAGACCTTCCAGGATCGGCATCGTAATCACGACCTGAGGGTCCTGGCCGTAGGCCTGCTGGAGCTGACGCCCAACCAGAAGATTGAATTTCTGATCCGTGCCGCCGAGCTCTACATCGGCCTTCAGGGCCACGGAGTCGTATCCTTGAACCAGCGGGTACAGGAATTCGTGGATTGCAATGGCCTGCCCCGATGCGAAGCGCTTCGAGAAATCATCGCGCTCGAGCATCCTGGCCACCGTGTGCTTCGCCGCCAGGGCGACCAGATCGGCGGCGCGCATCTCTCCCATCCAGCTGGAGTTGAACACCACCCGCGTGCGCTCGGGATCCAGGATGCGGAAAATCTGCTCCTCGTAGGTTCTGGCGTTGTCCAGCACCTCGTCGCGACTGAGCGGCTTTCGGGTCACGTTCTTCCCGGTGGGATCGCCGATCATGCCGGTGAAATCACCGATCAGGAACAACACCTCATGGCCCAGCTCCTGGAACTGTCGCAGCTTGTTGATCAGGACGGTATGGCCGAGATGGAGATCCGGCGCGGTCGGATCAAACCCCGCCTTAACCCGCAACGGACGTCCCTTTTCGAGCTTTTCGCGCAAGGCATCCTCGACCAATATCTCGTCGGTTCCCCGCCTGATAACCGCAAAAGCTTCGTCTAGTCCGCCCATTTGTCAGCCCCACCTGGATGAAAAATTTTGTGATGATAACCCATTGCCGCGATTCCTCCGCCGTCCCAAGGGCGTCGCAATGCTTCAGCGAAAGCCCTTTCACTGGGACGCGCGATTCGTCTAGAATCGCGGCAGCTCGAAGACCAAAGAAATATCGATAGTTGTCGCTGCTTCGTTATGTATGATTACAAATTCCGGCAACGCAACCTGACCTTCGACAAACCCCGCCGCCCCCTCCGCAAAATACTTATCCGAGTCTTAGGCCTCGGCCTTGCGGCCGTGGCGATCTTCACCGCGCTGCAGCTCGACCTGCCCTGGGACACAGCGCCGTCGGGTAGGGGATCCGAATCGGACATCATCCCGCTCTCCCTGCCCCCGCGGCCAGCGACGCCCGAGGACATCCGCCCGATTAGAAATGATTCCGAGGGGCGCTCCAAGACTCCTGACAAGCGCGCCTTGACCGAGGCGATGACATCGCTGCTGCGCGGGGCGCCGACCGCATCGGTCAGGACGTCCGCGAAGCAAGAGATATCGGGTCAGAACGCGACCGCGGCAGAAGGCGAAGAGGCCAGGAATCCCGGCGTTTCGACAACACAGGCTACCGCACAACAGGAAGCGGACCGAGGGACCTGGATCGAGCATGTCGTCGAGGCGGGCGACACCCTTGCCAAGATCTTCAGCAACAACGACCTCGACCCGCGGTTGTTGCAAGAAATCGTGGCCAGCGGGGAACCTGGCAGGCGCATCGAAAACATTCGTCCTGGCGACACGCTGCGAATTCGCCTCGACGAGGAGAGCCAGCTCGCCAGTGTGCAACTTGAGCTCGACGCCCTGCGGTCGGTCGAATTCTCCGCCACGGACAAAGGCTTCAAGGGTGCGCTGAAGGAGAAGACGACCAGGGCGAAGGCCACGGCCGCCGCGGGCGTCATCGACCAATCCCTATTCTCCAGCGCCCAGAAATCGGGGTTGCCCGACGCCATCACCATGAAGCTCGCGACGATCTTCGGATGGGACATCGACTTCGCCCTCGAGATCCGCTCCGGAGACCGGTTCGCCGTGATCTACGAGGAGCTGTGGGCTGACGGCAAGGTGGTCGCACCGGGGGAAATCCTGGCCGCGGAATTCGTGAATCAGGGCCGTTCCTTCCGCGCCATACGCTACCAGGACAGCACCGGAAAGGTCGACTACTACGCCCCGGATGGAAAGCCGCTCCGCAAGACCTTTTTCCGCACGCCGGTCGAGTTCTCGCGCATCAGTTCTCGGTTCACGAACAAGCGTTGGCACCCCATCCTTAAGCGCGAGCGTGCTCACCGTGGCGTCGATTATGCGGCCCCGACGGGAACGCCCGTGATCGCCACGGGTGACGCAACCGTCAAGGAGGTGGGATGGAAGAAGGGATACGGAAAGGTCGTGACCTTGAGCCATGGCCATACCTACCAGACCGTCTACGGCCACCTCTCGAAATTCGCTCAAGGACTGTCGAAGGGCGACCGGGTCGCCCAAGGGCAGGTCATCGGCTACGTCGGACAGACCGGTCTAGCTACCGGCCCGCACCTCCACTACGAATTCCTTGTCAACGGCGTGCACCGAAACCCGCTTACGGTCAAGGCGCCGTTCGCCGACCCACTGGTTGCCAAGGAGCGCGAGCGCTTCGAATCGGTCGCTCAGCCGTTTCTAGCGAGGCTCGCGGAGGCGAGTGGCGACGTGCTGGTGGCCGACGCCAGATAATCGGCTAATCGCGCGAATCAGCGCGGATTTCGGACCGCTTGCGACTGTGCTCGGTCACCGCTCGTCGGTTAGGTCGACCGCGTCGCTATGGTCGCGCGCGATGCGGGCTCAGACGGCGAATGATGATCCGCAGCCGCAGGTCGTGGAGGCATTGGGATTGCGGATGACGAACTGCGCACCCTGCAGGCCCTCCGTGTAATCGATCTCCGCGCCGCTGAGATACTGCATGCTCATGGGATCGATCAGCAGCTTCACACCGTCGGTTATGACCTCGGTGTCCCCATCCTGCACGTTCTCGTCGAACGTGAAGCCGTACTGGAATCCAGAGCAACCACCGCCCTGGATGTATACACGGAGCATCAGTTCAGGATTGCCCTCCTCTTCTATTAGAGCCGCAACCTTGGCTGCCGCCGCGGAGGTGAAGACGAGAGCCGATTCGTCGACCGCTGTTTCTGCGTTCATGTTGCACCTGAGCCCGTTGAAACGGGGTTAGTAGATCATCGAACTATGATGCGTTTACCCAGCAAACTATTCAAGTATTGTCGTCCCGACCGAAAACAACCCCCGGGCTTTGGGACGGCTCCCCGCTTCCTTCCTCCTCGCTGAACTCCCCACCACCTGAAACTGCTGGTGGCGCCGGTCCCTCCTGTCCCGCTCCGTGAAAAGCAAGGCGCGGAGTCACTTCGTCGCTGATGTGCAGGACCTTGCCGTTGACCTCGGCACCCTCTGCCATTTCGAGCACGCCGTAGAACAAGGTACCCTCAATCCGGGCGCCCGGGGCGAGCTCGGCGCGCCCTACTGCGCGGACGTCGCCGATGACGGTGCCATCGATCACCACCCGAGCGACATCAAGGTTCCCCTCGATGACCCCGGTTCGACCGAGGGTGAGCCCGCAGTCCTCCGTGGCACTGCCTGCGACGTCTCCCATGACCTTGCCGTCGATGTGCAAGCCTCCGGTGAAACGGATCTCACCGCGAACCTCCGTCTCCGGACCGATGATCGTGACATAGTCCGGAAAACGTCGTTTCACTTTGGCCATCAGCGGACCCTCCTCCCTCCCGGTCTTACTCGCCGACTTCCCAGCCCAGGGTCTCGGCAATCGGCAGCAAATTTTTCGTCGACGGTTTGATCTCAACAATCAAATGGTCGGGCTCCAGACCGTCCGGAATCTTGATACTGCCTTCGAAGTTCTGAAAGTGCTTGAACTTCATCTTGTGAGTCTGAGGCTGAGAACCCGGAAGCTGGTCGAGCGACAAGGTAACCTCCTTGCCATCGCGCTTGCCGGCAACCTTCACCTCGACGGCGCCCTCGGACTCGGCGAAGTCCTGAATCAGCTGACTGACGGTGAAGCTGTAGCCGAACTCGTTCGGGTCGTCCGACGCCTGGAGCTTCAATGCCTGCACCTGCAGGAGTCCACCGCCCCCTTCGCGGATCAGCCGCTTGAGGAAAGAAACCTCCTTCTCCAACGCAAGACGCTGGTCCTGCGCCTTCTTCAGCTCCTCCTGTGCGGTCCGGTTGGCCTGGACATCGATCTGTTTCGTGCGCTCGAGAACGATGGCCTCCTGCTCTAGTTGAGCCACCGTCTCCTTCAGCGCGTCGCGCTCCTGCGCGATCTCCTCCGCGAGAACTGCGAGCGTTGCCGTCTGCTCTTGCCGGAGCAGCCATCCGCCAGCGAACGCCGCACCGATGGCCGTCAGGGCCAGGAAGAGCATTGCGAAGGCCGCCCCCCCGCCGCGGCGCCGCACGATTCTCGGCGAGACGACGCGCTTGCCGTGCATCATCCAGGCAACCTCACGGAAGCAGCGCGGGCTGCAGCAGCCCCTGCGATTCGGGAAACCCGAACATGATGTTCATGTTCTGGACGGCTTGCCCCGCCGCACCCTTCACTAGATTGTCGATCACCGACTGGACCACAACGACCCCGGCGCCGAGCGGCTCGGCGACCGCGATGCGACAGAGGTTGCTGCCGCGCACGGAACGAGTATCCGGATGCGCGCCCGCCGGCATCACGTCCACGAAGACCTCGTCGCGATAACGGCGCTCGTAGTGGGCCTGGAGCCCCTCCGCCGATGACTTCAACCGCCCGTAAAGGGTCGCCTCGATTCCACGAATCATGGGAACCAGATGAGGAACGAACGTGAGTCGCAGATCACCTCCCGCGAACGGCGCGAGGTTTTGGGTGATTTCCGGCTGGTGGCGATGCCCGGCGACCGAGTATGCCTTGAAGCTTTCGCCCACCTCGGCCATCAGCAGGCCAACGCTGGCCTTGCGACCGGCCCCGCTCACCCCGGACTTGGCGTCCGCGACCAGCCAGGTCGGATCGACGACACCCGCCTCCAGCAGCGGCAGGAATCCCAGGGTGACGGCAGTCGGGTAGCAGCCCGGGTTCGCCACCAAGCGCGCCTCTCTGATCGACTCTCGGTGGACCTCGGGCAGGCCATAGACCGCGTCCGCAAGGAGCTCGGGACAGGCATGCGGAATGCCGTACCATCGCTCCCATTCATCCGGGTCCTTTAGCCGGAAGTCCGCGGCAAGATCGACGACGCGCGTCCCGGCGGACAGTAGCTCCGGGACCATCTGCATCGCAGTGCCGTTGGGCGTAGCAAAGAACACTAGGTCGCATGCGGAGAGTTGGGCCGGGTCTGGCGCCGAGAAGGCCAGATCGACCCGCCCCCGCAGATGCGGAAACATCTCCACGACCGCCGTTCCCGCTTCGGAACGTGACGTGATGGACGCCACGGACACCTCTGGATGCCCCGCCAGCAGGCGCAACAACTCGGAACCCGTGTACCCGGTTCCGCCGACGATACCGACTTCGATCATGATCTGGATCCGCGCCTAGAGAACGAAAAAGCGGCGGCCGCCGCTTTTTCGTCGAGGAATCTTCGCGAACTATGCTTCAGCTGGTGTGCCAACCCGCCAGGGCCACACCGCCCCTGGTGCGTTCGGCTACGAGCGCTGTGTCAAGAGCACCCGCCACCCGACGAAGATCCGCAGGTTCCGCAACCGCCACCCATGGAAGGCAGGTTGTTGAAGACGAACGTCTCGTTGCCGTCGCCGCGGTCGACGAAATCGATCTCGACACCGCGCAGATACTGCATGGTGCCATCGTCGACGATGACCTTGAAGCCGTCACAGTCGAGGATGCCGTCGTTGTCGTTGATGCTGTCGGTGAAGGTCATGCCGAAGCTGATTCCACTGCAACCCCCAGGGGTCGCGAAAACGCGCACACCCTGGATGTTCTCGTCGACTTGTGCGAACAGCTCGCTCATCTTGGACTGGGCGGGGGAGGTAAGGGTCAGATCTTGCTCCGACAGGGAGGCCAACATGGTTTTCTCTCCGAAGGTCTGGAAAAGGCCGAAGAGCTTATCAGGAATGGCGCGGCTTTTTCCACCCGCACACCCGAAGATTGGGGTGGCGGTCCCCGCCAGCCGCACCCCGGCACACGCTGCCACCGCTGCGGCTGCTCCCTTCCGGGCCTGACCGGGTTCACGGCTTCGCGTTGCGAGGGGACTGGCGCGGACCACCATAACGACGAGGCCCCGCGCTTGTCGGGGCCGGAGACGAAACTTAGCAAAGCGGCACCGGCAGCACAAGCCCGCCCCCGGTCTTCGACCGACGCAATCGGGGAGCCCGAGCGGGACGCGAGCCGGATAGGTTGTACACTGGAGGCGCGTCCCCTCGTCGGTCCAGGCCCATGTCCAGCACGCGCTCATACCCCGAGCTGACACCGCAAGCAGAGGCACGCCTCAATCAGCGCGTCGGACGCCTGCATCTGTGGCAGCGACGCGGCATTCAGCGTGACCACGTCACCCAGGTCTTCGGCCGCGGCCGCAACCTCTTTCACATCGAGAACTGGTACAGCGTCCATGCGCTGATGCGGCTTGCGATGCGCGGCACGGGACTGTACGGGCGAGGCCAGCGCAATGCCGCCGACATCCGGCTCACCGGCAACGACGTCCCGCTCCGACGCCTGCCCGCGGCGTTCGATGGATACCGGGTACTGCACCTGAGCGATATCCACCTCGACATGGAGCACGCCATCACCCACGCCATCGCGGAGCGGGTGCGCGAAGCCGACTACGATCTGTGCGTCATCACCGGGGACTTCCGCGCCAGCACCTACGGCGACTTCGCCGCGGCCGTGGACGCTATGGCGGGGCTGCGCCTGCACATCGACCGCCCCGTCTACGCCGTGCTCGGCAATCACGACTTCATCGAAATGGTCCCAGACCTCGAGGCCCTTGACGTGCGCGTGCTTCTAAACGAATCCGTCCCGATCGAGCGCGGGGACGCCGTCATCCATTTGGCGGGCATAGACGACCCCCACTATTACGGGGCAGACAATCTGGAAAAGGCCGCCGACGCCATCCCCGCCAATGGCTGCGCCATCCTGCTCAGCCACTCACCCGAGCTCTACCGCCACGCGGCCCATGCCGGGTTCGACCTGATGTTGTGCGGCCACACCCACGGCGGACAGATCTGCCTGCCGGGCGGCATCGCCATTACCTACAACGCAGACTGCCCGCGCGCCATCTGCAAGGGCTCCTGGTCCTGGGGAGCGATGCGAGGCTACACGTCCACCGGGGCAGGCTCCTGCATCATCCCGGTGCGCTTCAACTGCCCGCCGGAGATCACGGTCCACCGCCTGCTGGCGGCATGACGCGCGACCACTCCTGCCCCCGGCCTTTTCGCCGAATGTCGACGGGCACAATCGCTCGTGAAATCACGCTGACTGAATGCGTGGTTTTGTCTCAGAGCTCGCGCCAGTTATAATCCCGCCCGAAAAATATTCCAGAATCAGCGGGATACACACAGAATCATTGAGACGTTGCCATGAGTACCGAATTCCGAAACATCACACCGGCGATGCCGCAAGGCGTCATGTTCAATGCCTATCCGGACAGCATTGGCGGCAAGCTCAGCGATACCGTGTCGATGCTCAGTAAACCGGAACTCGAGAATGCCTTCTCCCTCTTTTATATCCTGCCAACCTTTTTCAACAGCGACCTGGATCGCGGCTTTTCCATTATCGATTACGACATCAACCAGCAGATTGTGTCGCATGCGGATCTGGAGGCACTCGATCGGCTGAACATCTCCTTCAAATTCGACCTGGTGTTGAATCACCTTTCGGTTGCATCTCCTCAGTTCCAGGATCTTCTGAAAAACGGAGACGATTCCGAGTACAAGGACTTCTTTGTCGATTGGAACGATTTCTGGAGCGCACATGGGGCTATGGGGGATCGCGGATTCGTCGTCCCTCAGGAAGAGCACCTATCCAAGCTCTTCATGCGCAAACCGGGACTGCCGATCCTGCGGGTCGGTTTCCCGGACGGGTCGGAAAGACCCTATTGGAATACCTTCTACCAGAAGGTGAGCTATATGGGACTCGGTCCCGAAGACTTTGCGGGTATTCAAGGCATATCGAGCGAAGCGACCGCGTCGATCGCGGCTATCGTGAATGAGGCCATCTGCACCGACACGGATCTGGACGAGCTTCAACTCGATGGATTCGCCGATTACCGCAGCGAGATTCTCTCCGCGGTTGCAAGAAAGCGCACCTATCTGGGTCAAATGGACCTGAACGCGCGCTCCGAAAAGGTGTGGGAGTTTTACGATCAGACGTTGCGCAAACTGAGGGGGTACGGCGCCAAGATTATTCGGCTCGACGCCTTCGCCTATCTGCACAAGGAGCCTGGCGCGGCCAATTTCTTCAACAAGCCGGGCACCTGGAACTACCTGGAAAAGCTCAAGAGAATCGCCAGCAAATACGACCTGGTCGTCTTCCCCGAGGTGCATGCTGAATACGGGACCGGACTTCACGAGGAGGTCGCGGCCAGCGGATTTCCGATTTACGACTTCTTCTTTCCCGGCCTGGTGATCGATGCGCTCGACCGGAACACCAACCAGCATCTTCTGCGCTGGATCGAGGAGCTGACGACGAAGGGGATCCAGACCATCAACATGCTGGGATGCCACGACGGCATCCCGGTGCTCGACTTGCGGGGCGCGACCGTCGACGGTGTTACGAGAGAGGGATTGCTGGATGACGGCGAGATCGACGCGATCATGGACCGGATCATCGAGCGTGGCGGAAGGGTGAAGAACCTGTACGGTCCCGACGGCAAGAAGATCTCGTACTACCAGGTGAACGCGACCTTCTTCAGCGCCCTGGGGGAGGACGAGCGCAAGCTGCGCCTGGCGCGGGCGATCCAGATGTTCATGCCTGGCATTCCGCAGGTCTGGTATCTGGATCTGTTCGCGGGCAAGAACGATTACGTCGCGGCGGACCAGGGGGGTGCGGCGGGGCACAAGGAGATCAACCGCACCAACCTCAACATGGAGGATGTCGAGGATGGACTGAGCCGACAGGTGGTCCGGGACCAACTGGCGCTCATTCGCCTGCGCAATACGTCGCCCGCTTTCCACGGCGAGTTGACGATGGATGAGACGGAAAGCGACCGCCTGCACCTCTCGTGGCAACACGACGAATGCAGGGCCACGTTGGAAGCCGACCTGAGCACCTACGCCTTTTGCATCCGGCACGAACAGGGCAAGGGAGAAGTGGAAAAAATCGCGTATCTCTGAGGGCGCGGGATCGATTTCGACGCGGAACGGTTCTCGCCGCGTTCTCCTCGGCAAGCGCCTCGCGTCTCTTCAAATCTCGATGCGACGGCGCTTAAGCTGCGGCAGGCACAAGGTCACGGTAGGCGTGCCAGGTTGCGTGACCGATTAGCGGCAGCGCGACGATCAGACCGATGTAGAAGGTGATCAGGCCGAGTCCGACAATGATCACGATCAGCGCCGCCCACAGGGTCATCGCCGGCAGGTTCCGCAGGACGGCCTTGATGCTGAGTCGCACCGCCGTGAAACCGTCTATGCTGCGGTCGATCAGCATGGGCACCGACACCGCGCTGATCGCGAAGGCGCACCAAGCGAACACAAAGCCTACCGCGACGCTCGCAAGTGCGAAGACCCTGCCCTGCGGCGACAGGAACACGTTGCTGAAGAAGTTGGTCAGGGGCGGGGAAACGCCGGAGTAGAGAAGCGCGAAGAGCACGAAGTTCGCTGCGACCCACAGCTGCATGATGATCAAGAATCCCGCGCTGACGATGCTGAGCTGACCTTGGTTCCGTCTCCATGCCTCCAAGGCGTTGCATGACTTGAGCGGCTCGCCCCTCTCCAGGTGCGCGCTCATCTGGTAAAGCCCAAGCCCGATGGCGGGAGCTACCAAGAAAAATCCAGCAGCGAGAAACGGAACCAGAAAGAACTTTCCGGTCGCCGCCAATCCCCACGTCAGCAGGCCGCTGATCAGCACGATGCCGGCCCCGTACCTAAGACTGTAGCCGCCCGCTTGGCGCATGTCCCTCCAACCCTTCGACAGCCATTCGAACGGCCGAGAGAAGTTGACCTGATTGACTGCGAGTTCTTCCCACCGGGTGCTCCCGGTATATTCGCTGGCTTCCATTTAGATCCTCCGGTGCATGTTGTCGTCATGTCGGCGCCAGTGAATCTTGCGCACATCGTCCCTGGCGTTTTCGGGAGCGGATCCGTCGATCCCAGTTCGTTGCGGATCCGGTCCCGAATCGAACCGAAGCCAGAGCTCAACGACCTGGATCTACAGCATCACGCGGGGATGCTAGCCGCGATACGCCATGCGGGGCAAGGTTCACGCAAGGATCGCATGACCGCCGATGAGGAGCCATACGAGCCCTCATTCCCCGCGAGGACCGGGCGAAATGAGCACCGCGCCTTGGACGCGCAACGATTCAACCCGGGCCACCGGCGCAAGAGATCACCTTTCGGATATAGAATCGGGAATTTAGCGTCGGCCGATCCCGGTGCTCACGATCCATTGCTCGACGAGCGACTCACGGGGCCGGAGCAACGGGCAATTCGAAGCTGACTGGAGGCAAAGCAGGTGATCCTGGCGGGAGACATCGGAGGAACCAAGACGATCCTCGCACTCTACTCGGACGAAACGGGCGTTGCTGGCGGGGCGATTCGAGAGGCCCGCTACGAAAGCGGCGACTACAGCTCCCTCGACGCCGTCATCGCCGGGTTCCTGCGCGAGACCAAGGCGAGTCCCGTGGCCGCGAGCTTCGGGGTCGCGGGTCCCGTTAAGGAGGGGTGCGCGCAGATCACCAACCTGCCCTGGGCCATCGACGCCGAGGTCATCGCCCGCTCATTCGGTATCCCCCAGGTATTCCTGCTCAACGACCTGCAGGCAATCGCCACCGCCGTTCCTCACCTGCGGGGTGACGAGCTCGCGACCCTGAACCCCGGCACCGCCGCGGAGCGGGGAAACATCGCCGTGGTCGCACCGGGAACCGGGCTTGGCGTCGGCTTCCTGGTCTGGACGGGAGCCGGGTATCGGGCCTACGCCAGCGAGGGCGGTCATGCCTCTTTCTCGCCCCGCAACTCGCGGGAAATCGAGCTGCTCAAGTACCTAACGCGCCGTTACGGGCACGTGAGCTTTGAGCGCGTCTGCTCAGGTGCATTCCTGCCCGGCATCTACGAGTTCCTGCGCGACGAGGGCAGCCATCCAGAGCCAAGCTGGCTCCGCGACGAGCTTGCGAAGACGCAGGACCCAACGCCCGTTATCGTCCAGACCGCCTTGGCTTCTAAGGCCAGCATCTGCGAGGCCACCCTGGACGTCTTCGTTCAGACCCTCGGCACCCTGACCGGCAATCTGGCGGTTACCTTCCTTGCGACCGGGGGCATCTATCTCGGCGGCGGCATCCCGCCGCGGATCCTCGAGCGCCTGCAACGACCCGATTTCCTGAGCGCGGTCGCCGACAAGGGACGGTTCGGCGATTTCTGCGCTGACCTGCCCGTGCATGTGATCATGGACCCCGGTGCGGCACTGCGCGGGGCGGCCTGGTTCGGCGAGGAGGCCCTGAGGCAACGCGAGTTGGTCTGAGTGCGGGTCGATTCGTTCCCCACGCATCAGGCACCTCTGCCCATGGCTCGATCACAAAATGGCCACCCTACCCTGAGGACCTACATCCCCCGCCGTTCAAACCGGATCTCGCGGCCATGTCGCGAGATGAGGAACACGCGGTTGGACGACCGACTAGTAGGGATGCTTCCGCAAGTGCAACCGAAACAGCAGGCGCGAGATCAACATATTGAGCAGCACGAAGGCAATGACCAGCACCGCCAACGTCCACCAGTCCAGACCGTAGGACCGGGTCACTGCCAGCAGCGGCAGCAGCGACTCGGGGATCTGGTCCAGGCCGGGTGCCTGCTCGCCGGGCTCCAGGCCTATCCGACGTTTGGCGAAGCTCGAGAGGGCATCGCCGACCATGGCCGCAAGCCCGATCAGGGCGCCGATTTCCGCTGGGTGTCCCAGCAGGAGGGCCAGCGCGGCGCTGAGCGCCACCGCCGCGAAGACCCCCCGCACCGTCGCCGAGCGCCCGAGCAGGCGGCGGCCGTCCCCGAGCACCACACCCCCGTCCAGCGGCCAGGCCCAGCGGCGCCCGAACAGGTTCTCCGCCACGATCGGAGCGCCGTTGGCGGCGATGACCAGGATCAACAGCTCAACTTCAGACTGCATGCCCGGAAGGCCCCCAACCCAAATTCGATCTTTCGGCTCCCGACGCGTTAAATTATGGACCCAAAGTCGGGACACGACGCATGGTCCTTGCCTCGACGTAAGAGCCGTAATCCTGGGATATGCGCCCCACCGCGCCGGAAACCCTATGAACCGATTGACCGCGATCGCACTCGTCTGCCTGCCGCTGCTGGCGCCCTCTGGCGCGGCATCGCAGGAAGCAGCACCCCCTCCCCTCGAAGAGGAAACCGACACCTGGTCCCGCGCCAGATCCACCGCCGACGAGTGGATGAAGCGCTCGATGGAGACCGCCGACCAGTGGTGGCAGCGCTCCCAGGACGCCGCCGACTCGGCCTGGGACACCACCCGCGAGTACATCGGCCAGGGCCAGGCGAACCATCTAGGCCAGCTCTGGAGCCGGCTGCTGCCGACGCTGGAGGAGACCCTCACCCTGGAGGAGCGCCAGCCGACGCTCCCCCAACGGGCCTGGTTCGGCGAGGACCAGCGCTCGAACCAGGAGGCCATCGACCAGCTCCTCGACGAGGCGGTCGCCCTGCTCTCGACCTCCAACGTCCAGCACTACCGGGACCGCATCGCTGTGCTGCAGAAGGAGATCGCTCAGGCCCGGCAGGACATCGACGACTACCGCCGGCGGCGCGTCTCGGCCCCCGATAAGTCGATGGTGGAAAAGACGGTGTCGGACTACGAGCGCGCGATCGCCGCCCGGGAGGAGGACATCACGCGCAAAGAGGCGGAGCTTGCCGACATCAAGCGGGAGTTCGCGGCGGACCTGCGCGCCATGGGCCTCGAGCTCAGCGACGAGCAGGTGGATTTTCTGCTCTCGACCGTGGTAGGCGACAACCTGATCGACCTCGGCATCGTCTTCGACAACGTCAAGGCCATCACCCTGCAGATCGAGCAGCTGGTGGAGGACAGCAGGGAGGACCTGCAGAGCGCCCGCCGTTACTACGGCATGTACGTGATCCTGCTCAAGAGCCTCAGGCAGATGCATGAGCAGGTCGAGAACGCCATCGCCAAGCAATACCTGCCGCAGATCGACGGCATCATCGAGCGCGCAACGACCCTGTCCGCGGAGACCCGCTCCCTGCTCGAAACCTCACCGGAAAAGAAGGAGCTGCTCACCGCCAACCTGGAGGCCCAGGCCCTCACCATCGAGGCCGCGGGCGTCTACCGCCAGTACCTGACCGAGCAGGCGCAGCGGGTAGCCCAGGCGCGCATCGAGCTCGAGAAGGACATCGCCGCCGCCTGGAACACCTACGAGACGGTGCGCGTCTCGGGCGAGCTGGTGGGTCTGGTCAAGTCCAGCCGCAGGCTGCTCGACGGCCTGCTAAATCGCCAGGTTCCCGCGCTGCGGCCGTTCGAGAACCTGGAGCTGAAGCGGGAGTTCGAGAAGCTGACCGCCCAACTGCGCACGACGGAGCCGATTTGAATCCTGCAACACCCTGTCCCTGCGGCAGCGGCCGGGCCTACTCCGCCTGCTGCGGGCCCTTCATCGAAACCGGCGCCCTCCCGGCGACGGCGGAGGAGCTGATGCGCTCGCGCTACAGCGCCTACGCCCGGGGGAACGCGGACTATCTGCGCGCGACCTGGCACCCCACCACCCGCAGGCAGGACCTGAGGCTGGACGAGCCAGTGACCTGGATCGGGCTCAGCATCAAGCGCACCCAGGCCGGTGGGCCCGACGACGGGGAGGGACGGGTGGAGTTCGTCGCCCGCTACAAGGTCGGCGGCCGCGCCCACCGGCTGCGCGAGACCAGCCGCTTCGTGCGCCGCGACGACCGCTGGTACTACGTCGACGGCGAGATGGACCCGGCCGGCGACTGAGCCCCGTCGCCCAGACCCAATCCAACAGCCGCTTCCCACGCGCATGAGCCTCGCCTCCACCCTCGGTTCCATGCTGGTCGGCTGGTCCCTGCTCAATGGCGTCATGTTCCTGCTGCAGCCGGGCATGGTCTTCTACCCGCTCGCCCACCTGGAAACCAACCCCGGGGACTGGGGCTTGGACTTCGAGGATGTCACCCTGACGGCCGAGGACGGCGTGGAGCTGCACGGCTGGTTCATCCCCCGCTCTGGCGCTAAGCGGGTGCTGCTGTTCTTCCACGGCAACGCGGGAAACATCTCCCATCGCGCGGACTCCATCCGGATCTTCCACCGGCTCGGCCTCGACGTGCTCATCCTCGACTATCGCGGCTACGGCAAGAGCCAGGGCTCCCCCAGCGAGCAGGGCCTGTATCGCGACGCCCGCGCCGCCTGGGAATGGCTCACCACGGAGCGCGGTTACCCGCCCGGGGATGTGGTGGTCTTCGGCCGCTCCCTCGGCGCGGCGGTCGCCGCCCAACTCGGCGCCGAGACCGACCCCGGCGGCCTGATCCTGGAATCCGGCTTCAGCTCCGCGCGCGACGCCTCGCGGGCCATCGTCCCCCTGCTCTCCTGGCTGGTGCTCAACCGCTACGACTTCGACTCGGCACGCGCCCTGAGTACCGTCCACTGCCCGGTGCTGGTGCTACACAGCCCCAACGACGAGATCATCCCCTACGCGCTCGGACGCAAGCTGTTCGAGGCGGCTAGAGAGCCGAAGCAGTTCGTGACCCTGCGCGGCGGCCACAACGACGGATTCCTGGTCTCCCAGCCGGACTACGAACGGGCACTCGCAGCTTTTCTGCGCACCCTGCCGGCCACCGGAAGGGAGCAGCGGTGAAGACTCTGGCGGCAATCGCCGTCATGTTCGCGGGGCTGCTCGCCGCTAGCTGCGCGGGCCCCCGCCCGAGCGACACCGCCATCGGCTCCCAACCGCCCCGCCTGGCGCCGGAGGAGGCCGTGATGGACGACGGCTACCGCCTGCCGCTTCGCGTCTGGGGTGACGACCGCCAACCGCGCGCCCTGGTGTTGGCGCTGCACGGCTTCAACGACTACGGCAACGCCTTCGCCGGGCTCGGACCCTATCTTGCCGAGCACGGCATCCTCACCTACGCCTACGATCAGCGCGGCTTCGGCGCCAACGACCAGGCCGGGCTCTGGGCGGGTACCACGCGCATGACCGCGGACCTGCGCACCGTCACCGATCTGTTGCGCAAGCGCCACCCCACCACACCCCTCTACCTGATCGGCGAGAGCATGGGCGGCGCCCTGGTCATGGCGTCGGATGCGGCGGGCGGCGCCGACGGTATCGTGCTCGTGGCCCCCGCGGTCTGGTCCCGCGACACCATGAACCCGGTGCAGCGCCTCGCACTGTGGATCTCCGCCCACACCGTACCCTGGCTGGAGCTCACCGGCGAGGGGCTGGACATACATCCCTCGGACAATCTGGAGATGCTGCGCGCCTTTAGCGGTGATCCGCTGGTGATCAAGGAGACGCGGGTCGATGCCCTGTGGGGCATCACTAATCTCATGGACAGCGCCGCGAGCGCCGCCGGTCGGCTGCCACCGAGAACCCTGCTGCTGTATGGAGAGAAGGACGAGATCATCCCGAGAAAGGCATTCTGCGAGATGATGGGAAACCTGTCGCAAGACCCGGAGCCGCGCATCGTCCTCTACGCACGAGGCTGGCACATGCTGACGCGCGACCTGCAGGGCGAGCGGGTCATGGCTGACATCGCTAGCTGGCTCCTGGACCAAGAGGCCGTGCTTCCATCCAACGAAGAGGCCTCACCGGACGCTGCGCGCATGGCGCGGTTCTGCGGCCGGCGGACCGCGCGGGACGAGAAAGCGAGGACATGACCCGGAGCCGCGGATTCCGTGAACGCCGAGAACCATGGGTTCTCCTTCTGGTCATTCTCGCCGCGGTCTTAGCTGCCGGACAGTCGCCAGCCGGCGCCGATGTGCGGCCAGACGCGCTCCTGGTGTTTTCGTCGCCCGACGGCTCGGCGATTCAGGCCCAGATCAGAATCGAGATCGCCGCCAACCCCGCGGCCTGGAATCGCGGGCTCATGTGGAGAATCCTGCCGGACGACACCCAAGGGATGCTGTTCGTCTACCCGGACAGCGCGCCGCGCGTCTTCTGGATGCGCAACACGCCGGAGTCGCTGGACATCCTGTACGCGGACGCGGACCGGCGCATCACTCACATCGTCCGCAATGCGCAACCCATGTCGGACAGGCTGCATGCCTCCAACGGGCGGGCGCGCTACGTGATCGAGGTCCGCGGCGGCTTTGCCGCGCGCCACGGCATCGTCGAGGGAGCGCGCTTCCACATCTCTCGCCTGGCCCCTCCCTGAGCTGGAAAGCGACGGCCCGCAGGTTGTACAGTTGCGCCCAGCCGGAACCGCCGCTACCGAGCGTCGGTCCGCATCGATCCACAGCGACACTGCGAAACCCGCCGGGGCGACCCTGACCCCGGCAGTGACGATTGCCGAGGAGGTTCTGCACTCATGAGCGACGGAGAACAACGCACGCCCCTGCACCAGCGGGTTACACTCGCCGGCAGCGAGCTGGTGGACTACGTCAAGCAATTGATCGAGGAGGGCAACGTACGCCGGCTCATCATCCGCAAGCCGGACGGGGAAACCCTGCTGGAGGTCCCGCTCACCGCCGGCATCGCCGTGAGCGGCGCCTTGACCCTCATGGCGCCCGTGCTGGCGGCCATCGGCGCATTGGCGGCCCTGGTGGCGAAGGTCCAGGTGGACATCATCCGCGGCGGCGACCCGGACGAATAGCGGGAGCCGAGGCTTGGCCCCACCCCTGCTGTTCTCCATCGTCGAGTCGCCGGGCCATCCCAGGCTCTCGGATCTTTATCGGGATCTCGGGATCGAGGAGCTGCGCCTGCCCTCCCAACGCAAGGCGGTGCAGGCCCTCAAGCGCGGCAGGCCGGACCTGGTGGTGGCCGAGTTCTTTTACGGCTTCGGCAACAACTATGCCGGGGCCAATCTCAGCAATCTGGACGTGTTCCTGGCCAGCCTCCAGAAATACGCTCCCGCCGCGCGCGTCATCGTGCTGGTGGACAAGGCGCAGCGGCCGCACGTGGACAGGCTGGCGGAGCGTTTCCCGCTGCATGCCATCCTGGTGCAGCCGGTTGGCGCCCGTGACATGGAGCCCGTCCTGCGACGGGCATTGAACCCAAACCCATCCGAAGAGGCAGATACAGAGTGAAAAAGATCAAGCAGACGAACGAATACGGCATCTTCCAGAAACGCTCCGGACGTTACGCCGTCCGCGATGCGAAGAAACAATGGGTCCATGGCGAGGACAAGACCAAGGTCCTGCTCGCCGAGGGCCTGATGAAGCTGCCCGATCCCAAGCCCGCCGCTCCCGCCGAGCCGGAAGAGGCCCCCGCCGCCCAAGCCTCGGAAGAAACTCCCGCCTCCTGACCGCTGTCGATCGCCGCCGTGTCCGGTGTGTTCGCGCACCGGACGGGCTGGTGCCCGCGCCGGCGCACGCGGTCTCTCATGCCCGCTGAGCCGCGGTACCCAACGCCACCGTCCCCATGACCCCTGCGCCTCCCACGCCGCCAGGACCATCGCTGCCGATCGACGGCGTTCTGGACGAGCTGCGCCAGGCACTCGCCGCCGGACATGCGATCCTGAGCGGACCTCCAGGATCGGGCAAGACCACCCGCGTTCCCCTCGCCCTGCTGGACGAGCCCTGGCTCGCGGGGCGAAGCATTCTGATGCTTGAGCCGCGCCGTCCTGCCGCCCGCATGGCGGCCGCGCGCATGGCCGCCATGGTGCAGGAGGGGTTGGGAGACAGCATCGGCTACCAGGTCCGATTCGAGCGCCGTATCGGCGCCCGCACCCGCATTCAGGTGTTGACGGAAGGGATACTCACCCGCCGCATCCGGGGCGATCCTGATCTCGAAGGGGTCGGACTCGTGATCTTCGACGAGTTCCACGAGCGCAGCCTGCAAGCGGACCTGGGGCTCGCCCTGGCCCTGGACGCGGCCGCGGTGCTGCGCCCTGATCTGCGCATCCTGGTCATGTCGGCTACCCTGGATACGCAGGCCGTCTCCTGCCTCCTTGGCGGGGCGCCGGTGATTCGATGCGCCGGTCGCGCCCACCCGGTGGAGACCATCTATGCCGAGAGTAGGGGCGGACGAGATCCCGTCGAGGCGGCAGTCGCGGGGGTTTGCCGCGCCTTCGCCGAACGCAGCGGCGATCTGCTCGCCTTCCTGCCCGGCGGCGGGGAGATACGCCGCGCCCTCGCGCGCTTGGGTCCCTTGCTCGGCGACCGCCCGCGTCTGCTTCCCCTACATGGCGAGCTGCCGGTGAGCGAGCAGGCGCTCGCCCTCGGACCCAACCCAGGGCCCTTGCGGCGGGTGGTGCTGGCCACCGACATCGCCGAGACCAGCATCACCATCGACGGCGTCACCACCGTGATCGACAGCGGGCTGACGCGCAAGCCGCGCTTCGACCCCGGATCGGGCCTCACCCGGCTGGTGACCGAGCCGATCTCCCGCGCTTCGGCGGACCAACGGGCGGGACGCGCCGGGCGTCTGGGACCCGGAACCTGCTATCGGCTCTGGACCAGGGAGCAGGAGGTGGGGCGCCCGGAGCACCGGCCGGCAGAGATCCTCCAGTCTGATCTAGCCCCGTTGGTGCTGGAGCTTGCGATGTGGGGCACCCGCGATCCGGCGGCGCTTGCCTGGCTCGACCCGCCCCCGGCGGGCGCCTGGTCCCAGGCCGTGCGTCTGCTGCAGGAGCTGGACGCGCTGGACAGCAGCGGCGCCATCACCAGACTCGGCCGCCGCATGGCCGAGCTGCCGATCCACCCCCGGCTCGCGCGCATGCTGGCCACCGCCCAGGACGACGGAACACGACGGCTGGCCGCGGACATGGCCGCCCTGCTCTCGGACCGGGACTCCTGGAAGGGGGAGGCGGGGCTGCCCCGCCCCGCCGACCTTGGCCTGCGCCTGCACGCGCTGGAGTGGTTCCGCGCCTCCGGACAGGCGGAAGGCGCCGAGCGGCGCCGGCTGGCGACGGCCGACCGATTGAGCCGCAAGCTCTTCCGGGGCAAGGATGCCCCCGAGGAACCGACGAGTCAGGAGCCCGGCGCCCTCCTCACCCTCGCCTATCCCGACCGCGTGGCCAAGAGGCGGTCCGGCGGCGACGGCCGCTACCTGCTGGCCTCCGGCTCCGGTGGCGTTCTGCCCGTCGACGATCCCCTCGCGGCGCACCCGCTCCTGGTCGTCGCGGACATCGACGCGGCAGGCCGCGAGGGCCGCATCCGCCTAGCACTGCCCATCGGTGAGGCCAGCCTGCGCGAGGCATTGGGAGAGCGCATCGAGTCGCTGGAAGAGGTGTCCTGGGACCCGGTCCGCGAGGCCGTTATCGCACGCCGGGAGGAACGGCTCGGCACCTTGACGCTCAGCTCCCACCCGGTGCCCGTCGCCGATCGGAGCCGGGCGGCGGAGCTGCTCGCACGCCGCATCTCCGGGAGCCTCGATCAAGCCCTGCGCTGGACCCCGGAGGCGCGCCAGCTTCAGGGCCGGGTCTCGCTCATGCGCCGGGAGGAGCCCGACGGCGACTGGCCGGATCTCTCGGACGACTGGCTGAACGGCAACCTCCATGTCTGGCTCGGCCCCTGGCTCGAGGGCAAGCAATCCCTGGCGGAGGTGCGCGCGCTGGACCTGCAGGCGGTTCTGCTCTCGCTGCTCGATTGGGCGCAGCGCAAGCGGCTCGATGCGCAGGCCCCCGAGCTCCTGGTCACGCCCGCGGGAAACCGGCGGCTGCTCGACTACACCGCCGGTGAGTCCCCGGTGCTGGCGGTTCCGCTGCAGGAGATGTTCGGCGCCGCGGAGACCCCGCGGGTTTGCGGCGGGCGCGTGCCCGTGGTGCTGCACCTGCTGTCCCCCGCCCGCCGTCCGGTGCAGGTCACCCGCGATCTTGCGGGCTTCTGGGCCCGCGGCTACGCGGAGGTACGCAAGGAACTGCGGGGCCGCTACCCGAAGCATCAGTGGCCCGAAGACCCGATCAACGCCAAGCCTGTCGCCAGGGGCGTCAAGCGCAGGCGACAGGCTTGAGCGGGATGTCGACGCCGACGCGCCGCCCTACCCGCCGACGGTGGCGTACTCGGTGACGATGATGATGCCGATGGCCAGCACCCAGGCCAGCGCCCTGAACACCGGCTCGTTGTACCACTGGGTGTAGGCGCCGTTGTGGATGGACTCGATGCGCTGCACCAGGCGGCGCAGCTTCTCGGACTGGGTCGGGGCCGCCGCCTGCTCGATACCGGTCACCTCCTCCCTGAGATCCTCTACCAACCGCTCCCGAACCCGCCGCGCCGCGCCGCGCAGCCGCAGGCTGGAGAGCAGCCCGATTCCGATCGAGAGCACGATCAGCACCATCACGCTGACGGGGGTGTTCCAGTTGTCGAAGCGCGTGCTCAACGAGAGCAGCAGGAACAGGATGATGATGAACGGGAGATGGATGACCGTGGCGGCCGGCCCGGTGCGGTCGGCGATGAACTCCGTGGTGATCCAGTGGCCGAGCGGCCCCCGGGTCTGCTGATCCACGGAGCAGCCGGCGGCGTGGGTGTTGACCGGCCACCTGATGCGTTTGCCCTCGAGACGGCGCAGCAGTCCGCTGCACAGCAATGCCTCGTCCACCGCGCCGAACAGCAGCACCATGAACGGCGCCCCGACCAGGAACCAGGCGTTGAAAAAGGCAAACCAGTAAGCCGGCTCGCCGCGATGCGGTGTAATCGGGTCGACGAAGCCGTATACCAGCACGAAGGCGAACAGCCAGAACAGGGCTGCGGCGGGCAACACGCGGCGCAGCCGCGCCGCGGGGGACGCATGGCAGCAGTAGAGCCGCCATTCCCTGGTCGCGCAGACCTCCTCGGGGGCGGCATCGCTGCCACGGCGCTGCGACCCGCCGAACAGCTTGCAGATGCGCTCCGCGATCGAAGGGACGGGCGGCGGCGACCCGCCGCCGGCGCGGGGATGGTCCTCCGCCGCTCGCCAGAAGGAGAAGCAGGGCGCGGCCCCCTGTTCCGAGGCCCCGCCGCCAAGCTCGTAGCGGCCTTCGATCCGGCGGTCCGCCTGACGTACCTGCCGCCATCCGAAGATCAGGCACAGGCAGGCCGCCCAGCCCGCGAGCAGGCGCACGATCTCCGAGGGCCAGATGCTGATGCCGCTGAACCAGGCGAACGGTTCCTCGTTCATCGCGACGACGGGCAACAGCCAGAACAGGGCCGCGGCAAGATAAATCAGGGTGACGATCAACGCCCCGTATCCCGCGACGATGGATTCGGGCGTCGTCATTCGCAACGCGCGTGAGACCGGCGTCGGCTCCGGCGCCTCGCTCTCGCCGACTTTCGCCGCCTCCGCATCCTCGTCTCCTGCCTTCGCGCCAGCTGGGAGGCGGGGCCATCCCAACCAGGCGTGCACCCAGTGACGGAGGGGCGGCACGGCCATTGGAACCAGAATCAGCACGAGAATCGCGGTGAGGGCCACGCTCGAGCCGTGGGAGCCGAGAAAACCCTGCATGCCGGATCGCCACGGCTCGGGATGCCTGCTGGCCACCGCGCGCATCGACGCCTGCTCCGGGCCATCGGCTCCCGTGTCCGCGTCATGGGTGGTCCCGTCCACCGAGTCCGTCGAACGGCCGGAATAAGGCTGGGTCAGGCCGAAGAAGCGGCCATAGCCGACCTCGAACACCCGCGCTGCCTTGGCTGCGACGCGGAAGGCATCCCGCGGATCCGAGCCGCTGGTTCGCCCAAGCTCGTCCTCGCCTCCCTGCAAGGTGCGCAGGACGGTGAGAAAAAGGGCTGTCTGGTAGGAGTGGCGAAAGGGCGGGATCTTGCCCTGCAGGTCCTCGCCCCCGCCCCCGTCGAAGGAGCGGCGCAGGGTCAGGCCGTAAGGTGCCGCGATGACCAGATTGCGCGTCCAACGAAACACCTTAGCATCGAGAAACCCGGCGTCCAGGTCGGTGGTGAAATACAGGTGCGCGGGGAACTTCTCCTTGAGCGCCTGTAGAATCATCAACTTGTCGTAGTAGTCGTTGCCCAGGATGCCGAATGCCTTGATCGAACCCTGGTTCCGCTGCTTGAGCGAACGGTCCAGCTCCTGGATCTGCAGAGCGAGACGGCGCAGGTAGTCATACTGGCCGGTGCCCGCGGCGGGCTCTTTGAATCCCGCGTCCGTCCCTGCGGCGAGGGCCAGGATGTTGACCTTGCCCTCCTTGTCCACCGCCGCGGCGGCCCTGGCGGCGACGTCCCCGTCCAGTCCGCGCACGTAGGAGAAGCCGTGCACCCAGGGCAGTCCGTCCTTCAGGCGGTCCATGCATTGTGCCCGTGACGCCTCGGCGCAGGCAGCATCGCCATCGCCCGCGCATCGGGTCTGCGACTCCCCGTCGCACCAGCGGCGCCGGACCTCCTTGGTGAACAGCACCGGCAGCGTGCGTCCGAACTTGGTGTCCCACTCGGATACGACCACCACATGATCACGAGCAGCTTCATCTTGTCCCTGGTCGCGCCCGAGCAGGCGGTCGAACTGCAAGTCGCTGACGAGCCCCGGGATCTTGCTGGCGTGCCCATAACGCGCGGTCGGATCGATGCCCCGGCGTTGGAGTTCGTCCACCAGCGCGGCGATCAGGACATCGTCGGTGGCCACCGTCCGTTGCAGGGCCAGGGTGGCGCAGCGCGTGCCCTGCCCATTTCTGATCTCGACGGGGCCGTCCGGCACCTGCTTGGGAACCAGCTCCGACCAGGGGGCGGTAGCGAGCGGCGATATCAGCTTGAAGTTAACCGGCTCGTCTCCCCAGAGAGCTCCAGGCCCACCACCGCCGGCGTCATCCGCGCGGCGCTCCGGCCCATTGTCGATGTGGGCATAGCTATTCCGGCAGTCTCCGCCGCTCCATCCGAGCAGCTCCACGTACATCGCCTCCAGGCTGTCGGAACTCACGGGACCGACCACGCGCACGGCGCAGGATCCGAATCTGGTCGGGCGCGCCGCGCGGTCACCCTGCACCGCCGCGCCGGTTGTCTGTCCGCAGAGAAATGACGCTGCCCCGCCAGTGTCGTTTCGCTTTGGATAGCCCAGGTCCGCGAGCATGCGGTCGATCATGGTCAGCGGTCCGGATGCGTCCGCCTGCTCATCCTTGCCCTGAAGGATTTCGGTCTCGCTGCCCAGGTCGCGACTGACCACCTCGTCATTGAGCCAAAGGACCAGAACCAGGCGCCTCTGCGGCCCCAGGTCTTGCTTGAACGCCTCGAACGGGACCTCGACGGTGAGATCGCGGTTCCCCGTCGGACTCCAGCGCCAGACGCCGATGCGATCGGCGCGCAGAGGCGGGAACCCGGCGGCGGCGAGTCCGGCATGCACGGCCACGCGCATCCGCAGGCGGGACTCGCGCACCGCCGGGTGGGGGGCGCCCGAAACCATGACCGGCATGATCAGCAGCCGCGTCTCGGCGTTGGTGCGGCTGAGATAGCGCAGATAGCTTGTGACCGGCCCCCTAGACGCGTCGGCGCCGGACAGCCCGTCGGCGCCGGATTTCTCGTCATCTCCCGTCGGCGCGGGTACCCGGGCAACGGCCTCGAAGGGGTCCTCCCAGATGCGCGCCGGGACGTTCTCGAAGGGACCCGAGGGCTCAGGACTGATACGGGCGGCTGGAGGGCGATCGGATTGAAGCGGCGGTTGATGCAGCAGCGCGGCCAGCACCAGCATGGCGGCAACGAGGATGCCGGACAGGTTGATGGGTAGCTGCTGTCCGCCCATGGCAATCTCCTGACCCTTGCGATTTCCCACCGGACAAGGCGCGAGCGGCTCAGAGCAAGCGTCAGCCGCCGGCAAGTACGCCCAAGTTTAGCGGCCAAGAGAGGAACGGGAACGGAAATTTCCTAACGTGCAGGTAGGAGAATCCTGAGAATCCCCTCGAACGCACCGAGCCGGCGTTCCGATGGATCCGCCGCCGGGGACATGATCGAGCGAAAACGAGGCTCGCCGGGGACGCGAGCCTCGTCGACTCCCATCAGGACGCGCAGGAGAGCTGGATGACCGCGAACCCCGCGCCCTCGGTATCCTGGAGGAACGCGAAACGGCCCACGTCCGGAATCGTCATGGCGGGGAACAGGGTCTTGCCTCCGAGACGCTCGGCCTCGGCCACGGAGGCGTCGCAGTCCTCGACGCAGAAATAGACGGCCCAGTTCGGGGGAACCGGGCCCCAGTCGTCCCCGATCTCCATCATCCCCGCGACCTCCCGTCCGGCGCTGACGAAGATCTGGTACTGACCCTCCATGACGCTCTGACTGACCTTGGCCGTCCAACCGAAGAGCCCGTTGTAGAAGCCCTCGGCCCGCGCCGTGTCGCCGGTCTGCAGCTCCAGCCAGCATTGGGAGCCAGGCGCATTCTGCAGCTCGGCCCCGGCGTGTTCACCCGGCTGCCAGAGACAGAAAACCGCGCCGGTCGGGTCCTTGATCGCGGCCATGCGACCGGCGTTCATCACGTCCATGGGCGGCATCAGAACCCGCCCGCCCAGCGCGGCGACGGACTCGACCGCGGAGTCCGCGTCCTCCACCGAGACGTAGGCCTGCCAGCGAGGCTGATCCCCCATGTCCGGCCCCAAGGGGAACAGTGCGCACACGCGCCTCCCCTGATTGAGCAGCATGGTGTAAGGAACTCCCTGGTCCGTGGGCACATCTTCTGCGGTCCAGCCGAAAAGCCGGGTGTAGAAGTCCCGGGCGGCGCCGGCGTCGGTTGTCGCAAGATCAACCCAGCAGAAGGTGCCGGGTGCATGGGCGGCGATATCGGTCATCGTTGACACCTCGATTTATTCGAGACGCTGATCAATTTAGCGCCTCCCGCGGCACAGGGACGTGACACATTTTCAAGCGCGCAAGCGCTCGAAAATGAAGCCATCCAAGAACCGCGCTTCTTGGATGGCGTGCGATTGGCCAGGATGGCCAATAATCAGCTTCTCGTTAGACGTCGCGGACGGAATCGGGCTCTTCGGCCGGCTGCTTGAGCGCCGGCGTGGCAGGCTGCGCCTCGATGACCCTGAGCGGCTTTTCCCGGTTGAGCAGGCGCCGACCACCAAAGCCTAGCCGATCCTGGCGGGCGCGCACCCCGTAGCCGAGGGCCGCGCCGCCGGCGGTGGAGAGCGTGAGCAGGCCCAAGGTCACCATCTGCGTCAGGAGTAGGACCACCCCCACCCCCGCCGCGCCGCCGATCATTACCCCGGTTTTCAGGTTGCTGCCGGTGCGCACTCGGCGGCGCTCGCGATCGAGCCTGCGATGGGAAGTCTTGACCTCCTTCACCTTCTCCTGCTCGGCACGCACGCGGATCTTCTCCCGCTCGCGGGAAAAGCCCTCCTTGGCCCTGGCCAGTGACTCGCGGCGGGCTCCGTCGGCGATGGAGGTAAACCAGAGCGCGGTGAGCCCGCCGATGCTCAGGTTGAGCAGGAGAAACAGCAGCGCCGTCTGTTCGAGGTTCGTCCTTAGCGCGGTCACTACCAAAAGCACCGTCGCCCCCTGCACGAGCAGGATGCCGATGAGATACCTGACGAGATTGGCGACGCTGAAGCGGAACATGAAATGCCGATGAAGCCCTTTGCCTGCTATTGTCACTCAGCCCGCCCGGCCGCCGCATCTGCTTTCTGCGTCACGCATCGTGACGAGGGGGCGTTGCGGCGACGGGGTCCTGCCTTTCCCGAAATAATAGCCTACCGATCCTCACCGCCGCGCACGTTGCGGCCACCTTGCCGAGTTCGCTGTGGGGCCAAACCCATTTCCTGCCCCGGCAGAGAGCGAGACTCCGCGCTCCTTCGGAATCCTCGCTCGGTCACTTTGTCGCGGTCGGTGTGCTGAATTGAGCGGCCACTCCGAGCCGGCCAGATGAACCGCCCCATTATCCCCGAGACCGTTTTCTTGAATCAGGCCAATCGACTGGAGTTTGTTAGCCCAGCATCGAATGCGCTAAGGTCTCGCGGGGAGCTTTAAGAAGGCGGTGGCCCCTGCAGGGGATCTAGACCGTCAGAACACAACGGCCGGCTAGAGGCCCCAGCGACTACTGACTGGACTGATCTCGATAGCACAATTTCCGATGAGAGCCTTCAGCGAGTTTGGTATCTACCCCAGCGCGGAAGCGCGGTCGATGCACATCCTGGTCGTTGACGATTCGGCCGACCTGCGTGCATTGGTGCGTCGTTTCCTGCACGGAGGGGGATTTGCGGGCATCTCAGAGGTGGCGTCGGCCGAGGAAGCCTATGACCTCATCGGGCTCACGAATCGGGATAGCGCCGTACCGGTCTGGGTTGACCTGATCCTGATGGATATCGATCTGCCCGGGGCCAGCGGAATCCAAGCCTGCCGCCGAATCAAGTCCGACGCCCGATTCCGTGACGTCCCGATCGTCGTGATCACGGCCAGTAACGACATGGCCTTGCTGCGGCAGTCGTTCGCCGTCGGTGCCAGCGACTACATCACCAAGCCGATCCACCGTGTCGAGCTACTGGCCCGCGTGGATTCTGCGTGCAGGCTCAAGGTCGAGATGGACCGCAGGAAGGAAAGAGAACGGGAGCTTCTGGAGGTAAAAATGGGCCTCCAACGCGCGAATCAGGAGCTGGCGCGCGCCAATCAGGAGCTGGAACGCCTCTCCCGCGCCGACGCCCTTACCGGCATTGCCAACCGGCGCCTTTTCGACGAGATATTCGAACGGGAATGGGACAGGGCGAGACGCAACCATAGCGCGCTCTCGCTGGCCCTCCTCGATATCGACGAGTTCAAACTCTACAACGACACTTATGGTCACCAGCGCGGCGACGACTGCCTGAGGGCCGTGGCGCAGGCCCTGAATTCGAAGGTAAGACGCAGTTCCGACCTCGTGGCCCGTTACGGTGGTGAGGAGTTCGCTGCGATCCTTCCCGGCGTCGGCGAGAAGGAGGCGTTGGACATGGCATGGGCATTGAACCGATTGGTTGCGGATCAACGGATCGAGCACGAATCCTCGAGGGTGTCAGACCGCGTGACTGTCAGTGTTGGCATTGCCACGACGATACCCTCGTCGGAACAGACGCCAACGAACCTGATCGCTCAGGCCGACGAGGCACTGTACCGGTCCAAAGCGACCGGGAAAAACCGCGTGACGCACGCGCGGGACATGGCCGCGGAAACCGGCCCCGGCGCTCGCTAGCGGACCGAAGACGCTGCTCTGGCCTGCACGGGGCGCGGCTCTCCTGCTTGCAGCCCGGAATCCGGAGGATTCCTTCCGCCTTTCGGCGGATGTCGGGCGTACGAGCGTCGCGGTATGCCAGTCATCCCACCAGCCGTTGAGGCGCCCGAGACGCGCCAGTTATCGGCGGCGCCGCTCGTTTCTCTCGGCCTGCATCCAGTCCAAGCGCCGGCGACATTCCGCGCTTGCATCCCGGTCCCGAATCCTGCAATCCTGCCGCTGTGATCCCACGCCGAGCAGTACAAGCGATGACAGGCATCGAAAAACCCTTCTCCCCGGCATGCGAGGAAAACAAGCTCCCCATTCGGGACGTGCTTTCACTTTACCTTGACGGTGCCGAGACGCTGCTCGAGATCGGCAGCGGAACCGGACAGCATGCCGTTTTCTTCGCCCGAAGCTTTCCCCGCGTCCGCTGGCAACCGAGCGACGTGGCGGAGAACCTCGCGGGCATCCGCCTGTGGCTCGACGAGGCGCGGCTTGCGAATCTCTTGCCGCCGGTGGAGCTGGACGTGACTGCCAGCTGGCCAGAGGCCCGCTTCGACGCGGTGTTCAGCGCGAATACGGCTCACATCATGTCCGAGTCCCAGGTCGCTGCCATGATGCGCGGCATTCCCGGCATGATAGTCCCAGGCGGGGTGTTCGCCCTCTACGGGCCGTTCAACTACGGGGGCCGGTTCACCAGCGAGAGCAACGCCCGCTTCGATGTCGCGCTCAAGCAACGCGACCCGCGCAGTGGCGTCAAGGATTTCGAGACGCTCGACGCCTTGGCGCGGGAATCCGGGCTGTCGCTGGTCGGGGATCACGAGATGCCCGCGAACAACCGCACGCTGGTCTGGCGGCGAATATGAGCGGCAGCAAGAAATCACCCGTCACCCAAGCCGTGCGCGCGCTGCGCGCCGCCGGCACCGAGTTCGAAGACCACCCGTACACCTACGTCGAGGGCGGCGGCACGGCCCAGTTCGCCCGCGAGCTGAGGGTCGACGAGCATCGGGTGATCAAGACCCTGATCATGGAGGACGAGAACGCGAACCCCATGATCGTGCTCATGCACGGGGACCGGGAGGTGGCTACCGGCCTCCTCGCGCGCGCGATCGGGGTCAAGCGCGTCCAACCCTGCGACCCGAAGACGGCCGACCGGCACTCGGGCTACCAGGTCGGGGGCACTTCCCCCCTCGGCACCCGCCGCACCATGCCCGTCTACTGCCAGGCGAGCATCGCGGAGCTGCCCCGGATCTACATCAACGGCGGCCGGCGCGGCTACATCATCTCCCTGGCAACGCAGGACCTCCTGAATCTGCTCCGCCCGACCCTGGTCGACGCCGCGCACTGAACGGCCGTCGAACTCCCTGAGAACCTTCGCCTCCAGGAGACCAGCCCATGTCCAGACCCGTCTGCGTCATCGCCGGCGCCGGCCCCGGAAACGGTGCCGCCTTCGCCCGCCGCTTCAGCCGCGCGGGCTACCAGGTCGCCCTCCTCGCCCGGCGCCGCGAGCAGCTCGACACCTTGGCCTCGGGCATAGAGCACAGTCGCGGCTACATCTACGATGCCGCGAATCCGGACGATGCGGAAAGGGTGCTCGAGCGGGTCCGCTCCGAACTCGGACCGCCCGCGGTCCTGATCTACAACGCCTCCACCCGCGACTTCGGCGACATCGACCACACCACGCCGGAGGCCTTCGAGTGCGCCTGGCGCGTCAACAGCTACGGGTGCCTGCTGGCGGTGAAGGGAGTGCTAGAGGGCATGCGGGCGGCTGGCAGCGGCACCATCGTCGTCATCGGGGCAACCGCCGCGTGGAAAGGGGCCGCGGACTTCACCGCCTTCGCCTCCGCCAAGGCGGCCCAGCGCAGCCTGGCCCAGTCCCTGGCCCGCAAGCTTGGGCCCGAGGGCATCCACGTCGCCTACGTGATCATCGACGCCGTGGTGGACATGCCCTCCTCGCGCGCGATGCTGCCGGACAAGCCCGACGATTTCTTCGCCAGCCCGGACGCTATCGCCGAGTCGGTATACTTTCTCGCCCGCCAGCCGCGCTCGGCCTGGACCTTCGAGCTCGACCTGCGTCCCTTCGGCGAACACTGGTAAGCGGCGTTGCCGAAACAGGTACCCCGACATTGGCCTATAATCCGGCTCTAACCAAGGCCGCACCCAAAGGAAACCGCAATGCGTACCAAGAAACCCGTCTCCCTCCTCATCGGCCTTGCCGGCGCTATACCAGCCATCGCGTTCGCCCTCGATCTGACCTTTCTCGACCAGGCCCCGATCCGTTACATGAGCGACGCCGAGATCGACATGATGGAGGCCACGGTAGCCGAAACGCTGGACAAGGCGGCCGACGGCGAGACCCTCACCTGGCGCAACGACGACACCGGAAACTCCGGCAGCGTGACGGCGGTCAAGAGCTTCAGTGAGCGCGACCTGACTTGCCGCCGTATCGAGATCGTCAACCGGGATGCCAAGGCGGCCTTCGGCGGCGCAAGCTCGATGTTCGACATGTGCCAGATCGACGGCGGTTGGAAGATCCTGCGGCAGCGGCCCTAGGAAGGCGTCCCTAGCCTGCCGCGGCGCCCCGCGTCGGGGGACCGGCCAAGCCGGGTCGCGAGCGCGGGCACGCGACGCCAGAAGCGGCGCAGCCCCCAGCGCGTCGCCCGGAACAAACTTCCGTCACAGGGATCGAGATCCAGCCGCTCGACGCGCCCTCGCCCAACGCCCTCCAGAAGTCCGGCCGCCAGGTGTTCCAACCCTTCGATCCCGAGCACCCAGGCGTCTGGGTCGGCGTCCAGGACCGCCGGCCAGAGGCGGTCCCAGAAGACCAGGAGCCCCTTCTCGGACTCGTCAAGGGTGAGAACCCCATCGTCCTCCGGAAGGGGGACGGCGTCTACGCCCGCTACGCGCGCGAGTCCGACGGCGAAGGGGTGTTCGGCCAGAACCAAGTCATAGGCCGACCTCAGCGGGATAACCGGCAGACACCCGCCGCCCCAAGGCCAGATGCCGCTCACCGTGATGCGCCCCGAGCGCTCCCGCTCCTGATTCACCGGCGAGTGATGGAACAGCATCTGTGTCTCGTTGAGCAGGGCCGCCCAGCGGGTCGCCTCCTCCCCCTTCGGCAACAGCGGTCGAATACCGCGCCCGGACGCCATGTCGACCGGCGTGGTGCGGATGTCGGGGTCTGAGTCCAAGCGCAGATACCAGCGATCGGGAACCGGGGCCTGGAGCCGCAGTCCATCGGCGCCAAAGTGGGCGTTGAACTCCGCGGCCAGCGCTTCCGCCTCCTCTGGGTGCAGATCGAGGTGGCGGGCGTCGAACAGCAGCAACTGATCCCGATCCGGCCGCAGGTGCACCGGATCGGCGTGCAGCCAGTAACCGCTCGCGTCCCCGCCGGGATCGTCGAACAGACGGCAGAAGGGCGCGCTCGGCAGGCCTTGCAGACCTTCAGAGCGCACGCCGAAGCGCTCGGACAGGGCGGTCAGGGGATGGGATGCGAGGCCGTGCAAGCGATCCGCCCGCGCGAGCAACCTTTCGAGGGCGGGCAGACGCGGAACATCGGCGGGATGCGTGGGTACCGGACCGAAGAGCCCCGGCACCAGTAGATCTATTCGGTTACCCATGCCTGGTCGACGTTGGTCGGGGTTCGGTGCGCGCACGGCTTTGCCGCATTCGTCCACCGTACGGGCCGTGCTTGATCGCGGTCGCAGGGAATCCTCCCTTGTGCATCTCCCGGCCCTTCATCCATGAAGGGCGTTCGCTCGGTTGCGTTCTGCCACTGGCGAAACGATCCTTGGTCGCGGTCGCAGGGAACCATCCCTGGTGCATCTCCCGGCCCTTTATCCATGAAGGGCGTTCGCTCGGCTGCGTTCTGCCACTGGCAGAACGGTCCTCGTTCACCCCGCGAGGTTCTCCATGCGGATGCGCACGACCTCGCCCTTGACCGTCTCCAGGGCCTCGATGCGGGCGATGGCCTCGTTCATGCGCCCCTCCAGCACCCGGTGGGTCAGCATGATCAGCGGGACGTGGGTATCGCCCTCCTCCGGCTCCTTCTGCTTGATGGCCTCGATACTGATGCCTTCCTCCCCCAAGATGCCGGCGATGCGGGCCATGACGCCGGGCTGATCCAGGGCGGTGATGCGCAGGTAGTAGGCCGTCTCCACCTCATCCATGGCGAGCACGGGCATATCGGAGAGCTCGTCGGGCTGGAACGCCAGGTGGGGAACCCGATTGTTGGGGTCGGTGGTCAGCGCGCGCGCGATGTCCACCACGTCCGCCACCACCGCCGAGGCCGTAGGCAAGAGAGCCGGCTCCGGCCCCGTAGTAGAGCGTGGGGCCGACCGCGTCGCCCTTGACCAGGACCGCGTTCATGACGCCGTCCACGTTGGCGATCAGGCGCCGACGAGGGATCAGGGTGGGATGCACCCGCATCTCGACCCCGTGACCCGACTTGCGCGTGATGCCCAGGTGCTTGATGCGGTAGCCGAGATCCGCCGCGTAGGCGACGTCCTGGGCCTCGATGCGTGAGATCCCCTCGGTGTAGGTCTTGTCGAACTGCAGCGGGATGCCGAACGCCAGCGAGCCCAGGATGGTCAGCTTGTGGGCGGCGTCGATGCCCTCCACGTCGAAGGTCGGGTCCGCCTCCGCGTAGCCCAGCGCCTGGGCCTCCGCGAGCACGTCCTCGAAGTCCCGCCCCTTGTCGCGCATCTCGGTGAGGATGAAGTTGCCGGTGCCGTTGATGATGCCGGCGATCCACTCGATGTGGTTGGCCGCGAGCCCCTCGCGCAAGGCCTTGATGATGGGCATGCCGCCGGCCACCGCGGCCTCGAAGGCCACCGTGACGCCCTTCTCGCGCGCGGCAGCGAAGATCTCGTTGCCGTGCAGCGCGATCAGGGCCTTGTTGGCGGTGACCACATGCTTGCCGTTCTCGATCGCCTTGAGCACCAGCTCCTTGGCGGGGGAATAGCCGCCGATGAGCTCGATCACGATGTCGATCTCGGGGTCGTCCACCACGGCGAAGGCATCGTCCCCGATGCGCCCGATCTGCTCCAGGCCGTGGATCGCGTCGGGGTTGTACTGGCGCGCTGCGGCATGCGCGATGTGGATAGCCCGACCGGCCCGACGGGCGATCTCACGCGCATTGCGCGTCAGCACCGTGACCGTTCCGCCGCCCACGGTACCCAATCCCAACAGACCGATCTTCACCGGCTCCATGTCTCTCTCCTCATGTGAAAGCTTTGTCGTAAGGGCGCATCAGCGCCCGCGGTCCCGCCGCAGCATGTCGCGAATGCCGCGCACGGCCTGGCGCGTGCGGTGCTCGTTCTCGATCAGCCCGAAGCGCACGTGATCGTCGCCGTACTCGCCGAACCCAATCCCGGGCGACACGGCGACCTTGGCCTCCCAGAGCAGCTTCTTGCAGAACTCCAGCGACCCCATCTCGCGATAGGGCGTCCGGGATGGGCGCCCAGACGAACATGGTGGCCTTGGGTTTCTCGATCCGCCAGCCTGCGGAGGTGAGCCCCTCGCAGAGCACGTCGCGGCGGCTCTGGTAGCGCTCGGCGATCTCGCGCACGCACTCCTGCGGCCCCTCCAGGGCGGCGATCGCGGCGACCTGGATCGGGGTGAACATGCCATAGTCGAGATAGGACTTGATCCGTGCCAACGCCGCGACCAGGGTCCCGTTGCCGCACATGAAGCCAACGCGCCAGCCCGGCATGTTGTAGCTCTTGGACAGGGAGAAGAACTCCACCGCGATCTCCTCCGCCCCCGGCACCTGCAGGATCGAGGGCGCCTTGTAGCCGTCGAACACGATGTCGGCATAGGCCAGGTCGTGCACCACCCAGATGCCGTGCTCGCTGGCGATGGCGATGACCTCTTCGAAAAAGTCCAGCTCCACGCATTGGGTGGTCGGGTTGCCGGGGAAATTGAGCACCAGCATCTTGGGGCGCGGCCAGGAGTCCTGGATCGCGCTGCCGCAGCTCCTCGAAGAAGTCCACGCCCGGCACCATCGGCACATGCCGCACGTCGGCGCCGGCGATGATGAAACCGTAGGGATGGATCGGATATGCCGGATTGGGCACCAGCACCGTGTCGCCGGCCCCCATGGTGGCCAGCGCCAGGTGCGCCAGCCCCTCCTTCGAGCCGATGGTCACGATGGCCTGGGTGTCGGGATCCAGGCTCACGTCGATAGCGGTCGCTGGTACCAGTTGCAGATCGCCCGGCGCAGGCGCGGGATACCCCGGGAGACGGAATAGCGGTGCGTGTCCCGGCGCTGGGCCGCCTCCACCAGCTTGTCGACGATATGCTGGGGCGTCGGCTGGTCCGGGTTGCCCATGCCGAAGTCGATGATGTCCTCACCGCGCGCTCGCGCCTCCGCCTTCAACTCGTTGACGATGTTGAATACATAGGGCGGAAGCCGCTGGATGCGGCGAAATTCATGATCGGGCACGACGGCGACAACCTCGCGAGGATGGCGGAAGGAGGTAAAAGGAGAGAAGTGTACCGCCAAGGATGCCGGATTCAAACGGGCGCGCGCGGGGTGCGCTTGTCGCCCGCCAGACCATCGGTTATTTTGGCGCGCATGAACTTCGCGCAAGCCGACAGCGGCGACGGCCACTTCATCCAGGGCTACGAGCGCGGCCGGATCATCGTCGACGGGCGCGGCTACGGCGAGAGCCTGATCGTCAGCCCAGAGCGCATCATACCCGGCTGGGGACCCGCCTCCGCCGCCGAATTGACCGATGATCATCTCGCCGCGCTGGCCGAGCTCGCGCCGCAGGTGGTCGTGATCGGCACCGGCGAGCGCCAGATCTTCCCCGACCCGCGCCTGTATTTTTCCCTGCTCCAGCGGGGGATGGGCGTCGAGATCATGGACACCGGCGCGGCCTGCCGTACCTACAACATCCTGATGTCCGAGGGCCGCAGCGTCGCCGCGGGACTTATTGTCTACTGATCCTACGCGATCTCGCGCCGCGTTCGCCGCCACGCCGTTTCCAGCCCCAAGGAGCCGAACCCCATGGACCGCAAGATGATCCTCTCGGTGCTTGCCATCGCCGTTTTCGGCTTCGCCGGCGTCATGCTGCTGATTCCGGAGGACCGGGACGACGGCGTGCCGCGGCTGCCGTGGCTGGTGTCGACCGATGCCCAGGGGCGCTCCCAGGTCTTCGGCTTCACCCTCGGCGCCACCACCCTCGCGGAGGTGCGGGAGGTCTTCGGCGAGGAGGGAAAGATCAACCTCTTCGCGCATCCCGACCGCTCGGACAGCTACACCGCGGAGGCCTACTTCGACCAGATCTACCTCAATCGGCTCCGGGCGGACTTCGTCATCACGCTGGAGGCAGATCAGGAAACCCTGGACGCCATGTACCAGCGGGGACTGCGCATCAGTCAGCTCGGTAGCGGCGACAAGAAGATCACGCTCGCTTCGGAGGACGCCGCGGCCCTCGACGAGGCCGCCATCCGCTCCATCAGCTATCTGCCCTGGAAGTCTCTGGACGCGGAGATCATCGAGCGGCGCTTCGGCCAGCCCGCGCGGATGCTCACCGAGGAGGCCGGCGTCATCCACCGGCTGTACCCGGACAAGGGCATGGACATCGGCCTCGACAGCCGCGGCGGCGTGGTCATCCAGTACGTCAACCCGGCCGCCTTCGCGGACGCGATCGCGCCGCTCGAGGCGGCATCCACGCAAAACGCCCCGGGGAACGAGGGAACAGAGCCGGCGGCAACCGCCCCGGCACTGCCGCAAGACTGACGGCGGGAAGCCGTATTCAGATCTCCGACACCACCTTGTCGTAGAAGGCGACGAAATCGTCCGGCGTGTCGCCCTCGCGCCACTCGATGGCCGCGCGCGGGTGCTGGTTGAGCTGGCCGGTGATGTTGTACGGGATCATCGGCCCCCACTCGATCTCGCGGCGCAGCGGCATGACGTGTTCTGGATGACCTCGATGATGGGGCGCAGCTTGAACTTGGGGTTGCGCAGGAAGCCGAGCAGCAGCTCCATATGGCAGTTGCCGGCGCCGCGGCCGAAGCCGTAGATGGTGGCGTCCACCCGGTTGCAGCCGAGGATGATGGCCTCGATGGTGTTGGCGAAGGCGAGCTGCAGGTTGTTGTGGGCGTGGATGCCGATCTCCTTGCCCGTGCCCTCCAGGGCCGCCGTGTACTTGTTGTACGAGGAGGTCGATCTGCTCGCGGTACAGGTAGCCGAAGCTGTCGACGATCACCATGGTGCCGGCGGGCGTCGGCGCGATGGCTTCCAGCGCCGGGTCGATCTCGCTCTCGCTGATGTTGGAGATCGCCATGATGTTGGCGGTGGTCTCGTAGCCCAGCTCGTGGGCGTGCTGGATCATCTCCACCGCCTCGGAGATCTGGTGGGCGTAGAAGGCGACGCGGATCATGGTCAGCACGCTCTCGGCGGCCGGGACAGGTCGGTCTTCCAGTCGCTCTTGCCGGCATCCGCCATGGCGGCGAGCTTCAGGCCGGTCGCCTCGGGATCGTGGTCGCCGACCACGCGCCGCATGTCCTCCTCGTCGCAGTGCCGCCAGGGACCGAACTTGTCCTTCGGGAAGACGCTGCTTCGAGTTCTTGTAGCCGATCTCCATGTAGTCGATGCCGGCCGCGATGCAGGCCTCGGTAGACGGCGCGGACCAAGTCGTCGGTGAACTGATGAGCGTTGATCAGGCCGCCGTCGCGGATCGTGCAGTCGAGGACTTTCAGTTCGGGGCGGTAGGTGATCCAGGGGGCTTTTTCCGACATCGTTGTTCTCCGGGGAAATTTCAAACCTGCGATTTTGAGGGCTCACGCGCCCAGGGGCAAGGACGCGGACACCGCAACTGCCCGCCGTCGTTGGTGTAGAGTATCGATTTAACCTCACAGCTCCGCGCCATGTCCCGCTTCGCCCTGTTCGCCACCGCGGCACGCAACCTCGAATCCCTGCTTGCCGACGAGATCCGCGGCCTCGGACTCGCCGACGCCGTCGAGACCCGGGGCGGCGTACGCTTCTCCGGCACCCTAGCGGACGCATACCGTGTCTGC
>CAVTOR010000021.1:0-14345 GCA_963736235.1 uncultured Gammaproteobacteria bacterium
CCCGAAGTCGACGGGACGGAACCGGGTGCCGAGAAGCATCGATTCAAGGCGGTCGGCATCGACCGGACCAAGGGAACCGCTGCGGGCTACATCGCCAAGTCCATCTCGAAGAACATCGACGGCTACCAGCTCGACAGCGACTTAGACGGTTTTCCGGCTGGAACCGCAGCTGAGCGGGTCAACGCTTGGGCCTCGACCTGGCACATCCGCCAGTTTCAGCAGATCGGCGGACCTGCAGTGTCAGTATGGCGGGAGCTGCGGCGGCTGGCGCCCGATCCGGACTGTCCCCACCTAGCCCAAGCCATCGAAGCGGCAGAGTGGCGATTGGGCAACCTTCGTGCTGCTGATGACGCCCCCGGGCCTCGCGCAAGACGCAACCTATCCGACTCCTCCGCGTATGGTCTAACGAGTTGAACCGCTATGGGGAGCCGAAGGGCGAGGCAGTGAAAGGCGTGGAAGGCGATGGCTTCGCCGTTATCTCCCGTTCACACGTCTGGACCGTGGGGCGCAAACAGCCGCCGAGTCCTTCGACCGGAGGCCAGCGAGGCCGGCGATACGACACGCGAAGCGGCAGCGGCGCGTGTCTTAGCGCCCGCTACGGGTCGCGAGGGGGGTACCCCCGCGTGACGGAGTCTCTTTTCCTACCTTGGAGTTCTGTCAATAACTGTACGCGTGGTTTGCAGGTTTGATCGGAGCAGGGGCTGGAGTCAGTCTTGATCCGTCCGTGCGTGCAATGCTGTTGGGGTCATGGGTCGGTCAGGCGATCAACGGCCTCCCATGTGGTTGCGTCCTGCCACTATGGCGGATAATGCTCAAAATGCCGGCCAGACGGATATCGAGACCATGAGCCAAGCCTCCGTATGGGATTATCGTGACAATCTGGACTATGACTTGCCGCTTGATCCGGGCGATCGCCGGCTGGTGCCGCTTAATGATCGCGCGGCAACTTCAGCGAGGGCCGCATCCTCAAGGCGGTCGGTGTCGACCCGAAGAGCGATGAGCTGCTTTGGCGACCGGAGCGCCTGTATGTGCTGTTCGGAGGCCACCGCGGCTGCGGAAAGAGCACGGAGCTGCGGCGTCTGGCGGCGAAGCTTGCGGGAGAGAAGCGCTACTTCGTGGTGTTCATCGACGCCCTCGTCGAACTCGACGTACACAACCTGCGCTACAGCGACATACTGCTGGCGCAAGCAAAAGCGCTGGTGAACCGGCTGGAAGCCGAGAATGTCGCCGTTGAAAATGCCTTTCTGACGCGGTTGTCCGATTGGTTCTCGCAGCGCGTCGAGCAGTACAGCAAGACCCGGGAGCTCGCAGCTGAGATCAAGGCGGGCGCCAAGGCGGAAACGGGCCTCCCGTGGCTCGGAAGGCTTTTCGGGGAGCTGACCAACACGGCGCGTCTCAACTCGACCTACAAGGAAGAGGTCCGCACCGTCGTGCGCAATCACTTCGCCGAGTTGGCCGATGCCTTTAACCAGCTCATCGCCCGGGTCAACGATTTGGTGCGCGAGCGTGGTCTTGGCAGGAGCGTGCTATTCGTCATCGACGGCACCGACCGGCTGAGTGGTGATGACCACATAATTTCTTCGTGCGCGACATCCACCAGCTCCGGCTCATCGAGTCAAACTTCATCTACTGCGCACCCATCGACCTGCTCACGGAAGTGGGCCAGCTACAGCAGAACTTCGACGAGGTCTTCCGCCTTCCGATGGTCAAGCTGGGGGCAAAGGGCGCGCTGGAGGCGGACCCGGCCGTGCGCGATCTGCTGAGGAACTTCGTGCACAATCGCGTACCGGCTCCCTACTTCGACGATCCAGACACTGTGGACTACCTGATCGATCATTGCGGCGGTCACCCGAGGGACCTCCTGCGCCTGCTCAACTACAGTTTCCAAGATATGTGGGGCGACCGTTTCGACCGTCTCGCCGCGGAGAGCGCCGTCCGCCGGTTGGCCACGGACTACAAGCGCCTCCTTGAGCCGCAGGACTACAAGCTGCTTTTGGAGATAGATCTTGCGCCGGAGGACTTCGCTCCAGTAACCGAGCAGACGCGCCGACTGCTCTATAACCTGGCGCTGCTCGAATACAACAGCTTCTGGTGGCAGACGCACCCCGTGGTGCGGACGCTGAGCGGCTATCGGGAGGCCGCTGCCGCGCGCACGTCCGGCGGATGACCCTCCTGCGCGGCGGAGCGCTACCGGGGAACCGGCTACCACCCCCGGTGGCCGACCAGCAAAGGACATCGAAGCGTCCTGGGCGATTCACGACGAGCACTCGGGGGATTTTCTTCGCCTACAGCGGCTGTTGGAGCGGCCAGACCGTTTCCAGTTTGTCATCGCCGAGTTTAACGCCCCGCTGTATCGGGATGGCATCATCGCGACACTAAATGCCGCAGCCTTCCCGGCAGGTGTGGAATCCCCGGTTTGGAACCTGCCAGTCCGGCCTACCCCGGCCGCTTTTATCCCGAGCTGGCGAGTCGCGCAAAAGGGTCGCCGTATCTCCATGTCATCGGCCTCGATCGCTGGATCGCGGAAAACCCTGAAGCGGTGTGCGCGACCTGAACTACCGCCGGGAAACGATCGCTTCCGAGGGACGACTGCCGCTCGTTGTCTGGCTCGCCGCGGGCCAGGTGCGGGCTTTCGCCCAGTATGCCCCAGACCTCTGGGCTTGGCGCAGCGCCGTGCTCGATTTCGCGATTCGGCCGCGGGAGCTCTCGCCGGTCGAGCGGGCATCGTTGAGCGGAGTCCTTGGCGTAGAACTGGAAACCTCGCGCCGGCGCCTCGCAGAAATAGACGGCTACCTGCGGAAGGAGCCGTTCAGAACTGAGACCTCTGCTCGTCTTTTTCTAGAAGCGGCGAGACTCCGTTTCGCTCTCGGAACGGGGACCTGGCGCTGGCGGCGAGACGAGGCCTTGGGAATCTATTGGGAGTTGGATAATGTCCGGAGGCTCGACTTGGGCGCTCGGCCGGATTGCCGAATCCTGCAGGCCCGCGGCGAGACCGACGAGGCGCTGCGAATCTGCTCGGAGGAGCAGCTGCCGGTCTACGAGCGGCTCGGCGACGTGCGCTCGAAGGCGGTGACCATGGGCAGGATCGCCGACGTGCTTCAGGCCCGCGGGGAGACTCGATGAGGCGCTGCGCATCCGCCGCGAGGAGGAGCTGCCGGTCTACGAGCGGCTCGGCGACGTGCGCGCCAAGGCGATGACCATGGGCAAGATCGCCGACGTGCTGCAGGCCCGCGGCGAACTCGACGAGGCGCTGCGCATCCGCCGCGAGGAGGAGCTGCCGGTCTACGAGCGGCTCGGCGACGTGCGCTCGAAGGCGGTGACCATGGGCAAGATCGCCGACGTGCTGCAGGCGCGCGGCGAGCCCGACGAGGCGCTGCGCATCCGCCGCGAGGAGGAGCTGCCGGTCTTCGAGCGGCTCGGCGACGTGCGCTCGAAGGCGGTGACCATGGGCAGGATCGCCGACATGCTGCAGGCCCGCGGCGAGACTCGATGAGGCGCTGCGCATCCGCCGCGAGGAGGAGCTGCCGGTCTACGAGCGGCTCGGCGACGTGCGCGCCAAGGCGGTGACGCATGGGCAAGATCGCCGACATCCTGCAGGCCCGCGGGGAGCTCGACGAGGCGCTGCGCATCCGCCGCGAGGAGCAGCTGCCGGTCTACGAGCGGCTCGGCGACGTGCGCTCGAAGGCGGTGACCATGGGCAAGATCGCCGACATCCTGCAGGCCCGCGGGGAACTCGATGAGGCGCTGCGCATCCGCCGCGAGGAGCAGCTGCCGGTCTACGAGCGGCTCGGCGACGTGCGCTCGAAGGCGGTGACCAGGGCAAGATCGCCGACATCCTGCAGGCGCGCGGGCGAGACTCGATGAGGCGCTGCGCATCCGCCGCGAGGAGCAGCTGCCGGTCTATCGAGCGGCTCGGCGACGTGCGCTCGAAGGCGGTGACGCAGGGCAAGATCGCCGACATCCTGCAGGCGCGCGGGCGAGCTCGATGAGGCGCTGCGCATCCGCAGCGAGGAGCAGCTGCCGGTCTACGAGCGGCTGGGCGACGTGCGCTCGAAGGCGGTGGCGCAGGGCAAGATCGCCGACATCCTGCAGGCGCGCGGGCGAGACCGATGAGGCGCTGCGCATCCGCCGCGAGGAGGAGCTCCCGGTCTACGAGCGGCTTGGTGACGTGCGCTCAAAGGCGGTGACGCAGGGCAAGATCGCCGAAATCCTGCAGGCCCGCGGGGAGCTCGATGAGGCGCTGCGCATCCGCCGGGAAGAACAGCTGCCGGTCTTCGAGCGCCTTGGCGACGTGCGCTAAAAGGCGGTGACGCAGGGCCAGATCGCCGACATTCTGCAGGCGCGCGGGGAGCTCGATGAGGCGCTGCGCATCTGCCGGGAAGAGCAGCTGCCGGTCTTCGAGCGCCTGGGTGACGTGCGCGAAAAGGCGGTGACGCAGGGCAAGATTGCCGACATTCTGCAGGCCCGCGGGGAGCTCGATGAGGCGCTGCGCATCCGCAGGGAGGAACAGCTCCCGATCTACGAGCGCTTGGGCGACGTACGCGAAAAGGCGGCGACGCAGGGCAAGATCGCCGACATCCTGCTGGCGCGCGGGGAGCTTGACGAGGCGCTGCGCATCCGCACAGAAGAACAGCTCCCGGTCTACGAGCGCCTTGGTTACGTCGAGGGCATAGCCCACGGCAAGTTCGCAGCGGCTGCGATTCGATTGGCGCGCGGCGATCACAAGACCGGTGCCATCCAGGCAATTCACGACGATCTCGCCGAATCTTTCTCGATCGTTCGCAGGTTACGGCAACCTGATGGGATCGGTGCGGTCGGTGAGATTTTTGCGAACGTCCTGGCGATGCTGGGGCGCAGGAGGCAGGCCCTGCAGGTGCTTGAGAAGGCAAAGCTGGCCTTCAAGCAAACAAGAAGCGATTCGGGGCTTACGCGAGTGCGCGAGCTTCGAAAGCGAATAAAAAGGCAATCTGAGGCTAACTGGGAGCCCAACCGTCACCGTGGCGGGGTCCGCCGACGTTGAAGCCGATGTGGCCTGTTGCGTGCCAGCGCTTCTGAGCGAGGGTAAGGTCAGGTAAGACGCGTCGCAGGAATCGTCTACACTACGCCTACATTTTTTTACGATCTTAGTGGCGTTCTCTAACTCATTGTAATAATGGAGCCGATGCGCGGATTTGAACCGCGGACCTACTGATTACGAATCAGTTGCTCTACCAACTGAGCTACATCGGCCAGGGGACGCAGAAGTATATTCAAACAGCCGAAATGGGACAAGGCGGGCGTCACGTTGATGTTGGGGTCGTCAGCGCAGCGCCTCCAGGGCGTAGGGCGCGGGGTCGACGACCGGCTCGCGTGTCAGAATCAGGTCCGCGGCCAAGCGCGCGGAGGCGGGACCGGTGACTAGCCCATTGCGGAAATGACCGGCGTTGAAGTAGAGCCCCCCGATGCCCGGGTATGAGCCGATGTAGGGGATGCCGCTTGGTGAGCCGGGGCGAAGGCCCGCCCAGTGGTTCTCGATGGGGGTGCGCCTGAGTAGGGGGAACATCTCGACCGCAATGCGATACAACTCCTCCTTAGCCTCGGCGGTCGTGGTTTTCAGGAATCCCGTGTGCTCCAGGGTGCTGCCGATGAGGATGCGGCCGTCCTTGCGCGGGATGACGTAGCGTTCCCGAAAGAGCACGATGTGATTGATCTGCCCCGGATTGGCGAAGAACAGCATGATTTGCCCGCGTACCGGCTCGATTTCTGGCTTAGTGCCGAGTTGCTCGAGCAGCTTGGCGGTCCAGGCCCCGGTGCAGACCACGACCTTATCGGCTTGGATGGTCTCCTTGCGGGTGCGAGCGCCGGCGGCTCGCCCCTGGTCCACCAGCAGCTCCACGACTTCTTCATGCTCACGGACGCGCACCTCGCGCTCGATCGAGCGGCGCAGCGCTTTGGTGAGGCGCGGGTTGCGTACCTGGGCGATCTCGGGCAGCCACATCGCGCTCTTGGGCCGAAGGCCGAGGCCGGGCTCGTGGGTGTGGGCGGCGTCCGCATCGATGATCTCGACCACCGCGCCGTGGGTTGCCGCCCAGGAGAGCGCGTCGTCCTGCTCGTGCTCGTCGAGGATCAGCATGCCCGTGGTGATGTACTCCGGATCGATGCCGCTCTCATCCCGCAGCGTCTCGCACAGCTCGGGATAGACGGCCTGGCTCCAGCGGGCCAAGGCGGTCACGGAGTCGTCGTAGCGCCAGGGATAGAGGGGGGAGATGATTCCGCCGCCGGCCCAGGAGGACTCTCGCCCGGTTTCGCCCATTTCCACCAGGGTCACATCGGCCCCGGACGCGGCAAGCTCCCGGGCCGTCAGCAGGCCGATGACGCCGCCGCCGATGACGAGGATGTCGCTCATTGCTGGAATCGCCGCCTATCGTCGTTACTTTGCCTCATGCGTCGCGCAAGGGTGAGGCGCGCGACCGCTCGAACGCCAAGAATAGCACAGGGGATCTGCCAAATTGGCGGTGCGCAGCGCCCGTTGCAAGCGTCCGCGAAGGTGCTGCACTCGGGTGCGAGAGGGGAACGCGCGGTCGCTCCGTCGCCGCCGCCTCAGCCAGGGAGCGGCGACTTCCCCGCCAGCTCCTTCGGCAGCGCGAACACCACCTGCTCGCGAATCCCGGACTGCTCCTCGACCTCCCCGGCCCCCCAGTCCCGGAGGCGCTGTATCACCCGCTCGACCAGAACCTCCGGTGCCGATGCGCCCGCGGTCAGGCCGACGCGCGGTCCGGCCGCCAGCCACTCGCGCCGAATGTCCTCGGGGCCGTCGATCAGATAGGCGGTCGTACCCTGCTTCTCGGCTATCTCGCGCAGACGGTTGGAGTTGGAGCTGTTCGGCGAGCCGACGACCAGGACCAGATCGCAGCGCGCGGCGAGGTCCTTTACTGCGTCCTGGCGATTCTGCGTCGCGTAGCAGATGTCGCTCTTCCGCGGTCCCTGGATGGTGGGATAGCGCGCCGCAAGCGCCGCGACGATCGCCGCCGTGTCATCCACCGAGAGGGTGGTTTGGGTCACGTAGGCGACCCTGTCTGGATTGAGGACGTTCAGCCCGGCCACGTCGCCGACACATTCGACCAGGTGGATGCGCCCGGCGCGCTCCCGGCACTGTCCCATGGTGCCCTCGACCTCGGGGTGGCCGCGGTGCCCGATCAGGACCACCTCGAAGGCGTTCTTGCAGTAACGAGCCACCTCCAGGTGGACCTTGGTGACCAGGGGGCAGGTGGCGTCGAAGACCCGGAGCCCGCGGGCCTCGGCCTCCTCGCGCACCTGCTGGGCAACCCCGTGGGCGCTGAAAATCACCGTGCTGCCGGGCGGCACCTGGGCGAGATGGTCGACGAAGACGGCGCCGCGTTGCTTGAGGCTCTCGACGACGAAACGGTTGTGCACCACCTCGTGGCGCACATAGATCGGGGCGCCGAAGCGCTCGAGCGCGCGCTCCACAATCTCGATGGCGCGATCGACGCCGGCGCAGAAGCCGCGCGGGTTGGCAAGCAGGATATTCATGTCTGGAGAGGATAGGCGAAGTTCCGGCGCCGTGAACAGGGGGTGAATGCTAGGGATTTCTCCCAACAGCCCGCGGACGAGTGACGGAGAGGATCTCGACCCGAATCTCCAGGGACCGCCCCGAGAGCGGGTGGTTGAAGTCCACCTGGACGAGGTCCGGGTTGGAGCTGAGGACGATCCCGGCGATCTCCTGTCCGCCGGGCGTATCGAAGGCCACCACCTGGCCCGGCGTCGGCTCGAGGTCGGCGGGGAATGCGTCGCGTTCCATCCATTGGATCTTCTCATCGACCCGGGTGCCGTACAGCTCCGCGCCGTCGACGAGGAAGCGCTCACTGGCATCAGGCCCGAGACCGAGCAGGAGCCGCTCCAGCCCGTCCACCAGGGTGCCGTCGCCGAGGGCGATCTCCAACGGCTCCTCCCCGAAAGTGGACAGGGCGCATGTGCCGTCGCCTAGTCTGATCTCCAGGTGCATACGCACGCGGCTGCCGGGCTGGATGCGGATGCCTTCTCTCGTGCTCACGGTTAGATCCTTTCGGCAGAGTCGCGGCGCATCGTGTCGGCCTGCAACGGACCGCGGTCCCACCCCGGCGGCTGGTGTCGCCCGTGCTCCGCGACCCGGGATCGGGCGCCCTCGGCGAGAATGTGCCGGTTCATGCGGGCGTCTCCGGCTCCCAGTAGGTCTCGCTGCCGCCATCGCGCCGCGCGAGCACGCGCGCGAGCACGAACAGCAGATCGGAGAGCCGGTTGAGATAGCGCAGCGTCTCCCGGTTGACGGCTTCGTCGGCACCGAGCGTAACCAGGCGTCGCTCGGTGCGGCGGCAAACGGCGCGCGCGAGATGACAGAAGGCGGCCGCTGGATCGCCGCCCGGAAGTATGAATTCCTTCAGCGGCGGCAGCTCGTCGTTGTGCCTGTCCAGGGCTTGCTCAAGCCAGTCGACGTCCGCCGACCTGATCCGCTGTCTGGACGGCAGGGCAAGCTCCGCCCCGAGCTCGAACAGCTGATGCTGGATGCGGATCAGCTCCGAATGCGGCCCTGGACCCGCATGCGCGATGATGAGCCCGATCAGGCAGTTGAGCTCGTCCAAACATCCCAATGCCTCGATCCGCCGTCCGTCCTTCGGCAGCCGGGTTCCGTCGGCGAGGCAGGTGTTCCCGTCATCGCCCGTGCGGGTGTAGATTCGGGTCAGGCGATCGGGCATGGTGGTCTTGGGGACTGGATGGTCACATCACGAGAGGATAGACAAAACAGGGTCCTGCAGCATCTTTCTGAGGCGTTATCTATGCTCGCGCAAGGCCGACGCTCGGCTGTTCCCGTGATCCTGTCGAGCAAGTCAGTGTCGTTCCGATCCCGCCGCGCCGGTCAGAGGGGGATACGGGTCTGGAAACCGGCGTCCGACCGGGGGAGCCAGTCTCGCGGCGTCGCTACATTAGCTCCTGGGTGACGAAGAGGTAGCCCATGGCGATGGCAACCACGGCGACGGCGACGTAGGGGATCAGCACACAAACGCCTGGAAGGTCGTTGCATAGCTTGCTGTATCTGCAGAGCTTGCAATTCTTCACTACGCCACCTCCGTCAAATCGTTACTGCTGAAGAGAGGGTCGGAAGGTCCCGTCCGCGACGCGCGGCCGGTGCAGGCATAAGCATCCTACCGATTACTGAATTTTGATCAAGCGTTGACATTTCTCGGCGCCAGTGAATTGGACCTCAGCGCAGCGAAAAGGTCACCCGTCCCGTACCGGTTTCCCGGCACAGGGACATTACGGTAATCTGCTGTCAGCTCGAAACGTTCGATCAACCGGCCAGGACCCATGCCAGTACCGCCGCCCGCGCTCGAGGCCACGAGCAACAATTGCTCCCAACGCGTCTTAGAAAACTCCCGTAAGGGGTCGGTTATAGTAGACTTTTTTGCCGAATTGGTGGGGCCTTCCCGCCGCCAGAGGGAGTTGCTGCCGCGCCTCGCCCACGAGTATGGGGGCGTTTTCTGCTGGTCACGGTGAACACGGACAGGGAGAAGGACATCGCGCGGGAATTCGGGGTCAAGAGCCTGCCCTCGTGCAAGCTGTTCCGGCACGGCAAGCCGGTGGAGCAGGTTCACGGCATGCAGACCGAGGCGGACTATCGCGAGCTGATCGAGCGCCGCCTCGCGCCGCTGGCCCGCCGGGTACAGGCGGTCGCCCTCAGGGCCTGGCAAGGCGGCGATAGAGATGAAGGCGATCCAGGTGCTCGCCGAAGGCGCATTGGCCGCGGTCTAATGGGGTTCTGGACACCCTGGATCCGGACGACGAGCGCGTCCGGCGTTATCGCCAGCACCTATTCGGCCACTGAGGTCCCATCGTGACAGATCATCCCGATACGCCCCGCGTCGGGTTCGTCAGCCTGGGCTGCCCCAAGGCGACGGTCGATTCCGAGCGCATCCTGACCCAGCTGCGGGCGGAGGGTTACGCGATCTCGCCGAGCTACGACGACGCCGATCTGGTCATCGTCAACACCTGCGGCTTCATCGACGCGGCGGTGGACGAGTCGCTGGAGGCCATCGGCGAGGCGGTGACCGAGCACGGGCGGGTGATCGTCACCGGTTGCCTGGGCGCCCGCGCGCGACCTGGTGCGCGACGCCCATCCCCAGGTGCTGGCGGTGACCGGACCCCATGCCTACGCGGAGGTGATGGCGGCGGTGCACGCCGAGGTGCCGGCGCCGCACGACCCCTTCGTCAGCCTGGTGCCGCCGCAGGGGGTGAAGCTCACGCCTCGTCACTACGCCTATCTCAAGATCTCGGAGGGCTGCAACCACCGCTGCAGCTTCTGCATCATCCCCAGCCTGCGGGGCGATCTGGCGAGCCGTCCGATCGGCGACGTGATGAGCGAGGCCCAGCGTCTGGTCGCCGCGGGAGTGCGCGAGCTGCTGGTGGTCTCCCAGGACACCAGCGCCTTCGGGCTGGATCTCCGCTACCGCACCGACTTCTGGGACGGGCGGCCGCTGCGGACGGACATCGAGACCCTGGCGCGGTCCATGGGCGAGCTTCAGGCGTGGGTCCGGCTGCACTATGTCTACCCCTATCCGCACGTGGATGCCCTGATTCCGCTGATGGCCGAGGGGCGCATCCTGCCCTATCTCGACATGCCCCTGCAGCATGCCAGCCCCGCGATCCTCAAGGCCATGCGCCGGCCCGCGGCGGGCGAGAAGGTGCTTGAGCGCTTGAGCAGGTGGCGCGAGGTCTGTCCGGAGCTCGTGATGCGAAGCACCTTCATCGTCGGCTTTCCCGGCGAGACGGAGGACGACTTCGAGGTCCTGCTCGACTTCCTGCGCGCGGCGCGCCTCGACCGGGTGGGCTGCTTTGCGTATTCGCCGGTCGCCGGCGCTGCCGCGAATGCGTTGCCGAATCCGGTTCCGGAAGCCGTGAGGGAGGAACGCCTGGCGCGGTTCATGGAAGTCCAGGCCGCGATCAGCCGCGAGAAGCTTGCCGCGCGCATCGGTCAGCGCCTGACCGTGCTGGTGGACGAGGTGGAGGAAGACCAGGTGTTCGCCCGTAGCTACGCCGACGCGCCGGAGATCGACGGCAACGTCGTCGTCCCTGGCGCCTGGGATCTGGAGGCGGGGGATTTCATCGAGGTGGAGGTCACGGGCACCGGGGACCATGACCTGTGGGCGACGCCCGTGGATCCTGAGGATTGAGCCTGTCGCTGGGGGTGACGGTCGAAAAAAAAGCCTGCCAATCGGCAGGCTTTTTTTGCTATCGGTCTTCGCCCTCAGAAGGCGGCGCCCGGCTGCTTGCCGAGCTTCTTCAGGATGAGGGCCAGGGGGCAGAAGCCGGTGAAGGCCGACTGGAACAGGTTCGCGCCGACGAAGGCGGTGAACCAGAGCCAATTCGGGTTGTGGTAGTGCGCGAGCGCGAGGGAGAGCAGGATGAACAGGCCGGCAGCGGCGAGCACGATGCGGTCGATGGACATGTCCGATATCCTCTTGTTGGATATGAGAAAAGCGAATGGGCTGAAACCCAGCATATTAAATAAAGCTAATATTCCTTTCAAGGCGCTTTTCAACGGGATGCGTGAGGTTTTCTGCAGCAGGTCCGCGCCCACGCAGCCCCCACTGGGTGACACACTGGAAAATGACGGACATGCGCGCTTTGGTCGAGGCCCTGCATCGCGTCGATGCCTACCCGCATCCCGTCGGTCGCGTGGAGCACATCGAGACCCACATCTCCCACGTCCTGCTCGCGGGCGAGTTCGCCTACAAGCTCAAGAAGCCCTTGAATCTCGGCTTCCTGGACTTCTCCACCCTTGCACGGCGGAAACACTGCTGTGAAGAGGAGATCCGGCTCAATGCCCGCCTGGCGCCCGGGATCTACCTGGGCGTCGTCGCGATCACCGGCACGCCCGAGGCGCCTCGCATCGGCGGCCGGGGGGAGGTCATCGAGTATGCGGTCAAGATGCGGCGCTTCGACCAGGATTGCCTGCTGACACGGCGTCCGGTCACGCCCGAGCTCGCGGACCGCATCGCCGAGCGCGTGGCCGCGTTCCATGGATCCGTCCCCGCCGCCCCGGTCGACAGCGTCTTCGGGGAGCCGGATGGCCGTGCTGCGGCCGATGGCGGAGAATTTCTCGCAGATCCGCGCTCGCCTGCAAGATCCGGATGCGCTGGCTCGGATCGGTCGGCTCGAAAACTGGACCCGCCGCCGGCACTCCGAGCTGCGACCCCTGATCACGGATCGTAAGCGTGCCGGTCACGTCCGCGAGTGTCATGGCGACATGCACCGGGGCAACATCGCCCTGGTGGATGGCGAGCTGGTGATCTTCGACGGCATCGAGTTCAATCCGGAGCTGCGTTGGATCGATACGGTCAGCGAGCTCGCATTCCTGGTGATGGACCTGGAGGAGGCCGGCGAGACGAGTCCGGCGCGGCGTCTGCTCAACCGCTATTTGGAGATCGGTGGCGACTACGGCGGTCTGCGCCTGCTCGAGTTCTACAAGGTCTACCGCGCCATGGTGCGGGCCAAGGTCACGGCGATCCGGCTCGGTCAGCCCGACGTGGAGTCCGACGAAGCAGCCCGGGACCGCGAGGAGCTGGAGCGCTATGTCGCCTTGGCCGAGGGCTTCACGCGCGAGAGACCGCGGCGGCTCTATTTCACCCATGGCGTCTCCGGCAGTGGCAAGAGCGTACTGGCCAGGCAGCTGCGCGAGCGCCTGCCGCTGATCCACATCCGCTCGGACCTGGAGCGCAAGCGCCTGTTCGGGCTTGAGGCGGGCGAGCGTTCCGGCTCCGGTCAGGACGCGGGGATCTACTCCGCGGCGGCGAGCGAGCGTACCTACCAGCGCTTACGCGAGCTGGCGGAGATGATCCTCGAGGCCAGCTACAGCCCGCTGGTCGATGCCACCTTCCTGAAGGCGCGGCACAGGTGCGCGTTCGTCCACCTTGCGGAGCAGGCGGGCTGTCCCTTCACCATTCTCGATTGCACGGCGCCGCCCGCTGTGCTGCGGGAACGGGTCGCGAAACGGGAAACCGAGGGCCGCGATCCGTCCGAGGCGGACCTCTCGGTGTTGGCGTCCCAGCTCGCATCCCGGGACCCGCTGAGCGACGCCGAGCGTGGATCCGCATTGACGGTGGACGCCAGCCGACCGGATGCCCTGGGTGTGCTCCTCGAACAGCTCCCGGGCGTTTGAGGCCGCGACGGCGGCCTCGCAATGATTCAGAACGCGATCAGGAACACGCCGGCGAGCATCAGGCCGCCCGCGAACAGGTGCATCCCCAATCGGCGCTCGTGGAAGAGCAGGGCGCCGTAGAGGATTCCGAACAGCAGGCTGGTGCGTTTGACGGCGATCATGTAGACCACCTCCACCCGTTGCAGCGCCAGGAAATGGGTGTAGACCATGGCCGCGTTGAACAGGGTCACGGCCACCACCGCCCGCGGCCGGCGCCAGATCGTTTGCAGGATGCGCGGCCGGGGCAGAGCGAACAGCGCGAAGCTCGCCGCGCCCAGGAGCAGGAAGTAGAAGGCGCCGAAATGCTCGGCTTCCATATACCGCATCGCCCCCTTGCCCATGACGGACGTCAGGCTGTAGAGGAAGGCGACGGCGAGCATCATGCGCGAGCCGGGCTCGTAGACGATTGCCCGCAAGGGCGCTCCCCAGCTTCGCCAGTCGCGAAGATGCGCCTGCTCCACGTTGAGCAGCCAGGCCCCCGCCACCACGAGTATCACGCCGGCGCCGCGCTCGAGGCTGATGCGCTCACCGAGCAGGAGATAACCGGTCAGGATCACGAAGACGGGCGTGAAGGCCAGATAGGGCAGGGTCAGGGAGAGGGGGTGATCGCGGATGGCGCGCATGTAGAGCAGCATGGCCGCGACCTCCAGTGGCAGGAGGGCCGCGATCCAACGCCAGAACGCCGGCGGCAGGTCCACGACGGCTTGGAGGTCCCCTAGCAGCCTGTCGGACTTAACCCTCGCGGCTGCCAGTATCGGAGCCGCAAAAGGCCGTTTGTTGCGGAAAAGAGGCCTTTTGCCGCCAAAAGCGAGCTTTTTGTCCCCTTTTCCTTACTGCGGGCGTAGTACCGCCATGCGTTTGAGGTTCCACGCCAGGCACACCAAGGTCCATTCGCCTTGGACGTTGTCCAATCCGCGGGTGAGGAACTGGCGGAAGCCCATCACGGATTTGATGATGCCGAAGACCGGCTCGACGGTCTGTTTGCGCAGCGCGTAGGCAGCCCGGCCAGTGCGGGTCTTGAGCCGGTTGGCCATGCGCTCGACGGGTGTCGCCCCGGCCTGTGGCGCGCTCGGCTCGCCGAAGCGCTCGGACCAATGGGGATGGTGTTCATCGCGCT
>CAVTOR010000022.1:0-22028 GCA_963736235.1 uncultured Gammaproteobacteria bacterium
GATGTATTGCTCTACCTCTCCGCCGAGACCATGATCCGTTTTCGTGTGGACCGCTATGTACAGACCGGGCGCGCCACGACCAATACTTCGCAGTCGACAACGTCGAGATCGCCTACGTCCAGATCGACAATGATCTGGCGGCCAAGGGTTGCGGGCCCGCCGGACCCGGCGGCGCACCCGGCGCTTCCAGCGTGACCTTCAAGGATGAGTTCGAGACGCGCGACTACGACAACAGCGACGGCAGTGCCGACTGGTCGGGTAATCCCTGGATCGAGATCGGTGATGACAACACGACCACCGGCGGCGACATCGAGGTAACGTCGATGGCGTCGTTCAATACTGTCCCTCAACCGACAGCCGGTGCCTTCAGTTCGGCGCCTATGGCGATCTGAACAGCGCGATTGAGCGAGAGATGGACTTGAGCGGAGCGACCTCGGCAACCCTGACCTTCGACTATCGCCTGGTCGAGACGAATCCAAGAGGGTGCCGAGTATGCCCTGGAGGTCTCTACCGACGGCGGCGCGAGCTGGGAGTCGCCCCCGCTGGCGACCTACAGCGCACCGACCGTGCATTTCGGCGAGAGCTTCGATCTGACCCCATACGCCGCGCCGAATACAAGGATCCGCTTCAGGTTGACGGACACCGACAACGATGCTGAGCTCTTTATCGATAACGTCCAGATCGAGGCAACGTTCGATTCCAGCGATCCCACGACCCCTTCGGTCACGGCACCCATGTGGCCGGCATCATCGCCGGCAACGGCTACGCTCTCCGCCGGACCTACCGCGGCGTCGCCCCCGGCGCGGCTGATCTACTCGCCTGCGGGTGCTCGACGAGGACGGCCAGGGGCTGACTTCCGACGTCATCGCCGCCCTGGACTGGGTGCTGGAGAACGCCGACGCCGAGACATCCGCGTGGTCAACATGTCGCTCGGCAAGGCGGTCGAGGAGAGCGCCGCGAACGATCCGCTGGTGCAGGCCGTCGAGGCGGTGTGGGACGCCGGCATCGTGGTGGTCGGCCTCGGCCGGCAACTACGGGCGCGACGGCAACTTCACCATCACCAGCCCGGGCAACTCGCGCAAGGTGATCACCGTCGGCTCGCTCACCGACGAGGCACCGGCGACGACTTCAGCGACGACTATCGTCTCCACCTACTCCTCGCGCGGCCCGACCCTGCATCGACCATGTTCCTCAAGCCCGACCTGATCGCCCCCGGCAACCGGCTGTCGTCGCGCCGATCGCCGGTGCAGCTCCAAGCTGAAGCGCGACACTGCCGGAGCGCCTGCGCCGCCTGCGACGCCAACTGGCAGCGAGGATTACCTGGAGCTCTCCGGCACCAGCATGGCGGCCGCCATGGTCTCCGGCGCCGCGGCCGCTGATGCTCGACAAGGACCCGAGCCTGAGCCCGGACACCGTCAAGGCGCGCCTGATGCGCTCGGCGCGCAAGATCGACGGCGACCCGACGGTCGACCGGCGCCGGCGTGCTCGACATCGAGGCGGCGCTGGCCGAGACCGGCATCATGCACCGGCCCGCCCTGTCCCCGCATGATGGCGCTGGGCACGCCGACGACGGCAGCCAGGTGGTGCTGGTCGAGGACACCGGCTACCTCTGGGGCGGCGCCGAATGGGCGCTGCCGGCTACCTGTGGACCGACGGCTACCTGTGGAGTCCGACGGCTACCTCTGGAGCGACGGCTACCTGTGGTCGCGACGGCTACCTGTGGAGCGACGGCTACCTGTGGTCCGACGGCTACCTCTGGAGCGACGGCTACCTGTGGTCCGACGGCTACTGTGGAGCGACGGCTACCTGTGGTCCGACGGCTACTGTGGAGCGACGGTTATCTCTGGTCCGACGCGGTGCCAGAACGTCGATCCGCTGTACGCCGACTCGCCGGGGCCATGAGCCTGCGACGACGACTGAAGCGGCAGCGGGCGGCTGGGTCGCCGTGCCGCCACCGCACGCCGGACAGGCATACGAGTTCGGAGCACAGAATCATGTTCAAACCGCTGACCAAGAAACACCGGCCTGGCCCTGATCGGCGGCTCTCGGCCTGCTGAGCGCAGCGCTGCTGATCGGCCCTCGCGAGCAGCGGAGCCCCGCAGGCCTCATCATCCAGGGCGCGGACCTGGCCGGCCGCGCGGCGGTGCGGCCGTCGGCGGCGAGATCACCCACGAGCTGGCGATCATCCGCGCGGTCGGCGCCGAGCTCAGCGCCGCGCAGCTGGCGTCCTTGCAGCGCGTCAGCGGCGGTGCGCGTCTATGACGACAGTCCGGTGCAGACGGCGAAGCGGCCGACAAGGGTGCTGGAGTCCGCGACCGACAGCGTGACCACGGTCTCGATCGAGAGCGCGCGCACGGACACCGCAACCCTCGACACGGCGAGCGTCGACGGCACCGAGACGGCCGCCGATACCGTCGCCAGCGACACCGGTCACGTCACCGTGGTCGGGGCCGATCCGCTGCACGCGCAGGGCATCACCGGCGCGGGCGTGACCCTGGCGGTGCTCGACACCGGCTTCTTCAACCAGAACTCCCTCACGCGCGACACCAGCCGTCAGGCGCGCATCCTGGCCCAGTACGACGCCATCGCCGGCGCCGAGGTCTACACCTGGGAGGACAGCGACGGCAGCGGTCATGGCACCCATGTCACCGGGATCGCCTCAACAGCGAGCTCGTCGCGGGAAGACCGGCTCACCGCGGCGTGGCGCCGGATGCCGACCTGGTGGTGGTGCGGGCCTTCGACGCCGACGGCTAGGGCAGCTACGCCGACGTCATTCGCGGCATCGACTGGATGGTGGCCAACAAGGACGAGCTACGGCATCCGCGTGCTCAATCTCTCCTTCAGCGCCCCGCCGCAGTCCCACTACTGGGACGATCCCCTGAACCAGGCGGTGATGGCCGCCTGGCAGGCGGGCATCGTGGTGGTGGCCTCGGCCGGCAACACCGGTCCCGAGCCCATGACCATCGGCGTGCCCGGCAACGTGCCCTACGTGATCACCGTCGGGCGCCATGACCGACAACTACACCCCGGATGACCCGAGCGACGACCGTCTGGCCACCTTCTCCTCCGCCGGCCCCACCGTCGAGGGCTTCGTCAAGCCCGAGCTGGTGGCCCCCGGCGGGCACATTGTCGGCGCCGATGCACGACGACCGGCCAGATCGCCCTCGAGCATCCGGAGTTCTACGACGGCTCAGCCTTCTACTTCACCATGTCCGGCACCTCCCAGTCGGCGGCGGTGGTCTCGGGGGTGGCGGCGCTGATGCTGCAGGCCGACCCGAGCCTGACGCCCGGACGACGTCAAGTGCCGGCTGATGGCCTCGGCCCAGGCCGCCAGCCGCCGACGGCAGCCCGCCTACGGCATCCTCCAGCAGGGCGCGGGCCTGGTGAACGCCTATGATGCGGTCTACAGCACGCGAGACGGGCTGCGCCAACCGGGGTCTGGACATCGCCGCGGATCTGGCCGGCGAGCAGCACTACGCCGGCCCGGTGCGCAGGGACGCGGACGGCAACTTCTACATCGAAGGCCCGGACGGCACCCTCTACAGCGGCAGCTTCCTGTGGAGCGATTCCTTCCTGTGGTCCGACAGCTTCCTGTGGAGTGATTCCTTCCTGTGGTCCGACAGCTTCCTGTGGAGCGACTCGTTCCTGTGGTCGGACAGCTTCCTGTGGAGCGACTCCTTCCTCTGGTCGGACAGCTTCCTCTGGAGTGATTCCTTCCTCTGGTCCGACAGCTTCCTGTGGAGCGACAGCCTCACCGAGACCGTCGGCATCAACATCTGGGTGCCGCAGGAGTAGCGCCATCACCCCGCCGGCGGGGACGCAGGATCGCACCCCCCGCCGGCATACCGAATTCTGCGACCTGATACCTTCGCCCGGCCCAGCGCCGGGCGTTTTTTCGTGCTCGTCGTTGGCAAGGGACCTGTTCCACTCCGATCGTGGCCCCACCGAATTTTTTTCATCCGCCGCTATTTCGAGACGTGCGCCGGAATTCCGGTGGACGCGCGCCGGAACCTAGCGTCGGCGAGTGCTCCCTAACAACGTCTATTCCGTGTAATCCTGCGAAAAACGATTGATAAACATAATGATTTTCTGGCCGTCTTTCGCCGTTCCACAGGTTGGCATCCGCTTTGCAAAGAAAGAGACCGAGCACAGTTTTTTCGATTCGAGCAACAGAAGAGGTGACGAAGATGAAACCCCATATCGCCAGTGCATTCACGGGCCTGCTGGTCCTCGTACTCGCGGCCCCGCTTGCCTTGGCAGGGGGGGATTCCGGGCGCATGAGCGAGCGTGCCCAAGCCGCGATCGCCGAGAACCCGAACCAGAAGGTCAAGCTCATCCTGACCTATCACAAGCGCCCGGACGTCGGCGACGAGGGCGAGGTCAGGGGCAAGGGCGGCCTGGTGCGCAAGTCCTTCAAGCTGATCCCCGGCCACGCTATCGAGATCCCGGCCAAGGCGGCGGCGAAGCTGCTGGAGCACAACCCCAATATCGCGCGCATGAGCCTGGACGAGCCGGTGAGAGGCGCGGCGTTCGAGTTGATCAATCAGCTCGATGGCACGTACTCGACCAGTGATGGCGATATCGTTCTTACCCAGTCGTCCAACACGCCGACCCAGAGTCTGCCTTCGTCCGTCGTCGACGGCACCGCCGGGCTCATCAATGTGCCCTACCGCGGCAACGGCGTGCGCGTGGCCGTGCTCGACACCGGCTTCAAGAGCCACAAGGACCTGTCGCCCGCCGGCGTTGTCTCGCTGGTCGGCCCCAAGTCCGACGACGGCTACGGCCACGGCAACCACGTGGCGGCCATCGTCGGCGGCACGGGCAAGCAGTCCAGCGGCCTGTACAACGGGGTCGCCCCGGATGCGGAGGTCTTCGCGGTCAAGGTGCTCGACGACGCCGGTCAGGGCCTGACCTCGGACGTGATCGGCGGTCTCGACCACGTCATCTCGATGAACCAGAGCTCCTGGCACATCCGCGTGATCAACATGTCCCTCGGTCACCCGGTCTACGAGGCCGCGGCGGACGACCCGCTGGTGCAGGCCGTCGAGGCGATCTGGGACAGCGGTGTGGTCGTGGTGTGCTCCGCCGGCAACGCCGGACGCGATGGCTACGGCACCATCACCAGCCCGGGCAACTCGCGCAAGGTCATCACCGTGGGTTCCATGACCACCTGGGGCGACAGCGATCCGGACAACGACATCGTCTCCACCTTCTCCTCGCGCGGCCCCACCCGCATCGACCGCTTCGTCAAGCCCGACCTGATTGCCCACGGCAATCGGGTGGTCTCCATCAATGCGGCCAGATCCGGCCTCGAGAAGAACCACCCCGAGCGCCTGATCACGGCCCCGGGCGCGCGCAGTGCCGAGTACTTCCAGCTCTCCGGCACCTCCATGGCCGCGGCCGTGGTGACTGGGGCAGTGGCGCTGATGCTCGAAGAGGACCCCAGCCTCACCCCCGACACCGTCAAGGCGCGGCTGATGCGCTCGGCGACCAAGGCCGACTTCTCGGACGTGTTCGCCACCGGTGCCGGCATCCTCGACATCCCGGCCACGCTCGCCCTGAACTACACAGCAAACCAGGCCCCTTCTCCGAAGGTCAAGCGCGACGAGGCGACCGTGCGCATGGGCTTCGAGGACACCGCTGCCCTTTGGGGCCACCCGCAATGGGCGCTGGGTTACCTCTGGTCCGACGGCTACCTGTGGAGTGATGGCGGTGTCGATGCCGACGGCTATCTCTGGAGCGATGGCTACCTGTGGTCCGACGGGTATCTCTGGAGCGATGGCTATCTGTGGTCCGACGGCTACCTCTGGAGCGACGGCTATCTGTGGTCCGACGGCTACCTCTGGAGCGACGGCTATCTGTGGTCCGACGGCTACCTCTGGAGTGACGGCTCGACCAGCAGTGACGGCTATCTCTGGAGCGACAACGTCCTGATCGCGGATTGACGCGACGTGAACGGGCCGGTCGCTGACAAAGCGACCGGTAACTGCCCTAAAGGACCCACGGAGAATCGAGTCATGTCAATCCAATCACGGACCGCGAAAGGCCTCGGCCTGGCTGCGCTGGGACTGGTCAGTGCGGCGGTGCTGATGGCCCTGTCGGGCGATGAGCCCGAGCAGGCCTACATCATCCAGGGCCAGAATCTGGCGGCGGCGCGCGCGGCGGTGCTCGCCGCCGGCGGCGAGGTCACCCACGAGCTCGGCGTCATCCGCGCGGTGGGGGCCGAGCTCAGCGCCGCGGAGCTCAAATCCCTGCGCGCCGAAGCCGGCGTGCGCATCTACGACGACAGGCGTGTGGAGACCGCGAAGCGCCTCAAGACGCTCGAGGTCGTATCGACCGAAAGCGCGATCGCGGATGTCGAGACCACAAAGCTCGGCACCTTCGACGGCGTGACCTCAGATGCCGAGACCTATACGCCCGGCACCTTCAGCGGCTACACGGAGCATCCCGCCCGGGTCGCGGCGGATCTAATGCACGCCGAGGGCCTGTTGGGCGACGGCGTGACCGTCGCGGTGCTCGACAGCGGGCTGCAATCGTGGCCGCAGATCACGAAGAACAGCGCGCGCCGATATCGGGTGCTGGCCCATTACGATGCGGTCTCCGATCGGCTGCTGAGCCGCTCGGCCTACAGCGACCAGAACGGTCACGGCACCCACGTCACCTCCATCGTGGCAGACCCGAGCACCGATCCGGCGACCGGCCGCTTCAACGGCATCGCCCCGAACGCCTCCCTGGTCGCGGTCAAGGCCTTCGACGAGCGCGGCCAGGGCAGCTATGCGGACGTGATCCGCGGCATCGACTGGTTGGTGACCCACAAGGAGGAGCACGGCATCCGCGTGCTCAACCTCTCCTTCAGCGCCCCGCCGCGGTCGCACTACTGGGACGATCCGCTGAACCAAGCGGTGATGGCCGCCTGGGAGGCGGGGATCGTGGTGGTGGCCTCCGCGGGCAACGCCGGCCCCGAGCCGATGAGCGTCGGTGTGCCGGGAAACGTGCCCTACGTCATCACCGTCGGGGCCATGACGGACAGCTACACGCCCGCCGAGCCGGGAGACGACGTGCTGGCGACCTTCTCCGCAGCGGGTCCGACGGTGGAAGGGTTCGTGAAGCCGGAAGTGATTGCCCCGGGCGGCCACGTCTACGGCATGATGGATTGGTTCGCGCGGATCGCCCAGGACCATCCGGAATTTCACGATGGCGGGCAGTACTTCACCATGTCCGGCACCTCGCAGTCCGCCGCGGTGGTCTCGGGGGTGGCGGCGCTGCTGCTGCAGGCCGATCCGACCCTGACCCCGGACGACGTCAAGTGCCGGCTGATGGCCTCGGCGAACGCCGCCAGCGTCGGCGGCGAGCACGCCTACGGCATCCTGCAGCAGGGCGCGGGCCTGGTGAACGCCTTTGATGCGGTCTACAGCACCGAGACGGGCTGCGCCAACCAGGGTCTGGACATCGCCGCGGACCTCGCCGGTGAGCAGCACTTCGCCGGCCCGGTGCGCATGGACGAGGACGGCGCCTTCTACCTCGAAGGACCGGACGGCACCCTCTACAGCGGCAGCTTCCTGTGGAGCGACTCCTTCCTGTGGTCGGACAGCTTCCTCTGGAGTGACAGCTTCCTGTGGTCAGACAGCTTCCTGTGGAGCGACTCCTTCCTGTGGTCGGACAGCTTCCTCTGGAGCGACTCATTCCTGTGGTCCGACAGCTTCCTGTGGAGCGACTCCTTCCTCTGGTCGGACAGCTTCCTGTGGAGCGACAGCCTGACCGAGACCGTCGGCATCAACGTCTGGGTGCCCCAGGAATAGCAGCTTGGCCTGGCGTCGGGGTTCGAAACGTGAGGGAACCCCGGCGCCGTTGTAGCGCACAGCCTCCCTCCCGATACTCGCCCGGCCCAGCGCCGGGCGTTTCCTTGATCGGCCCATCTCGGGTCGGTCGACGAGTTGTTGGGCAGAGCCGACGAAGCCGGGTTTCGGGTGCATCCCGTCCGCCGCGCTCCACCGCTAGGCGGTTTTCGATCGGGATGGCTGCCCGCGCGAAGTGTGAACGTCCTCACAAGCCCCGTTCGAGTAGTGAGAGCCCGGTCACGGATCTCGAACGCGGCGCGCGTCGCCCGGCGATTCGGGAACGGGGGTTGCTGTATCGATCCCGACAACGGCGCGCAAAAGCGCCCGGCGATATTGATGGCGAGGATGAAACAAGTGTCCAATCAAACAGCTGTTGACGTTCGATCCGAATCCACCTCCGAGTTTGAGGCATCGGACCAGCTCTCCCGCGAGGAGCAGTTTCTTGCTCGGGCCGAGGCCCTGCGCCTGCGCCAGGAATGGACGCACGACGTGGACATGCGCCACTACGTCTCCGAGCCGTGCAGGCGCTACCGCTACCGGCGCCGCATCTATTGGCTCGACCCGGAGTCGCGCAGGCTTTTCCTCGAGGGCGTACGGCGGGACGGCGGCGTGGTCACCGTCGGAACTTACGAGACAGTGCTCGCCGCCGCGAAGTCGAAAGCGCATCAAGACCCGAAGCGCCCGCCGGTCGGCACCGACGCGCTTCCCGCCAGCCTGCAGGCCAAGCTGAGCGCCGATGAGGGCGCGGTGCATCAGCTGCACGACATCTTCTCGCTGGGCTATTTCGAGCAGCGGCGCAACGATCGGGTCAAGTACACCACCCGCGTCGTCATCATCGGCGAGGGGCCCATCCTGGCGGGCCGTACCAGGGACATCTCCGAGACCGGGATCAGGGTTCGGACATCCTCCCAGGGCGGCTATCAGGCCGACGACGTCATCAAGATCAAGTTTCCGGACCTCCCGGAGCAGAAGGACAGGCTGGTTCCCTATCGGGTGGTGCGCATCGTGCGTAAGCTCAACGACTTCTATTTCGCGCTCCGCTGCGAAGAGGGGAGCGTCAACCCGATCGCGGACTTACTGCGCAGTCTCGGCGAGCTGCAGGAGGACAACGGCGACGGCAGTCTGCTCCTGGACGCGGAGGACGCCTCGCTGACGGCCGAGTCCCTCCTGGCCGAGCGCCATTACATGCATTCCGCGGCATCGGTTCCGTTCTTCCTGGCCCGCGACGGCATGCGCGGTGTGCGGATCAAGGCGATCTTCTACAACGGGGTGAACGAGGGGTCGCTCTCCGCCTTCAACACCCCGACAGGCGAAAATCGTCTGGCCGAGACCATTGGCCGCAGGCATCTCCGTCATTTCATGAAGATGGCGAACGTCGACGGACAGGTTTCGGCGATGCTCGCCGTGTGGAAGGCCAAGGATAGCGGCGAGCTCAGGACCCTCATGGACCTGTCCTGCCGAACCGACGCCGACTGGTACGCCAGCCTTGCGAGGCACCGCAACGATGAAAGCTTCCGCGCGTTCAAGGTGATGGCGCGCAGGGTACGCAGACCCGACGGACATCGCCTGGCGCGGGAGCTCGAACCCCTGGCCGCGGTGTCACCGGAAGATGCCGACCAGTTGCTGCACGACAGCAGCCGCCTCATCGCGCTCGGTGCCCTGATGGATTTCACCACGGAGGTTCGCACCTGGAATCTGCGACCCTACGAGTCGACGATGCCCCCGGCGGCCTACCGAGACGCGGACGAGCCGGGTAAGCGACGCTCGGGTACAACCGAGCTGCTGCCGATCGACTACGTGGAGAGAACCCGCTCGCAGGAGCGTTACCTGGTACAGGTGCACCTTACCCTGGACATGCAGGGCAAAAGCTATCAGGCGCTGACCCGCGACATCTCCCTTGCCGGCATGTCGGTGTTTCTTCCGGAGGATGCGCCGCAGGTGGCTTCGGGCGCTCTGGTACGTGTCACCTTGTCGGGTCTGGCGGAGCACGCGGGTCTACTGGCTCGCCTGCGCAAGAGCTTCGAGCGGGTGTCCTACAAGGTTGTTGGCACGGAATCCGGCGACGAGACCGTGCTGGGGTTGCGCTTGGAGGAACCCGAGCGGCAGCGTGAGTTCACCCGTTCGCTGCTGGTATTCCTCCAGAGACAGCAATCGATGCTGCGCATCGAGCGTTCACATTCCCTCCAAGCGGCCGCTTCACGCCTGTATTCGTCCTTCTTTGTAGAGGCGGCCACCGCGCTTCCCGTGCTCTACTTCCAGACGAAGGGGAGCGGTTCCCCGTCGGCGAAGGTCGGCCTGAACCCGAAGCCTGGTCCTCTCGCGGCCTACTTCGAGACTGGGGACGGCAAGTTCGATTTCTCGGCCATCACATCGCCGGCCAGCACCGCCCGGCTGTGGCAGCAGATGGAGGAGCGCGGGCGCGGTGAGGTCGACGTCTACCTGGTCAAGGAACAGATTCCGAACCAGGCCAAATACAGGATCTCTGCGGTGGCCGACTACGAGTTCCGGGGCCGGTTGGAACGCGGCGCGTTTCTGGACTACGCGGTCGGCAAGGATCTCCGCATACTCCGTATCCAGATGCTGCCGCCGCGGGTTCCCTCGGCGCCGGAGGTGGCGCTGGCGGTCAAGCGGCTGGAGAGGTACTCCAAGCGGCGCGCGGAGAAGCTGCGGCAGGACTACGAGGGTCTGGTCGCCGTAGGCGACGTCGTTGACATCACGGCGAATTTCAACGAGCTGCGTTACATGGTTCCTTGAGGGAACGGCGGGGACCAACCCCCGCGACCGCGTGCCGGCGCGGGGCAACAACCAGGCCGAAACTGGCTGGAGGAAAATACGATGAACACCACCGACGGATTCTTCCCGCGCCGCAAGAACCCTTGCCGCTCGGTTCTGACCGGGTTGGGTCTTCTGGGCACCCTAATGCTCGCGCCGCTACCGGCGGTCTGCCAGACTCAATCGGTCATCGTCCAGGGACCCGACCTGGCGAGCGCGAAGGCTGCGGTGACCGCCGCCGGTGGTACCGTCACCCATGAGCTTCGCATCATCGGCGCCGTGGGCGCACGGCTCTCGACGGAGCAGGTCGCGACCATCCAGGCCGACAAGGCCTATCGTGTGCATGTCGACGGCAAGGTGAAGACCGGCCCCCCGGTCGTCCCTGACTAAGCACCGGCGCCGGCATTCTCGGACCCGGCCCGTCGCCTGGTGGTCAGGGCCGCCGCGCGATGGTCCGCCGGAGTCCCGGCATCTCGACGACGACGGCGTGCGGGTCGGGGGTCCTTCTCTCGCCGCACCGCTGCGGTCGGGCTTGCGACCGTCATCTTCCCGATTGCGGGCTCCCGATCGCAGGCCCTACAGAACCCGGCTCCCCCAACATCACACCCCTCGTCAGAGCACGCGCGACGGCTCGCCGGGGGTCGCGCGTTCGCCCGGACGCGTTGCCTACTGGATCGAGAGACCGAATCCGTCCGCCGCTTTTCTCGCCCCGCGCGGAAATTTCGGCGCATACGCCGAAATAGTGAGCGAACCGCTCGCGGACGAGGTTCGCGAGGATACCAAGAGGCTTGCATCGTCATCATGGAGCTGTCTCTATCAAGCGGTTTTTTATGGATATTCGGTATTTTTCACGAGGCGGATCTAATGCATGGAACGCCTCTTGCAAAACTGCAGCCAGACCCGGTCTGTTCCCGCCTAGCCGCGGGAGACGGTGAACCGGAAGCCATTCAGACGGGAGCGTCGAAAAATGCATCAATCGAGCCCGATCCGACAACTAGGCGTGGCCTGTCTTACGTTCTGCGTGTTGGCGGCCGGCGTACTGCTACTCGATCCGGACCAGCACGACCCGCGCGCGACCCCCACCCGGGGCAATGACCTCGGCGGCTCGGAATACGTGCCCGCTCGGTCCGATCTCTTCGAACGGGGTCTGCGGGTAAGCTGGGTCGGCGAGGACCGCGGCGAACAGGTTGAAACTGATCTGCGCGCATTCCGAAACCACGGGCTTCATGCGCTGAACGTCGATCTGGTCACCGGAACAAGGCGCCACTGATTGCCGGGGGAGGGCGCCAGCATCCCTGGGGAGGCGTGAGCCGCGACCCGGTCCCTCCGAGGCGCGCCAACTGACCTCCTGGGCGCAACTCCCCCGGCCCCGAACACCGTCCAGGGCCGGGACCCTGGCGCGGCGCAGGCGCGAGAACAGACGCGCCGTGACGCAGGTTCCCGCCGGGAAAGGCGATCGAGTCCCACTCGCCGATCCTGTCGTTCCGCGGTGACGAAACGCCTTAGTTGATGGCCTCACCGGCCCGGTACCAGCGGGGGCAGGGTGTCGCTGTGCGCCTACTTGCCTGGTATCAGCCCACAGAATCTCGCTTTCCCCGATCATCCGTGTGAACTGGGTCACGCTTTCCCGTGTTCCCGCGCCGGCTGCCTCCAAGCTGGCTCGCTAGTTGCTGCCGTACAAGGCGAGAACCCCGTATCCGCTTTTCCCCTCTATCCAGGGGTGGCAGAGATGAATCGAGCGTTCTCCCGGCCAAGCTCCGGTGAGCCTGTTTCCGTCGACTGAAGACGCGGCACGGGGCCAAGGAGCCAGAGAAAGACAAGAAATTCGGGGAGTTGTCGATGCTGCGCTTGCGTTCTGATTCGCCGGTCGAAATCATTCCGGCCCCGTTGGAATCGAGTGGCCCCCGCACCGGCGGTCAAGGGCCTTCGTCCAGCGTGGTTCGTATGCCGGACCGCGGGACCCGGTCGATGGACACGCTTCGCAACTACATCGAGACCGTCAGGAGCATGACGGGTGCATCGGCCTCCTTCCTGCTGATCGATCCTGTCTCCTTGCCAGGGTTTGCGCCACTCCTGCTCGCCGCCGGCGATGCGCAATCGGGCTCGGGCTTCGAGACGGAGGAGGTCGCGCTGCAGTGGACAAGCGAGCTGGCGAGGTCCGGACGCGAGGTTCCGCTGCCTTCCGGCGATGACGCGGTGCGCTACTACCGCGGACCAGCGGACGACCTGCACCTCTTTCGCGTGTCGATCTCGCAAGCGGATGTCCCGACCGCGCGGCCCCTGGAATCGGACCTTCCTGTCGAGCGTCGGCGGCACGAGAAGGCGGAGGCCACAGTCCGACCCGAGGGCGTCGCGTGGATCGGTTTTCGTTTCGACGAGCGCGGGACGGACCGCCTTTTTGGACGGGTGCCGGGCCATCGCCAATCAGCGAACAACGACGAGCCGTCCTCCGCACCTGCGTGGTTGATGCAGGTGCTTGTCTGCGGCGCCAGAATGGCCTGGCAGGTCTATGAGCTTTCGGCGCTGCTGCGGGATTCGATCACGGGGTTGACCAGACGCTCCGAGCTCCAGGTCCGGCTTGATCAGGCGCTGAAGGGGGCGGGGTCTTTCGCCCTCGCCCTGATCAACCCGGACGAGTTCGAGCAGGTCAACCAAAGTCTGGGACGCGCCCAGGGCGATGCCGTCCTGCGCGAGATCGGAGACCTGCTGCAGCATGGCGTGCGCCGTCCCGACAGCGTGTATCACTATGGTGGCGCGGTCTTCGCGGCCCATTTCTGGTCGACCAGCGAGGCCGAAGCGAGCCGCGCGGCGGAGCGCCTGCGCAAGGCCCTGTCGAATCATTCCTACGCGAGCGGTGGCCTGCGCCTCGGCTTCAGTGTCGGTACCGTCTTTCACGGCAAGCCCACCGGTGGGGACATGAATGTTGATTGCGCCGAGGTGCTGCGCCGGGCCGACCGCGCGCTCAACGCGGCCCAGGCATCGGGCGGCGCCCGCAGCATGACCTGGGCCCCGCGGGGCTTCTCCAACATCAAGGGCAGCAGCGATCGGCTCTCGGGCATCTTCACCGCGGATACCCGAAAGGATTACCGCAACATGCTGCTGCTCTGGGACACGGTGCAGGTTATCTCGTCCCAGGTGGACACGGGGGCGATCGCAAACGAGTTCGTGGACCGGGTGAACAGCACCTTCAAGCCGAATCAGGCCGCATTGGTCTCGCTCGGGAACGACGCCCGGCCGCGCCTCCTGTCGGCCAGCCCTGGCTCGTCCGAGCCCTCCGCGGCAGAAGCGGCAGAGGTGGCCCTGTTCCTGTCGGAAGACCAGCGCCGACTCCTGGCGCTCGCTCGGCAGACGCAGGAGACGCAGAGCGTGCGCTTCGCGGCACCTGGCGGAGCGGGGAAGGCCAGGCAGTCCCTCACCGCCTATGCCGTTCCCTTGCCGGAAGGCGACCACGCCCCGCGGTGTCTGTACGTGGACGGTCCGGCCGACTCCTTCCATCTGGACTCCGCCGACCTGGTGTTTCTTTCGGTTCTGGCGAAGCAGGTCTCGGTGGCGTTGGACCGTTGCGAGCTGGCGCGGCGCTGGAAGAAGGAACAGGAGCGCGAGAGCTATCGTCTTCGCGCCGAGGTGCGTGACCTGCGACAGGCCCTGCAGCATTCGAAGTTCGTCTACCAGTCGGCCCGGATGGAGGATCTGCTCGAAGTCGTGCGCACGGTCGCGCCGACGGACGCCACGGTGCTCATCGCGGGGGAGAGCGGCACGGGGAAGGAGATGGTCGCCCGCTTCCTGCACGATCAGAGCCGCAGGCGCAAGAAGGATGCGTTCATCACCGTGGATTGCGGCGCGATCGCTCCGAGCCTGATCGAAACCGAACTCTTCGGTCACGCCAAGGGTGCCTACACGGGAGCGAACGGGGCTTCGCAGGGTCGTATCGCGCAAGCCGAGGGCGGCACCCTGTTCCTCGACGAGATCGGCGAGCTACCCCTCGACGTCCAGGCCAAGCTGTTGCGGTTCGTCCAGGAGCGGGAGATCACGCCGGTGGGCGCGACGCGCACGCGCAAGATCGACGCGCGCATCGTCGCCGCGACGAATCGCGATCTGGCGGCGGAGGTCGAGGCGGGACGGTTCCGTGAGGACCTCTACTACCGCCTGCGGGTGGTTGCCGTGACCGTGCCTCCGCTGCGGGAGCGTCCGGACGACATATTGCCGCTGGCCCAGTACTTTCTGGATACCTTCGCCGCGCAGTACGAAAAGGCCGCGTGCTGCTTGAGCGCCGAGGCGCAGATCGCGTTGCGCAGGCACCCATGGGCGGGAAACGTGCGCGAGCTGCAGAACCAGCTCCTCCAGGCCGTCATCATGTCCGCAGACGAGGTGCTCGGTTGCTCCGATCTGCGTCTGGAGCACGCGCGGGGCGACGAGCCGGGCGCACGGGCGCCGGTTCACTCGGTGGCCTCCAGCGAGGGTTGCGGGGTTGGACGGCCGCTCTCCGGCGCCGCGGTGTCACAAGCGGATGCGCTGTCGAGGAGCGAGGAAGCCGCGCTCGAGCCGGACGGCGATTGCGAGCCGTGGGAGGCGCTGAGGAGGGTCTTGGCGCGGCAAGTCGAGCAGGCGATCGAGGACGGCAAGGGTGCGGCCCATCCGCTCGGCGTGTGGCTGACCGAGGAGCTGGTGATGTTCGCCCACGAGGCCTATGGCGGGGTGGCACGGCAGGCCTCGGCGGCACTGGGGATGGCGGAGACGACCTTTCGCCGTCAGCTCGAGAAGGTCACGCGCGGCGCCCAGTCCGTCGATCTGCCGCGCAGCGCGCGCTGGGCGCCCGCCAAGCTCGCCATTCGCAGGCTCGTGCGGTCGATGGGTCCGAGGCAGGACGACAACCTCGTGATCAAGGCCCGCAACCTGCTACTGTCCGAGGTGGTCGCCCGGGTTACCGCAAACGACGCGCTCGGCTCGGTGCTCATGGGCGTAACCAAGCCGACATACCGGCGCTGGAAGTCTGACCTGTCCCATTCGGCATGAGCGTGATGATGATCGGCAGGTCGACCCCTGTTGTCCTGATGGTGGCGTTCGGCGCCCTGTTCCCCTGTCTGCTTCGCGCGGAGCTGTCGCTCGGGGCGTCAGCCGAGCGGCGGGGCTTCGAGCAGTACTCGGTCGAGCAGTTCCTGAAAGTGACGAGTCTCGCCGGCAACTCGTTCGCGCCGGACAAGTCGAGGATACTGGTCAGCAGCGACCAGGACGGGATCTTCAACGCCTATTCGGTCTCCATCGACAAGGGCCGCCTCACCCGGCTGACGGCGTCTGGCAGCGACGCCATCGAGGTCCAGAGCTACTTTCCACACGACCAACGGTTTCTCTACCTCGCCGACGAGGGCGGCGACGAGCTCGACCACCTCTATGTGCAGACGCCGGACGGGGAGGCGACGGATCTGACACCGGGATCGGGCCACAAGGCGCGCTTCCTCGGTTGGGCCGGGGACGGCAAGAGCCTGTTCGCCGCCACCAACGAACGCGATCCGCGGTACTTCGACGTGTATGAGATCGCCGTGGAAGACTATGCGCGCTCCATGGTGTTCGAGAACCAGGCCGGATACGAGCTGCTCGCCGTGTCTCCCGACGGGCGCCGGGTCGCGCTCGCGTTGCGGAAGAGCCGCAGCAAGTCGGATCTGCTCGTCTATGACCGGCAGGAAGCCGTCGTCACGCCCGTTGCATCGGCGCGGGGGGAGGTCGAGCACAGCTATATGACCTTCAGTCACGACGGCGAGAGCGTCTACTACACCACCGACGAGGACGACGAGTTCGCGCGCCTGGTCAAGCAGGATCTGAAGTCCGGCGCGCGACAGGTGGTGGTCCGGACCTCGTGGGACGTGATCTTCGCCGTCGCCTCGGCGGGGGGGAAGTACCTGGTTGCCGGTATCAACCAAGACGCGAGCACCGATATCCGCGTGTTCGACGCGGCGTCGCTCCGGCCTATCGCCCTGCCCGTGATGCCGGAGGGGGACATCACCTCGGTGAAGATTTCGCGGGACGAATCGATGATGTCCTTCTACGCCAGCACCGGTACCTCTCCACCGAACCTCTACGTCTACGATTTCTCGGGCGAGAGGCCAAGACGCCTGACCCAGACCCTCTCGCCGGCGATCGACGAGGATCACCTGGTGAAAGCCAGCGTAGTACGTTTCCCGTCCCATGACGGTCTCGAGATTCCCGGTCTGCTCTACCGGCCGCACCAGGCGTCGCCGGCGGCGAAGGTTCCGGCGTTGGTGTGGGTCCACGGCGGCCCCGGCGGGCAGTTCCGCGTCGGGTACAAGGCGCTGCTCCAGTACCTCGTCAATCAGGGCTACGCGATCTACGCGATCAACAATCGCGGCAGCTTGGGATATGGAAAGAGCTTCTTCAAGGCCGATGATCGCCGTCACGGCCAGGCGGACCTCGACGATTGCGTCGCGAGCAAGAAACTGCTCGCCAATACGGGTTACGTGGACCCGTCCCGCATCGGAATCATCGGCAGCAGCTACGGCGGCTACATGGCACTGGCGGCCTTGACCTTCCGGCCGGAGGAGTTCGGTGCCGGGGTGGATATCTTCGGCATCTCCAACTGGATCCACACGCTGGAGAACATGCCGCCCTGGTGGGGGTCCATACGCGAGGCCCTGTTCCAGGAGATCGGCGACCCGCGGCGGGACCGGGAGTACCTCCGGCGCATCTCGCCCCTGTTCCACGCCGAGAACATCGTGCGCCCGCTCATGGTGTTGCAGGGGACCAACGATCCCCGGGTCCTGCATTCCGAGTCCGAGAATATCGTGACCGCCGCGCGGGCGAACGGGGTTCCCGTCGAGTACCTCGTATTCGACGACGAAGGACACGGCATACAGAAGAAGGAGAACCGCTTGACCGCATTTACCGCGATCCGCGCGTTTCTCGACGAACATCTCAAGAACTAGGTCTTGAGCACAGAGAATCTAACCCATTTGATCATCATGTGCGCCTCTCCAGCCCATGTCTGCGGTCCCCAACAGATTGCACACCAGTTGTCTGTTCGGCTCGGAAACCCTGCCCGATGCCCGATGCCCGATGCCCGATGCCCGATGCGGCGGCGCGGGCCGGGCGTCGAGAACTGCCCGAACGGTCACAAGAAATTCGGTCCGAGGAGGGGGCTAGTCCTTCAAGTTGTGAAACGGTCAGCAGAAATGAACATCGACGGGCACCAGGCCGGGTGCATGCGAGCGTTTGGCTTGCCGCTTGCGTGATACAGGGTGAGGATCATCCTGTCATCGACCACGGGTTCCGGGAGAGGGCCGCGGCTGTCGTCGAGCAAATACTGAAAAGGGCCATATGCACAGATTCCAACCAATCCACCTGTCGCGCTTGAGCGCGGAGCCCGCCAGGCGCAAGCGGCGGCATTGTCGGGTGTTGGTTGGCCTGGTGCTCGGCGTACTCGCGCTGCTCCCGCTCGCGATCAACGCGAGCCCCGCGGGGGACGAGGGCGCGCGCGCGCCCGAAGCGCCCCAGTTGTCGATCGTGCCGCGCAACATCCACTTTCTGCACATCACCTCGGCCGACGGGCTGTCTCAGAACTCCGTAAACGCACTGGCGCAGGATGAGCAGGGTTATATCTGGATCGGGACTCAGGAAGGTCTCAATCGCTACGACGGTTACGAGCTGCAGGTCTTCGAGTACGATTCCAATGACCCTGGGTCGCTCTCTCACAACTGGGTGTGGAGCCTGCTCGTCGACCGATCCGGTACCCTGTGGGTTGGCACGGATGGTGGCGGCTTGAGTCGTTACGATCCGGAAACAGAAAGTTTCGAACACTTTCACCACGACCCGCGGGATGCGAGCAGCATCAGCAGCAATCGAGTCCGAGTGATCTACGAGGACCGTGGCGGGAGCATCTGGGTAGGCACTGACGGGGGTGGGCTCAACCGGCTGGACCGTTCCACGGGACGCTTCGACCGCTTTAGGCACGAGCCCGGGGACCCCGACAGCCTAGGCAACGACACGATTCTCTGCTTGCTCGAAGACGAGCATCGCGTCTTGTGGATCGGGACCGACGGCGCGGGGCTCGCGGCGCTCGACCCCCAGCGTGGCAAGTTCCGTCACTATCGCCACGAGCCGGGTCAGGCGAACAGCCTCAGCCACGATCGCGTCAGGAGCCTCTACCAGGACCGCCAGGGCACGCTCTGGATCGGAACCTATGAGGGCGGGTTGAATCGGTTTGACCCGCATGCCTCCGCCTTCACGGTCTTTCGCCACGACGCCCAGGATCCGCACAGTCTGAGCAACGACTGGGTCCGCGATGTGATGGAGGACACCGACGGCAACTTGTGGGTCGCCACCGATGGGGGGCTCAACGAATGGCGCCCGCGCGAAGGCAAGTTCGTTCGATACCGTCAGGACCGCGGCAACCGCCACGCTCTGAGCAACGACCGCGTCACCGCCATCTTCCAGGACCAGGGCGGTGTGCTGTGGGTGGGCACCTACGACGGCGTCAACAAGTGGAACTATGTTAGTGACGCCTTCCGGTACATCTCGGATCGGCCGGAGCAATGGCCGCGGCTGAGCGGCAACGTGATCACGGCGCTCGACGAAGGGCCGGGTGGCGGCATCTGGCTCGGCACCTATGGCGCGGGACTCAACCGCCTGGATCCGATCACCGGGGCGGTGTCGGTCTATCGCCATGACGTCAACGAACCGAACAGTCTCGGCGATGACCGTGTCATGGCGCTGTTCGTCGATGCCGCGGGTACCGTATGGGTCGGGACCCGAAGCGAGGGACTCGCGAGGCTGGATCCGGAGACGGGGCTGATCGAGCGGATCGTGCATGATCCGCAGGACCCGGGTTCGCTCAGTTCTAACGCCGTGACCTGCATCTGGGGCGATCCCGACGGCGTGATATCGGGTCGGGACCTACGGCGGTGGGCTGAATCGCCTGGACCCGGATAGCGGCGAATTCATGCGCTTCCGCCACGATTCCAACGACCACTCAACGCTCAGCAGCGACCGTGCCATGGCCCTGCTGCGCGATCGCGAGGGCCACCTGTGGATCGGAACCGAGGATGCCGGACTCAATCGCCTGGACGAGAGCACTCAAACTTTTCGGCGCTATCGCCATCACCCGAACAAACCCGAGAGTCTGAGCAGCGACAGCGCGTGGGAGCTGGCGGAAGGCCGCGATGGCTCGCTGTGGATCGGAACCATGGATGGCGGTCTCAACCGTTGGTCACCCGACGACCGGGCGATCGGCCGGGAGCGCTTCGCGCGCTTCAGGAAATCGGCTGGCCTGGTCAGTGACACCGTCTTTGGCATCCTGCAGGCCGACGACCGCGCCTTGTGGCTCAGCAGCAATCGAGGTCTTTCCCGTTTCAACCCGAGCACCGGCGAGGTTCGCCTGTTCGACGCGCATCACGGGTTGCCGCATGGAGAGTTCAACTTCGGGTCCCGCCTGCGCACCCGCGACGGTGTCATGTATTTCGGAAGCACGGATGGCCTCGTTGCCTTCAACCCCGACGCGGTCCGCGAGAATCTCCATGCGCCGACGGTGGTCGTTACCGCGCGGACGCAGACCAGACAGTTGGCGTCCCGCTCCAGCGGAAAACCGGATCAGACCGCCGTCGATCTCGGATTCCGGGAGTCCTTCCTGGCGTTCGATTTCGCCGGCCTTGATTTCGCCTCGCCCGACAAGAACCAGTACCGGTACATGCTGGTGGGCTTCGATCAACGATTGGTTGGATCCGGGCAGCTACCGCCGGGCTACCTACACGAACCTGCCGGCAGGCTCTTACGTCTTCAAGGTGATGGCGTCGAACGACGAGGGCGTTTGGAGCGAGGCCAGCGCCAACCTCGCGGTGCGCGTGGTGCCGCCTCCCTGGAGGACGGCCTTCGCCTACGCGCTGTACCTTTGCCTCGCGCTCGCGTCGTTCGGCTCCCTCCTCTACCGGCAGCGCAGGAAGCTCGCATCGGAGACCAGGCAACGCTTGGAGATGGAGCGTCAGGTCCGCATCAGGACCCATGAGCTTGCCGCGCGAAACACTGAGCTCCAGGACCTCAATGCGAAGCTCGAGCGCGCGAGTGTAACGGACTCCCTGACCGGGCCTGCCGAACCGGCGGCACCTCTACGATTTCATGGAGGACGACGTCGATCTCGTCGATGGGCGGGCCAACCATCCAGGCAGGGCACCGGGGAACCTCACGCGGTCGACAATCGCCCGGCATGTTCTTCATGATGGTCGACCTGGACGGCTTCAAGCAGATCAACGACATCCATGGCCACCATGCGGGTGATCTTGCCCTCAAGCAGGTGCGCGACATCCTGTTGGGGTGCTGCGCGGACTCCGAGCAGGTCATACCGCTGGGGCGGAGACGAGTTCCTGATCGTCGGCAAACCGAGCAACCGACGGGGCGTGGAGAAGCTCGCGGAGCAGATCCGCGTCGGCATCAGCCAGCATCAGTATCGGCTGGGCGGGGGCCACGTCGGCCGGCTCTCGGGTTCCATCGGTTTTGCTTCGTACCCGTTCGTCCCCGCGAAGCCCGAGTTGCCGACCTGGGAGCAGGTCATGAACATCGCCGATCAGGCCTCGTACATCGCCAAGAACACGCAGCGCGACGCCTGGGTGGGTATCCACAGCGGTCGGCGATCCGGCGCCTCATGATCTGCCGGAGAAGATCAAGGTTGATCTGGAGGGGCAAGTCGCGCTCGGCAACGTGAAGGTCACGACCTCCATCGAGGGTGGCTCTGCTCCTGCAAGACCGCAGAAGAGCACAGCAGCCGTGAAGCGGACGAACCGGTCACGCGCGTTTCCCGTACTGCCGCCCGGGCGCCTGGCCTTCGGGCCGGGACTGGTTGGCGCCGAAACGTTGGATCCGCCCCTTGCCTCGCTCTCAACCGCGGACGGGCTCTCGCAGGCCGCCGCCGTCCACGCATCGCCCAGGAAGACACGGTTCATGTGGTTCGGGACTCAGGAGGGGCTGAACCAGCTTCGACGGCTATCGCTTCGAGGTTTACACCCACGATCCGGACGATCCGGATTCCATTTCCAGCGACTATATCGAGACCCTTTACGTCTATCGCGGGGGCACTCTATGGGTCGGGACGGCCAGCGGCGGCCTGAACCGCCTCGACCAGGAAACGGGCAAGTTCGTGCGGATTTCCTGCACGACCGAACGATGCCGAGAGCCTTAGCCATAACCATGTACGTGCAATCCTCAAAAACGCCCTCCGGCGTCATCTGGGTCGGGACCGATGGCGGTGGGCTCAACCGCTTCGACGCCGACACCCGGCGATTCGAACGGCTAGGCATAACCCCGTGGAGCAGGAAGGGGAAGTAGGCGGACGCGTTCAGCAATTGCGAAGACCGTGACGGAGCGATCTGGATCGGATGATGGTAGCGGCCTCGGTCGATTCGATCCGGCGTCCGGGTCATTCAC
>CAVTOR010000023.1:0-154225 GCA_963736235.1 uncultured Gammaproteobacteria bacterium
TAGCGCACGCCCACCCAACTGGTGGCGCAAAGCCCCGACCACCCTGACCAGCCCAGTAACTACGCGGGTTCCAGCGGTCATAGTAAAACGGCTCACCCTGACCACCCCGCTCTGCCCTGACCAGACTGTTCTTCTTCGTCGTCCGATGAGATCTCCTCCCACTCGAAAGTCAGTTGCGTAGTCGCGACGAACTCCTCGCGACATGCCGCCAGAGGGGGAAATTGAATCAGTTTCGGCCGATTACTACTCCCTTTGATCCGTGGTCGGTGATCCTTGGTCGAGGGCAGCCACTTACGCAGAGCCTTTCCGAGCTGAGCCGGGTCCAGCGGCTTGTCCCGCCGCCCCTGCGCGTGCATCCAGGTCGTGTGGCTGCGATGAAGGTAGGAGTTCTCAACGTACGCTGGCCAATGGTCAAGGTCTAGCCTCTGTAGAAGCGGCTCTGCGAATGGATCATGGGACTGCCGTCGTCGTTGGCATCCACCGCGCCGACATGGATGCCCGACCGTAGTCGCCCTTCCAGCGGATAGAAGCGGCCGGTGCCCAGCGCTTCCAGCAGCCACGCCTGCTCGCTTTCTAGCCCCATGGAAGCAACGTCTGCCAATGCCGTGGTCTTCGGGGGCTCCCTCTGGTTGGTGGTGACCGTGCGGTCCTGCAGGTCGAACATCATCGCCTCGAGGCCCCCGTTCTCCATCTGCTCATCGACGGCGGCGAAGAACTCGTAGTTGCCCTTGAACTTCGAGCTGACGTCCAACACGAACCACCGCCTTTCACCAGGACCTGCGGGCACCGCCCATCGACCGTTGGTGGCAACGAGCAGGCGGCCGTAGTTCTTCCTCATCTCGACGTCGTAGCCCTTGCGCTCAACGGGCATGCGCTCTTCGGTGACGTAGGCTTTGAGTACGCCCTCGGCCTTCTTGTCGCCACCCCAGATCAACTCGTCAGCGAACACGAGGAGCTTTCCCTCAAGGTGCGCATTGAAGTTGCCTACGAGGTGCCGCTCGTTGCTCAGATGCAGAAAATAGCCCCGGAATAGTTGACCATACCAGTAGGCGAACTTACCCTTGCCGACGCCCTTGGCGCCGCGCAGCACGGTGGCGACACCGAACCGGGTTGCCGGCGACTGGATGCCAATCGCCATCCAATCAAGCAACCACTCGAAGTGCTCGTCGTTGCCGTCGCAGAGCGCCTCCTTGACGAGCCTCTGAAACGATTTCCAATTCCCCTGCACCGGTGTCACGGGGAATCCCCGCCACGGGTTGTAAGCACCTTCGAGGTTAGGTCCGGGGACAAAGCAGATTCCATTCTCGTAGCTCCGCTGGCCCGACCACTGGAACCAATCCTTGCCGAGATTCGTGCGCACTACCTCGCGCTTGCCTCCACGTAAACGGACCTTGTAGGCTGGATTGCTTGCCATCCAACTGCTCAGGCCTTCGGGACTCATGAGTTGGTAGGACGAGACGTCAAACTCCGGGTCTTTTCCCTCTTTGATCACCACCGTCTTGCCCGAGACCATGGTCTTGGCCAAGGTGGCGTCATCTTCTCCATCGCCCGTGTGTGGGCCTGATCGACGCCGCCATCAGCGCGGCTTCGGGATCTTCCGTCTTCTTATTGGCGCTCTTCAGCAGAAGAGCGTAGGGGTCCGCGCCCTCGCCAGTGTCACGCTGGACCGCCCAGGTGGAAGCCACCACGACCCAGCCCTGCGGGTCCATCTCTACGGTGACGATCGCCTCCTCGATCGTGAACTGGGCGTTTACAAAGCCACGATGCGTCCCGGATCAGGCTTCGTGCGAGGACCGGAGAACAAGGCATCGCCACTGCCAGTCCAGCCGCCCTCCTTGGCCATCTGAACCAGCGAGGCCACCGTCACTGCGCCTTCGTCCCCGAAGCTGTCCCACTTGGATGCCATCTCCTCGGGGTCGTACTTCGCGCCGTTCGCGGACCAGCAGTCCCACGCATCGAATGCCCAATCCTCGTCGAGAGACCGCAGCGCCATGCCGACACGCAGCCAGTCGTCGTAGGCCATATCGGGTTTGAGGTGGTTGAATATGTCGTCGACGACACGACGGCGCAGCGCGGACAGCTCGCCTCTGGACGGCCCTGGCGCGCCGGAGCGAGAACAACCGTGGTTGCGGGTGCCGCTGCCTTCGCCAGCCTCGTTCCTCCAATACGCCAGCAGCTCGTTAGGCAGCTCCTGCAGCTTCGTCCAGTCCCCGATCCACCGGTAGGGCTCCCTCGTGGTGGGGTGGATCGACGGGGGCAGGACATCTTGCACCGTCTTCGTCGGATCATTCTTGGAGGCGCAGCGCAGTTCGAAGGCCATCGCGCCATCTGCTCCCTTCCGCTGAATCGTCGGCAGCGGTTCCACGCCAGCCGGCAGCTTATAGATGAGCTTCGCCCGGTCCGTGCGACCCGATTCGATACGAACCGAGGCCGCGTCGTCCAGGAGGCGATTGAGGTTCACGCCTCCCTGCAAGAACAGCTCGCGGGCCTGAGTGAGATCGTCAATATCGACCGCTACGGTTCCCGAGAAGGCGTGGGCAAGGCCTACGCCACCCCCCTGCGGGATGCGCGCGAGGTCTTCTTTGGTGCGAAGACCGTTCTCTTTGATATTCCATTCACCGGTGTTCGGCCCCTTCGATCTGAGGAGCCTATGACGAGCAAACCGCCACTGAGGATCTGGGGTATGACTGGGCGTTCCTCGAAGTGCCTCCAGGGAGTACGGCAGCGCTGACCGGTGCCGATACCATGACCCCGAGCTTCGAAGCCGACGCCGTGGGTGACTATCGGATCCGCCTGATCGTGGACGACGGCGAACTCAGCAGCGAGCCGGATGAAGTGATGGTGTCGACCTTCAACACCCCGCCGAATGCCGACGCTGGCGAGGATCAGGGTATTCTGGTTGGAACCATTGCCGACCAGGACGGTTCCGGCAGCCACGACCCGGACGAAGACCTGCTGAGTTATGGCTGGACCATCGAGCAGATGCCGGAAGGCAGTGCTACCGTCCTGAATAACCCCGAGACGGTGAATCCGCGATAAACTCACCCGGAGCTGCCGGGCGCCTATGACATCAAGCTGACCGTAGACGACGGCTATGCCACGGACGAAGACATGCTCACTGTGCTGGCGACGGCGCTCGACGACTATGTGTGCGAGCGCATGACCGAGTCGGTGAACCTCACCGCGGGCATGCCGGAAGCCGGCTTCACTACCAAGGGTAATAAAGAAGGCATTAGGCAACTTCCTGCGGCTGGGTCTGCGAGAGCTCGCAGTTGGACGAACTCGAAGAGGCACAGCACAAGCTCGAACAGGCCCTTCACGGACCGATGGATGTGCGCTCTGTGGCGAACCTGACCTGGGCGGTGGTGGACCGGGTCCGAAGAAGGACTTTGTCATCGACTGCCTCGATCAAGCACAGATCTATCCGCTGATCCTCGAGGCATTGGAGGCCATCGCTCCGCCGCTCCCATGAGCTAAAAGTAAGACCAGGGACGTCGTCTTCAGCTTCAGGGCCGCGGACATTCCGTACAACCAGTCGTTCAAGTCGGCAAGCTCGGATAGCGACCTATCCCTTACCTTGCGACTAAACTCATAGTTAGGGACATCGGCGGTATCGGAAAATGCTAGGCGATATCAGAAAGACCAGACGACATCTGAAAGGTCCGGTGATATCGGAGGCGTGCCATGGCAGATCGCGGGGTTGTTCGGCTTGGTCGTAGGTATCTGTTCACCAATTCTGTGGCATTCCTGCTGGGGCTTGCCGCGCTGGGAGTCGTCGCTTGTACGCCTTATGGTGATGGCGCTGCCGATATGCACCGCCATCTCAAAACGATGCGGGCAAGATCGGCTGAGTATGAACGGGGCACGGATCTGGCCGGTCGGACGCTGGTCGATACGCTGTCCGGACTCACCCTGGTCTCGCGCTATCGCGCCTCCCCCGGTGGCTATGCTGCCGACACCGTCATCTATCGTTACTTTCGATCAGATGGGCACTTCGAATACATCGACAGTACGACGGCATTTCTGGACCTCGGATCCTCGATGCCGGGGGACTACTGGAAGGCGATGGGGCGCATCTCTGTGTGAAACGCCAGCTCTACAGGTCGAAGCCCTTCTGCTACCTCGTCGCTCGAACGGACGACGGTGCGATTCAGTTCTATGTCGACGACCCGGGCGGCCCCGAGCACGATCTGCTCACAGTCGTCACGCGCGAGATCATCGAGGGCCCGCCGCCTGCGCTACCTTGAGTCTACGCGACCGACGTTTGAAGAAAAGGAGAACAGGGAGAAGAGAGGCCAGGCTCATCAAATGTGCCAACAAATAGATACACGGGCTGCTATGGGCCAGCCACGGCGAATCCGTTCTAGCCCGCCTGAGCTTGGAGGGACGGCGAAGGTGCCGGGAGTTGTCGGTCATGCGCAGGTAGTCGAAGACCAGGCGGACATTGCGCGCCAGGCGCTGGATGGTCGCGGCGACGGTATCGCGGGACTTGGACCTAATGGCACCGGTGGCGAAGCGGCGTAGGGCGGTAATGTTCTCGGGACCGTGTCCGGTGCGGATGGTGCAGCGATCCTCGTCCCAGTTCCAGTCGAGGATGTAGTGGCAGCCGTTCTCGACGGTCCAGTGGCCGCGGTTGAAGGCCAGGATGGCCGCGGCGCTGGCGGTTGTCGGGGAATGGCTGGTGATGCCGTAGACGGTTTCGGTCGAGCTCTGGCCGGTGGTCTTCTCGATGGTGGGGCGGGCGATGACGAAGACTTGGCCGACACCGGGGAAGTCGAGGTAGTCGTTGAGGGCGGTGCTGGTCCAAATGCAGCGCTGCTCGATGCGGCCATGGGCCAGGGTGAGCGGCTCGGTGAAGTCGGGTGTGCCGCGGCCCTGGAAGATTAGGCGGATGTCTTCGCGCAAGATCGGCTGATTGCCTTTGACGGTGAAGACGTAGTCGGCGTTGCGCTCGATGAGGTATTGGGCGAGCTTGCGTTGGGTCAGCAGGGCGTCGGCGGTGATGGTCTTGCCAGCGATATCGATGGGTTCCAGCAGCGGGATGACCATCCCGATCTCGTTGGTTTGCTTGACCTCGTCGCTGCCGCCTACGGGCAGGGAGCCGACTTTTTTTGAGTGTGGCAGGTCTGGCTCTGGTGGCCGACGACGCCGAGGATGTGGGTCTGGCGATCTTCGGCATCGATGGCATTGCACATCGTCTTGCCGTCGATGGCCAGCCCTTCGTCGGTCGCCGCCCGCTGGGTGTTCCAGCGTTGTAGGGCGCTGTCTAAGGCATCCGGGTCAACGCGGGTAGCACCTCGCGGATGACGGTACGACTGGGTACCGCGTAGCGACGGTTGCGGTAGCAACAGCGAAAGCGCGCCCGCGCCTTCTGGCCAAGGTCTTGGGCCCACAGGCTGATGGCTTTGTAGCCGCGCATGCCGCACAGGGTGGCACCCGCGGCGATGGCCAGCACCGCGGGCAGGGGATGGAGGCGTCCCTGGCCGCGGCGGGGATCGGGGATGTCGGCAAAGAAGTCGGGGAGAGAGAGCATCTGTTCGGCGCTCAACATGATGTTCGGGGCTCCGTGACGATACTGGGGGTCGAGTACGGGAGACGACAGGCAGGCCTGGGCTTGGGCGTGCAGAGGGCGGACAAAGACGCGTTTGGCGGCGCTCGGCGCGGCGCTGTAGCCCGTGCGAGTTCGGCGAAAACCGCGGGTATCACCCACATAGCACCAGTTGGCGGCGCGGTAGATCGTGCCGTGGAAACGCCGCGGATCGACAAAGGTCTCCAGCAACAGCAGCGGGTAACCGAAGCGCTCCCGCCAATCGCTGGCCAGACGGCGTTCGCTCAAGGCCAGCACCCGCGAAGCGAGGTTCGCGACGTGGTACTCGGGCAGGATCAGAAACCGGCTGTTGTTGGCGACCAAGTGCAGGCGGTCGTATTGGTGGCGGAAATCCCAGCCGATCCAGACGTCGCGCGCCGCGCACTTCCAGGCCGCCGCGGAGAAGTTCAGCAGGGCCAGCCACTGCCCGTTCCAGGTGGCGACATACCACAGGGTGTGGCCGATCTTCGGCAACGCCCCGAGGTAGTGATAGGCCCCCATCAGGGCCTGGAAGCGTCCCTCTTCATGCGCAGCAACGGGTTGTAGGACAATCTCTCGCAGGTTCAAGCGCCGGGCCTCGGACAACGGGATGTCGACTGGCGTTATACCTGCCTGGCAGGGCGTTGTCCAGAATCGAGGCCAACTCCTTGTTGCGACCAATAATCTCGGCTAGGGCAGCTTCGCCCTGCTTTGACCACCCTGACCATTGGCCTGAAACCCGCACGACTGTTGGTCTCTCGCTGGTCAGGGCAGGCCGGGCTCGCCCTGACCGCTATGACCACGGGGGTCCGCTCGGCACTCTCGGAGCCGCCACGCTTGGCAGCAGGGAACGAAGGGAAGTCACACAATGGAAGAACAACATGACACACTTCTCTGGAGTCTCGAAGAAGCCGCGCGTCAGCTCGGTGGCATCTCTGTTCGCAGTGTTCGCCGCCTCATCGAGCGCCGTGAGTTGCCCAAGACTAGAATCGGCGGTCGCATTTTGGTGCCCTCTGCGGCAGTACGCGCCTATGTTGCAGCACGGACCGCTGGCGCGGACAATGGTCATTGTGTGGAACAGGGTGCGCTGGCTCCTCAAAGAGGAGAAAGCGTATGCCTAAGACATCCCGAGGGCTCTTTAAAAAAGCGAATAGTCGGTACTGGTACGCGGACTACACCGACGCCGGCGGCCGCAGAGTTAAACGTTCTACTCGGACTGTAGATCGTAAGGAAGCGGAGGCGTTGCTCGCCAAGTGGAAGCTGGAGGTGTACCGCCAGGTCATGTGGGATGAGGAACCGACCCACACCTACGATGACCTGATGCTGCGCTACCTTCAGGGGCCTTCAAAGGACAAGAGGGCGCACGACAGGGACCTGTACGCCGCAAAGAAGCTCACGCCGTTTTTTCAGGGGCGCGTGCTCAACGATCTTGGTCCTGCGGACATTCAAGCGTACATCGATGTACGTCGTACGCAGGGCGTGGGTCCAGGGACAATCAATAAAGAGCTGAACCTGCTGTCGGCGGCGCTGAACTTCGCGCGTCGCCGACTCCAGTGGGACACCCCGAACCCGGTCGTAGGAATGAGGCTGCGGCCACCGGAGGGCCGCATTCGCTGGATTGACCGCCGGGAGGCGGAGTGTCTGTTAACCGAGGCGGGCGAGATTCGGAGCTATCTAGCGGACTTCATCCGGCTCGGTCTGCACACTGGTATGCGGAAGGGCGAAATGTTGGGGTTGTCATGGGATCGGGTCGACTTCGAACTGGGGATGGTCTACCTCAGCGACAAGGACCAGAAGAATGGCGAACACGGAGGAATACCCCTCAACGACGACGCCGTCGCGGCGTTGGAGCGTCGCCGCGAGCATCGGGAACAATACTGCCCGGATTCGCCATGGGTGTTCGCCAATCGTACGGGCGAGCGCATTGCGGATATAAAGAAGGGATTCAAGAGCGCGTGCGACAAGGCCGGCATCGAGGACTTCCATCCTCACGACCTTCGCCACACCTGTGCGGCGTGGCTCGTGCAGGACGGCGTCGACATCCGGGTGGTCAGCGAGCTACTGCGGCATTCCTCGATCCAAGTCACGATGCGCTACGCGCATCTGTCCTCGAAGAATGTTCGCGATGCGGTGGAGCGGTTGTCCCACTTTCGCCCCACACCCGTCAAAGAGGTCTCCGAGCCTGCGCCGGATAGCCCGTAACATGCTGTATCAGAAAGGGAATTTGGTGGGCGCAGCTGGGTTCGAACCAGCGACCCCTGCCGTGTGAAGACAGTGCTCTCCCACTGAGCTATGCGCCCGGAAAGGCAGCATTCTAGGTGTGACGTAGATGTGCGTCAAATCGAAGACCGGCAGGCGACTTCAGCGCGATTTGAGCGCGGAGGCGGTACATCGCGGGTGATCGCGATGCCGCATACACGGCGCCCAACGCTCGACGATGCTTCCTTGTCCCGGTCGTCACCGGGAGGGGCTGGACTTCATCTCGGCCAACGGGCGTTCGACACCCGATCCGCGAAACCCTTCTACTGAGCTACACTTGGGCGCCATGAGCAAACCGTCGGCGGCAGAGTTCCCTTCCCTTGGCGATGCGATGCCGCCGCGGAGGTTCGCGAGATCAGATATCGCCGATGCGTTGCGCTTGGGTTGGCGCACGTTCCGCTCGGCACCGGCCGCGAGTATGGCCTTTGCCAGCCTGTTTACCCTTATTGGGCTGATATTGCTCGCCATGGTGGGCCACCTTGGCCTTTCCCCGATGGCCTTGCCGTTTGCAGGTGGCTTCATGCTGGTGGGGCCAGCGCTGCTGACCGGTTTTTTCCGGCTCGCGACGATCTCTGCCCAGGGCCACCGACCGGGCATCCTGGATGCCTTCGCCGCTTTCGTGCATGCGCCCGCCGGTCTTTGGATGGTCGCCCTGGTCTGCAGCTTCCTGTTTCTGATCTGGATTACCGATGCCGCCGTACTGTACGCCTTCATGATCGGCGCCGAGCACCTGCCTTACGATCTGCCTTGGCTGATCCGGATCGAGCGTCACATCATCAGCTTCGAGCTTTGGGGTGCGCTCATGGGCTCGGTGTTGGCGCTCATCATCTTCGCGATCTCCGCCTTCTCGGTTCCGCTTCTGCATGAGGGACGCGCCAACCCGGTTCAGGCAATCCACGCCAGCGTGCGGGCGGTATTCGGTAGTTTTCCCGCCAGCATCGCATGGGGTGCCGTGCTCACGGGGACAACACTGCTCTCCATCCTGGTGCTGCCTTTGCTGCTGGTGACGCTTCCGGTGCTCGCCTACGCCAGCTTCGCGCTCTACCGTTCTGTTTTTCCGACCGCGGAAGACGCGCCAACTCAGTGAGTACGGCGCTACAGACAGCGGGGTGCAACAGCGTCGATCAGGCTCACATTCCGAGCAGCCGATTTGGAAAAGCCGAAAGTAAACGATCGGCTACCAAACCAAACCCGGCGGTAAACGCTCTGTCCGCCGCTGCCCAATGATAGCGGTTTCCGTACCTCGCTCGACCGCGGGTGCCAGAGGGCGAATTCCCGGTAACACGGCGATCTGGGTCGGGATCTATGCCGAGCTCACCGAGTTTGGTCTCATGTTTCTCGTCTACTTCGTCGCCCGCGCCCATCACCCGGAGGCCTTCGCCGCCGGGGCGCGGCGGCTATCGACCCTGGCCGGGACCGCGAACACCGTCATCATGCTCACCAGCAGCTTCTTCGTGGCCCGGGCGGTACGGGCGATCCGCAGCGACGACAGCCGAGGCGGTCTCCGCTGGTTGACGGCAGCGCTCTTTGTCGGGCTCGGCTATCCGGTAGTGAAGTTTCTGGAGGTGCGTTGGAACCTGACCCAAGGGCTGGACGGCGGGGGCGACGTCTTCCAGATGGCGTACTATTACCTCACCTTCAATCATCTGGTACATGTGAGCTGGGGCTTGCTGGGCCTGACCTGGGTTATTTTCCGCACCCGCCTGGGCGGCTACTCGTCAACCGAGAACGCTGGCCTGGTTGCCTTCGCCAGTTACTGGCATGCCACGGATCTGATCTGGCTCATGATCTTCCCGCTCTTTTACATCCTGCGTTGATCCGGAGACCTCTTGGACGCTTCACGCAAACTCGATCTCGTGTGGCTTGTGCTGATCACGCTTACCCTGACCGGAGCGGCGCTCGGAGAGACCGCGGAGCCAGGTCTCTGGCTCACGATCAGTGTCGCGGCGATGATGGTGCTCAAGGGCCGCATGGTGATCGATCACTTCATGGAACTGGCCGACGCTAACCCCAGTATCCGCCGGATGGTTCGGCTCTACGGGGTAACGATACCCCTTCTCCTGGTCCTGACCTATCTGTTCGGACCCCAGATCGCCTTGATGACCAGTCTTTGACTCGGGAGATGAAACGGGGATCGCCGTGCCACGGCGGAAGTGGCCGGGGATCCGACAGCACGGTCGCGCCTGCTGATTGAGGCTACTGGTGAAGGATGTGAGCCTGCAGTGCTTGGGCGATGCGCCTCGGTGGGGTCGGCGAGACGGACGAACGCATCGTCGGCCATCTCGCATGCGATACCGGTCCGCGCGAACGGCTGGGCCCAGCCGGCAACGGCCGTTGAAGTCGCTTGAGCGTCTGGCCGGTTTCGGAAGTGTGGATTATGCGTCAGAGACCGACCTTAATGCCGGCTTGCAGAGATTGATAATCGTAGTCTCGGACCGCTCTGTTCGAATCACGGGACCCGGCTTCGAAATCGAGCGACAGTGCAATGTTGCGGCGCGGTTGCCAACCGAGCGATAAGCCCAAGGTGCCGACCCTATCGACCCTGTCCGAGACCACCGACACGGTGCTGGCGGCGTCCTGGAAATCTCTCTTCTCGTAACTTGCTAGAGCGCGAAGGCTGGTCTTCGGCGTAATGTTCCACTGCGGAGTGAGGCTGACACCGTCGACAATTGCATAGTTGGCGATCTCGTCATCGAAATTGCTCAAGTCACGGTATATCTGGGCCTCTACCCTGGTTTTCCCTGTCGCTTGCCAGATTGCCCGAACGCGCCCGACGAATCCGTCGAAGTCCTTCTCCGTCAAGTCATCGTACCTTCTGGCCTCGTAACCAAGATCGGCCTTGATTCGGGTTTTTCCGGTCACCTTCCAGTCTGCCGTGGGGCCCAGGGTCAAATCGTTGTAATCGCGATCGTCGCGGTTGGTGAACTGGGACGACGAGACTTCCACCTTGAATCCTAGCGAGTTGTTCGCCTTGCTGACGTAGTCCAGATTCGCACCCAACCCGAAGACATCCTTGTTGAGAAAGTCATTCTCCGTAAAGGAGATATCGGACCAATCGGCCTGTGCGCCCATACGCCAACGGGGCGTTAGCCAACGGTTCGCGCTACCGAAGACCTTATTGCGATTCCGCATATCGTTGGTCGGAACGAGCTCGGTTGTGAAGTCGCGCAGCGAGCGGTCGTACGAGTAGCCCAGGGTGCCTTCCCAAAGGCTTCCCGCAACCCAGTTCCAAAGCAACCGCGCGTCGCCGCCGGTGTGATCGAACTCGCTGAAGCGGTCGTAGCTGGTGCGGTAGATGCGACCGTCGATCAGAAAGCGCTGGCGGCTGAGGCGCAGCTCGGTATCGAATCCGGCCTCGAGCGTGACGTATTGGTCCGAGTCGTCGTTTAGAAAATCAGGATTGCGCAGCAGGTTGGAGTCGGTGGCAACGCTGACGGCCGCATATGGGTGAATCCCCTTGACCGTTTCCAGCCACTTGTCCGTCTGCGCTTCGGACAGACCGGCGGTGAGCGTGACCAGCAAGGAAAAGGCCAGCGTTCCCCGAATGCGTATCTGCGAACCTTTTGCAGAGGTAGGCGAACGCCGGGTCGCGCTCCGGAAGACGGCTGCGGCGCTGAAGCCTGTGGTGCCGAGATCCAGCAGCGGCGTACGGTTGTGGCGATCCACTTGAATGAGATCCTAATATTAAGCGATTTTTTCATGATAACCCATAAGCTATGGGGTGGAAACGCGGAACCAGGACTACCACACGGCGAATCCGTTCTAGCCCGCCTGAGCTTGGAGGGACGGCGAACGGTGCCGGGAGTTGTCGGTCATGCGCAGGTAGTCGAAGACCAGGCGGACATTGCGCGCCAGGCGCTGGATGGTCGCGGCGACGGTATCGCGGGACTTGGACCTAATGGCACCGGTGGCGAAGCGGCGTAGGGCGGTAATGTTCTCGGGACCGTGTCCGGTGCGGATGGTGCAGCGATCCTCGTCCCAGTTCCAGTCGAGGATGTAGTGGCAGCCGTTCTCGACGGTCCAGTGGCCGCGGTTGAAGGCCAGGATGGCCGCGGCGCTGGCGGTTGTCGGGGAATGGCTGGTGATGCCGTAGACGGTTTCGGTCGAGCTCTGGCCGGTGGTCTTCTCGATGGTGGGGCGGGCGATGACGAAGACTTGGCCGACACCGGGGAAGTCGAGGTAGTCGTTGAGGGCGGTGCTGGTCCAAATGCAGCGCTGCTCGATGCGGCCATGGGCCAGGGTGAGCGGCTCGGTGAAGTCGGGTGTGCCGCGGCCCTGGAAGATTAGGCGGATGTCTTCGCGCAAGATCGGCTGATTGCCTTTGACGGTGAAGACGTAGTCGGCGTTGCGCTCGATGAGGTATTGGGCGAGCTTGCGTTGGGTCAGCAGGGCGTCGGCGGTGATGGTCTTGCCAGCGATATCGATGGGTTCCAGCAGCGGGATGACCATCCCGATCTCGTTGGTTTGCTTGACCTCGTCGCTGCCGCCTACGGGCAGGGAGCCGACTTTTTTTGAGTGTGGCAGGTCTGGCTCTGGTGGCCGACGACGCCGAGGATGTGGGTCTGGCGATCTTCGGCATCGATGGCATTGCACATCGTCTTGCCGTCGATGGCCAGCCCTTCGTCGGTCGCCGCCCGCTGGGTGTTCCAGCGTTGTAGGGCGCTGTCTAAGGCATCCGGGTCAACGCGGGTGAGCACCTCGCGGATGACGGTACGACTGGGTACCGCGTAGCGACGGTTGCGGTAGCAACAGCGAAAGCGCGCCCGCGCCTTCTGGCCAAGGTCTTGGGCCCACAGGCTGATGGCTTTGTAGCCGCGCATGCCGCACAGGGTGGCACCCGCGGCGATGGCCAGCACCGCGGGCAGGGGATGGAGGCGTCCCTGGCCGCGGCGGGGATCGGGGATGTCGGCAAAGAAGTCGGGCAGAGAGAGCATCTGTTCGGCGCTCAACATGATGTTCGGGGCTCCGTGACGATACTGGGGGTCGAGTACGGGAGACGACAGGCAGGCCTGGGCTTGGGCGTGCAGAGGGCGGACAAAGACGCGTTTGGCGGCGCTCGGCGCGGCGCTGTAGCCCGTGCGAGTTCGGCGAAAACCGCGGGTATCACCCACATAGCACCAGTTGGCGGCGCGGTAGATCGTGCCGTGGAAACGCCGCGGATCGACAAAGGTCTCCAGCAACAGCAGCGGGTAACCGAAGCGCTCCCGCCAATCGCTGGCCAGACGGCGTTCGCTCAAGGCCAGCACCCGCGAAGCGAGGTTCGCGACGTGGTACTCGGGCAGGATCAGAAACCGGCTGTTGTTGGCGACCAAGTGCAGGCGGTCGTATTGGTGGCGGAAATCCCAGCCGATCCAGACGTCGCGCGCCGCGCACTTCCAGGCCGCCGCGGAGAAGTTCAGCAGGGCCAGCCACTGCCCGTTCCAGGTGGCGACATACCACAGGGTGTGGCCGATCTTCGGCAACGCCCCGAGGTAGTGATAGGCCCCCATCAGGGCCTGGAAGCGTCCCTCTTCATGCGCAGCAACGGGTTGTAGGACAATCTCTCGCAGGTTCAAGCGCCGGGCCTCGGACAACGGGATGTCGACTGGCGTTATACCTGCCTGGCAGGGCGTTGTCCAGAATCGAGGCCAACTCCTTGTTGCGACCAATAATCTCGGCTAGGGCAGCTTCGCCCTGAGGACTACCAGGGTAAGGCGAGACGGGAATCGCGTCCCGATTGGTCGCGAGGAAAAGTTGCAACTGCCTGCCCACCCTCGCAGCCCGCTTGTCCTAGGGACATCGGGGCGTCAACGTATGAATAGCGATGGCGCCTCGGCATCGGGCACTTCCCGAGGACGATCAAGCGGGAAGGCGACCAGGTGCTCGAGCGCCGGTCGAATACCGATCATCTCCCCCGGGGCGTGATCGTGGTGGCTCTGGACGAGGCACAGGATGCGGGTTCCGCTGGGTAAGCGCAGCGTGTAGAGATACTCGGCGCCGCGAAAGGCGCGCGCGACCACCTGTGCTTTCATGGGGCTGGCGTCGTCGTGTAGCACGTCGTCTGGGCGTAGCAGGATCTCGACGCTGCGTCCCGCGGTGAGTCCATGCGGTGCGCGGCCGGCCAATACCCCCAGCTCGGTCTCGACTTGGAGGTCGTCGATCACACGTCCCGCGAGCATGACGCCCTGGCCGATAAAGTCAGCCACGAAGCGGTCGGCCGGCTCATGGTAGAGCTTGAAGCCGCTGCCCCACTGACGAATGCGTCCGTCCGACAGCACCGCGATCTGATCCGCCATCGCGAAAGCCTCGAGCTGATCGTGCGTGACCAGGATGGCGGTGATCTCGTCCTGCTTGAGTACGGCCCGCACCTCCCGTGCGAGTTGCTCGCGCAATTCCGCATCCATGCTCGAAAAGGGCTCGTCCAGAAGCAGGATGTCCGGGCGCGGGGCCATGGCGCGCGCCAGGGCAACACGCTGCTGCTGGCCGCCCGAGAGCTGGTGCGGGTACTGCCTGCGAGCCTGGGCCATTCCCACCAGAGAGAGAAGCTCGTCTACGCGCTGATTCCGCTCTCTCCTGGGCGATGAGGGTAGACCGAAGCCGATATTGCGCTCAACACTGAGGTGCGGGAACAGGGCGAAGTCCTGGAAGACCATGCCGACGCGGCGGCTCTCCGGTGCCAGGGTTGCGCCCGGCCGGGAGACCAGCTTGCCCTGGAGGCGGATCTCGCCCGAGGCCACCGGCTCGAAGCCGGCGATGGCCCGCAGCAGGGTCGTCTTGCCGCATCCGCTCGGCCCCAGGAAGCAGCCGATGGCGCCTTGTTCCAGTTGCAGGCTTACATCGCGGACGACGGTGGTGTCGCCATAGGCAACCGAAACGTCTCTCACTTCAAGCTGTCTGGGCATGTCGTGTCCTGGTGATCGATCGGCTGAGAAGGATCACGGGCAGCAATCCGGCGATCACGATGGTGAGCGCCGCGGGGGCCGAGTCGGCGAGACGCTCGTCGGAGGCCAGCTCGTAGGCCCGCACGGCGAGTGTGTTGAAGTTGAATGGCCGCAGGATGAGTGTTGCCGGCAGTTCCTTGAGTACGTCGACGAACACCAGGAGCAACGCCGTCAGCAGGCTGCCACGTAACATCGGCATGTGCACGCGGGCGAGCACGAAGGCGGGCCGGGCACCCAGAGAACGGGCGACCTCGTCCATGGTTGGCTTGACCTTGGAGAGCCCGCTCTCCACCGTTTGCAGGGAAACGGCGAGAAAGCGAACCAGATACGCGAACAGCAGCGCGGTGATCGTTCCGCTCAGGAGCAGGCCGGTGGAGACCCCGCAGTGCGCGCGCATCCAGGCATCCAGGGTATTGTCGAACCACGCGAAGGGGATGATCACGCCGACGGCGATGACCGTACCCGGGACCGCGTAGCCCATGCCCGCGGCACGCACGGAGATCGACACCGGCTTGCTCGGGTGCAGGCGCCGCCCGTAGCCCAGCAACAGGGCGAGCAGCAAGGCGAGAACCGACGCGGTTGCCGCCAGCTCCAGGCTGTTTAGGACGAGCCGCAGAAAGTCGGCATCGAACTGTGTCTTGGCGACGGTCAACGCCCACAACGCGAGCTGTCCAGATGGCAGCAGGAAGCCGAAGCAGAGCGGAACCAAGCAGAAAAGCACGGCCGCTGCCGCGTGCCAACCGCGAAGCTGGTGACGGCGGATGTCCTGCCTGCGCTGGCTGGTGTCGTGATAGCGGGCCTTGCGTCGCGACAGCCGCTCGACGGCGATCAGTACGAACACGAATCCGAGGAGCAGCGCGGAGAGCTGGGCCGCGGCCGCGGCGTTGTCCAGCCCGAACCAGGTACGGAAGATGCCGGTGGTGAAGGTTGCGACGCCGAAGTACTGCACCGTGCCATAGTCGGCCAGGGTCTCCATCAGTGCCAGCGACAGGCCGGCGACGATGGCCGGTCTGGCCAGGGGCAGGGCGACGGCGAAAAAGGTCTTCCAGGGCCCGTTGCCGAGGGTGCGGCTCACGTCGAGCACACACAGGGACTGCCCGAGGAAGGCGGCGCGGGAGAGCAGGTAGACGTAGGGATAGAGCACCAGGGAGAGCATGACCGCCGCGCCCGGGAGCGACCGTATCTGCGGAAACCAGTAGTCTCCGTAACCCCAGCCCGTCCAGCCGCGCAGGGCGGTTTGAACCGGCCCTGCGAAGTCCAGCATCCCGGTGTAGGTGTAGGCGATGATGTAGGCGGGCATGGCCATGGGCAGCAGCAGGGACCACTCGAACCATCCGCGTCCCGGAAACTGGCACATGCTCGTCAGCCAGGCGGTGCCCACACCGCCGATCAGGGTGCCGACCGCCACGCCCAGCATCAACAGCAGGGAGTTGGTGACATAGTCCGCCAGCACCGTTTCCGCCAGGTGCTGCCACGCCTCTCCCGCTGGTACCAGGACGAAGGCCATCACGACCAGTACCGGAAGCGCCAACAGGAGCGCCACAGCGGTGACGCCCAGGCCCCAGGCGCCACCGGCGCGGCGGCTGGTCATGCGGCGCAGCGGCGACATGATCGGATCTGCCGGTCCGATAGGAGCGAACGGACGCCGGTCGCCTCTGGGCGACGAATCCGGCGACCAATGGGCATGTGGTCGCGCATGGTCCTGAGCGGGAGCTTCTCCGTCGTTGCGGGCTGATATCCTGCGGGCAGAGGATCGGGGGTAAAAAAACCGCCTTCCTGGTGCGGAAGGCGGGGATTATCACCGTCGGACGCCGGTTTCGTCTATTTCCAGCCCGCACGGTCCATTAGGCGTACAGCGTCCGCGTTGAGCTCACCCAGCCGGGCCAGGTTAAGTTCGTCCGCCTTGTATGTACCCCAGGCGGACAGGATTGGGCTGACCGGGATGTCGGTCCGTATCGGGTATTCGCCGTTGGTGTCGGCGTACCACTGCTGGGCGGCATCTCCGGCGAGAAACTCCAGCAGCTTGACCGCTGCGTCCTTGTTCTGCGCTGATTTGGTGACAGCGCCACCGCTCACGTTGACGTGGACCCCGCGGCCGTCCTGGTTGGGCCAGAACACGCCCATGCGCTGGGCGGCGGCGCGCTCGGCCTCGTCTTGGGAGCTCAGCATACCGGCCAGATAGTAGGTGTTGGCGATGGCGATGTCGCATTGGCCGGCGGCAGCGGCCTTGATCTGGTCGCGGTCGCCGCCTTGGGGCGGGCGGGCCAGGTTCGCCACCAGCCCGCGTGACCAGAGCTCGGTGGCCTCCGTCCCGTTCGCGGCGATCATGGAGGCGACGAGCGACTGGTTGTAGATATTGTCCGACGAGCGGATGCAGATGCGCCCCTTCCACTCGGCATCGGCCAGGGCCTCGTAGGTCGAGAGCTCGGCTGGATCGATCTCGCCCTTCACGAACAGAATCGGGCGGGCGCGCAGCGAGAGACCGAACCAGTGACCTTCGGGGTCCCGATAGCTGGCGGGGATGGACGAGTTCAACACCGAAGATTGTATCGGTTGGGTCACGCCCGCCTCCTTGGCCCGGTACAGGCGTCCGGCATCGGTCGTGATCAGCAGATCGGCGGGAGAGTTGATGCCCTCGCTCTCGAGGCGTTTGAGCAGGGCGTCGGCCTTGCCCGTGACCAGGTTGACCTTGATTCCGGTCTCGTCCGTGAAACGGTCGAGCAGCGGCTTGATCAGGTCCTCCTGACGCGCGGAGTAGAGGTTGACCTCGTCTAGCGCGAGAGCGCCGGCAGGCATCGCGAGCAGGGCGGACAACGCCCAGATGGTGAGATAGCGGGTGTTCAGCGACACGTCAGCGTCTCCAGTATTTGTCGTAGCCAGAAGTATCAAGAAACCAGGCGAGGATCTTAATACGAACGATTCGCATTCGCAAAATGATTTCAATCTGCGGGACACGCGCGCAGAGCGATTTGGTGCCTGACCCTGGACCTTCGCCCGTGCAAGGAGCGAGGACGCTGGCGAGTCCTTCCCGCGGCAATCGGTATCCCCGAGGAGAAGGGTGTTGAAAGCGGCGGAAGGATGCGTATATTAAAGACCAAGTGAAATACTAGGATTACGGGAGCGTGGCCAGATGAGTGAAGCCTCTGAGATCGAAGAGCTCGTTCGATCGGAATACCAACACGGTTTCGTCACCGAGATCGAGTCAGAGACCCTTCCCCCTGGCCTCGACGAAGGCGTCGTGGGCGCGATCTCCCAGCGCAAGGGCGAACCGGAATTCATGCTCGACTGGCGGATCAAGGCCTACCGTCACTGGCAGACGATGCAGGAGCCGAAATGGTCCTCCGTGCACTATCCGCCGGTGGATTATCAGGCCATTTCCTACTTCTCCGCACCCAAGAAGAGGGAGGGACCAAAGAGCCTGGACGAGGTCGATCCGGTTCTGTTGGAAACCTATGAGAAGCTGGGCATACCGATCGAGGAGCAGAAGGCCCTGGCGGGCGTCGCAGTGGACGCGGTTTTCGACAGCGTCTCCGTGGCGACCACATTCCGCGAAAAACTGGCGGAAGTAGGCGTGATCTTTTGCTCGATATCGGAGGCCGTCAAAGAGCACCCGGAGCTGGTGAAGCAATATCTCGGGTCCGTGGTGCCCCACACCGACAACTTCTACGCGGCCCTCAACAGCGCCGTTTTCAGCGACGGTACCTTCGTATATGTGCCCAAGGGCGTGCGCTGCCCGATGGAGCTCAGCACCTATTTTCGCATCAACGCCAGCAATACCGGACAGTTCGAACGAACTCTGATCGTGGCGGATGAGGGCAGCTATGTGAGCTACCTGGAGGGCTGTACCGCGCCGATGCGCGACGAGAACCAACTGCATGCCGCGGTGGTCGAGCTGATCGCGCTGGAGGGTGCGGAGATCAAATACTCGACGGTCCAGAACTGGTATCCCGGGGACGAGAACGGTCGGGGCGGCATATACAATTTCGTGACCAAGCGCGGTGACTGCCGCGGAGCCAGGTCCAAGATCTCCTGGACCCAGGTCGAGACCGGCTCGGCCATCACCTGGAAGTACCCGAGCTGCATCCTGCGCGGGGAGGGCTCGGTCGGCGAGTTCTACTCGGTGGCGGTGACCAAGGGTCGGCAGCAGGCGGATACCGGCACCAAGATGATCCACCTCGGACCCAATACCCGCTCGACCATTGTCTCGAAGGGCATTTCCGCGGGACATGGCCAACAGGCCTACCGTGGACTGGTGCGTATCGCGCAACGGGCGGAAGGCGCCCGCAACCACACCCAGTGCGATTCCCTGCTGATCGGCGACAGGTGCGCCGCGCACACCTTTCCCTATATCGAGGTGAAGAACCCCAGCGCGAAAATGGAGCACGAGGCGACCACCTCCAAGATCAGCGACGATCAGCTGTTCTACTGCCGCTCCCGCGGGCTGTCGGAAGAGGATGCCGTGTCCATGATCGTCAACGGCTTCTGCAAGGAGGTCTTCAACCAGCTTCCTATGGAGTTCGCCGTCGAGGCGCAGAAACTCTTGAGCATCAGCCTGGAAGGCGCGGTGGGCTAGATCCGAGAAAACGACAGGCCTGGGCTCGCCCGCGGCGAGATCGGGCGAATAGAAGTAACTGGAGACGCGAAATGCTAACGGTAAAGGGCTTGAAGGCGAACGTAGACGGCAAGGAGATCCTGCGGGGCCTCGATCTGGATGTCGGCCCCGGTGAGGTGCACGCCATCATGGGGCCGAACGGTTCCGGCAAGAGCACCCTGGCTCATGTGCTGTCCGGCCGCGAGGGGTTCGAGGTCACGGCCGGCACGGCGATGTTCGAGGGCGAGGACCTGTTGGGCCTCGAACCTGAGGAGCGGGCGCAGAAAGGGTTGTTTCTCGCCTTCCAGTACCCGGTCGAGCTGCCGGGGGTGAATAACACCTATTTCCTGAAGTCCGCGCTCAACGCCATCCGCAAGGCGCGTGGGGAGGACGAGCTGGATGCGGTCTCCTTCATGCGCCTGATGCGCGAGAAGCTCAAGGTGCTGCACCTCGACGACAGCCTGCTGAAGCGGGCGGTCAACGCGGGTTTTTCCGGCGGCGAGAAGAAGCGCAACGAGATCTTCCAGATGGCCTTGCTGGAGCCCAAGCTCGCCATCCTGGACGAGACCGACTCGGGCCTCGACATCGATGCCCTGCGGATCGTCGCAGACGGGGTCAACGCCCTGCGCGGCCCCGAGCGCTCCATGATCGTCGTCACCCATTATCAGCGCCTGCTGGATTACGTCGAGCCGGATCGAGTTCACGTGCTGGCCAAGGGCCGCATCATCCGCTCGGGCGGGAAAGAGCTCGCCCTTGAGCTCGAGCAGAAGGGCTACGGCTGGATCGAAGAGGAGGCCGCGGCATGACCGCCGGATTGGAGCCGAAAGACAGCTTCGAGGGTTGGCTCACCAACGAGGGAGGGTCTCCCGCCGACTCCGGGTTGCCTTGGCTGGATAGCGCGCGAACAACAGCTCTCGCGCGCGTGCGTACGCAGGGCATCCCGAGCGGCAAACAGGAGGCGTGGCGTTACACCAGCCTCAAGACCTTGGCGGAGCAACCCTTTAAGCAGTGCTGCGACGCCTTCACCGCGGTCGAAGAGGACGATCTAGAGGATCTGCTCATCCCCGGTCTCGACGCGCATAGGGCGGTGCTGGTCAACGGCCGCTTCATGCCTGAGCTCTCGGCGCTGGATCAGCTGCCCTCGGGCGTGCGCGCCGGGGGATTGCGTTCCATCCTCGAATCGGATCCGGACGCGCTGGAGGACCGGCTCAACCGGGTCGCGGGGGATGGCGTGCACGTCTTCTCCGCGTTGAACACCGCGGGGATGGACGACGGTTTCGTCTTGCTTCTTCCGGCGGGCAGCGCGATCGAGCGTCCGATCGAGCTGATTCATCTGTCGATCGGTATGGAAGAGCCGCGCGTCGCCCAACCGCGTCACCTGGTGGCGCTGGAAGATGGTTCGCAGGCGACGATCATCGAGCGTTACGTCAGCTTGGGCGAGTCCCTGTACTGCACGAACTCCGTGCTCGAGATCGAGCTGGGGCGTGGAGCCGTGCTGCGGCATGACCGCGTCCAGGAGGAGAGCGCCAACGCGTTTCACATCACCGGGCTGTACCTCAACCTGGCGGCGGATAGCTGCTATCGGGGCCTGAATCTGGGCCTCGGCGCTGCTTGGGCGCGGTCGGATCTTGTGGTGCGTTTCGCCGGCGAACACGCGGAGTGCGATCTCAAGGGTCTGTACCTGAGCGGAGATCGGCAGGTGATGGATTACCACGTCGACGTCGACCACGCGGTGCCAAGCTGCGCGAGCCGGGAGACCTTCAAGGGAATCCTTTACGGCAAGGGCCGGGCGGTGTTCGACGGGCGCATCCACGTCGCCGTAGGCGCCCAGAAGACCGATGCGCACCTGTCGAACAGAAACCTGCTGCTGTCGCGCAACGCGGAGGTCGACACCAAGCCGCAGCTGGAGATCCTTGCCGACGATGTCAAATGCAGCCATGGCACCACGGTGGGCCAAATCGAGCCCGAGATGCTGTTTTACCTGCGCTCCCGCGGCATCCCCGCCTCGCTCGCCAGGCGCATGCTGTGTCTGGGCTTCGCCGGGGAGATCATCGATTCGTTAAGCGACGAGTCCTTGCGCGACTACGTGACGGATCGGGTCGGGAAGCGCTTGGAGCTGGCTCCGCTGGATTGAAAACTGAAATGTTGCCGCTGATTCCGGCGGGGTGATGCGCGTTGGAGAGCTTTTTGGCGTTTCTTTTTGGCTGATGGCCGAGTGGCGATGAGGTTTACCATGAACAGATTGGCGCGATTCGCGGGATTCGGAAGGCATGACGATAACGACGTCGCCGGCGTGACCCCCGGGACGGATGCTGAGGTTGAGCGCGTCGACGCGGAGGAGCTGCGCGAGCCCATCATCGAGGGGCTCCGTCAGGTGTTCGATCCGGAAATACCGGTCAACATCTACGATTTGGGGTTGATCTACCGCATCGACATCGCGCCCAACGGTGACGTGGATATCGACATGACGCTGACGGCACCCGCCTGCCCGGTCGCCGGCATGATGCCGACGATGGTAGAGGATGCCGTGAAGAAGGTCGAAGGGGTAGGGCATGTCAAGGTCGAGCTTGTCTGGGATCCGCCTTGGACGCAGGACAAGATGACCGATGAGGCGCGGCTCGAGCTCGGGATGATGTGATCAACCTTCGCGAGGAAATGGCAACAGCGAGGAAATGATGTCCTTCGAATCGATGGATGAGTTGTTGTTAGTCTTGTCCGACCCCTCGAATCCAGGCTGGGCAGAGGCCTTCGGCTACTTGTCGACGCACCCGGAAACCTCTGAGCTAGTCATGGAGGTCTTTCAGGAGACGCTGTCGCAACTCGGCGTGGAACCGTCGGGTCGGAACGAGACCGCCGGCGAGGCCCAATACGCCCCGGCGGACGTGGCCCGCGCCCTGGGCGTCCCGGAGGATGCGTTTGGCGTAACAGCCAGAAAAACATCGGGCTGCGTTCCTGTTCGCGTACGCGGCTGAAACCATCGGATCTTGAATCGCCCCCCACACTCGACGACTCGGATCAGCCTCCAGCCAACCGTCCAGGCACACCCGCAAACACCGCGGCTATATCGGGCGGTAACCTATGGCGAGATCCAGAGTTCCCTACCTTGGTCTAGAAGCCCTTGGAGACCTCGAGCGCGAAGACGTGCGCGCTCAGCTCGTAATCCCCTGAAACGGCGACGGTCCCGTTGATCGACTGGGTTGGAACGAAAGGTTTTGTGCCCTGGTAATCCCGTCCTTGGAAATGCACGTAGGTGTAAGCCGCATCGACTGACCACCCCTGCAGAAATGACTGTCCCACGCCGATGCTGAAAAGGTGCCGGTCACTGTCCGGAATGCGCGGCGTATAGTAAGCGTCCGGCTGCCCGGTCTGGTCGAAGGCGTATCCGAGCCGTAACCGAGTTTCGGGCCGAACGTCGTAGGTCATACCCACGCGATACGCGTTGGCGTCGTCCAGTCGTTCCGGTCAGACTTGATCACGATACCGGTGGCGCTCGATTTGACCGAGAGCTCTTCGAACACGCTCCATCCCGTTCGGTTCCAATCGACCTCGACCGCCAACTGATCATTGAACGCATAGCGTGCGCCTAGCTGTAGTCGCCAGGGCAGGTCGAGATCCACGTTCGCCTTGAGCGAGCTTGGTACGGGGAAGCTCGATGTGGCCCTGCCTTCGATCTCAACCGTCGCTGCCGAGTGAAAAGCGGCACCGAGGCTCCAGGGGCCGTTACGGTAGAGGGCACTCAGATTCCAGCCCCAACCGTCTCCATCGCCGTCTAGGCCCGTGACGGTCGTGTTCAATGTGGCCTCACGGGCGTTGAGATAGTCAACACCGGCCGACAGGCTGAGCGCGTCGTTGACCACGTAGGTCACGGTGGGGACAACGGCGACGACCTCAAGCTTGCTCTGCGTTGGATGATCTAGGCCGGCGGGGAGGACAAGGCCGGGAATCGGCGTCGGTATCGGAACGGACAGCATGGGGAACGTGCCCAGCCGCCAACGAGTTTCCAGTCCGAACGGGGCGTTGACGCCCAGCCCCAACCGCCAGCGCTCACCGACTCGGAACGCGGCCTGGATTGCCGGCGTCGCGAGCCAATCGGCGCCTTCACTATCGTGCTTCCCGGTGAGCGTCCTCACGCTGAGCTGCGGACCGTAGATGACGCTGCCCAACGCGATGCTGGAATCGTCATGGAAGCCCATCGCGGCGGGATTGTAGGAGAACGCGCCCCGCTCCTCCGGATTGGCGACGATGGCATTCGCCGTGCCAAGTCCGGCGGCCGGAGGACTCGGGTATCGCGAACCCCGAAGCAACGGCGGGAGATTGATTGAGAAGGACAGTGAGCCCGCTCGCCAAAATGATCGCTGGCGAAACGCGAGCAAGAACTTGCGTCGACGACCGCCCCATCTGTATTCTTTGTATCATTATTGCAACGAGAAGCATTTGTTGTTGTTGAAATGTCAAAGTATTACATGGGCTGGTCTTTTTCAACATTCCGGTCCGCTTGCCAAAAGCGATCTTGTGTGTGGAGCCGAAAAACTTGCTAGAAGTTGATCCGAAGGGCTTGCGCCAAGCTGCGCCTGTGTGGCAAAAAAGCACGGCAATATAAAAGAGAAACGACAAGGAGTGTCACGCGGCACCTCATCGGGGTCGGAGTGTCCACCCCGCGGGGGCGCGGTCGAGTTTTAGCCGACTCGCCGCCTCCTCGCCGGACGCCGCGGGAGGGGGCCAACCAGATTCCCTTCCCCCAAGGTTGGCCTTTCGTTGAACGCAGCGGACCGTCTTTTTCGTGAACGCCAAACAGCCTCCACTCCAAAGCTTCGTCAGCTTCCGCAATAGCCAGAGGGAGTTGTCGCGCGGAACGCTTCTCAAGCTCGAAAACTCGACTGTGGTTTTTGAGGTCTACAACCCTTACTCGATCGTTCAGTTAAGTGAGGTGCTCCAGGAGCTCAGCATTCGCAGGGCGGACGTCCTCGCTTACAAGGGCCGTGCGGTCGTCACCAATCTGGTGAATACCGGGTTGATGTTGATTGTTTCGGCGAACCTACTTGACCCTTGGACGACCATACCGGATCTCCGGGAGAATGTTGCCGAAATACGCAAGGACGCGGAGCAGTTCGTCGTAGCCGCCGCGGCGACGAGCAGAATCCAGTACGGCTACAGAGTTGCCGTAGGAGAGCTTCGCTCATTCCTATCCGATCTGAATAGATGGTTGGAGGAGGTGGATGTCGCGTGCTCGGAGCGGGTACGGCAACGCTTGAGTTCCTATGATGGCCTGCTGCAATTCGCCGCGCCTATCCTATCGAAGCTGTCGGAGCTCAACCGGCACTTCGAGGCAGAAGCACAGAGGGTAGACGACGCTGATATCGGGGTACACAAGATGCTGGTTCAGCAAGAGCTGCACCCGCTGATCATGACTGCGCCGTACCCGTACCGTACATTGAACAAGCCCCTCGGCTATGCCGGGGACTACGAGATGATGAACATGATTCACCGGGATGTTCCCGAGGGTCAGAATCTGTATGCGAAAATCGTAAACGCTGCTTACACCACCTTGCCCATCGCCACTTGTGTAAAGAATCGGGTTAGGCTGCTGCAGGACTATCTACTCGAGTTGGCAAGCGCGAGCACTAAGGTTGGAGGGGTGTTCCGGGCGATCAGTATCGGCTGCGGGCCTGCGATCGAGGTTCAGCGTTTCACGCGGGAGAGCTCGCTCTCGAACAACGCCGAGTTTGATCTGTTGGACTTCAATGACGAGACGCTCGATCACGCCCGCCAGAAAGTGGCGGAAGCAATCTCTGAATCGGGAAACACGCCCCAGGTCCGATTCATACACGAATCCGTTCATTCTCTGCTGAAGTCCGCGACGCTGGGGCGTAATGACAAAATCAGCGCCAAATACGATTTTGTTTACTGCGCAGGATTGTTCGATTACCTGTCGGACAAGGTTTGCTCTAGACTGGTACGCCTTTTCTATAGCTGGTTGAAAGAAGGCGGCGTGCTGCTCGTTACGAATATGCATGAGAGCACATCCAACAAGTATCTTCTTGAGCACCAGGCTGAATGGTATCTGATCTACCGGAATGAGGAACAAATGGCGGACATGATCCCGGGCGTCGAGAATAAGCGCATATTCACCGACGATACTGGAGTGAATCTTTGCCTTGAGGTTCGGAAGATTGCAAAAAAAACCGAACGACTCTCCTGAGTTCCTACAGGCATACGCCGAACATAGGCAGGCTCAATGGCTTCGGTTCTCTGTCTACTCCGCTTGGCTCGCTGTCACCCTGGTTCCCGGTTTCGCAGTTCTCGACTACCTGGTTTATCCCGATCAGTTTTACTTTTTCTTTGTGTTACGCAACACGGTTACGCTGACTGTCGGCGTGCTCGCGATGATCGGCGTGAAACTGATGCCGACGTATGTCAAAGAGTTGACGATCGCCGGTTACTCTCTAATACAGATAATGCTGGCTTACATGATCGCGGTCACTGACGGTTCAAGTTCCAGCTACTATGCGGGAATGAACATCGCATTGATTGGCATGGGTTTTTTCCTGCCCACCGTGCTGCTTGAAACTTTACTGTTCAGCCTCGCTACACTCGTTCTCTATGGGTTGGCCTGCACCCTTGCGAGCAGTCCATTCTTTGCGCAGCAGTTTTATGTCAACGCTTTTTTTCTGGTGGGCACGGCCGTGATCGCAACCGCGTCGAGCTTTTTCTTCGAGCAGCGGCGGCGTAATGAATTTTCCCTCAGTTTCGAACTCGAGCAGCGGAATGCGGAGCTAGATGAGCTGAATCGCCAGAAGACGCATTTTTTCGCAAACGTGAGCCATGAACTCCGCACCCCTCTTACTTTGATTCTGGCGCCGGTTCAGGAGATGCTCGAGGGCGGATATCGCCTTCCCGATTCCGTGGCGTCTCGTCTCGCGGTGGTGAGAGACAACTCGTTCCGGTTGCTTAAGCTGGTCAACGACCTCCTCGACGTCATTCGCATGGAAGAGGGAAAGGAGAGATTGGAGTCGGTACCAGTGGAGTTGATCGGCTTGGTGAAAGGACTAGCCGATGGCATGGATCACCTAGCGCTGACGAAGGAGATCGAGTTGGTTCGCAAGCTCGATACCGATCAAATCATCATCGAAGCGGATGTGAGGGCGTTGGAAAAGATACTCGTCAATCTTCTGAACAATGCGATCAAATTCACGGACAAAGGGGGGCAGGTGACGATTGAATGCCGTGAATTGGAACAACAAGCCGAGATTCAGGTGACAGATACCGGAATCGGTATCTCACAAGACGATCAGGCGCATATTTTCGATCGATTTCATCAGGTCGATGGATCGAGTACGCGACGCTTTCGCGGGACCGGATTGGGCCTGGCGCTGGTCAAGGAGTTGACAGAACTCATGGGTGGTGCTGTAAAAGTCAACAGCGCGCTGGGGAGAGGAACTTGCATGAGCGTTAGACTGCCGCTGGCAGCACAACAGGATGGGGAGCAGCCGAATGCGGAATTTGTTACACAATACCGGGAGGTGGATGAGTTGGAGCGCCTTCATCGTCTAGCCGAGCAGAGGGGCGGCCTGGAAGTCGAAGGGCCGGATCTGCCCGTGGATTTGGATGTAACGGACGAGAACCAGCCAACGCTCCTGGTCGTCGAAGACGAGCCGGACATGCGTCGCTACCTGGTCGACATCCTAGGCGGGGAGTATCGAGTGCTCCAGGCACGGACTGGCACGGAGGGCCTGAGACTTGCCTTGGAGCAGGCGCCGAATCTCGTCCTCTTGGACCTGATGCTGCCGGAGATGGACGGTTTAGAGGTTTGCAGTCGCATCCGAGAGGCTGGGGCCGAACCAGGACCGAAGATCATGCTTCTCACAGCGAGGGTCGACGAGCAGGCGAAGATCACGGCCCTGAATCATGGTGCCGACGATTTCCTGACCAAGCCGTTCAGCAGCGTGGAGGTCAAGACGCGTTTGCGCAACCTGCGGACGTCAGCGACGTTGGAGCGGGATCTGGCGGAACGCAACAAAAGCCTCGAGGCGACGCTCAGCGAGCTCAAGCAAACCCAAGCGCAGCTCATCCACAGCGAAAAGCTCAATGCGCTCGGAAGCCTGGCTGCTGGCCTCCTGCACGAGATCAACAACCCGCTGAACTATAGCCTCACCGCGTTGCAGCTCATCCGCGCCGACGCCAAGGTGCGCGAGAACGAGTTGCTGAATGAAGTGATCGGTGACATCGACGAGGGTATGCAGCGTATTCGCGCCATCGTGAGCGACCTGCGCGCCTTCGCCTATCCGTCGGAAGCAGAGACGCAACTGCGCTTTCAATTCGGTGATGTTCTGGAAAGCGCGTTGCGCTTCACTTCCCATGAGCTCAGGGGGATCGACGTCAAGATCGACCTGCCGACCGACAGTTCGGTGTTGGGCTCCAAGAGCCACATCACCCAGGTCCTGGTCAACCTGCTGGCCAACTCGGCGAAGGCGATCCAGGCCGTGGCGAATGAGCACAAGGGGGAGATCCGTGTGACGGGGACCGTGAAAGATGGGCGGTTCCTGGTTGCAGTCGCGGACAACGGCGTCGGGATGGACGAGAAGACGCTCGAGCGGATCTTCGACCCCTTCTTTACTACCCGCGATGTGGGTCAGGGAATGGGGCTCGGGCTCAGCATCTGCCACACGATCGTCGCCAATCATGGCGGGCGCCTGCGTGCCAGCAGCAAGCCGGGGCAGGGCTCGGAGCTTGTGTTCGATTTGCCGGCAGAAAACGGGGTGTGTTGAGAGCCGGCACCGGGGCAAGGTCGGGCAATCTGGATGTTTTGCGCGAAAGAACCCAGAATCCGTGTAGAAGGTAAAAAATAAAGAATCTGCGTCTTGGCGATGCGCAGACCCGAAGACCGAGAAATTCCTCCGGAATACTGAGAGGAGCGCGAGTGGACTATGGACATCGGACAGAAAGTTTTGCCGTCGGACCCGATTCCCGGGAGCGCGGACCTAGCGCGGCCCGCGATCCTGTACGTAGATGATGAGCCGCAGAGCTTGAAGTATTTCCTGCGGGCATTCAGCGGCGACTTTCAGATCCTCACTGCCCAGAGCGTCGCAGAGGCGGAGACTCTGCTCGCGGCGGAGGCCGAGCGGATAGGGGTTCTAATCAGCGATCAGCGTATGCCGGTGGAGACCGGGGTTCAGCTGCTCGACCGGGTGAAGGCCCGTTATCCGCAGATCGTGCGGGTGCTCACGACTGCCTATGCGGATCTCAACGACGCCGTGGCAGCGGTAAATCGGGGAGAAATCCACCGTTACATTCTCAAGCCATGGGACGTGGAGGCGTTGCGTGCGGAGCTTCACACGGCGATGGAGCTGCATCGGCGCCGCTGCCACGAGCAGGAGCTGTTGCAGGCGCGTCGGCGCACCATCATGTCCCTGGCCTCTCACATCGCCCATGAGCTCAGCACCCCGCTCGCCACCATCCACACCGCTGTCAGTAGCATGAAGGAGTACCTGCCGGAGCTGTTGAATACCTATCGCCGGGAGCGTGAGCGAGGCATGGTCGACGTCATTCCGGAATCCTTGTTGGATTTGCTCGACACGACACCGGGTATGGTGCTGTCCCTGGTCGACCGCACCAACATGCTGACGCGGCTGCTGCTCATGAACGCCGCCGAGGACGCGGAGGACCGCAGCGACTTCGTTGTCTTCTCGGTCAGGAAATGTATTGACGAGGCGCTGCGCAGCTATCCCTTCAGCGCGGGGGAAGAGACCTTGATCAAGGTCGAAGGCGATGATTTCGAGGTGAAGGGATCCGACCTACTCTTCAGCTATGTCATCTACAACCTAATCAAGAACGCGCTTTATGCCATTGATATGGCAGGGAAAGGCGAGATCATTTTACGTTTGGAACAGGGATCGCGGCATCACCGATTGTACCTCCGGGATACCGGAACCGGGATTTCGCCGCAGGTATTGCCCCACGTGTTCGATGAGTTCTACAGCGGCAAGGGGGCGGGGCGCGGGACCGGAATGGGGTTGCCCTTTTGCCGCAGGGTGATGAACGCCTTCGGTGGCAGCATCGAGTGCCGATCCAGCGATGGAGAATATGCCGAGTTGGAGTTGGTTTTCCCCACCCTCGACCAAACGCAAGCGTAACGACGGGCCGGAGACGACAAACATGACGCGTGGTCAGACCGAGACATCCTATGCCGTCTTATTCGTGGACGATGAGGACAAGGCGAGAAAGTATTTTCGCATGGCTTACGGCAACGACTTTCGAGTGCTCACCGCGGGCAGCGTTGGGGAGGCGCTTCAGGTCCTCGAGCGGGAGGGGGATGAGATCGGGGTGCTGATCACGGATCAGCGCATGCCAGGCCAGCAGGGGGTTGACCTGCTCAAGCAAGTCAGAGAGCACTGGCCGGCAATCGTGCGTATCCTCACCACGGCCTATTCCGACCTGGACGATGCGATCACGGCCGTCAATCGAGGCGAGATCCTCCGTTACGTAACCAAACCATGGGACATTCAGGGTCTGCGGGTAGAGTTGCGCCACGCCATGGACTTCTTTCTTTTGCGCCAGGAGCGTGATGTCCTGATGGCGGAGAAGTTCAGCGTGCGTCAGCGCATGGATCACAGCGACCGATTGCGGGGATTGCTGGGAATAGCAGCCGGGCTCGAGCACCTGCGCTACGCCCCGCACGCCGTCGCGGCTTGGCTGCGCGACGAGTTGGCCTGCGCTTCGGACGACCATGCAGACGCTGCGGACTTGGAGCTATGGGGACAGGAGGTCAGGGCAACCCTGGGGCTCATGAAGACGCACCGCGGCCTGCGTGCCATCGATCAGGCGGTCGAGCCGGGCTTCCCGGAGCGGGTAGAGCTGAAAGCGCTGGCGACAGACATGGGGCTTTCGGTGGAGGGGGATACCGTCGAGGTAGCTGGTCGGCGCGACCTGTTGGCGAACCTGTTCGGAATTCTGGGCCGGCTTGCGGGCGAGTCAGCCGCGGCTCATCTCGCCACCACTGGCGAGGGTGACGCGGAGGTGACGGTTACGTCTGCCGGATCCGCCGCCAGGGGAAACCGCTCATCCGACGACCTCGCCGCTGACGGTGAACGGCCGGACTTGCTCGCCGCCTATCTGCTTGCCTGGCATCATGGCGGTCTCCTGCGGATGTCGCCGGCGGAGGATGTAGTGCGGTTCGAGGTCACGCTTCCGGCCGATCCCGAAAGCGTAGTCCTGGATGACCCCGACGAGCACTGGGTGGAGGATCAATTCTCCACGCTGACCGCCTAAGCTACCCGGGCCGATATCGAGGAGTTTTGCGGATGAGTTGGGGAAGACGATATGGGTGACGCAAAGAATGTGCTCGGCGAGGCCCTGGAGCTCTGCTCCACGGACCCCATGACTGGTTTCACCCGCAACGGGGCTTGCGAGACGGGCCCGGAGGACATCGGTTCCCATACCGTGTGCGCCGTGGTGACGGCAGAGTTCCTGGAGTTCAGCCGGTCTCGCGGCAACGACCTGACTACCCCGGCGCCGCATCTCGGCTTCGCCGGTCTCAAGCCCGGCGACCGTTGGTGTCTTTGCGCGGCGCGCTGGAAGGAGGCCCTTGACTCCGGTTGCGCACCTCGCGTGGCTTTGCGGGCGACCCACGCCCGTGCCCTCGGGGTGGTCGATCTGGCATCGCTCAAAACCCACGCGATCGATCTGTCGTAGCACGGCAGCGGCGGCCGCATCGCCGACGCCCGCGAAAGGGCGGTTCTGCGAGCCTACACTTGCGCAGGACGTCTAGCGCGCGGGCATCCAGCTGGAACCGAGAAGCCGCCCATCACATTGGCGCTCGCTTGAGCATCCCAGTGAAACAAGGGAAAAATCGTGGTGCCCGCGGTGGTTGGCCGCTGGTTTTGCCAACCGCGTCTCCAGTAAAATGGCGGGCGTTCTCCCAAGCCCGAAACCTGACTGCCATGTCGCGCCCGCACTTCCTGCTCGTTCCCTTGCTGGTTACGCTGGCCTCCAGTCCTCCGCTATTGGCGATGTCTTTCATGCCGGACATCCTGACCAGGAAAGACGCGCGGGAGGTTACCCCTGCGGAGCGGAAGGAATACGACCGCCTCTTCGCCGACAAGGTCGTGGTGAAGAAGGCGGAGCGACGGCTCTACCTGGTGCAAGGAGACAAACCCTTTCGCAGCTACAAAATCTCGCTGGGAACCAGTCCCGAGGGACACAAGGAGCGTCAGGGAGACGGGCGGACGCCGGAAGGGCGTTATTACCTCGACTGGAGAAACCCCAAGAGCAAGTTTCGCAAGTCACTCCATATCTCCTACCCCAACACGGGCGACCAGCTACGGGCGCGCGGCAAGGGCATGGACCCCGGCGGCATGATCATGATTCATGGTCAGCCCAAGCCCAACCGCTACCGGGAGCTCCAGGAGATCATCAGCGGGGAGGACTGGACGCAGGGATGCATCGCCGTTTCGGATTTCGCGATCGATGAGATCTGGACCTACACCGCCGACGGAACGCCGATTGAGATTCTGCCTTGAGCGACGCCTTGGGCGCTTCGTATCGCGACAGCCGACTGCTGGCCGCTGGCCGCTGGCCGGCAGTGGTGATCTTCGCATGTCGCCAGCGATTGGCGGAGTTCGCGACGCCGGACCAACGGGCTACTTAGCATGAGCCGCTGCGCAATGGACTCCCAACCCCTGTTGCGCTTGGAGGAATGGTATCAATCGCCCCTTGGGATCGAATTGGCGGGATTGGAGGAATCCTGCCTGGAGCGCATGCTGCGCGACACCTTCGGGTACTACCTGCTTCAAGTAGGATTGAGCAGTGGGTTCGCAGAGGCCCTGAGCAGCAGCAGAATACGATATCGCATCCTGTTACCCGTCGCAGAGCAAGCGCGGGCCTTGGGCTCTCAGGTGGTGTGCGAGCCGGATCGTATGCCCGTTTCCTCCGACAGTGTGGATGCCGTGTTCTTGCCGCATACGCTGGATTTCGCCGCCGATCCCCGACAGGTTTTGCGCGAGGCCGAGCGGGTGCTGATCCCCGAGGGGCGGGTCGTGGTGATGGGGTTTAACTCGCTCAGCCTGTGGGGGCTTCGGCGCTTGGTGCCTCCTGTTGGGGCGCGTGTCCCCTGGTGCGGCTCATTCCTGAACCCTTACCGGGTCTGCGACTGGTTGTCTCTCCTCGGCTTCGATGTCGAGATGCAGGAGATGATGATGTTTCGCCCGCCCTGGCGCCGCGCGCTGCTGGAGGAGCGGTCTCTGCTTGACTCGGCAGGGAAGCGGTTCTGGCCGCTGCTCGGCGGAGTCTATGCCATACGCGCCGTCAAGCGCGTGTCGACCCTGACGCCGTTAAAACCTCGCTGGAAGCCTCGTCGAGCGGTGCTCCCTGGCGGTGCGGTCGAGCCGACAACGCGGGGGACCAGTAGTGCCTGACGCGGTCGAGATCTTCACCGACGGTGCCTGCAAGGGCAACCCCGGTCCCGGGGGCTGGGGAGCGCTGTTGCGATACGGCGGGCACGAGAAGGAGCTTTGCGGCGGCGAGCCTCAGACCACCAACAACCGGATGGAGCTCATGGCCGTGATCGCGGCCCTCGAGGCCCTCAAGCGGCCGAGCCGGGTGCGGCTGACCACCGATTCACAGTACGTGAAGCGAGGCGTCACGGAATGGATGGCGCGCTGGCGACGCAATGGTTGGCGCACCGCGGAGCGCAAGCCGGTCAAGAATCGGGAACTCTGGGAGCGGCTCGATCGCGCCCTGGGCGAGCATCAGGTGGAATGGCACTGGGTGCGGGGACATAGCGGCCACCCGGAGAACGAGCGCGCCGACCGACTGGCCAACCGAGGAATACCAAGTTGAGGAACCGTCCGTGAGACAGATCGTGTTGGATACGGAGACCACGGGCCTGGAGCCTTCTGACGGGCATCGCATTATCGAGATCGGCTGCGTCGAGCTCATCGACCGCCGGCTGACACGCAAGAACTTCCATCAGTATCTGCAACCGGATCGGGAGATCGACCCGGGAGCCGTGCAGGTGCACGGGATCACCGATGCGTTCTTGCGCGACAAGCCACGCTTCGCGGACGTTGCGGAGGACTTCCTGGGCTACATTCGGGGCGCCGAGCTCATCATCCACAATGCTCCATTCGACCTCGGGTTCCTCGACCACGAGCTTGGGTCGTGGCAGGCCGGGGCATCTCGCGTTACCGACCTCTGCACGGTCACGGATACCTTGGCCATGGCCCGGGCGCTGCACCCCGGCCAGCGCAACAGTCTCGATGCCCTGTGCAAGCGCTACGACGTCGACAACTCCCAGCGGGATCTGCACGGCGCCTTGTTGGATGCGGAGATCCTGGCGGACGTCTATCTCGCGATGACCGGCGGTCAGGTAAGCCTGTTTCCGGGCGCGCAGGGGCCGAACGTGGGCGGCACGGGCCGGGAGGAGGTCAGGCGCCTCTCCGCGGATCGGCCGCCGTTGACGGTCGTGCGTGCGGTGGGGAATGAGCTTGCGGGCCATCGGGCTCGACTCGCCGCCATCGAGAAGGCGAGCGGCGGCGGCTGTCTGTGGCTTGCAGCAAATGATAGCTGAACGGGATGCGGGCAGCCCGGGTGATCTGCCCGCGACCCGTCAGATACCTGGTGGTTGCCGGTCAACAGGACCATCGGGGCTGGATCCTGGATGGAGCGTTCAGGTCTGGACTTCGCCGTAGTTCGCCCTTTTCGCCGGAACGGGCAACGGTCGCAACCAGTCCCTGTCTTTGCGGCGCTTGGCTAGAGATAGGAAAACAGCAGCGAGATGCCGAGCAGCGCCGCGACCCACAGCACCATGCTACCGGTGGGCCAGGTCCCGGCAAAAACGCTGTACGAACCATGATGGCGCGCGAGGCCGCGCAGACCCCAGTCGATCAGCGTGTGACCGTGCCGACGCAGCGCACGGTCGAGCGGTGCAAGCTTCGCTAACGCCGCATGTAGAAAATCCGGCACCAGCCGGCGGTAGAACCAGTCGCTGTCGAGGTTCACGGACTTGAGTTCGGGCGGATAGATCCCGGCGAGCTTGAGCCAGGTGAAGGCAAGCGCCGAGAACGCGAGTAGCTGCAGCTGCGCCAGGACGTGGGTGACGTCGTAGGGCGAGTAAACCGTCTCGTAGGGCAGCAGACCGTAGAGCAGTCCTGGGAACGTCCCGATTCCGATACAGAGCAGGGCAGCGACTGTCATCGCAATCAGCATGTTGCGGGGCGGCTCGTGCGCGGTCGCGACAAAGCGGGAGTCGTGGGCGAAAAAGGCAAAGAACGGAATCTTGATGCCTGCATGGTGGAATACGCCGGCCGACGCGAACAGCAACGCCAGCCACACGAACGAATACCCCTCCTGGATAGCGGCGCTGACGACCATCGACTTGCTGACGAAGCCGCTGAACAGCGGGAATGCCGAGATCGATGCGGCGCCTACCATGCACAGGATGGTGGTCTTCGGCATCTTCTTGTACAGACCGCCCAGCTCGGAGCCGCGCATCTCGCCCGTGACGTGCAGCACCGCGCCCATGCTCATCATCAGCAGGCCCTTGAAGATCACGTCATTGAACGCGTGCGCCACGGCACCGTTCAGGGCCAGCTCGGTGCCGATGCCGATGCCGACCACCATGAAACCGAGCTGGTTGATCAGGCTGTAGGCCAGCACGCGCCGTAGGTCGTTCTCGATCACGGCGTAGAAGATCGGGAAACAGGTCATCAGGGCGCCGATATAGACCAGCAACTCGGTGCCCGGAAAACCGCGGGCCAGTGCGTAGATCGCCACCTTGGTCGTGAAGGCGCTGAGAAACACGGTCCCAGTCGGCGTCGACTCCGGATAGGCGTCGATCAGCCAGCCGTGCAGGAGCGGGAAGGCGCTCTTGATGCCAAACGCGAGGAAGATGAGCCAGCCCCCGGGAGCATCGATGCCGATGTAGTCGAACCCCAAACCGCCGGTGGCGGACGCATAGACGAGGGCGCCGGCCAGCAACAGCACGCCCGAACCCACCTGCATGAGGAGATAGCGCATGCCTGCCGCCTGCGCGCGTTCGCTGCGGCGGGCGAACACCAGCACCGCCGAGGTGAGGGCCAGCAGCTCCCAGTACACGAAGAGCGTAAGGAGGTCGCCGGCGAACACGGCTCCGACCGCGCTGCCGGCGTAGGCCAAGGCGGCGACGTCCTGCAGCCGGTTCCTGACGTGCAGGGCGAACAGGACGCCGATAAAGGCGGCAAGGTGGAACAGATAACCGAACAGCAGCGACAGCGCGTCGACCCGGACCGGGGTGAGCACGTAGTCGAACAGCTCGAGGGTGACCGTGGTCCCCGGCGCCAACTGGTACAGTCCATAGGCGCCGAGCAGGGGCGCACCCAGCATCACCGCGGCACGGAAGCGCTCGCCGAGAAGCGTAGCCAGGGCGGCGCCGGCGAACAGAGGCAGCGCGGGCCACCACTCAAACATCCTCGTCCCCCCCGGTTTCGCGTCGGCATCCCGGCTGTCGCGCTCGTAGTAGTCCTCGTCGCGCATCACCAGCTTGCGCATCTCGGCGGCCAGCAGGACCAGCAGGACGCAGGCGACGAAGCCGTAGAGCGCATAAAAGCCGAACAGCGCCTCCCAAGGATGGGACAGGTGGCGATGCACGAGCAGCTCCAAGGCGACCAGCAGCCCGCAGGTCCAGGTGAGCCCGCGCACCACGTGCCGCACGTTGCGCGGGTCATCGAACAAATAGCGTCTGCCGCCGCCGTTCATCGCAACACCTCGCCAACCAGCCTGTACAGGGGGTCGGGCCAGAGAAACAGGACGATGCAGCCGGCTGCCGTAACGCCGATCGCCAGCAGGCTCGGCACTGGAGCCTCCCTTAGACCGCTGGACGGCGTCGCCGGCGCCGCGAAGAAGCCGCGTACCGGGATCACCACCAGGTAGGCGATATTCAGCAGCGAGCTGATAAGCAGCACCGCGGTAAGCATCCATGCCCCCGTATCCAGGGTGCCCTGCACCAGCCACCACTTGCTCCAGGTGCCGCCGAAAGGCGGCAAACCGACGATGGACAGGGCGCCGATCAGGAACGCCACCATGGTCAGCGGCATGGTACGACCGAGTCCGTCGAGCTCGCTGACGCGGGTCTTGTGCGCGGCGACCAGGATGGCCCCGGCGCAGAAAAAGAGCGTGATCTTGCCGAAGGCGTGCATGACGACGTGCATGCCTCCGCCGACCACCCCGGCGGCAACACCGAGCATGGCCCCCAGCACGATGTAGCTGAGCTGGCTGATGGTCGAATAGGCCAGCCGCGCCTTCAGATTGTCCTTGGTCATCGCGACCAGCGAGCCGAGCAGGATCGTCAGCGCCGCAACCGCGGCCAGCCAATCGGCCGCGGCGAGCTCGGCGACCCGGTCGATGCCGAACAGGTAGACGGCGACCTTGAGGATCGTGAACACGCCGGCCTTGACCACTGCCACGGCATGCAGCAACGCCGAAACCGGGGTCGGCGCGACCATCGCAGCGGGCAACCAACGGTGGAACGGCATCAGCGCCGCCTTGCCGGTGCCGATCACGTACAGCACCAGTAGCGTGCCAAGCACGAGGCCATCCTCGTCGCCGAACACGCCGCCGGGCGTGAACTCGAGCGTGCCGGTCAGCGACCAAGTCCAGATCATGGCCAGCAGCAAGAAGACGATCGAGGTGCCCATCAGCAGTCCAAGATAGACGCGACCGGCACGCCGCGCCGCATCGGTTCCAGCGTGCGTCACCAGCGGGTAGGTGGAGACCGTCAGCAACTCGTAGAACACGAACAGCGTGAACATGTTCGCAGCCAGCGCGATGCCCATGGTGGCCCCGATCGACACCGCGAACGCGGCATAGAAGCGCGTTTGGTTCTCCTCGTGGTGGGCGCGCATGTAGCCGATCGCATAGACCGAGGTCACCGGCCACAGGAAGCTGGCGACCAGCGCGAACAGGAGGCCCAGGGGCTCCGGCGACAGCGCCAACGCCAGCCCTTCGATCGGCTCTGCCAGCACCAGGCGCGGTGCGTCATTCCAGCTAACGGTCGCGGCCAGTCCAGCGACCAGCAGGAACAGCAGCACGCCGGACAGAACGGTCACGGTCTCGCGAAGGTTCGGAGCACGGCCGGTGGCGACCACGCCCACAGCCGCAACGAACGGCAGCAGCAGGATCAGCGGAAGCAATTGCGCGGCACTCACCCGCCGCCTCCCATCAGTAGGCTGGCGACCTCGCGTGCGCTGCCGACACTGAGGTCCGTTGCCAGACCGAAATAGACATTGGCGCCCACCAGCAGCCAGATCGGCGCCAGCATGGATAGCGGCGCCTCACGCGGCACCGCGGCACCCTCCGCCGGGCGCTGGAAGTAGGCGACCTCCACCAGCCTCCAGACATAGATCAGCGCGAGGATCGATCCGGCCAGCACGACCAGCGCGACCGGCCACCAGCCGCGCTCCATGACCGCGAGCACGAGGTACCACTTGCTGATGAAACCGACCGTCGGCGGCACACCGATCAGACTCAGTCCGCCGACCACGATCGCGCCCATGGTCCAGGGCATACGCCGCCCCAAGCCGGCGAAGTCACGCAGACTGACGGTGCCCAGCCGGTAGGCCACCGCGCCCAAGGCGAGAAAGAGCGCCCCCTTCATCAGCGCATGGTTGAACAGGTGCAGCACCGCGGCGCTGACCCCAGCCGCCGTGGCGACGCCGATACCCAGCACCATGTAGCCGATCTGCGCGACGCTCGAATAAGCGAGCATGCGCTTGACGTCCTCCTGGTAGATTGCGACCAGGGAGGCCGACAGAATGCCGAAGATGCCGAGCACGAGCAGGATCTTGTCGAACGGCATCTCGCCCAAGGCGAACTCCGCCCCGAAGATGTCGAGCATGAAGCGCAACATGACGTACAGCGCGACCTTGGTCGCCGTTGCGGCGAGAAATGCGCTGACGATCGACGGCGCGTAGGCATAGGCGTTCGGCAGCCACAGGTGCAGCGGGAACAACGCCAACTTGAGGCCGATGCCCACGGTCAGGAAGGCGAAACCCGCACGGACGGTGCGCGTATCAGCAACTCCGGGCAGGCGCGCCGCCAGGTCCTGCATGTTGAGCGTACCCGTCATCATGTACAGGAAACCGATGCCGATCAGGATGAAGGTGGCACCGATGGTTCCCATGACCAGGTACTGGAACGCGGCGTTCAGCGCCCGCCGGTCGCGCCCCATGCTGATCAGCGCATAGGAGGCCAGGGACGAGATCTCGAGAAAGACGAAGACGTTGAACGCGTCCCCGGTGGTGACGATGCCGAGCAGCCCCGCCAGCGCCAGCAGTAAGGCGGCATAGAAGCGTGCCACGCGTTCCGCGGGTATCTCCTGCTCGACGCTGCGCCGCGCGAACAGCATGACCAAAGTCGCCATCGCGGTGACGATCAACAGCACGAGCGTAGCGAGTCGATCGATTCGGTACTCAATGCCCCAGGGCGGCTCCCAGCCACCCAGGTGATAGCTGATCGTGCCACCTTCCAGGACCTGCAGCAGCAGGCCGACCGTGCTCGCCAGGCTGAGCAGGGCCGCCGTGAGCGCGATCAACCAAGCCGCGTGCGCGCGGTCGGCGAGCACGCACAGCGGCGCCGCCATCAACGGCACGACCACAACAAGCACCGGCAACTGGTCCGACAGGTTCACGTGTCAGTGCCCCTGCTCGTGGACTCGTCGCCCGTTGCCTGCGTCCACTCGGCGGCGCTGTCCTGTGCCTGAATCTCATCTTCCTCGACGGTGCCGTAGGCCTCATTGATGCGTACGACCAGGGCCAAACCCACCGCCGTTGTCGCCACGCCGACGACGATCGCGGTCAGGATCAACACATGAGGCAGCGGGTTGGAATATAGCGAGACACCCTCTGTGAGGATGGGTGCGTGGCCGTCGGCGACTTTCCCCATCGAGATGTAGAGGATGAACACCGAGGTCTGGAACAGGGCCAGCCCGACCAGCTTCTTGACCAGGTTGCCTTGGGAGATGACCACGTAGAAGCCCGCCATCATCAGGAAGATGGCGATGAAATCATTGTAGAGGCCGGGCAGTTCGCTCACGAGGCGCGTCTCCGTCCCGAGAAGGCATAGAAGATCGACAGGATGACCGCGAACACCGTGATACCGACACCAACTTCGACCAGCAGGACACCGAGGTGCTGCCCGTGCACCGGGTCTTGGGACAACACGGAGTAGTCGAGAAACGCTAGCCCGCCGAACAACGAGACCACGCCGACGCCGCCATAGATCAGCACGCCGAGCGCGGCGAGACGGTGCAACCAGCGCGGCGGCACCACCAGGCGCGCATTTCCCTCGCCGAACACCAGGTCGTACAGGATAAACCCGGTGGCGAAGATCACCCCGGCCTGAAAGCCGCCGCCCGCACCGAAGTCGCCATGAAACTGCACGTAAAGGGCGTACAGCAGGATCAGCGGGATGAGCACCTTGACCACTACCCGGAGCACCACCTGGTCGCCGATCGCGGTGCGGCCGGGCTTGGTTTCCGGGGTTTCCTGGATACCAAGCAGCAATAGAACCGCAAGTCCGGCAGTGAAGATCACAACGGTCTCGCCGAAAGTGTCGTAGCCGCGATAACTGGCCAGCACGGCCGTCACCATGTTCGGCATACCGACCTCGAACGGCCCCTGTTCGATGTAGCGCGGCGCAACATGCTGGTGGACCGGCGCATCCGGATCACCGAGCAGCGGCGCATCCAGAATGCCGTAGATCAACGCAGCGGCGGTGACGCCGACGACGATCAACGGGACCAAGGGGCTGTGCTTGGGGCGCTGCTCCCAACGACTGGTAAGCCTAATGCTGGACAGCATCAGCACCGTCGTGACGCCGGCGCCGACCGCAGCCTCTGTGAAGGCCACATCCACGGCGTCCAGGTCCATGAACAAAGCCGCGGTCATGAAACTGTACACGCCGAACAGCATGGCCACCGCGAACAGGTCATGGAGCCTAATCGCGGCCAGCGCTATCAGCACGAGAAAGCCCAGCAAGACTACGTCGATCAGGCCTTCGATGACGCATCCTCCTCTGCTTGTTTGCCGGCACCGCCGAGCTTCGGCGGATGTCCCCCGTGCAACGCGGCTTTGGCCATCGCATGGGTCGCGGTCGGATTGGTCGCCAGCACCAGAATCAGAATCGCCAGGACCTTGAACAGATCCAGCGACCACTCCATCTGCATCATCAGACCGGCCAGCAACAGTGGGGCTGCCAGCGTTTCCGTCACACCGGCGGCGTGCACTCTTGAGAAGAAATCGGGCAGCCGTAAGAGGCCCACCGCACCGGTGATGCACAGCAGCCCGCCGGCCAGCAGGAAGAAGCCGCTGAGCAGCTCGATCGCCGAGGTCACGGCCGGCCTCCCTCTTCGCCGTTCTCGCTTGGTTCGCCGCTATATTCGAAGAAGCGCATAACGGCGATCGTGCTGACAAAATTGACCAGGGCGTACAACAGCGCGACGTCCAGAAAACTGTGCCACGACAATGCATACCCGCCCAGCGCGATCAGCAGCACCGTCTTGGTGCCGAACAGGTTGGCGGCCAGCATGCGATCGTAAGCGCTCGGTCCCTCGAACGCCCGGATCAGGGCGAGGACCATGGTCACCAGAACCGCGACGATTGCAGCGCTTAGCAACACATCAAAGACCCAGGCGCTGGATACGACGCTCCATCTCGCCTTCGCGCAGCTCTTCAACGCCCTCCTGCGAGAGCGCGTGGATCACGAAGTGGTCGTCGCGCACGTCGGTGGTCAGGGTCCCGGGCGTCAACGTGATGGAGTTGGCATACAGGGTCTTTTCGACCGGCGTCGCAACACGCGTGTCGAGTCGTGCCCAGACCGGGTTGACAGGCAGTTGCGGATCCCAGATGCGCCGGGCAAGGTCGATATTTGCCTTCACGACACTCCACATCAGCCAGGCCAGGTAGCCGAACAGGCCAAAACCCGGCCGCAGCATGATGGGCTCGTGGTCGACGCGGTCCATGCGCCGCAGAAACCAAACGACCAGCAGCACCGACACCAAGCCCAGCGAGATCAGCAACGGAGTGAAATGCCCGGACAGCAGCAACCATAGAAAACCCAGGACGGTCAGGATCGGGACGTTTCGCATGTTGGGCAGGGGGCTAAAATGAGACCGAGCCTGTAGGGTACGGTCGTTTTAATTGGTTCGGCGCGTGTAACTTACCGGAAAGGGGCAACCGTTGACAATGCCCGACGGACAGCGGCGCGGCGTCAGTCGATCCTGCCTCAGCGTGATCCGCTGGACCGACAATATCGCCGGCCGCCCACCAGTGGAGCAAGGTCCCCAGTCGATCGGATTGACCAAAGGAGTCGTCCTGGAGGACGTTGCGGCGGGTAAAGAGCCCGTCGACGTTTACCTTCACCGGCTTGGACTTGCGCAAATGGGTGAACTCTTCGGCCATCACGAATAGCTAGGCGATGACGAAGATGGCCACTGAGACAGAGCCAACCCAGTGGTTCGCCAGGTCCAGTCGGGAGTTGGCCGCTTCGGCGGCCGTGGCGAGGCTGGGTGAGAGCAAGAGGGCGATGAGGGTTGTGGTGAGCGAGGCGGGATTGAGCATCGTGACTCCTTGGGACGGCGAACAAGGATCCCTTACCTGCGGTCGAACCGGGACCAGGAGCATGACCGCAGCGGGATCTCGGATTTGGTTATGTGGAGAACGGGCGCGACGACAAGCGTAATGCGGGCAGGTCTCCGCGTCACCAATCCGTCATAATTCACGCACGCGGCGAACAGCCGCCGAGGCTCAAGTCAGGTTCTGTTTGTGGTCGTCGGCTGGCGCGCCGGCCACGATGGCCTCTAGCGCGTCAAGATCCTGAAGCTCGACATGCTTGCGGTCGACCTTGAGCAGGCCCTCGTCCTGGAAGCGAGTGAAGAGCCTGCTTACGGTCTCCACGGCCAGTCCGAGATAGTTGGCGATCTCATGGCGAGACATGCTGAGAAAGAAGTCGGTGGGGCAAAGACCGCGCTTGCGCAGACGCTTGGACATGCTGAGCAGGAAGGCGGCGAGTCGTTCCTCCGCGCTCTTCTTGCCCAGGAGCAGGAGCATCTCGGTGTCCTGACCGATCTCCTTGCTGAGCAGTCGATACATCTGGTGCTGCAGCGAGGCGATGGAGGCGCTGAGCTCCTCGAAGCGCTGAAACGGGATTTCACAGATGGCCGAGGTCTCGAGCACCTTGGCGGAACAGGCGTGAACCTCCTTGTCGATGGCGTCCAGACCAATGATCTCCCCTGGGAGATGAAAACCGAGCACCTGTTCGCCGCCTTCTTCGCTCGGCGCATAGGTCTTCACCGAGCCCGTTTTGACGACATAGAGGGAGCGAAATCGCTCGCCGCTACGGAACAGGTAGTCGCCGCGATGCAGAGGGCGTGTCCGCTTGACGATGTCGTCCAGCCGTTCCACGTCCTCGGACGTCAGGCCCATCGGCAAACAGAGAGCTCCCAGGCTGCAGTTCCTACAGGCAACCCTGATCGTCTCGAAGGAAATGACCTTACGCTCAGTCAAAACATCGCTCTCCGCTCTTGCCTCCCGGTATTCTGCAGGTTCATTTGACCTGGATCAAGCGAAGCGGTTCTCAATACCCGCCGGAGGCCAGCTTTCTCAGGGAAGCGGCTTGCTTACGTGCGGGTTGAAATCGGCAACCCAAAAAAAAGCCGCGCCAGAGGCGCGGCTTTCGCGGCATTGTGCGAGTGGCTACTTGGATTCGCCGCCGGCGGGTGCCGCCGGGGCGACAGGAGCCGCGTAAGGAGCAGCATAGGGGGCACCATAGCCGCCCCAGCCGGGGTAACCACCTCCCCATGGGCCGCCGCCCCAACCGTACGGGCCGTAGCCGTAGTGGTCGCGATAGCGGTTGTAGCCGCGTCCGTAGCCGCGTCCGCCACCGGACATGCTCATGTTGAAGTCGCCGTAGCCATCGCCCATCATGTCGTTCCACCAGTCGTTACCACCCCAGCCGGAGCCGGGATAGCCGCCCCAGGGACCACCGCCCCAAAAGGCCTGGGCCGAAGTCATGGAAAACGCGGCGGTGCCGGCGATGGCGGCAATGCCCAGGATCTTGGCAAGCTTCTGCATAGTCTGACACTCCTAAAAGTGATGTGTAGCTAATTCTACAGTGACGGACCTCGGCCGCAGACTGCTTGACAAGCGGCGGGTACGCTGGACGCATTCGCTTTCACGAACGCCAGAAAGTATAGGTACACGAGCCGAGAATGTGAAGGCGCCCCGGTGCTTCCTGCGCCAGGTTCCTGTCGCGGATTGCCGTATCGGATACCTACTTCGTCTAGTGCCGGCCACGGTCGCGATGAACCGCGCTTGTCAATTGAGGCACAGGGGGGAATTTGGTAGTTTGTGCACCGAGACGGCCGGTCCCCTTTAGCCTCGATTCCCCGACCTCATGACCAAGTACATCTTTATCACGGGCGGTGTGGTTTCATCGCTCGGCAAGGGCATTGCATCCGCCTCCCTGGCCGCCTTGCTGGAGGCGCGGGGACTCAAGGTGACCATGATCAAGCTGGATCCGTACATCAACGTCGATCCCGGCACCATGAGTCCGTTCCAGCACGGCGAGGTGTATGTGACCGACGACGGGGCCGAGACGGACCTCGATCTCGGACACTACGAGCGTTTCCTGCGCACCCGCATGGGGCGCAACAACAACTTCACCACCGGCCAGATCTACGAGAGCGTCATCCGCAAGGAGCGCAGAGGGGACTATCTCGGCCGCACGGTCCAGGTCATCCCGCACATCACCGACGAGATCAAGGACAGCATCCGGCTCGGCGCCGACCAGGCAGACATCGCCATGGTAGAGATCGGCGGAACCGTGGGCGACATCGAGTCGTTGCCGTTCCTCGAGGCCATCCGCCAGATGCGGGTCGAGGAGGGGCGGGAGAATGCGCTCTTCATGCATCTCACCCTGGTCCCGTACATCAAGACTTCCGGAGAGATCAAGACCAAGCCGACGCAGCACTCGGTCAAGGAGTTGCGTTCGATCGGTATCCAGCCCGACATCCTGCTGTGTCGGGCGGAGCGCGACATCCCGGATGACGAGCGCAGGAAGATCGCACTGTTCACTAATGTGCCCGAGGCGGCGGTCATCTCGGCCATTGATGCCGACAACATCTACCGTATCCCGCTGCTGCTGCATACCCAGCACTTGGACGATCTCGTGGTGCAGCAGTTCGATCTCGCCGTGCCCGCGGCGGATCTCGGCGAGTGGGAGCGCGTGCTCGACGGATTCGACCACCCGGAGACCGAGATCACCGTCGGCATGGTGGGCAAGTACATGCACCTCACGGAGGCCTACAAGTCCCTGTCCGAGGCCTTGGGTCACGCCGGCGTGCACACACGCACCAAGGTCAGGATCGTCTACGTCGATTCGGAGCAGATCCAGCAGGAAGGGACCGGATGCCTGGCGGGCGTCGACGCCGTCCTGGTTCCCGGGGGCTTCGGTGAGCGCGGCGTGGAGGGCAAGATCATGGCCGTTCGCCACGCGCGGGAAAACCGGATTCCGTATCTGGGCATCTGCCTCGGCATGCAGGTGGCCGTCATCGAGTATGCGCGGGATGTCGCCGGGCTCGCCGGTGCACATAGCACCGAGTTCGATGGCTCGACGCCCCACCCGGTGATCGCGTTGATCACCGAATGGCAGGCGGAGGACGGCCGCGTGGAGCGGCGCGATGAGGACGCGGATCTTGGCGGGAGCATGCGCCTCGGCGGTCAGAATTGCCGGCTCGAGCCAGGGAGCCTGGCGCGCAGCGTCTACGGCCGGCCCCAGGTGCGGGAGCGCCACCGCCACCGTTACGAGTTCAACAACCGCTACCTGGATGTCTTGATGGACGCCGGTCTGCGCTTCTCCGGCTGGTCCCTGGACGGCAAACTGGTGGAGATCGTCGAGATTCCGGATCATCCCTGGTTCATCGCCTGCCAGTTCCACCCGGAGTTCACGTCCACGCCCCGCGATGGTCACCCGCTCTTCCGTGGATTCGTCCAAGCGGCGCTGGAATACAATAAGCGCGCTCGGAGCCAGGCGGCGTGATGCGGCTGCTCGACTTCGAGGTCGGTCTCGACCGTCCCCTGTTCCTGATCGCCGGCCCTTGCGTGGTCGAGAGCGAGACCCTGGCACAGGACACGGCCGGCGCCCTGAAAGAGATCACGGCCGATCTGGGTATCCCCTTCATCTATAAGTCCTCCTTCGACAAGGCCAACCGCTCATCTCTCGGCAGCTTTCGCGGCCCGGGCATGGAGGGGGGATTGCGGATCCTCGAGGCCGTTCGCCGGACCATCGGCGTGCCGGTGCTGACCGACGTGCATGAGGACACCCCGCTGGCGGAGGTAGCCGCGGTGGTCGACGTGCTGCAAACTCCGGCCTTTCTATGCCGTCAGACGAACTTCATCCTTGCGGTCGCCGCCCAGGGGAAACCCGTTAACATCAAGAAGGGACAGTTCCTTGCGCCCTGGGATATGAAGCGGGTGGTCGAAAAGGCGCGCGCGAGCGGCAACGAGCAGATCATGGTCTGCGAGCGCGGGGTCAGCTTCGGATACAACAATCTGGTCTCGGACATGCGGGCCCTCGCCATCATGCGTGAGACCGGTTGTCCCGTGGTGTTCGACGCCACGCACTCGGTTCAGCTTCCCGGGGGGCGCGGGGACAGCTCGGGCGGGCAACGGGAGTTCGTGCCCGTCCTCGCCAGGGCGGCGGTGGCCGCAGGCGTCTCCGGACTGTTCGTGGAGACCCACCCGAATCCGGAGCAGGCGCTCAGCGACGGACCAAACTCGTGGCCTCTCGGGCGCCTGCGCGACCTGCTCGCGACGCTGGTGGAAATCGACCAGCTCGTGAAGTCGCGCGGGTTCCCCGAATCCGAGCCCCAAGCGTAACCGCGTTTCTGCAGGCGGCCCCAAGCCGGGAGCCCAAAGCGTCTTCCGTCATTGTCTAACGTTGGGGCTGACGCCCCGATTACAGGAGTACCCCAATGTCCGAGATCGTCGACATCCGTGCCAGAGAGATACTCGACTCCCGCGGCAATCCGACCGTCGAGGCCGATGTATTTACCGCCGACGGCGCCATCGGGCGAGCGGCGGTCCCATCCGGGGCCTCCACGGGTTCCAGGGAGGCCTTGGAGCTGCGTGACGGCGATAAGTCCAGGTACCTCGGCAAGGGCGTGTTGCAGGCCATCGGCAACATCAAGGGGGAGCTGCGCGAGGCCCTTGTCGGAATGGAAGTCGGCGACCAGGAAGCCATCGACCGCAGGATGATCGCGCTCGACGGTACGGACAACAAGCGGCGTCTGGGGGCGAACGCCCTCTTGGGTGTATCGCTGGCCGCGGCACACGCCGCTGCTCAGGAAAAGGCGCTGCCCCTGTATCGCTATCTAGGCAATGGGGAGTACCGCCTCCCGGTGCCCATGATGAACATCCTCAACGGCGGTGCACACGCGGCCAACAGCGTCGACTTCCAGGAATTCATGATTCTGCCCGTGGGGGCCAGCAGTCTGCGCGAGGCGGTTCGCTATGGCGCTGAGGTCTTTCACGCCCTCAAGTCGGTGCTGAGCACCCAGGGCCTGGCCACTGGTGTCGGCGACGAGGGTGGTTTCGCCCCCGATTTGCCCTCCAACGAGGCCGCGATCGAGGTGATCCTGCGGGCCATCGAGAGCGCCGGCTTCAAGGCCGGCGAGGACATTTGGCTGGGCCTCGACGTCGCCAGCTCCGAGTTCTACCAGGAAGGCCTCTACCACCTCGCCTCGGAGAGCCGGCGCCTGGACTCGGCGGGGATGGTGGACCTGCTCGCCGACTGGGTTCGACGTTACCCGATCCTGACCATCGAAGACGGCATGGCCGAAGGCGATTGGGACGGCTGGAAGCTTCTGACCGAGCGTTTGGGTAACGACGTCCAACTGGTCGGGGACGACCTGTTCGTTACCAATACCGCGATACTCGGGGAAGGCATAGACCGGGGCGTGGCCAACTCGATTCTGATCAAGGTGAACCAGATCGGCACCCTGACCGAAACCCTGGAGGCCATCGCGATGGCCCATCAGGCCGGCTACACGGCCGTCGTATCACACCGGTCGGGCGAGACGGAGGACACGACGATCGCCGACCTGGCGGTGGCCGCTGCTACCGGGCAGATCAAAACCGGGTCCCTGTCCCGCTCTGACCGCGTGGCCAAGTACAACCAGCTGATGCGGATTGAGGATCAGCTGGGGAGCGATGCCGTTTACGCCGGTAAGGATGCGTTTCGCTGGCTGTGAGGACCGTTTGCCACGTTGGTTCCCTGGTGGACCCTGACGGGCGTATCCACGACTGAGGTATGCGCTGGCTCCTCGCCTTTCTGCTTCTCGCGCTGGTCTGGCTCCAGTACCGGTTGTGGGTCGGCGAGGGAAGCCTGGCGGAAGTGCATGCCCTGCGTGGCGAGATCGCGGCGCAGAAGGAGGAGCTCGCGCAGATGCGCGCCAGAAACGGGGCGCTCGAGGCCGAGGTGCAAGACCTGCGCGAGGGACTTGACGCCTTGGAAGAGCGCGCGCGGAGTGAGCTCGGCATGATCAAGGACGGCGAGGTCTTCCTGCAGATCATCGAGAAGACGGACGGGGAGGGTACCCCGTGAGCGTCACGAGCCAGTGCTGGGCGGTGGTCCCGGCCGCGGGCGCTGGTCGCCGCTTCGGAGCACCCATCCCCAAGCAGTATCTCGATCTGGGCGGCAGGCCCGTGATCGATTTCTGCCTGCGGCTCTTCCTCGCCATCGAGCGCATCCGCGGGATCGTGGTGGTGCTGGACCCCGAGGACGCGCACTGGTCCGCAACGCCCCTCTCCGATCACCCGGACCTGTTGCGCGCGGATGGCGGCCCCGAGCGTTGCCATTCGGTGCTCAACGCCCTGGAGTTGCTGGCGCCGCGGGCGAACGAGGGGGACTGGGTGCTGGTGCACGATGCCGCCCGGCCCTGCCTGCGAGCGGAGGATCTCGACCATTTGTTGGACAGCGTGTCGGCGCACCCGGTCGGCGGTCTCCTCGGCATTCCGGTGCGTGACACGATGAAGCAGGTCGGCGCAACGGGCGAAGTAGCGCGCACCATCCCGCGGGAGGGGCTGTGGCATGCCTACACGCCCCAGGTGTTCCGCTTCGGCCTCTTGCACCGCGCACTGAGAGCCGCGCTGGAGCGGGGACAGCTGGTGACCGATGACGCCGCCGCGGTCGAGTTGCTGGGTCTGGCGCCCCTGCTGGTGGAAGGGCACGCGGACAACATCAAGATCACGCGCCCCGAAGACCTGCCCTTAGCGCGCTTCTACCTCGCCCAGCAGGGACGGCTATGCTGATCGGACAGGGTGTCGACGCCCACCGCTTCGCACCCGGGCGGCCGCTCGTTCTCGGCGGCGTGCAGGTGGAGCACGACCAGGGGCTGGAGGCGCACTCCGACGGCGACGTGGCGATCCACGCCCTCTGCGATGCCCTCCTGGGGGCCGCGGGATTGGGGGACATCGGGCGTCACTTCCCCGACACCGACCCAAGCTACGCGGGCATCGACAGCCGCGCACTGTTGCGCGACGTGGTCGACTCCCTGAGCGGGCGCGGCCTCGCGTTAGGCAACGCGGACATCACCATCGTTGCCCAGCGGCCAAGGCTCGCGGCCTATCTGCCCGCCATGTCCCGGGTCCTGGCACAGGACCTGCGCTGCGAGTCGGAGCGGGTGAACGTCAAGGCCACCACCACCGAGCGCATGGGCTTTACCGGTCGCGGTGAAGGGATCGCCGCGCTCGCCGTTGTGCTCCTTTACCCGCGCGCCACATCGACCATGGTATAGGGGCGGGGGGCCGACCCTGCGCATCGGCGCGTTGGAATCGACCCTATCCCCAGTGTCCCGCCAACCCGATTGACGTACACACACGCGATGACTACCGAAGCGCACAGGCCTTGGCGTTCCTTCCTCGATCTCCCCCGCGCCCACGGCGGCGTGGCGGGGCGCGGGCTTCTACGCCAACGGCCCGAGGATTTCGTGGTCGAGGAGATCGCGGGGTTTCCCCCGGACGGGGAGGGAGAGCACGCTTTGCTGCTGGTGCGCAAAACCGGCGCGAACACCGAGTGGGTGGCGCGCAGGATCGCTTCCCACGCCGGACTACCCGCGTCCGCCGTGGGTTACGCGGGGCTCAAGGACCGTTACGCGGTGACTACCCAGTGGTTCTCGGTCTACCTCGCCGGGCGCCCTGAACCCGATTGGGCCACCCTTGACGCGGAGGGCGTCGAGCTCCTGGCGGTCCACCGCCACCGTCGCAAGCTGCGGCGCGGGGCATTGCGCGGGAACCGCTTCCGTCTCCGTATCGGTGCCCTCGATGCCGACAAGGGCTTGGTCGAAGAGCGCCTGAGGCGAATCCGGCAATTGGGTGTGCCGAACTACTTCGGTCCGCAGCGATTCGGGCACGATGAAGGAAACCTGTTCGCCGCTCGTGCCTTGTTTGCCGGTGAAGTCCGGCGGGCGGGGCGTCATCTGCAGGGCTTGTGGCTGTCCGCCGCGCGCTCGCAGATGTTCAACGAGGTGCTTGCGGCGAGGGTCGACCGCGGGGACTGGGATCGGCCACTCGTGGGGGACCGCATGCAGCTTGCGGGCTCGCGTTCCCATTTTCTGGCCGAGGGGGTGGACGAGGGGCTGCTCGCCCGGACACGAGAATTCGACGTACACCCATCAGGACCCTTGTGGGGTGTGGGGGAGATTCTGACCGGGGGAGAGGCGGCCGTTATCGAGCGCGGGGTCGCCGATCGGTTCCCCGATTGGGCGATCGGTCTCGCCCGGAGGGGGCTTCGTCAGGAGCGCCGTCCGCTGAGAGTCGTCGCGGCTGAGCTCGACAGCTCGCTTTCCGGTGAAGTCCTGGAGCTCGCGTTCGAGCTGCCGGCCGGCGCCTATGCCACGGTGCTTTTGCGCGAGCTGCTCGACTGGTCGGAGCCGAGGACCTGATCCCTCAGCGTTGGCGGCGATTCCGGCGGGACTTGTCCGGGTTGCGCAGCAGCACGTAGACCGCCCCTGTCCCGCCGTCGCGCCTGGTGGCCGAGCAGAAGGCGAGCACGTTCTCGCGCAGGCGCAGCCAATAGTTCACCTTGCGCTTGAGGACTGGTTGGCTGTCACCCGAGCGGTATCCCTTGCCGTGGATAATGCGGGCGCAGCGTACCCGCAGACGGGCGCAATCCTCGAGGAACGCGTCGAGGACCTGCTCGGCGTAGGCGGTGGTCAGACCGTGCAGGTCGAGTTCGAGATCGATCTCCAGGTACCCCCGCTGGAGGTCCGCGAACAGCCGTTTCTGAACCCCCGGGCGGGCGAACTCCAGGAAATCGTGGCACTCCACCTCGGCCTCCGAGAGGGCGACGCGCGCTTGCTCCTGGTCGTAGTTCTGCGGTTGTTCGATCGGACGCGGCGGCGGGCGCCGCCGGAAGGGCTCGGCCTGATCGAGCTCCATCGGTTCGGCGTCGGCGACCGATTCCCGAAATAGGCTGTATTCCGCGTCGTCGAGGGGCTTGGCCAATGGGGCTCTCGCGCACGAGTCTCGTATCTAGCATGAAGCCAGCGCGTCATCCCTGTGGTCGTAGCCACAGCGCAAGCGCTTTACGGGCGGCCCAGGTCCGGCCGCGGACGCACCCGTTTGTCGGAGTATATCAGCGGCCCTTTGGTTCCGCGCCTTGAGGTGTCCAGCGCGGAGGATTCCAGATATGATCTGTGGATTGAGTGAACCTCGCCGCCAACGCTCGCCGAGCGGCCGGCGAACGGGGCGCGAACGGGCATCTCTAAAGCACCCTTGTCAGCGAGTGGCGGTTGTTTCGGGCGAGCGCGACGCGCCTCTCGGTCACATACATTTCCGATGAAAATCCTGATCAGCAACGATGACGGTTACCAGTCACCCGGGCTGCGGGTGCTCGCACAGGCGCTTGCGCAGGTCGGGGAGGTGACCGTCGTGGCCCCGGATCGTGATCGCAGTGGCGCCAGTAATTCCTTGACTCTTACCCTGCCGATCCGCGCGGAAAGGCTGGAGGACGGGTTGTTTCGGGTCGAGGGCACGCCGACTGACTGCGTCCATCTCGCCATCACCGGACTCTTGGAGCAGGAGCCGGATATGGTGGTGGCCGGGATCAACCATGGCCCGAATCTGGGCGACGACGTGATCTATTCGGGGACCGTTGCCGCCGCGACGGAGGGGCGTTTTCTCGGATTGCCCGCGATGGCGGTATCGATCGATGCCTTCGAGCCGCGGCATCTGGACACGGCGGCGCGGGTGGTTACCCGCCTGGTCGCCAATCTGGATCGCGGCGCCTTCGGCCCGAACGTCATTCTCAATGTGAACGTCCCGGACCTGCCATTCGAGGAGTTACAGGGTTTCGCGGCGACCAGGCTCGGCCATCGCCACAAGGCCGAGCCGGTCACACCTGCCACCGATCCCCGCGGGCGGACCGTCTACTGGGTAGGGCCGGCGGGGCCGGAGCAGGACGCGGGGCCGGGGACCGATTTCTACGCCCTGCGTAACGGCTTTGTTTCAGTCACCCCGTTACAGGTCGATCTGACGCGCTACAGCTCGCTCGACCCGCTCGGTCACTGGCTGGAGGGTTGCCGTTAGTGGCGGACGCCGTGCAGCAGGGAATCGGAATGACCTCCGCGCGCACGCGCGAGCGCCTGATCCAGCGTCTATCAGAGGCGGGAATTCGGGACCCAGCGGTGTTGGAGGCAATGCGCCGCTTGCCGCGCCACCTGTTCGTCGACGAGGCGCTCGCGAGCCGCGCCTATGAGGACTCGGCCCTGCCCATCGGTCACGGTCAGACCATCTCGCAACCCTACACCGTTGCTCGCATGAGCGCGGCCCTAGTTGAGCGGGGCAGGCCGGACACGGTGCTCGAGATCGGTACCGGCTCTGGTTTCCAGACCGCCGTGCTGGCGTCCCTGGTGAGGCGGGTGTACAGCATCGAACGGGTGGACGCGCTGCTGCAAAAGGCAAGAAGCCGGCTGCGGACCCTCAAGCTGCGCAATGTGCGCCTGCGTCACGGGGACGGCGCGCTGGGCTGGTCGGAATACGCCCCCTTTGGCGCGATTATCGTTACTGCCGCTCCGCAGGGGATTCCGCGACTATTGGTCAACCAGCTGGTACCAGGCGGCTGCATGGTGCTCCCTATCGGGCGTGGCAGTCAGCAGGTCCTAGTGCGGGTCGTCCGCACCGACACGGGATACGCGCACGAGATACTCGAGCCGGTAACGTTCGTGCCGCTACTCGGAGGTGTCGCCTGATGGGAATATTCTCGGCCATGTACGATCGGGTGATGCGTTGGTCGCGCCATCAACACGCGCCATGGTTCCTCGGCGGTCTGAGCTTCGCGGAGTCCTCGTTCTTCCCTATCCCGCCGGACGTCATGCTCGCGCCCATGAGCATGGCCCAACCGAAACAGGCCTGGTGGTTTGCCTCCCTCACGACCCTGGCGTCGGTGCTCGGGGGGCTTCTGGGCTATGCCATCGGTCATTTCTTTTTCGGTCTCATGGAGCCGTTGGTGGTCGAGGGGGGGCGCTATGCGGAGCCTTTCGCCGCCACCAAGGCATGGTTTCAGGAATGGGGAGTGTGGGCGATCTTTATCGCCGGCTTCTCGCCAATACCCTATAAGATCTTCACGATCTCCGCCGGCGTGCTGCATATGGCGCTGGTTCCTTTCGTCATTGCCTCCGCCATCGGTCGTGGGGCCCGGTTCTTCCTGGTGGCCGCCCTCATGGCCTGGGGCGGCGAGCGTATGGAAGGCGTACTGAGAGATTACGTGGACCGCATTGGCTGGATCATGGTGTTGCTCGCCGTGCTCATTCTGCTGCTTAGGTAGTCCCACGATGGTGCTTGCGCGTCAGGCCCATCGGTCACTGTTTTCCGGCCAGCGGGTGTTCGCCTGGCATGCGGCGCGGCGATGGTCTCGTCGCATTGCGTCGGTTCTTTTCCTGCTCGCGTTCCTTGGCGCGCAACTGCAACTCGTCGGGTGCGGCACCAGGGAGCCCGCGCCGGTCGACAGCAGGGATGGCTCGGGTCCGGTACCGGCTGGCCAATATCGCGTCCGCGATGGCGATACCCTTTACTCGATCGCCTTTCGCCGCGGCATCGATTTCAAGTCCTTGGCGCAGTGGAACAGGATTCCGCCGCCCTACCGTATCTATGCGGGAAAGCTGATCCGCGTCGAGCCCCCGCATGGTCAGGGCGGCAAGGTGAGCGCCACCGAGTCTCAGCCGAGGAAGGCGGGCATCTCGTCGCGGGCAGCCGCGCCCGCCAGTCCCAAGGGTGCTGCCGCAAAGCCGGCGGTTGTCGGCACTTCCGCTCAGGCGAGTACCAGCAAGAAATCCGGATCAGGCCTGAAATGGCAGTGGCCCATAAAGGGCAAGGTGGTTCAAGGTTTCCGCCGTGGCGACCGCACGCGTCAAGGCATCAGGATCTCCGGACGCGCGGGCCAGCAGGTGAATGCGGCGGGGAGCGGCACCGTTGTTTACAGCGGAAGTGGACTGAAAGGATACGGAAACCTTATCATCGTCAAGCACGACAACAATTACCTGAGCGCATATGGCTTCAACCGTCGCCTCCTGGTATCCGAGGGGCAGCGTGTGAAACGGGGCCAAGGCGTGGCGGAGGTCGGGAAGGCCACGAGCGGAGAGTATCTGCTCCATTTCGAAATCCGCAGGAACGGGATCGCTGAGGATCCTTTGAAGTATCTAACTGGAACCCATTGACCCGCAGGGCCGATGTGAGCGCGCGACGGCAAGTTTCGGCGCCGACTCGCTGCGGAGAGAAACTGAATGGCGACCACCAAAGAGCGCGGGGATCCAGACTCGGGGCCGGATGTCGACACCGAAGGGCTGGCGCTGCTTGCCGGTGAGCTCGATGAGTCGCCGGATTCCGTCAGCAACGACGTAGATGGGGACGAGCAGCAGGCCCCGGATTCAGACGTGGGTTCCCAACCCCCCGCGAGCCCCCTGCGCGGCCGTTACGCCGATGAAGGGGATTTCGACGCGACACGACTCTACCTCAACGAGATCGGTGGCTCCAAGCTGCTGACCGCGGAGGAGGAGGTGTACTTTTCGCGCTTGGCGCAGCAGGGCGACAACGCGGCTCGTCAGCGCATGATCGTGAGCAACCTGCGGCTGGTCGTCAAGATCGCGCGCCGTTACCTGAACCGCGGCCTGCCGCTGCTTGATCTCATCGAAGAGGGCAACCTCGGCTTGATCCGGGCAGTGGAGAAGTTCGATCCGGAGCGCGGGTTCCGCTTCTCGACCTATGCGACCTGGTGGATCCGCCAGACCATCGAGCGCGCGATCATGAACCAGACGCGAACCGTCCGTTTGCCCATCCACGTCGTCAAGGAGATCAACGTCTATCTCAAGGCGGCAAGGCGCCTTGCGCAAAACCTCGATCAGGAGCCGACGACGGAGGACATCGCGGGGCTGCTGGACAAGACCTATCGGCGAGGTCAAGCGGATGCTCGGGCTCAACGAGCACATCGCCTCGGTCGATACGCCCTACGGCAAAGACGCCGACAAGCCTCTGGTCGACATGCTGCAGGACGACGCCGCCGACGATCCGGCCGACAAGATTCAGGATCAGGACATCCAATCGAACCTGGACCATTGGCTCGGCAAGCTCAATGATAAACAGCGCGAGGTGGTGGAACGTCGATTCGGCATCCACGGTTACGAGCACTCGACACTAGAGAAGGTCGCGCAAGAGCTAGGCGTCACGCGTGAGCGGGTGCGCCAGATCCAGATGGACGCCCTGCGTCGCCTGCGCGACATCCTGGAGAAGGAGGGCTTCTCCGTGGATGCCTTCTTCAAGTGACGGCGGTCGCGACTGCATACCAGTCGTCCCTCAGTGATTTACTTTCCCCTGTCTGCCCCCAATGATTGGCGTCCGCCAAAATGAAGTGCCGTGCAGTCCTTCGCCGCCGCGCTCCCCCGGAAATCGACTGATCTAGGTCAAGAAACAGTGGGGCATACCCCCCATCCAGGTGCGTAAGAGCCCCCGCCGATCTTGACTTTGAAGGCCGAATCCAGTCTCATTGCCACGGTTGTGCCGACGGATATCGGTCCTTCAAAAATCAGGCGGGAATGCCACTCACCTGCGTCGTTTTCCCAGTCATTTCGGGGAGGGTTTATGGAAGCTGGACTCGAACAGAAGTACAACTTTGACGTTGTGCGCTGGTTCACCATCATGGCGGTCGTCTACCTTGTGGTTGGCGCCCTTGTCGGGGTTTATATCGCGTCGGAGCTGGCTTGGCCGTTCCTGAATTTCGACAGCCCCTACATCTCGTTCGGGCGTCTGCGTCCGGTCCACACCAACGCGGTCATCTTCGCCTTCGGCGGCTGCGCCCTGATGGCAACCGCCTTCTACACCGTCCAGCGCACCTGCGGCGTTCGGCTGTGGAGCGACAAGATGGCCTGGTTCGTGTTCTGGGGATGGAACGCCATCATCGTGTTGGCCGTCATCACCCTGCCGCTGGGCTTTACCCAGGCCAAGGAGTACGCGGAGCTGGAGTGGCCCATCGACATCCTGATCGCCGTGGTCTGGCTGGCCTTCACCTTCAATTTCATCATGACCATCGCCATCCGCAAGACCTCGCACATCTATGTGTCGAACTGGTTCTTCCTCGGCATGATGGTGATGATCGTCTATCTGCACGTGGTCAACAGCCTGGCCATCCCGGTCGGCCTGTTCAAGTCCTACTCCGTCTTCTCCGGCGTGCAGGACGCCATGATCCAGTGGTGGTGGGGCCACAACGCGGTGGGCTTCTATCTGACCGCCGGCTTCCTCGGCATGATGTACTACTTCGTGCCCAAGCAGGCCAATCGTCCCGTCTACTCCTACCGCTTGTCGGTCATCCACTTCTGGGCCCTGATGTTCGGTTACGTCTGGCTCGGTGCCCACCACCTGCAGTACACGGCCCTGCCCGATTGGACCGGATCTCTCGGCGCCGCCGTCTCCATCGCCATGATCATCCCCTCCTGGGGCGGCGCGGTGAACGGCATGATGACCCTCTCCGGGGCCTGGGATAAGCTGCGTACCGACTACGTGCTGCGCTTCCTGATCATTGCGTTGGCCTTCTACGCCATGTCCACCTTCGAAGGCCCGGTCATGTCCCTGAAGACCGTCAACGCTTTGTCCCACTACACCGACTGGACCGTCGGCCACGTGCACTCCGGTGCCCTTGGCTGGGTGGCCGGTATCTCCATCGGCGCCATCTACCATCTGATGACCCGGCTGTATCACACGGAGATGTACTCCGAGAAGCTGGTCAACTTCCACTTCTGGACCGCCACCATCGGCACCGTGGTCTACATCGTAGCGATGTGGGTGTCCGGCATCATGCAGGGCCTGATGTGGAGGGCCTATGACGAGTACGGCACCCTGGCCTACACCTTCGTCGAGTCCGTCGATGCCATGCATCCCTACTACGCGATGCGAGCTATCGGCGGCATGATCTTCCTGTTCGGCGCAGTCGTCATGCTCTTCAACGTGCTGATGACCGTGCGCAAGTCTGTCTCGTCAAGGCAGCCTTGAGCAGGCCCGTACCGCGGCGGCTTCCGCCTGATCTAGGAGGATACGAAAATGGCGAGAAAACTCAAGCCAAAGAACTTCCAGGAGCGCATGGAAGCTCAACATCTGGGCGCTGATGATCGTTGCTGGCCCTCGCACTGTCCGTCGGCGGCATCGTGGAGATCGTCCCGCTCTTCTATCTGAAGAGCACGTTCCCGGAGCAGCAACAAGTACCCGGAGATCGTCTGGGCTAAGGCCGGGCAGGAGCCCATCGTGGCGGTCGCGGACGGCAAGGAGCAGTGGAACTGGAAGCCGGGCGACGGCGTCCGTCCCTACACGGCGCTCGAGCTCGCCGGCCGCGACATCTACCAGCGGGAGGGCTGCTACACCTGCCACTCCCAGATGATCCGCCCGTTCCGGGACGAGAAGGAGCGTTACGGTCACTACTCCCTGGCGTCCGAGTCCATGTTCGATCATCCATTCCAGTGGGGCTCCAAGCGAACCGGTCCGGATATGGCGCGTCTCGGCGGCAAGTACTCCGACGAGTGGCACCGCGCCCACCTGCGCGCCCCGCGCTCGGTGGTTCCCGGAATCGGTCATGCCCAACTATCCCTGGCTGGATAAGGACGGGCCGGACGCCTCGACCATGCAGGCCCACATGGAAGGTATGCGCACCATCGGTGTTCCCTACTGCCGACGCGGACATCGAGGCTGCGCCGGAGCTGCTCGAAGGCAAGACCGAGATGGACGCCCTGGTGGCCTATCTGCAGGTCTTGGGCACCATGGCGGCGCTGGACGAGACCAAGGTCTACCGTGAGTAGTCTGAAGGAATACTTCCACACCGATTGGGGCGCGATGACGACGAACGACTGGATCGGCACGATCCTCACCGTCGTCATCTTCGTCCTCATGATCGTGGCGTATTTCCAGGTATTCCGTCCCAAGAACCGGGAGAAGCTGGAATCCAAGCGCTTCATCCCGTTCGAAGAGGACAACGAAGATAGCTGGAGAGAAAAATGGCGGAAAATAATCCCTTTCCCGGTGAAAACAACACCGGTCATTTCTGGGACGACAATCTGCGGGAGCTGAACAATCCGCCCCCGCGCTGGTGGATGATCGCGCTTTTGGGCGTCCATCCTCTTTTGGATCGGCTATGGCATCCTCTACCCCATGTGGCCCAGGCCTATCCCCGGGTTGCAGACACACCAGGGCGTCTTGGGCTGGACGCAGATGAACGAGTACCAGGAGGGCGTTGAGCAGGTCGAGGCCGTGCGCGCCCAGTTCGAGGACCAGATCAAGACGGCATGACCGCGGAGCAGATCATGGCCGATCCGGGACTGACCCAGTACACCCTGGCTTCGGCCAAGGTGCTGTTCGGCGACTACTGCTCGGCCTGTCATGGCAGCGGCGGTCAGGGCAATCCGGGCTATCCGGTCCTGGCTGACGACGACTGGCTCTACGGCGGATCGCTGGCCAAGATCACGGAGACCATCCAGGTCGGGCGCAAGGGGGCCATGACCGCGCACAAGGACATTCTGACTGAGGCGGAGGTCGACACCCTGTCCAACTGGGTGGTGCAGATGAGTGAATCCAGTGGCGAGGGTGGCAGCGAGGAAGGCTGGAACCTCTACAACACCAAGGGCTGCAACGCCTGCCACGGTCCCGAGGCGGACGGCGTGCTGGCGCGGGGTCCCAACGGGGAGGTCCTGGCAACGGTTGGCGCCGCCAACCTGCGGCGATGGGATTTGGCGCTTCGAGCCGGGCGGCTACGAGAGCGCCAAGCACACCATCCTGTACGGAGTGAATCAGGACGTCGAGGGTAGCCGCGATGCGGTGATGCCCGCATTCGGCACTACCGGCAAGCTTGGCGAACAGGAGATCAAAAAGCTGATAGTCTATGTGCACCAGCTAGGTGGCGGTCAGTAGACCGCCGAGCGCAATCACGGCGGGCGGCCCCGGCCGCCCGACGGCAGACGTTAAGGAGAGGAGGAGACCATGAACTTCCTGACTTGGGACCTGGTTACCCTGATGTCGATCGCCATGATCGTGATCGCGATCATTATCGTCGTGTTTCTGGGCTTTAAGGTGGTGGCGCTGATGAATCGCGACGCCGACGCGCACAAGCACCAACAATAACGACCGATCGGCCAAAGCTCTGATGGGAAGGGGGATGAATCATCCCCCTTTTTTTGTGTCCTTGACGAGGGCTCTCCGAAAAGTGTTTCCTTGCCAGCGCTGAGATGGCGAGGGTCTGAGTTCGCGGCGTTCAACGTTGCCCGTCGCCTTGCGCCGCCGGGCAGAGAAACCATGAATAATTCAACAGAAATCATCCAGTTATAATTGCGAATGCGCAATGTCCAAGGGCGTGGGTTAGGTTAGATTGTGCGGCTAGTCAAGACGTCGCTCGCTGGTTGGTGTTATGCCGCTCGCGGTTGCCGGACGTCGCCAACGCAGCCTCGGGAGTTCGTCCGTGAGTAACACGACAGTGGAAAAAGACAGCGTCGCCGTCGACGCCCTCTACGCGGAGGCCGATCACTGGCACGTCAACACGGGTGGGGAAACCATCCACGCCAAGCGGCTTGTCGGTAAATGGCGGACCCTCAAGTGGGTCGGCGCCTCGGTCTGGCTAGTATTCTTCCTCGGTCCCTATCTGCGCTGGGATGGCAGGCAGGCGATTCTTTGGGACATCCCCAACCGGCAGTTCCACATCTTCGGTGTGACCGTCATCCCGCAGGATTTCTGGATGCTGTCCCTGCTATTGCTGTTCTTCGCCATCCTCCTCGCCGTCGCTACCGCACTCATGGGACGGGTCTGGTGCGGATACTTCTGTTTTCAGACCGTGTGGACCGATGTCTACACCTGGATCGAGGAAAAGCTGGAGGGGCAGCCGCCGGCGCGACGCAAGCTTGATGCCGCCCCATTGGATTTCCGGAAGCTCCGAATCAAGGCGCTCAAGCACCTGATCTGGTTACTAATCGGGTTCCTCACGGGCATGAGCTTCGTCGCATGGTTCACCGACGCGCCAACCCTTTGGACCGCCTTTTTCCTCGGGGAATCGAATTCCGCGGTCTACGTGACCGTGGCCCTGTTCACCGTCGGCACCTACGGACTCGCCGGCTTCCTGCGGGAGCAGACCTGCTTCTGGCTATGTCCGTACGCGCGCATCCAAGGCGTCATGGTCGATCGGACCACGCTGCTTCCGACCTACGACATCGGGAGAGGCGAGCCACGCGGGCGGATGAAAAAGGGCGAGAAGGAGGAGAATCGGACAACCGGCGACTGCATCGATTGCAAGCAGTGTGTCGCGGTGTGCCCCACCGGCATCGACATCCGGCATGGCCAGCAGGAGGGGTGCATCACCTGCGCGCTGTGCATTGACGCTTGTGACGCGGTGATGGACAAGATCGGCCGGCCGAAGGGGCTTATCCGGTATGCCTCTCTCGACGAGTTCGAGGGAAAGCCCACCAAGGCGCTCCTGCTGCGACCCAGGGTATGGGTGTATGCGGCGATCCTGGTGGCCGCGCTTTCGGGTATCCTCTACGGGCTAACGTCCCTGGCGCCGATCGAGCTCAAGGTGCTGCATGAGCGTGCGCCGCTGTTCGTAACCCTCAGCGACGGCTCGATTCAGAACAAATACACCCTAAAAATGCTGAACAAGCTGAACGAGGATGTTTCCCTTCGGATCAGCGTGTCCGGTGGTCCGGAGAGCCTTGAGCTTGTGGGTGCGGAGGATGCGATCATCGCTAAGCACGGTTTCGTCTCGCCGGCGATGGTGTTCGTACGGATTCCGCGTAAGGACCTTGCCGAGGAGCATGTTCCCATCACCTTCCATGTTGAGGGTGAGCGGGCGTCGGGGGATATTGTGCGGACGGATAGGGAGAGCGTCTTCATCGGTCCGCGGCGCTAGTCTCCATCGGCTGACTGGCGGGCGGGCTGGCTCCCAGCCCGCCCGTTTCATTGTAGAGGTATCGACGAGAATGGATCCCACCGCATCAGAACAGCACAAGCCCGTGTCCGCGTGGCGCAGCCCCTGGGTGATTGCCTGGGTCGGTCTCGTTGTCGTGGTGCTCGGCGTCAACCTGACCATGGTCTATCTCGCCATCGAGACCAATCCTGGCCTAGTGGTGGAAGACTACTATGATCGTGGGCAGCACTATGAGCGCACCATGATCTCGGCGATGGCCAAGGATCCCGGATGGGAGATGCGCGCGGATATCCCCGCGGAGATTCTGGCCGGCGCGCCCACGGCGATCCGCTTTTTCCTGGTCGACCGGGCCGGACAGCCGGTGGTCGCGGACGGCGTCGACTTCTTCGCCTATCGTCCGTCGGACGCGTCCCAGGACTTCAGCCTGGCCATGACCGAGGAGGGGAAAGGGCGCTACCTGGCAGAGGTGACCTTCCCACTGATGGGCATCTGGGACACCCTGATAGCGATCAAGAGCGGGGAGCAGGAATACAACCTGGGCAAACGCGTAAGCGTGCAGCGTCCTTGATACGTGGTTGAGCCCCAGATCCTGCTAGATGCCGAAGCCGCGCCCGCTGACACGCGGACTTCGAGCCGCTGCTTCCATTGCGGACTGCCGCTAACCGCATCCTCGCGGATCGGCGCCGCCATCGAGGGTCGGCAGCGGGATTTCTGTTGCACCGGCTGCAAGTCGGTATGCCAGGCCATCTTCTCCGCCGGCCTCGAAGGCTTCTACAAGCGGACGCCGGAGGGCGAGATCCTCGGCCCGCCTCCGGAACCCCCGAAAGATCTCGCCCTCTATGACATCGACGAGGTCCAGGAGGAGTTCGTCGACGTTCTCGGCGAGACCCGTGAGATCAACCTGCTGGTGGAGGGCATCCACTGCGCCGCCTGCGTCTGGCTGATCGAGAACAGCCTGCAGGCGATGCCTGGGGTGGAAGAGGCGCGGGTGAACCTTACCGGCCGCCGCCTCAAGCTCAAGTGGGACAACGGGCGCCTCCAGCTGTCCCAGGCGTTGCGGCGTCTGGGCGACATCGGCTACGCGGCCGTGCCCTTCGACCCAGATGCGGCGGAAGGCTCCCTGCAGCGCGAAAACCGCCGGCTGCTGTATCGCATGGCATTCGCCGGGTTTGCCATGATGAACCTGCTGTGGATCTCGATTGCCCTCTACAGCGGCGCGGACCAGGGCGAGTTCCGAGGCATGTTTCATTGGATCGGGTTCGCCATCGCCACGCCGACGCTGCTGTACTCCGGCTACCCCTTCTACCGGGGTGCATGGTCGGGTCTTCGCAGCCTGCATCTGGGGATGGACCTGCCGATCGCCATCGGCGCGTCCATCACCTACCTCTACTCGCTCTACGTTACGATCACCGGCAGCGGTGAGGTCTACTGGGACACGGTGGTCAATTTCCTGTTCGTGATACTGGTCGGGCGCTTCCTGGAGGCGGCCTCGAAACGCCGGGCGGTGGCCTCCACCCAGCGGTTGCTCGACCTGCAGCCCAAGGTGGCGACCGTGATGCGCGCGGGGGAAGAGGTGGTCGTGCCCATCCGCGCGGTCAAGCCGGGGAAACCGTCCTGGTGCGGCCGGGCGAGAAGGTTCCGGTGGACGGCAGGATACTGGACGGCGAGAGCAGTATTGACGAGTCCATGCTCACCGGGGAGTCGGATCCGGTGCGCAAGCGTGGCGGGGACCCCGTGTCCGCCGGCACGCTCAACGGGCCAGGCGCCCTGCGTGTGCAGGTGGTAGGGTTGCTAAAGGACACCGCGCTCGGACGCATCATCAAGCTGGTGGAGGACGCCCAGGCCAGCAAGGCACCCATTCAGTGCCTCGCCGATCGGGTGGTGCCCTGGTTCGTTGCGGTCACGCTGGCGTTGGCGACTCTGACCTTCCTGTGGTGGGTGCGAAGCGATTTCGAGACGGCGCTCATGGCCGCCACCGCGGTCCTCATCATCACTTGCCCTTGCGCCTTTGGTCTGGCCACCCCCATGGCCATCGCCGTCGCCTCCGGACTCGGCGCCAGGAATGGGATCCTGGTCAAGAACGGCGCGGTGTTGGAGCGCCTGTCCACCATCGATCACATTGTGTTCGACAAGACCGGGACCCTGACTGAAGGCCGCCCCGCAGTAACTTGCGTCTTCCCATCTACGCGAACCAATGCGACCGAGGGCCAGGAGCGGATCGCTGACCGCGACGATAGCCCCCGGCTGGCGCGAGAGGATCTCGGTGATCGGGAGCGGGCGCAGCTCGCCATGGTCGGGGCGCTAGAGCGATTCTCCGAGCACCCGGTGGCCTCGGCAGTGTTGGATCTCTGCCGCGCGCTAAAGCTGGTCATGGGAGAACGACGGGTGGGGGCGGTCAAGGTCCGGCCCGGTCTAGGCATCCTCGGCCGGGTCGATGGCGAGCCCGTGTTGGCCGGCACGGCAGAATGGCTGCGCCAGAACGGGATCCCTCACGATCTCGCTCTGGCGCGGCGCGCGCGGGAGATCGAGCGGGATGGCGGGAGCGCGCTTCATGTGGCGATCGGCGGCATCGAGGTGCTGCTGCTCTGTATCGAAGACCGCTTGCGGGATGACGCCAGGGGAGTGGTCGAGCGCCTGAAGGGAGAGGGGATTCGCGTCACGATGCTCACCGGTGATCGTCGCGGCGCCGCGCAACGCATTGCCGGGCTTCTGGGCGGGGTAGAGGTGATCGCCGAGGTCCTGCCCGAGGACAAGGACCGCGTCGTCGCCGGGCTGCAGCGCGACGGCGGACGGGTTGCCATGGTGGGCGACGGGGTGAACGACGCGCCCGCCCTGGTGAGGGCGGACGTGGGTATAGCCATGGGCAGCGGGACCGACGTCTCCATCGCAAGCGCGGACATCGTGCTCATGCGCGGGGAGCTCGAGCAGGTCCGAGAGGCCGCGGCGCTGTCGCGCCGCACGCTCAGCACCATACGCCAGAATATCGGCATCTCCATTACCTATAATCTGATTATGGTGCCGCTCGCGATGGCGGCCCTGGTCACGCCGTTGGTGGCCGCGGTGTCCATGCCGTTGAGCTCGCTCGCCGTCATCGGTAACTCGGCCCGCATCCGCAGCCTGTTCGGCGGCGGCCGATCCAGCCGAACACCCTAGCGAGAACCCATGGAAGTTATCTACGGCCTCATTCCCGGCATGCTCGTACTCGGACTGGTGGCCGTCGGCGTCCTGTTCTGGGCCGCCCGCAGCGGCCAGTACGATGATCTGGACGGGGACGCCCACCGTATCCTGATGGACGAGGACGCGGTGGATCGGCGGCGATTACCCGACGCGGACGATGAGCATCCCGAGCCGCGGGATCTTTCGTCTGCCGGGGACAAAAAGGATCGGCGAGATAACGCCTGAGCGGATTCGACGCCGGCTTCAGCCACCCTCGCGGCCGGTCTCCCGGTTCGCCGCTCGGTGCGGATCGAGGATCTTGGCGGCCGCCTTGCGCAGCAGCGAGACCACGCCTGCCCGGCCATTGGCCCCCGTCATCTTGGCGACCTCACCCCAGGGGCGATGTTGGAGCGCCATCGCGATCAGGGCGTCGCGCTCGCTGTCCGCCAGTAGATCATCCGCGAGTAGGACGCCTGGGCGCGAGCGGATCAGTCGTGCCAGGGATGGGAGGGCGGCCTCGAATGGACGATGGGCGAAGGCGAAGGCAGAGGTCTCCTCGAGCACATGGGGCCCGGGTTCCCAGCGCGGGGCGACGCTATGTGCGAGCAGGCGGGCGGTGACCGCTGGTTCGAGGTCGCGCAGGGGGCCGGCTAGCAGGGTTTGGAGGCGCTCACCCAGCCGTACTCGCGCCGTCTCCAGCAGGCGTTCTCCCGCGCGGCTCACGGGCAACAGAACCACCGCCGCGTGTGCGCCGCTCGCGGCGTTGCGGGAGGTGCCGATATGCACCGGGAGAAAGCCACAGCCAAGCCAGAAGTCCAGCAGATCGTCGCTCGCGCCGAAGCTTGCCCCGGCGAGATCCAATTCGGAGGTCCGTGCATCGGCGGCGATGCCGTCCAGCAATCGGCGGCCAAACCCTCTTCGCTGTGCGGCGGGGTGAACGGCAATGCGCACGATCCTCGCGTAACCCAAGCCGGGGGCATCGGCGAGTCCCGCATGGGCGCAAAGGGTCTGGGGCAACAGGTGCCCGCGTGGCCGGCGCCGGCCGTCAAATACCTCGCGCGCCAGGGCCGGGGCGAGCCCGCCCTCGATCGCCACCAGCGCGGTGGCAAGGATGTGTCGGTGGTGCCGCAGGACATACACCCGCATGTTGGGTCCGTCGAGCAGGTGCCGCAGGTCCAGGGGCCGCGTCTGGTAGTGCGCGAGCACCAGCAGCCCGAAGACCTGGGGCAGGGTCGCGTCGTCGTTGCCCAGGGCCTGCCGGTCGAGACGCTCGAAAATGCAGTCCTCGGGCCGAGCACTTTGAACCTCGACGTCCGGCGCCGGTTCTGCGTCCAGAAGCAGGGCGCGGGCGGTCAGGGCCTCGAGCGGGTCGCCGGGGGCGAAGCGAACGGGTGTCTCCAGGCGCAGCGCCTTCCAGCCTGGCGTCGCGAGATCCAGGTGACGTCGGAAGCGGACCTCGAAACCTCGCCCCGTACCCTCGTAGCCATGCACCGTAGTGGCGAAGACGACGCGGCCGTAGGCCTTCAGCAACCGCTCCAGGATGGGGGCAGGAATGCCCGCCGCCTCGTCGACCAGCAGCAGATCGGCGCGGTGGCATTCCCGGCAGAGCGCATCGGGGGGCCGAAATTCCAGACTGGAGATGCCGAGAGCGATCTGGTTCCTCTCTACGCGGGCATGCGGGAGCAGGCGAGTTGCGTGCCGGAACAGCGGATCGACCGCTGAGCGTCGCGGGGCGGTTACCAGGATGTGGGTCTCATGCTCTCCCGCCAAGAGCGCGGCGGCGATACCGAGTGCCGTGGTCTTACCGCGGCCGCGGTCGGAAATGAGGATCAATGGTCTGCGTGCCCGCCCGCGAGCCGTTGCGAGGATGGCTTTCACCGCCCGAGACTGGTCCGGAGTCATGTCCTCCGATCCGGACCTGCCGGACGCCCGTGGCGGTGCCTGGGCCGAATAGGGATGACGGGAAGGCTGTCCCTCGTCGACTACCGCGACGCCAGCCGAGCTCGCCAAGATACGCGCGAAACGGGCGAGAAAACGTCCGGATACCTGATCCCAGCTGGCCGGGTGAACGGCTACCCGTCGTGCTTGCGGATCCGGCAGCTGCGGCCAGAGATCCAGCGGTGGCGTCAGGAGCATCAACAGGCCGCCGCCCCGGATCGAGCCGATGGCGGCGCCGAAGCTGTCGGGGTCGAATCCGGAATGGGCGTCGAACACCAGCACATCGACCTCGCGCCCGAGCAGCTCCACGCCGGCGCCGAGCGGCAGGCGGGTAACCGGAAGGGGACGGTTCGACAACCAGGTGGCGGCGCGGTCCGAGGAGGCGTCGAGCGCTGTCGCCGCGGCCCGCGTGGTCCAATCTGGGCCTCCCGCGAGCACCAGGGTCAAACGGTGATTGTCGCGCCGAGCCTCCCGCAAGAGCGCGGCGGCGGTCGCGGTCACGTCGGTGTGGTCGGTCAAAGAGACGGGTTCATCCGGCGTGGTCGGGTGACTCACTGATTGGCCTGCGCTCTGGGGGGGCGGTTGGCGGGGGCCGGACGAAAACGGCTCTGCTGGCGAGCGGTCTACTTTCGCAGGAACGACATGAACTCCGCGCGGGTGCGCGCGTCCGCCGCGAAGGTGCCGCGCATGGCGCTGGAGACCGTGCTGCTGTTCTGCTTCTGGACGCCGCGCATCATCATGCAGGTGTGGCTGGCCTCCATGACCACCGCGACGCCGTGCGCACCCAGGTGCGCCATCAGGGCATCGGCAACTTGGCTAGTCAGTCGCTCCTGCACTTGCAAGCGACGTGCGAAGACGTCGACGACGCGCGCGATCTTGCTCAGGCCGACGACCTTGCCGTTGGGAAGATACCCGACATGGGCATGGCCAAAGAAAGGCAACATGTGATGCTCGCACATGGAGTAGAACTCGATGTCGCGCACGATAACCATCTCTTGGCAGTTTTCCTCGAACACCGCCCCCTTGATGATGTCCTCGGCCGAGAGCTGATAGCCGCTGGTCAGGAAGTCCATGGCTTTGGCGACGCGCAGCGGGGTGCGTCGAAGCCCCTCGCGGCTCTGGATCCTCGCCGATCTCCTGGAGCATGGCTCGCACCAGGCGCTCCTTACCCTCGTCGTAGACCTCTTCGTCCGACTCCGCCTCGAAGCTCGGCGCGTAATGGCCGTGGGATACGACTCGGGACAACTGCTTTTTATCGGACATGATTCAGCGCCTGATTTTCTGCTGGATGATCTTGCTGCGCGATGCGGTTTCGCGGTTGTTCGTCGCAGGGGAAATGGGGGTGCGGAGGAAAAAGAGAAGCCGGTACCGGAATTTTCCCCCTTGGTTTTCGCGGGCAGTGGTGGCTGTTCCTGGAATCCGGAATAGGAGTTCTTTATACTTCAAACCTTAGTTGTATTCCCCACTATGCGGACGAAAGGCACAGAGACATGCAGCCGATCGATCCTGTCATCAATCATCGTCGCCCTTCCTGCCGATCCCTGTCCGCGCTGCCCTGGCGAATCGCCGCGGAAAACTGATCGCGGGCGCCGCCGCGCCTTTGCGTCGTGGGACTGCCACCTCGAGTATGAACCTTTCCACCTCCATCCCGCCGACTGAGCGCCGCAGCGTCATGGCTATTGCGCCCTTTGTCCGGCCCGATTCCGTTCCCTATGAGGAGAGCTCCTGATGTGTGGCTTTTGCGGTGAGGTCCGCTTCGACGGTACCCCAGTCGATCTCGGTGCCTTGGGCGCCATGAACGCAAGCATGGTTCCGCGCGGACCCGATGGTCATGGGGTATGGTCAACAGGGGGGCGTGGCCCTGGCGCATCGGCGCCTGAGCATCATCGACCTCAGCACCCATGCCGGCCAGCCCATGGTCGACAGCGAGCTCGGCCTCACCGTGGCCTTCAACGGCTGCATATACAACTACCAGGAATTGCGAGCGGAGTTGGAGGCCAGGGGCTATCGATTCTTTTCCCACGGCGATACCGAGGTGGTCCTCAAGGCCTTTCACGCGTGGGGGGAGGATTGCGTCCAGCGATTTTTCGGCATGTTCGCCTTCGCGGTGGCAGAGCGCGACAGCGGGCGGGTCACCTTGGTGCGCGATCGGCTCGGCATCAAGCCCTTGTACTACGCGGAGGTCCGGGGCGGGCTGCGCTTCGCTTCCACGCTCCCTGCACTGCTTGCAGGCGGCGGTCTGGACACGGACATCGATCCGGTCGCGCTTCACCACTACATGCACTTCCATGCCGTGGTGCCCGCGCCCTATACCATTTTACGCGGCGTGCGCAAGCTCCCTCCCGCGACCATCCGGGTCATTGAGCCTAATGGGACAAAGCGCGAGCGCACCTACTGGGAGCCGCGCTTCGAGACGCCCGAGAGCGAGCGCCGGCTCGGCTTCGAGGACTGGCAGGACCAGGTGCTCGAGTCGCTCCGTCGTGCGGTCAAGCGCCGCCTGGTGGCGGACGTGGACGTCGGCGTGTTGCTCTCGGGGGGGCTGGACTCGAGCCTCATCGTCGGCCTGCTGGCCGAGCAGGGACAGAGCGGGCTGAATACCTTCTCGGTCGGCTTCGAGACGGTGGGCGAGGAGCGGGGGGACGAGTTCCAGTACTCGGACCTGATCGCCGAGCACTTCGGTACCGTGCATCACAAGATTCACGTGGATTCGGCCACCAAGCTGCTGCCCGAGCTTCCGCATTGCGTGCGCGCCATGTCTGAGCCGATGGTCAGCCACGATGCGATCGGCTTCTATCCTGCTCTCGCAGAAGGTTGCGGAGCACGTCAAGGTGGTGCAGAGCGGCCAGGGGGCGGACGAGGTCTTCGCCGGCTATCACTGGTATCCGCCGATGGTGGGCAGCGGCAACCCGGCGGCGGACTACGCGCGGGCGTTCTGCGACCGCAGCCACGAGGAGTATCGGCGCGCGGTACATCCCCGCTTCCATGGCGAGGACTACAGCCGCGCCTTCATCCAGGGGCATTTCGCGCGGCCGGGGGCCGAGGCGCCGGTGGACAAGGCGCTGCGCATCGACCAGCTCATCATGCTGGTGGACGACCCGGTCAAGCGGGTGGACAACATGACCATGGCCTGGGGCCTGGAGGCGCGGGTTCCCTTCCTCGACCACGAACTGGTCGAGCTGGCGGCCCGGATCCCCGACGAGTACAAGCTGTGCGACGAGGGTAAGTGCGTGCTCAAGGCAGTCGGCCGCAGGGTCATCCCGGCGGAGGTCATCGACCGGCCCAAGGGCTACTTTCCGGTGCCGGCGCTGAAGTATCTGCGGGGCGAGGTGCTGGACATGGTGCGGGATCTGTTGCATTCGCGACCGGGCGCGCAGCGGGCGCTGTTCAGCTGGACTACGTGGACGAGCTGCTGGCCGCCCCGGACGAGCACATCACCCCCCTGCGCGGCTCCAAGCTTTGGCAGTTGGCCCTGCTCGAGATGTGGCTGCAGGAGCAGGGCGTGTGATACGAACCGCGGTTGCCACCCGGCGTCAAGATCCGTGATCCGCGGCGATGCCCGGCTCCGTTCCCCGCATCTCCGGGAGATAGGTGCCAGTTTCTCGCTGGTTCGTGCCAAGACCCAGGAAAACATTGAAATGAGCACCAAAGACAGCATCCATCACCGTCTCGAGCGGGTCCGTGCGCCGTCGGTGGCAAGCTCGAGCTCCGGCCGCGCCGGAACGAGGGCTCGCCGTGCGACGCGGTCGTGGATTGCGGCTGGGGGCGCCTGCTGTTCGGTCAGACCTTCGGCGATCTGCACCAGCTGGCGGAGGTGCTGCAGGAAGAGCGACCAGGCAAGCGGGACGTCGCCCTCTATCTGCGCGATCCGCACGTGGTGCTTTCCTACGCGCCGCTGGACCTGTTCCTGGACCCTTCCCACACCTTCCGACTATGGCTCGAGCGGTATCAGCACTCGAACCGCCGACCGAAGGGATTCTCGTGTGCGCCTACTCAACAGCCGCGAGGACGCCGAGGCGATCAACCGACTTTACGTCAGCCGGCGCATGGTCCCGCCGGGTGCGGATTTCATCTGGGAGAATCGTACCTCCAAAGTCCTGCATTACTGGGTGGCGCAGGATGAGCAGGACGGCAGCATCCTCGGGGCGGTCAACGGCGTCGATCATGTCGCGGCCTTCGAAGACCCCGAGAATGGTTCCAGTCTGTGGGCGCTGGCCGTGGACGCCCAGGCACCCTATCCGGGGATCGGCGAGGCCCTGGTTCGCCAGGTGCTGGAATACCATCTGGCGCGAAGGGCCGATCCTTCCTGGACCTCTCGGTGATGCACGACAACAGCAGGCGATCGGGTCTATACGAAAAGTTGGGCTTCGAGCGCATCCCGGCCTTCGCGCTCAAGAACAAGAACGCCTTCAACGAGCCTCTGTTCATCGGCAAGCAGCCGGAGGCCAACCTCAACCCCTACGCCACCATCATCGTCACCGAGGCCCGCCGGCGCGGGATCGGCGTGGAGGTGATGGACGCGGAGGCGGGTTACTTCGCACTGGTGCTCGGCGGGCGGCGCATCGTCTGCCGGGAAAGCTTGAGCGAGCTGACCACCGCGGTGGCCATGAGCCGTTGCGACGACAAGGCGATCACGCATCGGCTGCTCAAGCGCACCGGCCTTCGGGTGCCGGAGCAGACCACGGGTGGAGGCCCTCGACCAGGCCGAGGCCTTTCTGTCGCGCATGGGCAGCGTGGTGGTCAAGCCGGCCCGGGGCGAGCAGGGCGCGGGCATCAGCGTCGACGTGCGCGACCCCGATGTCCTGGAGAAGGCGATCCTCGCCGCCACGCCGCATCTGCGAGACGCGTGATCCTCGAGGAGTACGTGCGAGGGCGATGATCTGCGCATCGTCGTCATCGACTTCGAGGTGGTGGCCGCTGCCGTGCGCCGCCCGCCCCAGGTCATCGGCACCGGCCAGCACAGATCCGGGATCTGATCCAGGCCCAGAGCCGCCGCCGCCGCGCCGCCACCGGCGGCGAGAGCTCCATCCCGCTGGACGAGGAGACAGAGCGCTGCGTTCGCCAGGCCGGATACGGTCTCCGTGACATCCTGCCGGAGGGCGAGGTGCTCACGGTGCGCAAGACCGCCAACCTGCACACGGGTGGCACCATCCACGACGTCACTGCGGAGCTGCACCCGAAGCTCGTCGGAGGACGCCGGTCGCCGCCGCGCGGGTGCTGGACATCCCGGTGACCGGGCTGGACTTCATCGTCCCCTCCGTCAGCGAGCCGCGACTATGTCATCATCGAGGCCAACGAACGGCCGGGGCTTGCCAACCACGAGCCCCAGCCCACCGCGGAGCGCTTCGTCGATCTGCTGTTTCCCCAGACCGCGAATCGGGAGAGCGTCTCTTGAAGCTGCTGGACATCGACACCGACTATCTGACCGACATCCTGCTCAAGCTGCTGTTCACGCCCAGTCCGTCCGGTTACACGGACCGGGTGGTGCATCTGGTGTGCGAGGAGCTGGAGCGCCTGGGCGTGTCCTTCGAGCTCACCCGGCGGGGCGCCATCCGCGCCAGCCTGCCGGGGGCGAGATCTCGCAGCCCGACCGGGCCGTTGTCGCCCACATCGACACCCTCGGGGCCATGGTCAAGTCCCTCAAGGACAACGGCCGCCTGGAGATGGTGGCGGTGGGCCACTGGAACGCCCGCTTCGCCGAGGGTGCCCGCTGCACCCTGTTCACCGATATCGGCCAGCACCGGGGCACCATCCTGCCGCTGAAGGCGTCGGGCCACACCTTCGCGCCGGAGATCGACAACCAGCCCGGCGGCTGGCGACCACGTCGAGTTCCGCATCGACGAGGTGGTGCACAACCTCCGGGATCTGCTCAAGCTCGGCGTCCACGTCGGGGACTTCATCGCCATCGATACGACACCCGAGATCACGGATACGGGCTTCATCAACTCCCGTCACCTGGACGACAAGGCGGGCGCCGCGGTGCTGCTCACCGCGATCGAGGCCGTCATGCGCGCACCGGTGTCACGCTGCCGGTGGACTGCCACCCGCTGTTCACCATCTCCGAGGAGGTGGGTTCCGGCGCTTCGGCCGCCCTGCACCAGGACGTGGCCGAGATGCTCACCATCGACAACGGCACCACCGCGCCGGGCCAGAACTCCAGCGAGTTCGGGGTCACCATCGCCATGGCGGACCAGAGCGGACCCTTCGACTACCACCTCACCCACCGCATCATCCATCTCTGCCAGGAGTTCGGCATTCGCCACCAGCGCGATGTGTTCCGCTACTATCGCTCCGACAGCGCGGCCGCCCTCGAGGCAGGCAACGACGTGCGCACCGCGCTGGTTACCTTCGGCATCGACGCCTCCCACGGCTACGAGCGCATCCACATGGATGCCCTGGAGTCCCTCGCCAAGCTCGTCAGCGTCTATATGCAGGCGCCGCCCATGTACGCCCGCGACCGCTACGACATGGGACCCCGCACGGGGTTCCCGACCATGCCGGGCTGAACCTGGACGTGCGGAGAAACAGGGCTCACGGGATGACGACGAAAGGTTTGGCTGTCGGCCTGCTGGCGGGGGCCATCCTCGGATCCCTGGCCGGTTTCGCCGCTGGTATTTTCTATTTTCCCTTTCTGTTTCCGCCGCCGGAGCTCAACGAGCAGGTGCCCGATCGGGATCGGCGTCTCGCCGCGGCGGCCGGGATGTTCGTCCATGCGGACCCCTCCGATCCGATCCACTACGGCAAGGGAGGGGTGACCCTCTACGAGGACCTGCTGCATCTGGAAACGGATTTCGAGGTGGGGCCCGGGCCGAAATACCATGTCTACCTGGTTCCGGAGACGAGCATCACCCCCGACACCCGGGTCGAGGAGGCCATGTTCGTCGACCTCGGTCGGCTCAAGGCCTTCGCCGGGAGTCAGAACTATACGATTCCGGTTGGGTTGAACCTGCAGGACTACGGCTCGGTGGTCATCTGGTGCGAGCACTTCAACGTGCTGATCTCCCCGGCGGAGCTGAAGTTCGACGGCACCTGAGCCGCCCGCTGAACCCCCGCTAGCGGGTCTCTCTCCCGGCTTTTCCAGCCGAGGGGCTCGCAGTCATCTCAGACTCCGTCATCGCCCGCAGAACCTCCACCCAAGCCTGGGCCGTGTGGGCGCGGTCGTAACCGCCTCCGCCCAGCGCGAGCAGGTGCCCCGCGCAGTGACGATCCGCCGCGCGGCACAGGGCAGTGGTGACCTGCCGGTGCACGGTGCTGGTGAGCTGGAGGTGGGTGATGGGGTCGCCGGCCAGGGCGTCGGCTCCGCACTGGAGCAGGATGAACTCGGGCCGGAAGGCGTCGATGAAGCGCTCCGCCCGCGGCCAGAGCTCGAAGAAGACCTGGTCCCCGGCAAAAGGGGGCAGGGGGATGTTGAGCTTGGTGCCGCGGGCGGGGCCGATTCCGGTCTCGAGGGCGCCTCCGGTACCAGGGTAGAGGTAACGGCCGTCCTCGTGGAAATCGACGATGGCAAGCTCCGGATCCTCCGCGAATGCGTAGAAAACACCATCGCCATGATGGGCGTCGATGTCGACGTACGCGATGCGGTGAATGCCGTGCACGAGGCGCAGGGTCTCGATGGCGATGCCGCAGTCGTTGAAGACACAAAACCCGGCGGCAGCGTTCGGCCGGGCGTGGTGCAGACCGGCGATCGGCACCAGGGCACGCCTCAGCTCGCCGTTCACGATCCGGGCGACCGCGTCGAGCACGCTCCCCACGACCCAGAGTGCTGCCTCGTAGATGCCCGGAAAGGCGGGGGTGTCGCCCGCATCGAGGAATCCCTCGCCGGCATGGGAGCGCGCCTGGACCAGCTGCAGGTAATCCTTGGTGTGGAATCGAAGCAGGTCGTCGGTACGAGCCTGAACGGGGTCCAGTATTCGCAGCTTGCTCACCAGCGCGGATGCGTTCAGGGCGTCCCGGAAGGCGGTGAAGCGATCGGGGCCGAAGGGATGTCCGTGACCAAAACCGTACGCGGCCAGCTCTTCGCCCGCATAGACGCCGATCCTGGTCGGCGAACGTAATTCCGAGGTCATGGCTTCGCACCCCTGGCCGGGCTCAGCATCCCTGCAGATGTTCGAACGACGCGCGGGCCGCTCCGATACGGGCCGCCTGGGCCGCCGCCGCGTGGGTCAGCCCCCGCGGCCCGGGTCATCGATTGCTTCTCGTCTGTTGCGAGTCTATCCTAACCGACTTTGTTTGGTGCAGAGGCATCTGTAATGGTCGCCAGGACCCTCTACGACAAACTATGGGACGAGCACGTCGTTCGCTATGGCGAGGACGGCACCGCACTCCTGTACATCGACCGCCAGTTGGTCCACGAGGTCACGTCTCCACAGGCCTTCGAAGGCCTGCGATTGAGCGGCCGCAAGCCCTGGCGTCTGGAGGCCAACCTCGCGGTCCCGGATCACAATGTGCCGACCGTCGACCGGGCGCTTGGCATCGCCGATCCGGTCTCCAAGATCCAGGTCGAGACCCTCGAGTCCAACTGCGCGGAGCTCGGCATCACCCTGTTCCGCATGGACGACCGGCGCCAGGGCATCGTGCATGTGGTTGGGCCCGAGGAGGGCTTCACGCAGCCTGGCATGACCATTGTCTGCGGCGATTCCCACACATCCACCCACGGGGCCTTCGGGGCCCTTGCCTTCGGCATCGGGACCTCGGAGGTCGAGCACGTGCTGGCCACCCAGTGCCTGCTGCAACGCAAGTCCAAGTCCATGCTGGTGAGCGTGGACGGGCAGGTGGGGCGCGGCATCACCGCCAAGGACATCGTGCTCGCCATCATCGGCCAGATCGGCACCGCGGGCGGCACGGGCTACGTTATCGAGTTCGGTGGAGACGCGATCCGCGCCCTCTCGGTGGAGGGTCGCATGACGGTCTGCAACATGACCATCGAGGCCGGCGCGCGGGCCGGGCTGGTCGCGGTGGACCGGAAGACGATCGATTACGTGCGCGGGCGGCCCTTCGCGCCGACCGGGGATCTGATGGAGCGCGCCGCGGATCATTGGCGGACCTTGGTGAGCGACGAGGGCGCCGAGTTCGACCGGGTGGTGCGTCTGGATGCAGCTTCCATCCGCCCTCAGGTGACCTGGGGCACGTCGCCGGAGATGGTGGTCCCGGTCGATGACCGGGTCCCCGATCCGGCCCGCGAAACCGATCCGGTCAAGGCTGCCGGGATGCGGCGGGCGCTCGAATACATGGGGCTCGATGCGGGTACCCGGATCACCGACATCCGCCCGGACAAGGTCTTTATCGGCTCCTGCACCAACTCCCGGATCGAGGACCTGCGGGCGGCCGCCGAGGTTGTAGCGGGGCGCAAGGTCGCCGCGAGCATCAAGCTCGCCATGGTGGTTCCCGGCTCCGGGCTGATAAAGGAGCAGGCGGAGGCAGAAGGCCTGGATGCCGTCTTCCGGGACGCTGGATTTGAGTGGCGGGAGCCGGGTTGCTCCATGTGTCTGGCAATGAACGCCGATCGCCTCGAGCCGGGTGAGCGCTGCGCCTCGACTTCCAATCGAAACTTTGAGGGCCGCCAGGGTCAAGGCGGGCGCACCCATCTGGTGAGCCCCGGCATGGCGGCGGCCGCCGCCGTTGCCGGGCGCTTCGTTGACGTGAGAGAGCTGTGATGGAGAAGTTCACCAAGTTCACCGGAGTCGTCTGTCCCCTTGATCGGGCCAACGTGGACACCGACGCCATCATTCCGAAGCAGTTCCTCAAGAGCATCCAGCGAACGGGGTTTGGACCCAATCTGTTTGACGAATGGCGCTACCTGGACCGCGGTGAACCCGGCCAGGACAGCAGCGGCCGGCCGCTGAACCCGGACTTCGTCCTGAACGATCCGCGTTACGCCGGCGCACAGATCCTGCTGGCGCGGGAGAACTTCGGCTGCGGCTCCTCACGGGAGCATGCCCCCTGGGCGCTGGCGGACTATGGTTTCCGCGTCCTCCTGGCCCCGAGCTTCGCCGATATTTTCTTCAATAATTGCTTCAAAAACGGAATATTACCGATTGTATTAGAAGAAAATATCGTCAACGGACTATTCCACGCAGCAACCCGGGCCGAGGCGCTCCGGTTCGCCGTGGACCTGGCTGCCCAAACCTTGCTCTCGACGGATGGGGACGAGATCCGATTCGACGTCGACCCGTTTCGTAAGCACTGCCTCCTTGAGGGCCTGGACGACATCGGGCTCACACTCCAGCAGGTGGACGAGATTCGCGCCTACGAGGATCGCCGCCGCGGGGAAGCCCCCTGGCTGTTTGCGTGAGCCTTTAGGAGGCCTTGACGCGTGAGTAAGAAAATTCTGATTCTTCCCGGGGACGGCATTGGCCCCGAGATCGTAACCGAGGCGGTGAAGGTGCTGGCGTGCCTGCGGGACCTCTTCGGCGTGGACGTGGAAATGGATGAGGCCTTGGTGGGCGGGGAGGCGATCGACGCCACCGGTCATCCGCTGCCGGATGCGACCCTGTCGGCCGCGAAAGAGGCGGACGCGGTGCTGCTGGGCGCCGTGGGTGGTCCCAAGTGGGAGCCCCTGCCCATCGAGCTGCGCCCGGAGAAGGGTCTGCTCGGCCTGCGCGCGGGGCTCGGATTGTTCGCCAACCTGCGCCCGGCCATCCTGTATCCGCAGCTTGCCGACGCTTCCACGCTCCGGCCGGAGGTGGTCTCCGGCCTCGACATCCTCATCGTCCGCGAGTTGACCGGCGGCATCTATTTCGGCCAGCCGCGCGGCGTGCGCATCGGCGATGACGGGGAGCGCGTGGGCGTCAACACGCTCGTCTACTCCGAGTCCGAGATACGGCGCATCTGCCGGGTCGCGTTCGAGATCGCGCGAAAGCGTGGTCGTCGCGTCTGCTCCGTCGACAAAGCGAACGTGCTCGAGTGCACCGAGCTCTGGCGCGAGGTGGCGACCGAGGTTGGCCGCGCCTACCCCGATGTCGCGTTGAGCCACATGTACGTGGACAACGCGGCCATGCAGCTGGTGCGCGCACCCAAGCAGTTCGACGTCATGGTCACGACCAACATGTTCGGTGACATTCTTTCCGATGCCGCGGCCATGCTCACCGGGTCCATCGGCATGCTGCCGTCCGCGTCTCTGGACGAGAAGGGCAAGGGTATGTACGAGCCGATCCACGGCTCGGCGCCGGACATCGCCGGCCGGGGCGTCGCCAATCCACTCGCCACGATCCTGTCGGTGGCCATGATGCTGCGCTACTCGCTGGGCCAATCGGCGGCAGCCGATCGGGTCGAGCGGGCGGTCTCCTCAGTCCTCGACGCCGGACTGCGAACGGCGGACATCATGTCAGCAGGCAAGCGGCAGGTCGGTACGGCGGAAATGGGCGATGCGGTGGTCGCGGCGCTGGGCAACGCCGGTTGACGCCCCCCGCCAACGGGGATGACGCTTTGGCACATACGGGTTTGCGGAGAAAGCAATGAATCGGGTCGGCTTCGTCGGTTGGCGCGGCATGGTTGGTTCGGTCCTCATGGGCCGGATGCTTGAGGAGGGCGATTTCGAGCACATCGGAGAGCCGGTGTTCTTCACCACTTCCCAGGTGGGGCAGGATGGGCCGGACGTCGGGGAAGGCGCTCAGCCCCTGCGGGATGGGGCGGATATCGACGCCCTTTCGGCGATGGACGTGGTCGTCACCTGCCAAGGCGGTGATTACACCAAGCAGGTCTACGGGCAGCTTCGCGCCGAAGGCTGGAAGGGCTACTGGATCGACGCCGCCTCCGCCCTGCGCATGGAGCCGGACAGCGTCGTCATCCTCGATCCGGTCAACCGTCACGTGATCGATGAGGCGTTGGCCGCTGGCAAACGCGACTTCATCGGCGGCAACTGCACCGTGAGCCTGATGCTGATGGCGGTGGGCGGCCTGTTCAAGCATGATCTGGTCGAGTGGGTTAGCGCCATGACCTACCAGGCCGCTTCCGGGGCGGGGGCACAGAACATGCGCGAGCTGATCGAGCAGATGGGCGCTCTGCACCGGGGATCCACCGCTCTGCTGCAGGACCCCGCCTCGGCCATTCTCGAGATCGATCGCACCGTGACGGGCACCATGCGGGGCGGGGCGTTCCCGACCCAGAGGTTCGGAGTGCCCTTGGCGGGAAGCTTGATCCCTTGGATCGATACCCAACTGCCAAACGGCCAGAGCAGGGAAGAGTGGAAGGGCTTCGCCGAGACCAACAAGATCCTGGGCCTGGCGGAGCGACCGATTCCCGTCGATGGCACCTGCGTGCGGGTGGGCGCGATGCGCTGCCATAGCCAGGGGCTGACGATCAAGTTGCGCCGGACGGTGCCGCTGGACGAGATTGAGGAACTCGTCGCCGCCGCGAACGCCTGGGTGAGGGTGGTTCCCAACGAGCGCGACGCGACCGTGGCCGGTCTCTCTCCGGCGGCGGTCACCGGAACGCTGGACATCCCCGTCGGCCGGCTGCGAAAGATGAACCTGGGTGACGAGTACCTCAATGCGTTCACGGTCGGTGATCAGCTGCTGTGGGGAGCGGCTGAGCCTCTGCGCCGCATGCTGCGGTTATTGCTCGAACGCTGAGCATCGACAGACGCCCAGGCGGGAGCCGAACGGCGGCTGTCCAATCTGGAAATCTTTGGCGTGGACTGAGGTTTAAGATATAGTCTGAAAAAAGTTTGCCAACAGCTCGGAGATACAGGCTGATCGCCGTAAAGTCCGAGCGCCCCGGCGAGATGCCGGATAACCTAACAACACACAGAAAGTGAGGGCTGGCGTCGCGGTCGGCAGTGCGGGCTGAGGCGTCCAAGGTTCATGCGAAGATCGAACCGACCAGCGGCACCTGGTTCACGGGCCGCGCATTTCCATGCGAACCGAAAAGCTGCCCGCCTCGGAAACCAATCCGAGAAATCCGCACGGGTATGCGAATGGTTATCTGGCGTACGAGGGAGGAGGATGTTTCGAAAGCTATTGTTGGCATCCGCGGTATCTCTGGTCCTGGTCCCGGAGATGTCTGCCGCACTGGGGCTCGGGGGGATACGCGGCCAATCGGCGCTCAACGAGCCATTTGTCGGCGAGATCGATTTGCTCGACGTCAAGCCCGACGAGCTCGATACGGTTAAAGTCGCACTCGCGCCGGAAGCAGAGTTCACCAAGGCCGGCGCAGACCGATCTCAGTTCCTCACCAATCTGCGATTCAAGCCACAGGTATCCCCCGACGGCCTCGCCGTGATCCGGGTGTCCAGCAAGGACCCGGTGCGCGAGCCGTTTCTCGACTTCCTGGTCGAGGTAACATGGCCCGCCGGCCGCTTAGTCAGGGAATACACCGTCCTTCTCGATCCGCCGGTAACGACCGGAAGACCCCCACCCCGAATCGAGCCTGCCGCGGTAAGCGCATCGGCGTCGACCGTTGCGGAAGCTGCGTCCGCGTCAGGAGCCCGGCCAGCAGCGGCAAGGTCAACTTTCGCCGCTCCGCCGTCCGGGGTGGACCAGTCCGCGTTTCCTCTGCGTTACGGACCCGTCAAATCGGGCGAAGGCCTGTGGAGGATCGCGCGCCGAATCGCACCCGCCGGGGCCACCATTCCGCAGACAGCGATGGCCCTGTACCGGAACAATCAGAGCGCCTTCATTGGCGGTGACATCAACCGGCTTCGGCAAGGCGTGTACCTTGAGATCCCCACGGCCGCCGAGCTCTACGCGCTCGACGTGGCACCAGCCCAGCGCGAGTACAGCTCGGCGCTACGGGGGGATCGCGTCACCACCGCGCCGATTACAGACATTGCCGCGGCGGCCGATGCCGGTGCTGAGCTGAAGATCGCGGCGGCCGCGCCGCCCGCAGCCCCCGCGGAGGCTGCGGCAGCGCCGAGAGAGGAGGGTGGCGCGGCTCCCGAGCTGGGTGCCATCGAGCAGGAGCTGCTCTTGGTGCAGGAAGTAGGGGAGAGCACCCGGCAGGAAACCGAGGAGCTGCGGGGCCGCATCCGTTCCCTGGAGACCCAGCTTCAGGATATTCGTCGTCTGTTGCAGCTTCGTAATGCCCAGCTGGCGGAGTTCCAGAGCCAGGGTGCGGAAGAAGAGGTGGATCTTACCCTCGCGGAAGCAACGGAGACGCCATCTGAAGAGCCGTCCGCGCCAGCCGTGGAGGAGGCAACCGAAGCAACGGGGGAGGAAGACGCGTTCGCGGACGTCGAGGACGTACCGGAGGCGGTCGCCGAACCGGCGGAAGAGCTGGCCGAGCCAGCCGCAGAACCTGCGGAGGTGGTCGAGGCCGTCGAGCAACCGGCAGAGGTGCCTGAGGAGCCGGACGAGGCGCTGGTGGAGGTCGAGGAGGAATCGATCGGGTCACCTGAGGTTGCAGTGACCTCGCCGGAGGCGGGCAGCGCAATGCCTGAAGTGGCGCCGCCGCAAACGGCAGACACGCCCCCGGCTCCGACTCCCGTGGCGGCCGAGGCGCCAGAGCGGCCCTTCTGGGAATCCGTGCCGACCTCGACGCTAGGGCTTGCCGTGGGCGTGCCGCTGTTGGTGTTGGCATCGGGATTGTTGCTCATGCGGAGGAGAAAACGACTCCGAGAATCTCTCGACTGGGAGTTCACGCGCGAGCCGAGCTCTAGGGAGATCGACGACGCCGAGGTTGTGGCCGCGTCTTCGCATGCATCCGCGTTGCGGGAAACGCGCGAGTCCGAGCAGGTCGAACGTTCGGCGACGCCATACAGCGGGCTGAGCAATCTCGAGGACGAGACGGAAGAGGCCGATGTCCTCTCGGAAGCCGACGTCTACATCGCCTATGGGCGATATCGCGAGGCCGAATCCCTGCTCAAAGAAGAGATTGAAAGATCTCCGGAGCGGCTCGATCTGAAAACCAAGCTCGCGGAGGCCTACTACGGATCCCGCAATGGCGACGCGCTGCAGGCGATCATCGACGACATCAGGCGCGTCGGCGGCGATCGCATTGATCCGGATCAGTGGCAGCGACTTGCCGCCATGGTCAATGAATTGCAGGGCACCACGGTCATCGATCTGTCGGAGGCCGAACCGGCGTCGCCTGAGCCAAGACAGGAGCCGGCGCGCACCGCCCCAGGAGTGGATGAGGCCGATGTGATTTCGCCTTCCGAGCCGGACCAGGCACCGATCGGTGGCCGGGATGAGCGGCCACGAGATGCCCTGGAGCTGGACATCGAAGAGCTGGAATTCGATGATGGGCCGCCGGGTCGACAAGAACCCAGCGAGCCGCCGGTCTCTGCGGCAACCGAGCTCGAGCTGAAGCTCGAAGACTTGGATGAGTTCGGCAGCGTGGATCTGGAAGGACTGGAGTCCGGAACCCGTAAGTCGGAGCCAGCACCTGAACGCATCCCGCTGGAGGCTGTTGAGAGCGTCTTGGAGCTCCCGCCAACCACCCAGGATGCCGTCACCGCGGAGGATATTTTGTCGTCCCAGTGGGAGATCGACTCAGCTCCCGCCGATGAGGCGGCGACCAAGATCGACCTCGCGCGCGCGTACCTTGAGATGGAGGATCCGGATGCGGCGCGTTCTATCCTCGAGGAGGTAGTCGAGGAAGGGACCGCGGGACAGCGTGCGGAGGCTCGCGCTATGCTGGAACGGCTGGCCTAACCACCGAGCCTGCGACGAACCTCGACCTGCGGACAACACCGGGCGGTAGAGGATTCCACGCGACAGATGCAACGGGAAGGCTCAGCCCGGATGGCGATGGGTATTGAGTACGACGGCAGCGCCTTCCACGGATGGCAGATACAGAAGCACGCGCGCACGGTCCAGGAGTGCCTGGAGCAGGCGATCGCCAAGGTTGCCGATCATAGGATCACGGTCGGATGTGCCGGTCGCACCGACGCCGGAGTGCACGCCCGGGAGCAAATCATCCACTTTGATACCTCCGCGACCCGTGAGCGGCGTTCCTGGGTCTTGGGTACGAACGTTAACCTGCCGCCCGATGTCAGCGTGCGTTGGGCGGTGCCGGTGTCGACCGACTTTCACGCAAGGTTCAGCGCGACGGCGCGCCACTACCTCTATCGTATCCTGTGCCGACCAACGCGGTCCGCGCTGTTGCGCGATCGCGCCGTCTGGCTGCATCATGATCTCGATTTGGATCGCATGCGGCGTGCGTGTCAGGCGCTCGTGGGGGAGCATGATTTTTCGAGCTTTCGCGCCCTCGCATGTCAAGCCAAGAGCCCGGTCCGCCGCATCCACTATCTGGCCATCGAACGCCGCGAAGACGTCATCGAGATGCATGTCGGCGCCAACGGGTTCTTGCACCATATGGTGCGCAATATCGCCGGCGTGCTGATGAAGATCGGACGTGGCGAGGCCTCGGTGTCCTGGGCGCAGGACTTGCTCGCCGTCCGGGACCGCACGCGAGGCGGTGTCACCGCCCCGCCCCAGGGACTGTTCTTCGTACGCGCGGACTACCCAACGAGGTTTGGTCTCCCCCAGCTCGAAACGCCCCGTTGCCGTTCTGATCTCTAACGGATTTTCACCAATGAAGCGAACCCGGGTTAAGATTTGCGGTCTGACCAGGGATTCCGATGTGCGGTCGGCGGCCGAACTCGGGGCGGATGCGGTCGGACTGGTCTTTTACGACCCGAGCCCGCGGTCGGTCGAGATCGATCAGGCACGCCGGCTGCTCGACCTGCTGCCGCCCTTCGTCACGGCGGTGGGTCTGTTCGTCAACGCCGACCCGGAATACGTGAGGGCCGTGCTGGCGTCGGTCCCGATCGATTTGGTTCAGTTTCACGGCGACGAGCCCGCGAGCTATTGCTCCGGGTTCGGCCGGCCTTGGATCAAGGCAATCCGGATGCGCCCGGGAATCGACCTGATCGCGGCCGAGCGCACCTACCCTGGTGCTCGGGGCTTGCTCCTGGATACCTATGATCCTGGGACTGCCGGGGGCACGGGGCGGAGCTTCGATTGGGGTCTAATCCCCCGGCAACTCGGGTCACGCGTCGTCCTGGCTGGCGGGTTGACCCCGGGCAATGTGGCGGAGGCGATCCGTCGGGTGCGTCCGTGGGGCGTCGATGTCAGCGGTGGCGTCGAATCGGCCAAGGGCATCAAAGACCAGGCGGCGATGGCCGCTTTCATGCTAGAGGTGAGACATGGCGACGACTCCAGATGACACCTACCAATTGCCGGATGCCCGCGGGCATTTCGGCCCGTACGGTGGCATGTTCGTCCCCGAGACCCTCATGCATCCGCTCGACGAACTTCGCGCGGCTTACGAGCGTTACCTGGGAGACGAGGCCTTCCTGGCGGAGCTGGACGCCGACCTGCGCGACTACGTCGGTCGCCCGTCTCCGATCTACCACGCCGAACGCTGGAGTCGCGAGCTTGGGGGCGCCCAGATCCTGCTCAAGCGCGAGGATCTCAATCACACCGGCGCTCATAAGGTCAACAACACCATCGGTCAGGCCCTGCTCGCGCGGCGCATGGGCAAGACGCGCATCATCGCCGAGACGGGCGCCGGCCAGCACGGGGTGGCGACCGCAACGGTCGCGGCGCGCATGGGGCTCGAGTGCGTCGTCTACATGGGCGAGGTGGACGTGGCCCGGCAGGAGGCCAACGTCTACCGGATGCGCCTGCTCGGCGCCGAAGTCATTTCGGTCAAGTCGGGCTCGCGCACCCTCAAGGACGCCCTGAACGAGGCCATGCGCGACTGGGTCACCAACGTCGACAACACCTTCTACATCATCGGCACGGTGGCGGGGCCGCATCCCTATCCGGCTATGGTCAGGGACTTCCAGGCCGTGATCGGCCGCGAGGCCCGGGTGCAGATGCTCGAGCGCACCGGCCGCCTGCCCGATGCCCTGGTCGCCTGTGTCGGCGGGGGGTCGAACGCGATCGGCCTGTTCCACGCCTTTCTCGATGATCGGGAGGTAGCCATGTACGGCGTCGAGGCAGCGGGCGACGGGCTTGCGACGGGACACCACGCCGCGCCTCTTTGCGCCGGGCGTCGAGGGGTGCTGCATGGCAATCGCACCTACCTGATGGAGGACGAGGACGGGCAGATCGTTGAGACTCATTCCATCTCGGCCGGACTGGACTATCCGGGCGTAGGCCCCGAGCACGCCTGGCTCAAGGATAGCGGACGTGCTCATTACGACGCCGTGACGGATGCGGACGCGCTAGCCGCTTTCCATGCCCTGACCCGCATCGAGGGCATCATCCCGGCCTTGGAGTCGAGCCACGCCCTGGCATACGCGGCCAAGCTGGCACCGACCATGGGGAGGGATCAGACGATCCTGATCAACCTCTCGGGCCGGGGCGACAAGGACATGCACACGGTGGCGGCGCGGGAAGGCGTCAAGCTATGAGCAGGATCGCGGCGCGCTTCGCCAATCTGAGGGGGCAGGGCAAAACGGCGCTGGTGCCCTTCGTGACCGCCGGTGATCCGGAGCCCTCGGTCACCGTGCCGCTCATGCACGCGATGGTTGCCGCGGGTGCGGATCTGATCGAGCTGGGTGTCCCCTTCTCCGATCCGATCGCCGACGGACCCGTGATCCAGCGTGCCAGCGAGCGCGCCCTGGCGCATCACGTGAGCCTGCATGACGTGTTGGACATGGTCAGGGTGTTCCGGGAGCGCGACGACAAGACGCCGGTGGTGCTCATGGGATACCTGAACCCGATTGAGGTGATCGGCTACGGCACTTTCGCCGCGGAGGCGAAGGACGCGGGCGTCGACGGGGCCCTGGTAGTGGACGTGCCGCCGGAGGAGAGTCAAGACCTGGTGTCCGCCTTGCGCGCGGCCGAGATCGATCTCGTGTACCTGCTTGCCCCGACCTCCACCGAGGAGCGCATTCGCAAGATCGGCGCGGTAGCGAGCGGGTTCGTCTACTACGTGGCGGTCAAGGGCGTGACCGGCGCGGGCAACCTGGACGCGGGCGCCGTTGGGGAACGGCTGGGCGAGATCCGCCGCCACATCCGGCTCCCGGTCGGCGTCGGATTCGGCATCAAGGATGCCGCCACGGCCTCGCGTGTGGCGGAGGTGTCGGACGCGGTCATCGTCGGCAGCGCCATCGTCGGGCGCATGGAGGAGCTTGCCTCGACGCCCGAGCGCATCCCAACCGCGGTAAGCGATTTCCTCAGCGAGTTGCGGGCTGGCATCGACGCTGCCGTGAAGCGCTGAATTCATCGGCGTCCCTAGGCGCTGGAGAGAAGTTCATGAGCTGGTTTGAAAAATTGATGCCCAGCCGTATCCGCACCGAGGCCAGCAGCAAGCGGGCGGTGCCGGAGGGGCTGTGGGCGAAGTGTCCAGGTTGCAGCGCGATCCTCTACCGCGCCGAGCTCGAGCGCAATCTGGAGGTCTGCCCCAAGTGCGGCCACCACAACCGGCTGGGTGCGCGCCGCCGGCTCGATGCCTTTCTAGATCCCGAGCCGAGGGAGGAGATTGCGCCGGATCTCGAGTCCGGAGATCCGCTGAAATTCAAGGACCTCAAGAAGTACAAGGACCGCATCAGCCAGGCCCAAAAGCAGACCGGTGAGAAGGAGGCGCTGGTGGTGATGCGCGGCCGCGTGAAGGGACTGGACCTGGTGGCGGCGGCCTTCGAATTCGAGTTCATGGGCGGGTCGATGGGCTCGGTGGTGGGCGAACGTTTCGTGCGCGGGGTCGAGACCGCCATCGATCACGGTGCGGCGATGGTCTGTTTCTCGGCCAGCGGCGGGGCACGCATGCAGGAGTCCCTGTTCTCCCTGATGCAGATGGCGAAGACCAGCGCCGCGCTCGGCTGCCTGCGCGAGCGCGCTCTTCCATTCGTCTCGGTGATGACCGATCCGACCATGGGCGGGGTTTCGGCCAGCCTGGCGATGCTGGGTGATGTCAACATCGCCGAGCCCAACGCGCTTATCGGGTTCGCAGGTCCGCGCGTGATCGAGCAGACGGTGCGGGAGAAGTTGCCGGAGGGTTTCCAGCGCAGCGAGTTCCTGCTGGAGCACGGCGCGCTGGACATGATCCTCGATCGCCGCGACATGCGCGATCAGATCGCGGACGCCATCGCGATTCTCACCCATCGGCCGCGGCCCTAGCGCAAGGGCTCGGGAGGCATCGGGACGCTGATGCCGAGCAAGGGGGCCGAATGCGTTGCGCTTACGGCTGGGGTTCCAGCATCCGCAACACTTGGGCCACCATCGACTACCGTGGGGCCTGTTCCCTCCCTTGACCTCGACTGACCCTCCCATGCAGTTCGACACTCTGGGCGCCTGGCTGCGCTGGCAGGAGGGCCTGCACCCGAACGCGATCGACCTCGGGCTGGAGCGGGTCAGGGCGGTATGGCAGCGCCTGGGCTCGAGTTCCCCGCCGTTCCCCCTCATTACGGTCGCGGGAACCAACGGCAAGGGGTCATGCGCGGCCATGCTGGAGGCCGTCTACGACGCTGCCGGCTACCGCACCTGCTGTTACACCTCGCCGCACCTACTGCGCTACAACGAGCGCATCCGCATCGACCGGCGCGAGGTGAGCGACGCCGACCTCTGTGCCGCCTTCGAGCGGGTGGAGAACGCACGCGGCACGGTGACGCTGACCTATTTCGAGTTCGGGACCCTTGCCGCCCTCGATCTCTTCGTGAGAGCCGCGCCGGACGTGGCGATTCTCGAGGTCGGGCTAGGCGGTCGGCTCGATGCGGTCAACCTGCTGGACGCCGACGTCGCGGTGGTGACCAGCATCGGGCGCGATCACATGGCCTGGCTGGGCGAGGAACTGGAGAGCATCGCCGCGGAGAAGGCGGGTATCTTCCGGCCAGGGCGGCCGGCGGTGGTCGGGCATCGTAATCCCGCCGGCGCAATCCTTGCCCGGGCGGAGCAGCTCGACTCCCCGCTGTATGTGCTTGGACGCGATTTCGATTGGAAGCAGGACGAGCTGGGCTGGCACTGGCTGGGTCCCGGGTGGCCGCCCACCGCGCTCCCGTCGCCTGCCCTCCGAGGCGCGCATCAATACGACAACGCGGCCACTGCCTTTATGGCGATATCCTGCCTCGCGGAACGGCTGCCGGCACCTCTGTCCAGCTTGCGCGAGGGCTTGGTTAAAGTGAACCTGCCGGGGCGCTTCCAGGTCATCCCGGGAGACGTCACCTGGATACTGGATGTGGCTCACAACGGCCAGGCGGCAGATACTTTGGCGGCCAGCTTGGCTATGTTCCCATGTCGCGGGACCCTGTACGCCGTCTTTGGTGTATTGAAGGACAAGGAGCCGGCGGCCATCGTCGCTCCCCTCGCCGAACGCGTGGGGCAATGGCACCTGGGGGAGACATCGGGTCCCCGCTCGCTTCCGGTGACGGAGCTGATGCATGCGCTCGACGGTGTTCTGCCCCGCGACCGCATGCACGCCTATGGTGACCTGAACCAGGCCATGGACGGCGCGCTCGCGGCGGCGCGCAAGGGTGACTGCATCCTGGTATTGGGATCTTTCACGACGGTCGAGGCGGCTCTGCGACAGCTGACGGATCAGCCCGGCCGATGATTCCGGTTTTCCTGGAAGCCGGGCGTGGAGAGCACGATCGCCCTCCGGCCGTTCCAGACGCCAGCCGTGCGGTTGGGTTCGGCAAGCGGTGCGTAATTCAGCGCGCAGCCCTGATATAATCCGTCCTTGCCGGGCGTCGTGTCGCCCGACCTCGAGTTTGGGCGAACCTGAAACACCACGGGTGTGGGAGATCGGATGGAGGAAGGCTCTAAGCGGCGTCTGGCAGGAGCGGTGGTCATCGTGCTGCTGGTGGTGGTGTTTCTTCCGATGCTGCTCGAGGAGGATGCCCCATCGCCTGTTCCGGATGGTGATCTGGTCATTCCGCCGCGACCGGAGTTTGCCCCCGATTTCGACACGCGGGTCGCCGAGCCGCCGCTAGCGCCGGCGCCGATTCCAATGCCTGCGGAGCTTCCGCCGCCGGCACTGTATGAGCAACCGGAGAGCGCCGACGCCGGAGCGCCTGAGCCAGAGCTGGCGCCTGAGCCGGAGTCCGAGGTTGACCAGGAACCGATACCGGAGCCTGTCGCCATCGCCCCGGCGCCCCGGGTGACTGCCCCTGAGCCCCCGCCGCCGACTCGTCCCCCGGCTCCAACGGGACTTCCCTCCTGGGTGGTCCAGGTGTCGGCTCTGACCGAGGTGGAGCGCGCGCGAAACCTCGAGAAGGACCTGCGATCCAAAGGCTTTCCGGTCTTTGTCGAAGAGGCGACCGTGGACGGGAAGGTCTTTCATCGCGTCCGCATCGGGCCCGAGGCCGATCGCGACCGGATCGAGCGGCTGGCCCAATCCCTGAAGGAAAAAACCGGCCTAGAGGGCCAGATCAAACGGTATCCCTAGCCGAGTATTCCTTGCACCAGTTATTCCCTTGCTTGTTAGTTTGTTGGCAACCGGCATCCGGGCGACCGCCCGTGGCCTTTGCCTAGGTTTGGGTGGTCATGATTTGGGTCGACTACGTCATCATCGCCATCGTGGTGCTGTCCGCACTGATCGGCTTCGCACGCGGGCTGATCAGGGAGGTCCTTTCCCTGGCCATCTGGATTGGTGCCGTTTTCATCGCCTGGACCTACTTCCATGAGGTCGCGATTCATTTGACGCCCTGGATCTCAACTCCATCGGTGCGCCTCGGTGCCGCGTTCCTGATCATCTTGTTCGCGGTCTTGATCCTGGGGGCGATCGTCGGTCATCTGTTCACGCTGTTGGTGGAGAAGACGGGGCTCACCGGCACCGATCGACTTCTCGGCGTGCTGTTTGGGGGTGCCCGCGGGATACTGGTGGTGGCAATGCTGGTTTTCCTCGGCGGATTGACGCCCCTTCCCGATGACCCCTGGTGGGAGCAGTCGGCATTGCTCGACCGCTTCCAGGTGTTGGCCGAGCGGATACTCGGCGAGATCCCGCCCGTCGTGGCGGACAAGATCAAGAGTTTCTAGGAACCTTTGCCGATAGTCGCCCCGAGGCGGAGAAGGCGATGTTTCCCGCTTCCGCGTCTGGAGTGCACGGCATCTGCTTCTGCCAACTACGAGGTGCTTCATGTGCGGCATCGTAGGAATCGTCGGTAAGGGTCCGGTCAACCAGTCCCTGTACGATGCGCTACTGGTTCTTCAGCACCGCGGCCAGGATGCCGCGGGCATCGTCACCTGCGAGGGTGAGAAGCTTCACCTGCGCAAGGACAACGGTTTGGCGCGGGACGTATTCCGCACCCGCCACATGATTCAGCTGCGGGGCAACATGGGGCTCGGGCATGTGCGCTACCCGACTGCGGGCGCCTCCAACTCCGCAGAAGCCCAGCCCTTCTACGTCAACTCTCCCTACGGCATTGTGCTTGCGCACAACGGCAACCTGACCAACGCCGAAGACCTTAAGCGGGACCTTTACGCCGAGGACCTGCGCCATATCAACACCGAGTCCGACTCGGAGATCCTGCTCAACGTCCTGGCTCACGAGCTTCAGACCGAAGGCAAGCTGCGCATCGACGAGCAGGATGTTTTCCGCGCCGTCGCGGGTGTCCACCGACGCTGCCGAGGCGGCTACGCGGCGGTGGCCATGATTCCGGGCTTCGGCGTATTCGGATTCCGCGATCCGCATGGCATTCGGCCCCTGGTCTACGGCAAGCGGGACACGGAGCAGGGCACCGAGTACATGATCGCGTCCGAGAGCGTCGCCCTCGACACGCTCGGCTTCAAGCTCGTTTCGGATGTGGCTCCGGGCGAGGCCGTGTTCGTCGATGTTGGTGGAGACCTCTACACGCGCCAGTGCGCCGATCAGCCGATTCTCTCTCCCTGCATCTTCGAGTTCGTTTACTTCGCGCGGCCGGACTCCTTCATCGACAACATCTCGGTGCACAAGGCTCGTTCGCGGATGGGTCGCAAGCTGGCGTACAAGATCAGGCGCGAGTGGTCGGACCACGACATCGATGTGGTCATTCCGGTGCCGGACACAAGCCGTACGGCAGCGCTGCAGCTCGCCAACGCGCTCGGCATCGGCTACGCGGAGGGCTTTATCAAGAACCGCTACATCGGGCGCACCTTCATCATGCCGGGGCAGAAGGTGCGCAAGAAATCCGTGCGACAGAAGCTCAACGCCATCGATCTTGAGTTTCGCGGCAAGACCGTGCTGTTGGTCGACGACTCCATCGTGCGCGGTACGACCTCCCAGCAGATCATTCAGATGGCGCGGGATGCTGGGGCAAAGCGGGTCTACTTCGCCTCCGCGGCGCCGCCGGTCCGCTACCCCAATGTCTACGGTATCGACATGCCGGCCGCCAGCGAGTTGATCGCTCACGGCCGCACCGAGGAGGAGATCTGCCGGGAGCTCGGCGCCGATGGCCTGATTTTCCAGGACCTCGACGCGCTCATCGACGCGGTGCAGAAAAAGGGTAAGAGCCACGTCGACCGCTTCGATGCCTCCGTCTTCAACGGCGAGTACGTGACGGGCGATGTGACCGCGGACTACCTCAGGCAGCTCGAGGCTCATCGCAACGACAGCGCCAAGGAGGAGAGGTCCAACCACAGCGAGACCGTCATCGAGCTGTATAACACCGCCTGATCGGGCGCTCGACCGGGGGATCGAACAGCACATGGAGCACAGGGACAGTCCGGGATTTTCAACGCTCGCCATCCGCACCGGCCATGCGCGCACCCAGGAGGGGGAGCACAGCGAGCCGATCTACGCCACGTCGAGCTATGTGTTCTCAAACGCGGCCGAGGCGGCCGCGCGCTTCGCTGGAGACGAGCCGGGGAACATCTATTCCCGCTTCACCAACCCGACGGTACAGGCCTTCGAAGTCCGGCTCGCGGCCCTAGAGGGGGGAGAGTCCTGCGTGGCCACCGCTTCCGGCATGGCGGCAATCCTGTCGGTCGGCCTGGGCCTGCTCGAGGCGGGCAGTCACATTGTTTCCTCGCGCAGCATCTTTGGCAGCACCACCATGCTGTTCAACAAGTACCTGGCGCGCTTCGGGATCGAAACCAGCTACGTGCCTCTGGCGGATCTCGACGCCTGGGCGGCGGCGATCAGACCGAAGACGCGGCTGCTTTTCGTTGAGACCCCCTCCAATCCCCTGACCGAGATGGCGGATATCCGCGCCCTCGCGGAGCTCGCCCATGCCAGCGGGTGCCTGCTCGCGGTGGACAATTGCTTCTGCACCCCGGCGCTGCAGCGGCCGCTGTCGCTCGGTGCGGATCTGGTCATTCACTCCGCCACCAAGTACCTGGACGGGCAAGGCCGTTGCCTGGGGGGCGCGGTGGTGGGCGACCGCAAGCTGGTGGGGGAGGACGTGTTCGGGGTCATCCGTACCGCTGGGCCGAGCATGAGTCCGTTCAACGCCTGGGTGTTCCTCAAGGGGCTGGAGACGCTGGAGCTGCGAATGCTGGCCCACGCCCGCAATGCCCAGATCCTCGCCGAGTGGCTGCGGGAGCAGCCGTCTGTCGAGCGGGTCCATTACCCGGGCCTCGATTTCCACCCCCAGCACTACTTGGTGGGCAGCCAGCAGCGCACCGGGGGCGGGATCGTCGCATTCGACGTCAGGGGAGGACGCGCGGCCGCTTGGCGCGTGATCGATGCCACCCGGATGCTTTCCATTACCGCCAACCTGGGGGATACCAAGACAACCATCACCCATCCCGCGACCACGACCCACGGGCGGCTGACGCCGGAGGAGAGAGCGGCGGCGGGAGTTGGGGAAGGCCTGATCCGCGTTGCGGTCGGCCTGGAGAACGTCGAGGACATCGAGTCGGACCTGGCGAGGGGCCTCAGTGCTTTCTCGGGCTGTCCCGCCTGAAGGCGCGGCCCGTCCGACAGCCAGTTCAGAATGCGGTCGGAAATGGGAAGCGCCCCGGATGAGCCATAGTGAAGATCAACTTCCGGCGTCGCCGGATGCCGAACTGAGGGCGAAATGGGACGCCCGCTACCGCGAAAGCGACCGCGAGCTCATCCCCGCACGGGTCCTGCTCGAAAACCGGCATCTGCTGCCACCGAAGTGCCGCGCGCTGGACCTGGCCTGCGGACTCGGCGCGAATGCCCTGCTGCTCGCCGAGCTTGGGTTGCAGGTATCGGCCTGGGACCTGTCGGCGGTGGCCATCGATCGCCTGAAGGACGCGGCTTCCGCGCGGGGCTTGCGAATCGACGCCCAAGTGCGCGACCTACAAGCGCATCCCCCGGAGCGTAGCGCATTCGATGTGATCGTCGTTGCCCACTTCCTTGACAGGGCGTTGGCACCGAGGATCGTCGAGGCGCTGCGCCCGGGGGCGCTGCTCTTTTACCAGACTTTCACCCGTGAGGCGGTTTCCGACTGCGGCCCCTCGAATCCCGAATACCGGCTCGGGGTCAACGAGCTTCTGCGGCTCTTTCCAGGGCTCATCGTGCGTGTATACCGGGAAGAAGGGCGGCTCGGCGACCAGACGCTTGGCGGCCGTGATGTGGCCATGTTGGTAGCGGAAAGGCCGCGATCTTGACCCCTGCCGCGGGCCATCGACCTGCGTTCAGCCTTCTGTCGAGTGCGACAAATGGGTTGAGCCCGCTGCAGACCTCCGTGCTTCTTATTGACGTCGGTTACAGCAGGTAGTCGATCTCGTGTCGGGACTGGTGGGTGGTTGCCTGGCTAACCGAGCGAGCGTAAAGGGTGAATCTATGACCGATCAAAACGTTTTCGTAAACAACGCCCTCGAAGCGACCATCCGTATCGGGATCCTACTGCTGCTCGCGGCCTGGTGCTTCGACATCGTCCGTCCCTTCATCATTCCCATCGTCTGGGGAATCATCATCGCGATCGGTACTTACCCCGCATTCCTGTCCTTGCGGCGAAGGCTCGGAGGACGCGGGGTATTGTCCGCGACCCTGATCACGCTCCTGGGGCTCCTGATCCTGATCGTGCCGACCGTGCTGCTCAGCGGCACGCTCATCGACAGCGCGCATGGATTGGCCAAGGGTCTGCAGCAAGGGACCATCGCGGTCCCCTCACCGCCGGAAAGCGTCAAGGGGTGGCCGGTGGTCGGGGAGGCGCTGGATGTCTTCTGGCGCCAGGCATCGCAGAACCTGGCCGCAACGGCGGCGAAAATCGCTCCCCAGCTCAAGGCGGCGGGCTCTTGGCTGCTGTCGACGGCGGCTGGGGCCGGTTTCGGCATCTTGAAGTTCGTGATTGCCATCGTCATCTCCGGCGTGCTGTTGGCGAACGCCGAAGCGAGCGGCAGAACGGCCTACGCGATATCCACCCGACTTGCCGGCCAGAAGGGCGTCGAGTTTGCGAAGCTGGCGGAGGTCACGGTGCGTAGCGTCACCCGCGGAATCCTCGGCGTGGCGCTGATCCAGTCGCTACTCATCGGTCTGGGATTCCTGGTGATGGGCATTCCCGGCGCGGGACTCTGGGCGCTGTTGTGCCTGATCCTCAGCGTCATCCAGATCGGCCCGTTCCCGGTGGTGCTCCCGGTCCTGTTTTACGTGTTCTCAACCGCCGACACCGGGCCGGCGGTGGTATTCCTGATCTGGAGCCTGTTCGCGGGTTCCGTCGACAACATCCTGAAGCCCATCTTGCTCGGGCGTGGCGTAGATGTCCCCATGGCCGTGATCTTCATTGGGGCGATCGGTGGGTTCATCACCTCGGGCATCATCGGGCTCTTCGTCGGCGCCGTCGTGCTGGTCCTCGGATACAAGCTGTTCCTCGCCTGGGTTTACGATCGACCCAGCCCCGGGGGCGCCGACACGTCAACGCCGCCGGGCACCCCCAACCTGGCCGCGAGCGACGAGTCGAAGTCCTGATGCACCGAAATCGCGAGGACGGGCTGTTCTTCGAACCAGTCGATCAAGGCGGCGGCTTGGGCGCTGGCGAAAGCCGGCGTTCCTGGCCGCATGCCTGCACCTGGGCCTCAGGTGATCAGAAGCAGGATCAGTCCTCCGAGAAAAAAACGATAAATAACAAAAGGAAACATGCTTACCTTCTCAATGAACTTGAGAAAGAAGTGTATGGTCAGGTAGGCCACAACGAATGACACCGCGGCGCCCAGCCAGAGAGAAGACCAGTCCACGGGGTCGGCGGCTTGGGCCAGATCCAGCGTCTCCAGCGCCCCGGCCATGAGGATGGTGGGGATCGAGAGCAGGAAGGAAAATCGTGACGCCGCCTTGCGGGTCAAGCCGAGGAATAGACCGGCAGTGATGGTGATGCCGGAGCGCGATGTCCCGGGGATGATGGCGACCGCCTGAAGCAACCCCACGAAGAGCGCGTCTGTCCAGCGCACCGAGTATTCGTCCCGCATCCGCCGGCCACGGATGTCGGCAATCCAGAGCAACAGACCGAACCCGATGGTGGTGCCCGCGATGACGAGGGCAACCATCCGTTCGTCCTGCCGCAGCATCTCCAACAGGCCTTTGAGGGGGAGGCCGAGGATCAGGACCGGAATGGTAGCCAGTAGGATCATCCAACCCAGGCGCGCGTCCTGGGACTCGATGCGTCTGCGCGCGATCGAGCCGAGGACGGCGACGGACATCGCCGCGACCTCGTGACGGAAGTAGGTGACCACGGCGCCCAGAGTCCCGAGGTGCACCGCCACGTCGAAGGCGAGACTCTGCAGCTCGTAGCCGAACAACAGGGGCGTCAACACCAGATGACCGGAGCTGGAGATCGGGAGAAACTCGGTGAATCCCTGTACCAGTGCGAGCAGGATGACCTGGGCGGTATCTATGGCTGCGGACTCCTTGGAAACTCGCAATTGTAACAGCCGGGTGCGGAATTTGTGCGTGCCGCGGGTGCGTCCCGATCACTGCACCGAATCGCCCGTCCCGACGCGTCGATGCTCGTCTTATTGGACTTGAGGCAGCTGCAGGGTTCGCCAGCGATGAACCGGGGGTAGGGACGCGCGTGCAACCGCCGCGATGAATCCGGTCTCCGGGACACAGTGTGCGATATCGAGCGCGGCAACCGATGACGCACTCCGGCGCCTGGACAGGCCGCGTCCATCGGCCTTGACGTCGGCCTCCAGCGCCGTCCAGGAACGGTAGAAGAGCTCCAGGCGCCGCTCTTCTGGCGCCGATACGATCCGCTCCGCTTCGGCCTGCGGAAACATTCTCCTCGCGATAGGCAGCAGGTCCGCGCGCGGACGTATCCGTTCGCAGTCGATGCCCACGGGATACCCGGACGAGACGGCGACCAGGGTCATGTCGTCGCTGGTCGTCATGTTGAACTCCAGGCAAGATCGCGGCTCGGCCAGGGTTGGTTTCCCCGCAGACCCGTATTCAAAAACATGTAGATGTGGGGCGTTGTTCGTGTAAAAGGACAGAACCTTGCGGAGACCCGCATGGGCGCGTACATAGCGTTCCCGATGGTGAGCCTGGCGCAAGCGCTGGGCGCGCGACCGCTCTCCATCGGACAGCAGGTGCCATTGTGTCTCCAGGGACGGACCGCGGGGACCACGCTCCAGCTTCCACAGATGCAGGTCTCCGGCGCCGAGCCCCGGGGAAACGGCCACCGTCCGCCAGTGCAGCACCTCTAAGGGATCGCTCAACTCCCCTCCTTCACCAACGCCGCTTTCCGGGGGTGGCGGCAAGACCCATCTCGCGCCATTTCCGGGTGGCCCATGACGTTGGCGGATTCTATAATCCTCGGGCATCAGCGACGAGGTATCGAGCGTGGAGTCGTACGAAAAGCTGCGGTTGGAGGCGAGATTGGAGTCCCTGTGCGAAAAGGGCTGCCGCCACGTATGGCACGACATCGATGCCCTGGAGAGAGGTCAGGAACTGAAAGAAACCAAGGGCCTGAACGATACGGAGCGTCGCTGGCTCCTCGCCGAGCTGAAGCAGATCATGGCGGTTTACGGCGACCGCTGCTCAACCGACTGATCCTTCCTGAATTCATCACTCTTCGGCAGTGAAGGCTCCGACCCGCGCCGGACCCGGGCATTCGCCTGTGCGCCCTGAAAGCACCGAGAATACAACGCAAGGAAAACAATGCAGTGAAGAACATAGTTCGTACAATTTGCGAGGAACTCAAGGTCGCCGTCCAGCAGGTCGAGGCGGCTGTCCGGCTGCTCGACGAGGGAGCGACCGTGCCCTTCGTCGCCCGTTACCGCAAGGAAGCGACCGGGGGTTTGGACGACGTCCAGCTGCGCGAGTTGGAGCACCGCCTCGGCTACCTGCGTGAGCTCGGGGATCGCCGGGCAACCGTCCTCAGGAGCATCGAGGAGCAGGGAAAGCTGACGAACGAGATCGCCGCGGAGATCCATGCCGCGGACACCAAGCAGCGGCTGGAGGATCTCTACCTGCCGTACAAGCCGAAGCGTCGCACCAGGGCGCAGATCGCACGCGAGGCGGGGCTCGAGCCCCTGGCTCTGGGCTTGCTGGAGGATCCCGCGCAGAGCCCGGAGACGCTTGCCGCCGATTTCGTGTCCGCGGAAAAGGGGGTGGCGGACAGAGATACGGCCCTGGAGGGCGCCCGCCAGATATTGATGGAGCGTTTCGCCGAGGATGCGGCTCTCGCGGGGCGACTTCGTGACTACGTGTGGGAGAACGGTGTGCTCGTCTCCGGCCTGATCGAAGGCAAGGAGAAGGAGGGCAGCAAGTTCTCGGACTACTTCGACTACCGCGAGGCGGTCGCCAAGATCCCCTCGCACCGGGCGCTCGCGCTGTTCAGAGGACGGAATGCGGGCGTCCTGGCCCTCGAACTGAAACCCGGGCCCGAGGACGAGGAGGCGGACCGGATCTGCCAGCAAATGATCTCCCGGCAATTTGGGATCACGGACAAGGGTCGGCCGGCGGACCCCTGGCTGCGCGAGGTCGTGCGCAAGACCTGGCGCATAAAGCTGCTGGCGCGCCTCGACCTGGAGATCAAGTCGCGCCTGCTGGAAGCGGCGGAATCGGAGGCCATCCGGGTCTTCGCACGCAACCTGTCGGCGCTGCTGTTGGCCTCGCCCGCGGGGCGGCTGCCGACCATCGGGCTCGATCCGGGACTGCGCACGGGTGTCAAGGTGGCGGTCGTGGACGCGACCGGGCGGGTGGCCGCGACCGACACCATCTACCCGCACGCCCCGCGGAATCAGTGGGATGCCGCGGTTGCCCGGCTGGCGACACTGGCGAAGGAACATGGCGCCAAGCTGGTCAGCATCGGCAACGGCACCGCCTCGCGCGAGACCGACAAGTTGGCCCGCGCGCTGATCAAGCTCCATCCGGACCTCGGACTGCGTTCCGTTGTCGTCAGCGAGGCGGGGGCCTCCGTCTATTCGGCCTCCGAGTACGGATCCCAGGAGTTGCCGGAGCTGGACGTCTCGCTGCGTGGCGCCGTATCCATCGCCAGACGCCTGCAGGATCCACTGGCTGAGCTGGTGAAGATCGATCCCAAGTCCATCGGCGTCGGTCAGTATCAGCACGACGTCAACCAGAGCCAGCTCGCCCGCGCGCTGGAGAACGTCGTCGAGGACTGCGTAAATGCAGTGGGCGTGGATCTCAACACCGCGTCGGTGCCGCTCCTGGCACGGGTCTCGGGCCTCAGTCGCGGACTCGCGGAGAACATCGTGCGCTACCGCGATGAGCACGGGGCGTTCCGTCGTCGCACCGGTCTGAAGAAGGTTCCGCGCCTCGGGGACAAGACGTTTCAACTCTGCGCCGGCTTCCTGCGGGTACCGGATGGAGAGGAGCCCCTCGACGCCTCCGCCGTGCATCCCGAGGCCTATCCGGTAGTGCGCCGAATCCTCGTCGAGGCAGGAAAGGGCATCCGCGAGTTGATCGGCGACACGGCCACCCTGCGTCGTCTCAATCCCGCCAGCCTCACCGACGACCAGTTCGGCTTGCCTACGGTCCGGGACATCCTCGCGGAGCTGGAGAAGCCGGGGCGGGATCCGCGACCGGAGTTCAGGGCCGCGGAGTTCCTGGAGGGCGTGGAGAAGCTGACCGATCTCGAGCCGGGAATGGTCCTGGAGGGCACCGTCACCAACGTCACCAACTTCGGCGCATTCGTGGACATCGGTGTCCATCAGGATGGCCTGGTGCACATCTCGGCGCTCGCGGACCGCTTCGTGAAGGACCCACATGAAGTAGTCAAGACCGGCGACCTGGTCAAGGTTAAGGTGCTCGACCTGGATCTGGAACGCCGGCGCATCGCGCTCAGCATGCGTCTCGGCGACCGGCCCGAGCCCCAGTCGCAACGTCCGATGTCCGGACGGCACCCGACGGGACCGCAGCAACGGCGGGACGATACAAAGGAACCTGCCATCGCAGGTGGCGCCTTGGCTGCTGCCTTTTCGCGGGCCCGTTCCGGTCGCGACTCGGGGCAAAAATAGCGGTTGCTGGACAAAAAAAAGCCGCCGAGCCGCGTACTGCGGCTCGGCGGCTTGCTTGGGCCGAACTCAGGCCGCTACCTGGTCCGCGCCTTCAAGCTTGCGGATCAGGGGATAGAGGTGCTCGGTCTCGCGCTGGATGCGGTCCAGGACCAGATCGAACATCTCACCGGTCTCCTTCACGAAATGGGCGTGGTCGCGGATCATGAGCTGACCATGGCGGCGTGAGCACCATTCCTTCAAGTAGTCGGCGAAGATGCGCTTGATCTCGGAGGAGCCCGAGAGAAAACGGTCGGCGGTGTTCTTCACCGCCTGATCCGGATGGGAGATCAGGCGGCCACACAGCTCGCGGTCTACCACCTCCATGTGCTCCTTGACCTTGCCCGAGAGTTCGAAAAACAGGTCGCAGGCGGTCTGGGTATCACACATGGAGCGGTCTTGGATCAGGTAGCGGAACACGTTGGAGAGCTCCGTTATCTTGTGGTTCTGGGCGTGCAGTTCAGAAAAGGCGATCATCGTCGAATATCCTCCAGTCCTATAGTTCTCGGCCGGGTGACTAATGAAGCAAGGGGAAAAACGCGGCAGGGGAGCGAATAACCCTTTGAGCAATAGGTGATTTTGCTCCGCGACTAGTCCAAATTCCTCCGATGTTGGAGTCTACTAGAGTAAAGCCACGCTGTGAACGTGAAAAAGTCCAGGTCTAAAGGATCTGGCTCAGGAACAGCTTGGTGCGCTCCTGACGGGGATCGTCGAAGAAACGCTCGGGGTCGTTCTGCTCCACGATCTCTCCCTCGTCCATGAAGATCACCCGGTCCGCGACCGTCCGCGCAAAACCCATTTCATGCGTGACGCAGAGCATGGTCATGCCTTCCTGAGCGAGCTCGACCATCACGTCCAGCACCTCCTTGATCATCTCCGGGTCGAGCGCGGAGGTAGGCTCGTCGAACAACATGATCCGCGGGCTCATGCAGAGGCTGCGCGCGATGGCTACCCGCTGCTGCTGGCCCCCGGATAGCTGTCCCGGATACTTGTCCGCCTGCTCGGGGATGCGCACGCGGGCCAGGTATTCCATTGCGACCTTCTCGGCCTCGGCGCGCGGCATCTTGCGCACCCAGATGGGTGCAAGGCAGCAGTTCTCGAGCACCGTCAGGTGCGGGAACAGGTTGAACTGCTGAAACACCATGCCGACCTCGCTGCGCACCCGCTCGATGTTCTTGAGGTCCTCGCCAAGCTCGGTACCGTCAACCACGATGCGGCCTTGCTGGTGCGACTCCAAATGATTGATGCAGCGGATCAAGGTGGATTTGCCGGAGCCCGAGGGACCGCAGATGACGATGCGCTCACCCCTGCGCACCGTCAGGTCAATGCCTTTCAGTACGTGGAAGTCTCCGAACCATTTGTGTACACCGCGCATTTCGATCATCAGCGTGTCGCCAGGCGGTTGGCGTGTTCTCTGGTTGTTCATCGTAGGTTGAACCACTTGCCGGTCTCACGGGCGCCCGAGGCCCGTGCCGCGGTCGCGATCGGCCCCCACTTGGACGGGGCGTCTCTCGAAATACTGGAGAACGCGCGCTCGCCTGGCAACCTAACGGGCAATTCGATCATGCGCGGCGGGCGGATCGCGGAGACCATGCGACCGGCGGACGGGGTAGCCGGGCGCTCTTCCAGCTTGACCGCAAATATCATCATGATCGACAGAGATCGAGACGATCTAAATATTTCGCTATACAGGGAATACCCCTAGCCCTCAACTTTCGCGCCGCGGGATGTTCCGCGCTCCATCTCCTCGAGTGCCCCAACGATGAATAGATTTGCTTTGGCTCTAGTAGCCGCGGCCCTTGCCTCCCCGATGATTTCCTTCGCCGAATCCCCGGTCTGGCCGGCGGGAGCGCAGGACAAGAACGACGAGCGTGTCGCCGCCTTCTACGACGGGATGTGCGCCAAACGTGCCGACGAACACGGCTTAGCTGGCGACGAGCGAGCGGCCTTTCTGGACAAGTGCCGCGCAGAATCCCCCGGCGTCTACCCCGTCGGATATGCCGCGGACGATGGAGGTGGCGGCGGCGACGAGTGACCGCCACCGCGATTTGAGCGCGGCGCGCTGGCGGAACGCATCCGTGCATCCGCCGGTGGCCGAGCCCCGATTCGGACGCATCGAGGGCGGTTTCTCCACTGCTCAGACCTCCCAGGGCCACCCGCTTCTTGCGGTGGCGCCATCGGCCCCCGGTTCTCAAGCCCTCCGGACCGGTGGTCTTCCGCAACCCTGCCAAGGGAACCAAGCCGCGTATAGCGGATGGGTTTCCGATCTTTGTGAATGCTTTATCCCCTGCCCACGTTGATTCTCGATTCCGGACCACTACACTCCAACGTCAATCCTTGGTCGATGGAGGTTCGCTTGTTGCGGAACCTCAGGTCGCTTTCGCTTCGATCCTAGTCGGTTTTCCCTGAGGTTCTCCTTCCATGCAAGAGCTCGCTGTTCACGCGGCCGGTGTGGCCGCCGGTCTGACCGTGCTCATCGCCGGGGGCGAGTCCCTGGTGCGTGGTGCGGCGGCGCTGGCGACGGCGCTTCGCATCAGTCCCCTGGTGATCGGGCTTACGGTCGTCGCCTTCGGCACCAGCGCCCCGGAGCTCGCGGTGAGCGTGAAGGCGGCGCACGCTGGCAGCGGCGATCTGGCGCTCGGGAACGTGGTGGGGAGCAACATCGCCAACGTCCTCCTCATTCTGGGGCTGTCGGCCTTGCTCGCACCGCTGGCCGTGTCGAGCCAGCTCGTCCGCTTCGATGTGCCGCTGGTCGTCGCGGTCTCGATTCTGATGCTGCTGATGGGGCTGGACGGTTCCATCGGGGTCTGGGACGGAGCGCTACTGCTCGGCTTGCTCGGTGGTTACACCGTCTGGTCGTTCCGGCAGGGTCGTGCGGAGGCCGCTGCCAATGAGCCGTCTCAGGCTGCTGGGTCCGGGGTTGGTGAGAGCGCGCGGCAATTGGCTATTCAGCTTGTCTTGATCGCGGCCGGGCTGGGTCTCTTGTGGCTCGGAGCGCGTTGGCTCGTGGACGGCGCGGTTGGAATCGCTAGGCTCCTCGGTGTGCAGGAGCTGGTCGTCGGATTGACCGTGGTCGCGATTGGAACCTCCCTGCCGGAATTAATCACCTCTTTGCTCGCCGTGCGCCGCGGCCAGCGCGATCTCGCGGTTGGAAACGTCGTTGGCAGCAACCTGTTCAACATCCTCGGCGTCTTGGGCTTGGCCAGCGTGGTGGCCCCGGAGGGCGTGCCGGTTTCCACCGCTGCCTTGTCGCTGGACATGCCCATCATGATCGCTGTGGCCGTCGCCTGCCTGCCGATCTTTTTCACGGGTTACCGGATCGACCGCTGGGAGGGAGGGCTGTTCGTCTTCTACTACCTGGCTTACGTCGGCTACCTGGTAATGGACGCCACCGAACATGCCGGGAGCGAGGATCTCGCTTTCGTCATGGTCGCGTTCGTCATTCCGCTCACGATCCTGACCCTGGCGGTGTGCACCTTGCGGGCATTGCGCGCGCGGCTTCCGTGACGGCAGCTTTGTGATTGCTCGGCCTGGGGCGTCATGCCTGATGGCCCCGATGCAACTCCCGCTCCAGGGCCTGGCTGTAACGGGACATGGCGAAACAGAAGGCCCAGAACACGAACCCGGCGAATAGGTAACCCTCGACCGAATAGCCAAGCCAGTTGGGGTCGGCAAAGGCCTGCTGGACGATCCCCAGCAGGTCAAACAGCCCGATAATGAGCACCAGGGTCGTGTCCTTGAACAGCGCGATGAAGGTGTTGACGATGCCCGGGATCACGAGCCTCAGCACCTGGGGGAGAATGATCAGCGCCATGCCTTTCCAATAGCCGAGGCCGAGCGCCTCGGCGGCCTCATACTGGCCCTTGGGCATTGCCTGCAGACCGCCGCGCACGACCTCGGCCATGTAGGCGGATTGGAACAGGACGATGCCGATCATGGCTCGCAGAAGCTTGTCCAGCGTGATCCCCTCGGGAAGAAAAAGGGCAGCATAACCGAGGCCATGAACAGCACGGTGATCAGAGGAACCCCTCGCCACAGCTCGATGTAGGCAACGCATGCAGCGCGGATCACGGGCATTCGCGATCGTCTGCCGAGGGCCAGCAAGATGCCGAACGGAAGGGACAACACCATCCCGACGACTGCCAGCACCAGGGTGAGCATGAGCCCGCCCCAGCGATGGGTTTCGACCTCGGGCAGCCCCAAGACGCCGCCATGGAAAAGCACGTAAGCCGCCACCGGGTAGCCGAAGACGAGGCCGAGCCCCAGGACGCCCTTGCGACCGAAGCCTTTGAAGAAGAGCGGGAGCATGAGCACCGCGAGGAGCAGAAGTCCGACGTCAACCCGCCACTGCTGATCCGCGGGATAGAAGCCGTACATGAACTGGTTGAGTCGGGTCGTGACGAACACCCAGCACGCGCCCCCGCCCGCGCAGTCGTCGCGGCTGGCCCCGACCCAGTCGGCGTCGAGGAAGGCCCATTGCACGAACGGCGGGACACTCAGCCACAGCAGCCAGAGCGCGAGCAGGGTGAGGACCGTATTGAAGGGTGAGGAGAAGAGGTTTCTCCGCAGCCAGCCGAGGGCGCCGACTGTCGCCCTGGCCGCGGGCGCTCGTGACGGACCGGTCCGGAGGGTTTTCCCATCAGCGCTCCACCAGGGCGATACGGGCGTTGTACCAGTTCATGAGTAGCGAAATAGCCAGGCTTACGGTCAGGTAGACGGCCATGGTCATGGCGATGACCTCCACCGCCTGGCCAGTCTGGTTGAGCGTCGTGCCGGCGAAGACGTTGACGAGATCCGGATAGCCGATTGCGGTGGCGAGGGAGGAGTTCTTAAGCAGATTCAGATACTGGCTGGTCAGCGGTGGGATGATCACCCGCAGCGCCTGAGGGATGACGACGAGGCGCAGGATCTTGCCTCGGCGCAGACCGAGGGCGGCGGCGGCTTCGGTCTGACCCTTGGAACCGCCAGAATGCCAGCGCGCACGATCTCCGCGATGAAGGCGGCGGTGTAGATCGAGAGGGCCAGCAGCAGGGCGGTGAGTTCCGGGATGACGGCGATGCCGCCGCGGAAGTTGAAGCCACGGAGGACCGGGCAGCTCCCAGGCGAGCGGGTGAGCCGGCGAGCCAAAAGGCGGCGGTCGGCAGGACCAGGACGAGCAACAGGCAAGGTGCCAGCACCGGAAACTCCCGACCGGTCAGCCCCTGGCGCCGGCGCGCCCAGCGAGCCAGCATGAACGAAGACAGCAGCGCAAGCCCGACTGCCGCGACGACCAACGCGAACCCCGGCTCGAAGATGGGCCGGGGAAGATAGAGCCCGCGCAGGTTAAGGAACAGGCCTTCGCCGACGGCGAGGCTGTCCCGTGGGTGGGGCAGGGCGCGGAGCACGGCGAAATACCAGAAGAAGATCTGCAGGAGCAGGGGAATATTGCGGAAGATCTCGATATAGGCGGCGGCCAGGCGCGAGATCAGCCAATTTCCGGACAGGCGGGCCACGCCGATAAGGAATCCGATGACGGTTGCGAGAACGATGCCCAGTGCGGATACGAGCAGCGTGTTGAGCAGCCCGACCAGAAAGGTGCGGCCGAAGCTCGAGGTCTCGGAGTAATCGACCAGGGTCTGGATGATGCCGAAACCTGCCTCGTTGGAGAGGAAGGCGAAGCCGGTGCTGATGCCCCGGCTCTCGAGATTGCTCAGCGTGTTGTGCAGGATGAAGCCGAGAAAGGCGAGCACCGCGCCGAGAAACAACGCCTGGAAGACCAGCGCGCGCAGCCTGCGGGCTGGTTCCAAGCCGAGCGACCCTGGCCGTCGGTTCTCACCCGGTTTTGCCGGTTCACGCCGATCGCGGGCCGGGCTCAGCGAATGGGCGGGGCGTACTGAAGCCCGCCGTCTCTCCACAGGGCATTCAGCCCCCGCTCGATCTTGAGCGGCGAGCCCCCGCCGACGTTACGCTCGAAGGACTCGCCATAGTTGCCCACTTGCCGGACGATTGGTAGGCCCAGTCCTCCGACAGACCGAGACCCTTGCCGGGGCTGCCCTCCAGCCCGAGCAGACGCCTGATCTCCGGATTGGAGCTGGACTTCATCTCCTCGACGTTCGCGGAGGTCACGCCGAGTTCCTCGGCGTTGATCATGGCAAACAGCGTCCAGCGGACGATGTTGAACCAGGCGTCGTCGCCCTGCCGCACGACTGGTCCGAGCGGTTCCTTCGAGATCACGTCCGGCAGCACCACGGCGTCTTCCGGCTTCGCGAGCTTGACGCGCAGTCCATAGAGCTGGGACTGGTCGCTGGTCAGGACGTCGCACCGACCCGCCTCGAAGCCCTTGACCGTCTGGTCGCCGGTGTCGAACACCACGGGCTGGTACGCCATCCCGTGGGTACGGAAGTAATCCGCCAGATTGAGCTCGGTGGTGGTGCCCGCCAGTATGCACACCGCGGCGCCGTCGAGTTCCTTCGCGCTCTTGACGCCGAGTCCCCTGGAGACCAGGAAGCCCTGGCCGTCGTAGTAGTTCACGCCGGCGAAGTTGAGGCCGAGGGAGGTATCGCGGGTCAGAGTCCAGGTCGTGTTCCGCGACAGCAGGTCGACTTCGCCGGATTGGACCGCCGTCAGACGCTCTTTGGCGGTGAGGGGTGTGAATTTTACCTTGCCCGCATCCCCCAGCACGGCGGCGGCGACCGCCCGGCACAGGTCGACGTCGAGGCCGGTCCAATTGCCTTTTTCATCCGCGTGGGAGAAGCCCGGGAGACCGGTGTTGACCCCGCAATGGAGGAAGCCCTTCTTTTGCACGGAGGCCAGAATGGAGTCGGCGGTGGCCGCGGCTGAGGCGAGCGCCGAAAGGACGAGAATAATGGCGAGAAGTGGTTTGCGCATGTCGTTCACTCCAATGACCTGACACCTTCGCTTTCCGGTTCCGCTGAGCGGGGAGACCCCGTCACGATGGGACGACATCATCATAGTCCAACCGCGGCGCGGATTTTCCGGTGGTGGCAGTCCCGAGCGGCCGACCCGTCGCCAGGAAAGCAAGATGCGTCGTGGCGCGGGTGTTGCCGAAGCTCGTCTGCACGCACGGAAGCAACAGAGCGGACCATGGCACTTGGTCGAACCTCGACTCGCCAGGGGTACAAATCTAGGAGATTGCCTACGCGTTTCCAGGCGCTCTGCCGATTCACCTGACGACCCGACAACCCGTAGCCTGGCATTGTCGGAGGAACGGTGATGTCTGCGCGCGGTAGCCGTGGCGCGCCGCCGGGCTCCCGACCATAGGATGGCCAGTGAGTAGCGAGGCGTCAGCATGTCCGTAAGCATTTCGTTCACCCCAGACGAGCGACGGTTGGAGATCTCGTTCGAGGGCAACCTGGATGTGACCGTCTGGCTAGAGGTGTGCAATGCCTTCAGGTGCGTGCCACCGAACCTGAAGGCCTGTATCGTCGACTTGACCCGCGTTGAGTGCGTGTTCGATTCAGGCATGGCGCTGTTGGTCCTGCTCTACCAGCGCCTGCGCGCGGTAGGGGTCATGGTGATCTTCCTGAGCGACAACGCGGACGTCAGGCAGCGCATCGCGATCATCGCATCCGCTGGCGAATGAGGCTGGCCACCCCCTGTCGGCGGGTTCGGCCGCTGAACCTGACGGCGATGCATCTTATCACCGGCAATCAGCACACCAACATCGGTGGCCGCAACTTGAGTCGCGCTATCTGCCGCGTTGCCTCCACCGGAGCGCATCGGCTCACCGATCTTCCTTTTCGCTCTCCGAAGCTTGCTCCGGCGGTACAGGAAGCCTTCCACGGACGCGGGACGAACAGTGGCCGCGTGTGGCCTTTCCCCTTCCGATCCGCCGAGGCGGCACCAAGTACGGAGGAAACTGAGTCACGGAGAGTGTCATGCAAGACAAGCCAAGCATCAGAACCGCGATACCGAAGCGTCGTTATCAGGTTGGCGATTACTCTGTCACCCTGCTGGAGGAGATCTCCAGTGGCGACCAGCGCGAGTTCCGCTTCATCATGGCTTTCGTGCCGATGGGGCGGCAGGAACCGAGCCTCTACGTCTGCGTTGAACCAACCGCGGGCGCCGGAGCTGCGGCGGGCAGGTATCAGCTGCGTGTGGTCAACGAGGCGATGTCTGAAGTCGTGGACAGGGATGATCGCTGGGGTGATCTCGACGCCTTCGCCGAGCAGGGTCTGCGGCTCGGCTCCCAATCCCTGGGACTGCAGCGGGAACAACCGGTGCGACTGCTCTAAATAGACGCTCAATCGCCTACGCGTTTGAAAATGGCGTTGCATCCATGTGGCGCGGGAAGCGCTGAATGCTCGGCGAAGGATGGTCACTGACGATCCCGGTCGCGATGGCCGTTCGCGGGAGTGGAGACCGATCCGTTTCACCCGGCGAGCGGGACGGCACTGGGGGGAATCGCGTCGAGGCAGAGCGGACGCCTTGCGGGGCAATGATGGCGGAGACGCCGCGTTCGCTGACGCCTGAGCGATTCACTCCAGCGACAGGATGAATTCCCACTGCTCTGGCGCGACCGGCATGATCGAGAGCCGATTGCCCTTGCGTACCAGGGGCATATTTCGGAGCGGACCGTCCGCATGCTGCTTGAGCTCCGCCAGCGGGACGTTGCGCCTCAGGTGTCGAACGTATCGGACGTCCACCATGTACCAGCGCGGATTTTCGGGGTCGCTCTTCGGATCGTAGTATTTCTCCTCGGGATCGATAGCCGTGTGGTCCGGATAGCCCGCTCGCGTTACCTCCATAATGCCGACGATGCCCGGCTCGGCGCAGTTGGAGTGATAAAAAAAGACCATGTCGCCCACTTGCATCTGATCGCGCAGCATGTTTCGGGCTTGGTAGTTGCGCACGCCGTCCCAGGGTTCGGTCTGTCTGGGCCGCGCGGCCAGGTGGTCGATACCGAACACATCTGGTTCGGACTTCATCAGCCAGTAGTTCATGCTCGCTCCTCACGTGTTCGGCAGTTTTCATTGGCCTGACGTGCGCTCGATCGACGCCGCCAGATGACGGAAATTGACGAGCCGCTCGATCTGGATCAGCCCGTTCTCCGCCGCCTGCTTCACGGCGCAGCCGGGCTCCTGGTCATGGCGGCAGTCGGCGAAACGGCATTGGCCGACAAAGGGCGCGAGCTCGCGGAAGCCCTTCTCTAGCTCGTCAAAGCCGATTGCGGCCAGCCGGAAGCTGCGTACCCCGGGGGAATCGATCAGTTGCCCGCCGCAGTGCAGGCGGTAGCAGGTCGCCGCGGAGGTCGTATGGCGGCCGAGTCCCGTCGCCTCGGACAGGCGCCCGATCTGCACTTCCTGGTCTGGCAGCAGGACCTTGACCAGGGATGACTTGCCGACGCCGGACTGCCCAACCAGGATGCTCGTCTGCCCCTCCAGCAGATCACGAAGGTGCACCAGCTTCTCCTTATCCCGCAGGCTCATGGGGATGACCGGGTAACCGATGGTTCGGTAGCGGGCCAGGCGCAGCTCGAGTAGCCGCCGTTCCTGGTCTCCAAGCAGATCCACCTTGTTGCAGACGATCGCGGCCGCAACTCCCATCAACTCGGCTGCCACCAGGTACTGATCGACCAGGTACTCGCTGGGCTCGGGCTGCGGCGCCACCACGATTGCCATCTGGGTGAGGTTGGCGGCAAGCGGCTTGTTCCGCCCGCTGTAGTCCGGTCGCGAAAGTACCGATTGCCGGGGTAGGATGGCGGTCACGACCCCTTGATGCTGCCCGCTGACCTGCCACACCACGCGATCTCCGCAGACGGGGTGGCCAATGTTCTGGCGGGACAGGCAATGCCAGACGCGCCCCCCGGCGTCTTCCACCGCGAGATTGGCGCCGTGCCGTACAACCACCGTCCCCTCCTGGGGCGGTTGGGCGTCGAGGTCCAACAGGACGTTTTGGGTGCGGTCCTCGAGGCGCTGACGGCGGCGATCTTGAATGGTTTGGATGCGCTGGATCTGGCGCTCGGAAAGCCGCCGGCTCCGCATGCTCAGGGTTCGAAGCGGTAGAAACGCTCGTTGAGCAGCTTGGTTACATCCGAGATTTCCTCGTCGAACCACTTGAGGCCGAGCGCCAACTCGCAGCGCTGGACTTGCCGCTCCAGCCCCTGCAGTGAGGTGACCTTGCGATCGTCGCGGGTGTAGATCTCGGGGCCGTGGCAGCTGACACAGTGCTGATCATAGAGTGCCTGGCCGTTGTCCGAGGGGGCTGCGGCTGCCGGCAGGGCAAAGATCAACGCCAAGCCAGGGAGGAAAGTGTACTTACTCATGCTCGATGCTCCGGGGTGTCGGGGAATTCTAGGGAAAATGCGTGCCGAAAGCACAGGTCATTCCATGCCTTCATGGAGATAAATCGGGGTACACTGGGATAATTCCATGGACGCCGGAAACGACCCGATGCCGAGAGACGACCACAACCTCGTTTGGCTCGACCTGGAAATGACCGGTCTCGACCCGTCCAGGGACAGGATCATCGAGATCGCAACCCTGATCACGGATAGTGACCTGAACGTGGTCGCGGAGGGGCCGGTGATCGCAATCGCGCAGCCTGAGAGGACATTGGCCGCCATGGACGACTGGAATCGGACCCACCACGGGCGGTCCGGCCTGCTCGAGCGGGTGCGGTCCAGCGATTACGACGAGGGGCGCGCCGAGAGGGAGACGCTTGCATTTCTCGAGCGACACCTGGGTGCCGGAAAGTCGCCCCTGTGCGGCAACAGCGTTTGTCAGGACCGGCGTTTTCTCGCGGGGACCATGCCCCGTCTCGAGGCCTTTTTTCACTACCGCAACCTTGACGTCAGCAGCCTCAAGATCCTGGCCCAGCGCTGGGCTCCGGATGTCGCCGAGTCTTTTCGCAAGAAATCGGAGCACCGGGCACTGGAGGATATCAAGGAGTCCATCGCGGAGCTCAGTCACTACCGCGAGCACCTGTTGCGGGTGTGAATCGGGCTTCTGATCGCCAGTCGATGTGCGATTCGGGCACAAGATCAAACCAATCAACGCTGCCGCGTGATCTCATAATAGAGTTGAAGAAAAATTCGTAACTAGCTTTTTAAATTAGATAAATCTCGTTCCTTTCCCGGAGCTCCCCTCAACCCTCTCCCCGCGTCGATGATTAGGTCCTCATTGGCTCCGCTCGATTGACGGGCGAGCGCCCAGCCCACGTGCTCCCGAACCAGCTCGCTCGGGTGGTCCGCACGGCCCAGAAGCGCTTGCCGTGCGGCAGGCGAGGGCGGGGCATTGCCCAGGCCAACGGCCAGGTTGCGCAGCCAACGGGCGTGACCGATGCGCCGGATGGCCGACCCTTCGGCGCGCTTTAGAAACTCGTGCTCGTCCCAGGCGAAGAGGGAGGTCAGGGCTGCAGCATCAAGTCCCTCCCTCGGCAAGAAATCGGGCTCCGCGCTCATTTGGGCGAAGCGGTTCCAAGGGCAAACGAGCTGGCAGTCGTCGCAGCCGTAGATCCGGTTGCCGATCCGGGGACGCAGGGGTTCCGGGATCGACCCCTTCAGCTCAATGGTTAGGTAGGAGATGCACAGGCGGGCATCAAGCTCATAGGGGGCGACGATGGCCCCAGTGGGACAGGCATCCATGCAGGCACGGCATCGTCCGCAATGGTCAACGGCCGGGGCGTCGGACGGTAAGGCGACGTCGGTGTAGATCTCGCCGAGGAAGAACCAGGATCCCGCTCGCGCGTTGATCAGGTTCGTGTGCTTGCCGATCCAGCCGAGCCCCGCCTTCTGCGCCAAGGGCTTCTCCAGCACCGGGGCGGAATCGACGAACACCCGGTACCCGAATTCACCGACCGCCTGCCGGATGCGCTCGGCGAGCCGTTTGAGCCGGCGTCTCAGCAGCTTGTGATAGTCGCGCCCGAGTGTATAACGCGAGACGAAGGCCGCGCCGGGGTCTTGCAGAACGGCCTGGAAACGCTCGTGGGGGTGGGGCAGATAGTCCAGCCGCACCGAGATCACGCTGCGCGTGCCGGGGACCAGCTCGGCGGGGCGGCTGCGCTTTGTCCCATGATGGACCATGTAACCCATTTCTCCGTGTCGCCCGCGCGCCAGCCAGTCATCGAGGCGTTGCTCGTCGGCGGTCAAATCCGTGTCGGCGATTCCTACCTGCTGGAAACCTAGCTCGCGACCCCAACGCTTGATGTGCTCCGCCAGGAGCGCCGGGTGGACACCGGACGGATGAGTAAAGGAAGAAGCGCGAACCATGGCGGAGTCGAAGTGCCTCGTTCCTGCCGGACGCTGGTATGCTTTGCGATGTGAAGCGATGCGCCGCCCGAGGGGCTCGACGTCTCCAGCAGATCGCCGCATCCTAACCTTAACCGACCTTGGCATTTACGCCCAACTTGGACATGCCGTTCGAGCGGAGGTGCCGTTTGGCCCGTTTGATGCCCCACACAGACCGTCTCCCCCACGCCCTGTATCGCGCCGAGCAGGTGCGCGAGCTCGACCGTTGCGCCATCGAGGATCACGGCATCAGGGCAGCGGAGTTGATGGAAAGGGCGGGGCTCGCGGCCTATCGGGTACTGCGGGAACGCTGGCCCGAGACCGATGGCCTGACCGTCCTATGCGGGGTCGGCAACAATGGCGGCGACGGCTATGTGATTGCCCGTCTGGCGCTGCAAGAGGGGCTTTCCACTCGAGTGTTGCAGCTCGGTGAACCGGCGCGTCTCCGCGGCGATGCTCTGGCCAAGGCCGAGGCCTATCGCGCGGCAGGTGGCGCCGTGGAAACCTACCGGGAACTTCCGCCGCACTCCGGCGTGATCGTGGATGCCTTGCTCGGAACTGGCCTGGAACGAGAGGTTGGCGGTGAGTGGGCGCGGGCCATCGGAACGATCAACACCCATTCGGCCCCGGTATTGTCGGTGGACATCCCGTCCGGTCTGCAGGCGGACACGGGCCGCGTTCTCGGCGCCGCGGTGCATGCCGATGTCACCGTCAGCTTCATCGGACTCAAGCAGGGGATGTTCACCGGCGAGGGTCCGGACTGTTGCGGCGAGGTGCATTTCGACGCCCTGCAAGTCCCGGCAATGGTCTATTCCGGCCAGATCCTATCGGCCCGCCGGCTCGACTGGGAACGAGAGAGCCGCGTCCTCCGGTCTCGGCGGCGGACCGCCCACAAGGGGGACTTCGGGCACGTCCTGGTGGTCGGCGGCGCGCCCGGTCTCGCGGGCGCAGCGCGCATGACAGGGGAAGGGGCGCTGCGCGGTGGCGCGGGTTTGGTCACCGTCGCCACCCACCCGGGGCACGCGCCCTTTCTCAACCTCACACGTCCGGAGCTCATGTGCACGGGCGTCGCCGGCCCGCGCGAGCTGGATCCCTTGCTTGCTCGGGCGACCGTCGTCGCGGTGGGGCCTGGGCTGGGACAGGACGCGTGGGGCAAGGCCTTGTTCCAGGAAATTCTGGAGGCGGGATTGCCCATGGTGGTCGACGCCGACGGTCTCAATCTGCTGGCCGCCGCACCCTGTCAACGCGAGCACTGGACGCTGACGCCCCATCCGGCGGAGGCGGCGAGGTTGCTTCGGTGCAAGACCGAGGATGTGCAGGCCGACAGGTTCGCGAGCGTCCGCCGGCTACAGGAGCGCTTCGGTTGCGTGGCTGTCCTCAAGGGTGCAGGTACCTTGATTCACGGCCCCTCACACCGGCCACCCGGAGTATGCGACGGGGGCAACCCCGGCATGGCGTCCGGCGGCACGGGAGACGTCCTGACCGGTATCATCGCCGCATTCTTGGCCCAAGGTCTGGACCCGGAAGACGCCGCCGGCGCCGGGGTCTGTCTGCACGCCGCGGCCGGTGACGCAGCGGCGGTCCGCGGCGAAAGGGGCATGCTGGCCGGGGATCTCATCGATCAGATCCGGCCGACCCTGGCTAACGTGCAATGACCCAGGTGCGGCTCCACCTCGTCGGGGAAGAGGCCCAGGACGCGTTCGGACGTCGTCTGGCGGGCGTCCTCACGGCGCCTTGCGTGATTTATCTCGAGGGCGATCTCGGCACGGGCAAGACGACCCTGGTGCGGGGCATTCTGCGCGGCCTGGGGCACACTGGCTCGGTCAGAAGCCCGACCTATACCCTGATCGAGCCCTACGACATCGCCGACATGCGGCTCTACCACTTGGATCTATACCGGCTCGGCGACCCGGAAGAGCTCGAGTATCTGGGAATGCGGGATCTGCTCGAGGCGAGCAGCGTGCTGCTGGTGGAATGGCCGGAACGTGGAGCAGGCGCGCTGCCGCCGCCTGACCTGGTCATCCGCATCGCCCACGCGGCCTTGGCCCGGGACCTGGTTCTCGACTCCCGTGGGGTAGTCGGAGACTGCCTGGTGGCAGCGCTTTCCGGAACCTCGTGATTACGGCGTTTGCGTTCCTCGACGACGTGTAAGACAAGTCGTCTAAGCGAATGACACGGCGTGGTAACATAGCTCAGCTTAGCCGGACAATTGGTGCTTGGGGGGGAACATGGCGAATCAGACAACGAAACCTACAACGACGGACGTCGTTGAAGAACATGCCTCGGTCTCGGACTTGCTCGCCGAGCGCGCGGAACTGCGCCATGAATTGGCGAGGTTCAAGACCGAGAATCGCAAGGCCGTGGTGCGACGACGGCAGGAGAAAAGCCTGAAGCCCTTTCAGGCCGAGTTGATCCGACTACAGAAGTATCTGGAAGAGACCCAGACCCGCATGATCATTCTGTTCGAGGGACGGGATGCGGCAGGCAAGGGCGGCACCATCCGCCGGGTCACCCGATACATGAACGAGAAGCACTACCAGGTCGTAGCACTCGGCAAGCCTACCGAGCAGCAGCGCACCCAGTGGTTCTTCCAGAAGTACGTACAACAGTTTCCTACCGGCGGCGAAATGGTCCTATTCGACCGCAGCTGGTACAACCGCGCCATCGTGGAGCCGATCTTCGGCTTTTGCACCGACGAGGAATACAAAAATTTCATGTACGGCGTCGTCGGCTTCGAGAAGGACCTCGTGCGCCAGGGCACCGTCCTCGTGAAACTCTACTTCAGCGTCACAAAGGATGAGCAGGCACGCCGATTCGAGCGCCGCAAGACCGACCCGCTGCGCCAGTGGAAGCTTTCCGAAATCGACGTGCAGGCCCAAGATCGGTGGGATGAATTCACGCGCCAGAAGTACGAGATGCTCAAGCGCACGCACACGTCCCATGCCCCCTGGACCGTGATCCGCTCCAATAACAAGTACCGGGCACGCCTCAACGCGATCAAGGTGATTTTGAACGCGGTTCCCTACGAGCGCCTGGATCGCGACCTGAACTTCGTTCCGGATCCGGAGATCGTCATTTCCGGCGCCCGGGAGTTGGAGATCATGGAGGCCCAGATCCTGCGCGAAGGCAGGTTCACGGGCTAGAAAGTCGGGCGGGCCGATTCCGTCCCCGTACGTTTCGCGTCCGGCCCGAGTGCGGATCCCGGGGACCCTTGGATGCCCCTGATGAAGGCCGATAGCCCGACATGAACCGCATTCCCGGACCCTATGCGATCCGTCCCGGCCGCCGCCACCCCTCAGGAGCGACGGTCGAGGACGAGGGCGTCAATTTCTCGGTGTACAGTCGCCACGCATCGGGTGCCGAGCTCCTGCTGTACGAGCATGCCGAAAGCCCGGAGCCGTTCCAGGTCATCCGTCTGGAACCCGATCTCAACCATACCTTCTTCTCCTGGCATGTCCTGGTGGTGGATTTGCCGCCGGGGACACACTACACATGGCGCATGGAGGGTCCATACGAGCCCAAGGAAAACGGCTGGCGCTTCGATCAGCGCATCGAGCTGGTCGATCCCTGGGCACGCGCCGCAAACACCTGTCATTGGGCTCGGTGGGAGCGGCAGCGGGAGGGGATCCGACCCCACGACTCGCCACGTGCGGTAGTGCTCGCCGACGATTACGACTGGGAAGGCGACACCCCTCTGCATGTCCCGCCAGAGGAGATGATCATCTACGAGCTGCACGTGGGCGGCTTCACCCGGCATGACTCCTCGGGAGTGCGCTTCCCAGGCACCTTCGCGGGACTGGTCGAGAAGATCCCCTACCTGCAAGCGCTCGGTATCACGCACGTGGAGCTGATGCCGGTCATGGCCTTCGACGAGCAGGATGTGCCGGAGCAGGTCTGGGACCTCGGTCTAGTCAACTTCTGGGGCTACAGCACCCACAGCTTCTTTTCCCCTCATCCCGGCTATTGCGTGGCGCCGCGAGAAGGGAACCACCGCACCGAGTTCCGGGACATGGTCAAGGCCCTGCATCGGGCTGGCATCGGCGTCATCCTGGACGTCGTGTTCAACCATACGGCGGAAGGAGCGGCGGGCGGCCCCGTCCTCAATCTCAAGGGGTTTGGGAACGAAACCTTCTACCTGCTCGATCATCTAGACAAGGGCATTTATCTCGACTTCACGGGGTGCGGCAACACCGTCAACGCCAATCACCCGTTCGTCGCAAGGTTTATCCTGGAGTGCCTGGAGTACTGGGTGCGGGAGATGCACGTAGACGGCTTCCGCTTCGATCTTGCAAGCGCCCTCGCGCGAGACGAGAACGGCCAGCCGATGCACAACCCGCCGCTGTTGTGGGGAATCGAGCTCTCGGATGTGCTTGCCCAGAGCGAGATCATCGCCGAGGCATGGGACGCGGCCGGTCTGTATCAGGTGGGGACCTTCCCCGGATACCGCTGGATGGAATGGAACGGGCGCTACCGCGACAGCATCCGCCGTTTCGTGCGCGGCGATCCCGGCATCGTGGGTGAGGTGGCGAGCCGCGTCTCCGGCAGCAGCGATCTCTATCAGGCGAACCTCCGCCTCCCGATCAACAGCGTGAACTTCGTGACCTGTCACGACGGCTTCACGCTATGGGATCTGGTGAGCTACGAGCAGAAGCACAACGAGGCCAACGGGGAGGGAAACCGCGACGGCTGCAGCCACAACCTGAGTTGGAACGGCGGTGTCGAGGGCGCGACCAAGGATGCGGACATCCTCGCCCTGCGCCGGTGTCAGGCCAAGAACTTCCTGGGATTGCTGTTCCTAAGCCAGGGCGTACCCATGCTGTTGGCGGGAGACGAGGTGTTGCGCAGCCAGGGAGGGAATAACAACACCTGGTGTCAGAACAACCCGACCGGCTGGTTCGACTGGCATCTGACGGCGGAAAACGCCGACATGCTGCGTTTCGTCGCCGAAATGATCGATCTGCGCAAGCGCCATCCCAGTCTGCAACGAAGACGTTTCCTGACGGGTCTACCCAAGAACGGGAAGGGGCGCGCGGACATCGTGTGGCACGGCTTGAAGATCGATGAGCCGGGTTGGGACGATCCGCGTTGCCGTACGCTGGCCTTCACCCTGGCCGCGGCGGAGCAGGGGGAGGAGGATCTCCACGTCATATTCAACATGAGTGATGATTCCCAAATCTTTGCGCTGTCTGAATGTACCGACAGATCCTGGCATCTGGCCGTCGATACGGCCAGGCCGAGCCCGGAAGACGTTTTCCCGCCCCAAGAGCAGACCATCGTCGACGGCTGCAGCTATCGTGCAGAGGCGCGCAGCCTGGTGGTGCTGGAACGGCGCTGATGTCGAAAAACGGCCTGCCGGGCGCAACCAACCTATACCACGCCCTGGGGCTGCATATGCATCAGCCCCCCGGCAACCTGAAACTGCTGATCGACACCAACCCCTGGGAAGCGGAGCAGGTCATTCGATGCTACGAGCGGGCCGTCCGTTACGCGCTGGCCTATCAGGATGTCGCCCATCTGCACGTGGGGTTCTCGGGTACCCTGCTCGAGCAGATGTTGGATCCCGTGATCGTCGATGCCTACCGGCACATCCTGGATATCCCGCAGATGCTCGCGCATTACCGGGAAGCGGCGAATGTGGAGCTCATCGGCATGGGCTTCTACCACCCCATATTCCCCCTGATACCGAAGGCGGACTGGCGGGAGCAGCTCAATCGCGGGCGCGCCGTGATCGAGCAGGCCTTCGGTCGCGCCCCGCGCGGCTTCTGGCCCCCGGAGATGGCCTTCACCATGGAGATGATCCCCCATCTGGTGGAGGCAGGCTACGAGTACGTGGTCGTCGACGGGAGACACGTGCGCCCGGAGGACGGCCTGAGTGACATCTATCGTCCCTACCTCGCCAGCCATGAGGGAGTGTGCATCACGGTCGTTCCGCGGGACCGCTCGATCTCCAACGGCCAGGAGAGCGGCCTTGATCCGGTCTGGCTCGCCTCAGAATGCCAGGACCATACCGCCAAGTCGCCGCGCCCGGAGGACCCGCGCCTGGTGACGACCTGGTCGGATGGCGAGAACGGCGGCTGGTTCCGCCAGACCCACGAGGAGTCGGGCTTCTTCGGTCACTTCTTCGCCCCTTACATGCGGCAGGTACGAGCGGGAGAGAGCCGCGTGATCCCGACCGCCCTTTCGCGCTATCTGCGGGCGCATGTGCCCACGGCACGTGCCCAGGTACAAACGGGCGCTTGGAACGTGGGCACCACCTCGGGTGAGGATCTCAGTCAATGGGCGGGGTCGGAGAGCCAGCGCAAGGCCGTCGGTGTCGTCCGCGACCTGAGCCGGCGCTATTGGGATCTGCGGCGCCGGGAGCTGAGGCTCAACAGGACGGCCGGAGAGGCGCTGGCGCATGCCCGTAATCTGATCCTGGAGGCAGAAACCAGCTGCTTCCTGTTCTGGGGCGATGAGTGGATTCCCCGGCTCTACGAGCGTGCCGTTTCAGCACAACGCGAGCTCGATGCGGCGGAGCAAGAGCTCGGCACGACCAGACGCCCCGTGGAACCTCGTGCCGGCGACCAGCCTCCAGGGCCTTGACCGGCCGCCCCAGATGCGGTCGCGGACAGTGAGCGTCGATTTGACAACAAGAACCGATTCAACCCAGAAAGGTCTGCCGGCGGGATCCGCGTCACGAACGGAAGAAGCCTCCGGCGCTAGGAGTTTGGACGCCCCCGGATCGGAAGCCGAGGAGCTCAGGGCAGTCGCCGAGGAGATCGCACGGACCTTTCCGTTCGTGCTTGAGCGTACCGCGCTGATGTTGTACGAGGTCGATCCCCATCACCTGCAGGCGCAATGGCAAATTGCACCAGACGAGCTGGCAAGGGGGCGGGGCGCCTTTCCAATCGACGGCGGTGATGTCGAGATTTGCCTGCGCCTGCTTCGGCTTACCACCGACGACAGGGCCCGGGAAGAGGCCAGGATCAGACGCAAGGCCAGCGCATCGGGCGTGCAGGGCGAGGTGGTTTTCGGTATCGAAGGCGGGAGCGACTCCTTCCAGGCAGAGCTCGGCCTCGCATCCGCCGATGGGGGCTGGCTGCTCTTGGCACGCTCGGACCAAGTGCGCCCGCCGTCTCCCGCCACTGAAAGCGGGGCCGCCGAAGGGCACGGCGTGCGGGTATCGACAGAGCCCGACCGGCACGGCATCGCCCGCCTGGAGGATGTTGGCGACCAACGGGCACCTGCCTCTGAGGGGGGCGGGACCGTGGTCGAGCCGGCGCTCGCGGCGGTCGGCGTGCCATTGCATCCCGTGTTTCCACTGCCTCGGGCTTTCCTCGATCCCGCGCCGCGGAGCTTTCCCGTCGAACCGCCCGGCATCGACCCAGAGCGCGACAAGACAGGGCTCTCCTCACGACGAGATGACACCCCACCCCTGAGCCTGCGGCAAGCCGCTCCGCCCATCGGGGCCGCCGCCGCGGGGGACTGGGCAACCCTGGCGCCCCCGCTCCTGCCCTCCGGCCGGGGGATGCAACCGGACGGCTGGCCGTCGGCCATGACCTTCTATGACCCGCGAGGGGCCGTCTCCAGCCGAGAATTCTCTGCGCCGGCCGCCCTTCCCTCGGGGCTGAACCTGCAAGCAGAGCTTCTCGTGTGGGGGATCGCGGCACCCGGTAGCCTGATCAAGATCTTCGGCCTGGAGGTCCGGGCCGGGAAGGACGGGCGCTTCTCCCTGCGTCATCCGCTCGATGCCCCCTCATCCCTCGACATTGCGCTTGTCGGCTCCGTTCGGCGATCGCCTGGATCCGACAAGGGGTGAGGCCCCGAGGCCACCTCGCGCTGGTGCTCCATGCGCACCTGCCCTTCGTCCGCCACCCCGAGCACGCTCACTTCCTGGAAGAGCACTGGCTGTTCGAGGCCATCACCGATTGCTACTTGCCGTTACTCTCCGTGCTCCGGGACGCGGCGAACCGTGGGTCGCGCTTCCGGCTCTCCCTCTCGCTCTCACCAACCCTGTTGTCCATGGTGACGGATCCGCTCCTCAAGCTGAGGTATCTCGAATATCTCGATCGCCTGGAGAGGCTTTGCGTCCGCGAGGCGGACCGTCTGCGAGGCGACGCCGTCCGTCGCTCATTGGCCCGTTGCTATCACCGGCGCCTGGTCGGGTTGCGCGCCTTCTACCTGGATGAGCTTAGAGGCGACCTGATCGCCGCCTGGTCCGGGCTGGAGCGCGCTGGGACGGTCGAGCTGATGACGACGGCCGCGACCCACGGCTATCTGCCCCTGCTGCGCGACGTACCGACAGCGGTAAACGCCCAACTGCGTGTTGCCGCCGACCATTTCGCAAGCACATTCGGTCATGCGCCCGGCGGCATCTGGCTGCCGGAGTGCGGTTACTATCCGGGCCTGGAGCAGGCGGTGGAGGGCGCGGGGTTCCGCTGGTTCCTGCTCGATGCCCACGGGCTGCAGCAGGCGCGTCCGAGCCCGCCGCAGGGCGTCTACGCCCCGGTAACCTCGGAGGGGATTTCGGTCTTCGGGCGCGACCCGCTATCGGTTGGCGAGGTTTGGAGCCGCGATCGCGGTTTCCCCGGACACCCGCTCTATCGCGAGTACCACAGGGACCTCGGTCTGGGGGATGGCGGCAGCGGACTGCGGGGTTTCCTGCCCCCGGGGGTGGAGAAGGCGCCGACCGGAATCAAGTATTACCGCGTCACCGGCAATACGGAGTACAAGGCGCTGTACGAGCCCGCCGCCGCACTGCGTCAAGCGCAGCGCGACGCCGGGGGGTTCCTGAAGGCGCGCCGCCGTTTCCTCGCCAGTCTCGCCGGGTGCCCGCATCCGCCGGTGATGGTCGCGGCGTTCGATGCGGAACTCTTCGGGCACTGGTGGTTCGAGGGGCCGACCTTCCTCGAAGCGATGATCCGGAGACTGGACGCGGGCGAGGGACCAGATCCGGTAACGCTGGGAGAATATTTGGCTCTCCACGGCACGGCGGCGGTAGCGCAGCCCGCGACCTCGAGCTGGGGAGAGGGGGGCTATAATGAGGCCTGGCTGCGCCCGGAAACGGGATGGGTTTACCTGCAGCTGCAACAGGCCGGCGCCGAGCTGCGGGGGTTGGTGCGTCAGCACTGGGGCCGCACGGGAGACGAACACGCCGGGCGGGTGCTGCGCCAGGCCGCCCGCTCCTTGCTGCTGGCCCAGAGCTCGGACTGGACCTTTCACCTCGGGCGGGGAGGCGGAACGGACTACGCGCGGACGCGCCTGCGGGACCAACTCGCGCGTGTGCGTTTTCTCACCCAAGCGCTGCGGGCCGGCGAGGTGTGCGAGCGGCGGCTCGGCGTGCTCGAACGGATGGACAACCTGTTCCCGGAGCTCGATCTCGCCCATTTCTCCTGATGGGACGAGGGAACCGCCCCACCCTTGATTTCAGGTTGTCGAGGAAGGCTCTCATGTACATCGCAATCGTCGCTGCCGAGTGCGCACCCGCGGCCAAGGCCGGCGGCCTAGGGGATTTCGTCCAGGGGCTGGCGCGGGAACTCGCCGCGCGCGGTCACGAGCTGGAGGTCTTTCTACCCAGGTACGACTGCCTGCGCTTCGAGAGCATCGCGGATCTGCATAAGGTCTACGAAGGGTTACAGGTGCCCTTCTACGGCGATTGGATTCGCTGCGATGTCGAGTGCGGCTGGAGCGGAGGCACCAGGTGCCTGTTCGTCGATCCGCAGTCGCCGGAGGGCTTCTTCCGCCGGGGTGTCATCTACGGGGAGCCGGACGACGCGGACCGCTTCGCCTTCTTCTCGCGAGCCGTCCTCGAGGTGATGCACCGCTCGGGGAGGCACCCGGATATCATCCATTGCAACGACTGGCACACCGGATTGCTTCCGGTCCTGCTCTACGACGTCTATGCCGGGCTGGGGATGACGCATCCGAGGGTATGCTTCACCCTGCACAACCTGGGTTATCAGGGCCGATCGGGGGAGTTCGTCTGCCATCAGGTCGGGCTCGATCCGCAGCGGGTCATGACTTCGGACCGTTTGCTCGACCCCGAGAAACCGCGTACCGCGAACCTGCTCAAGGGCGGCATCGTCTACGCCAACCATGTCACGACCGTCTCGCCGCGCTATGCCTGGGAGATCCGGTTCACCGATCAGGGAATGGGGCTGCAGGAGACGCTGCGCATCCATGGCGAAAAATTGACCGGCATCCTCAACGGCATCGACGGCGCGACCTGGGATCCCCGAAGCGACGGCTACATTGCGCGTCATTTCGGGCCGGACAGCCTGCCCGAGAAGGCGGTGAACAAGTCCGAACTCAGAAACAGGTTCGGGCTCGAACAGGCGCACAAACCTCTGGTGTCCGTGATCAGCCGCCTCGACCAGCAGAAGGGAGTGGAGTTGATCGCGCATGCCGTTCGCCACTCACTATCCCGCGGGTGCCAGGTGGTACTGCTCGGCAGCGCGCAGGAACCGGCGATCGCGGCGCGATTCCTGGCCCTCAAGGGTGAGCTGCGCGGAAACCCCGACTGCCACCTGGAGCTCGGGTACGACGAGAGGCTCGCTCACCAGATCTACGCCGCCGCAGACATCATCGTGATCCCGAGTCTCTACGAACCCTGCGGTCTGACCCAGATGATCGCGATGAAGTACGCAGTGGTGCCGGTGGCGCGCCGGGTCGGCGGTCTGGCCGATACGGTGTTCGATGCGAATCTTGGCGACCAGCCCTTTGAGCAGCGCAACGGCTACCTGTTCGATGATCCAACACCCCAAGGGCTCGAGTCCGCGCTGGATCGGGCCATCGGTCTCTGGTTCGAGTACCCGCAGTACTTCCGTCAGCTACGCCTGAACGGCATGACGACGGACCATTCCTGGCGGAATCCAGCGCAGAAATACGTGGAAATCTACGAGCAGATCCTCGCTTGACCGGCTTCGGCCCTCAGTTGCGGCGTGTAAGGGGAAGGTACCCGTCCGTGCCGAGCCCCGAGAAGTAGTCATCGATGAGAGGGTGACGGACGGGCGCCCGGGACAGGTCAGGCTCCAGGTTGCGTTCGGCGACGTAGGTCTCATGCTCGGCGCCGTCCACCAGCACCCGGTACCAGGGCTTATCCCTTGGCGGCCTCGAACGAGCCACGCGTCTGTACCAGAGATCGCCTCCCTGGAAGACGGCGTCCACATCCACGATCACCCCGCGGTAATCGAATAGCCGATGGTGCACCAACTGTCCAACGTGAAACTTGGCCTCGGCAGTCGTCATCTGTTGCCCGGAGCATCTGTACTGGAGATCGCGGAGCGCGTCGAGGGGGGCTGCGGCCTGACCGCCCCAATCTCGCGTCCAGCATCCGCGCGCGATGCGGGAGCGCTGCCGGCGTTGGAAAGTACCTGGCGCGACAAGGCGTCAGGGTTTATCAGGGTGACGGGCGGCTGGGGCATGGCGTGGTCCATTCCGAGGGATGGGCATGCCGAGGCGCACGGCAGGAACATCGGAGGCATCGTCGACGGCCATCTCCCCCGGGATACTCATGACGCGCTCGACCAGGCGCTCCCGGCTGGCCGGCTCGATCGCCGCCATGCCCAGGAGCAGGGTAACCCCCAACGCGAGCAAGACCAGCACCCACATCGGCGCGCCGCGCGAACGCCGCTCCAGGAAAAGGGGACGCTCGCGCCAGCGGCGCTCCAGCAGTTCGAACTCGTCCTTCGGCATGGGTGGTTTGGGTCCCTCGCTCGCGGGCGCGAAAATAGTCCTTCGGCGTCAATGGGCGCCGGCTTATACGGGGAAAGTCTAGTTAAGCAAGGAGCTTAGCGCAAAAAGAATCGAAAGCGTTCCACCTCCCCTTTGGCGGACCGAGCCTCGGACTCGCGTATTGAGCCCGTGCCGGTGTTGAATAGAGGGCGTCGTCACGCAGTGTAGAGGGTCTCCTCCGCTGTTGGGGCACGAGGGAACGGAATGAGGCCCATGCCGGGCGTTCGACGTTCGCAAAACAGGAATCTCACGAGATGCTTCAGCTCCACTCCAGCAATCGGTTGGAATGCCTGTTCGACCGTTTCTCGGAGGTAACGGCGACCCCGCTCGCGGATCCATTGACGCCGGAGACCGTGGTGGTGCAGAACCAGGGCATGGCCCGATGGATTGCCCAGCAGGCCGCTCAGCGCGACGGGATTGCGGCCAACCTGGCGTTCCCCTTGCCCGCCAGCTTCTTCTGGGAGGTGATGTCGGCCTGGTTTCCGGGCTTGCCGCGAGACAGTGTCTTCGACCGGGAACCCATGATCTGGCGCATCATGGCGGAGTTGCCTCGACACCTAAAAGCGCCCGTGTTCGCGGAGCTCGCGAGCTACCTGAGCGACGAGCCGAGAGAGCTGAAGCGGCTCCAGCTCTGCACCCGCATCGCGGATCTGTTCGACCAATACCTGGTCTACCGCCCCGACTGGTTGCTGGCGTGGGAGCGGGGCGAAGAGGCCCATTGGCAGGCCGTGCTGTGGCGATCGCTAGCCACTGGGACCGCCGCCGAGCACCGCGCCACGATGCTGGCGCGGCTGCGGGACGCTATCGCCTCTGGTCTCGCGCCTACGCGCCCGTTGCCGGAGCGGGTCTCTCTGTTCGGCCTCACGGCGCTGGCGCCCGCCTATCTGGAGATGCTCTCGGGTCTCTCCGGACACACGGCCGTGCACCTATTCCTGCTCAACCCGTCGCGGGAGTATTGGGCCGACCTGGTCTCCGAGCGCCACCGAGCGCGCCGTCAAGGGCTTGCCCACCGTTCCGGGGCGGCCGATACCAGCGCCTTGCTCGATGTCAGCAATCCCTTGCTCGCGTCAATGGGCCACGCCGGGCAGGAGTTCCTGGACCTCCTGCTGGAGCTCGATCCCGCGGATGATGAGGCATTTGTCGCGCCAGCAGGGGAGTCATTGCTCGCACTGATTCAGTCGGACATCTTGGAGCTCAAAGATCGAAGGACCTGGCGGGAGGCGGACCGAACGCCAGTAGCGCCAGACGACCGGTCGGTGCAGATCCAGGTCTGTCATGGCCCGATGCGCGAGGTCCAGGTGCTCCACGATCATCTGCTGCGCATGTTCGACGAGATCGATGGGCTCGAGCCCCGCGATATCGTGGTCATGGCGCCGGAGATCGACCTCTATGCGCCATACGTCGATGCGGTGTTCGGGGCGGTTGCAGACGATCATCAGATTCCTTGGTCCATCTCGGACCGCCGCTTGCGTAGCGAACGGCCGCTGACCGCCGCGTTCGCGAGCCTGTTGAAGCTGCCGACGAGCCGGCTCGAGGCCTCGAAGGTCATGGCCCTGTTGGAGGTCCCGGCCGTGCAGAGGTGTTTCAACTTGGAGCAGGCCGGGCTCGAGCGCTTGCGTACCTGGATCGCGGAGAGCGGGATTCGCTGGGGCTCCGACGCCGCCATGCGCGAGGGGCTTGGCCTGCCGCCAGAAGAGGCCAACACCTGGGCCTTCGGGCTGAAGCGGCTGTTTCTCGGTTACGCCCTGCCGACGGAGCAGGCGCTGTTCGCGGATGCGGCCCCCTACCCGGATGTTGAGGGGAGCGGTGCGGTGCACCTGGGCACCCTGCAGGAGCTGTTGCGGCGCCTGGAGGCCTGGCGCGACGAGCTCGCCCGGCCGGTACCGGCGGCGGACTGGCCGGGGAGGGGCAATCGCATCATCCGGGACTTTTTTGCCGCCGATGCGGACGAGGGCGCCGAGGTGCAGATGCTGCGCGACGCCCTGCAGCGGTTGAGCCGCTACGCGGAGGAAGCCGGGCTGCCGGAGCCCCTTTCGGTGGAGGTGGTGTCCGCCTGGTTGGAGGGAATCCTCGACGCGCCCGGCAGCCCGAACCGCTTTCTCAGCGGGCGCGTCACCTGCTGCAACATGGTGCCCATGCGCAGCATTCCGTTCAGGGTGGTCTGCCTGCTGGGGCTCAACGACATCGACTTTCCCCGCAACCAGCGGCCACTGGGGTTCGACCTCATGGCGCAGGAGCCGAGGCGCGGCGATCGCTCCCGCCGCAGGGACGACCGCTACCTGTTCCTGGAGGCCCTGCTGTCCGCCAGGGAGCGTTTCTATATCAGCTATGTCGGGCGCGACGTCCGCGACAACAGCAGGAAAGGCCCCTCGGTCCTGGTCAGCGAGCTCACGGACTACATCGAGCGCTCCTTCCGTTGCGAGGGCGAGGAGGGTCTGCTGCAACGAATCACCGTCGAGCACCCGCTACAGCCCTTCAGTCCCCGTTATTTCGATCCCGCCGAGCCCCGGCTCTTCAGCTACCGTTCCGACTGGCTGGCGGCGGCGAGAGCGGATCGTGCCAACGAGCCACCCACCTTCGTCGATTCTGAGCTGGCGGAGCCAGAACCGGAATGGCGGGAGGTGGAGTTGGAGGAGTTGATCCGGTTCTTCACCAATCCGGCGGCCTTCTTCCTCAGACAACGCCTTGGTGTGCGCCTGCCGGAAGACGCCGATGTCCTGGCAGACGTCGAGCCGTTCGAAATCGCCGGCCTCGAGAAGTACGGCGCACGCCAGACATTGCTCGGTCTGGCCCTGACCGGGCATGACGCGGCGGATGCCCTTCCGATTCTGCGGGGCGAGGGCCGATTGCCCCACGGCGCCGTGGGGCAGCTCGCATTCGAGCAGCACGCGGCCGCGGCGGAGATCTTCGCGGCGCGCGTGCGTGCGCGCCTGCCCGAACCGGGGGAGCCGCTCGAAGTCGACCTGGCACTCGGCCCCAACCGCCTGCGCGGCTGGCTTCCGGGATCGTGGGAACGCGGACTCGTGACCTATCGCTTCGGCAAGCTCCGCGCCAAGGATCGGGTCTCCGCCTGGATCAAGCATCTCGCCCTGTGCGCCGCGTACCCGGAGCACGCCTGGGAGAGTGCACACTTGGCGGAGGACCTCACCCTGCAGATCGACCATGTACCCGCCGCGCGCTCCCTGCTCGAGGATCTATTGGAGGTCCGCTGGCAGGGCCTGCGCGCTCCCTTGTGCTTCTTCCCGGAAACGTCCTTGGCATTCGCCGAGGAGGAAGAGCTCTCGGGTAAGGTTTGGCAGCAGTGGGCGGGGGCCTATAACCCATTCTGCGAAAACCAGGACCCATACGTACGTATCACCTGGCGTGGCCGGGAGCCGCTGCCGAGCGCGGAATTCGCCGGCCTCGCGGTGCGCGTCTGGCGACCGCTCCTCGATCGCTCCAAGCTCGGCAAGGCGGCGGAGGATATATGCGCTGCGTGAATTCCCTAGACCCGCTGACCCTGCCGTTGCGCGGACTGCAGCTGATCGAGGCTAGCGCCGGGACGGGCAAGACCTACACCATCGCGACCCTGTATCTGCGTTTGCTGCTCAGCGGTTTGGCGATCGATGGGCTTTTGGTGGTGACCTATACCAACGCAGCCGTCGAGGAGCTGCGCGAGCGCATCCGTCGCCGCGTGGTGGAGGCCCTGGCCTCGCTGGAATCGGGCGCGACGGGGGAAGGGCAGGATCCGGTTCTCGGCGATCTGCTGCGTGGGCTGGAAGACGCGGCAGGCGCCCGGGTCCTTCTGGCCGAGGCGGTCACGCGTATGGACGAGGCCGCGATCTATACCATTCATGGCTTCTGCCAACGCGCGCTGCAGGAGCATGCATTCGAGAGCGGCGCGCCCTTCGAGTCGGAGTTCCTGACGGAGGAGGAGACCCTGCGGCGTGAGATCGGCGCCGATTTCTGGCGACGCAGGGTTGCCGCCATGGATGCGGAGGGCGCGGCCTGGGTGTGCGCCCAGTGGTCCAATCCTTCGAGGTTGCTCGCCGAGATCTCCGATGGCCTCACCCGGGACGATCTGCGTCTGCTCCCGGAGGCGGCGGTCATCAGCCTCGAGGCGGCCGAGCAACGGCGCGCGATCCTGTTCGAGGAGATGCGTGCCCTGTGGGGGGGTGGGCGCTCGGAAGTAGTCGAGATCCTGGCGTCCGGCGGGGCGCTCAACCGCCGCTCCTACAACAAGAGCATCGTGTCGCGTGCGGTGACGGCGATGGACGAGCTGATGGCGCGCAGTCAGGCGCCGGAGGAGCTGCCGAGAGACTGCGATCGCTTCACGCCCGCGCTGCTGACGGAGAAGACGATGCCAGATCGGAGCCCGCCGGCGCATCCCTTCTTCGACCTGTGCGGCGAGCTGTCCGAGCTGGTAGAGACGCTGGCCGGTCTGCGAAGGGCCGCCTTCCTGACGGAGGCTAGAGCCTATGTTCGAACCGAGCTCGACCGCCGCAAGGCGGCCGCCTCCCAGCTCTTCTTCGATGACCTGCTGCGGCGGTTGGATGCCGCCTTGGGCGGCGCCGGCGGCGAGGTGCTGGCCCGCAAGCTGCGCGAACGCTATCCGGTCGCCCTGATCGACGAGTTCCAGGACACGGACCCGGTCGCAGTACTCGATCTTCCGCAGGCTCTACGCGGGCCATCCCGCATGCGGGCTGCTATCTCATCGGCGATCCCAAGCAGGCCATCTACGCCTTCCGCGGTGCGGACATCTTCACCTACATTCGTGCCCGACGGGATGCCGCGGCGGAGGGCGCCCAACATACCCTGGATACGAACTGGCGCTCGTCGAGTCGCCTGGTGTCGGCCGTCAACCGGCTGTTCGAGCGCTCCCCGGCACCCTTCATTTACGACGCGGATATTCCGTTCATCCCGGTCAACCCCGGACCGCGGGCCGACGACGAGCCGCTTCGGATCCTCGGTGCCGAGCCGCCGCCACTGCACTTCTGGTTTCTGCCACTGACCGAGGAAAACGGCACCAAGAGCAGCCGGATCACGAAGGAGGCGGCCGTGGACACGGCGGCAGACGTCTGCGCCGGCCGGATCGCGGATCTCTTGAACCTCGCGGACGAGGGTAAGGCCACGCTCGGAGACCGGAAGCTTGCCGCCAGGGACATCGCGGTGCTGGTGCGCACCCACCGGGAGGGCACCAGGATGCAGCTTGCCTTGCGTCAAGTCGGCGTGACGAGCGTCACGCTCAGCCAAGACAGCGTCTTCTTGACCGAGGAGGCAGGGGAGCTGTCCCAGGTCCTGGAGGCGCTGGCGGACGGCGCGGACGAGGCCCTGATCCGCGGCGCGGCGACTACGCGACTGCTCGGGGCTCCCCTGTCCGAGCTCGCGCTCCTGGCAAGCGACGAACGGCGATGGGACGATCTGGTCGAGCGATTCCAGGGTTATCGTGAGCGTTGGCGCGGCCGGGGCTTCATGAACGCCTTTCAAGCATTGCTGCATGGGGAGCGGGTAGCCGCCCGCCTGTTGGCCTACCCGGACGGGGAGAGGCGCCTCACCAATCTGCTGCAGCTCGCGGAGCTGGCCCAGGTGGCCGAGCGGGAGCATCCGGGTCCGGACGGATTGCTGCGTTGGTTTGCCGATAGCCGCGCCGAGTCGCCGCAGGGAAACGAATCGGCACAGCTGCGCCTAGAAAGCGACGAGGCCCTGGTGCAGATCGTGACCATCCACAAGTGCAAGGGCCTCGAGTATCCCGTGGTCTTCGTGCCGTTTCCCTGGAGCAGCTTCGAGGGCAGAAAGGGGCCGGTGCTTTTCCATCACCCGGACGATCTCAGCGCCTGCCTGGATCTGGGCTCGGCGCACCAGGACCGGCACCGGGAGCTGGCGAGAAAGGAAGAGCTGGCGCAGCGCCTGCGTCTCCTCTACGTGGCCGTCACCCGGGCGAAGCGTCTCTGCTACCTGTGTTGGGGGCCGGTGAACCAGGCGGAGGGGTCGGCCCTGGCCTGGCTGCTGCATCCGGACCCCGGGCGCGAGGTGCCCGCGAGCGGCATGGCGACACTCGAACCCGAGGCAGTGCGCGCGGACCTGGAGTCCCTGGCGGACGAAAGCCATGGCACGGTCGTGATCGAGGACCTGCCGCCTACGCCGGCGAGCCGCAGGCGCGCCCGGACGCGGGACCCGGCGGCCCTGTCCGCCCGCATGTCCCAACGGCAGATCCCTCGCGACTGGCGTATTGCCAGCTACTCCTGGCTCGCCGGGAGCGGGGCAGAGCCCGAGCGCCCAGATTACGATCAAGCGCAGACCACCGAGTCCGGAGACGCGCAGTTCCCGGACGCCGGGCCCACGGACGGGATCTTCCTCTTTCCCCGCGGTATCGAGAGCGGGTACTTTTTTCACGCCCTGTTCGAGCAGCTCGATTTTCCGGCCGCAAAGGGAGAGGAACTCGGGAGCAGGATCGTTGCCTTGCTGGAGCAGTACGGCATCGACCCCACCTGGGGCCCGGTGGTCGAGTCCGCCGTCGGGTGCGTGCTGGACACCCCCCTGGAGGACGCGCCGTCGCTCAGGCTGCGGGATCTCGCGACCTGCGAGCGGCTGAACGAGCTAGAGTTCCATTTCTCGCTGAGCAGACTGGACGCCGACGTTCTCAGACACGCCCTGTCCGATTCCGAAGGATACCGGGAAGCGGCCGACGGTCTGGCATTCGAGTCGGTACGGGGGCTCATGAAGGGATATATCGATCTCGTCTTCCGGCACCAGGGGCGCTACTACGTAGCGGACTACAAGTCGAACCACCTGGGAGACCGGCTGGCGGACTACGAGGCCGCCGGGATCGCGCAGGCGATGCGGGGGCATCGCTACCATCTCCAGTACCTGATTTACACGCTCGCGCTGCACCGCTACCTGCGTCTCCGCCTGCCGGCGTATGACTACGAACGGCACTGCGGCGGTGTCTATTACCTTTTCCTGCGGGGCATGCGCCCGGAGTCAGAGCCGCGCCGCGGCGTGTACCATGCTCGCCCGCCACGGGAGCTCATCGAGCGCCTGGACGCCTTCCTCGCGGGAGAGCGGAGATGAAAAAGAAGCGGATGACCGACATCCTGAACTGCCTGCAGGATGCGGCGAGGAATGATCGTCTGCGTCTGTTGGACCTGCACTTCGCGCGCTGGATGAACGAGCTCTCGGGCTCCGAGAACCCGCTGTTGCTGTTGGCAGCGGCCCTGGCTAGTAGCCGCGTGGGGGCGGGAGACGTCTGCCTGGATCTCGCCGCCTATGCGGGCCGCCCCCTGTTTGCGCTAGAACCGGATGGCGGTGCGCCGCTGTTCGCACCTGGACTGGAGGAGTGGCGCTGCGCCCTGCGTGGGGCGGACGTGGTCGGTGCGCCCGGGGATGATACACCGCTGATCCTCGATGCCCGGGACCGACTCTATCTCGGGCGCTACTGGCGGTTCGAGCGGGATCTTGCCGACGCGCTGCGCGCGCGCAGCGGCGTGTGGGCTCCGGGCGTGGATCGCGCCTTGCTGCGTGCCGGGCTCGAGCGGCTGTTTCCGCCCCGGGAAGGCACAGATTGGCAACGGGTCGCGGCCGCGATGGCCGTGCTACTGCACCTCTGTGTCATCTCCGGTGGTCCCGGAACGGGCAAGACGCGCACCGTGACCGCGATTCTCGCATTGCTGCTGGAGCAAGCGGGGCGGCCCCTGCGGATCGGAATGGCTGCGCCCACGGGAAAGGCGGCGACGCGCCTCGTGGCTTCGTCCGCCGCGGCTCGTCAGCAGCTGTCATTGAGCGATGACATCGCGCAGGGCTTGCCGACCGAGGCGACGACGCTGCACCGCCTGCTGGGATTCCGCCCCGGACGCTCGCAGCCCCGGCATGGGCGTGACAATCCGTTGCACCTGGATGTCCTCGTGGTCGACGAGGCATCGATGGTGGATCTGCCGCTCATGTCCAGACTGCTCTCCGCCCTCCGGCCGGAGACCCGACTCATCCTGCTCGGTGACAAGGATCAGCTGGCCTCAGTGGAGGCGGGCATGGTGCTTGGGGACATCTGCGGGCGGGGCAGGGAGAGCGCCTACTCGGAGCGGCTCTGCCAGGCGCTCGCGGAGCTTGCCGACACGCGGCTGGAGCCGGTCTCGGCGCCACCTATAGCGGATCATGTTGCCGTGCTGCGCGAGAGCTACCGTTTCGCGGGACGCCCCGGAATCGCCGCGGCCGCGACATCGGTCAACCACGGGCAAGGGGATGCGGCCGTCGCCGTCCTGACCGATCGGAGCTATTCGGATGCGCAACTCGAGCCGGTGCCCGCGGAACGCCTGCGCGATTACCTTCGTCGCTGGCTGGTTCCTCGCATGCGCGCATGTCTCGCGGCGGCGGAGCCCGCAAAGGTTCTGGAGGGTTTCAACCATTTCCGCATCTTGTGCGCCGTGCGTGAGGGTCCGCTTGGCGTGCGGGCGGTCAACCACCTGTGCGAATCGGTGCTTGAGGAGGAAGGCGTCATCACCCGCATCGGCCATGACGTTTGCGCCGGGCATCCGCTGCTGGTGACCAGCAACGACTATCAGCTTGGCCTCTACAACGGCGATGTCGGAATGGTGCTCGCCGATGACACGGCGTCGCGACGGGTGGGCGTCTGGTTCGATACCGAGGAGGGTGCACGTCGGGTCGCTTTGCCGCGAATGCCCTCCCATGAGACGGCGTTCGCCATGACCGTGCACAAGAGTCAGGGCTCCGAGTTTGACGAGGTAATGCTGGTACTGCCCCATCATGACAGCCGGGCGATGACCCGTGAGCTCCTCTACACAGGCATCACCAGGGCACGGGACCGCGTGGAGGTGATCGGCAGCCCGGAATCCGTCGTGAGCGCTGCCAGCAGCCGCGTGAATCGGGTGTCGGGGCTCTACGAGGCGCTGTGGCAATGACGGGGCAGAGCGCGATCGAACGTCATACGGCGCGACGTTTTCCAGTCCGCACCCGTTTGTCCTCGTGCGCGGGAGGTCAGTAAGCGGTCAACCTGCGGCCAGGATCACCGTCAAGGCTGGGATACATGCGTTGCGCAGGAGGTGCCCAGTCGTAGGGCTGCGATCCCCATTGAGGTTCGTCCGGTGCCGACCAGCGCTTATCCGTCCTCTCGTCGGTCCTTCGGTCGTTGCGGGAGTCACCGCCTCGCCCACCGGCGCCCCAGGAGGGTTGGGTGCCGGGACGGTAGCCATAACCAGGATCCCTTTGCCATTCGGGATAGGCATAGGGTTGCTGATACCAGGGCTGTTGAGATCCCGCCTGCCGGTCGTAATTGTAAGGCGATGAAGGGGACGCCAGGTCGGGGCCGCCGAAGTAGGCATCGGGGCGCTCGGCCTCGAGTCTCTGTCGCTCGCGCTCGCTCAGTGGCCGGAAAGTGAACCGCTCCATCGGGTCCTGCTGAGGACGCAGCGGTCGAAAAAGGAGGGCGGCCGGTCGGCTCGCTGACCGGGGAAATCAGGGGCGGATTGCCTGAAAGATGGGTATGCGCCGTCTGGCAACGGATAACGATCGGCCGACCCGTATCGTTGCTCCGGGCCGCGCACATGGTTGTCCTGAGGCCGGGATCGGATGCCGTCGCGCTGCGGGGACGCCTGCGATGGGGCTTGCTGGGCCTGCTGTTCTTTCGAGGTATCCGGGGCCTCGCCGTCTGGCCACAGGAGAACGGTCCCCACAATCCCGATCAGCAGCAAGGCGGTCTTTTGTTTTATGTTCACGGCTCAAAACCCATTTAATCCCGCAATCTTACCGTTAGATTTTAGACCACTTTTTAAGTTCCGGGGTTAACGCGATGCGGTTTAGGAATATTTGCCTGGCGATGGGTCGAGCTGAAACGCGAGGCGGATCACGGGAACAGCCATACTTTCAGGATCGATCCGACCGGTCGTTGACACCATGCCAGGAGGGGATGATCGCGACTACGGCCGCGCTTACCCGGCACGGAGCCCTAGCGGCTGGAAACCGCGGAGGTGCTGGCGTTGTCGCAAAGACCCCTCACAGGGCGGCGTCTGCGACGCGCGCCTCCTCTTCCTTGTCGCGCTCGATCAGGGCGTAGGCCGAGTGATTGTGAATGGACTCGAAGTTCTCGGATTCCACGATGTAGGCGCCGACCCGGTCATCCTGGTTCAGTCGCACGGCCACATCGCGGACCATGTCTTCTACGAACTTCGGATTGTCGTAGGCGCGCTCCGTCACGTACTTTTCGTCCGGACGCTTGAGCAGCCCGTACAGCTCGCAGGACGCCTCCTTCTCTACCAGGTCGATGATCTCCTCGACCCAGATGAAGCCGCGGTTGCGAACCTGCACGGTGACGTGGGATCGCTGGTTGTGGGCGCCGTACGCGGAGATCTCCTTGGAGCAGGGGCACAAGCTGGTCACCGGCACGACCACCTTGATATACATGGTGGGCTTGCCATCGCGGATCTCACCGATGAAGGTCACGTCGTAGTCGAGCAGGCTTTGGACCCCGCTGATCGGGGCTTGCTTGTTGACGAAATAGGGGAAGCGCATCTCGATGTGACCCTTCTCGGACTCGAGTCGCTCCGCCATCTCCCGCAACATCTCCTTGAAGGAGCTGACGCTGATCTCCTTCTCGTGGCTGTTGAGGATCTGCACAAAACGAGACATGTGCGTGCCCTTGAAGTTGTGGGGCAGGTACACGTACATGTTGAACGAGGCGACGGTATGCTGCTCGCCGTCACTTCGGTCGCGCACCCGCACGGGATGCCGAATGTCCTTGATGCCGACCCTGTCGATGGCGATGCGGCGATTGTCCTTGCTGGCCTGAACATCGGCTATGGTCGACGTGGCGGGCATGCGTTTCAGCACTGACTCCATGGGATCATACCTCGGGGCGCGGCCATCGGCGGCGTTTCGCTGAGAATCTAGCGCTTTAGTCTTGATCCTCAAACGCGGAATTTGCCGGGAAATGCCGTGAAAATTCGAGCGGGTTATCTTTTTAATTATCCGGTGAAGTAAGGGTCGCGGCAAGCAAATCCAATCCCGGGCGAATGGCCGGGATCATCGATCCCTGCAAACCATGAACTCGGCGATCCATCGCAAGGGGTCGGCGCGCTGATCGAAGGCGGAGAGGCTTGCCAGGGCCTGCTGCAGCAGGCCAAGCGCCGCCTCACGGGCGTCAGACAGCCCCATCAGGGCGGGGTAAGCGGCCTTCTCCTGGACCCGGTCCTTGCCACGCGTCTTGCCGATCACAGCGGTCTCACCCTCGACGTCGAGGATGTCGTCCCGGATCTGAAAGGCAAGGCCGAGGCATTTGGCGTAGCGGTCGAGTTGGTCCGCCAAGTCGGCATCTAGATCGGGATCGGCCTGGGTCGCCATGCGCATGCCGGCGCGGATCAGGGCGCCGGTCTTGTGGATATGGATGTTCTCCAGCATCGCGACGTCGATCCGTTGCCCTTCGGCCTCGAGATCCAGCGCTTGTCCGCCAGCCATGCCGCGCGAGCCGCTGGCGCGGGCGAGGGTATCGAGCATCGAGAGTCGAGCCACCGCGCCGCCGGGCACTGCGTTATCGCCGGCGAGCACCTGGAAGGCGAGGGTTTGCAGCGCATCCCCGGCGAGGATGGCCGTCGCTTCGTCGAAGGCCATGTGGCAGGTCGGCCGGCCGCGGCGCAGCTCGTCGTCGTCCATTGCCGGCAGATCGTCGTGGATCAGGGAGTATGCATGGATCAGCTCCACCGAACAGGCCACGGCGTCGAGCGACGCCGGAGAAAGTCCGATGGCATCCGCGGTGGCGTAGACCAGGGTCGGACGAATGCGCTTACCGCCCCCGAGGCTCGCGTAGCGCATGGCCTGGTGCAGACGCATCGGCTGAATGCCCGGTGCCGGAAGCCAGCGCTCCAGGGCTGCCTCTACCCGCTCCTGGCAGCGGGCGAGAAAGGGCTCGAGTCGGGCATCAACCATCTTCGTCGAATGGCTCGAGTGCCTCGTCGGCGATCTTGCCCGTGAGTGTCTGGACCTTCTGCTCGGCCTCGTCAAGGGCCTTCTGGCAGGCGCGCGTAAGCCCGATCCCACGCTCGAACGCGGCCAGCGACTCGTCGAGCGTCAGCTCACCCCGCTCGAGGATGTCGACAAGGGATTCCAGCTCGGCGAGGGCCTGCTCGAAGCTGGGAGGAGATTTCGCGGGGTCGGAGGTCATGGAGTTTGATACTGCCTTCGGAGCTACGGTAATTTACGCCGGTTCGGCGGTCTTTCCAACCTTGGCCGCCCTCGCCCTGAAACGCCAGCAGCAAACAGGAAGACCAAGAACTGCCATGAGCGGCAACTATGACGCCTCAGCCATCGAGGTCCTGAGCGGGCTCGACCCCGTGCGCAAGCGCCCGGGCATGTACACCGACACCACTCGGCCCAACCACTTGGCTCAAGAGGTTATCGACAACAGCGTCGACGAGGCCATCGCCGGCCATGCGCGCAACATCGAGGTGGTCCTCTTCTCCGACGGCTCGGTGCAGGTGACGGACGACGGCCGCGGCATGCCGGTGGACCTGCATCCCCAACAGGGCTTGCCCGGCGTCGAGGTCATCCTCACCAAGCTCCACGCGGGGGGCAAGTTCTCCGCCGAGAACTACCGCTTCTCTGGTGGTCTCCACGGGGTTGGGGTTTCGGTGGTGAACGCCCTGTCCAAGCATCTGGAGGTGTGGGTAAAGCGCGGAGGGAAGGAGTACAACATGGCCTTCGGCGGGGGCGCGAAGGTCACCGACCTCGAAGAGGTGGGCACGGTCGGGCGCAACAACACCGGGACCCGACTGCGCTTCTGGCCGGACCCGAAGTATTTCGACAGCCCAAAGATGTCGGTGCGCCAGCTAACCCATCTGCTCCGGGCCAAAGCCGTGCTGTGCCCGGGCTTGCGCGTCGCATTCCGCGACGAGGCGAGCGGCGGGGAGCAGGAGTGGTGCTACGAGGACGGACTCAAGGACTATCTCAGCCAGGCGCTCACCGGCATCGAAATCGTCCCCGCAGAGCCCTTCGTGGGCAACATGGAGGGCCGTAACGAGGCCGCCAGCTGGGCCGTAGCCTGGCTTCCGGAGGGCGGCGACCCGGTCACGGAGAGCTACGTCAACCTCATCCCAACCGTTCAGGGCGGAACCCACGTCAACGGGCTGCGCACCGGACTCACCGAGGCTGTGCGGGAATTCTGCGAGTTCCGCAATCTGCTGCCGCGTGGGGTCAAGATCTCACCCGACGACGTCTGGGGCCGCTTGAGCTACGTCCTCTCCGTCAAGCTGCTGGACCCGCAGTTCTCCGGACAGACGAAAGAGCGCCTGTCGTCCCGGGAGTGTGCCGCCTTCGTCTCCGGCGTGGTGAAAGACTCCTTCAGCCTGTGGCTGAATCAGCATGTGGCGGAGGCGGAGCGCATCGCGGATATCGCCATCGGAGCGGCCCAGGCGCGCCTGCGCGCCGGGCGCAAGGTGGTCCGCAAGAAGGTGACCCAGGGGCCGGCCCTGCCTGGAAAGCTCGCGGACTGCACCTCCACCGACCCGGAGCGCAGCGAGTTGTTCCTGGTCGAGGGCGACTCCGCGGGCGGCTCCGCGAAACAGGCGCGGGACCGCGAGTTCCAGGCGATCATGCCCCTGCGCGGCAAGATCCTGAACACCTGGGAGGTCGATCCGGCCGAGGTGCTCGGCTCCCAGGAGGTGCACGACATCGCGGTGGCGATCGGCGTGGACCCGGGGAGTGGGGACCTCTCGCGGCTGCGCTTCGGCAAGGTGTGCATCCTCGCCGACGCCGACTCGGATGGTGCCCACATCGCCACCCTGCTGTGCGCGCTCTTCCTGCGCCACTTCTCGCGCCTGGTGGCCGAAGGGCACGTCTACGTGGCCATGCCGCCGCTGTACCGCATCGACGTGGGCAAGCAGGTCTTCTACGCCCTCGACGACTCGGAACGCCAGGGTGTGCTCGATCGCATCGAAGCCGAGAAGCTCCGAGGCAAGATCAGCGTTCAACGCTTCAAGGGCCTCGGTGAGATGAATCCGGCGCAGCTGCGCGAGACGACCATCCACCCGGACACGCGCCGGCTGGTCCAGCTCACGGTGGAGGAGGGCGATCGGAGCACCCAACTGATGGATATGCTGCTCGCCAAAAAGCGTGCGGCGGACAGGCGCGCCTGGTTGCAGACGAAGGGAGATCTGGCGGAGGTGTGAAGCGAGCAACTTCGTTCCGGCATTTCGAACCATCGGCACGGGTCGCTCGACGCCGCCGAGACGAGCCTCCGGTCATCCCCCGCGCGACGCGATTTCCTTCCCTTTCCCAGGGCTCAGCGAATGGCCGGTGGGGTTAGACTGCCCGAAATCGATCCTCTTGGAATACTGGTAGCATGCGCGCTTTCTCATACGGGCACGCCGAAGGCGACAACTGGCGCGACGCGGTTGACCGCTGCCTGGCGGCGCTCGGCCCGGTTTCCGAAGCCGGGAATCTTGGCTTTCTTTATGTCACGGATCACCTCGGGGATCATGCAGAGGAGGTGCTGGATCGGTTCCGCGCGACCACCGGCGTGCGGCACTGGGTCGGAACCGTCGGCATGGGCATCTGCGCGACCGGTGTGGAGTATTACGATCGGCCGGCCGTGGCCGCCATGGTCGGCGAATTTCCGCCGGGGTCCTTTCGTGTCTTCCCGGCGTTGGTGGAGGATCTGGACGAGCTCAGCGCCAAGGACGAGGGCTGGGTGGCCGAGAACAGGCCCGATCTGGGACTGGTTCACGCGGATCCTTCAAACCCCTACACCGAGGGTCTGATCAAGCAACTCGCCGCCTGCACCGCCGCGGGATTTCTCGTGGGAGGGCTCGCGAGCTCGCGCAAGGAGGTTTACCTCTACGCTGACGGCGTAACGCAGGGTGGAATGACCGGCGTGCTGTTCTCGGAGAAGGTACGTGTCGTTACCCGCCTCAGCCAAGGATGCTCCCCCATCGGACCGCAGCGAACCATCACCGCGGCCCAGCGCAACATCCTGATCAAGCTCGACGGTGAGCCCGCGCTGGACATGCTCAAGCGCGACATCGGCGAAATCCTCTCCCGTGACCTGAGCCGGATCGGCGGCTACATCTTCGCCGGCCTGCCCATCGCCGGCTCGGATACGGGCGACTACTTGGTACGCAATCTGGTCGGCATTGACCCGAAGAACGGACTGGTCGCCATCGGCGACGTCGCCGAACAAGGGTCCCAGGTAATGTTTTGCCGGCGCGACGCCAACACGGCAAAGGACGATCTGCTGCGCATGCTCGACGGCATCGAGAGCCGCCTGAGCGGGCGGCCGCGGGGCGGTATCTACGTTTCCTGCCTGGGACGCGGCGTCAACCTCTTCGGACCGGACTCGCAGGAGTTGAGGCTCATCCAGGATCGGCTCGGCGATTTCCCGCTCGTCGGCTTCTACGCCAACGGCGAGATCTCCCAGGACAGGCTCTACGGTTACACCGGAGTGTTGACGCTGTTTCTCTAGCCATCGCCCCGGCGACCGTGGGGCGGGGTGTCTTCTCGGTGCCAGCGGCTAGCCTTATCCGGACGAGGGGCGTTTGTCGGACAATCCGGTCAGTTCCCAAAGGGCCTCGAGTTCCTGTTTCAGCCTCGCGACCTCGACCTCCAGGGCGTCGATGCGTCCCTTAGACGAATGACTGCTGGCTGCCACCGCGGGCGCGGCAATATCTTCTTGCACCACCGCGCCGCTCAGCAGATGAGCGAATCTTTCCTCCCGCCTGCCGGGAAGCCGGGGCAACCTCACGACCAGGGGCGGTTCCCTCTGCTCCAGCGAAGCCAAGATCTGCTCGACCGCATCCAGGTCCTGGATCTCTGCCATCCGTCCGGCGTTTGTCCGTAGCTCACCGATGGTTTGCGGGCCGCGCAGCATCAGCGCGCAGATCAGCGCCTGCTCCTGTCGGTCCAGATGGTAGTTCGAAGCCATCTTGTGGTCGTAACGCTCGGCCCGGCCGGCGAAGCTAGCGTGGATCAGGCCCCGATCACGCAACTCGTTGACCGTATGTCCCACCTCTCCGGCCGTGAGGCACATGACCGGGTCGCGGCTGGTCTTCTGGTTGCAGGCCACCACCAGCGCGTTGAGCGTGAGTGGATAGGCGTCTGGGGTCGTACGCTGCTTCTCCATCAGGCAACCGAGGACACGCGCCTCGATGGGTTCCAGCAGCGGCGTCTCATTCGCCTGTTCTCGGTTCTTCGGGTTCTCGTCCATCATGGTTCTCCCCGTAAATCTCGTTTAACCCCCATTCGAGCACCTTGCGGACCCGCTCGTTGAGTAAAGACTTCGCCTCGGTCGCACCCACCCAGCGAAACTCATGATGCTCCGGGACGCCGAGCTCCGCGCTCACCGGGAGGTGCACCGTTCCGCCCGGAGACTCGGCAAGGTAATAGCGGGCGATCTTGCCCTCGCCATAGGGTAGGGTTTCGGTGTACGCCTCGCCCCAGCGGAAGTCCAGATGATCGAGCCCCGTCTCTTCCGTCACCTCCCGAAATGCAGTTGCCAGCGGGTCCTCCGTAGGCTTGACCTCTCCCTTGGGGAAATCCCAGTAGCGGTAGCACCGCAGCAACAGGAAACGCCATTCGCCCTCGACGCTGCGCACGACCACCACGCCCGCGGAACGTTTTCTGAGTTTCATTCGCATTCACACATCTCGGCGGATTTCCCTGGATACCGGAAAACTGAGCTCGGGCCAAGATGGTCCGTCGCGGAGTCATTTCCGATTATCCGCTAATCTACCCGATCTGCTACGATCTTCAGCGCCGAGCTTATGGATTCACCGGTACATGCCCGGAGTCTCGTGTGGGCGCGCACTCGGCTGCACGAACCGCGATACGCCGGCTTCCGGCTACGTGCGCGCCCTGGCGATGCCAGCCGGTGACCTGAGAGGACCGTACTTGGCAACGAATGCGCAAACGTTCGTTGTTGGCTGAGACGCGACTAGCGCACCCAAGAAAAGAAACAAAAAAACTATGCTCGTCAGTATCATCATTACCAATCGCAACTACGGAGAGTATATCGGACAAGCGATCGACAGCGCTCTGAACCAGACGTATACGCCCATTGAGGTGATTGTCGTCGATGATGGATCAGAGGACGATTCCAGGGAGATCATCTCTCGTTTCGGCACGAGAGTCCGCTCGATCAATAAGGAATGGCAGGGTCAGTGTTCCTGCTTCAATGCAGGTTTCGCGCAGAGCAGCGGAAACTTGGTCATATTTCTCGATGCGGACGACATGCTAATGCCAGATGCCGTCGCTCATCACGTCGCCTGCCACTCCGATCCGAAAGTCGTAAAGTCGAGCGGCTATCTTGAGCCAGTCAATGCAGACGGGTTCTCGATCGGGGGCAGAATACCTGGGCGGCTGTTTCCATCTGGGGACTACAAGGCACATTTTGTCGAGCGGGGGCCTGGGGCCTATCGCTCGGCGTTTACCTCCGGTAATGCCTGGTCGCGATGGTTTCTCAAGCGCGTGCTGCCCTTACCCCATGATGATCGGATCGGCGCAGATGGTTACCTTACGGCAATCGACGGCTTCTTCGGCAACATCGAGAGCATTCAAGGCACGGTTGCACGTTATCGAATCCATGGCCGGAACAAGGGTCCCTGGCTTGTCTCGGATACCCGTCAGTACTTACGTCGGCGCGTCAACGGATGGGAACACCGGATTGAATTCGCGAAGAAGTGGGCCGAGCGTCTCGGCCTTGACGTGGACGCAGACGCCTGGACTCATAGAAACCCGCGAATGGTTCTGATGAAGCACGCATCGAAACTCATCGGTGAAGCGGAACAAGGGCCGCAATTCTGGGAACTGGTATCCGCACCTTACCGGAGCTCCAGATACTCCCTGTCTCGCTCGGCGGCATTGACTTTCGCCTATGCGTTGAGTTTCTTGCTGCCCCTCTCTGCGGCTCTCCGACTAACTAGACGACTGTTGAATCTGGATGTCTTGGGAAGCGCCAGCGGCGAGGAGCATGCTTCGCGGTAATCTCCGTCCGTAACGGAGCGAGCCCCGTGGCGCATGGATGTGACGCCAATTGCGATCGCCGCGCCTGTTCTATCGGCCTTTCGCCGGGGAAAGCGGCTACGGCTTGCGTGATCTCGCTGCACGTTCGGCGCATAAGAACCGGTCGTTATTGAGTCGAAGCAGAATTTGCCGATATCCTTTGTAGACTAATTGCGCAAGCTTGCCCGCGATGGTCTTCTTAAAGACGACAGTGCGGTACAATACGACATCGTCTGGCCAGAGACGGTCCACGACCTTGTTCTTGAAGGCGCACGAATCCACGAGCGTAAATCCTTTTTCCAACACGCTCTTGATATTCAACAGTTCCAGCACCACCCCCGGATGATACTGCTTGTACGTCTCATTGTAGGTTGTTTTTATTTCGTAGGCGTTGTTCTGCGCCTTGAAGCGGAAGGATACGGCTAATACGTCATCATCTTTGACAAGAGCCTGGAATTCAATTTTCTTTGTCTTCTCGCCCCGACTAATCGCTTCTTCAAGGTAGTTCCTTCGGTTAATATCAGAAGATGTGACATGTCCGTGTCTCGCTTTCCAGCTGATATTTTCCGTATCCATGTAGAGCGGCAGCCAGCGATCTAAAAGATCATCCTCGGCAGTAATGTATTGAGCGCCAACTTTTTCCAGTAGTCTTGTGATGATCCGCCTATTCTCTTTGCGATACTTTCTCGGCAACTTGCTTTGGTACTCTTCCCAGCTCGTGGATTTTACGACCGCTTTCCTCGACCTACGAATTTGGCAGAAACTGCAACCCGCGGCGATTTCGAATCCTTCCTTGCGATGAGTTGGCGATACAATCATCTGGACCTTGAGGCGATCCATAACCTCGCGAAAAACTGACGTCAGTGGAACACCTCCATCGTATAGAACGTCGGACATGAGGCAATCGCGGAACTGCCATAGCATCAAATAGGGAAAGAAGACGGCTTTTCGCTTTAGGCAAACCGGGAACAGGCAGACGAGTCGACCGGACTGGTACCCGGTAACGATGAATACCTTCTCACTCTTGTCGAGGTGCTTGACCGCCGACAACAGATTCCACCGTTCGTAGAACGGATTGGGAATACGCGCGTTGTCGGCCAGAAGGTCCCACGCGTCTGGATCGATGGTGGCGGCATCATCTCTATCGACAAGCCGAATATCGATGCCCAGCGGATAGGCCCTCGCTGGCCCTGCGCCAGCGGTGGGTTTTGATTCGGGCGCGCCTATCGGGGCAGCGCTCACGAATCCGTCACCCGCCTGTGCTTCGGTCCGCCCGTTTTCCGCGGCTCGAGCAACCTACCCAAGAGCCTGCGGGGAAAAGCAAGCAGAACAGGCAGGGAGACACGCAGGATCGTAAGTTTTCGGCTGGCCAGCAAACGGTCGGCCCACGGCGTCAAGTACGCGGCGAATCCAGCCAGGTAGTCGCCTTCATCGAAGGCACCATCGTGAAAATAGCGCAGGAACAGGCATGTACTTACCATCCCGGGTGAATATTTCGCGTAGCGCTCGTCGTATGTCCCGTGGGAGAAATAGACCGTCTTGCCCTCGACGTACGCAACCTCGGCCGCCACGGGTTCCTCGTCCACGAACAAGAAGCCGACGCGCAACGCCCCGCGAGCGGCAAGGCGGGGAAACAGGTCATGGTAGAAAGCCAAGGTCCGCTCATCCTTGCCGATTCCGACGCGGCCCGATTTCCAACCCTTGGACTCGAGCTCGACGTAAAGGCGCAGGGGGGTCTGCCAATCATCCGGCCCCTCATAGACTTGAAAGCGCAAGCGTTCGCCGAAAGCGTTCTGCATGCGCGCAACCTTCTTGCGCATCTTGGGGTGGGCCTGCCAGCGTTCCGACCAGGAGCGGTCGAGCTCAACTATGGGGCTCGACTGGCCGTCGCGAACGCGTACCCAATAGAGGGGGGGGCGGAACAGGCGCGGAAGCTCGGATGTCGCGGCCAGGCCTTCGGGAATCTCCACCAGATGAAATCGATGCCAGCGAGCCCGGTTCGAAATCAGGAAACGCGCCAATGCTGGCCAGGCGGTATCCTCGAACCCGCGTCGGATAAGCGGATAGGGCTTATCGGCCTCCCATTGCGCCGCGTACTCCAACTGCAAAAAAAACCGGCCAGCATCCTTGGGGCGAGAAAGCTGAAACGGGAAAATGGCAACCACGCCGTCCTTTCCCGTCGCCACGAGCACATAGAGGAAGATGTTCGGTGCTGAAAAGGCCGTTACCGAGGCCATGAAGAAATCGAAGCCGTTGAAGACGGATCTGTACGTGCAGTCGGCGTGGAGCTCTCTCCACGCCTTCTCGAGCGTGGCTACCGCCTGCGGCGATTCGTAGCTTGCGATACTGAGCTCGCTCATTCAGAAACGCCCCGCCAACTTCACCAGACCATCGGCCCGATCCCAGATCGCCGCCTTGTGCGTGACGAAGACGACCGTCTTTCCACTTAGGTCCAGGAGATGGGAGAGAACGAGTTCCTCGGTCGCGGCATCCAACTCGTTGGTCGCCTCGTCCAGCACCAGTACATCGGGATCATGATAGAGGGCCCGGGCGATGCCTACTCGCTGCCGTTCGCCGCTGCTCAAGGTGTGACCCCCGTCACCAACCGGCGTGTCGTAGCCGAGAGCTAGTTGCTCCGTTGCGAGCCGATGAATTCCCGCGGCGCGAGCGGCGGCCTCGACCCGTCCCGCATCGATATCCGTTTCGCCGAGGGCGATGTTCTCGGCCAAGGTGCCATCGACCATCTGCACCTGTTGGGGAACGTAACCGATGCCATTCTGCCATTGTCGCCGATTATTGGCAGTCAGAGGCACGCCATCAACGAGGCAGCGCCCCGATGAGGGCTCGATCAAACCCAACAGCAGGTCGAGCAGCGTTGACTTGCCGGCGCCGGAGGGACCGATGACGCAGGTGAGCCGCCCGGCAGGAATAACCGCATCGAGGCCTTCGAAGACCGCTGACGCCGCGTGCGGATAGCGGAAAGAGACTTGCTCGAGGCGGATTTCTTTTGCCAGGGGCAGACGTCCGAGCGCCACGGCTTCCGGCGCCCGGGACTTGCTGCGCTGGTCCAACTCCGACAAGAGGTCATCGACCACGGTAGCGCCGTATCGAATCGTCTCGACCCCTTTCAGCAGCGACTTCAGCACGGGGACCAGCCGATAGGCGGCGAAGGCATAGAACGCGAGCACCCCGATGGCGCTGAAATTCGATTGGGGCAGATCGGTCAGATAGAGCGCAACCGCCAGTAGCAGACCGAAGGCCATCACCTCGATCAACTGCGCCGGAACAAAATTGAGTATCTCGTAGCGGTTGGTGATCCTTACGACATCCTTGGCGGGCACGGCGAAGCGCTGTACGAAGTAGGATTTCTTTCCACCGATCTTCACCTCCTTGAACAGCGCCAACGCTTGCGACAAGCCGGCGAACATACCAGCCTCCGCTTTGGCGTGCGCCTCGCCCAGGCGCTCGACCTCGCGCACGATAAAGAAGTGCACCAGCAGGTAACCGCCGCCCAGGACGATGGCGGTCAGGGCCGTCGCCCAAGGATTGACGAGAAGCAGCAGGCACGTGATGGAGACGGCGACGATGATGTCGGCGACCAGGCCCATGGCGGCCATCAGCGTCTGGATAACAACCCGCTCGACCTCCGACAGGATGGTGGTCGACATCTCGGAGACCTTACGGCGGTTGAAATCGAGCAGCTCTTGGTCGAGATAGAGCGACAGCAGCCGGATCGACAGGTGGTAGCGTTTTTCGTTAAACAGGCGCAGCGACAGCCAATAGTCGAGCATGGTCAAGGCGTTGCTGATGACGAGCACCACGAGAGCGAACAACCCCGTGACCCATACGAGCTTGTCGTCCAAGCCAGCGGGCAGGATTCCCTTCAGCAGGATGAAAAAGCGGCTGGTGTCGGCCAGCGAAGGATCGCTCAGGATGGCGATGAAGGGCATGATCGACGCAACGCCGAGCGCCTGTATCACGCCGTCCGCCGTGGCGACGGCGAGCAACATCGCGATGCGTCGTAGCTCCGCGCCCTCGAAAAGAGACAACAATCGAACAGCAGTACTTGACAACGTTGGACGCCACGAACGCAGGAAACGGAAGGTCGTCGCTCTTCGGACCCTCTAAACGCTTAATCTTGGTCCGAAAAATCAGCTGATCACTGTGCCGCAATTACCTCCAATCTTCAAGTGAATGCCAAGGAATCCCACGGCGAATCCGTTCTAGCCCGCCTGAGCTTGGAGGGACGGCGAACGGTGCCGGGAGTTGTCGGTCATGCGCAGGTAGTCGAAGACCAGGCGGACATTGCGCGCCAGGCGCTGGATGGTCGCGGCGACGGTATCGCGGGACTTGGACCTAATGGCACCGGTGGCGAAGCGGCGTAGGGCGGTAATGTTCTCGGGACCGTGTCCGGTGCGGATGGTGCGGCGATCCTCGTCCCAGTTCCAGTCGAGGATGTAGTGGCAGCCGTTCTCGACGGTCCAGTGGCCGCGGTTGAAGGCCAGGATGGCCGCGGCGCTGGCGGTTGTCGGGGAATGGCTGGTGATGCCGTAGACGGTTTCGGTCGAGCTCTGGCCGGTGGTCTTCTCGATGGTGGGGCGGGCGATGACGAAGACTTGGCCGACACCGGGGAAGTCGAGGTAGTCGTTGAGGGCGGTGCTGGTCCAAATGCAGCGCTGCTCGATGCGGCCATGGGCCAGGGTGAGCGGCTCGGTGAAGTCGGGTGTGCCGCGGCCCTGGAAGATTAGGCGGATGTCTTCGCGCAAGATCGGCTGATTGCCTTTGACGGTGAAGACGTAGTCGGCGTTGCGCTCGATGAGGTATTGGGCGAGCTTGCGTTGGGTCAGCAGGGCGTCGGCGGTGATGGTCTTGCCAGCGATATCGATGGGTTCCAGCAGCGGGATGACCATCCCGATCTCGTTGGTTTGCTTGACCTCGTCGCTGCCGCCTACGGGCAGGGAGCCGACTTTTTTTGAGTGTGGCAGGTCTGGCTCTGGTGGCCGACGACGCCGAGGATGTGGGTCTGGCGATCTTCGGCATCGATGGCATTGCACATCGTCTTGCCGTCGATGGCCAGCCCTTCGTCGGTCGCCGCCCGCTGGGTGTTCCAGCGTTGTAGGGCGCTGTCTAAGGCATCCGGGTCAACGCGGGTGAGCACCTCGCGGATGACGGTACGACTGGGTACCGCGTAGCGACGGTTGCGGTAGCAACAGCGAAAGCGCGCCCGCGCCTTCTGGCCAAGGTCTTGGGCCCACAGGCTGATGGCTTTGTAGCCGCGCATGCCGCACAGGGTGGCACCCGCGGCGATGGCCAGCACCGCGGGCAGGGGATGGAGGCGTCCCTGGCCGCGGCGGGGATCGGGGATGTCGGCAAAGAAGTCGGGCAGAGAGAGCATCTGTTCGGCGCTCAACATGATGTTCGGGGCTCCGTGACGATACTGGGGGTCGAGTACGGGAGACGACAGGCAGGCCTGGGCTTGGGCGTGCAGAGGGCGGACAAAGACGCGTTTGGCGGCGCTCGGCGCGGCGCTGTAGCCCGTGCGAGTTCGGCGAAAACCGCGGGTATCACCCACATAGCACCAGTTGGCGGCGCGGTAGATCGTGCCGTGGAAACGCCGCGGATCGACAAAGGTCTCCAGCAACAGCAGCGGGTAACCGAAGCGCTCCCGCCAATCGCTGGCCAGACGGCGTTCGCTCAAGGCCAGCACCCGCGAAGCGAGGTTCGCGACGTGGTACTCGGGCAGGATCAGAAACCGGCTGTTGTTGGCGACCAAGTGCAGGCGGTCGTATTGGTGGCGGAAATCCCAGCCGATCCAGACGTCGCGCGCCGCGCACTTCCAGGCCGCCGCGGAGAAGTTCAGCAGGGCCAGCCACTGCCCGTTCCAGGTGGCGACATACCACAGGGTGTGGCCGATCTTCGGCAACGCCCCGAGGTAGTGATAGGCCCCCATCAGGGCCTGGAAGCGTCCCTCTTCATGCGCAGCAACGGGTTGTAGGACAATCTCTCGCAGGTTCAAGCGCCGGGCCTCGGACAACGGGATGTCGACTGGCGTTATACCTGCCTGGCAGGGCGTTGTCCAGAATCGAGGCCAACTCCTTGTTGCGACCAATAATCTCGGCTAGGGCAGCTTCGCCCTGCAAGGAATCCCTGGTGGCGTGCCCCACGAACTACAAGAACACCGGCACCAATGACATCCCGCGCCGCTTCAGAAGAACGTTCAGCTATCGCTCGTCAACGCGGAAATCGAGCCATCGGCGAGTGAACCGAGGGCTGCCATGTCCGGCCTCGGCATACTCGGCGAAAAAAGACCCGGAAGACACTGCTCGCGAATCAGGAACCGTGAATAGCGGTATGACAGAAATCTTCCGGAATGCGAGGATTCCGGAGCGAACGGCGCGAGACACTCGCCAGCACTGCGGCGCCGCGGGGCCTCATTCCGGCATGTTCGGTGGGTCCATGTCCAGCAGGGCGGGTTCCTGGCAATGGCTCTCCTTGGCCAGCCAGTCCTTGAGCAGGTCCACGTGCTCGCTCTCCTCGTCCGATATCTCTCCGGCAATGCGGCGCACGGCCGGATGTGGCGAGCTCATCGCAACGTGGGCGTAGAAGTCTCGGCCGCGAATCTCATTGTGGAGTGCGAGGTCCAGGGCCTGCACCGCGGTCATCAGGTAGTTCGCGTCAAACTCCAGGCAATCGCTCTCGGGGGCGGAAGGGCAGTTCCACTTGAAGTCCCAGGGCGCGATCTCGGGCAGTGTAAGCCCCTGCGCCCGACCCTCTACGTCCAACGCATGTTCCTGGCTCATCGTTGCCAGATGCTCGAAGAGCTCGGCTACTTCCTCGTTGTTGTGGATCGCCATACTTTGGGCCAGCTGGAGATAACGCTCCGCGGACTCGTGCTCCAGTTCCAGGGCATGGGAGAGAAATTCGCCGACGGTCTTGATGGTCTTGTGGAAGTCGTTCATATCAGGAACTCCGCTTCGATATCCTCAAGCGTAGCGCTTGCCGCAGAATCCGGGCGCCAGGTAGGGAGCTCTTGGGCGTAGAGCAGGCCAAGCGCCATGCCGTCGTCGAGCTGGATCAGTCTCGCCGCCTCTGCCGGGTTGTTGGTCGGCTCCTGACGGCAGGCGTGGACCTGCTCTTTCCAGGTCTTTTGCTCGGGTCGGAAGGTTTGGCAGGGACTCAGCACGTGGAGAAAGGAGAATCCGCGGTGCCCGATACCCTCGACCAGCAGCTTGGTCAGTCCGGTGGGATCGCCCGAGAAGCCGCGGGCGATGAAGGTGGCCCCTGCCGCCAGCGCAATGGCCGGCGGCTGAAAACGACGCACTCCAGTGCCGTGCGGGGTGAGCTTGCTGTGGGTCCAGTCCGGCTGGGTGGTGGGCGACGCCTGACCCTTGGTCATGCCGTAGACCTCGTTGTCCATGACGATGTAGGTCATGTCCATATTGCGTCGGCAGGCATGTAAAAAGTGATTGCCGCCAATGGAGAAACCATCGCCGTCACCGCCGGCCACGATCACCGTGAGGTCGGGGCGCGCGGCCTTCAGGCCCGAGGCGACCGCAAGCCCACGCCCGTGGACCCCGTGAAAGCCGTAACTCTCGACGTAGGCCGGCAATCGCGACGAACAACCGATGCCCGACACCAGGGCCAGTTCCTCCTTACGCAGGCCGAGGTGAGCGACGGCCTTGGTGACCGCCGAGAGCACGGCGAAGTGCCCACATCCAGGACACCAGATCGGGGGGATGTCGGACTTGTAATCCCTGGCGCGCAGGGTAGGTGCGGCGGCTGATGCTTCCATCTCAGCTCTCCCGTGGCAAGGCGTCGATGATCTCGCGCGGACGAAGGGGCAGGGGCCCTGGCCGCGCGAGGGAGATGGCCTGGGACGGCAGGACCTGTTCGGAATGCAGATAGCGGAACAGCTGTGCGCCATGATTCTGCTCGACCACCAAGACCTGCTCGGCGCCGCTCAGGGCCTCGCGCAATGCCGCCCGTCGCAAGGGCGCAAGCAGGCGCAGAACGACTACCCGGATGGATCTTCCCGCGGCGGTGAGGTGTCCCGCGGCCTCCAAGACCGCGCCGGAGGATGATCCCCAGGTGACGAGGCAGATACTCCCGCTGCCGCTGATCTCGGCCCACTCGGGACCGAAGTCGAAGTCCTCGAGCTTGCGGCGGCGTTTCCCCATCTGCGCCCAGTGATCCGCGGCCATGCTCGATGGCGTGCCGCGGGGGTTGTGCTCCAGACCATCGGCGGTGTACATACGCCCCGCCATGCCCGGTACGGACATGGGAGACACGCCGTCTTCGGTCACCTCGTAACGCATGTAAGTTTCATCGGCGGGCGCCGCCAAAATCCGCGGCAGGTCACGATCGAAGGTCCGTGGCGGGTCGACGACCGCGCGGGACTGACCGAGCGACTGATCCGTGAGCACGATCGCTACCGTCTGCAGGTGCTCAGCGAGGCGGACCGCCCATTGGAAGGTGAACACGCAGTCGCGAATATCCTGAGCCGCCAGCACCAGATGGGGAGCATCGCCATGGAAGCCATAGAGGGCGATGTTGAGGTCGGACTGTTCGGACTTGGTGGGTATGCCGGTGGACGGTCCGCCGCGCATCACGTTGGCCACGACGATAGGGGTCTCGCTGGTCACGGCCAGACCGAGCCCCTCCATCATCAGACTCAAACCTGGCCCGGAGGTCGCGGTGAGAGAGGGCACACCGCCGAAGGAGCTGCCGATGATCATGTTCACCGAGGCCAACTCGTCCTCCGCCTGAAGCAGTGCCCCGCCAAGACGGTCGAGTTGGGGGGCCATCCACTCCAGCATCTCGCTGGCCGGCGTGATCGGATAGGCGGCCACGAAGCGAATTCCCCCGCGCACGGCGCCGAGGCCGCTGGCCTCGTTTCCGCTGATGCTCCATCGCACCGCGTTGACCGGTGCGGCAGCCGAATCCCTTGCTGGCCACGCGGCGTATCCGGCGCGGATGCATGCGATGGCGGCCTCCGCGACCTGGGTTCCCTTCTTCTTGAGGTTGTCGGTGGCCGCTTGCTCCAGTGCAGCGAGCGGCAACCCGATGGCTCCACTCAGCGCACCCAGCGCCGCCATGTTGAGGTGTCCCTTCTCGACGCCGGTTGCATATTCCTTGAACGGAACCTCCCGGACCTCCCCGCCCGAGGCGATTACCTCCGGCGGGATCGGACCGGCGGCCGGATCGGACAGAATCAGGCTGCGCGCGTCCAGCGGGATCTCGTCCACGAAGCGGCCTACGTTGCGCCAGTCGAGCCCCACCATCAGATCGAATCGGTCGCCCATGCAGCGTACCGGCTCTGGTCCAAAGCGGACCATGGCCGCCGATTCCCCTCCCCGGATCTGCGGTCCGGCCGAACGAGTCAGCAAACCGTAGTAACCGGCGCGAGCAACGGCCGACAGCAGGATCAAACCGGTGGTGACGGCACCGCTTCCGCCCGAGCCGGTAATGGCGATGGCGAGCCCCTGTGTCCGCGCGCCGGGGAGGTCAATGCCCATGAACGACTCTTACGCGTTGCCTTTCGGAAAACTCCATCATAGCGCGGTCTGGCCTCTTGGAACCGCCGGCCCAGATCAAGCGCGCAGGCGAAAGAAGAGGTATGGCGCGGCCGCCACCCAGGTCAGGAGCAGCAACCACAGGCGACCGGCGGAGAGGTCGTAATCGTGCAGGAGCCGCTCCCAGGAATGGCCGGCGACGAAATGACCGAACACGAGCTCGAAGCAGACGGTCATCACCAACCACATCAAGCCGATCCCTATCGCCATTGCGACGGAACCCGGCCGCCATCGGCGGATGACCGCCCACGTGTAGGCGCCGAGCAGCACGACGGCGGTGAGCGTGGATACCTGATGAGCTCGCAGCTCGCCCAGATGCTCGCCGTACCAACCTTGGCGCAGAACACCGTTGGCGATCGCGATGGCGACCATCGGGAACCAAGCCAGAAAATACCTCCACATAGGGTTCGCAATTCACCCGAGATTGGTCCGAATGACATGGTCGGCGACCGGTGGTCGCCGGCACCTAATGTTGCGATACTGACCGCGCCTATAGCAAAGGGACAGATGTCTCAGCATTCGTCTGAATACGGAAACACGCCAGTAAGGAGCGCCCGTCTGGGCACAGAAATACGCTAAAGTTTCCATCTCTTATTATTGATTATTATGAGAAAATACGATGAACCAGAGCAATGAAATCCCTCTGCCAAAGATACAGAGCGCGATCTTCGGAGAGCTCAAGAAGAACTGGGGCTGGCTGCTGGCCTTCGGCATCCTGTCCATCGTGCTCGGCACCATCGGCCTCGGTATGACCTTCGGACTGACGCTCGCCAGCGTCTTGTTCTTCGGCGTGCTGCTCGTCATCGGGGGTGTCGTTCAGATCTTCGACGCCTTCAAATGCAAGGGCTGGAAGAGCACGCTGTGGCATGTGCTCATCGCGCTGCTCTATATCGGCGCTGGCGTGATGATGGTCGCCGACCCCATTCTCGCCTCCGCCACCCTGACCCTGGTCCTCGCCGGCATCCTGCTCGCGGTGGGCGTCATGCGCATCTTCATGGCCTTCCAGATGCGGCCAGCAAAGGGTTGGGGCTGGCTTCTGGTGGGCGGGATCATCACCATTCTGCTGGGGGGCATGATCATCTCCGGCTGGCCGATGTCCGGCTTGTGGGTGATCGGGCTGTTCGTCGCGGTTGAGTTGATCGTCAACGGCTGGACCTCGGTTTTCGTTGCGCTGGCCGCCCGCAGCGCCGCGAAAGAAGAAGAGGAGTCCGCCGCGGCCGGGAGCGCGACCTCGGCCTCCTGAGGCGCCGAGTCTCAGGTGTACAGGCGATGGAAGACCCGGCACCTGCCATGCCACCGAGCCGTTCATACGACACGGGCAGGCCGACGGCGGCAGGTTTCGAAAGCAAGTGACCCTAATGCCGGTCCTTGAAGGGGAAACCAGCCAACCTTGAGTTTCCCATGAGAAAATACGCCAAGCGTCTGATCCTGCTCGGGTTCCTTGCCATCATCGGGGCCGCGCTGCTGACTCTGGTGCCGGCCGAGTACCTGAGCTTCGCTTATCTCAAGTCCCACCAGGAGCGGCTGGCCGCGCTCTTCCAACGCGAGCCCTGGAGCACGGCGGGCGCCTTCATCGCACTCTACGTGGTGTCGGTTGCCCTTTCATTGCCCTGGGCCGCTCTCCTCGGCCTTGCCGCGGGCGCCATCTTTGGGTTCGTCTGGGGAACGATCATCGTCTCCTTCTCGTCCACCCTGGGTGCTACCCTGGCATTCCTCATCTCGCGCCACCTGGCCCGGGACCTGGTGCAGGGCCGTTTCGGCGATCGCTTGGCGACGATCAACCAAGGGGTAGAGAGGGAAGGGGGCTTTTATCTCTTCGCCCTGCGTCTGGTGCCCATATTCCCCTTCTTCCTGATCAATCTGGTCATGGGCCTCACGCCCATGCGCACCCGGACCTTTTTCTGGGTGAGCCAGGTCGGCATGTTGCCCGGCACCATGGTGTTCGTGAATGCCGGAACCCGCATCGCCGAGCTTGAATCCGTGTCTGGACTTCTGTCGCCGGCGCTCCTCGGCTCCTTCGTTCTGCTCGGCCTGTTCCCGCTGATGGCCAAGCACTTGCTTGAGCGCCTCCGGCGGCGCCGTCGCCTCTCTGCCTGGTCCCGGCCCGAGCGCTTCGATCGCGATCTGGTCGTGATCGGCGGTGGCTCTGCGGGTCTGGTGGCCGCATACATCGGCGCCGCGCTCAAGGCGAAGGTCACCCTGATCGAGAAGGACCGTATGGGTGGCGACTGCCTGAACACCGGCTGCGTGCCCTCCAAGGCCTTGATCCGCACCGCCCGCTTCCTGGCCGACGTGCGTCGGCACCGGGACTTCGGCGTGCGCCATGCCACGGCGGAGGTCGATTTCGCGGAGGTCATGGCACGCGTGCACGGGGTGATCCGCGAGATCGAGCCGCATGACTCGGCGCAACGCTATCGCTCCCTCGGCGTGGAATGCATCGAGGGCGAGGCAAGCCTGCTCTCTCCTTGGGAAGTGAAGGTCGGCGACCGCGTCCTGAGCGCCCGAGGGATCGTGCTGGCCGCCGGCGCCAGCCCGGTGGTGCCCGGGATTCCAGGTCTGGGGGAGGTGCCCTGGTTGACCTCCGACAACCTATGGGGTCTGACCCAGCTCCCCGGCCGCCTGCTGGTGCTCGGCGGCGGCCCGCTGGGGTGCGAGCTAGCTCAGGCCTTCGCCCGTCTGGGCAGTCGGGTGACCCTGGTGGAGCAGGCGGATCGCCTGTTGATTCGGGAGGATCCCGATGCGGCCTGCATGGTCGCGGAGGCGTTGGAAGCAGACGGGGTGTCGCTGCTCACTGGCGCGCGCGCCAGCCGGTTCGGTCGGCGTGGAAGCGAGAACCTGCTGATCGTCGAGGATGCGCGCGGAGAAGAGGAGGTCCCGTTCGATCGGGTGCTTTTGGCGGTAGGCAGACGAGCGGTAACGAACGGCCTCGGGTTGGAGCGGCTGAGCATCGGCTTAAACAAGGATGGGACCATTGTGACCGACACCTCACTCCGCACCGAGGTGCCGACCATCTACGCCTGCGGCGACGTCGCGGGTCCATACCAATTCACCCACGCCGCCTCTCACCAGGCCTGGTACGCCGCGGTCAACGCCCTGTTCGGCGGCTTCCACCGCTTCCGCGCGGACTATTCGGCCCTGCCGATGGCAACCTACACGGACCCGGAGGTGGCGCGCGTGGGCCTGAACGAGTCCGAGGCCGCCGAGCGCCGCATCGCCTACGAGATCACCCGCTACGATCTCGCCGATCTCGACCGCGCCATCGCCGACTCGCGCGCTGGGGGATTGATCAAAGTTCTCACCCGCCCGGGCTCGGATCGGATCCTCGGCGCGGTGATCGTCGGGCACAACGCCGCCGAGCTCATCGGCGAGTTCGTCACCGCGATGCGCTCGGGCCACGGGCTGAATCGCATCCTGCAAACCATCCATCCCTATCCCACCTGGGGAGAGGCCAACCGCTTCGCCGCCGGCGCCTGGAAGCGGGCGCACACGCCCCGGCGGTTGCTGCGCCTGCTGGAGCGCTACCACGCCTGGAGGCGCCATTGACAGGATCCGATCTGGTATCCTTTCGGTAAGGATCAACCTCGCTAGGTAGGCTGCCGCCTCCCGCCATGCAACAAGAGCGCTTTCGCATCGCCACACCCCGAGCCTGTCTTCTACCCGCAGTCGGCGCGGCGGTACTCGTGCTCGTTGCTGGCGCAGTATTGGCGGGGTCGTGGACCGGAACGCTCCACGACGGCAGCGTGCTGCAAGTCGACCCGGAAACCCATCGCCCCATGCGTTTCCACAATGGCGGCGTGGCTCCCCTGTGGGACGGCACGCACCAGTTGGAGGACGGGTCGGTGGTGATCATCCGCGACGGGCAGGCGATTCCCACCGAGGACATGATCGACACCTGGCAGCCCGAGCCCGGCGCCAAGCCCAAGATGCGCGAGCGCTACTGCGAGCAGCTGGTGCGCAAGGCCTGCGGCTTCCACGACGAGTGCTCGACGGCCCAACCCTGCGTGCTCGCGCGACAGCTGTTGAGGATGGAGCGAGAGGAACAGCGTCGGGCGCCGATCGGGTCCGGGCCCTATCCCCAGACGGAGTCCACCAGCGAGTGTTTCTCCGCGCTCTCCAATGCCGCCTTTCCGGCCTGCAAGGCATCGGTACCGGAGGCGAAGGAGACCGCCTGCAAGAAGCTGGTCGACCGAATGTGCGGCCAGGACGACCGCTGCGCTGCGAGCCCCGCCTGCGACGCAGCGCGCCAGCTGCTGCGGATGGAGAACGAGGAACGCCTGGAGAGCGTTGTGCAATGCGATCATTGCTTTGAGTGAGCGCGCAGAGAAACCTCATTTTTCATTTCATTATGGTAAGGAGATAGATGATGGTATATACGAGTTACAAACTTTGATCGAGCGCGATACATCATTGTCTCAGCAATACCCAGCGCACTGGCTTGCATTAAAAATAGTAGAGTCAGACGGCGATATTATGGCTGTGAATACGAAAAAGTCCTGCTGGCCGAGATCCTGGATAAAGCAGAGGGAATGCAACGTGTACGCATTGAGAGGATATTTAATGATGATCCTATAGCGCTTATTGCTGATCATAGATACGGATTCATTAGCGGTGCATGTTCCGAGGCGATCACCTTAAC
>CAVTOR010000024.1:0-132891 GCA_963736235.1 uncultured Gammaproteobacteria bacterium
TTGTCCTGCTTGAACAGGAATTCTCGTATTGCTAGTCGGCGTCCGCACCGATCTGCGCCTTCATCCAGAAGCACCACTGGTTGCTCTTGAGCGTTTGGTTCATCTCGGGAACACGCGCCTTGGCCTGCTTTTTCGTCGAGGACGGAGCATTCAGGACGGTGGCGTCGGTCAGGCTGCCCTTGTTCAAAGCTGGCTGTTGACCGCCTCAAAGATCGTCGTGCTCAGGCCCAGGTCTTCAAGCAAACGGCGGAAACCCAGCCCCGTAATTGCATCGGGCACCGGTTTGCAACTCAGATCAACGCCCACGAAGCTGGGCAGCCCCTGGCTGTCGTAGATGGCATCCTTTGGTACCTCGTAGCCCAGGGCGTTCCTCTGCTGGCCACAGCACATCCGCAGCATATGCTCCAGGCCGATCGGGCGGTGGCCGCGCCTCCACTCGGGTAATAGTACGGCTTGAGCGTCGCCGAGGGTAGGAGTTGCTCCGTCTTGGCAAGGAAGCGCTCGCGGAGGGCCACTTTATCTTCTTGTGCGCATACTCGGCTTGGGCGAAAGACTGTTGCTTCATCGGCCTCGTCGTCAGCACCGGAGAGAGTTACCTTGAATTTCCCGAGTTTCACGCCCCTTTCATGGAGCTGATTTGTCTAGCTCTCGGTAACGTGAAGAGGTCACGGTCGAAAAAGACGGCACAACGCCAGCAAAACGGGAAGCCGTCGTATAAATCAGCGGTCTGCTATTGCAAATTCGATTCGAGACCTTACGATAGCCTCGAACTCACTGACAATCTTATCGATACGTTCAGCGGGAATTTTGCAGTCCGCAAGCAATTCATTTGCTTCTTTTACACACTCAACGGCCAACATCGAAATATTGTTGTTAATGCTTATCAGCATTCGTAGCGGGTAAGAGATAAGAAGGACCGGACTCTTGAACTTCTCGGATGACGTATTGAGGCTGAGCGTCGGGGCTACGCGATACCGCTTACCCAATACTCGCCACAGAAACTCTTGTGCCAAAGATGATGGCTCGAATTCTTCCAACGAAAGAAATACCGTGTTTTGGGCGCGAAAAAAATTTTCCTTCTTTTCGTTCCAGCTTATGAAGGCAGCAATCCAACGATCTAGATCGTAATTGTATCTGGCAAATTGCCCGAGATCACCGGTCAAATGCTGCATGATATTGGAATATATATAATCACTTAGCCTGCGCCTGAAGTATACGAAGCCGACGTCCCAGTAGTTCGCAGCATGATCAATCACGCTCGCCAGGTGTTCACAATAAAATAGGTCAGAGAACATCTCGCTTGATAACAATACGGCATCGACAGATTCCTTTACCGCTACGGCGTGTATGTCGTCAAGATAAGATTTCGCAGTTTCTGAGTCTCCATCCCTTATAAGAACCGCAAGGTCTGCATGCTGTTCGGGAAACTGCGCGTTGCCGATACTCGGCGGATAGAGGACCCCGTCTTCAAGCAATAGGGACCGCGAACAATGAAGAGCGTGCTGTATGTTCGAAGTCCCAGTCTTGTGGGGGCCAACATGGATAATCAGTTTTGGCTTCACACTCGCCACCCCGACTTTACGATTAAGAAGAACTATATTAAATCATGCCAATGGCAATCCCGCCGCGAGCAGCGGAAAGCTAACATTTGACGAGGGATTCACGCAAGCCTTTCCTTAAGAAAGAACTAATTTATTCAGCGAAAGACGTAAAGGAGCGGATTGATACAATCTCCCTATCCGCGTGATTGACGGCAGCCAAGGAAAAGCCATGCCACAGGAACTGAGGCTTTCCTCAAGCCGGGCATGTAGCCAAAAAAGAGACCCCCCGCGAACGACTTCTTGATGAGATGGCGCAGATTCTGAGGTGAGCGGCGCTGCAGGCGCGGATTCGACGACCTTGCTACGGGGAGGAAGGGCGCGGCCGGGGGCAGCCGCCGATGGGCCTGAAACGGATGCCGCGGATGCACCTGCTGGACCAGCGGCACACCCTGGGCGGCCATGCGCTGGAGCAGACGATGGACTACAGCCTGGCGTTTCGCCAGTTCGTTGGGATCGACCTCGGGCGTAATTCGGTGTCGGCCGCTATTAGACCACCCCACACCACGCTTACTGAGCGCCCCTCAAAGCGAAACTCCGTTCGCGCGTGGAGCCTCTGTGTCTGGTGACCAACAACCGCTTCGGTAACCGCAAGGTCCGCTACGAAAATCCTACTAAGAACACCGGTCTACTTCCCGTGCTGGTCGCGCTGGCCACCTGGGTGATCGCCAAGTGAACGCTGCTGACCTAACGTGGGACAGCTCCGCCCGCGACCGGGGGTTGTACACAGCCGCATGACCGAGGCGAAGAAGGGTGGCTTCGAGCCTGAACCGCCGGCAGCGATCCCGATCCAGACAAGGGGAGGTATGTAGGGAATGGATTGCATTGCTGTACGAGCAACCTTACGAGTACCGCCTTCTCGCAGACTGTGCTCGCATCCGGAAAGCGTCCCGCTACCGACCACAGAATACTCAACCGAGCCGCTGAAGTTATTCTGGTGAGCTTTGTTTTGCAACGGAAACTCGATCGATGTTGGGAATTCGCTACGGTCTGTCCGCGGTCCGATTTAGCCCGCCCAAAATGTCCGGCCCCGCCGCAGAGCCCACCGTTGTTCACAGAGAATCGCTGGCCTCACACCAAATACTTGCTCGACTTCTTCAGTTGGGGGGCTAGACTCAAGCGTGTAGGTTGTCGTGCAACCACCTCAACCTACGCCATAAACCAAAACCAGACAGGAGATGGAGACATGTTCAAACGAAATAAGGGCATAGCGGCGGGGATTCTGGCGGTCGCGGCGATGGTGCTGTCGAGCGCAACCTACGCAACATGCGTCACAACCGGCAAAGTGGGGACGATCTGGTCATACAACCAAGACTACGCCTACGTCGGCATTGCCCCGGATAGCACTTACGGAACAGCGTACGTCAACTACTATTTCGTGCGGAACTACCACACGGTGTGGGACGCGCTGATGGCCGCCTCCGCGTCGGGCGGAACGGTTACGGTTTCCGGTGACGCGGCCTCTTGCCCGACGAGCGGCACGATTCGTTACGGAGGAAATGGAACGTACGTTTTCCATTCAAAGACTCAGTAGTTTAGTACAGCGATAGTCGGCCGGCACGATTCGGTCATATCCGTTGTCCGTAAAGGGGCGGGGGGGACCCCGCCCCAACTTTTTTGGCCTGCGAGTTTTCCTTCAATGAATGTAAAGGCGGTCATCTGGCTGGTCGCGGGGATCTTGGTGGGGTTTTCCGCCAACGAGCTGACATCAAGAATGGGAAACCAGGCTGTCGGCTTGGGCCGCTCGGAGCCCTCGTCTCAAACGCCCGCCAGCTCCGTTGGCGATGGTTCTCCACAACAGATGAGCGAGAGTGCCCCTGGCGACCGGTTACTGCCCACCATGAATACGGCCCGCCCGCCTCCTCCTTCGACGATTGCTAGACCGACGATATTCGGGGCGGGGGCGGAAGCACCGCCGGACGGTCCGCCTGAGATGTTTATTCCTGCTGACGGCGAGGCGGCGCAACGCATCGCCGATGAGGCATATACCGGAGCAGACGAAATGGCGGCGGCAATGACTCTTAACGGCGCAAACGAGGAGGAGATCGAGGCGCTGTATGAAATGGCAAGATTTCTGGAGTCCCAGGCGGCCGCAAAAGCTTACGGAGAGATCGAGCAAGAATCAGGACCGGAGAGCTTGTCACTAGAAGAGCAGGCATCCGAGGCAAAACAAAGCCTGACCGATGCAGGCGCACCCGAAGAGATGGTTAGGCACGTAGAACAAACATTGCTAACGCCAGCAACAGGGCCCGAGCTCCCTCTCGATCCGCGGACGTTGCACGCCGACCTGCCGCACTGAATGGCGTCAAATTTTACCCTGTAGTTTTGGTCAGCCGGCCCGCTTTCTGCCCGCGCGGATGCCGCGACGGCACGCTCTTCCGCCACGGTAGGCGTTGGGTCGGTGGGACTGGTGGGCGCAGGGTAGGAGAAGCCGGCGCTGGGCGACTTCTTTGGCCTGAAAGCCGGCGAGTCGCCGTGAAGATGCTTTAGACTCCAGGCTCTTTTCGCGCGTCGTCGTATCCTCTACCGAGGCTTACGGAGGTTTACCGCTCAGTGGCAAGTGCTGTTCACCCCGGCGCATCTTGATAATCGCGAAGAAAGTACCTCTGAAGCGCTTCATCCAACGCGATGGGTAAACGCCGGCAGATGGCCGAAAGCGAAACCCTTTCCGCCCGTCTTACCATCCACGGCTTTGTCAATTAGCCGTCGGCGCCTGAAGTAGGGGACCGAGCGATGCCAAGGATGGGGGTCCACGCCACGTCGGCTGAATCCAAACCTGCGTATCGAGCCGTTTTCTTGGACATGCTAGTGTATTAGCGTATATGCGCTTGTCAGTAGCGCGCAGCCACGCTGGAAACATTTCGCTACCTCGACAATCAGGGCCTTTATCCGTGCAGTTAGCTGGAAGACGCGACACGGAGTCATCACGCCAGGCGTCCCGGTTCTGTTACAAAGCCAAGTATTCGAGGAAAGCCGATGAGCCACCAACGCACTGAAGACATGCTGCGGGTAGTTGCCGACAGCTTTCAGTACATCACTACACTCGCGCCGCTGGTCGATGAAGCGGCTACGCTGATCGTCAAACGGATGCGGGCCGGAGGCAAGGCATTGTTCTGTGGCAACGGTGGCTCGGCCGCGGACGCGCAACATTTGGCCTCGGAGCTGCTGGGTCGGTTCAATCTGATCCGGGATCCCCTCCCGGCACTCGCCCTCACCGTCGACACATCGGCGCTGACCGCGATCGCCAACGATTTCGGCTACGCCGAGGTGTTCCAACGGCAGTTGCGGGGGCTCGGCAAACGGGGTGACGTACTGGTCGCGCTCTCGACGAGCGGCAACAGCGACAACATTCTCAGATGCCTGGAAACCGCCCGCGATATGGGCATAGCGACCATCGGCCTGACCGGCGCAACGGGAGGCGGAATGAAAGACCTGTGCGACCTGTGCCTCTGCGTCCCTGCGAGCTCCACGCCCCGCATCCAAGAGATGCACATCGCCCTCGGTCACACGCTGTGCGAGATCGTGGAGGTCGCCCTCGCCGGAGCGGGGCCTTGAGAGCACCCTGATGCGCGCGCCGGCAGGCAGGCCGCTCAGAGCCCCATAGCGAGAAGCAGTGCGGCGGTCCTTCCCGAGCTAGAAGGGCGACCTTCATACTGTCGCCCTCGTCTGTATCAGGCGCCAGCCGGTGAGCCGAAGAAGCTCGATGTTGCAGGCGAATGCGGATCAGCTAAACGGAGAAAGAGCGGGAACAACGCGAAATCTGCGCCGGCTTTGCCGAACCCAACGCACGCATCAGAACTTGTACTCCAACCCCTTGAGTTTGCGACGGAAATCTTGAGTGACTGCCTCCACGTCCTGATCGCTGGCGATCACCCTCGGCGTCAGGACCACAACCAGCTCTGTGCGGTCTGCTTTCTTGGTCGTCTCACCGAACAGTCCGCCGATGACGGGTAGGTCGTAGAGTCCGGGAACACCTTGCCTGCCCTGCTCCCGGTTATCCTGGATCAGACCACCCAGCACCACCGCCTGATTGGAGCGCACGGCCACGTTGCTGGTGATGTTGCGGGTGATGAAGGTGGGTGAGTTGAGCGCCGAGGGGTTCGACTCGTCAACCGTGCTCACCTCCTGCTCAATCTCCATCTGCACCAGCCCGCCCGGCGTTACCCGGGGCTTGACCGCCAGCTGGACGCCGGTGTCGCGATATTCGATGGTGTTGACCACGCGGTCCGTGGTTGATGTGCCCTGCTGCTGCGAGGTAGCCACCGGCACCTGCTGGCCAACCTGGATCTTCGCGGTCTGGTTGTCGAGGACCATCACCGACGGGGATGACAACACGTTCACCAGGCCGTCGCCGGCGAGCATGCTCAGGGTGGCGCGAATGATGTCGCCGTTCTTGATCAGGGCCCAGTTGAAGCCCGGAGAAATCGGGTTGATACCAGCTCCGTCCTGGGATCCATCCCAGGAGAACACGCTTCGCTGGTCGTTTCGATTGCCGGAAGGCTGGCCGCCGAAGAACTGCCATTGCACGCCGTACTCGAGGTTGCCCGCCAGCCTGATCTCCACGATGGTGGCCTCCACCAGCACCTGGAGGGGCACCAGGTCGAGCTGCTTGAGGGCATCGAGGATCCGCTTGTAGTCGCGGGGACTCGATCGGACCAACAGGGAGTTGTTCAGGGTGTCGGCGACGATGCTGACGTTCGAGGAAAGCTCGAGATTGGCCGTCACCGCCGGACGCGACTGGGACATCGGCGCATCGCCCTGGATCCCATCTCCTTCCCTGGTTCCCGATTCCGCCGAGGCACGGCGCAGACCGGGAGCGACGCCACCGACGCGGCGGCTTTGGTCCTCCTTGGCCGCGAACAGTTGCGACAGGATGTCCGCCAGATTCTCCGCGTCCCCATGCTTGACCCGGTAGACGAACAGGCGTTCGCTGGAATCGCCTGACGCCTCCGCGATGTCGAGGCGCTCGATCCAGTCCTTGGCCTGCTTGAGGTACTTCTCCTGGGGCGAGACCACCAGCAGACTGTTGGCGCTCTCCACGGGGATGAAGCGGAACAGCCCTGTGAAGGGATTTCCGCCCTCGTCCGCCAACAAGCTCTCGAGCTGGGTCACCACGTCGTTGGCGGACGCGTATTCGAGGGTGAAGAAGCCGACCGAGAGCCCGGCCATCCAGTCGACATCGAACACTCGGATGGTATCGAGCAGATTGCCCAGCTCCGGGCTGGTGCCGGCGATGAGCAGCAAGTTACGCAGGTTGTCGATCCGGATGACGCTCCCCTCGGGGGCCAGGGGCTCCAGGATCTTGCTCATCTCATCCGCGCCGATGTACTGCAGCGGCACGATCTGCACGCTGTAGCCGTCGGGAAGCGGCCGGTCGGATTCCCCCAGCTGCGGGACGATACGGCCCTTGACCGCGTTGGCCAGCGGCACGATCTCGTACGTGCCGCCACTCTGGATCAGGGCGGCGTTGTTCATGCGCAGCAGGGTTTCCAGGGTGGGAATCAAGTGCTCGCGCCGTAGCGGCCTCCCCGTCTCCAGGGACGCAACGCCCTGGACCTGGGGATCGAGCACGTAATTGACCTGCAGAAGGTCGCCGAGGACGACCTTCACCACCTCTCGGATATCGGTGCCGTCGAAGTTGAGTGTCACGTCGCCGGGCGTGGTGTCCACTCGCGGCGCGGAAACCTTCTGCACGAAGGTTCCTGTGCCCGGCTTGGTGCTTTCCTTCGGACCGGGCACCGGCTCGCCGCCGAAGTCCAGTCCGATGCCCTCTCCGCGGTAGCCTTGGGTTCGCGTGCCACCGGCACCACCGACCCGACGCTGATCGACGAGATGCCCCTGCGGATCGCCAACCTTCAGCGTTGGGTCGTATTGCGAACGTTCGCATCCGGCCGCAAACGTCAGCAGCAACCCGCCCGCCAAAGCAAACGGGAGAAGCCTGCCCTTAGGCTCGCTATGGTTGGTCGGATTGCTGTCCATTTTCCCTATTTCCCGGATTGCGCGCCCCCGACGCTGGCGGGTTTCTGGAGCCTTGCGCCGCTGGGGGCTGCGGTTTCCGGCGATCGGCTGGGCGTGGTGGTATGCGCACCGCGGGCCGTGGAGGCGGCATGTTCTGGTAATCGCGCAATGTTAGCGTATCCGTTTGGCCCTGTCGCTCCAGCACGAGACGATCGGCTTGGATTTCCTTGACGTTCCAGCCATTGATCTCGTCACCGAGCTCCAGGTCCTGCAATTCCTTTTCCGCGGGGTTGCGTACCCACGCAACCACTCTGCCGGGAGTCATGATGACGGCATTGAGGTCTAGGCCCCGAAGCGCGGCGTCGTCCACGACCGGAACGTCGGCCTCCTGATCGGCTTCGTCTTCCGACGGCGGACGGCGATCCGGAAGAAAGAGAGGACGTTCCACGACAACCACGTAGTCCTCGATGTCCTCCGGTGGGGACAAGAGATCGAGCGGGCTTTCGACGGCCGGCGCCGGTACCGGCGCGGCGGAAGTGCCGGAATCGTCGGACGACGCCGCCTCGCGATCGGGCGGCCAGCCCAACCATTGCAGAGCGAGCAATGCGCCAAGCGCGACGACGAGAATGACAAGCGCCGGCTTCATTGGCCATCCCCCAGCGCGTAGCCGAACAAGTCGAGCCGGACGGTGAGCTGGGCTTCGGACCGCCCGCCCGCGGGGGCGCGCCGCGCCCGCACGCGCGGGTTCCGCGAGAGAGTCCTGCGCGCCGTGGCCCGCACCGAGAGCTGATCGACAAAGAGGAAGGGGCGTGCATGCTCTACCCGGTAGAGCACATCGAGCAGCGCGTCAGTCTCGCCCTGGATCTGGGTTCGGATGCTCACCCGCGGGGGCTGCTCGTCCTCTTTGGCGGGCAGAATCTGGGTGCTGATCAGGCGCGCGCCCGCGGCCTTGACCATGTCCTGTAGCTCCCGCTGGAGCTGCGCACCGGCCAGCTGTGGAGTCGCGGCGTCGTAGTAAAAGGCCTTGACGTCCTCGTTGCTGCGCACCTGCTCGAGCTCTGCCCGCAGCCCCGGAAGCGTCGCAATCAGGCGCTGGTACCGCGCGAGCCGGTCTTCGCCCGAGCTGATCGTCTGATTCAAGGCGCCGACCCTTTCGAGCCAAGGCCAACCGACACCAACAATCAGGGTTACGGGGATCAGCAACGTCAAGCCCCAGACCAGGATGCAGCGGCCTTTGCCGTCGAGGCCCCTCATTCCGGCTGCTCCCGCGCGAACTTGAAGGAGATGTGAAAACGCTCCTTATCGGCAGCCGCGACCTGAACCACCGGCGAGCGGAACGAGACCTCCGAAATTCCGGGCGCCCGCTCCAAGAGTCCGATGAGCGCGGAGGCCTGCGCCGACTCCCCGCGAATCTGGACCTCTCCATCGCGAAACTCGAGGTTCTGCACCCATGTGTCGTCCGGGAGAACCTCGGTGAGCTCCCGTAAGAGATCGACGCTGCGCGCTTGCTCCAGCTTGCGCTGAAGCACCGCCACGCTGCCCTCCCGCGCGCGCTCGAGGGCAGTGCGGACCTCTTGCACCTGCTCCGCCTCCTGTTTGGCGACGGCCAATTCGGCGTCGAGGCTCTCGACCAAGCGCGCTTTTTGCCACAGCGGCGAGGCGAGAGCCAGCCCCAGGAGCAACAAGGCGGCGACAACGAGGATCTTGGTCGCGCTGAACCAGCCGGCGCCGCGCTTCGGCCGCTCCTCGGGTGGCAGGAGATTGGCCCGTGGCCAGGCACCCTCCCAGGTCACCTGCTCGGCGGGGGCACCGGCCTCGCGCAGGCGCCGCAGCCAGCCCTGCAGATGGTCTCGGCGACACAACACCAGCTCCACCGGCAGCTTGTCCTTAGGCCCGGCACGGTCATCCACGCGGAAATCGAAAAAGACCTGCTCGGCCTGAAACGGCGTGACGCGGTCGATCTCGTAACGCATCACCTTGGCCAGATTCTCGCGCACCTGGGCCGGGAAGGAGACATGGCGGCTGAGCACCAGCCCGGCCGGCAACTCGACAATCGTCCGTTGATGCACGCCCCGCAGCCCGGCGACCAGCGCCTGCAGCGTGCCGGTGTCGCTGCTGTCCAGCTCACCTACGGGCCGCCGGTCCATGCCCTGTTGCTGGTAGAAAGTCGCCGTCGCCCCCGCGGGAACCACCACCAGACGCTGATCCTGGCGCTCGAAGACCCGCCGGACCCGGGCGGCAGGCATCCGACCAAGACGCTGCGCCAACGCGACAACCATTCCTCCAGCACGGCCTGACCCGGCAACGCCGGAGTTCGCAGGGAGTGGAAAACGTCGGTGACCGCCATCCTGTGCCCGATACCCTATTTGCGTCCGAAAAAGATCGAAGAATCTTCAGCGCTTATCGCAATTGAACCGCAAAGTGCCTGAGAAATCAAAGGAAATTCCTGGCTGGAAAAGTCAGCTGGGCGCTTATCGCGGCGCTACGGGCCCGAAACATCGGCGACGGCCGCAGGCGGGCACCCGCCGAGCCCTGATCGCGATCCTTACTCATCGCTCCCGGCCTCGGCCACCGGAGTGAATTCGCTCATCATGCCATACCGCCGCCACAGCACACGAAACGGAGGATCGGTTCCAAGGTCGGTGTACACCAGCGCCTCCATGGACATCGCGGCACCCTGCTCACCCCGGCGGCTGACCCGGATTCGGTACAGCGGCCCCCCACGAGCGAAAGCACGGGCGCCCCTCGCGGCTCCCTCCACTAGATCCTGCGCCTCCTGTTCCTCGCGCTTCAGCTCGGCCTCCTCCAGCGTCAGGCCCTCGAGGGCCGCCACCACCAGAGGCGGAGCGAATTCCCGATCCACGCGCTGGTTGCCGGAATCCACCGTGAGCGCCGGCGCCAGGATTCGGTAGAGCTCGCGGTCGAATCCCATGACCTGCCGCAGCTCCTCTGCGCTGTCGAAAGGCCCATCCTTGGCCCCGTAGGAGATGTCAGCCGCACGATAATCCGCATCCTCGGCGCCGTTGAGCAGATGCAGGTCGTTTTCGTCACGCCAGTCGAGAATTGCGGCCACCAGAGGCGCCTCCTCACCTTCGGGAACGCCAGCCGCGAACAGCAAGGCGCTCAGCAGGTCCATCTCCGCTTGATTGAGATCGACCAGGGATGCCTCGTTGACGACACTGATCTCGAGTGACTCGCCGGCAAAGCTCCAGGGTCGCGGACTCCCGTCCGGCACCCATAGGTCGGCGATGAGGTCCTCGCCCTGCGCCACGAGCGGCTGTGCCAACAGATTCATGACCGCGTAGTTGATCCCTGCATCCGCCAGGGCGCGAAAGCGGGCCGCCGCAATCTGGTTGGCCGCCAGCGTCGTCTCAGTGCGCTGCGTGGCGGTCAGCCCAACGGCGATGATGGAGAGCAGGGCGACCACCCACAACACCAGCACCAGCGCGATCCCGGGTTCAGCCCTGCGAGTTCGCCGCCAGCGCATCATCGCTCCGGCTCGGGCAGGCGGACGAGCGAGTCCGGCCATGACTGCTCCGATGTCGTCAGGCGCAGATTCAACGCCAGAGGCGGATCCGGCCGTTCCATCCAGTCCTCGAACCACTCGGGCTCCTGCTCACCATCGACGCGTCCGAAATAGCGCAGCTCGAAGTCCCCGACGTCGTCCAGCAGTAAGGTGCTGCCGAAGGCGCCGGCGGCGAGATCCTCGTCGAGCTCACCCGTGGATTGGAACGCCCCTCGGCCTCGACCCAAGGGCGTCCACTCCGGAATCTCGTCGGTCCCGGCGAGGACATCCGGGTGTAACAGCCAACGGGTAAGGATCAGCCGGCGCTTGCTTCCCTCCTCCAGGGTCAGTCTCACCACGTAGAGACCGGGGATACCGACGTGCTCGGACAGCGGGGCAACGAACTCCAATGCCTGCGCCTCCCCGGAGAAAACCGAGATGATCTCCCCATCGAAGGTCAGCGACACCACCCGTGCCTGGTTCAGCGTCCGGTCCAGGAAGTTGCGGGCGACACGCAGCGCCCCGGTCCTGTCCGCTGCCGCCTCTACGCCCTCCCAAGCCCTCGTCCCCAGCCGCAGCCCGGAGAAAAGCAACAGCGTGATCAGACCGACCAGGGTCATGGCGATCAAGAGCTCGATCAGGGTGAAGCCATCGCGAGGAGCGCGCGGGCGGACGAAATCGCCGCCGGGGGTCGGTGCCGCTCTCCTACCCTCGGCCCTCGGGGCAACGCCTTGTGTGAGGCGGAGAAACCATCACCGTTAGCGATCTGGCCGGGTATCGTCGTGCGCTGAATCCGTCTCGAAGCCCGGCTGCGCTTGGCCCTCGAATGCGGAGTCTCTAACCGCCCGCAAGCTGACGATGCTGATCTGACGGCGCCGTCCGCCTCCATCGTCCCAGGAGGCCACGGCCGTGACTTGATAAGGCATGAGTGTCGGCTCCCAGTCCACTTCGCCGAGCTCAAATGGTTCCATCAAGACCTCCCAAGCGAAGCCGTCCTCTGTCTCCCCGCTGACAGAGCCCGCCTCGACCGGAATCTCCAAGCCTAGCGCGTTTAGCTTGGCCTCCGCCAACGTCGAGGCGCGACTGAAATCGGCGCTCATGGTCGTGGTGGTAACGGCACGCGAGAAGATCTGGATCAGCACGCCCAGGGTCAGGGCGAGGATGGAGAAGGCAACGACGACCTCGAGCAGCGAGAATCCGCGCTGGCGGCGGCCGGTGGCTACGCCGGTCGGGTGCGCAGGCCGGCGAGATGCGCACCTGAAGGTCATTGGTCTTCCCAAGTTGCGAGTTGGATTCGACCCGTCAGCCACTGCACGCCGATCTGGTAACCGCGATCGCTGCGCGCGAGCACGATGCGCCCGCCGGTAGAGCTGCCGTCGGGGTAGAAGCGCACGCCACCGGTGTGGTCGTTCAGCATCTCCGATTCGGCGGCCTCCAACTTCACCTCTAGGTCATCGGGGAGAGTCGACCGCCGATAACCGCCGTCGACCTCGAACACGCGTTCTTCCACGTCGATCACGAAGGCGGCATCTCGCCCGCTGCGAATCGCCTCCTCCCGGGCCAGGCGCAGACCGGATGCCACCCGGCGCGCGGCAGCCTTGAGCTCGACGCCTGGGAGGGCCGAGCTGATCAGCGGCGGAACGATCGCGATCAGGAGGGTGGCCAGGGCCAGGACCACGACGAGCTCCAGGAGGGTGAAGCCGTGGGGTGGTCGGGATGTTCGACCACGACTCGTCGCGGGGACTAACCGGCGATGATCAACCCGCCAACTCGCATACGGGCCTCCGCCCACGCGCAGCGAGGCAAGGATACCGCGAAGATTGGCCTCATCCCGCCCCCGAGGCCTCGGCGTCGGCACCGTCTTGGGTCACTCCCAGCCGCGGATATCCTGGTCCTCCCCGTCACCGCCCTCGCGGTTGTCGGCCCCGAGCGACCAGATATCGAAGGAGCCGTGCTCGCCTGGAGACTGGTACTCGAACTCGAACCCCCAGGGGTCCTTCGGGACGTAGGATTTTTTGAGGTACGGGCCGCTCCAGTTCTCCATGTCTCCCGGCTTCTCCACCAGCGCCTGGAGGCCCTCGCTGGTGGTGGGATATCGGCCGAGCTCCAGACGATAGATGTCCAGCGCGCCCGAGAGCTCCTCGACCTGGATACGGGCAGTTTTGGTCTTCGAGGTGCCGAGTGTCTTCATTACCCGCGGGCCGACGAGACCGACCAGGAGCCCGAGAATCGCGAGCACGACCAGGAGCTCGACCAGGGTAAAACCGCGCATCCGCTTGTGTTGTTCGACGAAAGACTGCATCGCTTGGATTCCGTTTAGATCTAAGGAAATACCGATTATTTGCCACATTCTAACTGCTACCGATCACGCATCGCGAGCGGGCCGCAAGTGGCCTGGTAGCGATTACATCACGAGCTCGTTCGCCCCCAGGATGGGTACGATGATGGAGATGATGATGCCGGCCACCACGATGCCGAGCCCGATGATCAGCACCGGCTCGAGCAGGGTAAGCATGCGCTTGACGCTGGCCTCGGTCTCCTTGTCGTAGGTTTCCGCCACCTTCCCCAGCATGGCGTCGAGCGTACCCGACTCCTCGCCCACGCGAATCATCTGCAGCGCCATCTGCGGCAGTATCTCCCGCCTGGCCACTGGCTCGGCAAGGCCGCGTCCGTGCTTAAGATCCTCGCCCGCTTCCTCCAACAACCCGGCAAGCTTGCGGTTGCCGACCACCTCGCGCGACAGGTTCAGGGCGCTGAGCAAGGGTAGGCCGTTCTTCAACAAGGTCGACAGCGTATGGCAGAATCGAGCCGTCTCCAACTTCCACACCAGATCCCCGAACAACGGCAGATCCAGCACTTTATGATCCAGCCGCGTGCGGACCCCGGGCTTTTGCATCCAGCGTTCGACGGCCAAGGCCAGAACGGCGATGAGGGCAAGCATGGCCCACCAATAGTCCCGAAACAGGTCGCCGACGGCGATGACGATACGGGTGGGCAGCGGCAGAGCCGCTCCCATGTCCTGAAAAAGCACCGTGAACTGCGGCACCACGAACACCAACAACAGGATCACCGAAAGACCTGCGACGACCAGCAGGATCGCCGGATAGATGAGGGCGGAGGTTATGGTCTCGCGAAGCTCCGCCGTGCGTTCCAGGTAGTCGGCGAGGCGGGCGAGCACCATGTCAAGAGAGCCGCTGGCCTCCCCGGCGCGCACCATGTTCACGTACAGCCGCGGGAACAGATTGTCCTCTTCCAGGGCGGAGGAGAAGGTCGCGCCGCCGCGCACCCGCGCCTGGAGGTTCTCCATCACGCGCGTGACACGCTCTTCCTCCGTCAGCTCGATCAGGATCTGCAGCGAGCGGTCAAGGGTCAGTCCCGCCTCCAGCAGCGTGGCCAGCTCGCGGGTCATGATCCCGATTTCCTTCTGGGTCAGGCCGCTGGTTCGGCGGAAACTGATCTGGCTGCGCAGCCCTCCGGTCGGTCGCGCCTGAATGGGGATCAGGCCTTCCGTCTGGAGATGTCGAATCACGGATGCCTCGTCAGCGGCCTCCAGCTCCCCCTCGACGGTCTCGCCGTCGTTTCGCACCGCCTTGTAATGGAAACGGGCCACGTCTTTAGACCTCCTCCGCCACCCGCAGAACCTCCTCCATCGTGGTGCGCCCGTCGAGCGCCTTGCGCAGGCCGTCCTGATACATCGTATGCATGCCCTCTTCGACCGCCAGGCGCTGGATCTCGCTCGCGGTGGCGTGGGAAAGCACGGCCTTGCGGACACCGTCGGTCATTACCAGCACCTCAGAGATTCCCAGACGGCCGTAGTAGCCGGTTCCGTTGCACAGGGCGCAGCCCTTGGGGTGGTACAGCGTCGGCTCCTCGGTAACGCCCCCCGCCACCCGCTCCAGCTTGGCCGCCATCTCCGGGATAGGGTGATACGGCTCCTTGCAGGAGGTACACAGCCGGCGCACAAGGCGCTGGGCGAGAATGCCGTTGATCGTGGAGGTCAGGAGATAGTCCTCGACCCCCATGTCGAGGAGGCGGGTAATCCCGCTCGCCGCATCGTTGGTATGCAGGGTGGACAAGACTAGGTGGCCGGTGAGCGCGGATTGGACCGCGATGCGCGCCGTCTCCAGGTCGCGCATCTCGCCCACCATGATGATATCCGGGTCCTGGCGCACGATGGAGCGCAGGGCGCCAGCGAAGGTCATCCCGATCTGGGGCTTGACCTGGATCTGGTTGATACCCGGGATCTGGTACTCGACCGGATCCTCGACGGTGATGATCTTGCGCTCCTGCGTGTTGAGGCGGCTCAAGGCCGTGTACAGGGTGGTGCTCTTGCCGCTTCCGGTGGGACCGGTGACCAGGAAGATGCCGTAGGGCATTTCGAGGACCTCGAGCAACCGCTGGCGCGGCGTTCCCTCGAAGCCCAGTGAGTCGAAGTCGAATCGTACGCTCTCCTTGTCCAGCAGGCGCATGACGACGCTCTCACCGAACATGGTCGGTACGGTGGACACGCGCAGATCGAGCTCCTTGCCCTGCACCCGCAGCGGAATGCGCCCGTCTTGGGGCAACCGCCGCTCGGCGATGTTGAGCTTGGACATGATCTTCACGCGCGAGATAACGGCGGCGGTAGACCGCACCGGAGGCGACTCGACCTCCTGCAGTATCCCATCGACGCGGTAGCGCACCTTGAGTTCGTCCTCGAACGGCTCGATGTGAATGTCGGAGGCGCGGGATTCGACGGCCCGCTGGATGATCTGATTGACCATGCGGATCACCGGGGCCTCGCTGGCAAGATCCTTGAGATGCTCGATGTCGTCCTCCGAGACCTCCCCAAGCGCGGCCTCCAGGTCGCTCTCCTCCTCCGTCTGATCCCCCTCCTCGTAAAGCCGCCGCAACGCCGCCTCGATCTCCGCGGGAAGGCCGACCCAAGGCGCAACCGGCTTGCCCACCGCCATTTGCATCGCCTCCAGCACGAAATCGTCCACCGGATCGGCGAACGCGGCCTCAAGCCCTTCCTCATCCTCTCGCAAGGGAATCACCCGGGCATCCTTGAGGAAGCGCAGGCTGAAGCTCTCCCCCGCCACCGGCACCTCGGGATAGTCCGACGCCTGCGCCAGAGGAAACTGCAGAACATCGGCAAGCGCTTGGGCCATGTCACGCTCCGAGACCAGGCCGAGGCGGACCAGCATGCGCAGCAGGGGGTCACCGCTCTCCTCGGCGAGCCGCCGCGCGCGGGCGAGGTCGCTGGTTACCAGCTTACCCTCCTGCTGCAGATGGGCCAGCACCCGCGCCTCGGGCGAGCGCTCCTCGTTCACGACCGGACCCGGCGTGGCGGCCGCGGCATCCGCCCCTTCGAGCTCGACGGAAAGGTTTTCAGCCATGGGCGACCTCCTCCGGTTTCGTCATTGCCTGCCATTGCGGCAGAAGCGCTCGCAATGCCGTACGCTGCGCATCCTCGTCACACGCCGCAGCGCCGAGCTTTAATTTCTCGAGGCGCGGCTGCAGCTCATCGCGAGCGAGCCCTGCACTGCGCCGCGCCACCCGGATCTTGGGATGCAGCGTCGGCGCCAGATCCTCGGACGCGTAAAAAAGCTCTTCGTACAGTTTCTCGCCGGGCCGCAGTCCAATGTACTCGATCTCGATGTCCTCGCCCGGGCGCTTGCCCGAAAGCAGGATCATCTGCTCCGCCAGATAGCGGATCTTGACCGGCTCCCCCATGTCGAGCACAAAGATCTCTCCGCCCTCCCCGATTGCGGCCGCTTGCATGATGAGCTGACAGGCCTCCGGTATGGTCATGAAGAAGCGCTCGATGTCCGGATGCGTCACGGTGACAGGCCCCCCGCGGGCGATCTGGCGACGGAACAGGGGCACCACGCTGCCAGCGGAGCCGAGCACGTTGCCGAAACGCACCGTGATGTAACGCGTCGGCGACTCGGCCCCGAGAGACTGGCACAGGATCTCGGCCACGCGCTTGGTGGCACCCATGATATTGGTGGGATTCACCGCCTTGTCGGTCGAGATGAGAACAAACTGCTCACATTGGAACGCATCGGCCGCCCGCGCCACTAAATCGGTACCCAGCACGTTGTTGCGAATGGCGGCTCGCACCTGGTGCTCCAGCAGCGGAACGTGCTTGTAAGCGGCCGCGTGGAACACGATCTTGGGTCGCTCGCGGCCGAACAGACCCTCTACTGCCGTCGCATCCGTGACGTCGAGCAGACGGCTTTCGACCTCCAGGCCGGGGTGCGTCTCGCGCAGTTCCATGTCGATGCGGTAGAGGTTGAACTCGCAGTTGTCGACCACGACCAATCGGGAAGGCTGCGAGGCGGCGATCTGCCGGCAAAGCTCTGCGCCGATCGAGCCTCCGCCCCCGGTGACGAGGACCACTTTTCCGGCCAGCGAGGCGCGGATGGCGACCCAATCGAGCTCGACCGGGTCGCGACCCAGGAGGTCCTCGATGCTCACCGCCCGCACCTGGCTGACGCTGACCTGCCCGGCCATCAAGCTCTGCAGCTCCGGTACGGTGCGGAACGGACGGCCAGCGCGCTCGCACAGGGCGACCAAACGCTGCATATCCTTTGTCGACGCGCTTGGGATGGCCAATAGTACGAGGTCAATCTCCAGGCTCTCGGATAGCTCGGGAATCAAACTCGTAGGACCGCGCACCGGAACGCCGTGGACGTCGCCCCCCTGGCGCCGCAGCTTATCGTCGACGAAGGCGACCGGGAGCCAGCCCTGGGCGGGATCCCGAAGCATGTCCCGCACCAGCATCTCACCAGCCCGACCAGCGCCGACGATGAGCACACGCTGACCGGCACGCAACGCCAGCCGATGATCCTTGAGCCAACGATAGAGGACGCGGGGTCCGGATAGCAACAAAAGCTGAAGCAGCGCGTAAAGCACGGGCACCGAGCGTGGAACCGACTGCATGCGGTTGAAAATGAACAGGGCGAACAGGGTGAGCGCCGTGCCCGCCAGAACCGCCTTGACGATCCGCGTGAGGTCCGGCAGGGAGGCGAAGCGCCAGACCCCCCGGTAGAGCCCGAACATCCAGTTGACCAAGCCCTGGACCAGAATCACCAATGGCAGCGCGGTGAGTGCGCCATCGACGAACTCCTCGGGGATGTCGCCGAGGTTGAAACGCAGCCAGAAGGCCAGGAACCAGGCGGCAGGGATCGTGACCAGGTCGTGGAGGAAGGCGGCGGTGCGCGAGCGCAGACGGTCGATCCAGGCTTTCACGCCGCAACGGAACCCGCGGTCCGCTCGGCCAGGCGGACCCTGAAGCCGATGAGTAAGTAGATGATCGTCCAGGCCGCCAGCAGCAAGGTCTGATCCTGCCCGGTCATTCCCACGGCGGCCACCGACGTCGCTGCACACGCGGCCATGAGCAGATACGACCAGAGGAGGGTCTTGCGGTGGCTCCAGCCGGACAACACCAGACGCTGATAGTGGTGGGAACGGTGGGCCTCCCACACCCTCTCACCGCGGGAGACGCGGCGAAGTAGCGTCGAGGTCGCATCCACGATAAAGGGCGAGAACGCGAGCCATGCCACCCAAAGGGGAAACAGTCCCGCCTTAGCGCCAACCAGGGCCGAAGCGGCGGCTGCGAAGCCGAGTGTCGCCGAACCCAGGTCACCGAGGAAAATGCGCGCCGGCGGGAAGTTGCCGAGCAGGAAACCCGCGGCCGAGGCGGCGACGACGGCATTGGCGACGGCATAGACGCCGGCTTGCTCGCGCCAGCCGATGACGGCGAGGGCACCGAAGCCGAACACGGCCATACCAGCGGCGAACCCGTCCATTCCGTCCATAAAGTTATACAGATTGATCATCCAGACCACGAACAGCAGGGTAAGCACAAGGCTAAGCCAGTGCGGCATCGTCCCCGCGAGATAAGGCAGCTCGAAGCGAGCCCATGCCAGCCCACCCGTCACCAGCAGCAACGCGGCGAACAGATGAGCCGCCAGCCGGTAACGGGCCTTCACCTCCGTACGATCATCGAGGAACGAGACCGCGGCGACCAGCAAAACAGCGGCACCGATCCAGGCCCACTCCGCCGACGGCCCCACGAAAAGGAAGAATAACGCGAAAGCGGTGGACGCCGCTGCGAGGACCGCTAGCCCCCCCGTGCGCGGCACAGGCTTGGCGTGCAGGGACCGCGCGTTGGGATGATCGAGCATGACGCCCGCGCGCGACAAAACAAGCGTCAACCCGGCGCTGAGGACAAAGGCCGTGAACACGGTGATCGCAAGGGCAACGGTGGGGTTGTTCATGGGCGAACCCTGTCCCAGGTTCCGGTCCCCCTGCAGGACTCATACAAGGTCTGCGAAGCGGGCACCAACCGCCATCAGATTTCCCGCACCAACGACTTTTCGACGTCGTCACGGGTCGCCTTTCCCGCGAGCAGCTCGATGAGCTGGAGCGCGAAGTCCATCGCCGTACCCGGACCGCGGGAAGTGATGACCTTGCCGTCTACCACCACCGGAGCGTCGAGGAGATCCACTTCCGGATACTCCTCCATGGGGACGGCACCTGGGTAGCTGGTGGCAGACTTACCGTTGAGCAATCCCGCATTCGCCAGCACCTTCGGCGCGGCGCAGATGGCAGCGACATAGCGCTGCTCGGCGTGATGACGCTTGAGCAGGCGGTGCACTCGCGCGTCCTCATCCAGATGGGTCGCTCCGGGAAGCCCTCCCGGCAGCACGACTAGGTCGAACTCCTCTTCGAGGACCGCATCGAGCACGGTATCGGGGATCAGCACGGTGCCGCGGCTTGCGCGCACCGGACCGTCCGCCAATCCAGCGGTAACCACCTCGATGCCGGCCCGCCTCAATAAATCGATGACAGTGACCGCCTCTAGCTCCTCGCAGCCCTGAGCCAGCGGAACAAGTACGCGCGCCATGGTTTTCTCCGATTCTCGCTTCAGTCTTCCCAATGATGCCACCGCGTGCCGCGCGAGGCAGCCTCTGGGCACTCGACGGCCATGCGTTCGCCGATCGGCACGGCGCTTGCGGCGATGGGCGCCGCTTCCTTCAGCCCCCTTTTGCTCGACCCAGGATGTTCAGGCCCTTGAGCACGTTCAGCGCCTCGCTAAGCTGGTAGTCCTCGACCGCGAGCGGCTGCTTCTCGTCCTCTTTTCCGTCCTCGGGCGACGGGCCGGCGTCGGTTCCCTCTGGCCCCTCACCGCCACCGTTATCCGGCTGTTTGCGGTCTTCGACCTCCGCCCCACCACCGTCCGCATCCTCCAGGTGCCGCGAAAGATTGGCCTCCTTCAGCGGCTCGATGTCCGTTTCCTCGGTAATCTTGAGCTCCCCGCGGTGCAGGGCGATATCGGGCTCAATGCCCATGGCCTGTATCGAACGACCGGAGGGCGTGTAATACCGCGCCGTTGTGAGCTTGAGCGCCGTCTGGTTGTCGATGGGCACGATCGTCTGGACGGAACCCTTACCGAAGGTCTGACCGCCCATGATGATCGCGCGCTTGTGGTCCTGCAGTGCGCCGGCGACGATCTCGGAGGCGGAGGCAGAACCCGCATTCACCAGCACGACCATGGGCGCGCCATCGAGCACGTCGTCCGGGCCGGCCTTGAATTGGAGCTCCGAGTCGTCCACCCGCCCCTTGGTGTAGACGATGAGGCCGCCGCCGAGGAAGGCGTCGCTCACGCCGACGGCGCTGTTGAGCACGCCACCCGGGTTGTTGCGCAGGTCCAGCACCATGCCCTTTAGGCCGCCGTCGTTTTGCGCTCTGAGCTTGTTGACCGCCTCGAGCAGATCCTCCGTGGTTCGCGACTGGAAGTGGGAGACGCGCACGTAGCCGTATCCGGGCTCGAGGGTTCGACTCTTGACGCTCGCGACATGGATGACGTCTCGCACTAGGGTGACCTTGGTGGGACGGTCTCCGCCATCGCGCAGGATGGTGAGCTCGATCTCCGTCCCGGGCTTGCCGCGCATCAGCTTCACCGCGTCATTCAGACTCATCCCCTTAACGGGCTTGTCGTCAATGCGGATGATGAGGTCGCCGGCCTTGAGGCCGGCTCTCTGGGCCGGCGTGTCATCGATCGGCGAGATCACCTTGACGAAGCCATCCTCCATGCCGACCTCGATGCCGAGGCCGCCGAACTCGCCGCTGGTGCCGACCTGCAGGTCACGGTACTCCTCGCTATCGAGATAGGAGGAGTGCGGATCGAGGCCGGATAGCATGCCCCGAATCGCGCTCTCCAGCAGCTCACGATCGCTGACGGTCTCGACGTAGTCGCTCTTGATGCGCCCGAAAACCTCGGCAAAGGTGCGCAGTTCCTCGAGCGGAAGCTCCTCCCCGTCGGTGCCGAGCTCGGCGGCAAGAGCGCCGGCAGGGCCCAACGTCAGCCCCAGTGTCAGGGCCAAAACAAACTTGAAAGGGTGTTTCATATCAGGGATCACTAAGAGGTGGTACAGGCAGCAGCGCCGCGCGGTAAGACCTTTGTCGGGGCGCCACCTGCGCCCAATTGGAGCGGTGAAATGGTCGCAGGTTCCTCCCGCCGCATCGAGGCCCGAACATCCGTTCGCTGAGCACTGTCCGCCGCTTGGACCGCGCGACACCACTTGACTGGATCGAGCGGCTTGCCGCGGTGACGGATCGCGAAATAGAGCCCGCCCGAGCGCAAGCCGCCGCTCATGCCGCTCAGCGCGATCGGATCACCGGCCGCGACCCACTCCCCCGACTCCTTGAGTAGTGTTTGATTGTGACCGTAAAGGGTCATGTATCCGTCTTCGTGCTCGACAATCATCAATAAGCCGAAACCGCGCAACCAGTTCGCGTAGACGACCCTCCCTGGATGGACAGCGTGAACTTCCGCACCCTCCGGGGCAGCGATCAGGACACCATCCCAGCGCTGCCCCCCGTCGCCCTTCGGACTGCCGAAACGCTCGGTCAGGCGGACCGCGGGCAACGGCCAGCCCAACTGGCCCCTGCGCTTGCCGATGGCCTCCTGGACGAGCTCCGCTTCGGGAAGCTCGCGCGACCGGCGCTCAAGCTGATCGAGTAAGTGACGCAGACCGTCGGCCTCGCTCTTCAGGGTGACAACACGCCCCTCGCCGCCGGAGATGGTCGCCTCAAGCTCCTCCAGAAGCGCCGTGCGCTGCGTCTGGGACTCCGCGAGTCGGGACCGGGTCTCCTCCTGACGGTCGGCCAGCTGGGCCAACCGCACCGTTTCCTCCGCGGCCGCGCGCGCGATCGATTCCAGCCGCCGGGCGCGCTCCTTGACGGCAGCCATGCGCGCGATACGGTACCGGTTGAGGTAACCATAATAGGACATGATGCGGCCAAGCCCCGCCACGTCCTCCTGATCCAGCAGCAAACGGATACGGTCACCGTTGCCCAGGGCGTACGCGGAACGAATCAGCCCCGCGAGGCCCGCGCGCTCTCTGACGAGGGCCTCGCGCTCGTGCTCGAGCTGCGCATGCAGGTCCGCGAGGTCCTGCTCTTGCGCACGAATCATGCCCGTGAGCTGGCGTCCGGCGCGAGCCAAGTCCGCGATTTCCCGCTCTGACCGCTCCAACTCCGAAAGCAGAACGGCGCGACTGCCACGCATGGCGTCAAGGTCATGCTCGAGGCCTCGAACTTCCTCTTCGAGCTGGTCAAGGACCTGCCGCTTGGACTCGATGTCCTGATCTTCTTCCTCTGCCCCAGCGGGTCCCGACACCGCGACCGCGGTCGAGATGAACACGAAGGTAAGCGATACGAGGAGCCCCTTCATCTGGTAACCGGAACAGTAAGGAGGAATCTTGGGAATGACACATCCGACGCGCTAAAAGCCCGTCTGTTAGGTATTCTCAGGGGGCACCGCAATGTCGCATACATGAGCCGCACCCATCAAGCGTGCCTGCCTTGCAGTAGGCCCCGCGCCGGACGCTCTCCTCGCCACGCTGTCGATCAGGTACACAGCGGTACACGACGCCCGATCATAGGAACTGGCTTGCAGCGGCGCACTAACCGCCCTGACGCCGTGCTGGCGACTTCGCTTTCGCAAAAAAAAAGCTTATTATCTTATTGTTATGGATTGATCGAGATCACCGTTAATGGTACGCAATCTAAGTCGGCCCTCAAATCCCGTCCTCAACGCCGCGGAGGAAGAGGACGAGGATATCGGTCTGTTCGCGGACGACGACGACATAGATCGGGCGTCGCGCTCGCTCAAGGCCATGTCACATCCTCTGCGGCTTAAGATCCTCTGCACGCTCGGGGACCAGGAAATCAGCGTTCAGGAGATTGTCGAGTATGTCGGCACCTCCCAGAGCAACATCTCTCAGCATCTCGCGATTCTTAGGGACAAAGGAATTCTCGCATCTCGGAAGGACGCCAACCGAGTCTACTATCGGGTGAGCGACTCCCGCACGCTCCGCTTGATTGGGATGATGCGGGAAGTCTTCTGCCACCAAGCCCGCTAGGTTCAACGATTCGCTCAGTCGAACCGAGGGTGCGGGCCGTCTGCCCGATTCCCACCGGCATGCCGGTGGGGATGACTACCCCGGCGTTGAGCCTTATACTGCCGCCTCGAGCAGACCGGCGCCCTGGCGCCTTCCGCCACCTGCCGAACCCGACTACCCAGCTTCCCAAGCCCCTATGCAGCCTCAACAATTGATCGAGTTTGTCGGCAACCACTGGTTGCTCTTCGTCGCCTTGGCGGCGATTGTCGGCCTGCTGGTCCACAACCTGGCGCTCGGAAACAAGGGATCCGTGGATCCTACGGGAGCGACCGACCTGATCAATCGCCGCGACGCGCTGGTCGTCGACGTGCGGCCCGCGGCCGATTTCGCAAAGGGCCACATCGTGAATGCCGTTAACATCCCGATCAACGGCTTCAAGAACCAGATAGGCACGCTGCAGAAGCACAAGGACAAACCGATCGTGATCAGCTGCCGCTCGGGGTCCCAGTCCTCCGCTGCCTGCCGACAGTTGCGCAAAGAGGGCTTCGAGGATGTCTACAACCTGCGCGGAGGCGTTCTCGCCTGGCAGAGCGCAAACCTGCCGCTCACGCGGAAAAAGCGCTAACCCTCGAATCAGCCGCCACACCCACGCCCACCCGGAGACACGGACCTCACCCCATGGCCGATAACGACACCACACCGACAGAGCGTCAATTCCAGTTGCTGCGCATCTACACCAAGGACGTCTCGTACGAATCCCCGAATGCGCCGTCCATTTTTCGCGGCAACTGGCAGCCTCAGCATGAGTTGAACCTGAACACCGCCGTGAACAAGCTAGGAGACGACACCTACGAGGTCGTCTTGTCGGTCACGGCCACGACGAAAACGGAAGACAAGACCGCCTTCATTGTCGAGGTCCAGCAAGCGGGACTGTTCGGGGTGAAGGGTTTCCCTGAGGCCGAGCTGGGCCCCCTGCTCGGCGCCTATTGCCCGAACCTGCTCTTCCCCTATGCGCGGGAGGTCGTATCCGACCTCGTCACCAAGGGAAGCTTTCCGCAGGTCGTTCTTCAGCCGGTGAACTTCGACGCCTTGTACGCTCAGCATCAGCAACAGAAGGCTGAGAAGGAACAGGCGAGCCCGCAAACGGCACCCCATTGACGGCGGCATCCGGAACCGCGCTCGCGGTCCTCGGGGCAGGGTCCTGGGGTACCGCGCTGTCCCTGCTGTTGTGCCGCAACGGACATCGGGTACGTTTGTGGGACCATTGGTCCGAGCATGTCGAGCAACTGCGCGGCGACGGCGAGAATCGGAAGTTTCTCCCCGGATTCCCCCTGCCCGCGGGGATACAACCGGTGGCCGCGTTAGAAGAGGCGATCGATGGCGCCGATGACGTACTGATCGTCGTCCCGAGCCACGCCTTCGCTGACCTTCTCAAGCGGTTTCCGCAACCACTGCCCTCAAACCTCGGGATTGCCTGGGCGACCAAGGGCTTCGAGCCAGGCAGCGGCAGGTTGCTGCATCAGGTCGCGGAGGAGGTTCTGGGCGCACGCGACTTTGCCGTCGTTTCCGGCCCCAGCTTCGCGCGCGAGGTGGCGCAGGGCCTGCCCACTGCTGTCACGGTGGCATCACCCAGCCTCGCACACGCGGGCAGGGTGGCGCATTATCTGCACGGCGATCGTTTCCGTGCCTATACCAGCGACGACATCGTCGGCGTTCAAGTCGGCGGCGCGTCGAAGAACGTGCTGGCCATCGCCACCGGGATCGCCGACGGCCTCGGTTTCGGGGCGAACACCCGGGCGGCGCTCATCACGCGCGGCCTGGCGGAGCTGGTTCGGCTCGGCACAGCGCTTGGCGGCCAGAGAAAACCTTCACCGGGCTTGCGGGGTTGGGCGACCTGGTGCTCACCTGCACCGATGACCAGTCACGCAACCGACGCATGGGATTGGCGCTTGCGCGGGGCGTCGGGGTAACGGCGGCTAAGAAGGAGATCGGTCAGGAGGTGGAAGGCGTGATCACCGCAGCCTCGGTCTACGCCCTGTCGCGATCACTGGAGGTGGAGATGCCCATCAGCGATCAGGTGTACGGCGTCCTGTACCAAGGGATCACGCCTGAGCGGGCGACCGAGAACCTCCTCATGCGCAGCAGCAAGGTGGAGTTTTACTGAGACCTCACGTTCGCTCCGCACCGGCGAAGCCATTCTGGCGCCAGGCTTCGTAGACCGCGATCGCCACCGCATTCGATAGATTCAGGCTGCGGTTTCCCGGCTGCATGGGGATGAACAACCGCTGTTCCATCGGCAGCTCGTCCAGCACACCTTGCGGTAGCCCCCGCGTCTCGGGGCCGAACAGCAGACCGTCTCCGGGACGGAAATCCGCGGCTGTGTAGGCTACTGTGCCGCGTGTGCTGCAGGCATATAATCGCCGAGGGGAGCAAACATTAAGGTAACGATCCAGCGACGCATGGACCCGAACGCTCGCCCACTCCCGATAATCGAGCCCGGCACGCCGCAATAGACGGTCTTCCAGGCGAAAGCCGAGCGGCTCGATCAGATGGAGACGCGCGCCCGTATTCGCGCACAGCCGCATGATGTTACCCGTGTTCGGAGGGATCTCCGGCTGGTAGAGAACGACGTCAAGCATGGCTTAGAGAAACGCTGGTCAATTCAGAGCTTCACGCGTCACATGGATGTGAAGCCATTTTCAAGAGTGTAAGCGATTGAAAATGAAGCCATCCAAGAACCGCACTTCTTGGATGGCGTGCTGATTTTGGCCGGGATGGCCAATAATTAGCGTCTCCTTAGATAACCGCAATCGACCGCCGCCCGGGGCCTACGGGGATTGCCGAGGGCTGTGAACAAGGTATCCGAGATGAGCGCCGAGAACGACTCCCGCCTGGTGATCGACTTCTGCGGTCTGCGCTTCAGGACGCCGCTTGTTCTGCTCTCGGGTTGCGTCGGGTTCGGGGAGGAGTATACCCGCGTGCGAGGCTTCTCCAATCGCGATGCGGGGGCCGTGTGCTTGAAAGGGACGACACTTGAGCCGCGTCTGGGAAATCCCGCGCACCGCGTCTGCGAAACGCCGGACGGCATGCTTAACGCCATCGGCCTGCAGAACCCCGGGGTCGACCGGGTAGTGCGGGATATCCTGCCCAGCCTCGATTTCAGCGAGACGCGCTTCATCGCCAACGTCTCCGGCTCTACGGTGGACGAGTACTACGAGGTCACACGCCGCTTCGACGACTCGTCCATCGACGCTATCGAGATCAACATCTCCTGCCCGAACGTCAAGGAAGGGGGCGTGGCCTTCGGCAACGATGTCGCCATGTCCGCGCGAGTCGTCGCCGCCTGCCGCAAGGCCACCCGCAAACCTCTGATCACCAAGCTGTCGCCGAATCAAACCGATATCGCCGCCAACGCGAGGGCCTGCCTCGAGGCCGGCTCGGATGCGTTCTCGGTAATCAACACCCTCATGGGTATGGCGGTGGACATCGAGAGCCGTACACCGATCATCGGCAACAACCAGGGTGGCCTGTCGGGACCCGCGATCAAGCCGATTGCGCTGCTCAAGGTCAATCAGGTCTATCAGGTCTGCCGCGATCACGGAATCCCCATTATCGGACAGGGGGGAATTGGCAACGCGTACGATGCACTGGAATTCCTGATCGCCGGGGCAACCGCCGTCGGGATCGGAACCGCTCTGTTCTACGATCCACTGATCCTTCCCAAGATCAACCGGGGGATTGGCGACTACCTCGACCGCCACGATTTGGCCAACGTCAGCCAGCTCACCGGCAGTTTACTTTTGCACGGCCAAAAGGCACCCGCTTGCGGTGGCTGAGCGCGAGCGACATCAGGGCGGCGAGGATCACAACCCTCTGCTCGCGCTGGTAGACATGCCGGTTGACCGGGTCACCATTGTCCATGGTATATTAAGATTTCGGCATACACTTAACAGGCCGACAGATTAACGAAACCGAACGTTGTTGGGAGAGAGCCATGAGCGATATCGAGGCTTTGAAGAAAGAGAAGCAACAGTTGATCGACAAAATGCTCGAGATGCAGAAGCAGTTCATCGAGTATGAGCACCAGCACGGCGTCTCGGGCAAGGACTACTGGGCCTCGGGCGAGGGTCTGCTCGCCGACTACCGGCAGGAGTACATGGACATGGCCAACCGGGTAGTGGATATCGCCCACGAGATCGTCGGCTCATCAAGGGTGTAATGCAGTAACTCCGCGCCGCGACTCCGGCGGCGCCGATAGAAGCCCGTGCCATTGCACGGGTTTTTGCTTTTCCGAGCACGGAGAATTCCACATCGGCACCTTGCATCCGACCCGAAACATCCAACGTTTCTCCCACGGCCGCTGGCATCAGACACGAGCATAGGTGACGATGTCGGCCTTCAGCGTGTAAGACGAGCAAGGAATGCTGGGTTCTTGCTCCTGAAGCGGATATCGCCCAAACCGAAATCTTCATGCCCCTAATGCATGCCTGGAACGTGACGCCGGAACAGGCGAGGTCGATTCAGGAAAAGCTCCGATCGCTGGTGATCCTCAAGAACGACTTCGACCGGATTCGAACTGTCGCAGGAGTGGATGTCGGCTTCGAGGATGGCGGGAGGGTGACGAGGGCCGCGATCGTGGTGCTCGGGTTTCCCGGGCTGCAGCCGTTAGACCAGGCGCTCGTCAGACGCCCCACTAGCTTTCCTTATATTCCCGGGCTCCTGTCGTTTCGCGAGATTCCCGCGGTACTGGACGCGTTGGAGCTACTCGACGTGCGCCCCGAAATGATCCTGTGCGACGGTCAAGGCTATGCCCACCCGCGGCGCTTCGGCTTGGCCTGCCATCTCGGTCTGCTCGCGGACCTGCCGAGCATCGGCGTCGCAAAATCACGGCTCATCGGCGAACACGAACCGATCGGGGTGGAGAAGGGAGCCATCGTCTGGCTTAGAGACGAAGGAGAGACCATCGGTGCGGTTGTCCGCTCACGTACTGCCGTTCGTCCCCTCTACGTCTCGGTGGGCCACCGGATCTCCCTCCCCACGGCCATCGAGTACGCAATGGCCTGCACCACGCGCTACCGCCTGCCCGAGACGACCCGACGGGCGCATGCGCTAGCCTCGCAGCGGAAATAGCGTGGGCGCACCCCGGGGCATGGCTAACGGTCCTCTTGGCGAATGTGCTCGATGTACTTCGGCTGCTCCTCGAACTCCAGACGCACCGCGCGCGCATGCACCAAGAGCGAGGATGCGGTGTCGCGGAAAAGAAGCTCGCAGCGGATTCGTCCCCTGCTCTCCAACGGGATCGGAATCATGTCACGGTAGGTGTAAATGTTCTCGTCGATGTCACCACCGTCGCACACCAAGGGTCCCCGCGGGAGCGGCCCATTGATCTCGGCCTCGTCGAGCACGAGCTCACCGGCTTGCCACCAGCGGGTGCGATCCGTCGACCCGGTCATGGTCTTGATGATGTAAGCACGTGAGAAACGTACCCGCACGGTTTCGCCTTCAAGACTGATGGATTCGACTTCGGAACCTGGTAGCTCGATACTGCTGCTGTCCATTCTTTTCAACATCCTCGTTGCTAACTGGACGGGCGGGAGAGAAGTTGGGGTATTGAGGCTGGATTCAACCGGGCGCTAGACCCTGACGCCGGAGATACCTTCCTCTTCGTCCTCCGCCGAGGAGCCCTCCGAATCCAGACCCAACTCCTTGATCTTCCGCGTCAAGGTGTTGCGTCCCCAACCCAGCAGACGCGCCGCCTCCTGGCGCCGCCCTCCCGTATACTCGAGGGCCACTTCGATCAGAACTTGCTCGAACGCGGGCAAAGCGGTGTCAAGCAAGCCCGCCCGCTGCTGCTGGAGGCTGTTGCGCGCCCAGAGGCGCAGCGATGACTGCCATTGATCGTCGGCGGTCGTCTTCTCTCTGCCGAGGTCCGAGAGCTCAGGAGGAAGATCCTGTTCATGGATGTCCTTGCTGGAGGCCATGACGGTCAGCCAGCGCGCCGTGTTCTCAAGCTGACGCACATTTCCCGGCCAGTCCAAACGCTTGAGCTTGTCCGCGGCACTGGGTAGCAGAATTTTGGGCTCACAGCCGAGCTCGGCCGCCGCCTGCGCGAGGAAGTGGCGCATCAGGAGCGGGATGTCCTCGCGCCGCTCGCGAAGGGAAGGGAGGTGGATGCGGATGACGTTGATGCGGTGGAACAGATCCTCGCGGAAACGGCCCTCGCGCACGAGCTCCTCAAGGTTCTGGTGTGTAGCGGCGATGATGCGGACATCGACCTTGATCGGGGCCACGCCGCCAACGCGGTAGAACTCCCCGTCGGCGAGGACGCGTAGGAGACGGGTCTGAAGCTCAGCGGGCATGTCCCCAATCTCGTCGAGAAACAGTGTGCCACCATTGGCCTGCTCGAAACGGCCCTCGCGGCGGTTTTGGGCACCGGTGAAGGCGCCCCGCTCATGGCCGAACAGCTCTGATTCAAGCAAATCTCGCGGGATCGCAGCCATGTTCAAGGCGATAAAGGGCTGAGTGGAACGGGGGCTGTGACGGTGCAGCGCGCGGGCCACCAGCTCCTTGCCGGTGCCGGATTCACCGTTGATGAGCACCGTGATATTCGAGCGCGCCAAGCGGCCGATGGCACGAAATACCTCCTGCATCGCGGGGGCCTCGCCCACGATATCCGGGCTGTGCCCAAGTGGTTCCGCCGCATCGATCTCGGATTCGGTATGTCTGGGACAGGCCCGGCGAACCTGATCGACTGCCTCGTCGAGATCGAAGGGCTTGGGAAGATACTCGAAGGCCCCGCCATCGAAGGCCGACACTGCGCTGTCGAGATCGGAGTGGGCGGTCATGATGATGACCGGCAGTCCCGGATGTCGTGCCGTGATCTGGCGAAGCAGATCCAGCCCGTCGATGCCCGGCATGCGCACGTCCGAAAGGACGACGTCGGGACGGTCCCTGGCCAGCGCCTCCATGATTCCGACACCGTTTGAGAAGCAGGTGACATCCATGTCCGCCTTTTGGAGCGCGCGCTCGAGAACCCAGCGAATCGAGCGGTCGTCGTCGATGACCCAGACCTTCGGCGCTCTAGTCATTGGCGGGCTCCAACGGGAGGTAGATGTAGAAACGGGTCTTCCCCGGTTGACTTTCACACTCGATAAGACCCCCATGCTGATTGATCAGCTCCTGGGCGATCGGAAGACCGAGGCCGGTACCGCCGGGATGCCCGGAGACCATCGGAAAGAAGATGCGTTCCTGCAGCCCTTGGGGGATTCCGGGACCATCGTCCTCGACCTCGACCCGTAACACGAGGCGGTGGCGCTGATTGCCAATCGTGAACTGCCGGAGAACCCGGGTGTGTAAGACGACCTCGCCGTCCGGTCCAGCCGCGGCCACGGCGTTGCGGGCAATATTGAGCAATGCCTGGATCAGACGATCCGGGTCGGCCAACACCTCGGGAATGCTCGGATCGTAGTCGCGATCGATCGCGGGCCCGGCCGGGGATTCGGCGAGTAGCAGCCCCCTCACATGCTCCAACACGTGGTGAATGTTGACGCTGCGCTCCCTCGGGATGCGGTTTGGGCCGAGCATGCGGTCCATCAGCTTCTGCAGCCGGTCGGCCTCGTCGATGATGATCCGGGTGTACTCGCGCAGGGACTTGTCAGGTAACTCCTGTTCCAGTAACTGCGCCGCGCCACGTAGTCCGCCGAGCGGGTTCTTGATCTCGTGGGCAAGCCCCTTGATCAACGCCTGGGTCGCCTGGTGCTGGGAGATGAGGTGCTCCTCCCTCGTGATGCGTAGCTGGCGGTCCACCTGATGGAGCTCCATGAGCAACTCCGGGGCGGACTCGAAGTGGTGCAAGGGCAGTACGGTGCAGTTGACCGTGATGGTGCGCCCGTCGGTCACCCGGATATTCACCTCCCGTTCGGTAAAGGGATGGCGGGTAGCGAGCGCCCTCCGAAGTCGGGGCTCCACCGGATGATCCGGACAAGCGACCAGGTCGTTAGCCCTCTGGCCAAGAACATGACGGGCGCTCACCGCAAACAGCACCTCGCCAGCCGGATTGATGTAGGCGAGGTGCATCGCTTCATCAAAAAGCAAGACCGCGGTGTTCAGGTTATCGAGAACGGTTTTCTCGAGGCTCGCTTTCCTCGAACCTTGGATCGTCATGCGGCTTTGACCAACGGCTAAGTCTGTTCCTGACCCGGATGGAACGCGTCCAATCCATCCTTGTTCCAGCGGTCGCCGCCATTTTTGAATGGCGGCTGGTGCCCAGTAGGCCTAGATTAGAATCCCTGCGAGGAATTCAGCAAAAACCGGACCAACAATATCGGGTATCGCCTTGGCTACGGTGCTCGGAGGTTTCCGGACGCGGCAGGCTGCAGGGCAAGAAACCGGCCAGCCCGGTGCGCACCACAATGGTGCGCACGCCGCAGCCTGTCTAGGGAAGAGCTGGCTCGGGTATCTGCTTGCGAAGGTGGAAGTCGACGGGTGGCGTGGTGGCGATTACTTCATCAAGCTGATCGACGATCAGGGCACGTACGCGATGGCTGCCGAATGAGAGACCGCGGAGGATGACCTGAGTGCCCGCGGCATCCCCCGGGACTTGCTGGCCGTCGAGCTCGAGCCGCAGCCGATGCTCGGAGATGAGGGAAGGATCGATGAGCAGGCCGATCTGGACCTCACCCTCGCTGTGGCGGATCGTTGCATTCGGCTCGGGAACGACGACCTCAAACGCGTCGTATGGGCCGGACTCTGCACCGGGTCTCTCGGTCTCTGGCCCGGGCGCTTTGGGATCGGCCGTTTGGTCCCGGACGTCGATCCGGACAGGTTCCGATCCGACCAAAGGCCGGTCTGAGTATTGGACGCTCCCGTCCGAGCCTGTCGACTTATAGACGCCGGCCGCGGCCGGCAACGGTAGGCTCAGGAGCAAGATGACGGCGAGTTTGCGCATGCGGAAAGCTTAGTGCAGACCAGCCGTTGGCTCAAACGAAAAACGCCCCTCTCGGGGCGTTCTTCTCCGCGCTGGTGGCGCAATCGATCAATTAGAGGCTGTAGTACATGTCGAACTCGAGCGGATGCGTGGTCATGCGCAACTGGGTGACCTCCTGCATCTTGAGCGTGATGTAACCGTCGATCAGGTCGTCGCTGAAGACGCCGCCAGCGGTCAGGAAGTCGCGGTCCTTATCGAGGGCCTCCAGGGCCTGGTCCAGCGCGTAGCAGACCTGCGGAATGGCCTTCTCCTCCTCCGGCGGAAGATCGTACAGGTCCTTGTCCATCGGATCCCCGGGATGGATCTTGTTCTGGACGCCGTCCAGGCCCGCCAGCATCATCGCCGAGAAGGAGAGATAGGGATTTCCCGTCGAATCAGGGAAACGGACCTCGATTCGGCGCGCCTTCGGGTTGGCCACGTGGGGAATGCGTATGGACGCAGAGCGATTGCGCGCGGAGTAAGCGAGCATGACCGGCGCCTCGAATCCCGGCACCAGGCGCTTGTAGGAGTTCGTCGACGCATTGGTAAAGGCGTTCAGGGCGCGCGCATGCTTGATGATCCCGCCGATATAGTACAGGGCGGTCTCGGAGAGCCCGCCGTACTTGTCGCCGGAGAAGACGTTCTGGCCGTCTTTGCCGAGCGACTGGTGAACGTGCATGCCGTTGCCATTGTCACCGACCAGCGGCTTCGGCATGAAGGTCGCGGTCTTGCCGTAGGCGTGGGCCACGTTCCAGATTGCGTACTTCATGATCTGGTTCCAGTCCGCGCGCTGCACCAGGGTGGTGAACCTGGTGCCGATTTCGCACTGGCCGGCGGTGGCCACCTCGTGGTGGTGCACCTCGACGGGGACACCCATTTCCTCCATGGCCAGGCACATGGCGGCACGCAGGTCGTTCAGCGAGTCTACCGGCGGCACCGGGAAGTAACCTCCCTTGATGCCGGGTCGGTGGCCGATGTTGCCGTCTTCATAGACGCGCTCGGAGTTCCAGTCGGCCTCCTCCGAATCCACCTTGTAGAAGCAGCCGCTCATGTCGGCTCCCCAGCGCACGTCGTCGAGTACGAAAAACTCGGGCTCCGGGCCGAAAAACGCCGTATCCGCAATGCCGGTGGACTTGAGATAGGCTTCGGCGCGCTTGGCGAGGGAGCGCGGATCGCGCTCGTACCCCTGCATGGTCGACGGCTCGAGGATGTCACAGCGAATGATCAGCGTGTTCTCGTCCGCGAACGGGTCGATCACCGCGGTTTCGGCGCCCGGCATCAGCACCATGTCGGATTCCTGAATACCCTTCCAACCGGCGATGGAAGAACCATCGAACATCTTGCCTTCCGTGAAGAAGTCGTCGTCGACGGCGCTTGCCGGCATGGACACGTGCTGCTCCTTACCGCGCGTATCGGTAAAGCGAAGATCCACGAACTTAACTTCCTTGTCTTTGATCAGCTTAATGACGTTTGAGGACATCTACTTTGGTCTCCGAAGGTTGCCTGTTGTTCTGGGATACGTTGAGCAGGTGCTCAAAATTCGGTGTTGCTCCGTGTGGCGCGGAAGCCTCGGACGCGGGGTCCCCATGAGGGCAACGACGGTACGAGTTGATGGATGGGAAAGTGCCTTTGAGGAAATCAACGCGCTACCGCTGGCCGTACTTTCATCTGGCGTGGAGAGCCCATGCAGCGACAAACTGCGGTGACCACACTGCAACCGCTGGGCGAAGATAGCATGATCTGTACCATCATGATTGCCGAGCGGAGCACAGACGTTACCCAAGACCTAGAGCCTAATCTGGTTCAGAGCGAATAAGAAAGGAAAATCAGGAAGATATGTTGAGATTAAACAAACCGCTCAACGTACGAAAATGATGGTCTTATCGCCGGTTGGCACCGAATTGGGGCCGTCGTCCAACGGCATCGCGGACCAAAAGCACCGGACTTGCACCAAAAAATACCGGCCCCAGCAAAAGCGCACAATTATGGTGCATGCACCTCGAAATACACCGATACCTGGCGGAAACGGGAATCGTCCGCTAGAGCGGCTCTTAACCTGTCGGTGAGTGCTCTTGCGCAGTCTGCGTTGGCTTCGCACACCTCGATTGGCAGGAAGACCTCGACGTCGATGCGTCCGTTCAGATAGTGCAACACCGTCCGCCTACGTTCTTGCACTTCACTGATGTCCGTCCACAGGGTTTCGAGCCGAGCCAACGCTTCGGCGCGCAAAGGCAGACCGCTGCAGGGAGGTGCCGATTCGTCGTCTTCGGGATCGATATGGACGGTCACATCCGTGATCTCGTCGATCTGATCTTTCAGGCGTTGTTCGACCAGGACACTGATCATATGCCCCTCGGAAACGCTCACCTTTGGATCTACCAGCACATGGACGTCCGCCGAGGCGTGTCCGCCATGCTTTCGCGTTCGAAGCATGTGGATATCGCGAACGCCGCCGACCGTGCCGATGGTCTTTTTGATCGCGGAGATCCGTTCGGCTTCCAAACCCGTGTCCACCAGTTCTCTGACGGCCTCAAAACCCAACTCCCAGGCGATTCTCGCGATCATGACGGCCACGATGATCGCCGCCACCGCGTCGAGATATGGCAGGCCAACCAGGGTCCCGCCTACGCCGATGAACACAACCACCGAAGAAACCGCGTCGGATCTGTGATGCCAGGCGTTGGCCCTCAGTAGATCGGAGCGAACCCGTCGCGCGTATCCCAGGGTCCACCAGTAGAGCCACTCCTTCACGAATATGGAAGCGACCGCCGCAACAAGGGCGAAGGGCGAAGGGTGGAGCAGCTCTTCCGGCGAAAAGAGGCGATCGGCCGCATCCCACCCGATTCCTACGGCGACGGTGACCAGGAGCGCCGCGAGCGCGAGCGTGGCGACGGTTTCGTAACGGGCATGACCGTAAGGGTGCTCCGAGTCTGGTGCCTGGGTGGCATGACGCCCGGCGAGCCAGACCAGAATGTCGGACAACAGATCGGACAAGGAGTGAATGCCGTCCGCAACGAGGGCTTGCGAGTGCCAGATCAGCCCCGCCAGCACCTTGATGATGGACAAAAGAAGATTGGCTACTCCACCAACGATCGCCGTACGAGAAATGGCGAGCGCTCGTTGTTCGCGCAGCTCCTGAGACACACCTGAGTCCCTCTATCGTGCCGCTCGTGTTGCCCACACGCGGAATGCCGTTGCCGTGCCGCGGCTTCCTTCCACAAGCGGGGGGTGGGTAAATGCGGTCGCAATCGGAAGCCAGATTATACTGAACTGCGCCGGCGAGAGCGCGCGGTTCGAATCGCCGGTTCGCAGCAGGGCGAGCGCGCTTAAAATTGTCGCGCGACAGCGAGATAGGCAATATAGCGAGAAACAACATGAGGAGTTTCTCGTGTCTGCAAGTATTGAAGAACATTTCTCGACGCTTGAGGATCCACGGATTGATCGCAACAAGCTGCATGAACTGATGGATATCGTCATTTTGGTGCTCTGCGCGGTGAGCAGTGGCGCGGACGGTTGGGAAGCCATCGAAGAGTTTGGTCAGGAGAAGTTGGACTGGCTGCGCAAGTTTGCGCCGTTCGCCAACGGCGTACCGTCGCACGACTGCATCGCCAATGTCTTGTCACGATTGTCGCCGAAGGGCTTTCAACAGTGCTTCCGCAGTTGGACGGGCGCAGTGAGCGAAGCCACGCAGGGCGAGGTGATCGCCATCGATGGCAAGAGCGCGCGTGGCTCGCATGATCGCAAGCGCTCACGCAAGGCACTGCATATGGTCAGTGCGTGGGCGAGCACGAACCGTTTGGTGCTTGCCCAAGAGGCGACGGAGGAGAAGTCCAACGAAATCACGGCAATCCCGAAATTGCTCGAACTCCTTGAACTCAAGGGGTGCATCGTGACGATTGATGCCATGGGCTGCCAACGCGCCATCGCCGAGCAAATCATCGCCCAGGGCGGCGATTACGTCCTGGGGCTCAAGGGAAACCAGAGCGTACTTCAGGAAGGCGTTGAGGACTTCTTCACGGTGGCCATGGCCGGTGACTTCGCTGGCGTTGAATATGACTACACCGAAGAGGTGGACCAGGATCATGGACGCCTGGAGGTGCGCCGTTACTGGGTAACGGAGGACTTGCGAACGCTGCCCAATACGCAGCTTTGGCAGGGGTTGCGTAGCATCGGCATGGTCGAACGCCAGTGCCTGATCGGTGAGACACAGACGCTCCAACGACGCTATTACATCAACTCCATCCGTGCTGAGGCCAAACGCTTCGCGCATGCGGTGCGCGACCATTGGGGCGTGGAAAATCGCCTGCACTGGCGACTCGATGTCGTCTTCGCCGAGGACGCCAGCCGAATCCGCAAAGGCAACGCCCCGGCGATCATGACCTCGATCCGCCACCTGTGCATGAACCTGTTCGAACAAGAGCCCTCGTCGATGCGCCTGTCAAAGAAGCGTCGCAAGGCCGCTTGGAACGATGACTACCGTGCCAAGGTCGTGTTCGGCTGAAGATTTATGCGCGCTTGCCCTGCGGTTCGCAGTCGTCGTTGGATAAGTGGGCTTACGAACGGATATAATTTCAGTTTTGGTCAGCGTCAGGCTGGGAGTGCTGATTGAGCGGCTCGCACGAAGATTACACTACCTTCCAGGGACTCATTTTTGCTCTGGAACGCTATTGGGCGGAGCGCGGATGCGTTGTCGTGCAGCCCTATGATATGGAGGTTGGCGCGGGCACCTTTCACCCGGCGACCTTTTTGCGGTCCCTCGGTCCCGAACCCTGGAGCAGCGCCTACGTTCAGCCGTCGAGGCGCCCGACGGACGGGCGTTATGGCGAGAATCCGAACCGCCTGCAGCACTACTATCAATACCAGGTCGTGCTCAAGCCTTCTCCGCTGAACATACAGGATCTGTACCTGGACTCCCTTCGCGCGCTCGGAATCGACCCTCTGGTCCACGATATTCGTTTCGTCGAGGACAACTGGGAATCGCCGACCCTCGGCGCCTGGGGGCTTGGCTGGGAGGTGTGGCTCAACGGCATGGAGGTGACGCAGTTCACCTACTTCCAGCAAGTGGGCGGCCTCGATTGCCGGCCAGTCACCGGCGAGATTACCTACGGCCTGGAACGCATCGCCATGTATTTGCAGGGCGTGGAGAGCGTGTTCGATCTCGTCTGGTCGCGGAGCGCGAACGGTACCGTCACCTATGGCGACGTCTATCACCAAAACGAGGTGGAACAGTCTGCATACAACTTTGAGTACGCCGATACGGCGTCGCTTTTCTCGCTGTTCGATACCTGCGAGCGACAAAGTCAGGCCCTGATCCAGCGCGATCTGCCGTTGCCCGCGTACGAACAGGTCCTCAAAGCGTCACATACCTTCAATCTTCTAGATGCCCGCGGAGCGATTTCCGTCACCGAACGGCAACGCTTTATCTTGCGGGTGCGAACGTTGGCGCGCGCGGTCGCACAAGCGTACTACGAGCGTCGGGAATCCTTGGGCTTCCCCATGCTGAAGAACCAGGCATAGGAGGGGGAGCCGCGATGAACGAGAGAACCGACTTGCTGGTTGAAATTGGCACCGAGGAGTTGCCTCCGACGGCCCTAAAGCGACTGGCAAACGCCTTCCGCGACGGCTTTGTTCAACAAGTGGACCACAACCGGATCGCGCACGGTGAGATACAGTCCTACGCGACCCCGCGACGTCTCGCGCTCTTGGTTCGAGGAGTTGCGATGCGCCAACCGGATCAGGCCGTCAGCCGCAAGGGACCAGCTCTCACGGCGGCATATGCCGCGGACGGCTCGCCGACAAAGGCCGCCGAGGGTTTCGCCCGATCCTGCGGCGTCGAGGTCTCCGCGTTGGACCGGGAAGAGAGCGCGAAGGGCGCGTGGCTCGTGTTTCGTTCCGTCTCAGCGGGAGCTGCCACGGCCGATTTGCTGATCCCGATGGTAGAGCAAGCGCTTGCGGACCTTCCCATACCCAAGCGTATGCGCTGGGGTGACCGGGACGATCAATTCGTCCGTCCAGTGCACTGGGTCACCCTTGTGCTGGGAAGCGAAGTCGTACCGGGACGGATGTTCGGCCTTGAGATTGGGCGAGAAACCAGGGGGCACCGGTTCCACCACCCCCAGGCGATTCCGATAACCGCGGCCAGCGAGTATGCGGAGTGCCTGCGCAGCCAGGGATTCGTTGAACCCAGTTTCAGCAAGCGGCGGGAATCAATTCAACGGCAGGTGGAAGAGCTTGCAGACCAGGCGGGCGGCAAGGCAGCCCTCGACGCGGACCTGCTCGACGAGGTCACGGCGCTTTGCGAATGGCCGACCGCCATGATCGGATCATTCGACCAGGCGTTTCTCGAGGTCCCCGCCGAGGCCTTGGTCGAAACCATGCAGAAAAACCAGAAGTATTTTCCAGTGCGTTCAGCCAACGGAGATCTGCTTCCTCGGTTCATCACCGTCAGCAATATTCGCAGCCAGGATCCGGAACAAGTGCGGGCGGGGAACGAACGCGTCATCCGGCCTCGCTTCGCCGACGCCGCCTTCTTCTGGAAACAGGATCTCAAGAAGCCGTTTGATCAATACGGCACCAAGCTCGCGCACGTAGTCTTTCAGGAGAAGCTCGGCACCGTCGCCGAGAAATCGGCGAGAGTCGCTCAGATTTGCCGGCACCTCGCCGGCCTGCTCGGCGCCGACGAGGAGCTCTGCGCGCGGTCGGCCTATCTCGCAAAATGCGACTTGGTCACGCAGATGATCGCAGAATTTCCGAGTCTGCAGGGCATCATGGGCCGATACTACGCCGAACGATCGGGGGAAGATCCCTGCGTATGCGCCGCGATGGAAGAGCAGTACCTGCCGCGCCATGCCGGAGATCGGCTACCGCAATCTGATTGTGGACGCATTCTCTCGGTGGCGGACAGGCTGGACACCTTGATTGGAATCTTCTCGATCGGGCAACGGCCAACCGGGGTGAAGGACCCTTACGCGTTGCGCCGGGCAACCATCGGGTTACTTCGTATACTCATTGAAACGCCGCTCCCGCTCGATTTACGGGAGGTGCTGGAGTTCGCCGCACAAGAACTCCGAGACAAGGTGAGCGTTGGCGACACCGCCGCGGACGTGTTCGAGTATTCGCTGGAGCGATTGAAGGGCTACTATCAGGATCTCGGGATCGGCAACGACGTGGTCGATGCGGTACTTGCGGTCGACGTGACCGTTCCGAGCGATATTCACCGCCGGATTCTGGCGGTCAACGAGTTCCGCAACCTCGCCGAGGCGGAGTCGCTGACGGCCGCGAACAAACGTACTCGCAACATTCTGCGCAAGAGCGAAGAACTGGGGGTGATCCCAAGCGAGCCGAATACGGATGCTTTGGTTGAGGAATCGGAGAAGCGCCTCGCCGCGCGGTTGGCGATGCTAAAGGTCCGCGTCGCACCTCTGTTGGCGCAACAGGACTATACCGGCGTCCTGACGATGCTCGCCGGCCTGCGTGAGGATGTCGATACGTTTTTCGACGAGGTGATGGTGAACGTAGAGGACGTCGAACTGCGACGGAACCGTCTGGCGCTTCTCAGGTCATTGGAGTCCATGTTTGTTGGCGTCGCCGATATCGCACGACTACAGTAGCGAGTAGATGGACTTCGAACGCGACTCCTACGACGCCATGCTCGCGGCTGTTCGATCGTTTCATGAGAAGCATCGCTTCCGGGAGACTGGCGGTGAAGAGTTAACTTATCGCGTCGCCCTCATGGCCGAAGAGTTGGGGGAAATTTCTGCGTGCGTTACCAAGGGAAAGCCAGGGCAGGAGTTGGCTGAGGAGGTCGCGGACCTCTTCATACTGCTGATTGGCACTGGACTCGCTGCAAATTTTGACCTCAAGCAGGCGTTCTGGGAGAAGATGGGGAAACTCGACAAGCGCGAGTCACGAATGATCGGCGGGCGTATCCGTGTGTCCGACTTCCGCGACATGGATTGAGGGGGTCCGCCCCGGACTCTTTTTCGGGACCACCGACCCATGAAGATCATCATCCTCGACCGAGATGGCGTCATCAACGAGGATTCGGATTCCTACATCAAGTCCCCGGACGAGTGGATACCTATTCCCGGGAGTCTTGAAGGAATCGCCCGACTTTGCCATGGCGGATATCGCGTTGTCGTCGCTTCCAACCAATCCGGTCTCGCGAGAGGTCTTTTCACGATAGACGATCTCAACGCAATGCATCGCAAGATGCACCGAGAGCTTGCTCGCGTTGGAGGCCAGGTCGACTCGACCTTTTTTTGTCCTCACGGCCCAGACGACGATTGCCGCTGTCGCAAACCGCGGCCGGGGCTATTCGAGGAAATCGCATATCGTCTCAGAAAGGACCTGACGTTTACCCCTGCTGTTGGGGATTCATGCCGGGATATTGAGGCGGCTCTGGCGGTCGGCGCCACACCCATTCTGGTACTGACGGGAAACGGCAGAGCAACGCTGAGGGCACTCCCCCGAGCGCTGATGCAGAGAATACAAGTATTCAAGAATCTATCCGCGGTCGCCGACTCCCTAGTCGCCGTGTAACGCCGATCCATGATCTTCCTGCGCTCACTGGTTTATCTCGCGTTCATGTCATTGAGCGTGGCGCTGTTTTCCGTTCCTATCGCCGTTTTCGGCTGGTTCGTCCCCTATCCTTGGCTAGGCAAGGCCGGGAACCTGTGGGGACGCCTGAATCTCGCCGCTTTGGACAAGATTTGTCATTTGCGATATCGGGTACGGGGCTGGGAGAATTTTCCCAAGAGTCCCTGCATCATCCTGTGCAAACACCAATCCACATGGGAAACGATCGCTCTGCGGGCGTTGTTGCCACCGGAACACATCTGGGTGCTCAAGCGCGAGCTGCTATGGGTACCGTTCTTCGGCTGGGCTCTAGCACCGTTTCGGCCGATCGCGATCAACCGGAAGGACGGCCGGGGTGCCCTTCGTCAACTTCTGGACGAGGGGCGCCGGGCCCTAGACCAAGGGCATTGGATAGTTATTTTCCCAGAAGGGACGCGCGTCGCCCCCGGCGAACGCATTAGGTACGGCTTTGGTGGCGCGCTTCTCGCTGAAAAAACGGGTTATCCCGTTCTGCCTATAGCGCACAACGCGGGAACCTTCTGGCGCAGGAGGGATATACGCAAGCACCCAGGAACCATCGATCTGGTTATCGGCGAGGTCATGGACACAAGTGGTGCGAAGGCGTCCGAGATCAACCGCCGGATCGAAAGCTGGATTGAAGAAACGGTGACGTCGCTCCCAGGGGCACACCCACCAACACCCTAGCCGTTAATTCCGGAACCATTCGGCCAGTGCCGGGACAGCGGAATCAAATGTCGATGTTCTCTGCGTTCAGTGCGTTTCGTTCGATAAAGTCGCGCCTAGGCTCGACTTGGTCGCCCATCAGGGTCGTAAAGATCTGATCAGCCGCCACCGCATCCTCAATCGTAACTCTTAGCAGTCGGCGCGTCTCCGGATTCATGGTGGTGTCCCACAACTGTTCTGGGTTCATTTCACCGAGTCCCTTGTAACGCTGAATGTGGTATCCCCGCCGCGCCTCGTCCACCAACCAGTCCAATCCATCTGCAAAAGTCTCGATCTCCTTTTTCTTTTCGCCGCGGAGCACATAAGCCCCCGGCTCGATGAGTCCGTCTAGCTTGTCGGCAAGCGAGCGGATTCGTGAGTAGTCGGCGCCTCGGAAAAAGTCGCCGGGTATGGCCGATGTTTCGGGGATTCCATGCCTCATGCGCGTCAGCGTCATGGCGGTGTGCGCGGTGTCCCCAAGCTCGGTGGCTTCTATGGCGTAGCGCTCTCCTGGTGGACAGGATTCATTGAGAAAGTTGCTCAAGGCGCGCATCCACTGCCCGAGGTTATCGGCATTAGACAGCAAATCGTCGGTGAGAGGGGGCGATGTCAACAGCGCATGGAGGAACGCGGACGGAAAGCGGGTGGAAAGCCGGTTCACGATCGCTCGATACTGTTGGTACTCCGTAGCAAGGTTCTCGAAGGCGGTGGGGGACAGCGCGGGCGCCTCGGGGGAAACGACGAGTTGAGCATTATCTAACGCGGCCTGCAACAACGCGGTATTCAGCTCAACTTCGTCGAGAAGATAGGTTTCTTGCTTGCCCTTTTTCACCTTAAACAGTGGGGGCTGTGCGATGAAAATATTGCCCCGCTCGACCAACTCCGGCATCTGGCGATAGAAAAAGGTCAGTAGAAGCGTTCGTATGTGGGCACCATCTACATCGGCGTCGGTCATGACGATAACGCGGTGATAACGAAGCTTGTCCGGGTCATATTCCTCACGCCCGATCCCGCAACCCAAGGCTGTAATGAGGGTACCAACCTCAGCCGAAGATAACATCTTGTCGAATCGCGCTTTCTCGACGTTGAGTATTTTTCCCTTGAGCGGCAATATCGCTTGGAACGCTCTATCCCTACCCTGTTTTGCCGATCCCCCAGCGGAATCGCCCTCAACCAGATAAAGCTCACATTTCGCCGGGTCCTTTTCCTGGCAATCGGCAAGCTTTCCTGGAAGCCCTGCCACATCGAGTACACCCTTGCGACGAGTCATTTCGCGCGCCTTGCGCGCTGCCTCACGTGCGCGGGCCGCTTCCAGCATCTTGTTCGCGATCGCCTTCGCCTCGGATGGATTCTCCTCGAGAAACTCATTGAGATGCTCGACGAGCAGACTTTCGACTACCGCCTTCACGTCCGAAGATACGAGCTTATCCTTGGTCTGGGACGAGAATTTTGGATCCGGAACCTTCACAGATATTACCGCGGTCAAGCCCTCCCGAGCGTCATCTCCGACCGCCCGGATCTTGTACTTCTTTGCCAGATCTTCGCGCTCAATATACTGATTCAAGGTCCGGGTAAGCCCAGCACGAAATCCGGCCAAATGGGTTCCCCCGTCGCGCTGAGGGATGTTGTTCGTGTAACAGAAGATGTTCTCTTGAAATGACTCGTTCCACTGCAGAGCCACCTCAACCGAGGTGCCCTGCCGCTCGTCGAGGAAGTAAACAACGTCGGGGTGTATCGCCACCTTATTTCGATTGAGGTGTTCAACGAAGGCTCGAATGCCGCCCTGGTACTCAAAATGATCTTCCCTTCCTGTCGCCTCCTCCAAGAGATTGATTTTTACACCTGAGTTTAGGAACGAGAGCTCTCGCAGCCGCTTTGCGAGGATGTCGTAATGAAAAATCAGATCCGAGAAGATTTCAGCCGAGGGCTTGAACCGAATTTCGGTTCCGGTTGCGTTAGATTCCCCCACAACCTTCAACGGGTACACGGGCTCACCTAGGCGGAACTCTTGCATATGCAGTTCGCCGTTCCGGCGAATCTTCACGGTGAGGTGCTCGGACAGTGCGTTCACGACAGAGACACCAACCCCGTGCAACCCACCGGAAACCTTGTAAGAATTCGCATCGAACTTCCCTCCGGCGTGTAGCACCGTCATGATCACCTCAGCCGCGGACCGGTTCTCTTCCGGATGAATATCCACGGGAATTCCGCGACCATTGTCCACCACGGAAACGGATTGGTCAGAATGGATGATCACCGAGACGTCCGTGCAATAGCCCGCTAACGCTTCGTCGATCGAGTTGTCCACTGCTTCGAAGACCATGTGGTGCAACCCAGTGCCGTCGTCAGTGTCGCCAATGTACATACCAGGGCGCTTACGTACCGCGTCGAGCCCGCGGAGGACTTTGATATTCGAAGAGTCGTAGGTCATAGGTGACACCGTCGATAACGATAGGAACTCACGGTCCCGGGAGGTGGTTTGAGGCCACCCTGAAGATGGAATCCCCCTCCGAGAAAAACGGCCGCGAACAACGACAGGATTCGGCCGCTCTCAAATTTGGCGGGGACAGAAGGCCTCGGGAATCATCAGGGCCACCGCTAGTAGAGGCGGCCTGGTGCAGACGAACCGCCGCGCTAGTATACCCGATGCATGATGGCTATAGGGCCAAGAGTCAGGAGGCGATCAACTGGCCGCGTTCCACGTGGAACACTCGGGCTGACGCCCCTAGCTCATTCAGTCGGCCTTCTTCAACCTGGGTCGTAGTGCCGAAAACCTGCGATTTGCTTGCCGAGAACAAGTCGAACAACGCACGTTGGTTCGAAGCATCAAGCTCGGAGGGAAAGTCATCCAGGAGCCAAATCGATCGCGGTAGCCCGCACGCCCTCGCCACTCTCTCCGCTGCGATCTGTACGAGGCAAACCGCCAGCTTTAGCTGCCCACGGGAAGCCAACCCCACCGACCCCTATCCCCCGTATTAGAAGATCCGCTCTCGATGGTCCGTAGTAGGTAAAGCCGCGGTCCACGTCTTTCCTGTAGTGGCTTCGCAACAGATCCGATAAATGCGCATGTGGGGGCCAACCCCTGTCCAACCGTATCGATACGGGGGCTATACCTCCATTCAACTCGGAGTAGGCGTCGCTCAACCTACGCTGGAGGAGATCGACGTACAGAAAACGTTTCGTGGTGATTTCGCGCGAACAGGCCAGGTAGGGCTCATCCCACACGGGACATCCAGCCCCGCCTGCCTTCAGCCATGCGTTTCGTTGCTGCTGGATACGCTTAAAGCGCTTTAGTGCAGGACCGTAAGACTGTTCCACGTGGAACAAATTCCAGTCCATAAATAGCCGCCGAATCTCTGGTCCGCTCTCGATCAGCTTCTGTGCGTTCTCCCCGACGACCCTCACTTGAGCCCTAGCGCCTCCTTCGCCTATCGTCCAAATGACGCCTTTCGCATTCGTCGCGTCTAGGGATGCAGACTGTCTCTTCCCAAAATCAATCCGAATAGAACCGCCCTTTTCCGAACCAAAGCGTCCTGCAATCCGTGCCTCCCTCTGCCCCTCCTGCACCATACTTCCATGTTTCGATCCGCGAAAACTTCGCCCGCGGGCAAGCAGATAAATCGCCTCCAGCAGGGTAGTCTTGCCTGCGCCATTGCCTCCTGTTATCCAATTGATCCTGCGGTCTGGCCGTAGAAGCAGACGCGAAATATTCCGCAGCGCGTTTACCTCCAAAGTCTCTAAATGCAATCGAGGGGTCCCCTTGAATTACCCTCCGTTTGCTGGAGCACAACGTTAGACGAAGATCGCGATCAACGCGCTGCTCTTCCTCACAACCGCATGGGCATGACGACATAGGTCTCCCGATCGTCTTCCCGGCTTCGTAGAACCGCACTGCTATTTGAGTCGGTGAACTCAATCTCGACTTTATCCTTCTCCAGAACACCGAGCACGTCTAGCAGGTACCCGACGTTAAAGCCGACAGCCGTCGGCTCATCGCCATACTCGAGTTCCAACTCTTCTTCCGCCTCCTCTTGTTCCGGATTATGTGCCTGAAGCGCAAGCTGCCCTTCACCAAAGCTCAGCCTCACCCCCTTGTACTTTTCATTCGAAAGAATCGAGGTTCTCAGCAGCGCTTGCCGGAATGCGTCCCGATCTACCACCGCAGTCTTTCCGCTCGCGTGAGGAATCACCCGCTCATAGTCTGGGAATCTCCCATCCACGAGCTTTGAGGTTAAGATCGTGTCGTCTAGATATGCCCTAAACATGCGCTCCGTCAGGTCTATACGCACTGACTCGTCACCGCTACCAAGCAACCGATTGAATTCCAGCACGGTTTTTCGCGGAATAATCAATTGCAACGTGCCCTCAACATCCACCGAAACTTCTTCTTCCAACTTGGCCAAACGGTGTCCATCTGTCGCCACAGCTAGCAAACGATCGGCGCGAACCTCCAGAAGCAAGCCATTCAAATAGTACCGAACGTCTTGGTGCGCCATCGCAAATCCGGTTTTGTCGAACAGGCGCTTCAAGCGCCCCTGCTTAATCTCCAGCCGTTGATCACCGGTCTTGCCATCCATCAGCGGAAAATCGGCTGCCGGGAGCGTGCTCAATGTAAACCGGCTTCTCCCACTCGATATGACCGCCCGCTCTCTTTCGACCTTGACCGCAATATCGGCGCCGTCGGGAATCGCTCTGCATATATCAATGAACTTCCGGGCTGGTAGCGTAGTTTCGCCTGCTTGTTCAATATCCGCTGAGAGCCGAGCCCTGATCTCGACCTCCAGATCGGTTCCAGTTACCTGAACCGAACTATCTCCGGCAGATATCAACAAGTTCCCTAGAATCGGGAGCGTGTGGCGTCTCTCCACCACGCCTCCGACTTTGTTCAGTACCCGAATCAACGCATCTCGGTTCGCCCTGATATACATAAGAACTCTCTTTAGTTTAAATCTTATAACTGTTATTAAGCACTGTGGACAACTGGAGAGGTAGTATATTTATATATTTTTCAATAGGTTGCGTGGTTCCCTGAAAAGGAAAACTACACCCTATGGTTGTGCATGTCTTGTGGATAGAATCGCCGTTTTGAGTTCCGGGAAGTTATACACAATGTTGCCCACATCATGACGTCAGGATTCTCAACAGGTTCTTATAGTCTTCCTCGATTCCCCCGTCGGTCTCACACAAGCTCCGTATCTTGCGCGTGGCATGTAGAACCGTGGTGTGGTCCCTTCCACCGAAGGCCTGACCGATTTCAGGCAAGCTATGTTTGGTCAACTCTTTGGCGAGCGCCATGGCCACCTGCCGCGGTCGGGCGATGGAGCGACTGCGTTTCGCGGATAGCAGATCGGCGGTCCGGATTTTGTAGTATTCCGCAACGGTTTTCTGGATATTCTCGATGGTAACTTGCTTGTCCTGCGCCGCAAGCATGTCCCGCAGCGCTTCTTTCGCGAAGTCGAGATTGATCGCTTTGCCCGTGAACTGGGAATTCGCGACGAGTCGTTTCAGTGCGCCTTCCAGATCCCGGATATTGGATCGAATTCTCCGCCCGACGAAGAACCCCACGTCCTCCGGCAGCGTCACGCCAATCTGCGTTGCTTTGCTATGGAGAATCGCCACTCTCGTCTCCAGATCAGGCGGCTCGATCTGCACCGTCAACCCCCAGCCAAAGCGCGATCTTAACCGTTCCTCCAGACCACTCACCTCTTTCGGGAAGCGATCGCTCGAGAGCACGATTTGCTGGCGTGACTCGAAAAGGGCGTTGAAGGTATGAAAGAATTCTTCCTGCGATCGCTCCTTGCCGGCGAAAAACTGCACGTCGTCGATGAGCAAGGCGTTGACGGAACGATAACGCTTCTTGAAGTCGTCAATCCGGTTGTGCTGAAGCGCTTTGACCATCTCGGCGACAAAACGCTCTGAATGCAAGTAGACGACTGTCGCGGTTGGGGCTTTTGTCCAAAACCATGTTTCCCACGGCGTGCATCAAGTGCGTCTTGCCAAGTCCGACGCCGCCATAGATGAACAAGGGGTTGTATGCGGTTCCGGGATTCGTCCCGATCTGCATGGATGCGGCTCGTGCAATCTGGTTCGACTTGCCCTCAACGAACGTGCCGAACGTGAAATCTGCATTCAGATTGCCGTCGGCCCGTCGTAAGTCGACTTCAGGAGCCAATCCAGCGTTGACGAGCGCGGGTGGGTTGTCGCTCGCCGCCTTTCCCCCCCGACGCAGCGATCCGATCTCGAACGCGACGGTCCCGATCCTGCCCCTACTGAACCGGCTGCACGCGTCGATGATCCGTTGCTCGTAATGTTGCCTCACCCAATCCTTGACAAAGCGGTTGGGGGCAAATAATCGCATGCAGCCGTCTTCTTCGGCTGCTTGCAGGGGCAAAATCCAAGTATTGTATTCCGCCGACGTCAAGTCACCTTTCAACAGTGACACGCATTGGTCCCACACTGCCACGGTCCTATGCCTCCCCGAAGGCGGATGCCTGCGACGCAGAGATGAAGCTGTGTTTCGAGCCTGTTGTACTCGGCTCCGCTTGCCACAGCGTGCCTTCGCAGCCCCTTGTTGCCGAAGTCTATCCTGGTTTCGGGAAGTTATCCACAGACGGAAATCCGAAAACAGCCATACCGCGTTGACCTACGCATTGCGGAAAAATATAATCCGACGTCTTTTTCCAGTGATCCTGCGTGGTCTTCACGACCGCGCTTTCGTCGGGGATATAGCGTCATGAAGCAAACGTTCCAACCGAGCCGCTTGAAGCGCGCGCGCACCCATGGTTTCCGCGCCAGAATGTCGACTCGAAACGGCCGCAAGGTGTTGAAATCGCGCCGTGCCAAGGGCCGCGCTCGGCTGACATCCTGATTCGCGGGGACCTTCCCTCTGGGGACAGTTATCGTCTGCCGGCGTACGCCCGCCTCCGAAGGCCCGGTGACTTCCGTCATGTCTTCGCGAAGCCGTCCAAATCTACGGACGAGTACTTCACCGTACTCGCGCGCGACAATGGTGGCAGACCGGCGCGCTTGGGCTTGGCGATTTCCAAGAAGTGCGCGCCACGGGGCGTCGACCGTAATCGACTGAAACGCGTCGCACGCGAAAGTTTCCGACGCAACCGCTCAGCGCTGAAGGGTTTGGATTGCGTGATACTTTGTCGTCGAGGCGCTGTTCACTCCCAGAACCACAGCCTTTTTACGGCGCTCTCCCGCCACTGGATACGCATCTGCGATCAGCTATGCGACGCATTTTGATTGCCCTGATCAGAGGCTACCAGTACCTCATCAGCCCCTTGCTCGGCAATCACTGCCGCTTCTACCCAAGCTGTTCTCACTACGCCGTGGAGGCGATCGACCGCCACGGCCCGGTGCGGGGTGCTTGGTTAGCGCTTCGCCGGCTATCGAGATGTCACCCTTGGCATGCAGGGGGCTTCGACCCGGTTCCAGACAAAACGGACCCAACACCCAATGGATAACGTACGCCTCATCCTTTTCTTCGGCCTCGCCGTGGTGCTGCTTCTAATCTACCAAGCGTGGGTTCAGGATTACGGTCCAATCAACGCGCGGCCCGCGCCAACGGCGCAGGAGTCCCCGACCGGGAGCCCAACGGCCTTGCCCACGGCCGTTCCCGACGCTGTTCCGACGCCCGCGGCGCCGGTTTCATCCGCTGTGTCCCCCGCCTCCGATAGCGCTGTAACCGCTGACACGGGAGCGCCGATCCAGGTTGAGACTGACCTCCTGCGTCTGGAGATCTCGCCGCAGGGCGGAACGCTCTCCAACGTATGGCTCAAGGATTACGCCGTAAACCCAGAGAATCCCGACGTCCCGTTTCAGCTGCTGAAGCCGCAGCCACCCAACATGTTTATCGCCCAGTCGGGTTTGCTGGGTGGCGACGCCGGTCAACTGCCCACCCATGAAGCCCTGTTCTCAAGCGCGAAGACCTCGTATGCCATGGCTCCCGACGAGGACACGTTAGAGGTAGAGCTTCTCTGGACCCACCCGTCCGGTGTGGAGGTCAGCAAGCGTTACCGCTTCGAGCGGCAAAGCTACGTGATTAACGTGGTTCAGGAGGTTCGCAACGCGACCGGATCGCCAGTCGTGGCCCGGACGTACAACCAACTGCAGCGCACCGAGCTATACGATCCCAATAAATCGAGCTTCATCTACACCTACACGGGAGGTGTGTACTACAGCCCGGAAGAGAAGTACGAAAAGGTCTCGTTCGACGACATGCGCTCGCAGAAGCTCGAGCGCCAAGTCACCGATGGTTGGATCGCGATGATCCAGCACTATTTCATGGCCGCCTGGATACCCCCGCGCTCTGAGCCCGAAACCTTCTACACCAACGTCCTAGGCGATGCCCGCTACATCATCGGGAGCTACTCGGACCCAGTCACCGTCGCCGCCGATGGATCCCACGTCTTTGAGCAGCAACTGTTCGTCGGTCCCAAGCTTCAAGATACCCTGGCGTCCATTGCTCCCGGGTTGGAGCTTGCCGTCGACTACGGCTGGTTGACCATCCTCGCGGAGCCTATTTTCTGGTTACTCGACCAGATCCACTCGGTGGTTGGAAACTGGGGCTGGGCGATCATCATCCTCACCATCCTGATCAAGGCGGCCTTCTACAAGCTCTCCGAGACGAGCTACAAGTCCATGGCCAACATGCGCAAATTTACGCCGCGCATCCAAGCCCTCAAGGATCGTTATGGCGACGACAAGCAGCGTCTCAATCAGGCCATGATGGAGATCTACAAGAAAGAGAAGATCAACCCCTTGGGCGGATGTCTGCCGATCGTGGTCCAGATCCCAGTATTCATCGCCCTCTACTGGGTCCTGCTCGAGAGCGTCGAGTTGCGGGACGCACCCTTCGCCCTCTGGATACAGAATCTGTCCGAGCCGGACCCGTTCTTCGTGCTGCCGCTGATCATGGGCGTTTCGATGTTCATTCAGCAGAAGCTCAATCCCGCGCCACCGGATCCCATCCAGGCAAAGGTGATGATGAGTCTCCCGTTCGTATTTACGGTGTTCTTCGCCTTCTTCCCGGCCGGTCTGGTGCTCTACTGGGTCGTGAACAACATCCTGTCCATCGCCCAGCAGTGGTACATCACTCGCAAGATTGAGCAAGCGCCGACCAGGTCCAGGAGTTGACACCGACTCACGGCAAGTGGGTCGAGCCTAGTGCAATCGGAGACCATCGCGGCATTGGCCACGCCGCCGGGCTACGGCGGTGTTGGCATTGTCCGCGTTTCGGGGGTGTTGGCCGGCGCGATCGCGCGCGGCGTCCTCGGCGAGCTGCCAGCTCCCCGGTTCGCGACCTTGGCGCGGTTTCGTGAGCAGGACGGTCAGCTCGTCGACCAGGGTATCGCCCTTTTCTTCCCCGCGCCCGCCTCCTTCACCGGTGAGGATGTCCTCGAGCTACAAGGACACGGCGGTCCGGTGGTCATGGACATGCTGTTGCGCCGGGTCGTAGAGCTCGGCGCCCGGCTCGCCCGTCCGGGAGAGTTCAGCGAGCGGGCCTTTCTCAACGGCAAGCTCGATCTTGCGCAGGCAGAGGCCACCGCCGACCTGATCGAGAGCTCGACGGAGGCCGCGGTGCGGTCGGCCGTACGCACGCTTCAGGGTCACTTTTCACAACGCGTGCGCTCCCTCGTCGACGACCTCATCAGGCTTCGCACCTTCGTCGAGGCAGCACTGGATTTTCCCGACGAGGACGTGGATTTCCTGGCCGATTCCCATGTAGCCGCGGATTTGCGTGAGCTGCTCGAGCAGACGCGCCGCATCAAGGCAAGCGCCCGCCAGGGCCAGCTCATGCGAGAGGGCCTCACAGTCGTCATCGCCGGTCCGCCGAATGCCGGGAAGTCCAGCCTCCTCAATGCCCTGTCCGGTACCGAAGCGGCCATCGTCACCGAAATACCCGGCACCACGCGCGACGTCCTTCGCCAGCAGATTCAGATCGACGGCATGCCGCTGCACATCGTTGATACCGCGGGTCTGCGGCACGCTGCGGACATTGTCGAACGCGAGGGTATCCGACGCGCCGAGTACGAGATCGCGCAAGCGGACCTCGTACTCTGGGTCTATGACGCAATGGCCGATCCGGATCATGCGCGCTTCGACTCCGATCGTCTCCCCGAAGGGATCGGGGTCACCTTCGTGCGCAACAAGATCGACGGAACGGGGGATTCGCCGGGTCGCTTCGATGCCTCGCCGAGTCCCGAGATCCGGATCTCGGCCCGCACCGGAGCGGGACTGGACGCGCTGCGTGACCACCTCAAGAAGGTTGCCGGTTTTCACGGCAGCGGCGAAGGTATGTTTCTCGCCCGGCGCCGGCACCTCGATGCCCTCCAAAGAGCACTTGTCCACCTGAACTCGGCCGCCCAAGCGCTCGACCATAGGGTAGCCGCCGAGTTGATGGCGGAGGACCTGCGACAGGCTCAGCACGCGCTGGGCGAGATTACCGGTGAGTTCACCTCGGATGACCTGCTAGGAAGGATCTTCGCCAGCTTCTGTATCGGAAAGTGAACTTGATAGCGCCTTTCGCAACCGCGCACCGCCTGGACGGATATCGGCGACACGCTGCTCGAGATCACGCAGGCCACTCCCTTCGCGACGCTGGCCGTAGCGAAGCGGAAGATAGAGCGCCATGAAGGCGTCTACCGACGGGCGCAGATCGGGACGCCGCTTGATTGCCCTTCGCGCGAAATCGGCCGGACCCTCCCCGGGGCCCCGTTCAAGGCCCGCGCGTTCCAGTTTGCGGCAGAAGCGGCCGTAGATCTTCTGCAAGGGGTCGCGCTGGCGGTCGGAGCGAAGCAGCCCGGTGACGATCAGCGCCAGAGCGATCGAAACGGCTATGATCATCGCTAACGCCAGACCGTACTGACGCAGAAAACCGAGGCCGAAGGTCCGCAGCAGCCGATGCTGGCGCTCGCTGCTGTAGCCGAGCACCCAGTCGCGCCAACCCGCATCCAGTCCGTCCGCGAGCAGGCGCAGGTTGTGGATCCATCGCACGAGCATCGCCGACTCGTCCAGACGGAACCGGATGGGCGCTCCCGAGGCCAATCGGTCGAGCGCATCGAAGCGCTCGACGCGCTCCGGCGCCACCGCCGCGGTCGGATCGACCCTGATCCAGCCCTGACCCTCGATCCAGACCTCCACCCAGGCATGGGCATCCGATTGCCGCACGATCATGTAGTCGCCGATCGGATTGGCCTCGCCGCCGAGGTAACCGACCACGACGCGCGACGGAATGCCCGCCAAGCGCATCAGCAGCGCGAAGCTGCTGGCGTAGTGCTCGCAGAAACCGCGCCGGGTCTCGAACAGAAACTCATCCGCCGGGTTGTCGCCGAGCCTGGGAGGCTGCAGGGTGTAGTAGAAGGGCTCGCGATTGATGAACGCGAGGGCGAGACGCACCAGGTCGGCAGGCGTGGACGCCTCGGCCCGCCAGGCCTGAACCCGGGCACGCATGCGCGGGCTGATGTTCTCCGGTAACTGCAGGGCGGCAAACTCCTGCTCCGAATCGAGCTCCCCCGTGTTATAGCGCAGGGCCGATACCAGTTGAAAACGCTTGACGGAGTTGATCTTCTCCGCGGCTACGAGCTGGAAATCCGCGGTGAGCTTGGATCCCGGCGGAGCCGCAACCGGAAGGTCGAGGGGAAACAGCCAAGGTTGTCCGCTCGGTTCCATCGTTATCGCGTATGCGATGCGGTCCTCCAGGCGAGCGGCGGCCGCGGGCGCGGATGGGAGACTGCCCTGCTCGGCTGGCTCCCAGCGCCTGCCGTCGGTGGTCCAGAGGACCGGACCCCGCCAGTACAACGCGTCGGCGTCCGGCGCAGGTCCGTCGAAGCGGACGCGGAACGCCGGCTCTCCGGACAGCACCAGATCGCTCACCATTCCGGGCTCCATCCAATCCGACATCCCGGATCGCGCCTCGCCCTCGGCGCGGCCAAGGCTCCACAGCGGGGCGCTCAGGCGCGGGAAGAGCACGAACAGGATCAGGGCCAGCGGCAGGGCCTGCAGCGTCAAGCGTCCAGAGATGCGAAGCGCCGAGACCAGAGGGCGTGATGCGGTTCGGAAATTCACGTCGATCATCAGCGCGATGTCCGCGATCAGCAACGCACCAAGGTAAAGGGCCAATCCAGGCGATTGGTCGAACAGGAACTGCACGATCAACACGACCCCGAACAGGATGGTCCCGAACCGAATCTCGCGGAGCGTCCTCGTCTCGACCAGCTTCAGCGCGAGCATGGTGGCGAGCAGGGCGGTGCCGCCCTCCTGGCCTGCCAGCGTGTGATAGGCCTGATAGACGTTCACTGCACCGGCCAGGGTGAGCGGGAACAGGAGCCACCTGCCGGGGGAGAGCCGCGGCCACCGCAGGGTGGCAAGCCGCAAAAGGACGAGGCCGGCGACGAAGGCGCTGACTTGCGGCGCGAGATGCGTGCTCAGCGGAAGGTAGGCGAGCGCCAGCAAACCGGTAAACGCCGCAATCTGATCGGTTCGGGGGCCGTCGGTCCTTGCTTGTTCACTCATGGCCAAATGCAGCGAGGGCCTCCAGGCAACGGTGCTTGTGGGCATCCCCATGTCCGATTGAAATGGTCCGGTTGGGCAAACGCAGGCCGAAGCTTAACCCGTTGTCCGCCGCGTCCAACACCTGTCGGCAGAGCAGGCTGAGCCGCACCTCCGTATCCCCGGCCTGTAGCTGCTCCCAGTCGAGCCAGACCTGGGTTACCCGGTCGCCACCGAACTGTTTCACTACGAGCCCCCGTTCCCTGGCCAGGGCCTTCCAGTCCACGCGCCTGAGGGAGTCACCGCGCCGATACTCGCGCGGGCCGATGAACTCATCAGCGCCGACTCCGAGGTCGCCGACCGCGCTCGGGCGGTAGGCCGGAACCAGGGGGGGCGCGGGGCCACGCGGCGCCGGTCGCGGGTACACGGTCACCCTGGAGAGCGTGTTGGCGTACGACCAGGCCCGAAAAAGTCCCAAGGGGTAGCGGGTCTCCACCTCTACCACTCCTAGCTCGAGGAAGCCGCGTCGCGGCGCTGGGCGTCGGACGCCGATCGTGCGGCAATCCCCGACGGCGAGTTCGAGCGCAGGTGCGCGACCGCCAGCATCCTGCACGCGGAGGTCCGCGCGTTGGCGCTTTGCCTCGTTTCTCAAACTGACCGCGAAGGACGCGTCCTGCCCGGCGAATACGGGGGCGCCGCCGCGGGTTGCGACCGCCAAGCCCAGAAGATTGAACCAGGTGTGGTGCATTCCGACCAACGCCACCGATCCGATCAGAACGGTGAACAGAAGCCCCAGGTTGTTCTGGTAGTTCAGCGAGCCGACGAGCATCAGCAGAAGAACAATGGCGAGCAGAAATCCGGCCCGTGTTGGCAGGATGTAGATCTGGCGCCGCCCGATCCGCGCCTCGCCGTGCGCGTCGCACGGCACCCTTCGAGCCCGCTTCGAGAACCACCCTTTCAGGCGCCCGCCGCCCCGCCCGTTGGTGGCCATCACCCCAGTCGCACTGCGCTGCCGTGCCAATGTCCCGTTCGCACTCAGGGCACCGGAACGCCTTCGAGGATGTACTCCGCGATCTCCGTGTGTCCTGTCGGGCCATTGTCCTCGCCGCTCATCAGGCGGTGGGGGACGCAGGCGGGGAGCACCGCTTGTACGTCCTCCGGGATGACGAAATCGCGCCCCTCGAGCATGGCCCAGGCGCGCGCGCTGCGCAGCAGGCCAAGCCCGGCCCGGGGCGAAAGTCCGTGAAGAAAGCGGCTGGATCGGCGCGTGAAGTCGAGGATCGCGTAACAGTAGTCCACGATGGGCTCCGAGACGTGGATCCGATCCGCCTCCTTTTGCAGCGCGAACAGTTCGTCGCGGCTGAGCTCGGGTTCTAGCCGCGCCAGCAAGGACCGCCGGTCTTCCCCGGCCAGCAGGTTCTTCTCCTCGTGCGCGGATGGATAACCCAGGCGGATACGCATGAGGAAGCGGTCGAGCTGCGACTCCGGCAGCGGGAAGGTGCCGATCTGGAAGGTGGGGTTCTGAGTGGCGATCACGAAGAAGGGCTCGGGAAGCGTCCGGGTTTGACCCTCGACCGTGACCTGGCGTTCCTCCATCGCCTCGAGCAGGGCGCTCTGTGCCTTGGGGGTGGCGCGGTTGATCTCGTCGGCGAGCACCAGTTGCGCGAAGATTGGTCCTGGGATGAAAGCGGAAGCTCTCCTTGGTCCGCTCGTAGATCGAGGTCCCGATGATGTCCGCCGGCAACAGGTCGCTGGTGAACTGGATGCGGGAGTAGTCAAGCCCGAGCAGGCGTGCCAGCAGGTGAGCCAGGGTCGTCTTGCCCACGCCAGGGAGGTCCTCGATCAGCAGATGCCCGCGCGCGAGCAGGCAGGCGAGCGCCATACGCAGCGCGTGCTCCTTACCGAGGATGATGCCGCGGGCGCTGTCGAGAGCGGCCGTGAGCTTGTGGGAGGATACGGTGTTAGCGGGCAACGACATGATGTGTTACTTCCGGACCGGGCGCGGAGTGCAAAAAACCTGTTATCCCAGCGCCTTGCGGTGCTCCGATTAGGGTAAACTTGGCGCCTTGAATTCCGCCCGCGGCGGCGTCTCGCCTCCCTCCCTTCGCTGGCGGGTGCGGTGCCGCGCGATGGGCGGGCTGGGCATCCCAAGCACTCACTTTCATCATGTTCTCAGAACAAACCTACGATGTCATCGTGATCGGTGGCGGCCACGCTGGGACCGAGGCAGCGCTTGCCGCGGCGCGCATGGGGGCGCAGACCCTGCTCCTGACCCACAACATCGAGACCCTGGGGCAGATGAGCTGCAATCCGGCCATCGGCGGCATCGGCAAGGGCCACCTGGTGCGGGAGATCGACGCCCTCGGTGGGTTGATGGCGCGAGCCGCCGATGTGGCAGGTATTCATTTTCGCACCCTCAACGCGAGCAAGGGGCCCGCGGTGCGGGCCACGCGGGCGCAGGCCGACCGCCTGCTCTACAAGGCCGCCGTGCGTCGGGCAGTCGAGCTCCAAGCGGATCTGGACGTGTTCCAACAGCCGGTCGATGACCTCCTGGTGGAGCAGGAACGCGTCACCGGTGTCGTGACGCAGATGGACCTGATCTTTCGCGCCCGCGCCGTCGTCCTGACCGTGGGCACCTTCCTGGGCGGGAGAATCCATGTTGGCCTCTCGAACTACGAAGGTGGCCGCGCGGGCGATCCACCGGCCAACGCCCTCGCTCGGAGACTACGCGAGCTCCCGCTGCGGGTCGACCGGCTCAAGACCGGCACCCCGCCGCGTATCGATGGGCGGACCATCGACTATCAGCTCCTGGAGGAGCAGCCCGGCGATGTGCCCGTTCCGGTGTTCTCGTTCTTCGGACGTTCTGAAGATCATCCCCGCCAGGTGAGCTGCCACATCGCGCACACCAACGAGCGCACCCATGACATCATCCGCTCAGGTCTGTCGCGTTCGCCCATGTTCACCGGCGTCATCGAGGGCGTTGGCCCCCGTTACTGCCCGTCCATCGAGGACAAGGTGGTGCGTTTCGCCGACAAGGTTTCGCACCAGATTTTCGTCGAGCCCGAGGGCCTTACAACCCGCGAGATCTACCCCAACGGAATTTCCACCAGCCTGCCGTTCGATGTGCAGCAGGCGCTGGTGCGCTCCATGCGTGGCTTCGAGCAGGCACGCATCACCCGTCCGGGCTACGCCATCGAGTACGACTACTTCGATCCGCGGGATCTTACGCCCTCGCTGGAGACGCGCGCTATCGCAAGGGCTGTTCTTCGCCGGTCAGATCAACGGCACCACGGGTTACGAGGAGGCCGCCGCACAGGGTCTGCTGGCCGGCGTCAATGCCGCGTTGCAGGTCCTCGGGACGGGAGCCCTGGTATCCGCGCCGCGATGAGGCGTATCTGGGCGTGCTGGTGGATGACCTGGTCACCCGCGGCACCAACGAGCCTTACCGGATGTTCACCAGCCGCGCCGAGTACCGGCTGCTGTTGCGCGAGGACAACGCCGATCTGCGGCTGACCGAGACCGGCCGCCGACTGGGGCTGGTGGCGGACGAGCAGTGGGGGCGTTTCGAGGTCAAGCGGGAGGCGATCGAGCGCGAGCGCCAGCGCCTGCGCGACCACCTGGGTGCGGCCGGCGGGAGATCGATGCGGCGCTGCTCTATCGCGTGCTGGGCGATGAGTTGCGGCGGGAGGCCACGGCGCTGGATTTGCTGGCTCGGCCGCAGGTGACCTATCGATCGCTGGTGCGAGTTGCCGGGCATGGGTCCGGGTCGTGGAGGACCCCAAGGTGTGCGAGCAGGTGGAGATCCAGGCCAAGTACGCGGGCTATATCGAGCGCCAGCGCGATGAAATCCAGCGTCAGCGAGCACAGGAGGCGCTGACGCTGCCGCCGGACTTCGATTTCGATCAGGTGCGCGGCTTGTCAGCCGAGGTCCGCGAGAAGTTCAATTGTTCGCGACCGCTCACCGTCGGCCAAGCCGCCCGTATCCCCGGCGTTACCCCGGCTGCGGTGTCTCTGTTGCTGATTCACCTGAAGCGCAAGTCGGCATGAGCCTGATCCTGTTTCACCAGGTCTCGTGCCGTCGGCGTATCGGGTGATCTTGCGGCGATGACCAATGGCGTCGATCGCAAGGACCAGGCCGCCCGCCTCGATCTGGGTCTGGCGCGGCTCGGACTGAATCCGGCCCCTGACCAGCGCGAACGGTTGCTCGCCTTCCTGCGGCTGCTCGAACGCTGGAACCAGGCATACAATCTCACCGCGGTGCGAGATCCTTGGGAGATGGTTCCGCGCCACCTCCTGGACAGCCTGTCCGTTCTGGCTTGCCTGCAGGGCGAGGCGATTCTGGACGTCGGCACCGGCGCCGGTCTGCCGGGGATTCCGCTGTCCGTGCTCGAGCCAGAACGGCATTTCCATCTGCTCGACAGCAACGGTAAGAAGGTACGTTTCGTGCGCCAGGCGGTGCATGGAGCTTGGGCTTGATAACGTCACCGTGGTCCAGTCAAGGATGGAGTCGTATCTACCCGGAAGAAAAATTCGCTACCATTGTGAGTCGCGCGGTCACCGCGCCCGGTGGTCTGGTGTGCGCGGCGGCCCACCTGCTCGATCGCCCTGGACGCCTGCTCGCGATGACGGGGCGCCGGCCGGAGGGCGGGCTTGATGGCCTGGAACCGCGTCCGGATGCCGTACTGATCCATCCCTTGGCGGTGCCCTTCCTGGAGGGACAGCGCCACCTGATCGAAATCCGCTACCACTGAGGCAACGATGGTCCGCACAATCGCCATAGCCAATCAGAAGGGAGGCGTGGGCAAGACGACCACCGCCGTCAACCTGGCCGCATCCCTCGCGTCGATGAAGCGCAAGGTGCTGCTGGTGGACATGGATCCCCAGGGCAACGCGACCATGGGCTGCGGTGTCGACAAGCACCGGCTCGACCACTCCACCTGCGATCTCATGCTCGGGGACCTTCCTTTCACGGATTGCGTGCAGCGGGTCCCGGAACCCGCGCCGGGCTTCGATCTGCTGCCGTCCAACAGCGACCTGACCGCAGCCGAGGTCGGCCTCATGGCCTCGCCCCAGCGGGAACGCCGCCTGGCGCAGGTGCTGGCGGCGGTGGCCGGCGACTACGAGCTCGTCATCATCGACTGCCCGCCCTCGCTCAACATGCTGACGGTGAACGCACTGGTGGCGGCCCAAGGGGTCCTCATCCCGATCCAATGTGAGTACTACGCGCTCGAGGGCTTGTCCGCCCTGCTCGAGACCATCGATCAGATCCGCTCCAGCCGCAACAGCGGCCTGGCGATCGAAGGCATCCTGCGCACCATGCACGACCCGCGCAACAACCTCGCGAATCAGGTCTCGACGCAGCTCATCACCCATTTCACCGAGCAGGTCTACCGCACCATCATTCCGCGCAACGTGCGTCTTGCGGAGGCCCCAAGCCATGGTCTGCCGGTCATGCTCTACGATAAGACCTCTCGCGGCGCGATCTCCTACCTGGCCCTGGCGAGTGAGGTTCTGCGCCGCAACGAGAAGCGCCAGGCTGCGGCCTAGCGGAAAACGGGGAACTGCAGACCCATGTCCGTGAAAAAGAGAGGCCTAGGCCGCGGTTTGGATGCCCTGCTAGGGGGCGCGAAGGAAGAAGCGACTGCAGACGGCTCGGAGGCGGAGCCGGAGATCGGCGCGCAAGCCCCCGTCGTGGACCGCGTATCCGTCGTCCCGCTCGACAAGATCGAGCGCGGCCGTTACCAGCCGCGCCGGGATTTCGATCCGGACAGCCTGCGTGAGCTCGCCGACTCCATCTCCGCTCAAGGGGTCATCCAGCCGATCGTCGTGCGCCCCCTCGGCGAAGGCCGTTACGAGATCATCGCGGGCGAGCGGCGCTGGCGGGCGTCCCAGCAGGCGGGCCTTGCCGAGATTCCGGTAGTGGTGCGCGACGTGGACGAGCAAACCGCGATCGCCATTGCCCTGATCGAAAATATCCAGCGCGATGATCTGAACCCACTGGAGGAAGCGACCGCCCTGCAGCGCCTACTCGGCGAGTTCGGCCTTACCCACCAGCAGGTGGCCGAGGCCGTAGGCAAGTCGCGGACGACGGTCACCAATCTGCTGCGGCTGTTGGAACTCAACGACGACGTGAAGGGCTATCTGCAGGGCGGGGCCCTTGAGATGGGGCACGCGCGCGCGCTGCTTGGCCTAAAGGGCCCGCAGCAGAGCGCCGCCGCCCGTCAAGTGGTGTCGCGCGGGCTCTCGGTGCGCGAGACCGAAAAGCTGGTGCGGCGGCTGCAGCTGGAGGAAGGCAGTGACAAGCCGGCGGGAAGCCGAAAGCCTCAGATCGATCCCAATATCCGTCACTTGCAGGACGACCTGACCGATCGTCTCGGGGCACGGGTCCAGATCCAGCAGGGCGGCAAGGGAACAGGCAAGCTGGTCATCGAGTACAACAGCCTGGATGAGCTCGACGGCATCCTGGCGCACATCAAGTGATGTCGCTTGCAATCGATCTTGTTGCATTGCATCATAAAATTTCTCTGATAGGCGGATTAAGTCCGCATTGACCCTATATTCGGCGCCGCTTATACTTCCGCCCCGGCATGGGAGGGGGCTTCCAAGCAGCGCCAACAAAGCGATACCGATGCATCAAACGGATGCGCTGCAGGCCAAACGGGTGTTGGTCGCACAGCTTGCCATGACCCCGATCCTGACAGCTAGCGGCAGCGCCATTCGGACGGACTGTTGCGATGTCGGTGCTGATCGGGGCCGCCGTCTGTCTTCTGGCAAATGCCGTCTTCGCCTTCTGGGTGTTTCGCGGCTACCGGGCTCAGCGGCCGGACGAGTTGCTGATGAGGTTCTATGGTGCCGAGGTGGCCAAAATCGCCCTGGTGCTCGGCTTGTTCGCGGTTGCCTTCGCAACCGTCGATGGGCTGAACCTGCCGGCCCTTCTTGCCGCCTACTTTGCCGTGCAGGTGCTGCCGCCGTTACTCGCGCCGAAGTGGGGCGCATTTCCGAAACGTGAGAGATGATCACCGATGGCTTCTTCTGAAACGCTCACCGCTCAAGAGTACATCAAGCACCATCTGACGAATCTCACCTTCGGGAGCCATCCCGAGCATGGCCTCGGCTTCGCGCACACGACGGAAGAAGCCGCCGAGATGGGATTCTGGGCGGTCCACGTGGACACCATGTTCTTCTCCATCCTCCTCGGCGGCCTGTTCCTCTGGTTCTTCAAGAAGGTGGCGGACAATGTCACCTCCGGCGAGCCCGGCGCCGCACAGAACTTCGTGGAGTGGATTGTCGATTTCGTCGAGGAAAACGTCCGCGGCTCCTTCAGCGGCAAGAACCGCATGGTCGCGCCCCTGGCGCTGACCATCTTCGTCTGGGTCTTCCTGATGAACCTGATGGACCTGATCCCGGTGGACCTGATCCCCTGGCTGTTCCAGCATTTCGTGGCCCTGTTCGGCGCTGATCCCCACCACGTCTTCCTGAAGGTCGTCCCCACGACGGACCCGAACGCCACCTTCGGCATGTCCCTGATGGTCTTCATCCTGGTGCTCTACTACAGCTTCAAGATGAAGGGCGTCGGCGGTTTTGTCGGCGAGCTGACGCTGCAGCCCTTCGGCAAGTGGGGCATGCCGGCCAACCTGCTGCTGGAAGGCATCAACCTGCTCTCCAAGCCCGTCTCGCTCTCCCTGCGACTATTCGGTAACCTGTACGCGGGCGAGATGATCTTTATCCTGATCGCGCTCATGTACGGCCACAACATCGTCCTCAGCATCGGGGGCGGCCTGCTGCAGTTGGCGTGGGCCATCTTCCACATCCTGATCATCACGCTACAGGCATTCATCTTCATGGTGCTGACCATCGTCTATCTCGACATGGCGCATCAGGAACACCACTGATCCTTCGTTTCTCAATCTAGTCTCACCTACCGTCAAGGGGGAAATCATGGAACTCGCACAAGCAGTCGTCTTTCATCGCCGCCGGTCTGATGCTGGGTTTGGGCGCGCTCGGCGCCGCGGTCGGCATCGGCGTCCTCGGTGGCCGTTTCCTGGAAGGCGCCGCCCGCCAGCCCGAGCTGATCCCGATGCTGCGCACCCAGTTCTTCATCGTCATGGGTCTGACGGACGCCCTGCCGGTCATCTCGATCGCCATGGGTCTTTACCTGATGTTCGCTGTCTGACGACGGTTCCGGCCCCGGCCGGTACCCTGTCTCTCGTCCGACACGAGGCAAAGGCATGAATATCAATTTGACCCTGTTCCTGCAGATGATCGCCTTCGCGGTGTTCGTCTGGTTCTGCATGAAGTTCGTCTGGCCGCCCATCGTCAACGCCCTGGCGGAGCGCAAGACCAAGATCGCCGAAGGGCTGGCGGCGGCCGAGCGCGGCCATCACGAGCAGGAGCTCGGCCAGAAACGCGCCAAGGAGATCATGCAGGAGGCCAAGCAGCAGGCCGCCGAGATCGTCAACCAGGCGCAGAAGCGCGCTGCCGAAATCGTCGAGGAGGCGAAGGGCGACGGCGACACCGAAGGCGAGCGCATCCTCACCGCCGCCAAGGCCGAGATCGAGCAGGAGACCAACCGCGCCCGCGAAGAGCTGCGCGAGAAGGTCGCCGCAACTGGCCGTGGCCGCCGCCGAGAAGATCCTGCAAAAGGAGATCGACGCGACAGCCAACAAGTCCATCGTCGATTCCTTCGCCAAGCAGATCTAGGGCGTGACTATGGCCGGAGACATCACTACCATCGCTCGGCCTTATGCAGAAGCGGTGTTCGCGCGCGCCCGGGAAGCGGACAGCTCGATGCCTGGTCCGAGGCGCTCGAACTGCTCGCCGCGATCGCGGGCAACGCGAAATGGCCGAGTCAGATCGGCAACCCCAACGTTCCCCGCGAGCGCGTCCGGGACATGATCCTGGATATCGCCGGCGATTCTCTTACGGCGCAGGCGCAGAATCTCGTGAAGCTGCTCGCCGAGAACGACCGGCTGGCGGTGCTGCCAGAGATCGCGCGCCTGTTCGAGGTGCTCAAGACCGAGCAGCGCGGCGTCCGCCAAGTGCACGTCCGCAGCGCCTACGCGATCGATGCCGACCAGCAGACGGCGCTGGCCACAGGCGCTTAAGGTGCGCCTGGGCGCGGACGTCGAGCTGACGGTCGAGGAAGACCCATCCCTGATCGGCGGCATGGAGATCCGCGCCGACGATCTGGTCATCGACGGCTCCGTGCGCGGCAGGCTGCAAAAGCTGGCCACCGAATTGCAAATCTAACGGAAAACCGACATGCAACTGAATCCATCCGAAATCAGCGATCTGATCAAACAGAAGATCGAGCAATTCGAGCTCAAGACCGAGGCCCACACGGAAGGCACCATCGTCAGCCTGTCGGACGGCGTTGTGCGCATCCACGGTCTCTCGGACGCCAAGTACTACGAAATGCTGGAGTTTCCCGGCAACACCTTCGGCTTGGCGCTGAACCTCGAGCGCGACTCCGTTGGCGCGGTGGTGCTCGGCGACTACACGCCATCTCTCGGAAGGCGACTGGGTGCGCTGCACCGGTCGCGTGTTGGAGGTGCCCGTTGGCCCGTCGCTGCTCGGCCGCGTGGTGGATTCCCTCGGCGAACCGATGGACGGCAAGGGCCCGATCAACGCGGACGTCACCTCTCCCATCGAGAAGGTCGCCCCGGGCGTCATCTCCCGTAAGTCGGTCGATCAGCCAGTGCAGACCGGCCTTAAGGCCATCGACGCGATGGTGCCCGTCGGGCGCGGCCAGCGCGAGCTGATCATCGGCGACCGCCAGACCGGCAAAACGGCCGTGGCGATCGACGCGATCATCAACCAGAAAGGAACCGGCATTAAGTGTATCTATGTCGCCGTCGGCCAGAAGAACTCCTCGGTGGCGGGCGTCGTGCGCAAGCTCGAGGAGCATGGGGCGATGGATCACACCATCATCGTCCATGCCGGCGCCGCGGACTCTGCCGCGATGCAGTACATTGCCCCCTATGCCGGTTGCGCCATGGGCGAGTACTTCCGCGACCGCGGCGAGGATGCCCTGATCATCTACGACGACCTCACAAAGCAGGCCTGGGCTTATCGGCAGGTTTCCCTGTTGCTGCGTCGGCCGCCGGGCCGCGAGGCCTATCCTGGCGATGTCTTCTATTTGCACTCGCGCTTGCTCGAACGCGCCTCGCGGGTAAACGCCGACTATGTAGAAAAGGTAACCGGCGGCGAGGTCAAGGGTAAGACGGGCTCCCTGACCGCCCTTCCCATTATCGAGACCCAGGCGGGCGACGTTTCCGCCTTCGTGCCGACCAACGTCATCTCCATCACCGACGGCCAGATTTTTCTGGAGACGGATCTGTTCAACGCCGGTATCCGCCCAGCCATCAACGCCGGTCTGTCCGTGTCTCGCGTCGGTGGTGCCGCTCAGACCAAGATAGTCAAGAAGCTCGGTGGGGGCGTGCGCCTCGCGCTCGCCCAGTACCGCGAGCTGGCGGCCTTCTCGCAGTTCGCCTCGGATTTGGATGAGGCCACTCGCAAGCAGCTGCAACGAGGGGAGCGGGTCACGGAGCTGATGAAGCAGACCCAGTATTCGCCCATGAGCGTGGGCCAGATGGCGGTTTCCCTGTTCGCGGTCAACCAGGGCTACCTGGATGATGTGGACGTTGCGAAGGTGGTCGATTTCGAGCATGCCTTGCAGTCCTATATGAAGTCGGCGCAGGCCGAGTTGGTGCAGAAGATCGACTCCACGGGTGATTACAACGAGGAGATCGAGCAGGCACTGCATGCGGCAGTGAAGGACTTCAAGGCGAATAACACCTATTAGGTCAGTCGGCGGCGAGCAGTCATTGGCGCCACGCCCGGGCAGTTCAGGTTCTTGGCGGCGGTGACCAAGGATGCGGCGCATCGCCAAACCCGCTGAGCGGATTCGGCATCAAGCTGACGATTGAGGGCTAGGAGCGAAAGATGGCAGGCGCGAAAGAGATACGCACCAAGATCGCGAGCATCAAGAGCACGCAGAAGATCACCAGCGCCATGCAAATGGTGGCGGCCTCCAAGATGCGCCGCGCCCAGGAGCGTATGGTCGCGTCGCGCCCGTATGCTGAGAAGATGATCCAGGTAATCTCTCACCTGCATCACGCTTCCCCCGAATACCGCCATACCTTCATGACGATGGAGCGAGAGCGCAAACGCGTTGGATACATCGTGGTTTCTTCGGACCGCGGGTTGTGTGGCGGGCTCAACAACAACCTGTTTCGCAAGCTGATCGGCGAAATCAAGGAGCAGCGCAAGGCGGGCGTCGATCCCGTATTCTGCACCATCGGGAGCAAGTCGCTCGGGTTCTTCAAGCGATTTGGCGGCGAAGTGATGGCGCAGGTCACCCAGATGGGCGACAAGCCACATATCGAAGACCTGATCGGCACGGTCAAGGTGATGCTTGACGCATACGAGGCCGGTAAGATCGATGCGATCTACGTGGCGTACAACGGGTTCGTCAACACCATGACCCAGCGTCCGTCGATTCGCCAGCTGGTGCCGATCCAGGCCGAGGACATCGCCTCCATCAAGCACCGTTGGGACTACATTTACGAGCCCGACGCCAAATTGGTCCTCGACGCTTTATTGAGCCGATACATCGAATCCTTGGTTTACCAGGCGGTGGTCGAGAATGGGGCCTGCGAGCAGGCGGCGCGCATGGTCGCCATGAAATCCGCCTCGGACAATGCTGGCAACCTCATTGACGAGCTGCAGCTGGTGTACAACAAGGCCCGCCAGGCGGCGATCACGCAAGAGATCTCCGAGATCGTCAGCGGTGCGGCGGCGGTATAGGGCGGGAAACCGCAGGCGCTTGCGGGATTAACCGTCCTCCGCGCCCCATCGGGCAGTGCGGGGTGCCGGGTCTGGTCCGGCGCCAGACAGATTTTGACTTGCATCCAAGCGCCGAGAGGCGAGATAGAGGAAAGCGATATGAGTTCCGGTAACGTGGTGGAAATCATCGGTGCCGTGGTCGACGTTCAGTTTCCGCGCGGTGAGATGCCAAGGGTCTACGACGCGCTGAAGATTGAATCCGTTGGCCTGACGCTGGAGGTCCAGCAACAGCTCGGCGACGGCATCGTGCGTGCGATCGCCATGGGTTCCACCGATGGGCTTCAGCGCGGGTTAACCGTCGATAGTACGGGCGCCCCCATCAGCGTTCCCGTCGGCAAGGCGACCCTCGGTCGGATCATGGACGTTCTCGGTGAACCCGTGGACGAGAAGGGACCGGTAGGAACGGAGGATCGCTGGGCCATCCACCGCAACGCGCCCGCCTTCGAAGACCAGGCCTCCGCCACCGAGATCCTGGAGACCGGCATCAAGGTCATCGATCTCATCATGCCGATCGCCAAGGGCGGCAAGATCGGCCTGTTCGGCGGCGCGGGGGTGGGCAAGACGGTGACGCTCATGGAGCTCATCCGCAACATCGCGGTCGAGCACTCCGGGTATTCGGTGTTCGCCGGTGTCGGCGAGCGCACGCGCGAAGGCAACGACTTTTATCATGAGATGACGGACGGCGGCGTGCTCGACAAGGTCGCCCTGGTCTACGGTCAGATGAACGAGCCGCCGGGCAACCGCCTGCGCGTGGCGCTCACCGGGTTGACCATGGCCGAGTTCTTCCGCGAGGAAGGTCGCGACGTGCTGATGTTCATCGACAACATCTACCGTTACACCCTCGCCGGTACCGAGGTCTCGGCGCTGCTGGGGCGCATGCCCTCGGCCGTGGGTTACCAGCCGACCCTGGCCTCCGAGATGGGCGCCCTGCAAGAGCGCATCACTTCTACTCGGACCGGGTCCATTACCTCCTTCCAGGCCGTGTATGTCCCGGCGGACGACCTCACCGACCCGTCCCCCGCCACCACCTTCGCGCACCTGGATGCGACCCTGGTGCTGTCGCGTCAGATCGCGGAGCTCGGTATCTACCCGGCGGTGGACCCGCTCGATTCGACCAGCCGCATCCTCGACCCCAATGTTGTCGGGCAGGAGCACTACGAGACCGCCCGCACCGTTCAAGGTACGCTGCAGCGCTACAAGGAGCTGAAGGACATCATCGCCATCCTGGGTATGGACGAATTGTCCGAAGAGGACAAATTGACCGTCGCCAGGGCACGCAAGATCCAGCGATTCCTGTCTCAGCCCTTCTTCGTGGCCGAGGTCTTCACCGGCTCGCCCGGTAAGTACGTGTCCCTGAAGGACACGATCTCCGGCTTCAAGGCCATTGTCGCGGGCGAATACGACCACCTGCCCGAGCAGGCCTTCTACATGGTCGGTGGCATCGACGAGGCCGCCGCGAAAGGCGAGAGTATGTGACCTGAGGGGTCAAGACCATGGCAATGACCATCCATGTCGACATCGTGAGCGCGGAGGGGGCCATCCATTCCGGCTTGGCGACCATGGTGTACGCGCCCGCGGAAATGGGCGAGGTCGGTATCGCACCTCGCCATACCGCACTCATTACGCGGCTCAAGCCCGGCGACGTGCGGGTGCAGTCCGAGGGCGGCGAGATCGAGCACTTCTACGTCTCCGGCGGCATGCTCGAGGTCCAGCCCCACCTGGTGACCGTGCTCGCCGATACCGCCATCCGAGCCCACGACCTGGATGAGGCCGCCGCCGTGGAGGCCAAGCGGCGTGCCGAGGACGCACTCGCGGGCAAGACAGCGGAGTTCGAGTACGCCAAGGCGCAGGCGGAGCTCGCCGAGGCCGTCGCCCAGTTGCGCGCCATCGAGAAGCTGCGCAAGATGAAGCGTGGGTGACGCCTCGGGCACCCGGTCCCCAACCTGGAATAGGCCCCCGCGACCGGGGGCTTGTCTTTCCCCGACCGAATTTGCATTGCCTGGCAGCATCTGCGTTAATTCGGGCGTCGAATCGTTTCCCTCCTCCTTGAAACCATGTCTGATCAAGTCATCACCAACGGCAAGCTGGTGTCCCTCACCTATAGCATCCTGGACGAGCAGGGCAACGTCTTGGAGCAAATCGATCTGCCCGTGAGCTATGTCCACGGCGGCCAGACCGAGCTCATCGGCGGCATGGACAAGGCGGTGGCCGGCAAGCGCGCGGGTGACAAGGTCGAGATGATGCTCACGCCGGAGTCGGGGTTCGGGCCCCACGACCCGAACCTCACCTTTACCGACGACATCGAGAATGTCCCGCCGGAGTTCCGCGTGCTGGGTGCAGAGGTGCCCATGCAGAGCGAGTCGGGGGAAGTCAAGACCTTCTCCGTCACCCGCATCGAGAATGGTCGCCTCACGGTCGACGGCAACCATCCACTGGCTGGCAAGACCTTGAAGGTGCAGGTCAGCATCAAGGAAGTGCGCGAACCCACGTTGCAGGAGCTACGCGAGGACGGCCAGTCGTCTTCCGCTCCCTCCGTCGTGCATTGAGACGCGCGACCCCGCGCGACGGGCACGGCGAATCCGGTAACTCCGTTTCCGCATAAGATCCTTCTATGAAGCTCGGTGTTGTGGTTCTCGCCGCGGGTCAGGGTACCCGGATGCGTTCGCGGCTGCCCAAGGTCCTTCAACCGTTGGCCGGGCGCCCGCTGTTGGCTCACGTGTTGGATCGGGCGCGGGCAATCGGCGCCGATCGAACCTGCGTCGTCTATGGCCATGGGGGTGAGTTGGTCCAAGAGGCGGTGACGGAATACGACTGTGTGTGGGCCGAGCAGGCCGATCAGCGCGGGACTGGCCATGCCATGGTGCAGGCGATGCCGCACATGATGGACATGGATCGGGTGCTGGTCCTGTATGGAGATGTCCCCTTGATCGCCACCAGCACCTTGCGGGGCATGGTGGAAGGGTCGGGGATCACCGATCTCGGCCTGCTGACGACCGTTCTCCCGGATCCGACCGGCTACGGCCGTATCGTTCGCGACGACGCGGGTCGCGTAGTGCGGATCGTCGAGCAAAGAGACGCCAGCCAGGTTGAGCTCGATATCCACGAGGTCAATACCGGGTTCCTGGTCGCGGACCGGTCGAGACTCGAGGATTGGCTTGCGCGCATCCGTAATGACAACGCCCAGGGAGAGTACTACCTGACCGATATCGTCCGCTTTGCCGCTGACGACGGTGTCGATGTCTCGACGACCCAGCCCGGGTCCGTCGAGGAGGTTGCGGGAGTCAATGACCGCGTGCAACTGGCGGCCCTGGAACGCCACTACCAACTTACGCTGGCCGAGGAGTTGATGCGCGGGGGCATTAGCCTTGCGGACCCCGCTCGCCTCGATATCACGAGGTCATCTCGCCGCGGAGCCGGACGTGAGCATCGACGTGAACGTGGTCATCGAGGGCGAGGTTCGTCTCGCCACGGGGGTGTCCATCGGCCCGAATTGCCTGCTCAAGGATTGTGCAATCGGTGCCGGAACCCAGGTGTTCGCCAACTGTGTCATCGAGGGGGCGAGCGTGGGTAGCGATGCCCGCATCGGACCCTTCGCCCGGCTCCGCCCGGACGCCGAGGCTTGCCGATGCGGTTCATGTCGGCAACTTCGTGGAGATCAAGAAATCCACGGTCGGCGAGGGCAGCAAGGTGAATCATCTCAGCTACATCGGCGATGCCCGCATCGGCGGCGGCGTCAACGTGGGCGCCGGCACTATCACCTGCAACTACGATGGCGCCAACAAGCACATTACCGAGATCGGCGACCGCGCGTTTATCGGCTCCAACACGGCCCTGGTGGCGCCGGTGACAGTCGGTGCCGGGGCCACGGTCGGCGCCGGCTCGGTCATTACCCGCGACGCCCCGGCAGACAAGCTGACCGTCGCCCGCGGGCGTCAGATCACGGTAGAGAATTGGCGGCGCCCGAAAACGAACCCGAAGTAGCGCCTTATTCCGTTCGCGTCTGCATTGAGGTCGAGTCATGTGCGGCATCGTCGGTGGAATCTCGCAGCGAGACGTCGCCGCCATCCTGCTGGAAGGCCTGCGCCGGCTGGAGTACCGGGGCTACGACTCCGCGGGCATGGCGGTCCTGGCGGGCCCGCAGCGGCTTAGGCGTATGCGTACCCTCGGCAAGGTCGCGCGTCTCGCCGAGGAGATCGAGAAGGACCACCTCGCGGGCACCCTAGGCATCGCGCATACGCGATGGGCGACCCACGGCGAGCCCTCGGAGCAGAACGCCCACCCCCACATCTGCCGCGACCGCTGCGCCGTGGTCCACAACGGCATCATCGAGAATCACGAGTCGTTGCGCGCCACCCAGACCGCGAGCGGTCACCGCTTCACCTCCGCCACCGACACGGAGGTCATCGTCCACGCCATCTACGACGAGCTCGTAGACGGCAGAGACTTGCTGGAAGCGGTACGACGCACCGTCAACCGCCTCGAGGGTGCTTACGCCCTTGGAGTGATCGATACCCTCGATCCCGACCGGCTGGTGGCGACCCGGCATGGCAGCCCTTGGTGATCGGACTCGGCTTCGGCGAGAACTTCATCGCTTCGGACGTCTTTGCCCTGCTACCGGTCACGCAGCGTTTCATCTTCCTCGAAGACGGGGACATCGCCGAGATCACGCGCGAAAGAGTCCTGATTTGGGACCGACGCGGTAACCCGGTCGATCGCCCGCTCAAGGAGTCCGGCCTGAGCGCGGATGCGGTCGAGCGCGGGGAATACCGCCACTACATGCTCAAGGAGATCTTCGAGCAGCCGCGGGCCATCGCCGACACCCTGGAAGGGCGTTTGTCGGGTAGGGCGCGTCCTGCCGGAGGCCTTCGGAAACGAAGCCCGCGACGTCCTAGCGCGAATCCGCTCGGTCCAGATCGTCGCCTGCGGCACCAGCTACCATGCCGGCCTCGTCGCCCGATACTGGATCGAATCCCTGACCGGAATTCCCTGCAACGTGGAGGTAGCCAGCGAGTATCGCTACCGCGGGCACGTGGTCCCGGAGGGATCCCTGTTCGTCACCATCTCGCAGTCAGGAGAGACCGCGGATACGCTGGCGGCGCTGCGTATGGCCAAGGACCTGGGCTATATCGGTACTCTCGCCATCTGCAACGTGCCCGAAAGCTCGCTGGTGCGGGAGTCGGACCTGGTGCTCCTGACCCACGCCGGTCCGGAGATCGGGGTTGCCTCGACCAAGGCCTTCACCACCCAACTCGTGTCCCTGCTGCTTCTGACCACCGTCATCGGCCGCGACAAGGGGTTCGCCCGGGAAACCGAGGAGCAGTTCGTCGCGCTGCTGCGCTCCCTGCCGGGAAAGATCGAGGAGGTTCTGGCCCTCGACGAACTCATCCAGGCCCTCGCCGAGCGCTTCGTGGAGAAACACCACACCCTGTTCCTCGGCCGTGGCGAGCATTACCCCATCGCCATGGAGGGCGCGCTCAAGCTCAAGGAGATCTCCTACATCCATGCCGAGGCCTATCCGGCCGGGGAGCTCAAGCACGGACCGCTTGCCCTCATCGACGAGGATATGCCGGTGGTGGCCGTGGCCCCCAACAACAGCCTCTTGGAAAAGCTCAAGTCCAACCTGCAGGAGGTGCGCGCCCGCGGCGGGGAGCTATTCGTGTTCGCCGACGACCGCATCTCCATGGTCCAGGAACCCGGCGTGACCGTCATCAAGGTCCCCCAGGTCGATGGCATCATCTCACCCCTGGTGTTCACCGTCCCGCTACAGCTCCTCGCCTACCACGTGGCGGTGCTGAAGGGCACCGACGTCGATCAGCCGCGGAACCTGGCCAAGTCGGTAACGGTGGAATAAGCGCCCCGTCGCGTATACGGGACTGCCGGAGGGAAACCCAGTCGGTCGCTGCGCGCTCAGCCGGCACGCACGCCTGTTTGCGCGATTTCCTACGAGACAGGGATTGGCGCTCGTCTATACTCTGCCCATATCCGACAAAAATAGAGGGACAAATCATGCCGATCCCATTGATCGCCGCCGCCGTTTCCGCCATTGGGCCGGTCCTGGCCAAGCACGGCATGGACATGTTGAGCGGTGTCTTTCGCGGCACCGTTGACAAGGGCACCCAGGAGATCGCGAATCTCATCGAGGAAAAGACCGGGATCGACATCAATGATGTCGCCGAGGACAAGCTCACGGACGACCAATGGGTACGCCTCAAGGAGTTCGAGCTGAAGCACCAGGAACAGATCCTCGCCCACCAGCAGGCTGCGGACGCCAAAGAGCTGGAGCGGGAGCGGATGCGCCACCAGGACCGTGCGAACGCACGGGAGATGCACAGAGAAGCGGTCCGTAGCGAGGACAAGTTCGTCCGGCGCTTCATTCACATTTATGCCCTGGTTATTACGATTCTCACCTTTGTCTTCATCTTCTACGCCGCCTTCATTCACAACTACGCCGAGGGCAAGGAGTCCATACGCATCATCGACACGGTGCTCGGTTTCCTGCTCGGTGTCTCGCTGTCGGCCATCATCCAGTTCTTCTTCGGATCGAGTCAGGGCAGCGCGTCGAAGAACGACTACATCAGGACGCTCACCGACGACATGGTTGCGATGTCGTCCGGGCAGCGCGGGCGGGTCGAGGAGCGGCCATGAGCTTAGAGCACCGGCAAGCCGCATTCCTCGTGTATCTCGGCGAGCTGCTGAAGAAGGCGGGCGAGCTGGGTTTTTTGGTCACTGGCGGTGAGCTTTACAGAACCACGGGACAGCAGGCCCTATACGTGCTGACCGGGCGCAGCAGCACCATGAAGAGCCAGCACCTCAAGCGCATGGCCATCGACCTGAATTTTTACCGCGAGCAGCCTGATGGCTCCCTTGAACTCGTCTACAGCGCCGATGCCTTGCGGCCCCTGGGCGAGTTCTGGGAGAGCCTGGACAGCGCCAATCGCTGGGGGGAACTGGGGGAGCTTCAAGGATATCCCGCATTTCGAGCGACTCGACGCTCCGGTCGCCCCGGCGCCGATGTCCGCGTCCGCCGGGACCAAGCCCTCCGCGGTCCCTGCCGCCGCGACAGCCCCGGAGATTCCCGGCGACCGCGGCATCGGCGCCATCGGCGCAGCTGTCGGGCCCAAGTGCATCAATCGCCGGGATGATACGGAGACCATCCAACGGTTGCTGAACTTCAGCGCCGAGCAGGGGCGAGTGAAGCTCGAGGCGCCCCTGAAGCCGGATGGCATCTATGGCACCAAGACCGCCAATGCGATTCTGGCCTTTCAGAGCCAGGTCCTGAATCAGGACGAGCCGGACGGGGAGGTCGGCCCGCGCAGCCTCACGTTGCGCGCCTTGTGCGCGCCCCTTCCCGAACGCTGCGATGCCACGCTCCTCTCCCTGATTTATCTGCGGGCAGCGGACGACGCCATCGCGGAGCTCGCCCCGGGCATCCGCGAGACCATGGCCAAGCGCGCCATCGATACCCCCTTGCGCCAGGTCCACTTCATTGCCCAGGTCGGCCACGAGAGCGGCGAGCTGCGATTTCGCGAAGAAATCGCCAGCGGAGCGGCTTACGAGGGGCGTCGCGACCTCGGCAACACGCGAAGAGGCGACGGCACGCGATTCAAGGGTCGCGGGCTGATTCAGCTCACCGGACGCGCCAACTACACGGATTACGCGAGGGGCGTCGACCGGGAGCAGGAGATCCTCCAAAATCCCGAGATCGTCGCGATCGACCCCGGCCTATGTGTGGACGTGGCGGGCTGGTACTGGGAAAAGCGCAAGATCAATGCGCTGGCGGACCGGGACGACCTGATTGCGGTCACGAAGCGCATCAACGGCGGAACCAATGGACTCGATGACCGCCGGAGATTGCTGGTGCGCGCTAAGGCCTTGTACGGCCTCGCCTGAGAACCGGCGGGAATAGTCACGCTTGGATGGGGGACGCCGCGCGTCCCGTCGGCAACGGGATTTGGCGTATACCAGACCCGCCACTCGATCAGTAGGTCAGCATTTTCGGCAGCTCCTTCGCCTGTCGCACCCAGTCCTCAACCGCCGCAGCGGTGGGTGGCCGCTCGGTGAGCTTCTTCTGTTCGTTGGTTTCCAGGATCTTGGCGTGCAGATTGTCGGGGCGGCGGGTGGCCAGCTCCTTGACCGTGTCCACGCCGGCCTTTTCGAGCAGATCGGAGTACACGCCTGAGACGCCTTTCACCCGGGCTAGATCGGCTCGGTTGCAGAGCTCCAGCACCACTCGGGCGTCGCAACCACAGTGGGCGGCCAACTCCTTGCGCTGAGCCGGGGACCCGCCGGCGGCGAGCAGCTTATCGTTGTCCGTGATGACTTTCTCCTTCAACTTGGCCACGATGGCGTCGGTAGCCCCCTTCAGGTCCTTCAATGCAGTGGTCATGGATGGATCTCCTCTGATGCGCCGGTTTGGGTGGTTTTGTCGTCGTGAGCGGGTTTCCGATTCCTCGTGATCGGACCCGAGCTCCATGGATGGTATGCGATTTCCACGAGCCAAGGGAGATGTCGGGTGTGCTCCGCTGCAAATGCCGATGCTGGTGGAATGCGCCTCCGCGGCTTTTTGACAAGCCCCGCCTTCGCTTCTAGCATCCGGGCCAGTCGCGTTGCGATTGATTATTGTCTATTCGAAAGCGAGCCAGAACCTATGCCGAAGATTTCCCCCCTTCATTGGGTCATTCTTGTCGTGTTCCTCGCCTTCTACGGCTTCGCCGTGTTTGCCTTCACCCGCGACTACTATGTGCGGAACCCGCCGCGCGCCGCTGTGCCATCCGCGCAGGCACCCCACGATATGCCGCGGACGCCTACCTGGATCCAACGTCAGATGCAGGACGGCGCCGACGCGGCCCCGATCGTGCCGACCGGAGACAATACGGTGCGGCTCAATCAGCAAGGGGACCAGTTGTTCGCTCAAAAGCGTTACGCGGACGCGATTCCATTCTATGAAAGGGTGCTGGAGCTCGATCCCGGCGATCTCGACGCCCACAATGATCTCGGCCTGGCGCTGCATTACACGGGTCAGTCACCCCAGGCATTGGAGATCTTGAAAGCGGGCGCGGAGAAGGGGCCGGAGTTCCAACGCATCTGGCTGACCTTGGGCTACGTGTACGCGAACTCCGGGGACGCGACTGGTGCGAGGTCGGCCCTGGAAAAGGCGCGCGCGCTGAATCCGGACAACGGTGTCGGGCAAGAGGCGGCCCGGCTGCTGGGGTTGTTGGAGGAAGAGTAAGGCGATTCCCCAAGTCCGCGTTTCACCGCGGCGAGCTACCCGTCGCCGCGCTTGGCCAAGGCGACCGTGTAATGAGCCCCTTGCTTTAGCTTGTCGTAATTGCCAAAGACCTCCGCCAGATTGCGCTTCATGAACTGCCGCAACCCGTTGATGGTCACGACGTAGAGGCGCCCGCCCGGGCGCAGGCGGGCGTGAGCGTCGTGGAGGTAGAGCGAGAGCATCTCCTTGCCCACCTTGGCCGGGATGTTGCTTGCGATGAGGTCGAAGCGCAGGGCGGGATCGATTTGGTCGAGGCCGTTACTGAGCAGCGCCGTGGCGTTCGTGATCCCGTTGCGCTGCGCATTGCGTCTGCTGAACTCCACGGCCACGAAGTCCTTGTCCACCATCAGGGTTCGGCCTCGGGGCGCCAAGGCGGCGAGAGTCAGGCCGACGGGCCCGTAGCCGCAGCCCAGGTCGAGACAGTCGTCTTCGGGTCCCACGGCGACGAGTTGTAGCAGCAGCCGCGTGCCCTCGTCGATCTCCCGCGGCGAGAACAGGCCCCAGGTGCTGTGGAACTGGAAGGTGCGCCCGCGCAACTCCGCGGAGAAGACAATGTCCGCGCGTAGCTGGTCGAGTTGTTGTCTGGTCAGCATCGATCGTGAACCTCGAAGGCGCCAATGACACAAAGAACCATCGGTGACGGAGATGGCGCGTCTCGTACGGGGCGGCGCCTCATCGCGCTGGACTAAGCTTCTTCAACATGACGGCGTTCGGGTCGCGCGTCCGCGCGGATCACGATTCTCGTCGATTACGGGCGGATCGAGAGCATGGCGGATTTGGCAGGCAAGCTCAACATAGAGTTGACGCGCTCTGGCCCTGGGCTGGACGTGCGCTTGCGGTCCTCTCGCCCCGTTGCGGCGAGCCGGGTGTTCGTGGGCAAGGGGTTGGCAGAGACCGCGACCGGCCTGCCGGCCCTCTTCAGCATCTGCGCCATCGCGCAGGCCTGTGCCTGCAGCGCGGCTTGCGCGGCGGCGATGGCCGTTTCCGAGCGACCGCAGATCTTGCGTCTGCGCTCGTCGCTGGTCGATGCCGAGACAGTGAGGGAGCACCTTTGGCGCATGCTCCTGGACTGGCCGGGGTTCATCGGCGAGCCCCCGGACGCCCCGGCGATGGCGCGGGCGATGGGTGCCTTCAACCGTCTGCGTGGGGCGCTTGGGCAGAACGCGGGCCTCTTCCGCCCCGGTGTCGCCGGCATCGAGCCGGACCTGGTGGCCGCCCGGGAGGGACTCAACGAGTTGGTCGAGGTCACTGCTAGGGCGATCCTGGGAGCCATGCCCGACGACTGGCTGGCGCAAAACGAAACCGCCGACGACCTGATCGCCTGGTCGTGCAGCGGGGGCACACCTGCCGCCCGTTTGCTTCACGAACTCATGGCAAGGGGTTGGTCCGCCCTCGGTAGCAGCCGCATCCGGCCCCTGCCGGCGATCCCGTTTGCCGATCTCGAAACGCTGCTTGGCGGCGACCTCGCCGATGACTTCGTGGCCCAGCCGGCGTGGCAGGACGCTCCGGCGGAGACATCCCCCTATTCTCGAAACCGGGGAGATGCGGCCATCACCGGCCTGTCCGCAAGGTTCGGCAACGGCCTGCTGCCGCGCTTTGCGGCGCAGTTGGTGGAAGTCGCCGCCCTGCAGCAACGGCTGCGAGCCTCCCTCGACGCCGCAGAGGGAGCGGCGCCGTTCTCTGCCGCGTCCACCGGCAGAGGGGTTGGCATCGCCCAGGTCCAGGCGGCCCGCGGTCTGTTGATTCACCGTGTAGAGAGCGATGGTGAGCGGGTCCGTGACTATCGCATCCTTGCGCCTACCGAGTGGAATTTCCATCCCCGAGGGGTCGTGGCGCGGGGCCTGGCGGCGCTTGAGCCGTCGGCCGACACGACCCTTCGTCGCCAGGCCGGCCTGCTGGTGACTGCGGTTGACCCCTGTGTCGACTATGATGTGACCATTCTCTGATTTACCCGCCGGGAGGCGAAACGAGGCAAACGCGATGTGTCTTGCGATTCCCGCTCAGGTAACCGCCATCGACGCGGTGGCAGATACGGCCACGGTCGCCCTCGGGGCGGTGAGTAAGCAGATATCCCTGGCGCTGGTGGACGACGTCGGCGTAGGCGACTTCGTGTTGGTGCACGTCGGCTACGCGCTGAACAAGCTGAGCTCCGACGAGGCGGAGCGCACCTTGCAGCTCATCGGCGAGACCGCGGCTGTGGAGGAGCTCAAGCCGGAGGGTGCCGCGTGAAATACGTCGACGAGTTCCGCGACCAGGGCCTTGCTCGGCGTTTGGCCGGCGCCATCGCCACCGAGGCGGATCCTGGCCGGCGGTACCGGCTCATGGAGTTCTGCGGCGGCCACACCCACGCCATCTTCCGCTATGGCGTGCAGGACCTGATGCCCGCCAACGTCGGCTTCGTCCACGGCCCCGGCTGCCCGGTCTGCGTTCTGCCCACCGCCCGTATCGATCAGGCCATCGCCCTGGCTGAGCGCCACGAAGTCACCCTCTGTACCTACGCGGACCTGATGCGGGTCCCCGGCAGTGACCGCCGCAGTCTGCTGAAAGCCAAGGCCGCGGGCGCGGACATCCGCATGCTCTACTCGACCCAGGACGCGCTCGCGATCGCCCGCGCGGACCCCAGTCGGCAGGTAGTCTTCTTCGCCATCGGTTTCGAGACGACTACCCCGCCCACTGCGGTGGCCATGAAGCAGGCGCGAGCAGAGCGGCTGGTCAATTTCTCGGTCTTCTGCAATCACGTGCTCACGCCGCCCGCGCTGCGCACCATCCTCGCCAGCGCCGAGCCGGATGCCGTCTCCATCGACGGCATCCTGGGCCCGTCGCACGTGAGCACCGTCATCGGCAGCCGGCCCTACGAGTTTGTGCCGGTTGAGTTCTCCAAGCCGGTCGTGATCGCCGGTTTCGAACCCCTGGACGTGATGCAGTCGGCGCTGATGCTGATCCGCCAGATCAACGACGGGCGGGCGGAGGTCGGCAACCAGTACACCCGCGCCGTCACCCCGGAAGGCAACCGCAAGGCCCAGGCGCTGATGGCCGAGGTCTTCACCCTGCGCGACAGCTTCGAGTGGCGCGGCCTAGGCCATCTTTCCCTCAGCGCCTTGCGTATTGCCGAGGAGTTCGCGGATCTCGACGCGGAGTTGCGTTTTCCCGTTGCGCAGGGTGAGAGCAAGGAGGTCAAGGGTTGCGAGTGCCCGGCCATCCTGCGTGGCGTCAAGACCCCGACCGACTGCAAGCTCTTCGGCACCGTCTGCACCCCCGAGAACCCCATGGGTTCCTGCATGGTCTCCTCCGAGGGCGCGTGCGCTGCGTACTGGAGCTACGGGCGTTTCCGCGACGCGGGCGCCACACCCGGACGGGCTGCCTGAGCATGGGTACGGATCGGCGCTTCCCGCTGCGCCTGGACCTCAAGCACGGGACCGTGGACATGACCCACGGCAGCGGTGGCCGGGCCATGGCCCAGCTCATCGATGAGCTGTTCAGACGGCATCTGGACAACGACCTGCTGCGCCAGGGCAACGACCAGGCCCGGTTCGATTCCCCGCCGGGACGCATGGTGATGAGCACCGACGGGCACGTGATCTCCCCTCTTTTTTTTCCGGGCGGCGATATCGGCTGTCTGGCGGTCCACGGGACCGTCAACGATGTGGCCATGGGCGGGGCCAGACCGCTGTATCTCGCCGCGGGCTTCATTCTCGAGGAAGGCTTCCCCTTGGCCGATCTCGCCCGGCTGGTGGAGAGCATGGCGCGTGCCGCCAACGAGGCCGGCGTACCGGTGGTAACGGGGGACACCAAGGTGGTGGAGCGCGGGAAGGCGGACGGCGTCTTCATCACCACGACGGGGGTGGGCGTGGTGCCCGAGGGCGTCGAGATCTCCGGTGATCGGGCCAGACCCGGCGATGTCATCCTGGTCAACGGCACCATGGGCGACCATGGGGTCGCCGTCATGTCGAAGCGCGAGAATCTCGGTTTCGAGACGAGCATTCAGTCCGACACCGCAGCCCTCCATGGGCTGGTCGCCGCCATGATCGAGGCGGCTCCGGACATCCACTGCCTGCGGGACCCGACGCGTGGCGGGCTTGCCACGACGCTGAATGAGCTCGCCCACCAGTCGGGGGTCGGCATGCGGATTCGGGAGAACGCGATTCCCGTCCGGCCGGAGGTCGCCGCCGCTTGCGAGCTCCTCGGCCTCGACCCGCTTTACGTGGCCAACGAGGGCAAGCTCATCGCCATCTGTCCGGCCGAGCGGGCGGATGCGCTGCTCGCAGCCATGCGCGCCCACCCCCGCGGCGCCGCCGCGGCGGTCATCGGTGAGGTGGTAGAGGACCCGCATCACTTCGTGCAGATGGAGACCGCCTTCGGCGGCCAGCGCATCGTCGACTGGCTGGCGGGGGAGCAGCTGCCAAGGATCTGCTAGGATTTGCGACCCGCTGGACGCGTGAGCCCCGAAACCCGTTATAACCGTCGCTGGTAGGAGATACATCAAGATGAAGCGCCTGTGGTCCCTGCTCGTCCTTGTGTTGCTGCACGCTGCGCCAACCTCCCTAATCGCTCAGGAGGCGAGCCCAGAGTCTGGCGAGGTCACCGGCGCCAAGATGACCGTCCACCCGGACTGGTTCAAGGAAAGCTTCCTGGATATCGGGGAGGATGTGAGCGAGGCGGCTGACGGGGGTAAGCACGTCATTCTGTTCATGGAGATGAACGGCTGTCCTTACTGCTTCAAGATGAACGAAGAGAACTTCAAGCTTGCCCCCTACAAGGATTTCATCCAGGAGCACTTCGAGGTCATCGCGCTCAACGTCAAGGGTGATCGGGAGGTCGCGCTGAACGCGGAAACCTCCGCCACGGAAAAGGAGATCGCGGGCGCGCTCGGGGTCCGCTACACCCCGACCCTGATCTTTCTCAACCAAGAGAACCAGCCGGTGGCCAGGGTCAACGGCTACCGCAACGTCGAGGACTTCAAGTTGGTACTCGACTATGTGCAGGAGCGGGCATACGAGAACCAGACCCTTGCCGCGTACGTGGATGCCAGGAAAAAAACGGGTGTCTACGGCTTCCGCGAGCATTCTCGGCTGCAGGGGCTCGCGGACCTGAGCACCGTTTCCGATCGGCCACTCGCGGTGCTGTTCGAGGACAGCGCATGCGTCGCTTGCGACGCACTGCACGATGGCCATCTCAAAGACCCGGCGGTGGACGCGGCCCTCGAAAAGATGACATTCGTGCGTCTGGATGCCCTGTCCGAGGAACCGATCGTCGATCCCGCCGGCAACGAGACGACGCCAAAAGCATGGGCCGAGAAGCTCGGCGTCACCTATCGGCCGAGCATCGTCCTGTTCGACCGCGGCAAGGAGATTGCGCGCATCGAGAGCATGCTCTACCGGTACCACTTCACCGGCGTGCTGGAATACGTGGCCGGGCGCCACTACGAACAGTATCCCGAGAGCCCGTTCCGTTACATCGACGCCAAGACGGCTGAGCTGCTCAAGAGCGGGAAGGACGTCAGCATCTCGGATTGACGTTGGTCTCTGACCGCACGTTTGGAGCGAAGCTCCGTGGCCGAATATAATCAAGGACTTTTCGACGCGCATCGCACCATGGACGCATTTCCCTATCCTGTTGCCCGCATCGGCATCATCGGCGGCGGCCAGCTCGGCCGCATGATGGTGAAGGCGGCGAAGCGGCTCGGTTGCACTTGCGTGGTGCTCGATCCGACGCCGGGCTCCCCCGCCGGTCAGGTTGCCGGTCACCAGATCGTGGGTGACTATCAGGACCCTTCCAAGCTGCGCGAGCTGGCGGAGTCCTGCGATGTCACCACCTTCGATATCGAACACATAGACACCGATACCCTGCTGGAGCTGGAGCAGGAAGGCCGGCGCATCCATCCCTCGCCCCAAGTTCTGGCGGTCATTCAGGACAAGCTCATCCAGAAGCGCGCCCTGCGCGACGCCGGCATACCCACTGCTGATTTCATCGAGATGCCATCGCCAGACGCCCGGGCGTTTGCCGACTTCGGTTACCCCTTGGTGCAAAAGGCGAGGCGCGGCGGCTACGACGGTCGCGGGGTGGCGGTGATGGGGAGCGACACTGAGTTCCACCGCCACTTGCCCGTGCCCTCGCTGGTGGAGCGCTTCATCCCCGCGGCGAAGGAGCTCGCGGTGTTGGTCGCCCGGGGCACCGACGGGGATACCCGCTGTTATCCTGCGGTAGAGATGGTCTTCCGTCCTGGGGAGAACGTGCTCGATCTCCTGCTGGCGCCGGCCGAGATCTCGGAAGACGCCGCGGCGCGGGCGCGCTCGCTGGCGGTGCGCACCGTCGAGGCCATCGGCGGCGTGGGCATCTTCGGCATCGAGATGTTCCTCACGGGGAGCGGTGAATTGCTGGTCAACGAGGTCGCGCCACGCACCCACAATTCCGGGCATTACACGATCGAGGCCTGCGCAACCGATCAATTCGAGCAACACCTGCGGGCCGTGCTCGGCTTGCCCCTGGGTTCCCCGGACCTGCTTTCTCCCGCGGCCATGATCAACCTGCTGGGTGCTCCCGGGCACAGCGGCAGGCCGCTGATCAAGGGCATGGCCGCCGCGCTGGCTATTCCCGGCGTGTGCGTGCACATCTACGGCAAGGCGGCAAGCAAGCCCTATCGCAAAATGGGCCATGTCACGGTCCTCGACCGGGACATCGGCGAGGCTCGCCGCAAGGCGGAGCGGGTGCGCGGGCTATTGGAGATCACCGGGGAGGACCATCCATGACCCAACCGCTGGTCGGCATTATCATGGGCAGCGACTCCGACCTGCCCGTGATGCAACAGGCCGCCGAAGCCCTCTCGGAGCTCGGGGTGCCATTCGAGATGACCATCGTCTCGGCCCACCGTACGCCTCGGCGCCTGTACGATTACGCCGAGGCCGCGGTCGATCGGGGCCTGAGGGTCATCATCGCCGGTGCGGGCGGCGCGGCACACCTGCCCGGCATGACGGCTGCGCTGACCGCGTTGCCGGTGATTGGCGTGCCGGTGAAGACCTCCGCCCTGTCGGGGCAGGACTCCCTGCTCTCTATCGTGCAGATGCCCGCTGGTGTACCCGTGGCGACGGTGGCGATCAATGGGGCGAAAAACGCGGGCATACTGGCAGCGCAGATCGTGGGTACGTCCGACGTCGCCGTGCGCGAGCGCGTGACGCGCTTCAAGCGTGACCTGGAGGCCATGGTCCTGAAAAAGGCGCTCCGGATGGAGAGTGAACTCGGTCGCAAAACGGACAAACAGTCGACCTGAGATCACCGACGCAGACTTCGAACCTGCTCAGCGGTAGGATTTTCGCGTTATTCTACCTATCGGCGCCCATAGCGCCTGTTTCAAAGAGGACGGGACTCTTCGTGGATATTGCCGAGCTGCTCGCATTTAGCGTCAAGAACAACGCCTCGGACCTGCACCTCTCATCGGGTCTGCCCCCGATGATACGGGTCGACGGAGACATGCGGCGCATCAATGTTCCCGCACTGGAACACCGCACCGTCCACTCGCTTGTCTACGACATCATGAACGACAAGCAGCGCAAGGACTACGAGGAGTTTCTCGAAACCGACTTCTCGTTCGAGATTCCCGGCGTCGCGCGTTTCCGTGTCAACGCGTTCAACCAGAAGCGGGGCGCCGCGGCGGTGTTCCGCACCATTCCCTCCAAGGTGCTCACGCTGGAGGAACTCGATGCCCCGAAGATTTTTAAGGACATCGTCAACGTCCCGCGCGGACTGGTGCTGGTCACGGGGCCGACGGGGTCCGGCAAGTCGACCACGCTGGCAGCGATGGTGGACTACCTCAACGACAACCGGTACGAGCACATCCTGACCATCGAGGATCCCATCGAGTTCGTGCACTCCAGCAAGAAGTGCCTGGTCAACCAGCGAGAGGTCCATCGGGATACGCTAGGCTTCAGCGAAGCGTTGCGCTCGGCTCTGCGCGAGGACCCAGACATCATCCTGGTCGGCGAGATGCGCGACCTCGAGACCATCCGTCTCGCCCTGACCGCTGCCGAGACAGGGCACCTCGTATTCGGGACCCTGCATACGACATCGGCAGCGAAGACCATCGACCGCATCATCGACGTTTTTCCGGCCGCGGAGAAGGACATGGTTCGGGCGATGCTCTCGGAGTCGCTGCGATCCGTCATTGCTCAGACGCTGATGAAGAAGAACGGCGGCGGGCGCGTGGCGGCCCACGAGATCATGATCGGCACACCCGCCATCCGCAACCTCATCCGGGAGGCGAAGATCGCGCAGATGTATTCCGCCATCCAGACCGGGCAGGCCCATGGCATGCAGACACTGGATCAGTGTCTGCAGGACCTGGTGAAGAAGGGCCTGATCAGCCGGGCTGAGGCCAAACGGCGGGCGCAGAACAAGGAAACCTTCAACTGATTGAGCCGGGTACTCCCGAATCGGCTTTCCGAAGGCGGCAACACCGACTGCTCTCTTGGCGGGAGCCGGTTGAAGACTGCGATACGCTTCTCTTTCGTCCGGTTATGCGAGGGACACCATGGACCTGAAAAGACTGCTGATCCTGATGGCCCAGAAAAAGGGCTCCGACCTGTTCGTCACCGCGGGAAGGCCGCCTTCGATCAAGATCGACGGTGTGATCCGGCCGGTGGGCAGCGAGGCCCTCTCGGTGCCGGAGGCGCGCGAGACGGTCTACAGCGTCATGAACGACCGGCAGCGCAAGGAGTTTGAAGCGACCAACGAGTGCCAGTTCGCCATCGACGCCGAGGGGATTGGGCGTTTCCGCGTCAGCGCCCTGATCCAGCGGGATGCCGCGGCCATGGTCGTGCGTCGCATCGAATCGATCATACCGACGCTGGAAGAGCTGGAGTTGCCCCCGGTTCTGCGCGATCTCGCCATGACCAAACGCGGCATGGTGATCTTCGTCGGCGCCACCGGCACCGGTAAGTCCACGTCGCTCGCGGCCCTGATCGGTTACCGAAACCGGCACAGCACCGGCCACATCATCACCATCGAAGATCCCATCGAGTTCGTGCACGGGCACGACGGATGCATCGTCACCCAGCGCGAGGTGGGGGTCGACACCGAGTCCTATGAGGTGGCCCTCAAGAACACGCTGCGCCAAGCGCCGGACGTGATCCTCATCGGCGAGATTCGGGCCAGGGAGACGATGGAGCACGCCATCGTGTTCGCGGAGACGGGGCACCTGGTGTTGGCCACGCTGCATGCCAACAACGCGAACCAGGCCCTCGATCGCATCATCAACTTCTTCCCGGAGGACGTCCGCTCCCAGCTCTTCATGGACTTGTCGCTGAACCTAAAGGGAATTGTTGCTCAGCAGCTCATCACCCGCTCGGACCGAAAGGGGCGCCGAGGTGTGTTCGAGATCCTGCTCAACACGCCGCTCGCCTCGGACCTCATCCGCAAGGGTGAGGTCCACAAGCTGAAGGATCTGATGAAGCGCTCCAAGGAGCAGGGCATGATCACCTTCGATCAGGCCTTGTTCCAGCTCCACGAGAAGGGGGAGATCAGCTACGAGGATGCCCTCAAGTACGCGGACTCCGCCAACGAGGTGCGACTCATGGTCAAGCTGGGGAGCTCCAGAAGCGACAAACCGGACATCAGGAAGGCGATCGACAAGATCTCCCTGGAGGAGAAGGAAGAAGACGTTCAGGGGGGGTTCATTCGCTGACGTGGTCGCGGGCAAGTGGCCGGGAACAACGCCAGAGGATGTGCCTGGCCAGCGCCCGCGGCCGGCGATTTCCACTCGCCGGTTGACGTCACAGCCCTTCTACCGCATGAGCGCCAAGCGCCGGAGGTCCTAGGCGATGGCGTCTAGCCTGAGGTCTTGGGGCGGCACGCCTGATCGATCCGCGCCGGCCCCGGCCGGACCGATCTCGAAGGCGTGGTTCGCGAAGGGTCGCTTCTTACACCATTTTCCGCAGCTCGTATTCCAGGATGCCCTCGGCGCCCGCGGTCCGCAGCCGCGGGATGAGATCACGCACCGCGCTCGCATCGACCACGGTTTCAACCGCCAGCCACTGCCGGTCGTAAAGATGGCTGACGGTGGGGGCGTGCAGGCTCGGTAGCATTGCCACCACGGTATCCAGGTCCTTCGCCTGCACATTGAGCTTGAGTGCCACCTTGTGACGCGCGGCCAGTGCCGCCTGCAGCATCAGCGCGATCTGCTCGATCTTGGCCTTTTTCCACGGGTCCTGCAGGGCGAGCGGATTGGCTATGAGCCGTGTATCGGTGTAGAGCAGATCCTCGACGATGCGCAGCCCATGAGCGCGAATGGTACTGCCGGTCTCGGTGATCTCCACCGCGGCGTCCACCAACCCCTCCACCACCTTGGCCTCAGTCGCGCCCCAGGAGAACTCGACCGTGGCGTCGATTCCCCGCTCCTGCAGAAATCGCTTGGTGAAGCCGACCAGTTCGGTCGCGAGCTTCTTGCCCGCGAGGTCCGCGACCGACTGCACCGGTGAGTCCTTGGCGACGACGAGCACCCAGCGACTGGGCTGATCCGAGCTCTTGGAGTAGGTCAGCGTGCAGATCTCCTCGACCTCCGCCTCGGTCTCCAGGATCCAGTCGAGTCCGGTCAGTCCCAGGTCGAGGGTGCCGTTGGACACGTAGGGCGCCATCTCCTGGGCGCGAACCAGGGCGCAAGTAATCGCGGGATCGTCGATGTCGGGGTAGTAATTGCGCGAGCGTGGGGTGATCTTCCATCCGGCCTGGTTGAACAGGTCGATGGTCGCGGTTTCGAGGCTGCCTTTTGGCACGCCGAGCTTCAGTGTTTGCATGATGAATCGTTACGGAGCGAAGACTTGGTAGGCATCGAACACGGGGCCGTCGACGCACACGCGCCGCATGGCGGGTCCCTCCGGGGTGGCGATCGCGACCGCACAGCCGGCGCAGCCGCCGACGGCGCAGGCCATGAACTCCTCGAGCGAGACCTGACAAGGGAGAGAGAACTCACGCGCGAGAGCGGCTACCGCCTCGAGCATAGGGTGCGGCCCGCAGGCGAACACCTCGACCTCGGAGCGGGCCGTTTCGTCCAACGAACGGAGCCAGGAGCGGGCCAGATCGGTCACGTAACCCTCGAAACAGCCCGGGTATCCCCGCAGGCTGGCCAACCGGCTGGGGATGCCCCAATCGTCCAGCAGCGGCATGCAGGCGATGGCGTGGGCCGGCAGACCATCGACCAGGTATTGCGAGGGGCGTGCCTGGAAGGGGAAGGGCACCTCCGAGCCGAGGATCGCGAAGGGCCGCACGCCACGGTCGCGGCGCAGGGTGTCGGCGAGGAAGATCATCGGCGGGATGCCGACGCCGCCGCCGATCAGCAGCGGGCGCGGCCGCTCGGGGTGTACGACAAAGGGATTGCCGATCGGCCCGAGGACACTGATCTGCTCGCCCGGACGTTTGGCCGCAAGCAATCGGGTGCCGTCGCCGACCGCCTTGTAGAGGAACTCGACCCAGCTGGCTCGCGGGTCAGCGCGCATGATGGAGAGTGGACGGCGCATGGGGAGCCGAGGATCGCAGCGCAGATGCGCGAAGCTGCCGGGCCGCGCGTGACGCGCGCACCCCGGAGCCCACAGGCGCAGAATGTATTGATCCGCAGCGTGGGCCTCATGGCTGAGAATCTCGCCCTCTTCGAGAAAGATCGTGTTGCGATGGGGTGGGACGGTCATGTTGGCTCGCGCTCGTAAACGATGCGGCCGGCGAGTAGCGTCCAGCTCACACGGCCCTGTAGCCGTTGGCCGAGAAAAGGCGTGTTGTGACCCAGGCTGGCAAGGGTGGAAGCGGAGACCACCCACGGGGCTTGGGGGTCGAAGACGCACACGTCAGCGGCGCGTCCCGCGTCCAGGCGCCCCAGTGGCAGACCCAGGATCTGTGCCGGACCGGCCGTGAGCCGCTCGATGGCCGCCGACAGGCTGATTGCGCCTTCCGCCACCAGGCCGAGGGTCAGCGACAGCAGGGTCTCCAGGGCGGAGATTCCCGGCTCGGTGGCGGGAAAGGGGGCGAGCTTGGCGTCTTCCTCGTGAGGCTGGTGGTCGGAGCAGATGGCGGCGATGTCGCCGCGCGCCACCGCGGCGCGCAAGGCGGCCCGGTCTTCGGCGGTGCGCAGGGGCGGCGTCACATGGCAATTCGCGTTGAATCCGTCCACCGTCGCCTCGGTGAGGATGAGCTGATGAGCGCTCACGTCCGCGCTGGCCTTGACGCCCCGGCCCTGAGCCTCGACCAGCATCGCGACGGAGCGGCCGCAGGAGAGTCCCCGGAAGTGGACGCGTGCCCCGGTCTGCTCCGCCAGCGCGAGATCCTTCGCGAGGGCAACGGTTTCAGCGGCCTCCGGGATGCCGGGCAGCCCGAGGCGGGTGCTCACGGCCCCCTCGTGGGCGCAGCCGTGGTCGCGCAGGTATGGGTCCTCCGGCCGCAAAAAGACCGTGAGCTTGAAGGTCGTGGCGTACTCCAGCGCCCTCCTTTGGATCTGCGTGTTCGCGATCGGCCGGCCCGCTTGGCTCATGACCAGGCAGCCCGCTTGCTTGAGGGCCGCCATCTCGCTGATCTGCTCTCCCATGAGCCCGTGGGTAAGGGCGCCTGCCGGCACCACCCGGGCGCGTCCGATGCGCCCGGCGGTCTGGGCGATGAGCTGTGCCACGGCGGGGGTGTCGATCGTGGGTTGCGTGTCCGGGGGGCAGCAGACGGTGGTGATCCCCCCCGTCGCCGCGGCCATGGTCTCGCTTGCAATGCTGGCCTTGTGCTCCGCGCCCGGCTCGCGTAGGCGCGCGCACAGGTCGACGAGGCCCGGGCAGACGATCTGACCGCTGGCGTCGAGCGTGCGATCGGCCTCGAACTCGGTTGGCGGACCACCGATGGCGGCGACGATGCCGTCGGCGATGTGCAAGTCTAGGTTCCCGTCAATGCCGTTCGCGGGGTCGATCAGCCGACCGTTGAGGATGCTGACCTTCATCCCGGCTCGCCCTGAGTGCGCAGGTTCTGGGTGCCGATACACATGGACATCACGGCCATGCGCACCGCGATGCCGTTACTGACCTGCTCGAGAATCACCGAGCGCGGCCCATCCGCGACCTGGGAGTCCATCTCGACCCCGCGGTTGATCGGCCCCGGGTGCATCACGATGGCGTCCGGCTTGGCGGTAGCCAGTCGCTCCTCGGTTAGCCCGAACAGCTTGAAATACTCGTGCTCGCTCGGCAGAAGGGCGCCGCGCATGCGCTCGCGTTGCAGGCGCAGCATGATCACCACGTCCGCATCCTCCACCCCCGCGCGCAGGTCGTGGAACACGCGTACATTGAAGACCTGCTCGGCGTGGGCCGGGATCAGGGTGTGCGGCGCGATGATGCGCACCTCGGCGGCGCCCAGCGTTTTCAGGGCGAGCAACTGGGAGCGCGCCACCCTGGAGTGCAGGACGTCGCCCACGACCGCGACGCAGAGATTCTGGAAGTCGCCCTTGTGCTGGCGGATGGTAAACATGTCCAGCATGCCCTGCGTGGGGTGTGAGTGGCGGCCGTCCCCGGCGTTGATGACGCTCACGTGGGGGTTGGCGTGCTGGGCGATGAAGTGGGCGGCGCCGCTGTCGGCATGACGCACCACGAACATGTCGACGTGCATGGCCTCCAGGTTGCGCAGGGTGTCGAGCAGCGTCTCCCCCTTTGCGGTCGCGGAGGTGCTGATGTTGAGGTTGAGCACGTCGGCGGAAAGGCGCTTGGCGGCGAGCTCGAACGTGGTGCGCGTGCGGGTGCTGGTCTCGAAGAACAGGTTGGCGATCACCTTGCCGCGGCATAGCGGCACCTTTTTCACCGCCTGGCGGGCGACACCGAGAAAGCCCTCGGCCTTGTCCAGGATTTCGGTCAGGAGTTCGCGGCTCAAACCCTCGATGGTGAGGAAATGCTTGAGGTTGCCCTGGGAGTCGAGCTGGATGGCGGCGCTCATAAGTTGTGCTGGAGCGCGGCTTTCTGTTTCCGACGCTGCGCCGGGATCTCGCCGAGCACCAGCTGCAAGGGCTCCGGTCCGGTCAGCTTGAGCTGCTGACCCGGCTCGAGCCGCGCGCGCAGGCCGACTACGTTGGGCTCGATGGGGAGCTCGCGGCCGTCGCGCTCGGCCAGGGTCGCAAGCAGCACGGAGGCGGGACGGCCGTAGTCGAAGAGCACGTTGAGCGCGGCGCGAATGGTGCGTCCGGTCTGCAGTACATCGTCCACGAGCACGATGTGGCGGTCGTCGACCGGGACCGGTAGCTCCGAGGGGCGCACCTGCGGGTGCATGCCGATGCGGGTGAAGTCGTCGCGGTAAAAGGAGATGTCGAGCTGGCCCAAGGGGTCAGCGATCGCGAGCGAGCGGTGCAGGTGTTTTGCGATCCAGACGCCGCCGGTGTGGATGCCGACCATGAGCGGGGCGGTTATCCCCCGATCTGCGAGCAGCGCTGAGAGGTCCGCCCCCATTTGGCGGATGACGCCCTCCAACTCCGGAGCGGATTGCCAGATTTCAGTGTTGCTCACAGAGCCAGGTTTCCAAGATCAATTTTGCCGCCATTGCGTCCACTACCTCGCGTGAGGTCGCCCCCTTGCCGAGTCGTCTGCGCGCCTCGATGGAGGTCAGGCGCTCGTCGATCAAATGTACCTCGAGCCCGAACCTGCCTTCGAGCTGGCGGGCGAAACGGCGCGCCCGCGGGGCGATTTCGGTTTCCGTGTCGTCCATGTTGAAGGGGAGACCGACGACCGCCGCGCTCGGGCGCCACTCCCGCACCAGGCGTTCGATGCGTTCCCAGTCCGGCCTGTCACGGTGGCTGCGTAGCGTGGTCAGGGGCGTGGCGGAGCCGGTGATCGTCTGGCCGACGGCGACCCCGATTTTTCGCGGTCCGAAGTCGAATCCGAGCAGGGTGCCCATTCAGGCGTGTCCGGCCTCGCCGCTCAGGAGATTGAGGTCGACGCCAAGTAGGTGAGCCGCCGCCCGCCATCGGGCCTCGGCGGGCAGGCTGAAGATGATCTTGTCGTCCGCCGGTCCGCTCAGCCACGCGTTGGCGCTCATCTCCTCTTCCAGCTGGCCGCCGCCCCAACCGGCGTAGCCCAGCGCGATGAGCTTACGCGTTGGGCCGGAGCCGTTGGCGATGGCCTCGAGCACGTCCCGGGAGGTGGTTACGCTGATCTCCGAGGTAATACTCAGGGTGGAATCGTAGCTGTCTCCGCTGGAGTGGAGCACGAATCCTCGGTCCTGCTGCACCGGTCCGCCGGTGTAAATAACCATGTTCAACACGCTCTCGTCCGTGGTTTCGATCTCTAGCTGCGAGAGAACCTCGCCGAGGCGGATGTCCATGGGCCGATTGATCACGATCCCCATGGCTCCCTGCTCGGTATGCTCGCAGAGGTAGGTGACGGTGCGTGAAAAGTTCGGGTCCTGTAGGCCGGGCATGGCGATCAGGAAGTGATTGGTGAGGGAGGTCGCGAAGGACATGGGCATAGTATCCGGTCCGGTCAGACCGGTGGCAAGCGTCGAGGAGATCCCGACCCGCGGGTGCGGCGGATGCTCGCGGTCAATTGTCCCAGCCGAGCCGGTTACTGCGCAGGAATTGCCAGGTACGGGTGATATCGAGAATATCCGTTTCCTCCTTGATGTCCGGTGGGAACGGGGAGAAGGGGGCGGCGAGCTCGACGATGCGCACCGCCGCCTCGTCCAGGACGTCGAACCCGGAGGAACGAAGCACGCGGACGCGCTCAATGCTGCCGTCGGCCCGCACGGCGACGTGCAGAATGAGGTTTCCGTACAGCTTGTGCTGCTTGGCCTCGTCAGGATAGTTGAGGTTGCCGATGCGCTCGACCTTGCGGCGCCAGGCCTCCAGGTAGTTCGCGTACTTGTACTCACGAGTGCTGGCACTGATCGCCTTGCGCCGCTGACGGTTGGCGTAGGCGTTGGTCTTTTCGTTGATCCGCGCCGTCAGCTCCGCGATCTCCAAGCTGCGGCTGGCCATGATCTGCGCCGCCGTTACCTCCGGCGGCATCGCTTCGGCTTCTGGGGTCGCCTCCGGCTGCGGATCAGGCGCGGGCGGTGGTTGCTCCGGCGCCAGGTCCGGCAATGTCGCCGTCAGCGTGCTGCGATCGCGCGGTTGCGGGGGAACCGGCGTGAGCGCTTCGAAGGGAACGGGCGGCGGAAGTGGCTCCGTTCGTTCCGCGGGTTCTGGCGCCGGTGGTGGTGCGGCTGGCTCGGGCGCGGGTTCGATCGCCCGTTCCGGAACCTCCTCCGGACCGTTGCCTTCCCGGTCGACCTGGGCGTAGGCGTCCGCCTTCTCCGGTTGTTTCTCCGTGGGCGCTGCATGCCGCAGCACAATGACCTCGAGTGGGCGGGTTGTGGCCCGCTCCGACGGCGGGTCCGGCATTTCGAAGCTCACGCCGAGCAAAAGCATCAGATGGAGTGCTCCGGCGACGGCGAGGGCGGTGGTGAGCGGGGTAGGCAATGGGTCGCCCTCGCGGTCCGACCACAGACGGGGGAGGCCAACTGCCGCGAACTTCGCTGCCATCTCAGCGCCCCGTCCGCCCTGCGTGTTTGAGCGGCGGACTGATTTCGACGTCGGCGACCCCGTCCATGAGCTGAACCCGCTTCGCCATCGCCGGATTCATGTGGATCGTACCCTCGCTGTCCATCAGCAGGACGTAGCCGATTCCCATGTCGCGGGCGACCTGGAGCCAGCGCTCCGGGCCGGCCACGAATAGCGCGGTCGCGGCGGCGTCAGCAGTGGTGGCGTCGGTGTGCACCACGGTGACGGAGCGCGTGCCCTCGGCAGGCCAGCCCGTGCGCGGGTCAATGATGTGGTGATAGGTCTTGCCCTCGTAGATGAAGTTTCGATCGTAGTCCCCGGACGTGAACACGCTCTCGTCCCCGCTGACTCCAATGATCGCGAGGACGCCGCCGGTCGGGCGGCGGATGGCCACTCGCCAGGGTTGGCCGTCCCGGTCGCCGATGGCGCGCAAATCCCCGCCCGCGTTCAGCATTGCATTCTCGATCCCAAGCTCGCGCAGATGCGCAATCGCCAGGTCGATCCCGTAGCCCTTGCCGATCGCACCGAAATCGAGCTTGACGGAAGGGTTGTCGCTGCGCATCAAGATTCCGTCTATGTGGACATCGGACATCCCCGGGTTGGCGCCAACGAGGCGCTCGATGTCACTTGCCTGGGGCGGTGGCCGGCATTCTGGAGAGTCGGCGTGAAATCCCCAGAGGTCGATCAGTTGGCCGATAGCCGGATTGAACAGGTTTCCGCTGCGTTCCGCGTGCAGCTGGCTCAGGCGTACCAAGGGCAGAATCGAAGGCGGAGCGGCGAATTGCTGCCCGGATCCAAGCAGCTGGTTGACGCGACCCATGGGGCCAGGCTCCCAAGCGTGCCAGGCGCGATGCATGAACTGAAAATCCCGCTCGATGAGCTCGCTTGCGCGCTCGGCCTTGGCGCGGTCGACGCCGACCAGGCTGAGGTCGATCAGGGTGCCGAAAGCGACGAACCGGGTTGTATATACCGGCGTCTCTCCCCTGCAGCCGGCCAAGGCTAGGATTAGGATGACGATCGCCGTTGCCCTCGCGCATCGCGCGAGCGCACCTGCGCTTATCGGCATTCGGAGCATTCGGAAAACCGCCCTCGGATGCCGCCTTCGATCCGACACCTACCGCTGCTCACCCATCCGCTCCTCGAGCTTGTCCAACAGGAGGCCGGCGATATCCAGGCCGTACTGCGCATCCAGCTCCCGGATGCAGGTCGGGCTGGTCACGTTGATCTCGGTGAGATAGTCACCGATGACGTCCAGGCCCGCAAAGAGGATACCGCGTCGCACCAGCTCAGGCCCGACTTCCGAGGAGATCCATCGGTCGCGCTCCGTCAACGGGCGTCCCTCGCCGCGGCCACCGGCGGCAAGATTCCCGCGGTTCTCTCCGGTGCGCGGGATGCGGGCTAGGGCATAAGGTACGGGCTCGCCGTCCACCATCAGGATACGCTTGTCCCCCTGCGTGATCTCCGGCAGGAAGCGTTGGGCCATGCAATAGCGTGTGCCCCTCTTGGTCAACGTCTCGATAATGACGAAGAGATTCGTATCGCCGCTGACGACGCGGAAGATTGATTCTCCACCCATGCCTCCGAGCGGCTTGAGCACAATGTCGCCATGCTCGGTGAGGAAAGACTCGATGTCCTGAAGACGGCGCGTCACCAGCGTGGGCGGGCAGCAATGCGGGAAGCGCGCCGTGAACATCTTCTCGTTGGCGTCGCGCAGGCTTCGCGGGTGATTGACTACGAGGGTCCTCGCCTCCTGTGCCTGCTCGAGGAGGTAGGTCGCGTAGATGTACTCCATGTCGAACGGTGGGTCCTTGCGCATCAGGATCACAGGCATGCTGTCGAGCGCGCGCTGATCCTCGCCCACGAACCGAAACCAATCCCGCGAGTCGTCCGTGACTTCAAGCTCACGCGTCCGTGCCCAAGACTTGGAGTCTTTCAGAAACAGGTCGGACAGCTCCATGTACCGGATTCGCCAGCCGCGATGCTGGGCGGCGAGCAACATGGCGAAGGTACTGTCCTTCGTGATCTTGATAGACCCGATGGGGTCCATTACGACGCCGATCTCAAATTCCATCGCTGAAGTTTATCCCAGGCGGGAAATCCCTGTCAGGAACAACGCGAAGCTGCCCTGGTATGAGACCAGCGTCTCAACTCGGGTATTTGGCTCCAGGTCGAGCCCTTGCGCTGCCTAGTGTTGCTTGGTATGTTGCCGCCAATCGCCGAGGCGTCTAAATCTTCGCGGCAAAGACCGCGCGCTGGGCGATTCGTACGCCGTTGGAATTCCGGCAAGTGCGATTTACCGACGGCTAGGCGGATTTACGATTGAATCTCCGTCCAGGCTGAATTGCACGGGAATTCGGTAAGCCCCCTTCCCTTGGGAGCGGATTGCGACCAGGGATAGGCGAGGGTCGCGGCGGGCGGATAAAGCGAAAGGGGGACGAACAATTCACCGAGGGGAGCCGATGTCTGGTCGCGTATTCTCCGCCGGCGGAAACCTGAGCCTGGTGCGGGCTTGCAGCGTTCGCCGAGCTCTCCTTCCTGCGGCACTGCCTGGTGCGCCGAATGTCAGGCATGCCGGTTCCAGTCTGGATGCGATCCACGCCGAAGACAACCAGCTCGGAGACGATGCCGGCAAAGGTGCGCCGTTGTCCGATGCTGCTGGAGCAGGTGCCTCCAGGGCACAGTTCGCGCAAGGACTATACAGACGCGGCAGCCGTATTCACCTCTTTGGAGTAAGAGGCCGGCAAGCAGCCGCCAAAAAGTATTGGACGATCATTAGCAACGGGCCTCTCGGGAGGAGTTTCGAGCAGCGGTCATGAGTCCGTCTCTCCAAAGTCGCTTACGCGAATGCGCAAGCGAATTGGGCAACTAATCGCGCCTGTGGCCAACGGTGCGCGTCTTGGGTGGCCGCTGGCTCGCGGCGGGTCGGTGCGGGGCTTGTGAATACGAGAGTCCGGCGACTTTTCGGGAGCGCTTCCGAGTCGAGATGAATGCGGTCGAGGGGTGATGACAATGCCGAGGGTTCTGTCCGCAGTTCTGGTTTCTTGTGTGGCCGGGTGGAGCGCGATTGGGTGGTGTGCAGAGAAAGCCGAGGAGTATCCGGTCCCTCTGATGGAGGGCAAACCCTATATACACGTGATGCATCAGGGCCGGTCCGTGCGCGTACAGCGTGTGCAAGACCCGGACTTCGAGCTCAAGGGCTATTACGCAAAGACGGCGCGCAAGTGTCCACCGTTTTGTATTCACCCCATGCAAGCGGCTCCGAATGTAGCCACCATCGGTGAAGTCGAGCTGTTCGAGTTCATGGAAACCAAGTTTCGGGATGGCACTGGAATTCTCGTCGATGCTCGAACTCCGACCTGGTTCAAAAAAGGGACCATTCCGGGGGCGGTAAACTATCCCTTCACCGAGTTCACCAAGCCCCCTGAGGACCCGGCGTGGGACGAGCTACTGAGCGATCTCGGCGCGCAGCCCGCTCAAGAGCTCGGGGTGATCGAAAAGACCCTTGGTGATCTCGGCCTAGGGAATAAGCAAACGGGTAAGTGGGATTTCGCTAACGCGAAGGACTTGATCATCTTTTGCAACGGTCCCGCTTGCGACCAATCGCCGCGAGAGATCAGTGGATTGCTCTCAGTGGGATATCCCGCCGAAAAGATCCTCTACTATCGTGGCGGCATGCAAATGTGGGAGCTCTGGGGATTGACGACGGTGATTCCCGAGGAGTGAACGTGAAGCTGCACAATGGACGAACGGCGTTAACTCGATGACGACTGTTGATGAGAATCTCGACCTGACAGGCGTTAAGGTCCTGGTCATTGACGACAGCAAGACGATCCGCCGTACGGCAGAGACTCTGCTTGCCAAGGCGGGTTGCCAGGTCATAACAGCAGCCGACGGGTTCGAGGCGCTCGGTAAGATCGTCGACAATCGCCCGAATGTCATCTTCGTCGACATCATGATGCCGCGTCTGGACGGTTATCAAACCTGCGCCCTGATCAAGAACAACCAGTCGTTGCGCACGACGCCCGTCATCATGCTATCGAGCAAGGATGGATTGTTCGATCGGGCGAAAGGCCGCATGGTCGGTGCCGAGCAGTATCTGACCAAGCCTTTCACGCGCGACGAGTTGCTTGGTGCTATTCGCCGACATGTCGGTAGAGCTGCTTGACAGGCTGCATTGAAGTAGCCGCCACAAGGGCCGCGAAACATTTTAACCGGGTTGGGCGTGACCAAATGAGAGACTTTTTCCATAAGAAGGGCGCAAAGGGGGAGGGTCCCGCTGAGGGCGGCGAGACGGTGCTGGTGGTGGATGATTCGCCGACCGAGACCCGCGTTCTCGCCAACGCGCTGGTGAAGGCCGGGTATCGGGTGGAAACGGCAGCGAACGGGGAAGAGGGGGTCGAAGCCGCCCGGCGCCTAAAACCGGATGTCATTTTGATGGACGTCGTGATGCCGGTTCTGAACGGCTTCCAGGCCACGCGGCAGCTGCAACGCAATGCCGAGACCGCGCACATCCCGGTGATCATGGTGACCACCAAGGACCAGGAAACCGACCGCACCTGGGGGTTGCGCCAGGGCGCACTGGATTATCTGGTAAAGCCCGTCGAGGCGGGGGATCTGGTGGCGAGAATCAGGAAGGCGCTCCATGGGTGACGCGGTCACCGAGGCCGGCGCGGTCACGGGCAAGGTCCTGTTCGATGCCTTGCGTGACCTCGAACGCAGATGCTTCGAGCGCGGCGCCGGCCTGCCGAAGCAGGAAGCCTCCCCCGAGATCTGGGCGGGCGTCCTCTTCCGAATCAGTGATGTTCCGCTGCTTTCGCCGCTGGAAGAGGTGAGCGAGGTGTTGGAGGTGCCCAGGGACATCACCTCGGTGCCCGGCGCTAAGCCTTGGGTCCGGGGTGTGGCGAATAACCGCGGAACCTTGCTGCCCATTTTCGACATACAGGCCTTGCTGTTTGGCGCGTCCATCACGCGCAATCCGCGCAACCGCGTGCTGGTTGCACGGCAGGAGGAGCTCCCGTACGGACTCCTGGTCAGCGAGGTGGTCGGTATTCGGCACTTCGAGGTGTCGGCGCGCATCGCGGAGGTGCGTGGCGTCCGCGGCGAGCTTACGGACGTAGTGGTAGGCGGGTTTGCGCTGGGTGCGGAGCGCTACGCGGTATTCAGCCCGAAACAACTGGGCTTGGATGCGAGATTCAGGCTGGCTGCGGCCTGAGATCTGGGCGGAACGCACCCATCACCACTGGTGCTGGGTGCGTCGAATCATCAACAGTCACGAAGCTTTCGCTTGCGTTGAGCTAGCTTTCGGGATTCGGCTGCGGGGAGTTAGGAGAAGATGGCAACAAAAACAAGGGCAAAGCGAGGCGGTACCGATCGCATGGTCGCCGTTCTTGCGGTACTGCTTTTCACCTCCATTTTGCTGGCGTTTGCGAGCTTCCTCCACAACGAGCAGTGGCAGGATTACAACGAACGCTTCCTGTTGATCGCGGGGGATCAGCAGGTCCTGGCGCAGCAGATCGCCGTCAGCGCGGCCGCCGCGGCACGCGGAGACGAGGCGGCGTTCGGACGATTGCGTGACGGAATCGTCCGTTTCGACAAAGACCTCAAAGACCTTAAGCAAGGGGATCCAGAGCAGGGCCTGCCTCCGTCGCCCCAGGAAGTATCCGAGACATTGCAGCAAGTGGAGAATGCTTGGTTGGAGCTGCGCGAGGCCGCCGACGAAATCGCCGGGGCGCGTGAGTCCATCCTCAGCGTCCGCAACATGGCTCAGTCCACCGGGACAATTCTCCCGCAGTTGGTGGAGGCAATCCAGACGTCCGCGCAGATGTTGGCGGAGCAGAACGCCAATCCCAAGGCCGTGCTGTTGGCTGCGGAGCAGTCGGTTCTGCTGGAGCGCATGGTCGGCGCCCTGGGCAAGCTGCTACTCGGCGGAGCCGATACGGCGAATGCGGTTGAGCAAGGCACGATCGCCGCAGACAAGTTCGCGCAGAACATTCGCGAGCTGCTGAAGGGGAATTTCGCGGGAGGGCCCGATGGCGGACCCGATGCGAGCGCCCGCAAGGCCCTGCAGAACGTCGACCGCCTGTATACGCAAATGCGGCAGGGCGCGGACCAGATGGTCGACATCATGCCCAAGGTGATGCCATCGCTGGATTTCCTCACCCGACTCGAACCCGCCAAGCAGCGGCTGGACGTCGCATTGAATCGGCTGGTTGAGGCCTATCGCGCTACCCCGGGCCGTCTGAAGGTTGGTCCGATCACCGTGGGGCCCGAATCCGTCATCGTTTTCGGGGCTCTGGCCGCGCTGTTCCTTCTATTGCTAGGTTGGCGGCTGCTTTTGGATGCCCGTCGGCGGGAGGCCGAGTCGAAGGCCCAGAACGAGGCGAACCAGCAGGCCATCCTGCGCCTGCTCGACGAGATGGGTGATTTGGCCGATGGCGACTTGACGGTGGAGGCGACCGTTACCGAGGACATTACGGGCGCAATCGCCGACTCCATCAACTACGCCATCGACGCGCTGCGAAATCTCGTTACCACCATCAACGAGACGACAGCCAAGGTAACCAGCTCGACCCAGGCGACGCGCACGACGGCGATGCAGCTCGCGGAGGCCTCGTCAGTCCAGACCCAGCAAATCTCCCAGGCCACTGACGCGATCAAGTCCATGACCCACGCCATCGACGAGGTTGCGACCAACGCGACCGAATCGGCCGAAGTCGCCTCGCGTTCCGTGGAGGTTGCCGGCCGGGGTGCTCAGACGGTGCGAGACACCATCCGCGGTATGGACGCGATTCGCGAGCAGATCCAGGAAACTTCCAAGCGTGTTAAGAGGCTCGGCGAGAGCTCGCAGGAGATTGGCGAGATCGTCGAGCTGATCGACGACATTGCGGACCAGACGAACATCCTGGCCTTGAACGCCGCCATGCAGGCGGCAATGGCCGGTGAGGCGGGTCGTGGGTTCGCCGTGGTCGCCGACGAGGTTCAGCGGCTCGCAGAGCGCTCGCGTAACGCAACCAAACAGATCGAGGCGTTGGTTCGCACCATTCAGGCCGACACCAACGAGGCGGTTAGCTCAATGGAGGCGAGTACGGCGGACGTGGTCGAGGGGGCCAATCTTGCCGAGAACGCCGGCCAAGCCCTGCGTGAGATCGAGAACGTGTCGAATTACATTGCGGAGATGACGCGGAAGATCTCCGACTCGGCCCAGAGGCAGTCGAAAGAAGCGGCTGGCATCAATAATACGGTTAACGCAATACAGGAAATCACGTTAAAGAACGCGGACGGTACTCGCAGTACGGCAGAATCGGTCGAAACCCTGGCCGAGCTTGCGGTCGAGCTTCAGCGCTCGGTCGCCGGCTTCCGCCTCCCGTAACGATCCATCGTAACCGCTGATCAAACGATCTTCGATATGGCCGATTCTAAAGCCGTCGGCGGACTGAAGTGGGTCAAAGGCGAGATCTCCGCTAGCCTGGAGCGGGTTCGTGCCCGGCTCGAAGCCTTTATGGATGGTTCGGGCCGGGAAAGGGATCTCGATGACGCAATCGCCGCCCTAAGTGAGGTCAGGGGAGTCCTGACCGCGTTGCAGTTGTCTGGCCCGGCGCGGCTTGCAGAAGAGATGCAGAGCCTGTCTGAGGCGCTGGCGGATCGCAAGGTGGCGGGCGTCGATGAGGCCGCCGAGGCCCTCATGCTGGCCTTGATCCAGCTACCAGACTATCTCGACAAGCTGCAGGCCGGTTACGCCGATTCACCCGTGGCGTTGCTTCCCTCCATTAACGACCTGCGAGCCTCCCGAGGCGCCGCGCCACGGTCCGAGGCAGAATTGCTCGTGCCCCCGTCCGTCCTGATGGACACTGAGATGTTGTCCGCGGAAATTCAGGACGCGTTTTCACGAATTGCAGCCAAAGTACGTCCCCATTTCCATCGCTGCCTCATACAGTGGTTCCACAAGGACACGTCCCACGAAGGCTTGGTCGGTTTGGGCCGCCTGTTCAACCAGCTGCAACGGTATCTGCAAGAAGGCATATTTCACGAGCTTTTCCTGGCCGCTGAGGCGGTGGTCGAGGCCCTCCTGGAAGGGAGCCTGCAGTCGAGCTCCGTCACCAAGTCTCTGATCGGGCACCTCGATCGCATCATCAAACCCTTCGCCGACGATGCACGGGCGTGGCCCGAGACCGAGGCCAATTCGTTGCTCGTCGAGTTCTTAACCCTGATCGCCCGCTGCGAGTCGTCGTCATACCTGGTCAATGAGCTGCGGACGTCCTATGGCCTGGAGAACGGGTTTGACACGGCTGGTCCTCACTCCGCCATGTCGGCCATGGCGACGAGTCCTGAGGCCATGGCCGTGCTGGTGGGGGAGACGAGCAAGGAGCTGCTGCCGGTAAAGGATCAAATCGATCTCTACGCACGCGGCAGGCGGGACAACCCGGCGCAGCTGCTGGAGCTCGAACCGACGTTGCTCGGTCTTGCGAACACCCTGACCGTAACCGGCATGGACGAGCTTGTTGACCGTCTGCGCGCCTGCGCCGGCAAGATCGGGTCCATCGGGCGAGGCACGGTTACCGCGGATGACGCCAATCTGCTGGCCGTGGCCGAGGAGCTGTTGGAGATTGAGTCGGCGCTGCGGGATCTTCCCTCGGGTCGGGAGGGAGCGGCCGCGCGGGAGGATGCGCGCGGACTGCTCGTCTCTACCCTGAAAGAGGCCCGGGTCGAAATGGCCAGGGCCGAGCAACTCATCGCCTCCTTGTCCGGGGAAGCGCGCGACCTCAGCCTGCTGCGCGAAACGCCCGAACTTTTCTACAGGGTAGCCGGAGCCCTGCGCGTGCTCGCTGAAAACGACGCCGCGGACGTGCTTAACCTGATCGTTGCGCAGATCACCCAGGGCTTTTTGGCGCAGGAGCGCATCCCCACACAGGAAGATCTCGAACTGCTCGCGCGCGCAGTATCCGGAATCGATCTCTACATGCAGGGGTTGAGTGAGGGCGAGGCATTCCGGCCCGATTTGCTCTCATCTACACGCGAGGCGATCGAGCAGCTGGCGTCATTCTCCGTCTCTGCCATCACAGCCGCGGTCGAGCAGGAATCTGGAACGCTCGGCGTTTCGGATGCCGAGCCGGTGTCGCCGCCCCCGGTAGGGGACGACGTCGCTGACCGAATCGATCCAGAGTTCCTCGACATCTTCCTGGAAGAGGCCGAGGAGGAAGAGCAGACGGTCCGTACCCAGTACGCCCGCTGGCAGCGGGATCCGGACGACGAAGAGGCACTGACAACCCTGCGGCGTTCCTTCCACACGCTCAAAGGTAGCGGCCGCTTGGTTGGCGCGGAGCGGATTGGCGAGTTCGCCCGCGCACTGGAAATGTTGCTGAACCGGGTGATCGATGGGAGCGTCCCGAAGACGCCTGAAATCGTCTCGTTCGTCGGTCAGGCCGTGGCCTTGCTGCCGGAGTTGATCGCCGCCGAGGCCGAGGGGCGGCCGCTCGATGTCGAAGAGATGACGGGTCGCGCCGACTTGCTCGCTTCGACGCCGACCGCCGCTGCGGTGCCTGAAACGACATCGGTCAGTGAAGCCAAGGTCATTCCGCTACCGATTGCGAGCCACAGCGCGGTCGCGCCCGCATTTGACTCCCCAGTGGCTGCGTCCGAAGAGGACGCCGACGCCGAGGAGGCTGCCGAAGCCGCCGCACTGGCCGAGATCGACGAGGAACTGCTCGACATCTTCCGTACCGAGGCACGCGAACACGTAGAAGTCCTGCGTTCGTTCCTGGACGCTGCGGCGGGGCAGACGCATCCGTCGATCCCCGATGAGCCGGTCGTGCGCTCGCTGCACACCCTCACGGGGAGCGCGCGCATGACCGGGATCGCGTCGACTGCCGCCGCGACTGCCCCTCTGGAGCGCATTTTCCTCGCCTATCAGTCCGGCGGCGTCTCGGCAACGACGCAGGACCTGGAATTGCTTTCGAGGGCGGTCGACGCGCTCGCCCTGCGCCTTGAGCATCTACCGGGGCTCGGTAGCGAGATGGAGTCCCTGCGAGAACTCGCGCAGGAGGCGGAGGTTCGTCTCGCGCAAGTGGGAGCGGAAGCCGGCAGCGCGCAAATGCCAGGGAGTACCGCGCACGCGCGCTTGGGCGATGGCGAATTGCTGTCCGCCGAATTCGAGCCCACGGCTGGGGGCGCTGCTTCCGCAGAGGAGTCCGAGATCTCCGGGTCGGAGATCGAGGTTCCGGAAACCGAGTTCGCTGTGAGCGAAACTGCGGAAATCGCGGAGGCGGAACGCGAGCCGGCAGCCCCCGAAGTCACCGACGAAGATCTGGTCGCAGCGGATGAGCCGGAACTCGCTCTGGCGGCGGAGGAGGATGTCGAGGAAGCGCCGGAATCCGTGCTGGCCGCCCCGGAAACTCTCGAGGAACACCTTGTAGCAGTCGAAGAGCCGGGTCTTGAACTTTCAGGCGAAGAGGCTGCCGAGGAGACGCAGGAGCCCGAACTCGAGCCGTCCGCTCCGGACTCCATCGAGCAGGAGCTCGCCGCAGTCGAAGAGCCTGAGCTCACGCTGTCAGCGGAGGAGATCGTCGAGGACGCCCAGCAGGAGTACCAGCCCGCTACTCCGGATGTCGTTGCGCAGGAGCTCGAAACCGCCCAGGCACCGGAGATCGAGCTGCCGGTGGACGAGGAGGTGGTGGCAACTCCCGAGACGGAATTCGACCGGGTCGCCGCGGAACAAGAACCGGTGCCCGTCGAGGAACCGGAGGCCGTGGAGTTGGAAACCGCGCCGCCATGGCGCGAAGCCGAGGGGGAGGGAATGCCCACGGTGGCTACCCCGGCCGAGGAGAGCGCGCCGGCGCTCGACGGGGTGCCCGGGATCGCTGCCCAAGCGGCGGGGGACTTCGTCACGCCGCCGCAGGATCCCGAGCTGCTCGCCCTCTTCCTGGAGGACGCTCGCGACATCCTCGACAAGCTTGACCAGAGCCTGCGCGAATTGCAGCTATCGCCCAAGGAAAAGGGGCCGCTAGAGGAGCTGCAGCGGCTCTTGCATACGCTCAAGGGCAGCGCCCGCCTCTCGGGCCTCGGTGTGATCGGCGATCTCAGTCACGCGTTCGAGTCGCTGTTGACGGCAATTTCTCACGGTGAGGCGCGGGTAGACGACGATACTTTGGAACTCGCGCAGCGCACCCTGGACACCTTGTCGGACCAGGTAGACGCGGTCGAGCGGGGCTCCCCCGTTCGCAAGGCTCGCGAGCTCATTCAGGCCCTAGCCCTGACCCTGGAGGAAGGGCTTGCCCGCTCCGGTGGCGAGGAGCCGGAGTTGGCGGTTCTGGCCCCGGCGCTCACTCCGACCCACGCCAAGACGGTCACACCAGCGCGTCCAGCGGAGCCCGCGCCCGGGGGCAGAGTCGCCGAGGCGGCTGCCGCTCAGATTCGGGTGCGTGCCGACCTGTTGAACCGCCTCGTCAACGATGCGGGCGAGATCAGCATCTACCGAGCTCGCTTGGCACAGACGAGCGGCGTCCTTGGTTTCCGTCTCGGGGAACTAGATCAGACCGTTGGTCGCCTGCGCGATCAGCTGCGGCAGCTCGAGATGGAGACTGAGGCGCAGATCATCCATCGCTTCGAGCGCGATGATCGGGATGAAGGCGAGCATCGCGAAGATTTCGATCCACTCGAGCTGGACCGCTTCTCGACCATCCAACAGCTCTCTCGCAGCCTGGCGGAGACTGTAAATGACCTGGTGAGTCTCCGCACCCTGCTCGGCGAGCTTCAGGGGGAGTCCGAGACCCTGCTCCTGCAGCAGGCACGTATCGCGGACGACCTGCAGGATGGGTTGTTGCGCACGCGCATGGTCCCCTTCGTACAAAGCGTACCCCGCTTGCACCGTCTGGTTCGCCAGACCGCGCAGCATGTCGGTCGAGAGGCCCGGCTCGAGGTCTTCGGCCCGGAGGTGGAGCTCGACCGCGGCATCCAGGAGCGCGTCATGGCGCCCTTGGAGCATCTGCTGCGCAACGCCGTGGCCCACGGCATCGAGCCGCCGCGGGAGCGCGAAGCTCTGGGCAAGCCGCGCGCCGGTGTCATCTCCTTGATCCTCGACCGCGAGGGCAACGACGTCGTCATTACGGTCGCCGACGACGGCGCGGGCCTCAACCTGGACGCCATTCGCCGGCGTGCGGTAGAGCGCGGCCTCTTGGCGGATTCCGCCGAGGTCAGCGAGGAAAAGCTCGCACAGCTCATTCTGGAGTCCGGGTTCTCGACCGCCGAGACGGTGACGCAGGTCGCGGGTCGCGGCGTCGGTCTCGATGTGGTGAACACCGAGATCAAGCAGCTTTCCGGCTCGTTCAGTCTCGACACCCAGCCAGGACGCGGAACCAGCTTCACGATCCGATTACCGCTCACGCTCGCGATTATCGAAGCGCTGCTGGTGGAGGTCGGTGATGAGGTCTACGCCATCCCCCATGCCACGATCGAGGCAGCAGCGCGGGCGGCAAAGGCCGATTTGGAAGCCTGCTACCGGGGGGAGGGGGGCGATTTCGACTATGCGGGCCACTCGTACCGAATCATGTACCTGGGGACCCTGCTGCAGCGGCCTGGTGCACCGGAATTCGGAGAACGCCGCTACCTCCCACTCCTGTTGGCGCGCGCCGGCGATCAGCGGCTCGCCCTGCAGGTAGACGGGATGCTCGGCAGTCAGCGCATCGTCGTCAAGCCGCTTGGTCCTCAACTCAGCACCATTCGTTGGATCAGTGGCGGGACCATCCTCCCCGATGGGCGGGTGGCGATGATCATCGATACCCTGGCCCTGATTCGGTCGGCAGCCTCACGCGCGCTCGACGATGCCCCGTTAAGACCGTCTGCTCCGGCGAAGCAACGGCGCGCCTGCGTCATGGTGGTGGATGATTCGCTGACGGTGCGTCGCGTGACGAGCCGCATGCTGCAACGGCAAAACATGGAGGTACTGACGGCTCAGGACGGTATCGAGGCCCTGACATTACTTGAGGAACGACGGCCGGACGTCGTCCTGCTCGATATCGAGATGCCGCGCATGGACGGCTACGAGCTGACGCGCCATATCCGGCGATCCGACCGGCTGAAGGATATTCCGCTGATCATGATTACGTCCCGCACCGGCGAGAAGCACCGCCGCTATGCTATGGAACTGGGGGTCGACCGCTACCTCGGAAAACCCTATCAGGAAGCTGACCTGATCGACGAGATCACCTCGATCCTCGCGGAGGCGTCGTCATGAATGCCGGTGGCGCAGACGGACGGGCCGAAGTCCGCGGGATCGTCGTGCCTGTCGGCAAGGAGAATATGCTGCTCCCTGCCGCGGCGGTGGCCGAGGTGATCGGGTACCAGAAGCCGACACCTTACGAGGCTGCGCCGCCCTGGCTCCTCGGGGCAGTAATCTGGCACGAGCAGGCGGTTCCCCTGGTGTCTGTGATTGCGGCCGAAGAGGGTGCAGAATCGGTGCAAGCAGGTCAGCGGGCGCGCATTGTAGTGTGCTACACCCCGGATGGGAACCCCAAGTTACCGTATGTATCGTTTCTCGCCATCGGACCTCCGTGGCTGGCTAGATTCCGAGCGGAAACGCTTGATCCCGCAGCGCAGTCGACGAGTAATCCCTTCGTCCTTCATGCGCTCACGTTCGAAAAGGGCGCTTCCTGGATTCCGCGCATGGATGCCGTCGAACGAGAGGTGCTGCAAGCCCTGAAGTCCTGATTCCGTCAGGCGCGAAAGTCACCCCACAGGCTCTGGATTGCGGCCAATGCGGCCAGCGGGGCGGTTTCGGTCCGCAGAATGCGGGGACCGAGACGCACGGGGTGGAACCCTGCGGCGATCGCGCGCACGCGCTCCACCTGCGTGATGCCTCCCTCCGGGCCGACCAGCAGGGTCACCGCGTCGTCGGGTGGAGAGACTTCCGGCAAGGGCGTCTGACTCAGATGGTCCAGCATCAGTGGCAGCGGATGCGCCTCACCGATCCAGGCTACCAAGGTGGCCGCGGTCGACAAATCAGGCACTCGGCGGCGGCCGCTCTGCTCGCAGGCCGCTTGCACCACCCCTTGCCAGTGCCGCATGCGCTTCGCGAGGCGATCGCCCGAGAGCGTCACTACGCTCCGCTGAGCAAAAAGGGGCGTAATTCGAGTCACGCCCAACTCGACGGATTTCTGAAGCGCGAAGTCCATGCGCTCGCCCTTGGAAATCCCGATTCCAAGGTGTATCGACAGCACTGGTGGTGGTTCGATTTCGCTCGCCGCCTCGATCTTCGCCGCGGCTGCATTCTTGGATGAGCTTATCAGGCGCGCCGAGAAGTCCCGACCGTCGCCGTTGAACAGGGCGAAGGCATCGCCGGGGCGCAGCCGAAGGACCTGAACCAGATGCTGAGACGCATGGATTGGCAACGTCAGGGTCTGCCCGCTCGCGAGCCCAAGATCGACAAAGATACGAGGCTGCTGCACGCGGGACTATCGGCGGCCGCGTTCGCCAAGCACGGCCAGGGTGTCCACCGCGATCTCGCGGACCGCGGCTGTTTCATCGTCCAGCAACCGACGTACTGCAGGGATCGCGCGCGGGTCGCGACAGATCCCGAGAAAATGGCACGCGTCGGCGCGTGTCTGGGAGGATTCGGAGAGCGTCAGCTGCTCGATCTCCGGAACCGCGGCCGCCAGGATCGGGCTTCCGGCAAGCTCCTCGACCACCGCGCTGATTCCGATGCGCACCCCAAGATCGGTGTCGGAGTCGGCCAGGAGACCGAGCAGGTCGGCGAAGGTGGACGGGCGCTTCCGAATCAGGTCCACTGCCTCGGACAACCTGTGGTTTTCCAGCAGATAGGCACAATAAGTCCCCCATCCGCTCCCTGCGGCCGCTAACTCCGCCCAGTTGGCGAGCTCCTCGAAAGCGAAAACCCCGTGGAGCTCGAACTCTCCGATGCGGCACCAGGGCACTGAGCGCACATTGTGTCCGGTGGCAAGGTCGGGCTCGGCTGCGACGTTGACGATGTCCAAGCGCCCGAGGCGACCATCCTTGACCAGGCGTGCCAGGCCCGCGACAACTGCCGGGCAATGCGGGCAGCGGTCTGCGATGAAAAGCAATGCGCGAGGGACTTGAGGCATGCTCCTCGGGGTGAGCAAGAATGCGTTTGATTTCTTAACTTACGGTGTTTGGGGGTTACTGCCAACTGCCGTCGCTATATTCCTGTTGGCGCCATCAGAATTGTCTAATCAACCAATTTTATGAAGCCGGAGGGTAAAACTGTTTTGACACATTCATTTGCGGATCACTATCTTTCACCGCTCGCGCAACCGGCCCTCAGATGCGTGCAGTAAGGATCCGCCGGTTGAGACCGTCTTCCCATCCCGACCCCCGATAAGGACAACTCCGCCGGGCGCAAGGTCAAGGACGGCAGAGCAGAGAGTTTCGGCGGACCTCGTGTCCTCTGGAAGCCACGGGTCACCGTAAACCGTTCGTCACGGCGGCAATCACTGCAGTGAAATGTTAGGAGATACAGCACCATGCCAACTTTCGTGCGTACTGAGAAGTGCGATGGGTGCAAAGGCCAGGACAAGACTGCTTGCATGTACATTTGCCCGCATGACCTGATGAAGCTCGACAAGGACGGTTCCGAGACCGGTCATGCGATGAAGTCCTACAACCAGGAGCCCGAGCAGTGCTGGGAGTGCTACTCCTGCATCAAGATCTGTCCCCAGCAGGCCATCGAGGCCCGCCCCTACGCCGACATCGTTCCCCTCGGCGCCTCCGTGCAGCCACTTCGCGGTACTGACTCCATCATGTGGACCATCAAGTTCCGCAACGGCACCAGGAAGGAGTTCAAATTTCCGATCCGTACCACTCCCGAGGGATCTATCGATCCCTACGGCGGCAAGCCCGAGGCCGACATCGCCAAGATCGCCGAGCCCGGCTTCTTCGTCCAGGCCAACGGCTATCGCGCCGGCGATCCCGGCGAGCTGATCGAGATGTAAGGCTGCGCACCTTGTATTCAAGAGAATCCAACCAGACCAGGGGCATAGAGAATGGCCGGAGAACTGGGAAATCCCGAAGTCGTCCAGGAAGAGGTCGACATCCTCATCATCGGCGGCGGCATGGCCGCTTGCGGTGCCGCGTACGAAATCGTCCCCTGGATAAAGGCGGCCGGTGACGACATCAAGGTCAAGCTGGTCGACAAGGCTGCAATGGACCGTTCCGGGGCGGTGGCCCAGGGCCTGTCCGCCATCAACACCTACATAGGTCCCGAGCAGGATCCCGCCGATTACGCCCGCATGGTCTCCAACGACCTGATGGGCATCACCCGTGACGACCTGGCCTACGACCTGGGCCGCCACGTCGACGAGTCCGTGCACCTGTTCGAGGAGTGGGGCCTGCCGATCTGGAAGACCGACGAGGCCGGCGAGCGGCATGACGGCTCAAAGGGCATGACCCCCTTGAAGGATGGCGGCAAACCGGTGCGCTCCGGTAAGTGGCAGATCATGATCAACGGCGAGTCCTACAAGTGGATCGTCGCCGAGGCCGCCAAGAAGGGCCTGGGTGTGGACAACATCCAGGAGCACGTCTTTATCGTCAAGTTGGTCAACGACAAGAACGATCCGAACCGGATCGCCGGTGCCGTCGGCTTCTCCGTTCGCGAGCACAAGCTGTTCATCTTCAAGGCCAAGGCCATGCTGCTGGTCGCCGGCGGCTGCGTGAACATCTTCCGTCCCCGCTCCGTGGGCGAGGGTCTGGGCCGTGCCTGGTACCCGGTCTGGAATGCCGGCTCCACCTATGCCATGGCCGCCGAGGCCGGCGCCGAGATGACCATGATGGAGAACCGCTTCGTGCCGATCCGATTCAAGGACGGCTACGGACCGGTCGGCGCCTGGTTCCTGCTATTCAAGGCGCGTGCCACCAACGCCTTCGGCGAGATCTACTTGCAGCGCAACAAGGAGATGTTGAACGACTATCCTCCCTACGGCCAGGCAGCGGTACCGGCTTCCTGCCTGCGTAACCACCTGATGCTGAAGGAGATGAAAGAAGGCCGCGGTCCCATCTGGATGGACACGGTCACGGCGCTGGCCAAGCTGCGCGAGGGCCTGTCCCCCCGCGAGGTCAAGCACCTGGAGGCCGAGGCCTGGGAGGACTTCCTCGACATGTGCATCGGCCAGTGCGGCATCTGGGCCGGCGAGAACATCGAGCCGGAGAAGAAGAACTCCGAGCTGATGCCCACCGAGCCCTACCTGCTGGGCTCCCATTCCGGCTGCTGCGGCATCTGGGTGTCCGGCCCCGACGACGTCGGTGCGCCCACCGAAGAGACCGAAGCAGGCGTCCCCGAGCATCTACCTTCCGGCTGGAACTGGGGCTACCGCGCCATGACCACCGTGACCGGCCTGTTTACCGCCGGCGACGGCGTGGGGGCGTCCGGCCACAAGTTCTCCTCCGGCTCCCATGCCGAGGGTCGCCTCGCCGCGAAGGCGATGGTCAAGTTCGTCATGGACAACAAGGACTGGACCCCCGAGCTGGACACCGACGTGGATACCTTGATCGATGAGATCTACCGTCCGGTGCGCAACTTCCTTGAGTTCAAGGATTACTCCACCGCGATCGATGTCAACCCCAATTACATCACCCCGCGGATGCTGCAGTTCCGTCTTCAGAAGATCATGGACGAGTATGTGGCCGGTGTGGCGACCTACTACACGACCAACGCCCACATGCTCGACCTGGCCGAGCAGAAGCTGGAGATGCTGAAGGAAGACTCCCTGAAAATGCGCGCCAAGGACCTGCACGAGCTGTTGCGCGCCTGGGAGAACTACCACCGCATCCTCACGGCCGAGGCCCACATGAAGCACATCCAGTTCCGGCAGGAGTCCCGCTATCCGGGCTTCTACTACCGGATGGATAAAAACTTCGTGGATGAAGAGAACTGGCACTGCTTCGTCAACTCCATCTACGATAAGAACACCAAGACCTGGACCTGCTTCAAGCGGGCTCACAAGGACCTGGTGGACAAGTCGAAGCTCTTCAAGTGATCGCGGGCGCGGCCTTCTAGGCCGCGCATCCGCGCTCCGTGAGACTTGAGAAGGAGCCAACCGGGCGCCGCGAGGCGCCCGGATTTTTTTCCTCCGAGAAGACTCAGTCGGCAAATGAATGCGAATTCCCGCTTGATTTTCGTCCATTTGCGGATTTCCGCCGAGACGACCCACACATTGGCAGCGAGTGTCGGGCGAGGATCATTTGCATCATGAGCGACGCGAGTTTCGATATCCCCTTCAAGAGCCCAGCTCTGCCGCAGATGTTGACGGGCGACACCCGGTTCAAGTTCAGCTGCTACAAAGGCATCTCCTGCTTCAACGCCTGTTGCAAGCAGGCCGACGTCACCCTCACCCCCTATGATGTCCTGCGTCTGAAAAAACGCTTCGGCGCGACTTCGGAGGAGTTCCTCAAGCAATACACGGTTCCCTTCCAGATGGATGCCGACGGCGTTCCGGGGCTCAAGATGCGCACCGACAACGATGGCACATGCGTGATGCTGGACGGGGAGAACGGCTGTAGCGTCTACGAGGACCGCCCCACCGTCTGCCGCTATTACCCGGTTGCCCTGCTGAATATGCGCAAAAAGGACGCGTCCCAGGCCGAAGAGAACTACTCCATGGTCGTGGAGGATCACTGCAAGGGGCATCTCGAGGACCGCGAGATCAGTATTGATGACTATCGAGCGGAGCAGGGGGTGAAGGAGTACGACGACCGCAACCGCGACTGGTACCGGCTGATCCTCAAGAAAAAGTCCGCCGGCCCCGGTGTTGGGCGCCCCTCCGAAATGAGCCTGCAGATGTTCTTCATGGCGTCCTACAATCTGGACATGTTCCGCCGGTTCGTCCTGAGCGAGAACTTCCGCCGCACCTACAAGCTAAACGAGACCTTCTACGAGGCGGTGGCGAAGGACGACCTGATCTTGATGGACTTCGCCTTCCAGTTCTTGCGCCAGGTGTTGTTCGCCGAGAAGACCATCGAGGAGGCGGAGAACGCTTGGGGGCAGCGGGTCCAGGAGCGCAAGGAGGTGTGGGAGCTGCGAACCCAGGCGGAGTTGGCGAACAAGAAGAAGGCAGAGGACGACAAATATCGCATCGACGCCCAGTGCGGCGACGAGTCCTGCGGCGACAAACTTGGCTGACGTTCGCTGGACCTTTGCCGAAGATGCAGCTGCGTTAGCACCGGCTCCGGTCCGCACCATGCCAGGTCCAGGCGGTGGCGCGGGGATAGGCGTTCGCGAACGTTCGCGTTTTCTCCGGCCGCGTAGGTCACTGACTGTAGAATGATCGGGCAATGCTGCCCGTCGAACCGGAGGGGATCGTTTCCATGGTCGATGGAGCCAAAAAAGACCAGCAATCGGCGACCGCCGAAGGCCAGTTGACGCATGATTTGCTGGACGGCGTGCGTCTCAAAGAAATCCCGAACCTCATCACCCGCAACGGCATCACGACCGAGCTGTACCGGCCCGAGTGGCGGGTCGGGCCGGATCAGGTACGGCATATGATCCACGTCATCCTGCGCGGTGATGCCTTGTCCGCCTGGCATATGCACGAGAAGCAGACCGATACCTTTTTCGTAACGGACGGCACCATCAAGGTCATCCTTTTCGACGACCGTCCCGGTTCTCCCACACAGGGGAGAGGAAATGTGTTTCACCTCAGCCGCATGCGGCCGACACTGGTCACCGTCGCGCCAGGGATCTGGCATGGCTTGAAAAATCTGGAGAAAACGCAGAGTAGTTTCATCAACTACTTCGACCGGCCATACGATTACGCCGACCCGGATGAGTGGAGGTTGCCGCCGGATACCGAGAAGATCCCGTTCCGGTTCTGACCAGACAACATGGCTTGCTCTGTTTCGAGCGAAATCTTGAATCGTTGCGATGTGCGGTGCGGCCGATGAGCTACGGTAGTGAGTTTGTTCTTACGCTCTTTACGAATGATCCCGGGTTGGCGAGAGCCGGAAACGACGCGGGTATCGATCGCATCGGGCTCGACCTGGAGACCATCGGGAAGCAAAAGCGCCAGGACCCGACTAAGGCGTGGATCTCGGACCACGAGATCCACCAGCTCCAGGAGATCAGGGAGGTGCTGACCGGGTCCGCGTTGTTCACGCGGACCAACCCGATCCACGCGAACTCCCGGGACGAGATCGACCGGCTGATCGATCAGGGCGTGCAGGTGCTGATGCTGCCCATGTTTCGGACGATCAAGGAGGCCGCGACCTTCGTCGACCTGGTGGATGGTCGCGCCACCGTCTCGCTCTTGGTCGAAACCGCGTCTGCCGCCATGCGGCTCCGCGAGATCGTCAAGCTCCCAGGCGTCGACGAGGTGCACTTCGGACTCAACGACATGTACCTAGACATGAATCTGTCCAACCATTTCGAGGTGTTGGCGTCCGGGCTACTGGACATGCTCGCGGATACCGTGTCGTCCGCGGGCATACCCTTTGGCTTCGCCGGCATCGGGAGGGTTGAGGACCAGCGGCTTCCGATGCCGCCGGGTCTGATCTACGCGCAGTATCCACGTCTGGGCGCGACGCGCGCCCTGGTTGCTCGCGTGTTCTACTCCCCCGATTACCGTGAGATCGACCTTACGCGGGAGATCGGCGCCGCGCGGGATGCGTTGGACCGATGGCGGGAGGCTGGTAAACAGGAGCAGGAGTCGGCCTTGGAATCACTGCGCCGCAAGGTCAGCGACTGGGTCGCTTGACGCGTTCCTGTGCTCGATCGTGTGGGAAACGCGGATCGATTCCGTGTGTGCCGAAGTCGCGCTGATCTCGACCAGGATGGCGGATCATCGACGTCTACCAAATCCTTTGCCTGTCTGAGTCTCAATGAGCGGTTCTAGTCTCGTCTTCTACGACACCTCGAGCGCGTACTACTCGGGCTATTACCTGACCGGTTTCCGCGCGATCAGCACTGAGCGGGACTTACGGGTTCGCGTCTCGAACCCGCTGCCCCCCCGCCTGGCGCCGGCGGTCAGGGACGCCGAGTGGCAGCATCTGCTGTTCGCCATGGCGCTGTTCAGACTCCGGGTCGGGGACAGGGAATGGTTCTTCTGCATCGACGCCCACGACTCCAATGCGTTGGACGCTCCCGGCAGGCCTGGAGGCTACCACCTGCCGCTGCTTCGATCCGTGGATGCCTGGTTCAAGGTGAACTACAACCCCGAGGTGGTCGAACGCACCCCGGAGCTGAGGCCTCATCGGGACAAGATCCACGGCATTGCTCAGTTCTTCCCGATCCGTCCGGCAATGAGGTTCGCGCTGTGCCGCAGGCTGGTGTTGCCGACGACGCTGTTCGGATTCCGGCCGGGCCTGGATCACAAGCAGCCCTACTTTGGGGCGATGGCCGATGCGAGAAAACGTTTGGCAGAGCTCCGCAATTTCCCTGCTTTCAGCGAAATCATCGGTTGTCGAGGCATCCCCAAGGACATCGATATCTTCTTTGTGACCAGCTATCGCGGAAACACCCGCCACGACAAGGAGATGGCGCAGCGCTTTCGGCTGATCAGAAGGCTTCTCGCCACGCGGGGTCTCAGAGTCGCTGCGGGCTTTACCAGCTTCAGCGATTTGCCGGCCAAGTATGCGGGCGTCCACCACCCGCGTCTCGATCGGGAGGAATACACCCGCACCCTGGCGAGATCCAGAGTGGTCGTTTACACGCAGGGAATGGAGGGCTGCATATCTTCCAAGTTCAGCCTGTCCATGGCGGTCGGGAACGCCGTGGTCGGCGAGCCCCTGTTGAACAACCCCGGCCTGGTGGGAGAGAATCCCCACCTCGCGGAACAGTTCGCTTGGGACGATGCGGTCGAGATCGCCGAGCGAGCCGTCGATCTTGCGAGCCGGCAACCCGAGAAGGCGAGCGGGCTGGGTGCCCTGAACGCGGCCATGTTCGACCGCCAGATGGCACCGCGGGCCGTCGCCGACTATGTCCTGCGCACCCTGACGGCGCAACGGATGTCGCGGCCCGGAGAACCACTGGGATGAGGATCTGCGACCGCGCGTTGCTCCCGACGGCGACCTGATACGAGATGTTTGCGGGCGCCGCCCACGATTGGGGCTGACGCCGACGCCGTCTTTGGCCCTCTCAGCCGCGCTGTTTTTCAGCTGGTTCTTGCGACCAAAAGGGCTTCCACGTCGCGATCCAGCACGACATACCCGGGCGCTCATCGATTGCACTCGTCTGCGAGCAGTCTCGTCCCATACGCACCTGGAGACGGCCATGGTCGACCAGTCCCCTAGGCGGGAGATTAAGATAAGGATCACGAAACCCGAGCCTGAAGGCGAGTCGAAACCCGAGTACGTGTACCACTGGGATCGCATCATCGGCGCGGTGGCCGCGCTTGTTCTGGTGCTCGGTCTGATTGGCTATGGCCTCCATGCCTGGTTGCAGCCGTCGATCCCGCTGGCCGGTCCGGAGGTTGGAGATCAGCGGAAGCAGGCTGGCGCTGGCGCCGTGCCCGACAAACAATCCCCCGCCACACAACGCGCAGAACAGATAACGGAGCTCGGGCCCATATCCACATCGGCGCCGCGCGGTGGCGTCGAGGCAGACGGAGTAGTCGGCGCGGATGCGCTCGCGACCATCCCTGAGTCCCCCGAGATGGAATCGGGTGACGCGCAGCCACGGGTTCAACCCGAATCGGAAGACGAAGGCCTTCAACCGCCGTTAACGGGGGCGACCGATGACGTCGGTCAGGCGGTCGCCGGCGAGCGCGACGACCTGCCGGCGGAGATGCAAGCGCCGATCGGCGCTCAACCTTCCCCGCGCGACGAGATTCTCGAGTCTGCGTCGATGCAACTTCCCCTGCCGGCGGATGACCGCGAGGCGGAAGCCGGATCGGCGCTTGCCACGATGGCGGATGAGGAGCCGCGGCAGGCCGCCGAGTCCATGCTGGCGCGCGAGACGCGTCCCGAACCGCCTTCCCCCGACGCCTCGATGGCTCCGGTCGAGCTGCGGGAGGAGGAACCTGCCCCCGATACCGTGGCGGACCGAACCGCCCAGGCGGTCAACAGCTCCGACGAAGAGGGCAATCGAGGCCGTTTTCGCGCAGCCAGAAGCGACATCGCTTCCCCGTGGGTCAAGCGGTTCGTGCTGGCCCGATCGGTCGAGGGCAACGAGCCGAGGGGTGGCCTTGATGACATCACGCCGGACGCCAAAGGCGTTGTCGAAGTATCCTCCTTCAGCGAGGTGACGGGTCTGGAGGGGAAGGTCCTCGAATACCGCTGGTTGCACGAGGGCGAGCGGGTGCTGCGCATCCGCGTGCCGGTCGGCGCCGAGCGTTGGCGCAGCCACGCTAGCAAACGGCTCTACCCGAGCATGAAAGGCGATTGGCGGGTGGAGCTGCGCGACGCGAAGGGAAACCTGCTAGCAAGCGCCGAGTTCGTGTACCAGCCCTGAGCCAGGGTTGGGGACATCAGGCCGTGGCCCTGCCGCACGCGATATCTGCGCTCCGTCCGCTCATTTCGGTTCAGGCGGTCAGTCGCCGGTAGATCTCCGAGACCTCGTAGGGCACCTGCTCCACCTCGTCCACGATCGTGTAGTTGACCGCCCCGTACATGTGGGGCAGATACTCCTGTCCCTGCTTGTCGATGGTGATGCAGAAGGGGTGGATGCCGCTGCGCTTGGCCTCGATCAAGGCGCGGCGCGTGTCCTCGATCCCGTACTCGCTGCGGTACTCGTCGCTGTAATCGTCGGGCTTGCCGTCGGAAAGCGTGATCAGGATGCGGGTCTTGGCCTCGACACCGTTCAGGATCTCCGTCAGATTGCGGATGGCGGCGCCCATGCGCGTGTTGTCCTTGGCCTCGATGCCGGCGATGCGGGCCTTGATGTCGTCGCCGTAGGCATCCTCGAAACCTTGATGCGATAGGTCTTGCAGCGCTTGCGGGTCATGCCCGAGAAGCCGTAGATGGCGTAGCGATCGCCCAGGGTTTCCAGTGCCTCGCACAGGAGCAGAAGGGACTCGCGCTCGGCCTTGTTGATCCAGCCCCGGGTGGACCCACTCATGTCCACAATGAACATCACCGCGATGTTGCGCTCGACCGGGTCCAGCCGGGTGAAGAGGCGCTCGGACATCTCCAGGCCCTGCTGGGCGTCGGCGTGAGCCTCCACCAGCGCGTCGATGTCCACCTCGTCCCCGTAGGGCTCCTTCTTGAGCCATTTGTCCTCGCCACGCAGCGCCTCGAAGGTTTTGCGCAGCCGCGCGAGGTGCCGAGAGTATCGGTCCATGGTTTTCCGCACGAAGCCGTCGAATTGAGGCTGTACCGAGAGCTCCCGCATCACGCACCAGTTCTTGCGATAGCTCTGGCGGCGGAAGTCCCACTCCTTGTAGAGCCGGGCGCCGCGCTCGTGATAGGCGCCGGACCAGACGTCCGCGGCGGCGTCCTCTCCCTCGTCCTCTGCGCCCTTTGGGCTTGTAGGAGCCGTCCCCGGCGGGAACCAGATAGTCCGGCGGCAGCTCGCCCAGATCGAGCATGATGGAGCTGATGACTCTTCCGACATCCTCCGGCGGGCTCACGGGCTGGTCGTGGAACAGGAGCTCGATCTCCATCTCGCCGGGGTGCTCCGCGCTCTCTCGCGTCCGCGCGGAGAAGGGTGTTTCTCGCGCGTCGGGGGCCTTGCGTTCGGTTGCCGGCTGTTCCGCCTCCAGCTCCCGTTTGTAGCGAACCAGCAGGCTTCGCAGTCCCGCCTTCTCGTCCTCGAGGCGCTCGCGCAGGATCTGCTCGACCTGTTCGGGAAGCATCTCGCCCTGGTAGCAAAGTGGGTTGGGGACCGGCAGCGAGGACGGCAGCAGCTCGGCCACCAGGGCGAGCGAGTCTTCGACGCGGTTGTCCCTGCGGCCAAGGCGTTCGCGCCAGGCCTCCCAGTCCGGAGGACACAGGGCTTGACCGGCCAGGCGGTTGAGCTGGGCCATGTCGCGATGGATGCCCGGCAGCTCTCCCGCGATGCGCGCGTCCAGGCGCAGGGATTCCAGCATGTGGAACAGACGCAGGGCGCGCGTCTCGTTGTCGAACCGGGTCAGTGCCTCGATCACGCCTTGCTTCCAGGTGCCGAATCGGGTCTGGGCCCAGATATAGGTCGCGGTGGCCTTGAGGAAGCGGAAGTTGTCCTCGCGGGTTTCGAAACGGGCGGTGACCTCGGGCAGGAACAGGGTCTCGGTGTCCGTGTACGTTCGCTCGCCCCCTTGCAGCCTGAGCCGGCGCCCCGAGAAGCCGAGGACGACCCGCTCCAGCACCGGCGAGTAGTCGTCCAGAACCGCCCCGACCTTGGCCTCGCGGGCGCGCGCCAGGAACTTGTCCACGTTGCGGAAGACGTCGACCGCGGCATAGAGGCCGGAGCGGTCGTAGACGTCGAGACCCTGGATGATCCAGGCCTCGACCTCGTCGTTCTCGAGCTCGCGCATGGCGCGATGGGCGTGGGTCAGGAACTGGTAGGCGCAGGCGATGTTGTCTTTCTCCAGGGTCTGTACCCAGCGGAGAACGAACTCCTGCTGCGGGCGCGTCAGGCTCGCCAGGGCCTCGGCCGCGGTGCGCTTGGAGGATGCCTCGGCCCAAAGGATCTCTTCCAACAGGTCTTCGAGGGCGTCGGCGTCGAGAGCAGATGAGGACATAATGGCTTCAGAGAGGTTTAGCTCTCATCACCATATGGCGTCGCCCGACGCATTTTCCTGTGCGGCGCGGTAGAACCGGCGCTGGGGGCGGAGATTGGCCGTTCCGCGTCGCTACCAGGAGGCGGCCGCTTCGGCGATCCCCTTCAGCATCTCCGCCACCTCGGTCATGACCTTGCTGTCGGCCATCTCTTCCGCGGGCACCGTCCGATGGGCGATAAAGGTCTTGTCCGGATCATTCGGCAGGGTATAGATCGCGAGGATGAAGGGGCAGTTGACGATGCGGCTGGGGTCTTCCGCGGTCATCTTGCGGGAGAGCACCGCGCTGCAGAACTCGATGGACTCGGCGCGCCCGTAGATCTGCTCGTCCATCCCCAAGTCCTTGCCGGTGCGCTCGAGCATCTCGCCCATGTGCATGATGTTGTTGATGTACATGCCACGCTCCAGGATAGCGGTCTTGGCGCCCTCCATCACGGTCTCGAAGCCGCTCTCGCTCTCGTAGACGGCGTAGGCGCCCGCGGCGAAGGTCGTGGCCGGCAACACGGCAAGGGCGGCGAGGACGAGCAGGAAACGCATAGCGGAGGTCATGGTCTTGCTCCCGGGCGAGTGGTTTCGAGCCCGAATCATAGCATGCCGCCCGCGTAGCGCGGTCGTGCGGCCGTAACATGCCGCAGGCACAATAGGGTAATAATTTGGCAACCTGGCAGACACATGACGCAGTACATCGGAATTCTCACTTCGGGGGGCGACAGCCCGGGTCTCAATGCCGCCATCCGCGGCGTCGGCAAGTCGGCCATTGGCAAGCACGGCATGGAGGTCATCGGTTTCCGGGATGGCTTTCGCGGGCTCGCCGAGAACCGCTCCGTGCGGCTCGACAGCACCTCGCTCTCGGGAATCCTGACGGTCGGCGGCACCATCCTGGGCACCAGCCGGGAGAAGCCGCACCGCATGCTGGTGGGCGGCAAGGAGCAGGACATGACCGACGCCATCGTCGAGAACTACCAGGCCAACCATCTGGACGCGCTGGTCTGTCTCGGCGGCGGCGGCACGCAAAAGAACGCACTGCGACTCAAGGACAAGGGACTGAATGTCATCACTCTCCCGAAGACCATCGACAACGATGTTTACGGCACCGACGTCACCTTCGGCTTCGACACCGCCCTCGGCATCGCTACCGAGGCCATCGACCGGCTGCACAGCACCGCTCACAGCCATCACCGCATCATCGTGGTGGAGATCATGGGCCATCGGGTGGGCTGGCTCGCCCTCGGCGCGGGCATCGCCGGCGGCGCGGACGTGATCCTGATCCCTGAGATCCCCTACGACGTGGAGCAGGTGGCCCAGGCGATCCGTCATCGCGTGCGTTCCGGGCGCAATTTCAGCATTGTCGCCGTGGCCGAGGGCGCGATGTCGGTCGAGGAGGCGGCGGTCCTGCATGAGGCCGAGGAGCGCAAGGCGCAGGCGGAGGACAAGGATGAGAAGAAGCGCGCCAAGGCCCAGATCAAGGAGGTCGAGGGCAACCGCGGCAACCATACTTTGAGCCTCGCGCGTCAGCTCGAGGCCCTGACCGGGCTCGAATCGCGCGTCACTATCCTCGGTCATCTGCAGCGTGGCGGCACGCCCTCCGCGGCGGATCGGCTGCTGGCGACACGCCTGGGAAGCGCCTGCGCGGATTTCATTCGCCAGGACATCTTCGGCGTCATGGTTGCGGCCCGCGGCGAGGGGGCGGAGGCGGTTGCCCTGGAGCGGGTCGCCGGGCAGCGCAAGCCCATTCCCATGGACCATCCCTGGATCGAGACCGCCCGCAGCGTCGGGTACCAACCTCGGCGATTGAGCGAGCCTGACTGGACGCTGATTGAGGGTCATCCTGACCAAGATCAGTAAGCTACCCAAGAGGCGATGAATTGATCCCCGGTTTACTAACCTGGCGCGGCACTTCAGCAATTTGCTGACCGGGGAATATAAGCGATCTATAATCAACGGTGGGATATGAGTCCCGTCTTTGAGACTTTATAGATCGAGGAGGAAAGTCATGAAGAAGACTTGGCTTGCTGCCGTGGGTGTCGTGCTCGCCGGTGCCGCCGCTGTGGCGACCATGCCCGCCCACGCATTCTGGGGCAACTGGGGTAGTGGCGGTCCCTGGTACGGTGGCCCCTGGTACGGTGGCCCCTGGTATGGCGGTTATCCTTACTACGGCGGGTGGGGTGGTTACCCCTACTATGGTGGTTGGGGCGGCTACCCGTACCGCGGCGGTTGGGGCGGTCCATGGGGCGGTTACGGTTACGGTTACGGCTATCCGCTCTATGGTGCGTATCCTTACGCAGTCGCTCCCGCGGCTGTTGCCCCCGCGGCCTCTGGCGCGGACAAGTAGGGCAGTCGCGAAAAGTGGCGGGGCGCCGCGCCCCGCCGTCTTCATGTAAAGGGCCGGTTCTCCGGCCCTTTGCCGTTTGGCCTGGAAAACGCGGATGAAACAGCCGGCGAGACAGGGGGAGCGGTCCCGGAAATCGCGGCAACATCATGCCACTGTCACTTGGTCCGATCTCTGACCCTCACAGGGAGGACACATGTCGCAAGAACCGCCCCATGAGTTGAGCCAATCCCACAACGCGGCCGCAATCTTCTTTGCCCAGGCGCGAAGAGCCGACCTGCGCGACACGCCTCGATGCATGATCCCCGCGGAGGGCGGCCAATGGAAAGCCGTGACCTGGGGCGAGATGGCCCGCCGCATCGAGTGCATTGCCGCGTTCCTGATCGGCCGGGGCGTGAACAAGGACCGGAAGGCCGCGGTCCTTTCGGCCACCCGGCTCGAGTGGGGCTTGGCGGGCCTTGGCCTGCTCGCCGCCCGCGGCGTGTTGGTACCCGTCTACCCGAGCCTGGTCGGGGATTCCCTGACCCACATCCTCTCCCACGCCGACACGCGCGTTCTATTCCTCGAGAATGCCGAGCAGCTCGAACGGGTCTTGCGGGTGTGGGACAGGCTGGCGATCGAGACGCTGGTCGTGTTCGATCCCATGGACGTTCGGGAGCGTGCCCTGGCCGTTGGGCTGGATCCTCACCGGCTCGCCGCCGTGACCTTTTCGTTGCGGCAGGCGGAGAGCATCGGCGCGGATGCTCTGCGGCGAGAGCCGGGACTCGTGGATGAGCGTGTAGCATCCCTTCGGCTCGATGACGTCGGCTTTCTGGTCTACACGTCAGGCACCACCGGAATGCCGAAAGGCGTGCTGCTGACCCATCGCAATGTTGGTGTCAACGGCGAAGACTGGGTCACGGTCAATGGCCCCCTCCTGCACGAGGGGGACCTCGATGTCCTGTGGCTGCCCATGTCCCATATCTTTGGCTGGGGCCAGTTCTGCCTGGGCAACCAGCTCGGATTCCTGACTTACTTCAGCGGGCCGGCCAAGGCCCTGGAGCACTTGGCCGCTCTGTCTCCCAACGTCTTCATGAGCGTGCCGGCCTACTGGGAGAAGCTTGCGCAGGTGGCGCGGGCCGTACCCGGCGACCAGCAGGCGCGCTACGCCGAACTGCGCCGGCTGACCGGCGGCCGGCTGTCCTTCTGTCTCTCCGGCGGCGCCGGTCTGGGCCGCGAGGTCAAAGAGTTCTTCAAGGCAGCCGGCATCATGATCATCGAGGGGTATGGCCTGACCGAGTGCTCGCCGACGCTGACCATGAACCGGGTCGACGACTATGATTTCGACTCGGTGGGCAAGCCCTTTCCGCGGGTCTGGATCAAGCTCGCGCCGGACGGCGAGATCCTGGCGAAAGGGGAGAACGTGTTCGCCGGCTACTACAAGGACGAGGCCGCCACCGCCGCCATGTTCGATGCGGAGGGATGGCTCAAGACCGGCGACCTCGGCTGCTTCAACGAGCGGGGCTTCCTCCGGATCATCGGGCGCAAGAAGGAGATCCTGGTGAACTCCGGGGGCAAGAACATCCCGCCCCAGAACATCGAGCTCAGATTTCGCAACGATTCGCTGATCAGCCAGGTGGTCGTATACGGTGACGGGAAGAGGTACCTCACGGCCTTGGTCGACATCAACGAGCAGACCGCCCGCGCCTTTCTGGCAGAGGCGGGGGAGCCGGATCCTGAGTCGCTCCGAGACCATCCGCTGATGCGCCGCCTGGTGGGTGAGCGCATCGCGCAGGTCAACGAAGGTCTGGCGCCGTTCGAGACCATCAAGGACTTCGTCATCGCCGGCGAGCCGCTGACCATCCAGTCGGGGATGCTGACCCCTTCGCTGAAGGTCAGGCGTGCCAAGGTCTACGAAAGATACCGGGCGGACTTGGAGTCTCTCTACCGCTCACGAAGCGGTTAGCCCGCGGCTCGGGTCAGTACGGCACCGCGGCTGGATAATCCCGGAAGGGGGCGACCGGGTCGAACGGCGGCGGCGAGAGCAGCGGGTCGCCCTCGGGCCAGGCGGGTTGGGGTAGCTCGCCCGTCTCGTACGCCTTGAGCTCCGCTCGCATCAGCTCCTGCTCGGCGGGAGGCGCCATCCACGCCGCCATTGCGAGGACCTGCCTCTGGGCTTGGACGGCTTTGTCGAAGGCCCCCGAGGCCGCCTGCGCCAAGGCCAGGGCGCGCTGGTGAGGAGGGATGGGTTGAAGGAGGCTCAGCTCTGAGGCGATGTCCAGGGCTTGCTCGGGGGCGCGGAGTGCGGGGTCGGCTGCCCCCGCGAGCAGGCGCGCCAGCGCGTAACCCAGCATCGGATCTTGCGGATACTGCGCGCGCAGGTCTCGAAGACGCTTGAGGACGGCGGATTCCGAATCCCCCGCCCGTAGCCGGGCGATCAGCTCCAGCAGCCGGGCCGGGGCGATCTCCCGATCCGCCGCCTGCGCCTTGGCGTAGCCCGCCGCCGCTTCGGCATAACGGCCGGCGATGAAGTCCAGGTTCGCGAGATAGAACAGGGCGCCGGCATGGCCCGGATCCACCGCCAGGGCTCGGTGGTAATAGTCCGCGGCACTTTGCTGCGCGCCCCGCTGCTGAAATAGTACGCCGTGAAGGAAGTTCGCCAGGAGGTCGTGCGGCTCTGCCGCCAGGGCGGTCTCCAGCTGCTCGGCCGCGGCGTCACCGCGCCCGGTGAGGTAGAGCGCCCGCGCATAACTCACCCGCGCCGGGACATTGTCCGGGTCGATGGCGAGCCCCTCGGCGAAGCGCTCGGCGGCAGCGGCGTAGTACCCTTCCCGGATGGCGTGTATGCCCTTATGGAAGGCGGGTAAGGAGCGCTTTGAGGCTCCTTGGAGCTGCTCCAGCAAGGGGTCCTTCGCCTCGGGGGTCTTCGCCACGAACAGGGCGAGGTGCTCGCGGGCCAGGTCGTTCTTGCCCAGTGCGCGATAGGCCTGTCCCAGGGGATAGTGGACCTCGGTGGCGTTGGGGTCCGCTGCAAGGGCCTTCTCCAGGTGGGCGACCGCTTCCTCGTGCCGGCGCTCCAGGTTCGCGATCTGGCCCAGGTAGTAGTTGGCCGCGGCGGTGAGGCCCGGGGCGTCGGCGATCCTCTCCAGGGCGGTCGCGGCCTCCGGTAGCTCGCTGCGGTCCAGGTGCACCTTGCCGAGCCGGAGATACAGGGTCGGATAGTCGGCGTCCAGTGCCTGGGCGGCCCTGAGATAATCCAGCGCCTGATCGGCGTTGCCAGCCATCATCGCCAGATAGCCCGCATAGTAGGGCCAGCGGAACTCCTGGGGCTCAAGGGCCTGGGCGCTGCGGAAACAGGCGTCCGCCTGGGCCTCCACCTCGACCAGCAGGAACAAGGCCCCCAGCCGGCCGTAGGCCGCGGCGAGGGAGGCGGCGTCCGGTTCCGGCTCGATCAGCAGCGCGGCGACCTCCGCACGGGCCTCGGAAATGGCCTGCTGCATCAGGCGTTCGGCGCCGCTGATGTCGACCTCCTGGATCGGGGTCAAGGTGCCCTGCCAGCGCTCCGGCGGCTCCGAGAGGGCATCCGCTGGCGCCCGGATCCAAGCTACCGCAAGAGAGGCGAACAGCGTGGCACGAAACCAAGCCTGGAAAGTCATGTCTTCACCTTACTCCGCGCGTACGGCGTCCTGCTCGACGACTAAAGTGGTATCCACCGCGGTGGGGACCAGCTCCTGCTCGCTGCCGTCGGGCCAGACGATGCGCAGGCGGTCGATCTTGTCGGCGGCTCCCAGGCCGAAGGTCACCGGAAGCTCGACCTGGGACAGGTAGCCCCGGGTGGGCATGACCTCCCGGTAGCGGGTCACGCCCCCGGCCGTGAGCTCCAGGCGGGCGCCGATGGCGTCGGTGTTGGGCGGCATGCCCTGGAGCACGACCCGCAGCCAGTGATGGCCCGTCTGCTGGTCGTTGCGCAGCAGCGCCGGCCGGCGGCCGTTCTGGGTGATGAGCACGTCCAGATCGCCGTCGCCGTCGATGTCCGCGTAGGCGATGCCGCGACCCACCAGGGGCTCGGCCATGTCGCCCGCGTCCGTCACCGGCACGTAGCGCCCACGGCAGGCCTCGCCGCAGTTCCAGAACAGCGACGGCGGCTGGGCGTAGGTCTGGCTCTGCTGCACCTTCTGGATCTCGTGCTCCAGGTGGCCGTTGGCCAGCAGCAGGTCGAGCCGCCCGTCCAGGTCATAGTCCAGGAACACCACGCCGAAGGTGAGCGGGATGCGGGACGCGGGTCCCAGTCCCTCCAGCACCGCCTCGTCGACGAAGGGCGCGCGTCCGTCGGTGGTGACGAACAGGGACGCCATCTCGTTGGCGAAGTTGCCGACCGCGATGCCGACCTCCTGGTCGTCCCGGAAGCGGGCGGCGTCGACGCCCATGGCGGACGTGGCCTTGCCGTTGCGGTCGTAGGCGATGCCCTCGAAGACGGCGACCTCCTCGAAGCTGCCGTCGCCCTGGTTGCGGAACAGGAAGTTGCGCACCGTGTCGTTGACGATGACCAGGTCCAGCCAGCCGTCGCGGTCGTAGTCGAAGGGGACGACGCCCAGCCCCTTGCCGACCGGGTGGCCGGAGACCGGGTCCGATGACCCGGATGCCGGCGGAGGCGGAGACGTCGGTGAAGCGGCCGTCGCCCTCGTTGCGGTAGAGATAGCTGTCGGTGCCGACGAAATTGACGGGCGCGCCATAGGCGCGGCCGAGCCCGGTGAGGCGGAAGTCGATCTCCAGGTCGATGTCGCGGGACCACTTGACGTAGTTGACCACGAACAGATCCAGGTCCCCGTCCCTGTCGTAGTCGAGGAAGGCGGCGCTGGCGCTCCATGTGTCCCGTCCTCCGGCCGACGCCGGCCTCGTCGGTCACGTCGTGGAAGCGTCCCGCCTCGTTGCGGAACAGGTGGTTGGCGTTGAGGCTGCGTCAGGAAGAGGTCGCCCCAGCCGTCGCCGTCGTAGTCGCCGACGGCGACGCCCATGCCGTAGGTCGTGAGCGCCAGGCCCGCTTCCTCGGTGACGTCCGCGAAGTGCCCCTTGCCGTCGTTGCGGTACAGGGCCTGCGTCGGCTGTCCCGCCCCCTGGTCGTGCCCTCCCAGAGACGGGAATTGGCCAGGAACAGGTCCTGATCCCCGTCCCTGTCGTAGTCGAAGAAGGCGGCGCCGCTGCCGATGGTCTCGGGCATCAGGCGCTCGCCATAGGCGCCGTTGACGTGGACGAAGCCGATGCCGGCAGCCTCGGTGACGTCGGTGAACCGCACCGCGGGCGGGGTGTCGCTGGCCGTCGGCTGGTCTCGCCTGGGAGTGTCGATGTCGGCCTCCTTGACCGGCGCCGGTGCTTGGTTCGGCCGGCTCGTGAAATAGAAGCCGGCTCGCCACCAGCGCCGACAGGCCGATGACGAGCGCCGAGAGGATGAAGGCGCGGCGGATCTTCGCCTCGCCGCGCGTGAGCTCGCGTGTCTTGCGCTTGTTCATCTGGTTGCGACCCTTCCGTGACTGCGCTCATGGTCAAGGCCGGCCGCCGCGGCCGTCTGTGGCCGCTGGAGGTCGTAGATGGCGACGGCCTCCGCGGCGTGGTCTGCTGCCGGGTTTCGGCTGCGGTGCAGGGTGACCGCCCGTTCCACGGCGTTGTCGTCGGTGCGGTATTGCTCGTGCAGCTCGCGATGCTCGCCGCTTGCTTCGGCTCGCCCAGCTCGCTCAGTACCAGGCTGAGGTTGTGGTGCACCGCATCGTTCTCCGGGTCGATGGTCAGCGCCTGCTCGAGCCGTTGCCGCGCCCGGTCGAGGAAGGTCAGCCGGGCCGCTCTGCGCTGTCGCCCCGCTCCTGGCGGGCGCGCTCGTAGAGGGTTCGGCCCAGCTCGTTGAGCATCCGGTAGTCCCGGCTGAAGTCGAAGCCACGCTCCCGGGCCGTCTGGAAGCGGGTCTCGGCCAGGGCCTCCAGGTTGTCGATGGCGGCATCCAGGTTGCCCAGCTCCCGGTCTACCAGGGCGGAGTACCAGGCCAGGGTCCAGGGCGGGGCGGGGGGGTCGGCCTCGGCCGCCCGCTGCAGGGCGGCGGCGGCATCTCCAATCCGCCCTTCCCGGTAGAGCACGCGGGCCAGATTGAGCGGGCCATCCGCACGGCCCAGGGTCTCCACCTGTGCGAATGCCTCCTGGCCTGGCGGGACTCGCCCCTTCTTGCCCTCGCGCAGGAGCCCGATGCCGTAGTCGTTCCAGCGCTCCCATGTCGGGGATGCTAGATGCCTGGGTTGCGTCCGGTTCGGCCTTGCCAAGGGGCAGGATCAACTGGTCCGAGGCCAGGGTGGTGATCGGCAGGTCGTTGCCCTTGAACTTCGCTCCCATGACATGCCGGTAGAAGCGGGTGTCGAACTTGCGGTAGTTGAGCCGCCTTCGATCCTGATCGGGCCGTCGCGTCTGCGGGCACGCGTGAAGGCGTAGTGGACGACGGCGGCGGCTCCTGGCGGGATCTGATGGTTGTAGAGAGTGACGAAGATATCCTGTGCGTTGCGCCGGTCGATGCGGTTGCCGTCCTGGTCCAGCAGATAGGCGTTGAGGAAATAGGCCCAGGGGTCGACGTCTCCCTCGTCGTTCAGCGCGCCCGAGCGCCCGATGACGCGGTCGCCGGCCGTCAGCCTGCAGATCGAGCCAGAGTTCGTTGGAGTCGGCGGTGCCCTGGGTCAGTTCGTGTCCGATGCCGATGGTGCGTACCACCACCTCCAGCAGATAGCGGCCGCCGGGTTCCAGCACCGGTAGCTGGGGCCGCAGCGGGGCGTGCAGCTGCCCCTCGATGCCGCCTTCCTCCTTGAGCCCGAAGATGTCGACCCGGGCTGCGCGTGCGCAGCATCGATCGCGGGCGGCGTTGTCCGCTTCCGGCTGCCCGAGCATGTGGGGCACGGCGGTGTTGGCGGCGGCGAACAGATGATCGTGGACCTCGCCGCCGGCCGTGTCGGCGAAATCCCGGGCCGCCGGATCGTCCGACGGCAGGGCGGCATGTGGCAGTCGGCGCAGGCCTTTTTGGCGCCTGCGGCGGGTAATAGAAACTGTCCACCCGGTGGCCGGAGACCGCCGCTGAGCAGGAAGCTGTCGTAGTGATTCTGGCCGCGCAGCCAGCGGTAGTGGTTGAGCTCCATACGGCAGATGGACCTTGTGGCAGGCGGAGCAGAACTCCGCGCTCTTGTGCACCGGTTTGAGCAGGGTCTTCTTGTGAAAGGCGGGCTTGGCCTTGATCAGCTGATGGTTGATCGCCTTCAGGAACGGGTTGTCACTGAAGGCGAACGGATAGCGGGGCGGGTCGATCAGGGTGTAGTCCCCGTTGCCACGCGGGCTGTTGACCGCGGTGATGGCGTGACAGGCCAGGCAGGTGATGCCGGCCTGGGAGCCGGGGTCCATGTCGGGATCGTAGTCGGGGTCGTCGAAGCGGCCGGAGAACAGGGGCACCAGGTCGTGGCAGGCGGCGCACAGGCGGGCGACGCGTACGTCGCCGTCCCGTTCCAGCAGAACCTTGCGGGTATCCTCGATGCTGAAGCGATAGGCCGGGTTGTTGAAGGAGCTGAAACGGTGCATGCTGCCCGCGTGCTGCTGGGCGATATCTGCGTGGCACTCGCCGCAGCTGCGTCGCCCATCAGGTGCTCGGCCGGTATCGGGTCCCAGCCGGGAATTCGGGTCCAGCGCTGGCGGGAAGGCCCGATCCAGCGCAGGCTCGTGATCGCCGCTCGCCAGATGCAGCCCCAGCGCCGCGGCGGTGAGGCCAGTTGCCGCCGCGGCCCACTGCAGGCCGCGGCGCCAGTGCAGGCGGGGGCCGGCCAGCCGATGCAGCACGAACAGCCAGACGACGGCCAGGGGCGTCAGCACATGGATCCAGTAGGCGCCCGCGCGCATCTGCGGGTCGTTGATCTCGAAGAAGCCGAAGCGGGTCAGCAGCACGCCGGAGGCGAACAGCGCGATGGCGCTGAGATAGAGTCCGAGCCCGGCGCGTACCGCGTAGCGGTTGGGGCGCCGCCAGGCGCGGCGAGGTGCAGGGCGCCGAACACGAGGGCGGGGATCAGCAGCGCCAGTCCCAGGGCGAGGTGGGCCAGGAACATGAGCAGGTAGAAGTAGTTCTGGAAGCTCCCGCCGCTGGCCGACTCGGCGACCGTGACGCCGACCAGATAGAGCGAGTTAACGGCAAGGAGGCCGAACAAAATCAGCACGAAGTCGAGGAGCCGCCTCAACGTGGGGGAGAGAACGGTTGGGAGTGCGCGGCGCGTGGAATCGGAGGGCATGGGCTTTCTCGATTCGAGCGAAAAGCGACCTGTCACATTAGAATTTTACTGGATTTTAAAACTTCTGTGGGATGACTCGCGCATGCCAGACGACATTTTCACTGGCACGCCTTGGTTTGCTGGTTCTGGCGTGGCTCGCTTACTTTGCGCTGCATTCGCTGCTCGCATCCTTGAGTCTGAAACGATGGGTGTCCCGCGAGCGGCCCCGTTGGATGCGCGCCTACCGCCTTGGCTTCAACACCCTGGCCCTGGTGCTGCTCGTGCCGCCGCTGGCACTGACCTACACGGACCGCGGGCCCTGGCTGTGGGAATGGACCGGGATCGGCTGGTGGCTGACCAGCGGACTTGCCGCGCTGGCGATGCTGGGTTTCCTCTGGTCCCTGCGCTGGTATGACGGCTCTGAGTTTCTCGGCTTACGGCAGTGGCGTGAGGGCACGACCGCGGCAGAGGACCAAGAACGGTTCCGCCTCTCGCCCCTGCATCGTTATGTGCGGCATCCCTGGTACAGCCTCGGGCTCGTGATTGTCTGGACCCGGGACATGGATCCCGCGTTGCTGGTCACGGCGCTGATGATCACCCTGTACTTTATCGTGGGCTCCAGGTTGGAAGAGAACAAGTTGCTCGTCTACCACGGGGAGCCCTACCGCCGCTACCGGCGGCTGGTGCCGAGCCTGATCCCTTCGCCCCGGCGGTTCCTCACCCGCGAGCAGGCGCGTCGTCTGGGCGCCGGGGCTGAGCCGCGATCCGGATGAGCGCCTGAACGAAAAACCCCGCCATGAGGCGGGGTTCGTGGGCGGTGCGGTGACGCGGTCGCCGCGCGATCAGTACTTGCCCATGGGACGGAAGGCCGGGGCGGCGCCCCAATCGCTGGACGATCCCCGTTTGTCCCAGTCGCCGGATGATCCGGGGCTGCCCCAATCGCTCGGAGGGGGAGGTGGAGGAGGGGCGGTTTCCTTGGTCTCCAGTTCCTCGATGCGCCGCTTCAGCGCCTCGATCTCGGCATCCTTGACGTTGGAAGATGAGGACGACGATGCGCTCGGGGCCGCGGCAGCGGGTGCCGCTGGAGGACCAGCCTGGCCGGGGGTACCGTAATAGCCAGGGCCACCGTAACCGCCCCAGGGACCTCCTCCGTAGGGGCCTCCGCCCCAAGGTCCACCGCCGTATGGACCACCACCCCAGGGACCTCCTCCGTAGGGGCCACCGCCCCAGGGTCCGCCGCCGTAGGGGCCATCGTAGTAGTCGTCGTAATCGTCACCGCCCCCCATCCATTTGCCTGGATTCATCATGTCGCCGAAGTTGAAGGCCTCGCTGACGGGGGCGTAGGAGAGGGTGGCGCCGATGATGCCGGCAGCGACGAGCGTGCTGAAAAGCTTGGATTTAGGGTGAAACACGGCTAAGGGTCCTCCAGGGGTAAAGCTTGTCCGGATCAGGTGTGTGGCTCGAAGCCGGTAGTTCGAAGGCGTTTGGCGTCCGGGCTGCGCCTTTTCTTACCGCTTCCGTTGCTCTCGGTCAACCTGCGCGGCCGCCTTCAGGTTCCATGTCGATGCGTGTGATGTTCGTGTTCGCCGGCGTGCATGGCGCCCGCCTCGTGCAGGTGCGCGCCGTCGGGCTGTATCGTCGGGCGCGCGGTCTCACCCCGCGCTCGACGCTCGGTTTGGGTCTCAGCCTCGGAACGCAGCCAGGCGAGCCAGGGCTCGATCCCCGCTCTGTCACGGGTGGTCGTGCGCGGGAACGGAGCCTCGGTGGCCAGATGGCGCAGGTGATGTTCCGCCCGCTCCGGGTCGAACTCGGTGAGGTAAGGGAGGAGGTCCGATTTGGTAAGCAGGACCAGATCGGCCGCGCGGAACATGACCGGGTACTTGGCCGGCTTGTCGTCGCCCTCGGGCACGGACAGCAGGGTGACGTTGCGGTGCTGTCCGAGATCAAAGCTCGCCGGGCAGACCAGATTGCCCACGTTCTCGATGAACAGGAGGTCGACGTCGTCCAGATCGAGCCGGTGCAGGGCGTCGTGCACCATGTGGGCGTCCAGATGACAGGCGCTGCCGGTGGCGATCTGCATCGCGGGAACCCCCTGGGCGCGGATGCGCTCGGCGTCGTTCTCGGTCTCCAGGTCGCCCTCGATCACGGCGATGGAGAATTCGTCTGTTCAGCGCGCCGATGGTCGCCTCCAGCAGGCTGGTCTTGCCGGCCCCCGGGGAGGACATGAGGTTGACCGCGAGCACGCCGTGGGCGTCGAAGTGCTCCCGGTTGTGGGCCGCCTGGTGGTCGTTCTCGGTCAGCAGGCTCTTGAGCACGGTGACGGCGGCGCGGCCGTCCTCGGTGCGGGCGTGCTTGCCGTCGGCCCGGACCAGATGCTCGTTCCCGGGGGTGATGTTGCAGCCGCAGGTATCGCACATGGTGCGTTTCCTCAGTGGTGAAAGGAGCTTGCGCCAACTATACATCAGCGCCTGCCCCCATGCCCGCGAGCCTGGACGGGTGCGAGTCGGGCGCTGGTTGGGCGAGGCGGCGGCGCGATCTCGCGTGCGGCGGGCCTCAGGGCGTGTTGCCGTCTTCCGGGACCGAGAGCTCCAGGTGAGCGAGCAGCATCTCGTCGCCGCCGATGAGGTCGGTGCGGAACCCCCCGCATTGGCCGCACAGCAGCCGATTCGGCGTCGCGGCCGACTCGGCGTCGCACTCACGGCAGCGCACCCGCACGGGCGCGGACTCGATGGCAAGTTCGGCCTTTTCGGCAACTGTGCCGGCCGCCGCAAGGGGGTATGCGTTCTTCAGCAGGGGTGCCTCGACGCCGGACAGGGGACCGATGCGCAGCACGATGCGCTCCACCCTTGTCGCGTGATGCTGGCGTGCGATGGCTTCGACTTGATCCAGTAGGGCGAGGCAGACAGATAGCTCATGCATGGGGGTGGGTATCCTGGAAAGCAGATCGCGCGCGGAGCGCTACCTGAGGTCCCGCGGCGCCGTTCCCGTCCATCGCCTGAAGGCACGGGAAAAGGAGCTGGGGTCCGAGAACCCCAGTAGGTATGAGATCTCCAGCAGGCTCATCTTGCGGTCCTGCAGATAGGCGAGCGCGAGTTCGCGACGCGCGTCCTCCAGCAAGTCGCTGAAGCTCGTGCCTAGTTCCTTGAGCCTCCGTTGCAGAGTGCGTTCGCCCATGGCGAGGGCCGCTGCCACGCCCTCCTGAGATACCTCGCCGGTTGGCAGCTCGTCGACGATCTTGGCGCGGACGCGCGCCTCTATGTTGCTCTGTTCCAGGTGCGCCAGGTAGTGGGTCAACACCTGGTCGTGCATCCGCGCGAGCACGGCGTTCGCGCCCGGCAGAGGCTCGTCCACGCGGTCCGACGGCAGCACGACGTTGTTGTCGCCGGCGCCGAAGTTTACGGCCGATCTGAAGTACGCGAAGTAGCGTCCCGCGCACGGTGGCGGGTCTCGCCTCAGGTTGACCTCGATCGGATCCAGAACGTTGCCGTAGTTGACGCGGCACATGTCGACCAGCACGCAGAGCGTGGCATCGACCAGCGCCGGGATCTCTTTCTCTTGCTGCCTCTCCGCATCAAGCCGCACACGCAACCCCCGATCGCAATCGGAAACCGTCACGCTCGCGCGGTCGGCGACGGTGCTGGCGTAGCACGAGAGCCGGCCAAGCGCGTTGCGCAGGGTCGAGCTCGCGAGCCAGGCGTAGCCCAAGGCCCCGAGTTGGGAGGGATGCCAGCATCGATGGGCGTGCAGCCCGAAGCAGGGATCGGCAATCAGGGTCTGGGCGTGTAGCCAGGCCGCGTCCACGGCCTCGTCCGAGAGGCGTCCATTCGGGTCGTCCAGCTTCTCGACTGGAACGCCCGCCTCGCGCAGGCATTGCGACGCATCGAGTCCGTGGAACTCGACGAGTCCCTTGAGGAGCCCGACGGCCGATACGAGTACGGTTTGGGTCAACCTGTTGTTCCCTCTGCGCGCGGCGGAGAGATCCGCTTGTCGGGCAAGGTAAAGCGATTGTCGCGGAGAGGCAAGATCGGGGCATCGGCGTCGCGTAGCTTGACACCATCGAGGGCAGTTTGGACGCGAGGGCGGCTTGAAACGAACAGCGGTCACGATCCGAGAAGAGATCGGCTTCTGGCGTCGCTTCATCGGCTGGTGGGAAGCCCGGTACGGGACACCCGCTCCGAAGCGCATGTACGACGCCTTGGCCTATGCGGAGCAGCGCGCGCGAGACGAGGTTCACTGGCCGGAAGGCCAGTCCCGTCTGCACTGACCCGCTCGGTCAGGGGAAACATATGTTCATACAGCAACTCTCGAGGATGAGCGTCATGCCGACCCCAAAGGATGGTGAGACCACGAACGGCCCAGGTCCCGATCGCCTCGACGAGGCCCGCAAGCGCGTCCTGTCGCTGTTACCCCGCGACGAGAAGGGTGTGTTGCCCCTGTGCTTCACCATTGAGGAGCAGGTTCAGAACCGGCTGCGCGACCTGAATCCCGGATTGACTCGCATCGTTCTGCGCGAGATCACGGTGCAGACCGACTACCTCGAACGCATCCGGAGTCGAGCAGTGGCGTTATGCATTGAACGGTGAGGCCGGTAGAGCGAGATTCAGCGCTACCAGCGCGAGTTCGCCACCGGGTGTGCTGGCCTTGCGCGATGTGGGAGCGTGCGAAGCAGGGCGAGTGGGCACGCCCGCCGCGCGCGGCAGGCACGGCAGCGAAAACAGCGCGGGGTGCTTCCGCTCCGGACACGAGGAAAGGTCATGCGGACGTAGATGGTGGCAAGGGCGATCCAAGAACAGGGAGCGGAACTACAA
>CAVTOR010000025.1:0-35837 GCA_963736235.1 uncultured Gammaproteobacteria bacterium
CCAATTGCCGCGCTGGTGGACGTGAACGTCCATCCGGCGAAGCTGGAGGTGCGTTTCAGGGAGGGCAGGCAGGTGCACGACTTCATCTTCCGCGCCCTGCACCGGCGCCTGGCGGCGGGCGCGTCGGAAGGTGCGCCGGCGGCCGCCCCGCTCGAAGATCCCGTTGCACACCAACCGGATCGGCGCGAGATGCCTTTCCACCCGCCAGCAGCCGATCCCGCTCGGGATTGCCGACCGGCGGGGGAACTACGGGTTCAGCTTAGCGGCCCAGGCGCCGGGTTCGTCGCCCATGCACGAGGTGGCGTCGGCGAGCCCGGAAGAGGTGCCGCCTCTCGGCTACGCGGTCGCGCAAGCTGCACGGTGTTTACGTGTCTCGGCGGAGAGCCGGGACGGCTTGGTGATCGTCGACATGCACGCGGCCCACGAGCGCATCGGGTACGAGCGCCTGAAGGCGGCTTGGGAGAACGGCGGTATCCGCGGCCAGCCACTGCTCGTTCCGGTGATGGTCCAGGTCAGCGCCCGGGAGGCCGATCTGGCGGAGGTCAACCGCGACCTGTTCGGCCGCTTGGGGCTCGTCGTGGACCGCATGGGCGACGCCAGCCTGGCGGTGCGGGAGATCCCGGTCGCTGCTGCGAGACGCGGATGCCGAGCGCCTGCTGCGGGATCTGCTCTCGGACATTGCCGTGCACGGAACCAGCGACCGCATCCGCGAGCAGATCAACGGCGTGCTGTCGACCATGGCCTGCCACGGCGCGGTGCAGGGCAAACCGGCACCTGGCGCGCGAGGAGATGAATGCGCTATTGCGCGAAATGGAGCGCACCGAGCGGGCGGACCAGTGCAACCACGGTCGCCCGACCTGGGTGAAGCTGTCAGCCCAGGAGCCTGGATCGTCTGTTCCTGCGCGGGCGTTGATGCGCCCGCCGGGTGAATGATGCAGTGGTTGCGCGAAGAAGATGCCGCCCGCCTGCCTGTTCCTGATGGGGCCGACCGCCTCCGGAAAGACGGATCTGGCGGTGGAGCTGGCGGCGCGGTTTCCCTGCGATATCGTCAGCGTGGATTCCGCCCTGGTGTACCGGGCATGGACATCGGTACCGCCAAGCCCAGGCCCGGATGTACTCGCCGCGGCGCCGCACCGCCTGATCGACATCTGCGATGCCGCCGAGTCCTATTCCGCCGCCCGGTTTCGCGACGACGCCCTGCGCGAGATGGCGGAGATCAGCGCGCGCGGGCAGGATCCCGCTGCTGGTGGGGGGCACCATGCTCTATTTTCGTGCCTTGCAGCAGGGGCTCTCCGCATTCCCCGAGGCGGACCCGGCGCTGCGCGCGCGGCTCGAGCGCGAGGCGCGAGAACAGGGCTGGACGCGCTGCACCGACGCCTGGCCGCGGTAGATCCGGTGGCCGCCCGGCGCGTCCACCCGAACGACCCGCAACGTATCCAGCGTGCATTGGAGGTCTACGAGATCACCGGCCGGCCCATGAGTGGCTGTTGCGCAGGAGCCGAGAGCGCCGGCTCGCCCTACCGCGTGCTCAAGCTGGTGCGGGCGCCGAACGACCGAGGGATTCTGCACGACCGTATCGGCGGCGTTTCCTGCACATGTTGGAGCAGGGGCTTCGAGGAAGAGGTGCGCACCTTGTGGTCGCGCGGCGATCTCACCCCGAGCTGCCCTCCATGCGCTGCGTCGGTTATCGGCAGATGTTGAAATACTTATTACGGGGAATATACTTACGACGAGATGGTACAGCGCGGCATCATCGCGACCCGCCAGTTCGCAAAGCGCCAGTACACCTGGCTGCGGCGGAGACCGGATGTCGACTGGCTGGTCGACGAGCGATGTCGCCATTGCAGCGGGCGCTTGATCTGTTGGCGCGTCGGTCTCTGATGGACAAGTCAAAAAGCCAGCTCTGTGCTAGTCTATCGCTGGTCGCTGACGATCCGGCCTCGCTATGCAATCGCGCATTAATCCCGGTATCGGCCATAGTAAGCCCGAGCACTACAACAAGGAGAAATCCCATGTCCAAGGGGCAAAGTCTGCAAGATCCGTTCCTCAACGCCCTGCGGAAGGAGCGCATTCCCGTGTCGATTTTCCTGGTGAACGGAATCAAGCTCCAGGGCCAGATCGAGTCTTTCGACCAGTTCGTGGTTCTGTTGAAGAACAACGTCAGCCAGATGATCTACAAGCACGCCATCTCCACCGTCGTGCCGTCGCGCAACGTGAAGCTGCCGCCGGCCACCTCGGACGAGCAGCCTGAGCCCGGCAACGCTTAGCCGACTGGCGGATGCGCCGCACTCGGCGCATCTCTCCGAGAACGATTCTTGATCCTTGCAGTCAATCCTTCCGACTTACCGGTAGCCTATGTTTGAGCGCCCGAGCTCGGGAGAGCGGGCGGTGCTCGTCCACCTGGACATCGGTGCGACCTCCGATCCGGAGGAGATCGAGGAGTTCCGACTCTGGCCGAGTCGGCCGGCGCCGACAGTCGTCGGCCACGTTAGGCGGGTCGCCGCTACGTCGCCGGATCCGCGGCTGTTCATCGGTTCGCGGCAAGGCGGATGAGCTCAAGTCCATGGTGGAGATGGAGAAGGCGGAGCTGGTCATCTTCGATCACGCCCTTTCTCCCGCCCAGGAGCGCAACCTGGAGCGTCACCTCCAATGCCGGGTGGTCGACCGCACGGGGCTGATCCTCGACATCTTCGCCCAGCGCGCGCGCTCGTTCGAGGGCAAGCTCCAGGTGGAGCTTGCCCAGCTCAGGCATCTCTCCACGCGCCTGGTGCGGGGTTGGACCCACCTTGAGCGCCAAAAGGGCGGCATCGGACTGCGCGGGCCGGGTGAAACCCAGCTCGAGTCGGACCGTCGCCTGCTCGCGCGGCGCATTTCGATGCTCAACAAACGCCTGGAGCGCATCGTCTCCCAGCGCGCTCAGGGGCGCCGGGCACGCGCCGAAGGCAGAGCTGCCGACCGTGTCTCTGGTCGGTTACACCAATGCGGGTAAGTCGACCCTGTTCAATCGCTTGACCCGAGTCCGGCGTTTATCAGGCCGATCAGCTTTTCGCGACCCTGGACCCGACCCTGCGTCGGCTCTCACTGCCGGATTGCGGGGCGGTGATCCTGGCCGACACCGTGGGTTTCATCAGCCACCTTCCGCACGAGCTGGTTGCGGCCTTCCGCTCCACCCTGGAGGAGACGCGCACCGCGGACCTCCTGCTCCACGTCGTGGACGCGGCTGGCGCGCGGCGCGATGGAAGCATCGCTGACGTGGAGGAGGTGCTCGCCGAGATCGGGGTCGATCAGGTTCCCCAGATCCAGGTATTCAACAAGATCGACCTGATCGAGGATGCGGTTCCTCGCCTCGAGCGCGATGCGCAAGGCCAGGTTCGCCGCGTCTGGGTCTCCGCGCACACCGGGTACGGGATGAGCGTCCTGCTGGAGGCGTTGGCGGAGCATTTCCGCGGGGAGCGGCTCCATCGGCGAGTCGCCCTGGATGCGGGTGAAGGGGCGTTGCGTGGCTGGTTTTTCGAGCATGCGCAGGTGTTGTCCGATCGTGCCACGGACGAGGGCGGATGGGAGCTCGAGGTGTTGGTGCCGAGAGTTGAGCTCGAGCGCCTTCTCAGCCGCAACGAGACCCTCGCGAACCGGCTGGTTGAGCCCGCCGTCTCGCAGCGCGTCGCTTGCGGTGGAGTCTGAGATCTCTCCGGGGCGCGTTTTCGCGGCGTGGCCGACGCTTCCTTGCGTCTCTCTTAGGGTCGTTGCCTGAGCGGTTCGGCAGGCATCCCTAGCTTCGCTCGTGCAGGCATGCGTTGCCGAAAGCCTCTCGCCTTCCTAAAATGGGCGACCGGGTGCTGAGTCGGTGACGTGGCGTCGGTGAGGCCTACGCGCCGGTTACCTTGACATCCGCGGCTCGCGTCAGCACGTAGCAGGAGTCGAAGGGTACCGCATAGCGGAAGCTGGGCGGTTGAGGATCACGGTGGGGCGGGGCGGAAAGTGTCTTGAACCCGAGCCGCTTTCAGTGATGGCCAGGCCGTGAGCGAGGGCAAGGATAGACAGGGTGAAGCGCTGCGCTTCGGCGCAGAAACGAACGTCAATGACCGAACGGTCCGATTTCTTTCTGGAGTAATTATGGCCTGGAATGAGCCGGGTGGCGGCAACAAAGACCCCTGGAGCGGTAAAGGAGGGGACCAAGGTCCACCTGACCTCGACGAGGTGGTGCGCAAGCTCCAGGAACGACTGGGCGGCCTATTCGGCGGCAAGAAGCCGCCTCGCGATGACCCGGGGTCGGGAAGCGGAGGCGGAGGCGGCGGCCCGGGAGGCGGTATTGGCGGGATCAACACCAAGACCCTGGGGATCGGTGGCGGGATTCTGCTCGTGATCTGGCTTGCCTCCGGAATCTATATCATCGAGCCGGCCGAACGAGGAGTCGTGTTGCGTTTCGGTGCCTATGTCGGCATGACGGAACCGGGCCCGCACTGGCACATTCCCGCGCCCATCGAGAGCGTGGAAAAGGTCAACGTCGACGAGATCTCGACCTTCACCCACAACGCGGCGATGTTGACCCAGGACGAGAACATCGTCGACGTGGAGCTCACGGTGCAGTCCCGTATTCAGGATGCGGCCGATTACCTCTTCCAGGACCAAGCGCCGGAGAAGACACTGCGCGACGTCACCGAAACCGTCGTGCGCAAGACCATCGGCGGCAGCAAGCTCGACTTCATTCTGACCGAGGGCCGCGGCGCGATTTCCGCGACCATCCAGCAGCGGGTGCAGGACCTGATCAACCAGTACAAGACGGGTTTGGAAGTTACCTCGATCAACATGCAGCCCGCGAAGCCGCCAGACGAGGTTAAGGAGGCCTTCGATGACGCCATCAAGGCGCGCGAGGACAAGGAGCGCCTGGAGAACAAGGCAGAGGCCTACGCCAACGAGATCGTGCCCCAGGCCCGCGGCGAGGCGGCGCGCGTGGAGGCGGATGCCAAGGCCTATCGGGATCAGGTGGTCGCGGCGGCGGAGGGTGAGACCTCGCGCTTTACCGCGATTTTGGGCGAGTATCAGAAGGCACCGGCGGTCACCCGCGAGCGCCTCTACCTGGAGACCATGGAGCAGGTTTTAGGTGACAGCAACAAGGTATTGCTCGACGTGCCGCAGGGCAACAGCCTGATGTACTTGCCGCTGGACCAGCTGATGAAGCAGCGTGGCGGGGATGCGCAGCCCTCGGGCGAGCAGACCACGGCACCACGCATGACCCAGGAGCCGGCCCCCAGGCCTGAACGCAACGTCGTTCGCGAGCGGAGGACACGCTGATGAACCAAGTCAAGATGTTTGCGCCCATCGGGGTGGTCGCCCTGCTCGTGCTCGTCTATGCCTTCACCTTCGTGGTCAAACAGTGGGAGACCGCAATTCGCCTGCGGCTCGGCGAGATCATCGACAGCGAGTACGAGCCGGGGTTGCACTTCATGATTCCCGGTGCTCAACAATATCAAGACATTCGACAAGCGCATCCAGACCCTGGACGCCCGCCCGCAGCGCTTTCTGACGATCGAGAAGAAAGACGTCATCGTCGATTCCTACGCCAAGTGGCGCATCGCCAACCCCGGCGCAGTTCTACCGCTCCACGGGCGGCAACGTCGAGCGCGCGGAGCGGCTGCTCTCCGAGCGCATCAACACCAGCCTGCGTGACGAGTTCGGCAAGCGCACGATCCAGGAGGTCGTGTCCGAGGACCGTCAGGAGCTCATGGAGGTGCTGACCAAGGGCATCGACAGCAATGCCGCGGAGCTCGGTTTGGAGGTGGTCGACGTGCGAGTCAAGAAGATCGACCTGCCGCCCGAGGTCAGCGAGTCCGTCTACCAGCGCATGCGTGCCGAGCGCGAACGGGTGGCGCGCGATCTGCGGGCGAAGGGTGGGGAGGCCGCCGAGCGCATTCGCGCCGATGCGGACCGACAGCGCACCGTGATTCTCGCCGACGCCTACAAGCTCTCCGAAGAGGTGCGGGGCGAGGGCGATGCCAAGGCGGCGGAGATCTATGCCAACGCGTACGGGCAGGACGAGGGCTTCTACAGCTTCTACCGCAGCCTCAACGCCTACCGGACATCGTTCGGTCAGGGCGGGGACATGATGGTCCTGCAGCCGGAGTCCGATTTCTTCCGCTACTTCAAGGAAAAGACGGCACCCTGACTTGGCGTTTTGCGCGGCGCCGGGGGCCGCGCGAGGCGGCGGGCGGACTTCCTGATTCGGCGCGACCTTGGTAGGCGAGCACTACGGCCTACTTGAGTGCTGCGTCTGTGACGCCGGAATTGCAGATGTGGCATGACCTGCTGGTGGCCCTGGCGCTGTTGCTCGTAATCGAGGGAATCTGGCCGTTCCTCAGCCCGAGCGGGCTGCGTCGGGCACTGCTTGCGATGGCTGCGCAGGATGATTCGGCCCTGCGGGTCGCCGGCCTCGTGAGCATGGCGGCGGGCGTCGCACTCCTGTACCTGGTGAAGTGAGAGCCGACCATGCATGAAGAGCGCTGGCTGCTGCCGGCGGGTATCGAGGAAATCCTGCCGCCCCAAGCCCAGGTGATGGAGGGCCTCAGACGCGATCTGCTCGACCTGTACCGCACGCTGGGGCTACGAGCTTGTCATTCCCCCATTCATCGACTTTCTCGAGTCGCTGCTGACCGGAACGGGTCACGACCTCGACCTGCAGACGTTCAAGCTCACGGACCAGCAGAGCGGGCGCATGCTGGGCGTACGGGCGGACATGACGCCACAGGTCGCCCGGATCGACGCACATCATCTTCGCGCGAGACCTCCCGACGCGCCTCTGCTATCTCGGCACCGTCCTGCACACGCGTTCCGACGGCTTCGCGGGAACGCGCAGCCCGTTTCAGATCGGCGCCGAGATCTATGGCCACGCCGGCGCGGAGAGCGACGTCGAGATCATCCGCCTGGTCATGCTGACCCTGGCTCTAGCAGGGATCGAGAACGCGTATCTGGATCGTCGGGCATGTGGGCATCTATCGCGGTCTCGCTCGGCAGGCGGGTCTGGATTTGACCGGTGAGATGGCCTTGTTCGATGCGCTGCAGCGAAAGGCGCTGCCTGAGATCGAAGACTTGATCGCGAGTCAGGGCGTGCAGTGGAGAGCCGGCGCGCATGCTGCTCTCGCTGGCCGAGCTGAACGGGGAGGACGCCCTTGCGCGCGCCGAGACCGTCCTGCGTTCGGCGGATGAAAACGTGCAAGCCGCGCTCGCCTACCTTCGACGCGTCGCGGAGGAGCTCCGTCACTGGCTTCCGGATGTGCCGGTTCACTTCGACCTTGCCGAGCTGCGCGGTTACCACTACAAGACCGGGGTGGTGTTCGCGGCCTTCGTCCCCGGCTGGGGCCAGGAGATCGCGCGCGGGGGGCGCTACGACGATATCGGAAGGGTGTTCGGCCGGGCGCGTCCAGCGGTCGGGTTCAGCACTGACCTAAAGGGGTTGCTGCGTCTCGGCGCGGGGCTCGAGACCCGGCACCAGCAGACCGACGCGGTATTCGCGCCCTGGTCGGCGGATGCCGGCTTGCAGGAGGCGATCGCCCGTTTGCGCCGCGAGGGCCGACGCGTGGTGACCGAACTTCCTGGACAAGCCGCCGGGGCAAGGGAGCTGGGTTGTGCCGAGATGCTGGTCCACAAAGACGGGTCATGGGTGGTCGCGCCGGCGTAAGGCCCCGGTCCAATCGCCTCGAGCCCCGCTACGGCGGGGCAGGCTAGACGTGCGCCGGTGGCGCGCTTTTTTTGACGGATGGTGGAGAACATGGGCAAGAATGTAGTCGTTATCGGCACCCAATGGGGCGACGAGGGAAAGGGGAAGGTCGTCGACCTGCTCACCGACCGAGCCTCGGCCGTGGTGCGCTTTCAGGGCGGACACAACGCCGGTCACACGCTGGTGATCGACGGCAAGCAGACCATCCTGCATCTGATCCCGTCGGGCATTCTGCGCGACAACGTCCAGCTGCCTGATCGGAAACGGCGTCGTGCTCTCCCCGGGCGCCCTGCTCGAGGAGATCGCATGCTCGAGCAGAACGGCGTGCCGGCGCGTGAGCGCCTGCGCATCAGCCCGGCCTGCCCCATGATCCTGCCGTATCACGTGGCCCTCGATCACGCCCGGGAGAAGGCGCGCGGCAAGGAGGCCATCGGCACCACCGGCCGTGGGATCGGTCCCGCCTACGAGGACAAGGTCTCGCGGCGGGGCCTGCGCTTGGGCGACGCGCTGGACGCCGACGGCTTCAAGGAGCAACTGCGTGACGTCATGGATTACCACAATTTCGCGCTGGCGCACTATTTCGAGGCCGAGACGGTCGATTACCAGCGCGTGCTCGACGAGGCGCTGGCCCAATGCGAGCAGATCCGCCCGCTGGTGGCCGACGTCAGCGGTATGCTCCACGACTTGCGCAGACGAGGGCGGAACGTTCTGTTCGAGGGTGCCCAGGGCGCGCTGCTGGATATCGATCACGGGACCTATCCCTTCGTCACCTCGTCCACCACGACGGCCGGCGGAGCGGCGAGCGGCAGCGGTGTCGGCCCACGCGATCTCGACTACATCCTCGGCATCGTCAAGGCCTACACCACGCGCGTTGGCGCCGGGCCCTTCCCGACCGAGCTGTTCGACGACGACGGCGAGCATCTCGGCGCCCAGGGGCACGAGTTCGGCGCCACCACCGGGCGCAAGCGCCGTTGCGGCTGGCTCGACATGGTTGCCCTGAATCGCTCCTTCGACGATCAACAGCGTGACCGGGATCTGCATCACCAAGCTGGATGTGCTCGACGGCATGGAGACCATTAAGTGTGCACCGGCTACGAGCTCGACGGCGAGCGAGCTCGACCGCTCCGCCGATCGGTCGCGGATGCCTTGACGCGTTGCCGGCCGAAGCTACATCGAGCTGCCGGGCTGGACGAATCGACGGTCGGGGCCACGTCCTATGGATGCCCTGCCGCAGAACGCACGGGCCTATCTGGCCAAGATCGAGGAGCTTCGGGGTTGCCGATCGACATCATCTCCACCGGGCCCGACCGCGACGCAGACGATCGTCGAGCGGCACCCGTTCGACGCCGGCTGGGCTTGACACCGGCGCGGATCACGGACCCGGTCGCATCGCCCACAAAGCGTCTCCGAAGAAGTCGACTAGCCATGACACCCGACTTGCTGATGAAGGCCTGCGGCTCATGGCCATCGGCATGGGCATCGTCTTAGCGTTTCTGCTGCTGCTGGTCGGCGTCCTGCGCGCGATGTCGGCGGCGGCGATGCGCTTTGCGCCCGAGCCCGGCTGGCGGTCGGGATGTACCGGCCGCCGCGGATGCAACAGATTCCGAGCTGGTCGCCGTGATCAGGCCGCCGATCGCCCGTTACCGTCGGTCGTCAAGCCTGACCTCGGATATCGCAGGCCGTGCATCGGCCGGCTTCGCATCGCCATCAAGCATAAGGAAATCGCAACGAATCCGCCGACTTCGGACCACCCATGAACCAGACCAATCCCCTGGGCATCACCGATGTGGTGCTGCGCGACGCATATCAGTCGCTGCTCGCGACCCGGTGCGCATCGAGGACATGCTGCCCGATCGCGCCCAAGCTCGATCAGGTGGGATTCTGGTCGCTGGAGACTTGGGGCGGCGCCACCTTCGACGCCTGTATCCGGTTTCTCGGCGAGGATCCCTGGGAGCGACTGCGGCAGCTCAAGGCGGCCATGCCCAACACCCCGCAACAGATGTTGCTGCGGGGGCAGAACCTGCTCGGCTACCGGCACTATGCCGACGATGTCGGTCAACACCTTCGTCGAGCGGGCAGCGGCCAATGGCATCGATGTATTCCGCATCTTCGATGCGATGAACGATCTGCGCAACCTGCGAGGCGGCGGTCAAGGCGTCGCTCGCGACGGGCAAGCATGCCCAGGGCACCATGTCCTACACCGTCAGCCCGGTCCACAACATCGACTCCTGGCTCGACATGGGCCGGCGGCTCGAGGACATGGGCTGCAACTCCATCTGCATCAAGGACATGGCCGGGCTGCTCAAGCCCTATCGTCGCCGAGGAGCTCGTCGGCGGTCTGAAGGAGCGCTGCTCGATACCCATCGCCATGCACTGTCACGCGACCACGGGCATGAGCACCTCGGCCATCCTCAAGGCGGCCGAAGCGGGCATCGACATGGTCGATACAGCCATCTCGTCCATGAGCATGACCTACGGGCATTCGCCGACCGAGTCCGTGGTGGCCATCTTCGAAGACACGGAGCGCGATACCGGTCTGGATCTCCATCTGCTGGAGGAGATCGCCGCCTACTTCCGTGGCGTGCGGAAGAAGTACGCCAAGTTCGAGGGCGCGCTCAGAGGCGTCGACTCTCGCATCCTGGTGGCGCAGGTTCCCGGAGGCATGCTGACCAACATGGAGAATCAGCTGCGTGAGCAGGGCGCGAGCGACCGACTCGACGAGGTGCTGGATGAGATCCCGCGGGTGCGCAAGGACCTGGGCTATATCGCGCTGGTGACGCCCACGTCCCAGATCGTCGGTACCCAGGCGGTGCTCAATGTGCTCACCGGGGAGCGCTACAAGACCATCACCAAGGAGACCGCGGGCGTTCTGCGGGGAGAGTACGGAGCGACGCCGGCCCCGGTAAACAACGAGCTGCAGCAGCGGGTGCTCGAGGAGGGCGCAGAGCCCGATCACCTGTCGCCCCGCGGACAATCTCTCGCCCGAGTTGGAGAGCCTGACGGCGGAACTGCGAGGAGATCGCCCGCGAGAAGTCCCTCGAAGCTGGCCGAGCACGACGTCGATGACGTGCTGATCTACGCCCTGTTCCCTCAGGTCGGGCTCAAGTTCCTGGCGAACCGAGACAATCCGGCCGCCTTCGAGCCGCCGCCCTGGCAGGAGATCCGAAGCACCGGCTCCCGCCGCGAAGCGCCGCCTCCGCGCGCAAGCCGTCGACCGAGGCCTATCGGATCGAGGTCAACGGCAAGCCTTATGACGTGGTTGTCTCGCCCAAGGGAGTGGTGGAGGCCTTGGCCGCCGTCCCAGACTGCCGCAGCGCCTCCGGCTGCGGGGTCCGGCGGCGCGAGTCGTGGCGGCGCCCCTCACCGGCAACATCTTCAAGATCAAGGTCGTCCAGGGCCAGCGGGTCCAGGCGGGTGACGTGGTGCTGCTGCTCGAGGCCATGAAGATGGAGACCGAGGTGCGCGCCCCCGCCGCCGGAGTCGGTGTCGGACATCCGGGTCAGGGAAGGCGACAGCGTGCACGTGGGCGATCCGCTCCTGATGCTGGCCTGACGCCCTTGGACGCACTGCTAAAGCTATGGCAGTCCATGGGGATTGCGAACCTGGCCTGGGGCCAGGCCCTGATGATGCTCGTCGGGGGCGTGCTCATCTACCTCGCGATCGCCAAGAGGTTCGAGCCCCTGCTGTTGGTGCCGATCGGTTTCGGCGCCATCCTGAGCAACATCCCCATCGCTGGAATCGGCGGACCCGACGGCCTCATCGGCATGATCTATCAGGTCGGGGTCGAGACCGGCGTGTTTCCGCTCTTGATCTTCATGGGCGTCGGGGCGCTGACGGATTTCGGTGCCCTGATCGCCATGCCGTCGACCCTGCTGCTGGGGGCGGCAGCCCAGTTCGGGATCTTCGCAACCCTGATCGGCGCCCTCGCGCTCAACTTCCTGCCCGGTTTCGAGTTCACCCTGCCGGATGCCGCCGCCATCGCGATCATCGGCGGCGCCGACGGGCCTACCGCGATCTTCCTGGCCTCCCGCCTGTCGCCGGACCTGCTCGGGGCCATCGCGGTCGCGGCCTACTCCTATATGGCCCTCGTCCCCATCATTCAGCCGCCGATCATGAGGGCACTGACCACGCACAAGGAGAGGGCGGTGGTCATGCAGCAGCTGCGACCGGTTTCGCGGCTGGAGCGCATCCTGTTCCCGTTGGCGGTGCTCGCGCTCTGTATTCTTGTTCCTGCCCTCGGCCGCACCGCTGATTGGCATGCTCACCTTCGGCAACCTCTTGCGCGAGAGTGGCGTGGTGGACCGGCTGAGCCGCGCGGCGCAGAACGAGATCATCAACGTAGTGACCATCCTGCTTGGATTGGCCGTCGGCTCCAAGCTGTCCGCGGATAAGTTCCTGACGGTCGAGACCCTGGGCATCCTGGCCCTGGGCGCGCTCGCCTTCTGCATCGGCACGGCCGCGGGCGTGATCATGGGGAAGGTGATGCATCGGGTGACCGGCGGTCGGGTGAATCCGCTGATCGGTGCGGCCGGCGTCTCGGCTGTGCCCATGGCGGCGCGGGTCGTCAACAAGGTCGGGCTCGAGGAGGATCACCACAACTTCCTGCTGATGCATGCCATGGGGCCGAATGTGGCCGGCGTGATCGGCTCCGCGGTTGCTGCCGGTGTACTGCTGGCGCTGGTGGGCTGAGGCGGCCGCATGCCGGTCTCGCTGTCTTGACAAGACTTTATCTATCCTGATATTTTGCCCCGCTTATGTCCTTGCCGTTCCCTGAGCTTCTGGACCCGGGACTGGCCGCGGACAACCGCAAGCATTTCTCCGGTCATCTTCGCCTGTCGAGCCTCCCGCGTTTACGCGACCTGTTGCTCGATCCGGCCGGCGAGGCCATCTTCCGGCTTGCCTTCGAACGTGACGAGAACGGGCGGATCGTGGTGCTTGTGCAGGTCCAAGCCGACCTCAAGCTGCGCTGTCAGCGCTGTCTCGGTGCGGTGACGTGCAGGGTCGAGGCCGAGTCGGCGTTGGCCGTTGTAGCGGGCGTGGGCGAGGCGCAGGGGTTGCCCGACCGCTACGAGCCGCTCCTGATTGACGGGGTTGCGATGCGGCCACGGGACCTGATCGAGGACGAGTTGCTGCTGGGGCTGCCCCTCATTCCCCGGCATCCGCCCGGCGACTGCAGCGCGATGGCGGAGCATGCGAGCGCGCCGGAGGCAGGACAAGGGGATGGGCGTCATCCCTTCGCCGTTCTCGCTGCTTTGAAGCGGAAACACTGAATTTCGAATCTCGGGAGACAAACAATGGCAGTCCAGCAAAACCGAAAGACCTCATCCAAACGGGATATGCGTCGGTCCCACGACGCCCTTGGCAAGCCGACCCTCTCGGTCGAGTCGACCACAGGTGAAACGCACCGACGCCACCATGTGTCGCCGGATGGCTTCTACCGCGGCCGCAAGGTCGTGGACAAGAACGACTGACGACGGCGAGCCCTCGCCCGACTTGCCCCACAGGCGTCGGAACGGTGACGAACCTTGACTGAACGCCTGACCATCGCCCTCGACGCCATGGGCGGCGACCACGGACCTCAGGTGGTCGTGCCCGCTGCCCTGCAATATCTGCGCGGTACGACCGCGACCGACCTGATCCTCGTGGGCAAGGAAGAGCAGATTGAGCCCTTGCTAGACGGATCGGACGTCGGCGAACGCCTGCGCGTGCGCCATGCCACCCAGGAGGTTGGCATGGACGAGCTGCCGTCGAAGGCGCTAAGGGGGAAAAAGGACTCCTCGATGCGCGTGGCGCTGGATCTGGTCAAGAGCGGCGAGGCGCACGCTTGTGTCAGCGCCGGCAACACGGGCGCGCTGATGGCGACGGCTCGGTTCGTGCTCAAGACCCTGCCCATGGTGGACCGCCCGGCGATCATTACCGCGGTCCCGTCCCTGACCGGCAGCACTCATGTGCTCGACCTTGGGGCGAACGTGGATTGCACGGCGGAGCACTTGTTCCAATTTGCGGTCATGGGCAGTGAACTGGTTACGGCGGTCGAGGGCATGGCGGCACCCAAGGTCGGCTTGCTCAATATCGGGGAGGAGGAGATCAAGGGAAACGAGCAGGTCAAACAGGCCCATGAGCTGCTCTCGGCGAGCACCCTCAACTACGTCGGCTATGTCGAGGGGGACGACATCTACCTCGGCGGTGTCGACGTTGTCGTTGCCGACGGGTTCGTTGGCAATGTCGCGCTGAAATCCAGCGAGGGGGTCGCCAAAATGGTGCGGCACTTCCTGACCCAGAGCTTCAAGCGCAACTGGCTCACCAGGCTGTCTGGCCTTGCGGCGTTGCCGGTGCTGCGCAGCTTCTCCCGCTCCATCGACCCTCGGCGCTACAACGGTGCAAGCCTCCTCGGCTTGCGCGGCATCGCGATCAAGAGCCACGGCGGCGCCGATGAACTCGCCTTCGAGAACGCGATCCACATCGCGGAGAAAGAGATTCACTGCAACGTCCCGGAACGGATCGCGCAACAAGTGGCCAGGCACCTCCAAACCGAATACCGACGGGCGAGCGCGTGAGCATCTATTCCCGCATTGCCGGCACAGGCAGCTATTTGCCGGAAAAGATCCTCACGAATAAGGACCTCGAAGAGATTGTCGACACCTCCGACGAATGGATTCGGGAGCGCACGGGAATCTGGAAGCGCCACGTGGTCGAGAAGCACGAGATGTGCAGCGATCTTGCCGTGGCTGCCGCGCGTAATGCACTCGAAGCCGCGGAACTCGATGCGGCGGATATCGACCTCATCGTCCTCGCGACCACGACGCCCGATCAGATCTTTCCCAGCACCGCATGCGAGGTGCAGCAGAAGCTGGACATCCACGGTTGCCCCGCCTTCGACATCCAGGCGGTGTGCACCGGGTTCGTCTACGCCCTGAGCGTGGCGGACAAGTTCATCCGCACCGGCGGCGCAACCCGCGCGCTGGTCATCGGCGCCGAGACCTTCACCCGCATCCTAGACTGGCAGGATCGGGCCACTTGCGTGCTTTTCGGCGATGGTGCCGGGGCCGTGGTGATCGAGGCCGCCGAGGAGCCGGGTATCATCTCCACCCATCTGCACGCGGACGGCGCCTACAAGGACCTGCTCCAGGTCCCACGCGGCATTGGAAACGGCTCCTGCGATGGCGACCCATACGTTGAAATGCGCGGCAACGAGGTGTTCAAGATGGCGGTCACCACCCTGGGGCGCATCGTCGACGAGACCCTGGGGGCGAACGGGATGAAGAAGTCCGATATCGACTGGCTCATTCCGCATCAGGCCAACACCCGCATCATCCAGGCCACGGCGCGCAAGCTCGATCTGCCGATGGAGCAGGTCGTGGTCACCGTCGGCGAGCACGGAAACACCTCCGCCGCCTCGATTCCGCTGGCTTTCGACACCGCAGTGCGTGACGGTCGCATCCGCCGTGGCGAGACCCTGCTGATGGAGGCGTTCGGGGGCGGCTTTACCTGGGGGTCGGTGCTCCTGCGCTACTGACCCCGAGCATCAATAGACAGACAAGCTACGCGCGTCGTCGCACCTAAACCTCGTTTCTGAGTTGTCGAGGCACGGGCAGCGCACAGTCCACGCCATATCGACCGAGAAGATGACCCAGAGTATCGCCTTCGTTTTTCCCGGACAGGGCTCCCAGTCCGTCGGCATGCTGCAAACGCTGGCTGCCGACTATCCCCAGGTGGCGGATACCTTCCGCGAGGCCTCGGACATCTTGGGGAAGGACCTTTGGGCGCTGGTCGGCGCGGGTCCCAAAGAGGACATCGACCGCACCGAGAATACCCAGCCGGCCATGCTCGCGGCGGGAGTCGCGGTGTGGCGGGTCTGGAACGCGTGCGAGGGCCAGCGCCCCGGGTTCATGGCGGGCCATAGCCTCGGGGAGTTCACCGCCCTGGTGTGTTCGCGCGCGATGGCGTACGCGGACGCGGTGCGACTCGTCGCCGCACGCGGGCGTTTCATGCAGGAGGCAGTCCCCGCCGGCGCGGGTGCGATGGCGGCGATTCTGGGCCTGAGCGACGAGCAGGTGCGCAACCTGTGCGCCGAGGCCGCGAGCGGGGACGTGGTCGAGGCAGTCAACTTCAATTCGCCGGGCCAGGTGGTTATTGCCGGCGCCGCGCCGGCGGTGGCCCGCGCCATCGAAGCGGCCAAGGCCGCGGGCGCGAAGCGGGCGCTGCCGCTGCCGGTGAGCGTGCCCTCGCACTGCGCTCTGATGCGCCCCGCGGCCGAGCGGCTGCGCTCGGAGCTCGAGGTTGTCCGGATCAAGGCACCGGAAATTCCGGTCTTGCACAATGTGACCGCCGGGCCGGCATCGGATCCGGATCATATTCGCGATCTGCTGACTCAGCAGCTCTACAGCCCGGTGCGCTGGGTGGAGATCGTTCAGGCGCTGGCGGCGCAGGGCGTCGGGATGCTGGTAGAGGCAGGACCTGGTAAGGTCCTTGCCGGGCTAAGCAAGCGAATCGACAAGCAACTGGAGGCCTTGGCGGTGTTCGATCCGCCGGGTCTTGCGGGGGCGTTGGAGGCAACCAAGCATGCTTGAGGGTGAAATCGCGCTGGTAACCGGCGCATCCAGGGGTATCGGCCAGGCGATTGCGTTGGCGCTCGGCGGAGCCGGAGCGGCGGTGGCCGGCACGGCGACGACCGAGGCGGGAGCAGCGGCGATCACCGAGACCCTGGAGACGCATGGCTGCCGGGGGATAGGGCTGGTACTGAACGTTACCGATCAGGCGTCCGTCGCCGCCGCCCTGAACAGCATCGGCGAGGCCTTGGGCGCATCGCCGGGTATCCTCGTCAACAATGCCGGCATCACGCGCGACAACCTGTTGATGCGCATGAAAGACGACGAGTGGAACGCCATCATCGACACCAACCTGACCTCGGTCTACCGGCTCAGCAAGGCCTGCCTGCGCGGCATGATGAAGGCACGACAGGGGCGCATCATCAACATCTCTTCCGTGGTGGGCTCCAGCGGCAACGCGGGCCAGACGAACTACGCGGCGGCCAAGGCCGGGATGGTTGGATTCACCAAGTCCCTGGCGCGCGAGGTTGGCTCGCGCGGAATCACCGTGAATTGCGTCGCGCCGGGGTTCATCGACACGGACATGACCCGGGCGCTCGACGAAGCGCAGCGCAACCAGCTGCTCGCTGGCATTCCTCTCGGGCGCCTAGGCAGCCCCCAGGAAATCGCCGCGGCGGCGCTGTTTCTCGCGTCCCCGCAGGCCGGATACATCACCGGAGAGACCATTCATGTCAACGGCGGCATGTACATGGACTGACGCCGTTCGGATGCGACGCGAAAAAGCGAATAGATTCCAACGTCTAATGGCCGCCGAATTAGGCCCGCCGCGCCTTTCATCGGCAATCGAATGTGAATAGAATACCGCGTGCCCTGGGGTCAGGGCCGTTTTTTTGATCCGGAGGAATGAAACACAATGAGCAGCGTCGAAGAGCGGGTTCGCAAGATCGTAATTGAGCAGCTTGGCGTCAAGGAGGAAGAGGTGACCCTCGAGGCATCCTTCGTCGACGACCTGGGCGCGGATTCCCTGGACACGGTCGAGCTGGTGATGGCCCTGGAGGAGGAGTTCGAGACCGAGATCCCGGACGAGGATGCGGAGAAGATCACCACCGTCAAGCAGGCGATCGACTACATCAACGAGCACGTCGGTTGAGGATAGGCGCTGACCGTAAGGCTGCCGCCGCAGCCTACGCGGCATTCGGGGCGCCGCCGCGAGCGCGCTGCAGACCAGATCGGAGGAGAACCGCATGACTGGCAGACGGGTTGTAGTCACCGGGGTCGGAATCGTCGCCCCAGTGGGGTTGGAGACCAAGTCCGCCTGGGCCAATATCCTTGCCGGAAAGAGCGGTATTCAGCCGATCACCCATTTCGATATTGGTCCCTTCAGCACACGTTTCGGGGGACCGATCTACGGGTTTGATCCAGAGCTCTACGTCTCCAAAAAGGACGTCCGGAAGATGGATAAGTTCATCCATTACGGTATCGGGGCGGGAACCCAGGCGATCGAGGACGCGGGTCTGGAGGTGACGGAAGACAATTGCCGCCGCATTGGGGTCGCGGTCGGTTCCGGGATCGGCGGGATCACCGGAATCGAAAACAACTACGAGTCCTACCGGCAGGGAGGCCCGCGCAAAATCTCCCCCTTCTTCGTGCCCGCCAACATTGTCAATATGGTGGCAGGCAACCTGTCCATCAAATACGGTCTCAAGGGACCGAACTATTCGATCGTGTCCGCCTGCAGCACCGGTACCCACAACATCGGGGAAGCGGCGCTCATGATCCGTCACGGCATGGTCGACGTCATGGTGGCCGGTGGGGCAGAGATGGCGACCTCGCCGGTTGGGCTCGGCGGATTTGCCGCCGCACGAGCGCTTTCGACCCGCAACGACGACCCGGAAGGGGCAAGCCGACCTTTCGACAAGAACCGCGACGGCTTCGTTCTGAGCGACGGGGCCGGGGTGGTGGTGCTCGAGTCCTATGAGTTCGCGAAAGCCCGAGGGGCGAGGATCTATGCCGAGCTGGTCGGCGTTGGCATGAATTCAGACGCCTATCATATGACCGCTCCGTCGGAGAACGGGGAGGGCGCCCGCGACTGCATGCTGCTGGCATTGAGCGACGCCGGGCTCAATCCGGAGGACGTGGACTATATCAACGCCCACGGTACCTCCACGCCGGCCGGTGACATCGCCGAGACAAAGGGCGTCAAAGGCGCCTTCGGTGAGCACGCGAAGAAGCTTGCCGTCAGCTCCACCAAATCCATGACCGGGCACATGCTCGGCGCGGCGGGAGGTGCAGAGGCCATCTTCAGCCTGCTCGCGATCCGCGATCAGGTAGCGCCGCCGACCATCAACTACGAGACCCCGGATCCGGAATGCGATCTCGATTGCGTGCCGAACACCGCGCGTGAGATGAAGATCGACGTGGCGTTGAGCAACTCTTTCGGTTTCGGCGGCACCAACGGTACCCTCATCTTCCGTCGCCTCTGAGGGCAGCCCCACTCGGTCCGCCGCGACCTCCCGGGCGGACCTCATCAGCGACAACCAGCAAGCACATGGCGCTCGTCAACGGACTCGAGACGGACCTCGTTTCGATCAATGACCGCGGACTGCTGTACGGGGACGGGCTGTTCGAGACCATTCTGGTTCATGCTGGCGGACCATGCCTATGGCGCCAGCACGTCGAACGCCTGGAACGAAGTGCTCGGCGTCTGGACATTCCCTGTCCCGCGCGCGACCTCCTCCACAGTGAATGCGGAAGGCTCGCCAACACCACCGAACCCTGGGTCCTGAAGATACTTCTTACCCGCGGCGGTGGCGGGCGGGGTTATCTTGCGCCTGCCAGGCCTCAGCCCACGCGAATTCTGATGCGGTATCCCGTGCCCGAATATCCCCCGGCATGGCAGGAGCATGGTGTCGCGGTGAGGTTCTGCCAGACGCGACTTGGGGAGAACCCGCAGCTCGCCGGAATCAAGCATCTCAATCGCCTGGAGCAGGTGCTGGCGCGCAGCGAGTGGACCGACCCACAGATCGCGGAAGGGCTCATGCGTGATGGTCGCGGACGTCTCATCGGCGGTACCATGAGCAACCTGTTCCTTCTGGCAGGCGGCGCCTTGGTCACGCCGGAGATCACTTCCTGCGGGATCGCGGGCACCGTGCGCTCGAGGGTGATGGAGATCGCGGCTGAGGAGGGGTTGCAGGTTCTGGAGGTCGACATCGAACGATCCGACATCGAGAAGGCGGATGCGGTCTTTCTGACAAATGCCCTGATCGGAGTCTGGCCCGTTCGCCAGTTGGAGAACATTCCGTTTGACGTCGGACGGCTGCCCGGGTCGCTGATTGAGCGGGTGCGCCGAGCGGCCTTCACCACGGGCGGCTGGAGCACAGACTGATGCGTGTTTTTCTCGTGCTGGTTCTGGTGTTGGCCGCGCTGGCCGGTGGCGCCTGGATGGAGTACCAGCGCTTTCTCGCCACGCCGCTGGCGCTGCAGGAGGAGCCGCTGATCCTGGATGTTCCCCGCGGTACCTCGCTACGCGCCCTGAGCGAGGACCTGACCGCCCGCGGCATGCTGTCACACCCCTATTTCTTCATGGCGATGGCCTACGTCAAGAAGGACGCCGGCCTGGTCAAGGCCGGCGAATACGAGGTTCGCACCGGCATGACGCCGCCGCAATTACTCGACCTGCTGATCTCGGGGAAGGTGGTGCAGAGAGCGATCACGCTCGTGGAGGGTTGGACCTTCCAGCAAGCCCTCGCGGCGGTGACAGGCGACGCGCGCCTGGTATCCGAGCTCGACGAGGCATCGCCGGAAGAGGTCATGCGGCGCCTCGGGCGACCCGAAGAGCATCCGGAGGGACGTCTTTTTCCCGATACCTACTACTTCTCCAAGGGAGCCACGGACCTCGATATCCTGCGCCGGGCGTTCGAGACCATGGAAGCGACCCTGTCGGAAGAGTGGGAACAAAGGGCCGAGGACCTGCCGCTGGAAGACCCCTATGAGGCCCTGATCCTGGCCTCGATTGTCGAGAAGGAGACCGGGTTGGCCTCCGAGCGTGGCGCGATCGCCGGGGTCTTTGTCCGCCGGATGCAAACCGGCATGAAGCTGCAGACGGATCCTACGGTCATCTACGGGCTGGGTGAGGATTTCGACGGTAACCTGACCCGTGCTCACCTGCAGCAGGACACCCCGTACAATACCTACGCACACGCGGGCTTGCCCCCGACGCCCATCGCCCTGCCTGGTCGCGATGCCATTCACGCGGTGCTGCATCCCCTCAACGGTGAGAGTCTCTACTTCGTGGCGAAAGGGGACGGCAGCCACCATTTCTCCGCCACGCTGACCGAGCACAACCGTGCGGTGCGGCGTTATCAGCTGCAGGGAAGCCAATGAAACGGGGGCGGTTCATCACGCTCGAGGGCATCGAGGGTGCCGGAAAATCGACTCAGCTCGAGGTGGTGCAGGCTTGCCTCGCGGAACGCGGCATAGCGGCGGTCCTGACACGGGAACCAGGCGGTTCCCCGATCGCCGAGCGCATGCGGGAAATCCTGCTCGATCCGGACTGCCGCGGCATGGCGCCGGATGCGGAGTTGTTGCTCATGTTCGCCGCGAGAGCGGAGCACATCGCGCACAAGATTGCACCCGCCCTGGATCAGGGCACCTGGGTCGTGTGCGACCGCTTCACCGACGCGACCTATGCCTATCAGGGCGGAGGGCGGGGAGTGCAGACGCAGCGTATCGCGCTCCTGGAGGAGTATGTCCAGGGCTCGCTGCGCCCGGATCTGACACTCCTGTTCGACCTGGAGGTGGAGCAGGGACTTGCCCGCGCGGGCCGTCGCTCAACCCCCGATCGCTTCGAATCCGAGACGAGACTATTCTTCGAAAAGGTGCGCGCGGCGTACCTTGCCTTGGCACGGGCGCACGCGGACCGTATCCGTAGGTTCGATGCCTCCGCCGACCTCGCCCAGGTGAGCGCGAATGTGCGCCGACTGGTCCGCGACTTCATCGACCAGACGTCGTAAGCATGCGGTCCGCCAAGTCAATGGCCGCGGGGATCGCGTTGATTGGCGACCCAAGGCAGCTCGCGCCGTGAGCGACCAAGCCCATTTGCGGTCCTTGCTGCCCTGGCATCGCGCTTGCTGGGAAGACTTGCACCGTGCCCGCAAGGATGGACGCCTGCCCCACGCCATTCTGGTCACCGGGCCGGTTGGCGTCGGCAAGCGCATCCTGGTGAAGACGCTGGTTGATTCCCTGCTTTGTCCACGTCCGGATGCGGAAGGCTTCGCCTGCGGAGCGTGTCCGGACTGCATGCTGCTCCGGGCCGGGACCCATCCTGACCGCATCGAGGTTGGCCCAGATCCCGAGGCAAAGTCAGACGAGATTAAAGTGGATGCGGTGAGGCGTCTCGTCGCTTCCGATGCCCTCACTGCCCACCGGGGAGGGCACAAGGTCATCGTTGTCGATCCAGCCCATCAGATGAACGTCAACGCGGCGAATAGCCTGCTGAAGACGTTGGAGGAGCCCGCGGCGGGAACGCTGCTGTGCCTGATCTGCGAGCAGCCGAACAAACTCCCCGCGACGATCCGCAGCCGTTGTCAGACCCTGACATTGCCCACGCCGCCGGAACCCCAGGCGCTGGAGTGGTTGCGGCCGCGCATGGAAGGCGCCGATGCAGTGATTCTGCTCCGCCTGGCGCACGGGGCACCGCTGCGGGCGCTGGCGCTCGCCAAAGAAGAAACCAGGTCGCAGCGAGACCAGCTTTTCGCGGGCTTCGTCGCCGTAGCGAAGGGGGAACGCGATCCGTTGGCGGAGGCGGCCGCTTGGATCAAGGCCGAGCCGGGGATATCATTGGAATGGTTGCTTGACTGGGTGGGTGATCTGTTGCGCCTCACGAGCGGACATGAGGCACCGCGCCTAATCAATGTCGACAAGGAACGAGAGCTTCACGCGCTGGCCGAGCGGATTCGTCCAGCGGAGGCCCATCGCTTCCTGCAGCAGGTTCTGAAGGCGCGAGCCGCGGAGGACACCACCCTCAATCCGCAGCTGCGCAACGAGTCTCTCCTGATGCGCTGGGCGCACATCGCAGCAGGGAGCTGAGCGGCGTCAGCGCCGCCTTGCAGGGTAAACGTCAGCGAGGACACAAGCGAAAGTGGATCCGTCAGCAATCGGCGGCCGGCAGCGTATCTTAAGCTTTGTCATCAAGGACAAGAACGCGCTCTATGCGGCCTTCATGCCGTTCGTGAGGAACGGTGGTCTTTTCATCCCCACCAGTAAGCGATACGAAATCGGCGACGAGATTTTCCTGCTGCTGCGCCTCATGGACGATCCCGAGCGCATTCCCGTTGCGGGAAAGGTCATCTGGGTGACGCCCGCCGGCGCGGAGGGCAACCGTGCCATCGGCGTGGGCATCCAGTTCAGCGATCAGGACAAGGGCGCTGCCCGACGCAAGATCGAGGACTACCTCGCCGCGATGTTGACCTCGGACCGCCCGACCCACACCATGTGATCAAGCGCTAGTCTGGGAACGCGGACAATAGATTCCCTCTTCGCCCGCTCCATCCGGTCCTTTTCACCGCAAGCCGGTGCGAACCCGTAGATTTCAACCTTTCCCGCAGCCGTTCCGCATCAAGGCCTCCAACCATGCTGGTCGACTCCCACTGTCATCTCGACCGTGTCAATCTCAAGCCCTACGGCGGTTCCTTGGCGAGCCTGATGGAAGCCACGGCCGCCGCCGGTGTCGACCACATGCTGTGCGTCTCGATCGACCTCGAGCACTATCCGAAGATGCGGGAGCTGGTAGAGCCCTATCCGCAAGTCTCGGTTTCGGTGGGGGTACACCCCAACGAGCGCCACCGGCGCGATCCCACTCCCGAGGAGCTGGTGCGGCTGGCTGAAGACCCGCGCAATGTCGCGATCGGGGAGACCGGGCTCGATTACTACCGCAGCGACGGAGACCTGGGATGGCAGCAGCAGCGCTTCCGCGATCACATCGCCGCGGCCCGGGCCTGTAACAAGCCGCTGATCGTCCATACGCGGGATGCGCGCGAAGACACCATCGCCATCCTGCGCGAAGAAGCGGCGCGCGACGTTGGCGGCGTGCTGCATTGCTTTACCGAGAGTTGGGAGATGGCGAGGCAAGCCCTGGACATGGGCTTTTACATTTCTTTCTCGGGAATCATCACCTTCGGCAACGCCGATGACCTGCGGGAGGTCGCCGCGAGGGTGCCGCGGGACCGGATGCTGATCGAGACCGACTGTCCCTATCTCACCCCCGTCCCGCATCGAGGCAGGCCCAACGAACCCAAGTTCGTGTCGCACGTGGCCGACTGCATTGCCGCGGTGCGCGGCATGACCGTGGAGGACGTGGCGGTCTCAACCCGGGATAACTTTTTCCGTTTGTTCAAGGACGCGGTGCCCGCGCACTGAAGCGCTGCGCCGAGCGGCCTCGGTCGCTGGGCGGCGGTCCCCCGCCGAGGCGAGGGCACGGTCGTCCCTTCGGTGCGCGGATCCCTGGAGATCAGGCGACAGCCCGAACGGAACCGCGGTAGTGCCGGCCAATGCTGATCACGATCGAATGACCGTGGCACTCCGCCTGCCAGCACTGCAACGCCTGATTCCAGTCGACGGCCAAGCGGGAGAACCAACCGCCGTCCGCCGCGCCGTCGCAGTCGACCTCATGAGCGATCAGCACTAGCTGGATGCTGCTCGTATCGACGACTGCCGCTACTTCGAAATCACCGCGGAAGCTGCCGCATCCCTCGCAGCCCACACCGAAGATCTGCACCATTTCACCCAACTGTGGAAGCGTGTTCATGGACTTCTCCGCTGCTTCCCAAGAGCCGTTCCAGTCAATCGGCGACTCGCTTGCCGATGCCCGGTCCCTGAGCTTGCGCTCCCGGCCTGGCCAAAACCCTCCGGCCGACGGGGCGCCCGTTCGTCCGTCACTTGAACACAAGCAAGCCGCAGGCCATGCGATGGGAGCGGCGAGAATGCGCAACAACCGAAACGGCGCGGGCGTTCAAGTGTTGGCGTTTGCCGACAATCGTGCCGAGGCGTCGAGCTCGCCCTTTGTGGCCGGAATAGGGCCGGAACCGTCGCTTCGATGCGATAGCGGCGCGGCGCGCAACCCAGCAGAATGACCGGGCGCCGGTAATCCCGGCGTAGGTTTAGGCGCTATGGTGATCCTTGGCCCGAAGAATGTTTCTGCCCGCAGGGAATGTATCCGCTCTCCACACACGGATCACCCTTGGCAAGCGCTTGCTTGAGCCCATCGCGCAAGGTCCGAAGCACCTTGATGCGAGCGAAGGGCTTGTCGTCTCCCTCGACCAGGGTCCAGGAGGCAGAGTCGGTGCTGGTGTGCACCACCATGTCGTTGACGGCGGCCTTGTACTGCGGCCCTTTCTCCCGGTTGCGCCAGTCCTCGTCCGTGATCTTGTAGCGCTTGTAGGGAACCTCTTCCCGGTCCTTGAAGCGGCGCAGCTGTTCCTCGTCGCTGACCTGTAGCCAGAACTTGAACAGGATGACGCCGCTCTCCACCAACTGCTCCTCGAACTGGTTGATCTCGGAATAGGCCCTGCGCCATTCCTCGTCGGTGGCGAATCCCTCGACCCGTTCGACCAATACGCGGCCGTACCAGGAACGGTCGTAGATGGTGATGTAACCGGCGCGCGGGATGTGGCGCCAGAAACGCCACAGGTAGTGGTGGGCCTTCTCCTCGTCGGTGGGTGCGGCGATGGGTATGGCGCGGTAGAGCCGGGCGTCGATCGCGCTGGTGAAGCGGCGGATGGCGCCGCCCTTGCCGCCGGCGTCCATGCCCTCGAACACCAACACGATCGAGCGTTCCTTCTTGTAGGCCTCCCAGCACAGGTCGTTGATCTCCGCCTGCAGTATCGACAGCTGGGTCTTGTACTCGCTCCGCTCGAGGAACTGGGTCAGGTCGAGCTGGTCGAGCACGGTGACCTGGGCGCTTGCAACGTCCGGCAGGTCGAGCTCGTTGGCGGTGGAGGGCGGCTCCATGGCCGGCGGCTCGCTGAGGCGCCGCTTGATGGCCTGCAGCAGGGTCTTGCCGACGGTCAGGTCGCGGTAGCGGCGGTCCTCGGCCTCGATCAGGTACCAGGGGGAGAGTCCGCGATCGGTGTGGCGGATGATGCGCTCGGCCACGTACTCGAACTTCTCATAATGCGCAGAGAACTTCTTGCCCTTGTTGGGCACCATTTTCCAGCGGCTCTTGTCGTCGCGCGAGAGCTCCTTCAGGCGCTGTCTCTGGTCCTTCTCCGAGAGGTGAAACCAGAACTTCACGATCAGGGCGCCGTCCTGGGTCAGCATGCGCTCGAAGTCGACGATGCGATTGAGCTCAGCGTCGAGCTCCGCGTCGTTGCAGAGATCGCTGACGCGATGATCGATGGGGGCAAGATACCAGCCGCCGAAAAGGATCGAGAACTCGCCCCGCGGCGGCATCGAACGCCAGAACCGCCAGTAGCGCGGGCGCTGCCGCTCCTCGTCGGTCTCGTCCCAGAAGGCGAAGGTCTGAACGCCGCGGGCGTCGAGCCACTCGTTCAGACGGTTGACGACCTCGCCCTTGCCGGCGCCTTCGACCCCGGAGATGATCACGACCACCGGGATGTCCGTCTGTCTGAGCTCGCGCTGCACCAGCAGTAGCTGGGTCCGCAGCTCCTCTTGCTGCAGCTTGAAGGTCTCCTTGTCGACCTTGCGCCCGACCTTGGTTGCCTCGAACATGTTCGTATTCCCCCTTTGGGTTGTTCTTGATTCTCAATGGAACTGATCGGGTTCAGGCGTGGGTCGGTCCGCTGGCTTCCACCGGCCGCGGCCGACCGTCTTGTCCGATGGCCACGTAGCTGATTTTGGATTCAGCGACCTCGCGGCGGGTTTGCGGATCTGACTCGCCCCTTGCCCAGGCGCGGACCTCGACGGTCAGGGAGGTCTTGCCTACATGAAGCAGACGAGCGTACAGGTCCACCAGGTCGCCCACCAGCACCGGCGCCAGGAAACGGAACTCTTTCACCGCCACCGTGGCGACCCGTCCGCCGGCTGCCTGGATGGCGACCGTGCTGCCCGCGATGTCCGCCTGAGACATCAGCCAGCCACCGAAGATGTCGCCATAGGCGTTGGTATCCGCGGGCATGGCGACTACCCGGATGGCCAGCCGCCAGGCGGCCGGGTCGGGTTCATCGTAGAATTCCGGCTCGCTCACTCGTGCCCCGCGTAGAGCTCTTGGACGTCTTCTTTGTATTGCGACAGGATCCGTGCTCGCTTGAGCTTCATGGTCGGCGTCATGGTACCGTCCTCGATCGACCAGGGTTGCTCCACCACTCGCACCCGGGGGATCTTCGCATAACCCGGAAAACCTTGCAGCCGCTCGCCAATGCGCTCTACGAGCAGGGCCTGCAGGCGCGGATCGCCGCGGGCGGCCGCGAGATCCGGATCGAAGCCCTCGGCCACCGCCAGACCCCGGTATGCATCCGCATCCAGTACCGCCAGCAGGGCGAGGTAGGGACGCGCCTCGCCGATGACCAGCACTTGGGAGAACAGGGAATCCAGGCTGATGGCCATCTCGAGGTCTGCGGGCGGCACCTTCTTGCCGTTCGACAGTACGATGACTTCCTTGATGCGTCCGGTGATGAAGACGTGGCCGCCCTTGCCGATGCGAACCTGATCGCCAGTATGAAGCCAGCCGTCGGGGTCAACCGCGCTGGCGGTGGCGGACGGCTGGTTCCAGTAGCCGAGCATCACCCCGGGAGAGCGCACCAGGAGCTCGTCATTGCTCTTCAATCGTAGCTCCACGCCGGGAAGCGGTGGGCCGACACTCTCCGGGACATTGTTCTCGAGTGGGTTGACGCTTACCACCGGGCTCGCCTCGGTGAGCCCGTAACCCTGCACCAGCGGAATCCCAAGGCTGATGAAGAAGCGCGCGATCTCCGCCGCCAGCGGCGCGCCACCACTCACCGCGATACGCAACCGCCCCCCCAAGCGCCCGCGCACCTTGCGCCCCACCAGTCGATCGAGAAGGGGCGCGAGCAGCAGGTCCGGTGTCCAGGGCGCTCGGCCCTGCGTGTGGAGGAAACGGCGCCAGCCAACCCCGACGGCAGCCTCGAACAACCGCCGCGCCGCAGCAGGCTCGTGGCCGAGCTTGTCCTGGATACGCGCATGCACTCTCTCGAAGATTCGAGGAACGGCGATCAGAACCGTAGGCCGGATGTCGACCAGGTCCTCCGCCAGCTGCGGGATGGACCGAGCGTAGGCGACGCTGGAGCCGGCCATCATCGGGAGGTAGTAGCCGCCGGTGCGCTCCAGGGCGTGAGATAGCGGGAGAAAGGACAGGAAGCGGTCGGTCGGATAAGCCTGGATACAGGTGAGGGAAGCCTCCGCGTTCCACAGCATGTTCCGGTGGCTGAGCATGACGCCCTTGGGCGGCCCGGTGGTCCCCGAAGTGTAGACGATGGTGGCCAAGCCGTTCGCCTTGCCGACGGCGTCTTCCGCCGCGCCTTCGGCACCGGCAAGCCAGTCGGAGACCTGAGAGGCCGGGATTTCACCCGTTGGTGCATCTGCATCCGGTTCCAGAACCAGCACCCGTTCTAACCCGCCCAGGGTGTCGGCGATGGGTGCAAGGGCGGCGAGGCGCTCAGAGGACTCGATCAGCAGCAATCGCGCGCCCGCGTCACTGAGAATGTGACGCACGTTCTCCGGGCGGTCGTTGGTGTAGAGGGGCACTGTGACCAACCCCAGCCCGAGGGCCGCGATGTCGAACACGACCCACTCGCGGCGGTTGGCCATCTGCACCGCGACCCGGTCGCCGGGAACGAGCTTCTCCCGTCGCAGTGCCGCCTGCCAACGCCCGATCTCGGCGGAGACCTCGCGCCAGTGCGTTTCCACCCAGCGCTCGGTGATGGGATCGAACTGGATGTATGCGATGGCGTCCGGCGAGCGGCGGACCCGCTCGAGCAGGAGCCCGGGCAGTGTGATGGCCTGATCTGCGCGTATGATGTCCGCGCTGGAATGCTGCCTCATGAGAGGGGTTTCCAGATCGGAGGAATTCTCATTCAAGAGTAACACATGGCTTCTCCCTGCGGCTCAGGGCGCCGAGGGGAAGCTGCCAGCCGCGATCCGTCCGGAAATGGACCCCGTGCCGCCGCTGCGGGGAGGCGAACCCTTGCCGCATCGCGCTCCATTCGCCTTGTGCAATGCAGTGCATCGGACCACCGCGGAAGGAGGCGAACTCGGTGCCGAAGACGACCCGGCTTCAGGCTGGTGCGCGGTTTTCACAATGCCCTCGCGCATGCAGGCCACCGCCTCGTTGGGCAGACGGAATACCACGCGCTCGGAGGGGTCCGGCGTGCAGGTTTGTTTCGCTCGGAAGAGCCGTCCGCTCAGAATCAGGGTAGCGCGGGCAGGGCGCCCAGCGTCTGGATGGAGGGAACGCCATGACTGCCGTGACCGGGGAAGATCCCAAGACGTGAATCATGGCCAGGGTAGGGCATCGTCTCCGAGGGAAAAATGCTTCTACCCAGAGAAGGTGCTCCGTGCCGCTTGCGCTTTGCGGTGGCGGGGTCCTACAGTCGTGCTGCGGTCTCGGCCGTCATCGACAAGGCCTTCTCCAGCACCGCCTCCGGGGTGTAGAAGTGAGGCGAGAAGCGGATGCCGCCACCACGCGGGGCGCAGACAATCCCCTGGGTCGCAAGCGCCTTGTGAAGGGCCTTCGAATCAGTGTCAGGCACCCGGAAGGTGACGATTCCGGCGCGGCGCTCCGGCGCTCTCGGGCTGAGGAGCTCGAACCCGTAGCGGTCGATCAGCTCGATGAGCCGGCCGGCGCGCTCGGCAATGGCCGCGTTAACGGACTCGATGCCGATTTCGAGCAGCAGGGACAGGCTGGCGTCGAGCCCATAGATCCCCAGCATGTTGGGGCTTCCGCACTCGAAACGGGTGGCGTCCGTCGCCGGAGACCAGTCGTCGCGGTCGTAGTCGCCCCGATTCTCGACCATGTGCCAGCCGTACTGGTACAGCCTCAGCCGCGGCCGAATCTCCGGATTGACGTACAGCAGCGCGATCGCCTCGGGGCCCAGCATCCACTTGTGGGCATCGGCGGCGACGAAGTCCGCTTTCACCTTCTGCAGATCGAAGGGCACGGCGCCGAGGCTCTGAATACCGTCGATGCACAACAGGACACCCGCGGCGCGACAGTGGGAACCGAGCCGCTCCAAGTCTAGTCGCAGGCCGCGGGCGTACTGGACAGAACTCACCGCAACGACGCGAGTGCGGTTGTCGCACAAGCCCATGAGATCGTCTTCGGGTGCGTGTGACGCGTACAGGTCGAGGCGTCGATACTCGACACCCAGATCCGCAAGAGATTCCCAGACAATCCGATTCGACGGAAACTCCTGGCCAATCCCGACCACGTTATCGCCGGCGTGCCACTCGAGTCCGTAGGCAACGATCGACAATGCCTCGGATGTGCTCTTGGCGAGGGCGATATCCGCCGCGCTGGTCGCGCCCACGAGCTGGGCGAGACGGGACCGAAGACGCGACTCGACTTCAATCCACTGCGGATAGCGCGCCGCGCCGAGATTGCCATTCTCCCGTGCAAACTGTTGAACGGCCTCTACCGTGCGCCGCGGCCAGGGCGAGACCCCGGCGTGGTTCAGATACAGGACGTCGTCAGACAGATCGAACTCGGCGCTGCGGTCGGACATGGTTCTTCCCCGGAGGCGATGGTGATGCCATCCATGTTAGGCGGCGCCGAGGAGGATTGGGAGCCCAGGAGAATGAGGCGCGGTGTAGACGAGTTGGTCAGGGATTACCGTCCCGGGAATGCTGGGTCGGCTCTTCGACCATTTGCGCGCCCCGCTGCTCGAGGACGCTGACTACGGGCGCCGCCCACTGATCGAGCCGACGTGCGCCGAAAGCGTCTTTGCAGGGAGCTCGACAAAACGATAGGCTACTTGTCGCGTATCACCGGTGCCGACAGCGCCCGGCACGATGCGCACCTCACCGATCAGAAGTTGACGCTGACCCGGGCGCCGATCGCCAACGCGTTGTCGATTTCACCCGTGCCCGCCGGTCGGATGATGTACTGGATGTCCGGCTGGATGCTGATGCCCCTGCCGAGAACGAACTGGTGGTTGAGCTCGATGATTGCCTCGTAATCCTTCTCCGGTAGGCGCTCGCCGCGGCGCGAGACATTGACCTCATCTCCGAACCAGCCGCTGCTGATAGCCAGCCCGGTGGTATCCCTCGGCCGGCCCTTGAACAGTCCCTCGTAGACCAGACCGGCGCCGACGTACCAAGGCACGGGACTGGTGTCGTTGGTGAAGCTGAAGACCAGAGAGCCGAAACCCCACAGCCCCCGGTCCACGCCGGGCTGCTCCCGGTAGAGCATCTGATCGGCCAGGACCCAACCCATGGCGCTTCCGGTATCGGTGGAGTCGTCGGTGCTCGACAGGTCCTGAAATTGGCCGGTCATGTAATAACTGCCAACCTTGTAGACGCCGGGCAGGGCCGAGTCGGAGTCGCGGTTCACGTGGTAGTGAATCTCGCCCATCATGGTCACCCCGTTGTTGCCCCAACCCCAGCTGGTGCCATGTTTGTTGTGGCTGGGGCTCGTCGGGTCGCCCTCCTTGCCCTCCGGGTCGCCGTCGTAGACCGCCGCCTGGATGGTCCAGACTCGCGATGGCGTATCGTAGCGGACGCGCGCGCCCCAGGTTGCCAGGGGGTAGGTCGAGAAGGTGAAGGGATTCTGAAAGAATGCCGGCTTGGGATTGCCGCAAAACGAATTGTTGATGAACTGACAGTAGAGAGGCGAACTCAGTAAATCGCTGGCTGCGGTCAGTCGCCCATACGAGATGGCCAGCCGTTCATCCAGCAGGACGGTATCGAACCGGACATCGACGAGCTTCACATTCTGGCCGCCAGAATTTGTCCTCGACTTCATGGACGAAGAAGTGACACCGATCCTCGCGGAGGTTCCGGGGGTCGACCTTGCGACCTACAAGAAGACCCTCGTCGAACGGTTTTCAAACCCGGCTATCAAGGACCAGGTCTCGCGTATTTGCATGGACGGGTCCGCGAAAATTCCGAAGTTCATTCTGCCTACGATTCGGGAGCAGCTTCAACGCGGTGGTCCCACAAGACGAGCGAGTCTGGTGATCGCCAGTTGGTGCCGCGCAATGGCTGGAACCGACGACCAAGGGGCCAAAATCGAAGTCCAGGACCCGATGGCCGGGGTACTATCCGAAAGCGCACGCGTAGCGGGAAGGGACCCTGAGAAGTTTCTCGCTGTTAGGGAGGTCTTCGGAGAGGATCTGCCGCAGTCCATGGTTTTTGTCGAACAGGTCCGGGAGGCGTTGGAGAGCCTCTATGACCAGGGCGCCAGGGACACCCTCGCAAAATATTAGGAGCCGATCAGGCGGAGCGCGGCGACGCGCTGGCTTTACGCGGAGATCGACTGGCGGTAGAAAGGAAGCGCCAGGAACTCGCCGGGGGCGATGCCGTTGCGCTTGTAGCCGGGGGAAACAGCCCGCCGTGGACCTCCCAGCGTTACTAGCCGCCCCAGGGGACATAACCGGCGAGGATCGCCAACAGTCGGACCGCGCCCGCGTTTGCCGTGCCGGTCGCCAGCCACCGCCGATAGGAGCGAGCGGAGACGCCGCACAACGCGGCGGCCTGGTGATTGGAGAGCCTGCAACGGAAGTGCAGCGCGTGCAGGGTGGACAAATTGGCCGCGAAGCCTTCGGCGAGGAATTCCTCTTCGGTCCAGTCCTCACGCGGGGTTGCGCCTAGATCACCCCCCCTCAGTGTGTCAGCGCAAGTTACAGATGTCCGGCGCCGCGCAAAGTAGAAATGTCCGATCGTAGGTGAGGGGCACACTGGCGGCGCGAGAGCGCGACGGCTGGCCAAGCCCCTGATTCGTTTCCCTGCTGCCCGTCGTCTACGGCTGGAAACGTCGGGCGTTTGTGCATACACTTGGCGCCATGGACATTGAGTTCACGTGGGACGAGACCAAGCGCCAGGTCAACTCGTGGCAAGCACGGCATCGATTTCCCGGACGCCGTGGAGGTCTTCTACGACGACCTGGCCTGCACCCTGGCCGATCCCGACCACCATGCCGAGCAGCGCTTCGTCGCGGTTGGTCTCGACGCCTTCGGGCGCGTGTTGGTGGTCGTCTACACCCAGCCCGACGAGCTCACCATCCACATCATCTCGGCGCGGCAGGCCACGGCGGCCGAGCGCCGACACTACGAGCAAAGGTGAACCATGCGCGACGAGTACGATTTCACCGGGGGCAAGCGCGGCGCCATCGCGAAAACGGCCAAGGAGCGGATCACTATCCGACTCGATCCCGACATCATCGAGTGGTTCCGTAGCCGAGTCAAAGGCGGGGGGAACTACCAAACCCTGATCAACGAGGCCCTGCGCGAGCACATCGAGCGCCAGAGCGGCGCTGATCTGGAGAGCATGCTGCGCCGCGTGCTCCGCGAGGAGTTGAGCGCAGCCAATCCCTAGCCGGACCGCTCACAGAACAGCGGGATTGACGTCGCGGAAGCGCTCCGCCGCGATCCTCCACTGGCCCCGTCGCATCGGTGCTTTCTGACTGCGTTCGACGGCCTGTTTCTGTTGCTGCTCCTGGACGTGCTTGAGCAAGGCGCCCAGGCGTTTGTTCGAGACAATGTCCTCCTGCTTGACCTGGCGGACCTTGTCGAAGACGGAGTAGGGCAGAACCACGCCCTCGTACTTGATGGCGACGGTCCCGTCGGGATAGTCGTGGACGCGAACCTTCTTGCGTCTGAGCCCCGTGGTTGTTTCGTTGGGCTCGATCAGATAGACGACGCGATCGTACTGCACGGTCAGGCTGTTGGAGACCGTGCGCTCCTCCTGCCAGCTCCAGGATCTCCTCCAGGTCGTCGAGGTCCGTGAGCGGCCGGCGAAGATCCTTGTCGCTGGCCGCCGTCTTGGCGAACTTGGCACTGAACCGCGCCATGAGGCCCGGGAGAAAGGCGTTGGCGGCGTCCAGGGCGAGGCCGTCGCCGCCGGTCTGATTGACCCGGAACACCGAGTGCTTGTCGCTGTAGAACGCCACCGGCTTGCCATATCGCTCCAGGTACCGCCGCGTTGCGTGGAAGTAGTCGAAGGTCGATTCGGATCCGATGAAGTTCAGCTCCATCAATCGGCCTGTGGCATCGTCGATGTAGACCAACAGCGTGCATTCCTGCCCGCGGTCTTCGAACCAATAGTGCTCTGATCCGTCGATCTGAACGAGCTCCCCGAGGCAGTCGCGACGGCGCCGCGGTTGATGAACTGGCTTCTCGCGCTGCTTGCGGCTCTTCCAGATGCCGCCTTCCATCAGCCACAGCCGCAACGTCTCGCGCGACAGATGCACGTCGTGCTTCTCGGCGAGCATCTCCGCGATCAGCGTCGGACCGAAATCGGCGTAGTGCTCGCGGATCAGTCCGATGACCCAGTTCTTCACGGCATCCGCATAGGCGCGGGTTGCTCTTGCGCCCACGTCGTTTCGACACCAGAGCACGAGCTCCGTCACGCTCGAACGCCTTCAGGAGACGGCTGACATGCCGCGGCGTGATGCCCAACTGCTTGGCGGCGTCGACCTGGGGAAGCCGTCGTTCGCTGACGCGCTCGAGAACCGTCAGCCTGTCCAGTTCTGTAGCACTCATCATGAGCAGGTCTGGCGTTCGCATGGCGGGGGCCTCGGAGCGGAAAAATCGTGCCCCCGAGGGTGCCGTACGCGGCGCAACCGGACATCACTATACAGGGCGAGCGCGCTTAAAATTGTCGCGCGACAGCGAGATAGGCAATATAGCGAGAAACAACATGAGGAGTTTCTCGTGTCTGCAAGTATTGAAGAACATTTCTCGACGCTTGAGGATCCACGGATTGATCGCAACAAGCTGCATGAACTGATGGATATCGTCATTTTGGTGCTCTGCGCGGTGAGCAGTGGCGCGGACGGTTGGGAAGCCATCGAAGAGTTTGGTCAGGAGAAGTTGGACTGGCTGCGCAAGTTTGCGCCGTTCGCCAACGGCGTACCGTCGCACGACTGCATCGCCAATGTCTTGTCACGATTGTCGCCGAAGGGCTTTCAACAGTGCTTCCGCAGTTGGACGGGCGCAGTGAGCGAAGCCACGCAGGGCGAGGTGATCGCCATCGATGGCAAGAGCGCGCGTGGCTCGCATGATCGCAAGCGCTCACGCAAGGCACTGCATATGGTCAGTGCGTGGGCGAGCACGAACCGTTTGGTGCTTGCCCAAGAGGCGACGGAGGAGAAGTCCAACGAAATCACGGCAATCCCGAAATTGCTCGAACTCCTTGAACTCAAGGGGTGCATCGTGACGATTGATGCCATGGGCTGCCAACGCGCCATCGCCGAGCAAATCATCGCCCAGGGCGGCGATTACGTCCTGGGGCTCAAGGGAAACCAGAGCGTACTTCAGGAAGGCGTTGAGGACTTCTTCACGGTGGCCATGGCCGGTGACTTCGCTGGCGTTGAATATGACTACACCGAAGAGGTGGACCAGGATCATGGACGCCTGGAGGTGCGCCGTTACTGGGTAACGGAGGACTTGCGAACGCTGCCCAATACGCAGCTTTGGCAGGGGTTGCGTAGCATCGGCATGGTCGAACGCCAGTGCCTGATCGGTGAGACACAGACGCTCCAACGACGCTATTACATCAACTCCATCCGTGCTGAGGCCAAACGCTTCGCGCATGCGGTGCGCGACCATTGGGGCGTGGAAAATCGCCTGCATTGGCGACTCGATGTCGTCTTCGCCGAGGACGCCAGCCGAATCCGCAAAGGCAACGCCCCGGCGATCATGACCTCGATCCGCCACCTGTGCATGAACCTGTTCGAACAAGAGCCCTCGTCGATGCGCCTGTCAAAGAAGCGTCGCAAGGCCGCTTGGAACGATGACTACCGTGCCAAGGTCGTGTTCGGCTGAAGATTTATGCGCGCTTGCCCTGCATCACTATATTGCGGCTACACCTAGATTGCGCATAATGTATATTATGTAAAGTAATATCCGCTATCGCCTGAAAGGCACGTTAGTTGTGAGCATCAACCAACGCAAAACGGCCCTTTCCGCTACCGAGCCGATGTAGGATTCCCTTAGCTCTCTTCCTGTGGTGCGCAACAAAACGGAGCCCAGAGAAATGTTCGAATGGCTGCTACTGCCGATCCTGGTGCTGATCGTGATCCTCGCTATCGTTACGGCAAAGCCGAAACGAGAAACGATGCGCGACGATGAGCGCACTCCGCCGAAACCTTGAGCTGACTTTTCTCAGCCGGCGGAAAGTCTGTCCCTGCCCGAACCCGAGCGGCTGCAGGCGAAGGCGACGTGGACGACCGCTGCGAGCGAGACATACAAGGCCAGGGCCTGCAGGCTGGTCGGAAAATAGTTCGTCAGGCGTAGTCCGAACTCCGCCAGGCTGAGGTCCGCGAAGCGCCCGGAGAAGACGTAGAAACCGCCGCTAGCCATTAGTTCGGCTGATGTGGCGGCCACGGCGAGGGCCGCGCACAGCGGCAGCAAGGTAGCAATACTGAACCGTTAAGCGCTAACATAACA
>CAVTOR010000026.1:0-54644 GCA_963736235.1 uncultured Gammaproteobacteria bacterium
GTCTTCCTGCCGTTCCCAGTTACCAACCCACCACGTCGCGTGGAGCAGCGACAAGCGTTCGATCGCTGAGAGGGACGCAAGGAGGCGAGGTCTGCCCAGCTTAAAGCTTCTTCTTCGAAGAGCGCGGATTCGGCGGGTTCCCACCTTCTTGCGCCTCATGGTCTCTGATGAAGCTGCAGATTTCCTCGAGCCTGACGCGTGAGGGTCCGTTCAGGTCTTGGCCGTAGCGAGGATCGTAGTGCTGGCAATAGGTCACCGCCAATCGGTACCCTTGGGAAGGCGACGGGGGATCGGCCAGATAGAGTCCGAGTCCCTCTTCCACCAGGAGAAGATTCCTGTCCTTGATCACGCGGACGGATCCCCACTTCTGCCGCTGGTACGTGTCCTGGAATGCTCGCAGGCGCACACGCAGGCGGACCGCATCGGCTCGCGGCGGGCTGGCCTCCTCCCTCAGCCAACCCGTCAGTAGCCCGCGCGCCTCTTCGCTCAGCTCCCCTGCCGCCCCATCGGGCGTGCCGGCGCGAGAAGCAGCGCGCGCAGCGATCCAGAGCCCGAATGCCGGCAACCGCCCCGTTTGCTCGAACCACTTTTTCAGTACCGTCAACCGCGTCGGATTCGCGTGGCCGCTGCTGTCGATCTCGCGTATGACGGCGTTGAGCCTTTCGAGGATCGGGGAGACCGCCACGGCAAGCAACTGCGTAGAGGCCAAACGGCTATCGGCGCAGCGGCGGCAGGCGCCAGCGTCGCCGCAGACCCTCGGCGATGAAGGGCACGAGCCGGCCCTTCTCCCACAGCATCCGGGCGAAGAGGCCGACCGGGCTGCGCGGGGGCCGACGATAGCCGCGGCGCTTCACCAGGGAGATGGCGCCGCGCTCGCAGGCGGGGACGCAGACCCCGCAGCCGAGACAGACATCGGATTCGATCTCGGCATAGCGTCTGGCCGGTTCCCGGCTCCGCGCCCTGCCCGGCCGCGGGCGTCCGAAGCCAGCCCGATGCACTTGACGTTGCAGGCCCGCAGGCACTCACCGCAGTAGTCGCAGCGCTCGGGGTCGACTTGGCGATGAAGGGGGTCTTGGCCAGGCCGTCGTGGAAGCCGCTCTGCACCCCGGCCATCAGCTCGCAGCAGCAGCGGCAGCAGTTGCACAGGAACGAGGGCTGCTCGCGGACGTTGTCGGTGACATGGGTGAGACCCAGGGAGCGCGCGTAGTCCAGGGTCTCGAGCATCTGCTCCACGCGTGCGCTCCTCGGCGAAGCCGCGGCGCACCAGGAAACGCGCGCCCTCGCCGAGGACCATGCAGATGCCCTCCACCGGGGCGCCCTTTCTGCAGGCCTGCCCCAGATGCGCCTTCTTGTGCCGGCAGTAGCACAGGGTCACCGCCCGGTAGGCGCTGTCGCGGATGATCCGGCGCGCGTCCTCGTAGGGCGTGATCCGCGAGCTGACCGGGATGTGCTCGTCGTAGACCAGGGCACGGGCGATCTGGGTCCGGCTGCCGAAGAACTCGCCGGCCTGGCCCTCGCGTCCCTGCTCGTGCAGATACTCGGTCATGAGGCGCGCGAGCCGCTCCACCGGCAGGTCGCCGCGCTGGCGCATGAAGGTGAACTCCATGAACCCGATCAGCCCCGGCATCAGCAGATAGTAGGTGGTCCCGGCGTAGGGCAGGTCCATGACCAGGCCCTTGTTGGCCATGGACTCGAGGATGGCGTCGAGCTCGGCCGCGGGGATGCCGGTCGCCTCGCAGAGCTCCTCGAGGGTGGCCTCCATCAGCGGGAAGCGGGAGGCGACGAAGGCCTCGCGCTCGTCGAACAGCAGGTCGAGGATCTCGCGCAGCTTGGCGTTGTCCACCAACCCGATCGGATAGCGGTTCAGGCGGTCGATCAAGGGCACCAGCGACGATTTGGTGCTCAGCAGGTGTCCCATCGGTGTCCCAGGCTTCGCATCTGGGGACCCAGTATAGTGGATCGGGGTGACACCTGGACCGGCGGCCCGTTTCGCGCGCTTTGGGACGGAGCGCCGCCCGTCCCGTTGTCTTGCTCGAAGTCGCGGCAGCGACTCCTGTTGAACGGAGGTCGAAACTGCGCCTTGAGCACCGAGCCAGCGGAAGTCCGAAACCTTGGAGGATGCCCTTGATCATCCGTATCGTTCTCTGTCTCGTCGCGTTCGCTGGGAGTGCGCGCGCGAACGATGCCTTTCCCCTCCCCTTCGAGGGCCTGTACGAGAGCCGCGGCAGCGTGGCGAAGGAGAAGGTCGGCGACGGTGAGTGGCGCGACATCCCGCAGGACGTGCAGCTGCGCATCTCTAAGGATGGGAATATCGCCGAGCTGCAGTTGCGCATCCAGGTTCGGCTCAGCCGGAGACCGGCGATGGTCCCGTCACCCGCACCATCGCGAACGACATGTGGCTGGTCGCCCGGCCCGAACAAGGCAAGGCGAACGAGGCGGGGCGCGTCGCCTTGGATGTCTACAAGCGGCCCGACGGATCGGAACGGTTCGAAGATCTGGGTGATGGCTACTGCGTGCCGTCCGAGTGCCGCTTCAGCTACGTCACGGCGAAACCGGGACATCGGCAACGCTACGAGAGCCGGATGACCTGGCGGGCCGGCGAGCGCGGGCACCGAGTTTCAGCCAATCCGGCGGCCTGTCCTTAATGCCGGCGGGGGAAGCCGATTGGAGCACCTTCAAGACCTGGGAGAATGTCTTCACCCGTGTAGCTCCCAATCCCTGAGTAGCATCGAGCGTGATTCGGAAGCCTGCCGGCACAGCGCCTCGCGCCCGCTCGAAGGCACAACTCGCGCCGCCGAGCCCTACCGGTCCCGGAGCAGACGCTCCAGGACGGCGTAGTAGGCTTGCGGACTCTCCTCCCACGGGAAGTGGGCGCATCCGTCCAGGACGTGATGCTTCTCTCGTGCCAAGAGGCGACGGTACTCGGCGAGGGATTCGGGCTGCAGCACATCGTCGCGGCAATAGATCAGGCCGCTGATCTTGTCCGCCAGTCGGCGGACGTCCGACTCGGAGAGCGGGGTCTGCCGGTAGTCGTCCCAGATGCGGACGTTGAGGCGGTTGTTGGCGTCGCGCTCGCGTGAACCCGGACGCATAGGCCCAGCCCTGCTCGGCATCGACGAAGTAGCTGGCGACCTTGCTGCGCAGATTGTGCAGATCCTCCGCCGGTGTCCCCATGTCCTCAAGGGCCAGCCTGCTGTGGTTCTCGGGGTGGACGAAACGCTTCCGCTCGATGTGCTCCAGGCTGCGCAAAGCGGGATCGACCGGGTTGCTCAGGATCAGGCTGGAGACTCGTTCGGGGTATTGCCTGGCGAACAGCAGCACCTGCAATGCGCCCCAGGAGTGTCCCCACAGCGTCACCGGCGCCGGTGGCAGGACGTCGTTCATGTCGTCGAGCCACTGCGCGAGTGCGGACACGCCGGGCTTCACCGGTAAGCCCGCGTTGTCGCCGACGCCACGCATGTCCCACCGGCAGACTCGATAGCCGTCGCTCAATCGGTCCTGGATCGGCTGCAGGTTCCAGGTGGTGAATGCCGGCCCGCCGCCGATCAGGTACAGGGACGGTCCCTGCCCCTGGCAGTGGACCTGGATGTCCTCGGAGCCGGGAGCCTGGCTACAGTAGAAGAGGATCGCTGCCCCAAGGCCGATGACGCGCTTGGCTGGCACGTGTGCCGGCATGTTTCTCCGCTTCGGGCCGAGCCGCTCTGGAAAGCGCCCGGCCGCGGGCCGACGGCCGGTCCCGGCCATGAGCAGTTTTCCGTCGCGGGCGGACAAGTGATCGCGACCGCGAAGGTAGCACCTGATCATCGGCGAGCCTACAGCCGCTTGCACGGCGTCTCATCGAGCGCGGCGCGCAGGATCTCCCGTTCCTGCTTCGGCGTCGGCTGCCAAGACCCGCCGCGGGCGACGAAGCGGCTGCCGGCGTCGACCACTGCCGTCTCTTCTGCCTCCAATCGAGGTAGCACGGGACTCATGACCAACTCCGCCAGCGCCGCGTTCTGGCGAATGAACGCGGCGCGGTCCAACCGCCCTTCCGCATCGAATCCGAGCATCTCGTAGATGAGCCGAACGACCGCAACGGGTGCCCGATCACGAACCTCCACGATGGCCTCGGCCATACGCACGCGCTGGCCGGCGAAGCGCTCCAGGCGATGGCTCTCCGGGTCATCGACCATGCGGGAGAACTTCGCGCTCGCCAGCCGGTACAGGGTGTCGTCCGGTCCGAGGATGAAGGTTCGGGTCGAGTAGCTCACGTTGACCGTCATTCCAGGGCCAGAAGTTTGTACAAAGGGTACCGCCGCATCTAATCAGTACGCCGTCTCGCGCGACCACCGCTGCGATCCAAGGATCTCGAAACCGCAATACCGGGGCGTTATCCAGATCTCCCCGGCGGCCGTCTCCAGGTTGGTTTCTCGCACCCGGGTGTCCGCCTGCTCCAGCAATCCCTGAAGCGCAAGTCCAAGCGGTCCGCGACGGGCAAAGTCTAGGCCCTGCGACGCATAGTGATCCCGCGCCTTCGAAGTACCTGCCCTGCCGAGCTCGAAGAACCAAGCGATCAGCCGTTTCCGTAAAACCTCTGGTCCCAACTGCGCCTGCAGCCGTTCGACAATCGCTTTTCCGTCGCGGATCCCGGCGGGCAGTGTCTTTGTCAGCTCCGGCGGCAGGAACTGCCGAAAGGTCTCACCGAGGACCCGTCCCTGCAACAGGTCCTCGTCCACCATCTGGGCAAAATCCGGCGTCGGGTCCGCGCCGGTGCGCGCCGCCAGCTGCAGCAGCGCCACGGCCTCGTTGCGGTGTCCGCTCGGCCCCAGCCCGCAGAGAAAATGATCGAGGATGTCGTGCACGAAGACCGAGGTCGGGATCCGCTCCCCGGTCGCCGCGGTGGAGGCGATGACCTCCGGGTCGTTGGCCGTGCCGGCAAGCTTCCAGCCCCTGGCGCCGAAGCCGTCCTGCCAGGTGCGCCGGTAGAGACAGGGCACCCGCACTTCAGTCGCGTGCCGGCTCATCCCAGACCACCCGCAGGACGCCGACGTCACCGAATCCCCTGCTGATCTCGCAGGCGTCGCAGACGGCGCGCACCGGCGGTTGCCGGCAGCCGTGACAGCCCCGAACAAATACCCGAGCCCGCTTGATATCAGCCCGCTGCCGCTCGATGGCCCGAGCGCGTTCCTCGAGCTCCACATCCATGGACTGCAGCTTCTCCCCCACCCTATGGCTCGCCTCGTCGCCAGTGCGGCTGGCCGGTCGAATCCCCGCCAGATCCGCGAGCGCCTCCAACGAGAAGCCGAGGCGGGCGAGGGCCAACAGGGCGGCGAAGCGCTGCTCGTCCTCCGCATCGTAGACCCGCGTCCCGCCCGGGGTGCGGCGCGGGTGCACCAGCCCCCGCTCCTCGTAGAAGCGCAGGGTCCGCACCGTGGTTTCGAGGCGCTCGGCGATGGCGCCGATCTTCCGAGTCACAGATCGACCAGACGGGCGTCGTAGCCGCGCTCGCGCACGGCGGCAAGGACCCTGTGCGGCGAGGCCTTGGCGGGATCGACGGGAAGGAACAGCGGGTGGGGTTTACCGGACGCATGGACATCGCCCCCGACGTGCAGTCGGTCCTCGAGGTGCTCCAGCAGCGATCGGCGCTGCTCCGCGCTCAGGGTCTGCTTGATATGCAGCATGACGTCACTGGACATCGGGATTCCTCCGTTATTGGCAAGGGGCCTATATCTCACGTCTACGTGAGATATTTGTCAAGCCATCGCGCTCACGTCCGGAAAAACACCCCGGCCAACGAAGGCGCCCTGCCCGTACGTCGCCTCCCCCCGGTTCGTTCATGAAACCGAGATGCGAAGCAGACTCCCTCTGAGCCATCATCGCGCGATCGCTATCGACATCGATACGTCACGGAGGCAGCCATGTGGTCAACACTCTTCTGGATCTGCGTCGGCATCCTGATCGGCTGGAACCTGCCCCAGCCGGCCTGGGCCAAGTCTCTGCAGGACAGGGCCGTCGCCACAATCAAAGGGTTGATGAACAAGCGCGATGTATGAGTCGCTGAGTCAGCGAGTCCGGATCTCCGAGGCGGGAGCTTCGACTAACCGCCTGGCATCCGAGCCGATCAGCGGCACCTGAGCCAGGGTCTCTTCGCGGCGCGTTAGCCTTGCAGGGAGGGCGAAGGGGATCGCTCGGTAACCCCTGATCGAATCAGAGGTTACCGCAATGGTAGGATGCGATTGATTTTTGGCCAGGATGGCCAACAAATCAGACTCCCCCTGAGCCACCGAACAGCAGCCCCATCAGGCCCCGAAAGACCGGGTTGCTCCCACGGCGTCTGGCGATCGCGTGACAGGCGACCACCGAGGCGAGCAGGAGGAGTGCCGTCAGGAGTATCGCGGTCATGTCAGCCGCTTTCGGAACGCGGTGACCCTGGCGGCAACTTGATAGCCGAGGCGCAGGTGGGCGGTCTCGCTGACGCGATTGACGAGGTCCGTGTCCGACGCCATCTCGGTGCAGCCGCGCGAGCGCGCCCAGTCCTCCGCAGCGGCGACGAGCTTACCGCCAATGCCCTGCCGTCGGGCTGGTTCGCTGACGTACCAGCCTTCGAGGTAGCCCACGGGGGAGGACTCGCAGCCCTCGGCCCAGACCCGCAGCGACACCTCAGCGAAACCGACCAAGTCCCCGTGCGGGTCCTGGCAGACGAGGACCGCGAACCGTTCCTCGTCGGACAGCATCATGGCCAGTTCCCTGCGGTGCTGTGGTTCATCGGTCTCGGGCCACAACGCCATGCGCATGACGAGCCAGGACTCGGTGTCTTCCGGTCTGACGTCCCGGATCATCATCTGAGGTCTCCTGCGGTCGCACGCGCGAGGATCGGCGCGGATAGCGCCTGTAGAATGATCCGAGGCCTGGACAGGCCCCGATTGAAACCGGAAGGCATCCCTTATGCAATCACGACTTTCAGGATCGCTGCGTTCCTCTGCCGGCGGCCGATTGCGGGTAACCCCGCTCGGCGTTGGCATGGCGGCGCTCGGGCGACCAGGCTATATCAACCTCGGCCACGGGGACGACTACCGGGACGGGCGGACCGTCCAGGACATGGAGCGGCGCGCCTTCGCGGTGCTCGATGCGGCCTGGGACGCCGGCGTACGCTACTTCGACGCGGCCCGATCCTACGGCCGCGGCGAGGCCTTCCTTGGCGCATGGCTGCGCCGGCGCGAGATCCCCGAGGGCGATGCCGTGGTCGCCTCGAAATGGGGCTATCGGTACACCGCAGACTGGCGCGTTCAGGCGGCCCATCACGAGATCAAGGACCACTCCCTCGCGGTGCTTCAAAGGCAATGGCGGGAAAGCCGGGAGAATCTGGGTGATCATCTCGATCTCTACCAGATCCATTCGGCCACCTTCGACAGCGGCGTGCTGGAGAACGGCGAGGTGCATCGCGAGCTTGCCCGATTCAAGCGGGGAGGTGTCCTGATCGGGCTCACGCTGAGCGGACCCCAGCAGGCGGAGGTGCTGGAACGGGCGATGGCGGTGGAGGTCGACGGCGAACGGCTGTTCGATGCCGTGCAGGCTACCTGGAACCTGCTCGAGCCCTCCGCGGCTCGCGCCTTGGAGGCAGCGCATGCAGAGGGTGTCGGCGTCATCGTCAAGGAGGCCCTCGCCAATGGCCGCCTGACCGACCGCAACCGCGATCCCCGGTTCGCCGCCCGACGTCGCATCTTGGCTGACCTGACCGCGCGATTGGACGTATCCCTGGACGCCGCGGCCTTGGCGGCCGCCCTGGCCCGGCCCTGGGCGGATGTAGTCCTCAGCGGTGCCGCGACCCTGGCCCAACTCGACGCCAACCTCCGGTCGCTGGACGTCACCTGGGACGCGCAAGCGGAATCCGAGATCCATCGGCTGGCCGAAGCGCCGGACGCCTATTGGCAAACCCGCTCCGATCTGGCCTGGAACTGATTACCGTGATGCGTCGGTAAGCGCGCCCCGCTTTTGGGCCCGCTGCCCCGTGTCGTCAACCGAGCATTAACCGGGCTCGCCGAACCGTTTCATTTGCCTTGTCGGCCGAGCCGTTCAAATAGAGCACCGCAGCGGCGAGATAGCGTTCCCGCCAGGGCGATTCCATCGACGCCGCATTCTCGAAGGCGGCCTCGGCGAATTTGTAGTCGTGGTAGCCGGTGTTTCGTTCGACCACGTACCGTCGGGCGAGGCGCTGGAACGGCGGCTCGGCTCCGCCCGCGGCCAGGTAGCCGAGGCTCTTGCGAGCTGCATCCACCCGGTCGTGACTGACGGTCGCGAAGATGTCTTCCAGGGTGCTGCCGGCGTCTGCTTCTCGATCCCGTGCCTCGAGGGTGTCGATCCGCAGGTGGCGGCGCTCGCCGCCGAGCAAGTCGCGGAACAGGGGCAGAAAGGCCGCCGCCTGCAGCAGTAACAACCGGCGCGCTCGGGGATCGTCTTGGTAGCGATAGGCGTAGTGGAGTGCGTTGACGCTGGTGTTCGCGTGCACCGAGATGATCCCGGACTGCTTGAGCATCAGGTCCCCCGCGGCCAGAAAGATTCCGGTCCAAAGCCGCCCATCGGGGACGCCACGCCTGGTTGCCGCGTCCACGGCACGGCTCGCGTCTTCGTCCGAGCCTTCCCGCAGGACCTCGAGGGTTTCGGCGACCGCGCCGTTGTCGCCTTCGCCGTTCGATTCCCTGTCCACGCTCACTCGAGTCGCCAGCACAAGATTGCGGCGCCAGGGACGATCCGGAACCAGGTCGCTGTCCGCCGGGTTCGGCTCGCCTCGGTGGTTCAGAAGGGCGAGGACCAGCGAGCGCAGCATGGACTCGGTGTGCGCCGGGGCGACGACGCCCAGCAGCCGGTGGCAGTTGGCGACGGTGATCGCCTTGTGTCCGATGGCGCGAAAATCGCGCGCACCATAGTGGAACAGCAGGGCGAAGAGCCGTTCCCGCGGCAGCGAGCGAGCCAGGCCGACCACGGCTGCGTCGGCCGCTTCCGGATCCCAGCGTTCCATGGCATCCCGGAACGCACCCTCGGCCTTGTGGGCCGGCGGGACGAGCCGCTCGCGCAGGGGCCCAAGGGACCAACTCCCCGATCTTTGCTCCGCGGCCTGGGAGCCCTTGAAGACGTCCGCCGCCCACAGGACCGGGAGCCAGCGGTCCTCTGGGCGCCCAAGGAGTGTTGTGCGGTGCACGGCCTGGAGGACCATGAACGCGTGATACTTGAAGCCGACATGAGGATAGGGACTCACCTGGCGGACCGAGGCCTCGGCGACCGCGCCCAGCAGGGTCGGGTAATCGAGCCCGCCGCGGATTCGCGCCACCAACGCCTCGAGCAGTTGGTCCCGGTCAGTCTCGATCAGCAGACGCAGGAGGTCGGCATGGTCAGGCGAATTCGGTGTGGCGATCGCGGGAGTGAGGCGCGCCGCCCCGAACGCTGCGGCCGTTACCGTCGCCTGTTTGAGGAAGGTCCTTCTGTTCAGGGACATGGGTTGGTCTCTCCACCCGCTCAGCGTTCTGGGTCCAATCGGTTAACGCGCTGACGGCTGACCTTGGCGTTTCACGCGCCGATTCTTTTCCACTGGACCGGTCAGCGGCCATCAAGCACTCTGATTTCTATACTAGACCGGGATCAGCTCTCCGGGTCGTCGTCTTCTCCGTTATGCCCGCCGTGCTTGGGTCTGGCGGTGACGATGGCGAGGACGACGACCAGGATCAGGGCCGGCAGAATGAGCCACTCGATCATCGCCTTTCTCCTTCTCCTTTTCTCACCAGCGCCGCGGCCGGTCGAAGCGGTGCAGAGCGGCGCGCCGGGCCTCGTCGAGGGCCAGCGCGTACTCTTCGGTTGAGAGCGAGCGGTCCAGCGGCGGATAGCGGTCCGCCCGGTAGCAGGGGTGATACTGATCCATCAAGTTGACATAGGTATCGGCCGAGACCTGCCGGGCGAGAAAGCTGGCCAGTTCGGCGGTGCCGGCCAGATCTCCGGGGAGGACCAGGTGCCGCACCAGGAGCCCCCGCCGAGCGATACCGTTCTCGTCCAGCACCAGGTCCCCGACCTGGCGGTGCATCTCCTTGACGGCCGCCCGGTTGACTGTCGACGTAGTCCCGCGCCCGCGAGTAATGGCGGGCGTTCTCGGGGTCGGCGTACTTCATGTCCGGCATGTAGATGTCGACGATACCCTCGAGCAGCCTCAGGGCCTCCGGGCTGTCGTAGCCGCCGGTGTTGTAGACCAGCGGCAGGCGCAGACCCTTCTCCGCGGCGATCGCCACCGCGGCGATGACCTGGGCGACCACGTGGCTGGGGCTGACCAGGTTGATGTTGTGGCAGCCCATGGCCTGCAGCTCCAGCATCATCCCGGCGAGCTCCTGCGCGCTCACCTCGCGGCCGATTCCCTTCTGGCTGATGTCCCAGTTCTGGCAGTAGACGCAGCGCAGGTTGCACCAGGCGAAGAAGATGGTTCCGGAGCCGCGGGTTCCGCGCAGCGGGTCCTCCTCGCCGTGGTGCGGTCCGTAGCTGTGCACCACGGCTTGAGCGCCAGTGTGGCACAGGGCGCCCTTGACGGAAGCTCGCCGGTCCACCCGGCAGTAGCGGGGCAGAGGTCGCAGTCGGCGAGATGCCCGAGGGCTTCCTCTGACCCGCGCCGCGAACGCGCCCGATTGCAGTAACGCCATGTAAGCCGGGGTGATAGGATCGATCGACGGACAAGGCTTTCTGTGGCTTGCGTGGTAGATTCATGCATGCTCTCACCCGGAGCGCTTTCGGGAAAGCCACGGGTGTTCGAGATCACTCTTCTGCAAAGGTCAAGGGCTGAGGTATTACCGCGCCATGTCCCGCCTCGTCATGCACGTCGACCTCGACGCCTTCTTCGCCGCCGTCGAGCAGCGCGACCATCCCGAGTGGCGCGGGCGGCCGCTGGTGGTCGGCGCCGAGCCAGGCCGACGCGGCGTGGTGGCCACCTGCTCCTACGAGGCGCGCCGCTACGGCGTGCACTCGGCCATGCCCATCTCCGAGGCGGCGCGGCGGCTGCCGCCGGACACCATCTACGTCCGCCCGAGCATGGACCGCTATGCGCGCGCCTCGCGGCAGATCATGGCCGTGTTGGAGACCATCTCGCCCGTGGTCGAGAAGGTCTCCATCGACGAGGCCTATCTGGATGTCACCGGCCTGGAGCGGCTGGTTGGCCCGCCTGAAGTGATCGGGCGGCAAACCAAGGAAAGGATCCGCGAGGCCGTCGACCTCACCGCTTCGGTCGGCATCGGTCCCAACCGGCTCATCGCCAAGCTCGCCTCGGACGCCGACAAGCCCGATGGCTTGACGGTGGTGCTCCCGGAGAGAGTCAGCGACTTTCTCGATCCGATGCCGCTCGCGGTCCTGCGCGGGGTCGGCGCCAAGACGGCGCCGCGGCTGGAGCGTCTGGGCCTGAAGACGGTCGGCGACGTACGCCGCCTATCCCTGGAGGAGCTGCGCCGCCACCTCGGCGCAACGGCGGGTACGCAGGTCCATCTCCAGGCCCGGGGGATTGCCGACGATCAGGTCTACCCCGCCTCGGAGCGCAAATCGATCTCCAAGGAGACTACCTTCGGTGAGGACGTCACCGATCCTGAGGTCCTCAAAGATACCCTGCGCTGGGCGGCACAAGAGGTCGGCTATCTGGCGCGCCACGAGCAGCGCAAAGGCCTGGTGGTCACCCTGAAGATCCGCTTCCGCCCCTTCGAGACCCATACCCGCTCCCGTACGCTCAAGGAGCCGACCGCGAACGACATTGAGATTCTTCGCGTCGCCTGGGCGCTCTTCCAAACCGAATCTTGGGCAGACCGGCCGGTGCGCCTGATCGGGGTGGGGATCTCCGGCTGGAACGAGGCACAGCTGGGGGTGCAGCAGGATCTGTTCGACGACGAGCACACCCGAACCCCACCCGGAACAGGAGCGTCTCGACGCAACACTGGACGCCATCCGCGACAGGTTCGGTCGGGGAACCATTCAACGGGGTCTGAATCGGCGACTCCCGCGCTAACGCGCTGTCGACGGCGGTCTACCGGCCGACGTAGACCAACGTGATCTGCTCGCGCTCGTGCCCGAGCTCGCGGCTGATGACGAGTCGTGCCTCTCGATCTGCAGCCCGCTGCGCGGTATCGAGCGTTCTCGTCGGCGGACCGCCCGCGGCCGGGGCCTTCCACCCGGTCAGCGCCTGGTAGCGGGTCTGCGCGTATTGGTGACGCAGCCCGTGGAGCTTGGAGAGTCCGGCATTGACGGTGTGGCGCTCGTAGACGCGCAGTTGCTGACGGTAGTTGCGATCGCTCGGGATGAGGGACCCGCTCCCGGCGAGGCGGTGGGCTCGGTCCAGAACGTCGCGCTGCGCCTCTGTCCGCACCGGGATCGTCCGCGCCTTGCCGCCCTTGGTCCAGGATGGCTTGAGCAGGAGATGATCTCCCTTGTCGGCATAGCTCGGGGCGAACTTGATCGCCTCCTCCCGGCGCAGGCCAAAGGCGGACTGCAGCTCGAGGCTCATTCGCACGTGCGGATCGCGGACCTTCTCCAGATCCGTTTCACCGATGGTCTTTGCCTTCGAGCCGTTGCTCACGAAGCTCCGCTCGGGGATGCCGTAGTGGTCGTTGGACCGGGCGATGACGTTCTGCCGGTCTACCTTCTGCGCCCACCAGCGCAGCGCCGCCATACGGTTCTTGATGGTCCCGACCGACAGATCCCCTGCTCGCCAGTGTTTGAGCAGGGCCTCGACGTGTTTCGGCTTCAGTGAACGGCTGTTCATCCCCCGAAACCCCAGGGCGTGGAGCTGATCGGCAATCAGGGTGAGAACGCGCTCGCGGTCACGCTGGGTGGCGTGGCTGCCGTCGCGGTTGCGCCGGCACAGCTGTTTCAATTGGTGGTTCAGGTCGCGCACGGTGTTCTTTCGCTCTGGTAAGTGTTTCTGACCATCCGGTCAGGCCGCAGCCTGCCGAATCCGCTTGCGCGGCGCGGGTCGCGGGACACCACTCCCGTTCAACCTGAAAGTGCCTGGTTGCAGGCAACGTCGGTTCTCCCTGTTGGGATGGGTCCGACGCGGACCAACGTGCCCTTCTCGGGCTGATGTCGATGCAGGTGTTGACCTCCGTTTGAGTTGTGCGGATTGCGATCCGCGTGGGTGGAAAGAGATGCCTCGATCGAGCGACGCCAGAGGCGTCTCCGATGGTTGGCTTGCGGAAAAACGGGCAGGGCCCGCGAAGAAGTGCCGGCGTTGCGCACGGCGGTGTGGAAGGAGGACCGGCGACCCGAGGGTCGCGGCATCGTCGCGCGGTCCGCGATGCCTTGGTTGCAGATTGACCCCTGCGTGGGTACCCCGTTCGGCTTGCGCCAAGGACGGGCCGCCCTTTTGCCACTGAGCCGCAGTGGCCACGGATGAAATCGTCGCAGACATACGCCCGGATGTCCGCAGTCTAGGAACGCATCACGCGCCCGTCACCCGGAAAGTCTTTCCGTAAACGCCACGGTTTGCGGAGCTGCCGCCATCGTCACTACCCCGCTTCGCCGCTAGTGACGATGGCGGATTCGAGCACAGCAGTCCGCCCGCCAGGCCACCGGCCTGGCACGCGACCCGCAGAATTGGATGGCTGCCTCGTGCCTTCGGGACGGTGTCACCTGCCCACCGGGGTCCACAGGCGCCGCTGAGGCGGCCCCGCCCTTGGCTGCGCGAGCTCGAGAGGGCTCGATTCGCCGTGGCGGGCAAGGCCTGGGGACTCGGTGGACAGCCGCCTTTGGCGACGATGCGTGGGGAAGAGCCGCATACCCGGTACTCCCACCGGTATGGCGATGTGCTTGATGAACGCGTATCATCACAATGCATGCATTTTGATGAGTTGATCGGGGTTTCTGAGATGCCTTCCCTACAGATTCGCGACTTGCCCGATGACCTCTACCAAGCCCTCGCCTTTCGTGCCCGGCAGGAACACCGCAGCCTGGCGCAACAGGCGGTGGTGGAGCTGCGGCGCATCCCGGCGCTCACCGCCGGCGAGCGTCGCAGGGCCGTGATCGCGCGTATTCGCGCGAGCCTGCAGAAGCCGGAGGTGCCGCTGATGCCTTCACCCGAAGAGTTGGTCCGCGAGGACCGGGAGCGCTGACGGATGCGCCTGGTCCTGAACGCCTCGGCCGCCGTGCGGATGGTGATGCGCGCCGAGGGGGCCGACCGGCTGCTGGAGTCCGTCGCGATGGCGACGGTCGTGGCCGCGCCGAGCCTCTACACGAGCGAGGTGGCCAACGCCCTGTGGAAATACGTCAAGGCCGGCAACCTGGATGCAGAGACGGCCCTTGAGCGGCTCGAGGAGTCGATCAACCTGATCGATGCCTTCACGCCCGATTGGGAGCTCACGACAGAGGCCCTCACCGAAGCGGTTCGCTTCAAGCACCCGGTCTACGATCTGCTCTATGCGGTACTGGCGAGGCGCACCGGGTGCGCTGTCTTGACGATGGATGAGCGGCTGAGAACGCTGCTCGGTCAGATGGGTGTCGGCACCGTATCGGTGTAGTCCCCGTGCAGATACGCCGGACGCGATCCTTCGACCGCGCCACGCAGGCAGCATTGGCAGCGGGGATCAATCCACGAGATCTTGTGGCGTTACCGAGAGACGCGAGCCCTCGCCTCGGCGAGGGAAACCTCCCTCCCCTCCTCCAGATCTGCCAAACCCTCGACGACTGCGCGCATGAACGCTCGCTCCTCCTCGGCCCTCTCGAAATCCGATACATCCATGACCGCGCGCTCACCGGTTGCCTCGCCGCCGGGTGCGTCGCCGGGCGGATCGATATCATTCGGGGTCGGTGTTGTGCTCCGTTTGTTCATTTGTCGGTCTTACGTCCCGTAATGCACGTAGCTTCGGTAGCAGCGCCGGGATATCTTCTTGGATGATGCTCCACAGGGTGTCGTTGTCGATGCCCAAGTAGCCGTGGATGAGCCTGTTTCGCGTCGCAATGATCATCCGCCACGGGATATCCTTTTTTGCCTCGCGCACCGCTTCTGGGACGTGGGTCGCCGCCTCCCCGATCAGTTCCAGGTTGCGGATCGTGGCATCGTAGTGGAGCCGGTCGGCGACGAGGCCGGCCTGATCCAGACCTTGGGAATAGGCCAGGACGTGCTCGCCGAAGTCGATCATGTCATCGATGTAGAAACGCCATGCCCGCTCAGACATGAACGGCCTCTCGTTCCACGTAGGGCCGCAGCTCTGAGCGCAGCGCCCTGTCGGTGACAAGATCGACCGGACAGTCCAGCAAGTCCTCCAGATAGAACTGGACGCCGAAGTAGCGCTCCGAGGTGGCAGGACCATCGAACGCGACCAGAACATCTACGTCACTGCCTTCACCGGCCGCATCCCGGGCGGTCGACCCAAAAAGGGCAAGATCGGTCACGCCGAACCGACGCATCAGCTCGATCTTGTGTTCGGTTAGCATTCTCAAGGCATGTGAACGGGTGATGGCCATACGATGTCACGCCTCAGGATTGGGGCAAATCTTGGCGAGCAGGATTCTCGACCAAGAGCCCAAGCATAACCGAAAGCTGCTTGCTGCAAAGTCCGGGAGGGCGGATCGCGGGGTAGAAGCCGCTTTCACCCAAGCGGCCAGGGGAAGGTGCCGGTGATCCGGCTCGGTCAGTCCTCGTCGGGCAGGAGGATGGTGATCACGGGCTCGCCGTGATCTCCGGGGCCGACGATGAGCTTCAATGTGGTAACACGGGCTTCGGTCGATTTGCCGTCCCGCGGCACGCGGTAGAGCTGAAATCGCAGCCTATCACCGCCGCTGCGGTTGCCCCGAATGGCATGCTGGGCCATGAACAGGACGTCCCACAGGCGACCTGACTGGTCCTGGTGGACCTGAAGCTCGCTGTCCGCATCGCTCCAGGCCACACAATCGGACCAGGCCGCGGCGGTAATCGCCACCGGCCACTTGAAGCCGGCCTCCTGCGCCATGGCACCGGCGTCGACGAGGACACCGTCTTCCAGGGCTTGGGCGCGGCTGTAGCTGGAGACGACCTCGTCAAAGAGCTCGGTCACGAAATCGGTCTTGGTGGAATGGTGCATGGTGTTTCTCCTGCAGGATTGTGCCGGAAAAGCACCGCCCCGCCGGGAAGTGCTTCCCGGCCGGGGGTGGAAGATGCCTCAGAGCAGGCTTCGTTCGGCGAACGAAATGCTGTCCTCGGCGGTGACAATGAAGTGGTCCAAGACCCGCACGTCGATCAGGGCCAGGGCGCTTTTCAACCTTTCGGTGATGCGCTGGTCCGCCATGCTCGGCTCGGCCACGCCGGATGGGTGGTTATGAGCGAATAGGACGGCGGCGGCGTTCAGCTCCAGGGCACTTTGCACGACCACCCGTGGGTGGACGGATGCCCCATCGATGGTGCCCTGGAACAGCTCCTCGAAGCCAATGATCCGGTGGCGGTTGTCGACGAAGACACAGGCGAACACCTCGAACTTGCGCTCGCCCATTCTCAGGCGCAGGTAGGCCCGCGACGCCTCCGGGCTGGTCAAGGGCTCGCCCCGGCGGTGGCGCTGCGCGAGCACCTCGAGGGCCAGGTCGAGCAGGGAATCAATCTCCCCTGGGTTGAGGTCGTCGGGTTCGAGTCCGGTAAAGCGATTCTCCGGAACACGGTCGATGGGCAGAACGTTCTGTAAAGGCATGGGCGGTCTCCGGTGCAAGCGGGAAACCGCCCCGTCGAGGAGTGGTCTCCTCGATGGGATGTGGAAGTTGGGTCGGACACGCGGTCTGACCCGATGGGTGACTAGGCGGCCTGCTCGATCTCGAGCGGCTCGCCGTCGACCTTGGCCCAGCCGATGCGAAGCAGCCGGGCCTTGAGGCTGATGCCGGTCTCTCCGGCCTTCTCGCCCTTCTTGTAGGTGAAGGCCTCCGCATAGAGGTCGCTCAGGGTGAAGCCGACCAGGACCTTGTGGTCGCCCTCGATGGCGGCCTGCAGCTCCCGAACAACGGCCTTCGCCTGCTTGCCCGCCACCCGGCACTCGAAGTGGGTGTACTGGGCATTGTCGGCACTGCCCCGCAGGGCGGCCAGGGTGACGCTGAGGAAGGGACTGCCCTCCTCCGGCGTCACCTCCCGTACCCGGTTGATGTAGCCGAGGCCGGTAGTGAGGAGATCGAAGTACTTGGCTTCTTGGTCTGACATGGCGTTTTCTCCAAAGTGATTGCGGAATGAAATCGGAGAGGACGCCTGTCCCCTTGTGGGGAAGACGCTTCCCCGGCAGGGTGAGTGAAAGACGACGCAAGACGTCGTCCGAACTTGGACCGACGGCATTGCCGCTGCACCTTTGCACGGCCCGCAGGTGCTCGTTTGCCACTGAACCGCAGCGGCGACGGATGAAATCGTGACCGGAAATCCGATCAGACCGGGACTTCGCAGACGAAGCGCAGGTACTTGAGCATGCCCCGCGCATTGGCGAAGGCCGGGTGCTCCGCCACCGCCTGGTTGGGGAACCAGTCGCGGATGTGCTCGGCCAGGGCGACGGTGCCGCCGCCGACGAAGAGCACGCGGTCGAGCTCGGCACCCAGCCCCAGCTGGCGGCGGGTCTCGGCATGGATGCGCTCGAGGACCTGTTGCTTGGCCTCGCGCACCAGGGCGGAGACGTCTTGGTCCTGCCCGTAGAGCCGGACCCTGCCCTTCTGCACGGCCTGCTCGACAGTGCGCTCGCCGATCACCTCCAGGTCGTACTTGGCGCGGATGCCCTCCCCGACCTGCCGCTTCACGTCCAGCAGACCGCAGCGCAGAGAGCCCGAGGCGTCGTGGACCACCGCCTGATCGGCGACCACCACGTAGTCGGTGGTGCGCCCGCCGATGTCGACCACGGCGATGGGGGCGCCCAGACGCTCCTCGGCCAGGGTGACCTCGCCGCCTTTGTTCGATCGATCACATGGTCGTACCAGGCGGCCAGGGCCTCGGGGATGACGTCATGGAAGGCAATGGACGCGGCCAGGCGCCCGTCGATGGGGTCGACGGGGCGCTTGAGGCTCGCGCGCTTCTTCTCCACGGTCTCGGTACGCTGGCTACCGTCCTTGAGGTAGAAGGCGCTCACCGGCAGGCCGGAGACGGCATGGACCGAGTGCCCGCCGAGCTTGGCCTGCTGCATCCCGTGCTGGACGATGACCCGGTTCAATCCGGAGAAGGGATAGCCGTCGAAATAGGTCGGCTCCCCGTCCACTTCCCCGGCCGCATAGAGGGTGTCCTCGGTCTCGTACTCGGCGATCTTGTGCTGGGCCTCATTGAGCCAGGTGACGTTGGCGCGGCCGACACGTGCGCGCGAGGGAATCGCCACCAGCCGGCCGTCCGCGAGTGCAAGCTTGGTGAAGGCATAGCCGTCGTCGAGGCCGATGCTGATGGGTTCGGAGCTGTTGGTGTCCGTCACTGCCGCCTCTTTGTTTCGCTGTTTGGTGCCACCGCGTTTGGGATCGTTTAACCGATGACCCTGCGCAAGTGTGAAAAGGGCTTGTCGCGGTCGGAGCGAACCCGAACCGGCTCTTCGGTGCGGTTTCTCCGTGACTGGGGTAAAGCCGGAACGAACTCGCTTTCGGGCTCGGCCGCTGCAGCATGGCCATCGGAGCGACGCCGATCGGTCCAACGGGCGAACGCGTTCCAGGGGGCAGTGCCCCTTCCCCGACCAGGTGTCGACGCGCCGCTCTCTCCCGTGTCCAACCCGGAAGCCGCTCGTTCCGTCCGCTGCTCTGCCAAGTAGCCGCCGACCAGGAGTCCGCGGAGCCACTCCTGCCGCCTGGCCTTGGGGATGAGGGACAGGCGCGAGAGCAGCAGACGCTCGAGCAGCATCGCCGGATCGAGCCGGACACAGACGCGCTGGACGGACTGGGTCGTCACGATGCGTTCTGCAGAACGGTCGGCGGGAAGGCCGGCATACCGTCGTCCGCGGATTCCGGACGGACCGGCGCGAGCTCGGCGCGCACTTCGCCGGAGAGGATCTCCGGCGGAACCGTACCCATCGATTCGACGGCCTGCGCGGCCTTGGCGGTGCCCTGCGCAACGTCCAGGCGGGTGACGCCGAGAAAGCGATAACCGAGCGCACTGGCGAAGGCCCGCCGAATCGGTTTCGCCGCCTGATGCAGGCACCGCTCGGTCTCGTCTCGGGTCAGAAGCCCGACATACTGCGCAGACAAGACCCGCCGGGCGAAGCCGTCGTAGGATGCCAGCAGTTGCGCACCGCGGTAGGCGTAGGGGTTGGCGAACTGGAGCTTGACCCGCGTGGGCTTCACCGATGCGGCGGTATCGACGTCCATGCCCTCCGAGGTTGCCAGGCGCTCTTCCAACGCCGTCTTGGCATCATCGAGGTTTGCGCTTGCCAGGCTGAGCGCCTGATCGACCTTGATCAGCCACCAATCCGCGTAGGGATCGTCGGCCCGGCCACCGTGCCAGATCGCGCGCAGCAGATTGGCGAAGCCAAGCAGACCGGTGATGGGGGGTCTATCCACCGCTCCCTGGCGTCCCTTGACCAATCGTCCAGCGTACCGCGTCTGCAGCGTCAACCAGGCCTGACCGCGCAGGGCACCCGGCCGGGCGATTCGCGGACCACCGCCTTCGCCCTCCACACCGCGTTCGGCGGGGTGCGTTGGACCGAGACCGGCCGGATTCTCAGGCATAGTCAGTGCTCCCGATGGCAATGGGATTCGTCGCTTCTCAGGGCGCTATCAGGACATGCCGGGGTAACAGCGCACAACGGAAAACGCTTTCGAGCCGGCGAAGAGTTTGCCGCCGCTGGGATGATGGAGAGACTGTTCCGACGTCGGGGCGCTGCGGTTCGGGGTGATTACAGGTGTAATCAGTCCGTAGAGACCGGACCGTCTTCGAAATTTGTCGCGACCAGGGGTGCGGATCCGGTGATTACAGGTGTAATCAGTCCGTCGAGACCTGCACCGTCTTCGAAATTTGCCGCGACCAGGGGCGCCGATTGGGTGATTACAGGTGTAATCAGTCCGTCGAGACCTGCACCGTCTTCGAAATTTGCCGCGACCAGAGGCGCAGATTGGGTGATTACAGGTGTAATCAGTCCGTCGAGACCTGCACCGTCTTCGAAATTTGCAGGACCGGCGGCGCAGATCCGATGATTACAGGTGTAATCACGTTTAGACCGAGGGACCTCCGCCGGCCTCTCAGCGCTCCGGGCGACTCGGGGGCGGGCGCGGAACGCAGTCCGAGCCTTCGTTTCACCTCGGCGAGGGGATTCGCCTGGCCGTCTCGGGAAGACGCTCGCCGCTTGCGCGCCTCCGCTTGAGCAAGCTGGTCTTGCTGGCGCTGCTGGGCTTCGCGTCGGCGCTGGTCGCGTTCGTCCTGCACCTTGAGGCCGAGGACGAACTGGAAGGTGCCGTTCTCGACGCAACGGCAGAGATGGGCGAGGTATTGCACCTCGCTGATCACGGGGTCGGCACCCTTGCGCTCTGCCCGGATGCGGCCCTCGAGCTCGTCGAGGACCTGCTGGCGGAGGTCCTCCTGGATGCGGGCGAGGTAGCGCTCTGCCAGGGCCCGCTCGTTTTCGCTCAGCCGTGAGGGGTAGCAGAGCGCCGGCTCCTTCGGCACCGTCTTCGATTTTTGCGTGCTCCTGCTCTTATTCTCCGTAGTAGTAGTATTCATATAACTACTACTACATACCGTCTTCGAATTTCGAAGACGGTCGTCAGCCCTCTTCGATATTTGGAGACGGTCCGGATCGGGCTTACAGGACTGACCATTGCGCAGCCGCGCGACTACCTCGGCGCTGAAGCTGAAGTAGCGGTTCCCGCCGTAATCGCCCAGGGTGTCGAGGGCCTCGAGCCTGCGCGCCACGGGGCTTTCCGGAACCGCCAGATCCACCCCCGCTGCGATGTCCTGATCGATGGAGTCGAGTACGCCGGCCGCGACGGCACGCACTCGCCGGTGTCGGTGCCTCCTGGCCTCCTGCAGGAATCCCATGTAGTGGGGGTCCAACTGCACCGTATCCGCCAACAGTAACGGCTCGTCGTGCAGCGCGTAGACGTTACCCCGGAACCGACCACCGTCACCGCGCACGCGGGCGCAGAGGGTCAGCCAGCGGGTCGCCCGCAGAATCCCGAGGCTGCGGGCCACGGTGGAGTGGGAGGAGATGTTGGCGCCCTTGAGGATCTCGGTGTAGCTCGGAAAGCGCGGTGCTGCGGCCGGTCTCCCCGGCGTGCTGGCGAATGACCATCCAGACGACCTTATCCACCGGCTCCAGGATAGGATCCAGCACCACGAGGGATGGGAAGGCCTGATGCCCGTTGCCCAGAAAGAGCATGGCATCGTTCGGCTTGCTGTCCGCCTTTCGCCGCAGCGCATCGACCGCGCTCTGGATCAATGCGCCCAGCGCACGGGGTACCGGCCGGGATCGCTGATCGGCGTCCATCGTTCAGCGACCGGAGCTGGTCTTCACGCGCCCGGCGCGCCGGAGAAGGATCTGTCGGGTTTGGTGTGTGGCGTTTGACTTCCGGGTCTGCCCAGAACCTGTTCGACGGCCTCCTGGTCCTCCGCCCACTCCCGGGTCAGATTCCAGATGAGTCGCAGGGACACGGCCGTCTCCCGGTGGATCTGCAGATAGTCGTTTGCCGGGAGATCCACACCCCCGAGCGCTTTGACCTTTTGCTTCCAGGCATTCCAGACGGCGTGCGTCTCCGTCTCGGTGGGTTGGCGCGGACGCCCGATGCCCGCGGAGAGACCCCGCCACTGGCGGATCTTGCTGTACTCCAGGGGACCGATACCGTAGAAGCTGCGCGCCATGTCGAGCGGCGCATCCGCATCGATCAGGTCGTTGAGTAGATTATCGTCCGTGCGTTGGCGCCGAAGATGCTCGATCATGGGCCAGAAGAGTCCCCGGTTGAGCTCGATGCGCAGGCAGTGCGCCCGCAGGGAGGCCATGCGCAGGATGTCGCCGAGGGCCACGTCGGCCAGGGCGTCCACCTCCTTCGGACCGAAGTTCATGGCCCGCAGGGCTTGGTGATCGCCCTTCGACGGCACAGCGGGTGGCATAGAGCACGACCGCGGTGATTAGCTCCGATTCTTTGGTCGCGGACATCGGCTCAGCCCCAGAGTGGTGACCCAGTCGTCTCGGCGACCCGGTGCAGATCTCGGTAGTTCTCCATCAACCCGCAGAGGTCCTGCCAGGCCCGATCGTCGAGGCGCCGCCACAGTCGGTATCCAGTGTTCCCGGGGTCCAGTGTCCACACGCTGTCGAACAACAGGCCCGCGTCCTGGTCCTCAAGGGCACGGCGCAGCACCGAGCCCTCCTGCACCAGGGGCAGGATCTCGGCGAGGGGTGCGACCGTGACCTCGGCGCAGGCGGCGAGCTGCCACCAGGCCGTGGAGACCTGGGCCAGTTCGTCCTGGTCCAGTTGCTCGAGCAGCGCGGCGTCGGGAACATCGCAGATCATGTAGCCGAGGCCCTTGCCGATCAGCGGTGCGATCAAGGTCTCCAGCCCATGGCGTTGGGCGATACGTTGCGCCAGGGTCCAGGCCCGCGCGCGCAGGGATTTGAGGTCCCGCGCGCGGGATTGGTCCGAAGTCTTGGGGTGCTGGGCAGTCGTCGTATTCATGTCGTGCCCGGGATCCTCTTCTTCGTCGTTTCTTGGTTCGGTGGGTTGCCCGTCCGATCGATGGTCAAGAGTCGGCTCCCCCCGGATTTCGCTCCCGCTGCTCGTCGTCCTCTGGCAGTCGATCGGGTTCACCCGATCTCCCAGCTGCAGAGAGATGCGCTGGCGAAGCGCGAGTGGCGAACTCCGGTTCAGCCGCACCGCCAGGTTCCGCGGCGCGCTCGTCGAGGCGGGCCGCCAGCGCTTGTCGCACGGATTCAGGATCGACGTCCATCCGCCGGGTGATTTCCGACCTCGACCGCACGGCGGAGAACGGCAAAGTCCCAGACTGTCCCGTCGCTCTTACGGCATGCCGCATCGAACGCGGTCGCGAAGGCTTCGGTTTCCGCGTCCGTGATCGACCTCCAGACCGATTCGGCGGCACGCTCCAGGTGTGCGAATCCGCTCGACCTGTGGGCGGCCGATCCCGGCCGCCAGCGCATCGGGTAACAGGGACCAGAGCCGCTCGACCGCGTACGCCATGTACGAGAAGACGCTCTGGCTGACGACGTAGCCCACGTCGCGGAGTGCCGCCACCGCCTGCCGCTGACTGAGCGGTGCCCCACCCCGCTCTTCACGAATCAGGTCCAGCAACGCCAGAACGGCCCGCGCGCGATCGATGAACACCAGATCGCCCCGCAGGTCGTTTTCCTTGAGATGTCCCGCCAGGACGGCTTTCTCCCCCGACCAGGGCACGACGACGCAGGGAACACGCGCGAACCGTTCCTCTTCGGTCTCGGTGTGCAGTTCCCTGATCGCTCGCAGCCGTGTGTTGCCGCCGGCGGCGACAATGTAATCGGCTTCCCCTGGCCGACGCGTGACGATAAGCGGCTGGAGCATCCCGTCGACGCGGATTGACTCCTTAATCTCCCTGTACGCGGGGTTCTTCGCCTGCCGTGGGTTGCGTTCATACGCGCGGATGCAGACGACGGGGATCGAGGTCAGTGGCGATGCCGCACTCTGATCCAGTGGCTCGCCGGGCTCTCGGGACATCAGCCGTCCCCGACGGGTGCGCCCCCGCGGTCTTCGCGCGGACAAACACCGCGATAAATCTCCGGGTGTCTGACCAGGCTCTGCCGCGGGACGGTTTCCAGCCGCCCTTCCGAATCCGCGGCGACCGTCCGGGTTTTCTCCTCGATCTCGGTCGCCATCCTCGGGCTAGCAAAACGGTGTCCGCCGGCGACCTGATAGAGGTAGGAGACCGAGCCGTTGCATACCACCGCCACCTCGGCGCGTTCGCGCTTGGTGGCTGCTCTTAGGAAATAGTTTAGCTTCATGCTCTTTACGTTAGCAAGACTCGGAATCGCCTTGCAAGACGGTGCCGGCCCTTTTATATTTACCAGTGCGCTAAATAAGCGAAGCAGGCATTTATGACGCGGCGACATGAACAGGTCCGGCTCCGCAACCTGGAGCTCTTGATCAGCGAGGCAGGATCGGCCGCCGAGCTGGCGCGCAAGGCCGGCACCAGCCCGTCCTATCTCAGCCAGGTGCGCCGTCAGCTGACGACGCAGACCGGCACGCCGCGGAGCCTGGGCGATGAGCTGGCGGACAAGCTGGAACGATCCATGGAGAAGCCACGTGGTTGGATGGACGAGCCCCACGACGAAGCCCGCGAAGCGAAACAGCGGACGCGGAGACCAGACACCAAGTCAAAGAAGACCTCGCTCACCCTACACCCCCTGATCTCCTGGGTTCAGGCGGGCCATTGGCAGGAGCTCGATTGGAATTTCACCGTCGAACACGCCGACGAGGTCTGGCCCTGCCCCGTGGACTGCAGCGACGAGACCTTCGTGCTGCGGGTCAAGGGCCAGAGCATGGAGCCCAGGTTTAACGAGGGGGACCTGATCTTCGTCGACCCACACGCAGAGCCGGGGCACAAGAAATTCGTCGTCGTGCGCTCAAACGAATCGATGGAGGCCACGTTCAAGCAGCTGATCGTCGAGGAGAACCGCCGGTACCTCAAGGCGCTGAACCCCGACTGGCCCGATCGCATCGTCGCGATGCGGGAGAACACGACGATCTGCGGCGTGGTGGTGTTCAAAGGTGAGGAAGTTTGACGCTCCACCAAACCATAGCGCTATCAGTTTGCATGAAACTAATTGTCCCACCGATCTGTTCGCTCTTCAAAATATTAGCTTATAGCTAACTTTTTTGCCCGCAACGTGTCCCTCGATAACCGGTCGTGAGTCAAGCCAAACAATGTCAAGTAAGAACTCTGACCCAATACCGGCACGGTGTCCGTGCGTTGACCAAACCGAACCTTGCAACGGCGAGGCGCACCGGAGACACTCGACACCATGCTGCTATCGACTCCACCCACCCGGCGCCTGCTCCCGATGCGCCGCATCCAGCGTTGGCGTACCCATTGCTGCGTGCCCCTATGATTTGGTAGCGATCGCGATTTAGCGATTTGTAGGAAAGGCCGCAGCAACAGCTGCGGCCTGTTTCGTTTCGGCGTTCGTTTTTGGGAGAGTCGAGATGTCCGTCCCGGCGGCGTTTTTAGGAGTGGTGCTGATCTGGGCGACCACCCCTCTTGCGATCAAGTGGAGCAGCGAGGGCGCGGGCTTTTTGTTCGGCGTCGCTTCACGCATGTTACTGGGCGTGGTCGTTTGCCTGATACTCGTCGCGCTGCTGAGCCGCCGCATGCGTTGGCACCGCGAGGCCCTGCTCACCTACTTTGCCGCAGGGATGGGGCTATGGGGTGCCATGACCAGCGTCTACTGGTCGGCCCAGTTCATCCCCTCCGGGCTGATCTCCGTGCTGTTCGGCCTCAGTCCGGTGGTGACCGGGGTGATGGCGGCCATCTGGTTGGGCGAGCGTTTGCTGACCCCCTTTCGCCTTGGGGGACTCGCCCTCGGTCTCGTCGGACTGTCGGTTGTCTTTGCCCACGGCCTGGCGACGGGCGCCGGCGCCGCCCTCGGCATAGTCGGGATCCTGCTCTCGGTGCATATCCATGCCGCGAGTGCCGTGTGGGTCAAACGCATCGGTGCCGGCGTCCCGGCACTGGAGACGACGACCGGTGCGCTTCTGGTCGCCGTGCCCCTGTTCCTGCTCAACTGGGCGCTGCTCGACGGCGAGCTGCCCACAGAGTTGGAGCCGCGAACCACCTTGTCCATCGTTTATCTCGCGGTGTTCGGCTCGGCGCTGGGGTTCATCCTCTATTACCACGTGCTTCGCCATGTCGAGGCCAGTCGCGTATCGCTGATCACCCTCGTGACACCGGTACTCGCGCTCTTCCTCGGCCAGGAGGTGAACGGCGAGACCATCGGTCCGCGGGAACTGGCCGGGACGGCGGTCATCCTCGCAGGGCTGGCCTGCTACCAGTGGGGGGACCGTTGGATCGAGCGTCGGGCCTGACGGGCTACAAACGAATATGGGCGTCCCTTGGAGGCACCGGAGAACCCGGTCCCGGCTGCACCCACCGCCGGGACCGGGATCGCGCGGGAAATAGTATCGACGAAGCCCCGCTGTTGAATCCGGCGCGCCGAGCACCAACAACAGCCCAATGGATTCAGTCACCCAAGCCGTTCTCGGTGCCGCAGTCGGCGAGGCCACCCTCGGCCGCCGCGTCGGTCAAAAGGCGCCCCTGTGGGGGGCCTTGCTAGGCACCCTGCCCGACCTGGACGTGCTCTACCCCTTCGCCGACCCGGTGACCGCCTTCACCTGGCACCGCGGACCGAGTCACTCCATTTTCGTCCTCGCCGCTCTCACGCCACTGGTCGTTTGGTTGATTCTGAAGCTACACCCGGGCACCGTGGAGCAGCGCCGCGGCTGGTATCGCCTGGTGCTTCTGGTTTTCGGCACCCACGTTCTGCTCGACTGCTTCACCGTCTACGGTACGCAGGCCCTGTGGCCGTTACCGGTGCCGCCGGTGGGCTGGGCGACCATCTTTATCATCGACCCGCTTTACACGCTGCCGCTGGCCGCCGGGGTGCTCGCCGCCCTGCTGCTTCGCCGCGAACCGAGTCGGGCCCGGCGCTGGAATCTGGCCGGTCTGACCTTTAGCAGCCTCTATCTTGCCTGGAGCGCCGGTGCCAAGCTCTACGCCGATCACGCGGTACGCGACATCCTGGCCCGGGAGGGGGTGCAGTACGAGCATCTGCAGACCCAGCCCACGCCCTTCAATACCCTGCTCTGGCGGGTAGTCGGCGTAAATGGCGACCGCTACTTCGAGGGCCTCTGGTCCCTGGTCAGCCCGGAGAAGGGTCTGACCGTGACGCACCATGGCCATAGACCCGAGCTACTGGCGGAGATCGATAAGACGCCCGCGGTGCAGCGGCTGCAGTGGTTTACCAAGGGACTTCACCGGGTTATCCGATACGGCAACGGTGTCGTCATCAGCGATCTGCGCATGGGCGTGGACCCGGATTACGTGTTCGCCTTCCGGGTGGCCGAGATCAGCAATCCGCACCCCCAACCCGTGGTTCCCGAGCGCGTTCGCACCGAGCGGGACTTCGGGCGCTTGCGCGAACTTTGGGACCGTATTTGACACGTCGACGGAGACACAGGGGAATGATTCTAAAGAAAGCGATTTTCCTGCGACGGGCAATGCTCGCGGCGGGCATACTTGCCGCGGCAGCAGTTCCCGCCACCGAAAACCTGAAGATCACCCCTCTCGGCAGCCACGACGGCGAATTCTGCCGGTTCGACCGGGCGCTGATCCTGGAAGACCCGGACGGTACACGACTCCTGTATGACGCCGGCCGCACCGTCGCCGGGCCGGAGGACCCCCGTCTCGGCAAGATCGAGGTGGTGCTGGTGAGCCACATGCACGGCGATCACGTCGGGGACCGCCGGATCGAGCGTGTCAACGCCGGCGAATGCGGCAAGCCGGACACCCCGATCGTGTCGGCGCCGAGCACGAACAGCGTCGAGATCGCCCGGGCCAAGGGCGCCAAGATGGTTACGGGCAGCGAGATGCCGAGCTTCTTTGCCGGCAAGCTGCAGGCACTCGGCGGCGACCCCGACTCCTCGCAGCTCGTGCGTTTCGGCGGGTCGCGGAAGGTCGGCGGGGTTTCCATCACCACGGTTCCCGCGGTCCATTCGAACGGCATCGCCGGTGCCTTGATCGGCGGTGAGCTTGGCGACATGCTCGACGCCGCAGGACTGACTGCTTACGCGGGGCCTCCGACCGGCTATGTGCTCACCTTCTCCAATGGGCTGGTCGTCTACCTGTCCGGCGATACCGGCATCACCGCAGAGCAGGACTCGGTGGTGCGGCGGCACTACGGGGCAAAGCTTGTCGTCATGAATATCGGCGACACCTTCACCACGGGGCCAAACGAAGCGGCCTATGTGGTCAACGAGCTGATCAAGCCGGCGGCGGTCATCGCCTCCCACGCCAACGAGGCCGCGACCGAGGGCGGAAAAGTCATCGCAGGTACCAAGACGGAAACCTTTATCAAGGCGTCTGCCGTACCCGTCCATCTGCCGCTGAGCGGCCGCACGATGGAGTTCGGCAGCGACGGGACCTGCGTCGGCGGCTGCTAAGCCCTATCGACAATGGTAAGCACCGTTGACAAGGTCAGCCGCCGCGAGCCGCGATCCGTCGCACTGGTCACCGGCGCGACCGGCGCGATCGGAAGCGCTATCGCCGAGCGCATCGCAGCCCGCCCCGATCATGCAGTCGTCCTGGTTTGCCGCGATGCTGCGAAGGCTCAGACGGCGGTCGAGGCGATCCGGCATCAAACCGGTAACCCCCACATTCGATATGAACTCGTCGACTTGTCGCAGCGCGCGTCCATCCGAGCGCTCGCCGAGCGATGGCACGGCCCCGCACACGTACTGATCAACAACGCCGCGATCACACCCCGGCGGCGCGAGGAAACACCCGAGGGCATCGAGCTTCAGTTCGCCACCAATGTGCTGGGCTACTTCTGGATGATCACCGCATTCCGGGATCATCTTGCCCGCTCGGCGCCGGCGCGCGTGGTCAACGTCGCGAGCTACTGGGCCGGTGGGCTGGATCTGGAGGACCTGGAGTTCAAACGCCGCCGCTACGATAACGATGCCGCCTACCGGCAGTCGAAGCAGGCCGATCGAATGCTGACGGTCGCCTTCGCCGAGCGCCTTCGGGAATCGCAGATCACGGTCAACGCATGTCACCCCGGCGACGTGGTGTCGACCCTGAGCCGCAACCTGGGTTTCGGCGGTCACGAGAGCCCCGATCAGGCCGCGAGCACCCCCGCATGGCTGGCCACCGAGGCTATCGGAGCGAGAGAAACCGGTAAGTACTTCGAGCATCATCGCGAGGTGTCGTGCCGATTCGGCGCGGACCGCGACGCGGTCGAGGCACTCTTCCTCATATGCGAAGGCTATGGTTGACTGGCGAATCGCGAATTCATGATGACAAAGCAACCGACACGGCACATCGGCCGTTTCGCCGCAGTCGTCCTCTGTACTCTCGGATCGACCCAGTTGACCGCCGCCGAGACTGCTGCACAGCCGCCGACCGGTGCGCAGGCTGTGACCCTGATCAAGACGCCACCCCAGATCCTCACGCGGCAAAAGCTGCCGAACTTCGTCGGCATCTCCGCCCAGACGGCCGGGGCGAATGGCTTGTCAATGAATCTGGTGGTCATCCCGCCAGGGGCCGCCGCCGAGCCGCACTTCCACAAGGGCTTCGAGAGCGCCGTCTACGTGCTGGAGGGACGGGTGGAGACGCGCTACGGACCGGGGCTCGAGGAATCGGTGATCACCGAGGCGGGTGGCTTCTTGTTCATCCCGCCCGACGTGCCCCACCAGCCCGCCAACCTGAGCGAGACGGATACGGCCCGCGCCATCGTGGTGCGCAACGATCCGAACGAGCAGGAGCACGTCATTCTCTACGACCCGAGCGATCATGATTGAATCCCAGAACCGGCCTGCGGCCATGCCAGAGCAAACTCCCGAGCCCCTGGCGGACGTCAATGCTGATCTCACCCGCCGAGTGGTGGTCGACACGCGGCGGATGACCTGGGAGCCGAGCCCAAGCGGCACCGTCTGGCGCAAACCGCTCTACCGCCGCGGCGGAGAGTTCGGCCCGGTGACCAGCTTGGTGCGCTATGCGGCTGGCGGCGCTTTCCCGGAGCATGCGCACCCGGAAGGCGAAGAGATCCTGGTGCTGGACGGGGTGTTCTCGGACGAGCACGGGGACTACCCCACCGGCACCTTCCTGATGAATCCCCACGGCAGCCGGCATTCACCGCGCTCGGCGCATGGATGCACCCTGTTCGTGCGTCTGCGCCAATATCCGGGAGAGGACCGTTCTCGGCTGGTGGAGGACTCCCGTGCGGAAAGCGGATGGCGGCCAGGCCTGGTCAAGGGGCTCAGCGTGCGCCCCCTCTACGTCCAGGGCGGCTATCCGGAAAATGTCGCGCTCGTGCGCTGGGATCCGGATACCCATTTTCAGCGCCACACCCACTGGGGCGGTGAGGAGATTCTAGTGTTGCAGGGCGAATTCGCCGACGAGCACGGCCGGTACCCGCAAGGGACCTGGATTCGCAGCCCTCACATGAGCCAGCACACACCCTTCTCCGAAACTGGGTGCCTTATCTACGTGCGAGTCGGGGGGCTATAATCCAGCGATTGAGCCCTGCCGGTGCCGGCTCTTACCTCCGCGTTTCTCTGATCTTGCTCGGCACCAGGCACAGACCGACAAGACATCGGCCATTCGCTTAGCGCTTCGCGGGTTGCTCGATATCTCCCTGACTCCACTCCCTGAGCACGGTGGAGGTCTCGTCGGTTACGCGCGCCCTCGCCTCCTGTCGGTCGCACCCACCGACGAGCAATTCGTCGTACTCAGTCGCCGTGTGGCGAACGTGCGCGACGACAGCAAGGCGAACCGCGTCCTCGTCCAGGGCTTTCGCGTCAGCGCTTTGACCGACACGACCGCTGTACTTGCGGCAGGCATGCTCCGCGATCTGCGTCTCGCGCCGGTGCGGACAGCCCGGATAGAGATCCCGGACCCGCTGGGCAAACCGAGCGACGTACTGGTCATCCAACTCCGCCCGGCGATCAGCGGCGCGGACACGCAGCGCCTCCTTAGTCGCCGCGTCCGCCGAACACTCTTGCTCTGCTCGCTCAAGGGCGTCCTCCTCGACCAGCAGCCCCTTGCGCTCATACCGCTTGCGCGCCCGACTCCATTTCAGGACCACCGCCGAGAGTCCGGAGTGCTTGCGTACGCGACGCGTCAAGCCCGCATCACCCGCGGGAAGAAAGACAAGGTGATCCAGTCGGCACAGGTGAGGCACAAGGCCCGTCTTTCATCAGCGAGTGTGATCCAGGCGCAACGCCCGAGATCCGCCCCGCACTCGTGGCACCGGCTATCTCGGTTGGAGATGAAGACCTTGAGGTCGCTGCCGGGGTTCGCCTTCACGTTGGGCGTGACTATGCCGCCCGCGGAGAGATCTCCGCCTCGATCTTCCCGCCGGAATCTTTTGCCGCAGTCTTCAGGTCGAACGCGGTTTGCAGGTCCATCCAGAACTCCGGGCTGGTCCCGAAGTACCGCGAGAGCCGTAACGCCGTATCCGGCGTGATCGCACGGCGCTCACGCACGATGTCGTTGATACGCGGTGCAGGGACCTTGAGCTCAAGGGCCAGGGCGCTCGCCGAGAGCCCGAGCGGCACCAGAAACTCCTCGCGCAGAATCTCGCCGGCATGGATTGGGCGCATCTTGTTCATGGTTGCGGTCCTCAATGGTAATCGACGATCTCGACGTCGTAGGCGTTCCCGTCCTCGAAACGAAAACACAAGCGCCACTGATCGTTTACCCGAATGCTAAACTCTCCTCGACGGTCGCCCTTCAGGGCCTCCAGTCGGTTCGCCGGGGGTATGCGCAGGTCCTCGATGCGCCGCGCGATGTCGAGCATCTGAAGTTTCCGCTCCGCGACCGACTGAAAGGCCCGGAAGCGTTTCGTCGGCTTGCCGAGGTACAGGGCCTCCGTATGCTTGCAGCGGAAGGACTTGATCATGGGTAAAGGCTAGAACGCTAGCCGTTAAACGGCAAGCATTATATCGGTGGCTCTGGGGCGGTTCAGGCGGAATTGCCAATGCGGAGCGGTGGCAGCACGGCCGACAATCCCACCGGGCGTTCGGTTTGATGAGTCGGTCGACTACATCGCAGAAATTGCGATCAAAAGGGCCTGTGCTAGATTTGTGCTAACTGGCTAGCACAGCGAACCCTAAGTGATTGAAAAGTCAACTGCGGTATTGAGAGGGCAAGCGCCGCAAGTGACTGTTTTTTAAGGAAATGCCAAGTGCAGATTCGGGCTACGAACCAGGTGGTCGGGAGTTCGAATCTCTCCGGGCGCGACAAAATTCGGAGTTAGATCAAGCGGTTACGGCATCACGCCTAACCGCTTTTTGTTTTAGCAAAACCAGTGCGGGAGGGAGTCCTCTCCACACACCCGATTTGCGGCGTCGATCAGGTTCTGCAACTCGGCCGCCGAGTAGTGTGTGGTGATTCGTCCCGACCTGTGTCCCAGAAGGTCCCTGCCGGTCCTCGTAGCTCACCCCAGCCGCACGCAAGCGGCGTCCGAAGGTGTGCTTCATGTCATGCACGCGCACCTGCGCAAGGTCTGCGCGCTTCCGTGCACTTTGCCAGGCAGTGTTGTTCATCCCGTTAACGGGATGTCCCCGGAACGTGAACACATACTCCGGGTGCTCACCCCTGACTTCTTCAGTCACGGACCGTGCCACACGATTGAGAACAACCAGGCGCTCATCTCCGTTCTTGACTCGATCGGCCGGGATGATGAACACGCTGGTGTCCAACTCGCGCACTGACACTTCCCACTCCCACCGCAGACCGCAGACTTCTTTCTCCCTGGTCCCTGTGTTCACCTTGAAGAGCGCCGTCCTGGCCAAGTGCGGCGGCAGCTCCCTGAACAGCCGATCCTGTTCCTCCCACGACAAGGGGTAAGGTTGTCGTGCGTCCGTCACCGGCAACAACTTGATCTTTGGCGGTGACTGCAACCAGGTCAGGTTGTTCTCATCGAGCCACTCCGATGCGGCCAGGTTCAGGATGTGCCTTACCACCCCGAGAGCGAGGTTGATGCTCTTGGTCTTGATTCCCTGCTTGCGCCGGGCCTTGATGAAGGGCTGCAGGGTTCCAGCATGAACCGACTCGATCGACAGATGACCGATGTACGGGTCGAGCTGCTTGAGATGCAGCGCCTCATCGGCGATGCGCCGTTTGTGGTGGTTCTCGTTGAGGTATTTGGTCGCTGCAAGCCGAAAAGCGCGCTTCGGCCTTATTCCGTAGACGACCGCCTGCCGGACGTCCTCCGCTTTCTTGGCGAGGTACTCTTCCGCCTTTGCGAGGTCGCTCTCTCCAGTGCTTTCGCAAACGCGGACGCCTCGGATCTGCTTGTCGATGTGCCAGACCCCACCGCGCTTGTAGAGGCCGGGCGTTCTCTTGCGTCCCATAGTTGGTCTCCTCTGGGTAGACCGGGACGCCCGTTGCGGGCCTTATACTGATCCACCCAGGCATCTAGATCAAACCGATCGAAGGCTACCCCTTGCTTCCCAATTCGAATCTCGACGATGTACGGGCGGACCTCCACGCTGAAGCGATTCTTGTCCATCCCGAGATAGAAGGGGGCATCCCTCAGCCGGATAAGCCTGGGATTGATTCGGGAAAAGCTGTCCGCGTCGTCGTGCATTTGCCCGCCGTTTAACCGGTCTACACCTGGTCTTCGAAAAGAAGGTGGCGCTACGCCGACCCCATCGAGACAAAACGCTTTGTGCGTGTCTCAACGACGGGGTGTGTGACCAGCGCGGTTCCTAATACCAGAACTGGCAAAGCGACTTACGACCCAACGACAACCTGCCAACGAGACTATTGAGATTGGGAACCGATAAGGCCGAATCTGCTTGTCTCGAGAGCGGGACCGCGGACGCCGAGGTAGATAAAGGACGCCCAGAGGGAAACGCTGAACTAGTCGAGTTTTCCCGCACTTTGCTCCGCGGGTTGATCATTGAATCAATAGGGGCTGATTAATATTGGCTTTTCCGGGCAATTCGGGTGGCATTTGGCGACGATTTTGGCGGTTTTTGCGCCTTTTCCCGGATTCAGGACGCACCTTGGCTGCTGGGACCCAACAACGCCTTCTTGGCGATCACCAGGTTGGCCAGGGCGAACAGAGCGTGCAGCTGCGCGGTGTTCTTGGCCAGGCCCTTGTAGCGCACCTTGCGATGACCGAACAGGTTCTTCATGACATGGAACGGATGCTCGACGCGGGAGCGCAGTTGCGCTTTGAGCCGTTCGGCGCGACGCGTCAACTCCTTCAGCGGACCCTCCGCCATCGCCTTGAGCTTGCCGCGTTTCATGGCGATGTGCCACTTCAGCGGCTTGTCTCTGAGCGCTTGGCGCTTGTCGGCCCCGATGTAGCCGGCGTCGGCGAAGACGATCTCCTCTTCTCCATGCAGCAAGTGCTCGGTCTGGGTGACGTCGGAGACGTTGGCGGCGGTGCCCACGACGGTGTGCACCAGTCCGGAGTCGGCATCCGCACCGATGTGCGCCTTCATGCCGAAATACCATTGCTTGCCCTTGCGGGTCTGGTGCATCTGGGGATCGCGCGCCTTCTCTTTGTTCTTGGTCGAGGACGGCGCGGCCAGGATGGTGGCATCGGTCAGGGTGCCCTTGTTCAATAGCAGCCCGCGCTCGCGCAGGTGGCGGTTGACGGTCTCGAAGATCATCTTGGTCAGACCATTGGCTTCGAGCAAGTGGCGAAAGCCCAGCAGCGTGGTGGCATCGGGCACCGACTCGCGGCTCAAATCAATCCCGACGAAGTTGCGCAGCGCCTGGCTGTCGTAGATCGCATCCTCCAGCGCCTCGTCGGCCAGCGCGTACCACTGCTGCAGGCAGTACATGCGCAGCATGCGCTCCAGACCGATCGGGCGGCGACCGCGCCCCGTACCTGCGTCCGGGAAGTAGTAGGGCTTGAGCGCTGCGATCAGCGCCGCCCAGGGCACGATCTGCTCCATCTCCCCCAGGAAGCGCTCGCGGCGGGTGACCTTCTTCTTGCCGGCAAACTCGGCTTGGGCAAAAGACAGTTGCTTCATCGGGTGACTCGCTGGCGGCGGTGGATTGCCAAGTATTTTACCACTCACGCCCCATTGATGTGGGTGATTTAATCAGTGTCTCCAGAGTAGCGGGGGTTGCCCGCGCGCACGGTTCTCGCCGATGCCATCGTCACCCATCAGCATCCAAGCGAATCCGCAGGTGATAACCTCAAAGGCCGGAGGAGAGCAGCAGCCAGCCAGCACGCCTTCTCACTGCGCCATCACGTCTCCGCATCCGCCGTTGAGCCCTTCTCCGGTTCGCCGTCCGCCTCCTCGGCCTCCAACTCTTCGGTCGACACCTCCTGAGCGACCTCCGAATCCTCCACACCCGCCAACTCCTCACCCTTCCCCCGCTTCTCGGCCGACGCTCGCGCCCGGCGCTCGATCTCGATGATCTCACGCCCCGTGCGCAGGACCCGGGTGCGCCACTGGTAGGCTCCGTCGGCGCGCTGCTTGTTGGTGAGCACGCCGGTGAGCCAGAGGGCATCCATGACCATCATCAGCCGGTCGAGCTCCTCGATCAGGGCCGTGTACTGGGCGAGCTGGGGCGAGGAGATGTGGACCGTGATGCGCTTAGGGTTGATGTAACGTGGGGTCGTGCCGATGCCGTTGGCCTCGCGCAACTGGGCAAGCCTCGCGTGCTCGGCCTTGAGCTGCTCGGCCAAAGCGCCGATGAGCGAACCAACGATCTCCTCGACCTGGTCCATCTCCTCGTCGTCGCCGATGATGCGCAGCACCACGTCGATGCCGTAGAGGGCGCGCACGACCAGGAGGAATCCCCTGTCCAGCAGACGCTGGGCGTGATTGCTGTGGATGGTGATGGTCTGGTCGAAGACCGGACGGCTGAACGTCGAGCGGGCGGCTTGCGGCATCTCGGTTCCTGGCAGGTGGAAACTCAGCCGTCAGCGTACCGATCACAGGGGGATCCGACCGCCGGGAAAGGTGCCCGAGAACCGATACCTTTCCCGGTGCCCGCTCACTGTCCCTTGAACTAGCCTCAAGGGCAGTTTGCCGGTTCGCGTGCGCGGTCGGTGAATGGCGCTAGCTGGGCGCCCGAGAAGAACAGCCTACTGAAGAAGCGGCGCTTCCCGCCGCGATCCACGACCCCCGCCGGGCAGGCAGTCCCGGCAGCGGGGCCATGCCTCCCGGTTTTGTACCTGGAGGTATTCCCGATGTTCGACCTGATCGTGCTCGGCCTGGTCCTGGCCGGGGTGGCGCTGATTGCGCGCACTCCTGTTTCCAGCCATCGCACCGAGACCCCAACCCAGCCAGTCCCAAGCCTTTGGTCCACCCGGACCGACTGGCGCCGGTTCCACAAACCCACCTACCTGCGTCGCGGCATCGTCCTCGGCGGCAAAGAGGTTCCATCCAACTCCGCAGGCGAGCGCCCCGCTTCCAACCGGAAAGCGCAGCCCACCGTCTTTGGAGAAACGCCATGAGGCCCATCGTCGTCGCGGCACTGATCGCCGCACTCCTGGGCGCCTTCGGCCTGGCGCTCGGCCGGTCCGCCGCGAACGCGGTGGAGCGCGCCGTCGAGCGGCACACCACCGTTATTGAACGCGCCGTGTCCTTGTAGGACGCGGCATTTCCAACCCACCCGGGAGCCCCCGATCCCCGCTCGGGGACGGCCACTCCCAATTTTTGAGAGGAGCAACCAAATGCTGAACATGGCCCAGATCATCGGCCATCTCGGGCGCGACCCCGAGGTGCGTTACAGCCCCGAAGGCACCGCCGTCGCCAATCTGGCGGTCGCCACCAACGAGACCTGGAAGGACAAGGACGGCGCGAAGCAGGAGCGCACCGAGTGGCACCGCGTGGTGCTGTTCGGCAAGGTCGCGGAGATCGCCGCGCAATTCCTGCGAAAGGGCTCCCTGGTCTACCTGCAAGGGCGCCTGCAGACCCGCAAGTGGCAGGGCGATGACGGCCAGGACCGCTACACCACCGAGATCGTCGCCGAGCGCATGAAGATGCTCGGCGGCAAGGGTGAGCGCGACGGCCAGGCCGGCAGTGCGAGCCCAGCGCCGGCACAGCCCTTCGACGACGACATCCCCTTCTAGGGAAACCCGGACACAGGCGGCCCGGCCGCCGATCCTCAACCCCCAGGGGCACCCGCTGTCCCCGCCAGGGGTCCTGGAGTGTCGCGTTATCCCTCGTGATACCCGGCGGGGACATCCTGTGCCGCCGGGACTCGGGAAATAATGGAATGGTCCGCCCCGCTCCTCCAACGCGCCCGATGTGGGCACAATTCTAGACGTGAGCAAACACAGTCGAGACCGAGGTAGCGGAGCAGACCATGAGCGAGCATAGCAAAGAGGCAGTCATCCGGGTGTTGGGTATTGATCTGGCCAAGCGCAGCTTCCACCTTTTCGGCGTTGATGGCGACGGGCGGCAGGTGCTGAGCAAGAAGCTGAGCCGGGCGCGTCTGGGCGAATTTGTTGCCAATCTGCCGCCCTGTACGGTGGCGATGGAGGCCTGCGGGAGTGCGCACGAGTGGGCACGAAGGTTTCGCCGTTACGGGCACGAGGTAGGCTTGATCGCGCCGCAGTTCGTCAAACCGTTCGTGAAGTCCAACAAGAACGACGCGGCTGATGCCGAGGCGATCTGTGAGGCCGCACAGCGGCCGAATATGCGCTTCGTCGCCGTCAAGACGATCGAGCAGCAGGACATCCAGGCCATCCATCGCATGCGCAGCCTGGCCGTGGATCGGCGCACCGCGCAGATCAACCAGATTCGCGGCCTGCTGTTGGAGTACGGCATCGAGGTCGTCAAAGGGCGCGCGGCCATGCAACGGCGCCTGCCGCAGATCCTGGAGGATGCCGAGAACGGCCTCAGCGAGCGCTTCCGCGCCGAGCTGCACGGCCTTGCTGCGGAGTTGCGCCACCTGAACGAACGGGTGGCCCATTACGACGCACAGATCGAGGCGATCGCCCAGAGCGATGCGCAGGCGCGCCTGCTGATGACGATCCCGGGCATCGGCGCCAAGGCAGCAACGGCGCTGCTTGCAGCCATCGGTGAGGACCCGACCTGGTTGAAAAACGGCCGTGGTTTGGCCGCTTGGATTGGACTGGTGCCGCGCCAGCACTCCACGGGCGGGCGTGATCGACTGCTCGGTATCAGCAAACGTGGCGATGTGTACTTGCGCAATCTTCTCATCCATGGCGCCCGTGCCGTCCTGCGCTGGGTCGAGCGTAAAGAGGACCGCATCAGCCGCTGGGCGACGGCCCTGAAGGCACGCCGGCACGCCAACGTCGCCGTCGTGGCCATCGCCAACAAGATGGCGCGGATCGCCTATGCGGTGATGGCCGCGGGCAAGCCTTATGACCCGGCCATTGGGGCCTTGGCGAAGGGCTGATCGACACCAGCACATTCTGACATCGCAAAGGCAGAGCACCGATCGCTCCCACCCAGCGTACAGAGCACCAACGAGTTGCGAAGAGTGAACATCACTGTGATGGCATGAAAGGCAAGTCCTGCATTCCCGAAAACCTGCTGTCGCCAACAGCCGGCTATGCCGAGACTGAGGAAATGATGAGGACGGGAATGCCCGCGGATTCCATCAGGGCACAAGGGCCGGCAACGCCGCCTCAATACGATGCCGGATATATGACCGCAACGCCTCCTTCAGTCAGACAGCGATTTCCTCTTGCCCCGCGGGGCGGACCATATATGGCGACAAGTTCTTCTGTGCCCCGGACGCCCTGCGTCCGCCCCCGCGCCCGACTTCCTCGTTGGGAAGCCGGGCACGACGGCTCCCACAAATGGCTCGACGGCGTATCGGATGCGCTTGCATAGGCCCTTCGCTTGCTCCGGGACCTGCGGCCCCTGCGCCGCTACGGCCCCACGCACGCGCCTACGCCTACCGGGGACTACCCGCCTCGTGCTTCGCACTTCCCTGGCGGGCAGCGAATGCGAGATTCTCTGCCGGCTTGGTCAGCACTGAGCTGTCTTCCAGTGGGTTGCCGTTGATCAGGAGCAGGTCGAGGGATAGGAGGGATAAAGGGATAGGAAATCCAACCGCACGGTGGCTGGCGTCACGGGAAACTAGCATCGAAGGAAGGTGCTCTGCAAGGGCACACCGCGAGCCGACGGGGTCCGGCGGGGAGCAAACCGCTGTTTGGGAGGGCGCCGGGCGGGCTTGCCGCGTGGCTTGGCGGTGCTTGCTGGGGGCGCGATTACAGCGGGCGCAGGACGTGGCACGTCGCCTGCTCGCCCATGCCACGGGAGGCGGCTACCACTGCACCTGCTGGTCGAAGACGTACTCTGGTTGCGGTTGGGCCAGGGCGCCCCAGTCGGGTAGGGCCTCGACGGGTGGGTCGTCCCAGGCGGGCGGCACGGATCTGCGGGGTCTTTCCTTTAGGGGCAGACGAACTGGATACTGCCGTCCGCTGACCTCCCTACAGCGGACGCTCGCGTGGCGAGCGCGACTGACAGCTCTGGGTCGGCAAGAGACACCCCCTCCTCGCGCAGGCCACCGCCGAAGTGCTTTACCCCCGGCCGGGTGCCAGCGTACTTCGACGCCGTCACCCGATGCGCGCAAGGCCGGTGCCTCGACCAGGTGCAGGGTACCGAAACCGCTCGGCTTGGCGCGACCTGGATGTCTGGGCTGCGAGCCCGGCGCGTCAGGGGATCGCGCGCACGACACCCCCGTCGACCCGCAATGCGGCACCGTTGGTCGCTGAAGCCGCGGCGCTGCAAACATAGACGATCATGCTGGCAACCTCCTCGACGCTCGCGAACCGCCGCAGCAGCGACGAGGGACGGGCGGTCTCGAAGAACTCACGCTCCATGGTCGCGAAGTCGATCCCGCGCTGCTGTGCCATGCGCTCCACGAAGGTCGCGACCCCCTCGGACCGGGTGGGTCCGGGGAGCACGCTGTTGACCGTGACACCGGTCCCAGCGGTGGTCTCGGCGATGCCCCGGGCGATGGCCAGCTGCGCCGTCTTGGTCATGCCATAGTGGATCATCTCCGGTGGGATCTGCAGCCCCGATTCGCTGGAGATGAAGACGATCCGGCCCCAGTCGCGCTCGCGCATGCCCTTGAGGTAGTGACGCGACAGGCGCACGCCGCTCATGACGTTGGTCTCGAAGAAGCGCAGCCAGTCCGCATCGCCAATCTCCTCGAACGGCCTGGGTTCGAAGATGCCGACGTTATTGACGAGCACATCCAGGTCTGGGACGGCCTGAATCAGGGAGTTGCAGCCGTCGGCGCCGGAGAGGTCCGCGGCTACAGTTCTGACCTTTGCCCCCGCAACCTGCTCGCAAATCCGTTGTGCTGCGGCTTCCGCACGGGCTTGGGTGCGCCCGTTGACGATGACCTCGGCCCCTTCTCGGACCAAGCCCAGCGCTGCGGCAAAGCCGATGCCTGCCGTCGAGCCCGTGACCAGTGCCCGTTTGCCTTCAAGATGGAGGTCCATAAGACGTGCCCTCGCTTGCAGTGATCTTCACAGATCGGCGCCGGGTTGGGGCGTCGGACCCTTCGTGGACTAAGGACAGGTTATGCACCCAGGTCGAACGTACGGCGCAACGGTCCTGCTCGACGATTGCCAACCGATCGACGGATACGCGGCTCGATCAGTCTCGCGTGCCCATTGCCGCAAGCTTAGTCGGGGCGCGGGTGACGGCAAGGCCGACCCATCGGCGTCTGGATGGTCCAGTATAAGCTGTCCTCGGGCGACGGTCCGTTCCCGCGTAGATAGCACGATCCGCCAGCAGGGCCGTGTCGTCATAGGGAGAATCGGGCTCGTCGGAGACGATCCGCAGGCGTGTGGCACCCACTCGCTGCGCCGCACCAAAGCGACCCTGATCGGCCGCCGCACGACGAATCTCACTGCGGTTCAATTCCTGCCGGGTCACAGAAAACGCGAATCAGCCTGCGGCGCTTCGGTATCGAGGTCGATGATACCGTTGGGATCGCCGGGCGCATAGAGATCGGAAGCGACGGGGTTTCGGACGATCCACCCGTCTAATTGCGGAGCCGCATCCGCCAGGCGTTCCCCCACCCCCACCGCGCGAAAGGCGCCCCTTTTCAGGCACCTTTCGCACTTTCTCCCCCAGCGAAAAAGCCAGGACCATAGCGACCATCCGCAGAGACCGGAGGCCGCATGTCCGACCCCGTCGAAATCCCCCGTCACGTCGACGACCCGCCCACGCTCCTGCTGTGGCGCATCGACGACCTGGTGCCCGTGGTGCTGATGCTGGTCTTCGGCATCCTGGCCGATCAGCTTGTCGTCTTTCTCCTGCTCGGCATCGTGTTAGTGCGCCTCTACGGGCGCTTCCGCGACAGCCGTCCGGACGGATATGCGTTGCATTGGGCCTATTGGGCGGGATTGCTCGGCCTGCGCGGGCGCACCACGCCGAACCCCTTCATCCGCCGGTGGCTGCCATGACATTGGCGGACTTCCTCGCCACCTGGCGGGGGCTCACCCTGGAGAACCGACTGCACCGTCTTGCGGTGTTGGGCCTGATCGGTACCAACCTGGTCACCGCCGTGGCGCTGCTGCGGGCGGATCACACCGTCGTCCTGGTTCCGCCGGTGCTCGAAGGGCAGGTGAGCGTCGCCCGCGACAGCGCCAGCCGGGAGGTCAAGGAGGCCTGGGCGCTGTTCGTCGCCGAGCTGCTCGGCAACGTCAGCCCCTCCAGCGCCGAGTTCATCCAGAAGGCCGTCGACCCGTTGCTCGCCCCTTCGCTCCGCCGTCCCGTCCTGGAGGTGATGGCCGAGCAGGTCCGGGAGATCCAGCGCGAGCGCGTCAGCATGAGCTTCAACGTGCGCGCCATCGCCTACGACCCACCCACCGACAAGGTCTTCGTCACCGGCATCCAGACCACCAGCGGACCCGGCGGCAAGCCGGTGGCCCGCACCCGCACCTACGAGCTGATCGTCGGCTTCGCCCACTACCGCCCGGTGATCCGCCATCTCGACGTCTACCCGGAGGAGCCGCGGGTGGGGGGGAAGGCGAGCCCCCTTCCAGCGCCGACAGATTCTTCCACAGGAGCACGCGATGACTAGAATCCTGATTTGCGTCCTCGGACTCGGGGCCTTGATGGCCACTGTGCCGCTGCACGCCGCCGACGACCCCGGCATCGCCCTACCGCCGGTGCCGCGCGACGTAGTCCTCGCCGCGAACGACGAACCGGCCACGATCCGCCATGTCTCCGCTGACTCCTCGAACGACGAAGCCTTAGCTGGAGACGACAGTCCGGGGGCCACCCTGTCCCTCGGACCCAAGACCATACGGGTCTCCCCCGGGACCACCGCCATCGTCGAGGTCGCCATCGACCACCTGAACCGCATCGTCACTCCCTTCGCCTCGCCGCAGGTGCGAGCCGTCTCCTCGGCCACGACCCAGGTCGACGGCGATGCTGTTTACGTCGCCACCGCGAGCGAGGAGCCGGTGAGCCTCTTCATCACCGAGGTGGGGGACACCGCAACGGCAATCTCGTTGACCCTTGCCCCCCGTCACATTCCGCCGCGGGAGGTGCGACTGGTGCTGACCGGCGGGGTGGTGCGCGCGCCCGCCCCGAGCGTCAGTCCGGCCCGGGCCATCATCGCGCGCGACGACCAGCCCTATGTCGAGCAGATCGCCGCCGCCTGCCGCGCCCTGGCCCAGAATCGCGTGCCCGCCGGCTACCGCCTGCGCAAGGCCGGACGCAGCGACCACGCCGCCTGCCGCCAGCCGGGGCTGTCGGTGACCACCGCCCAGGTCCTGGAGGGCCGGGGGCTGCGCATCCTCGCCGCCCGCGCCCGCAACCAGGGCAAGGCGCCGGTCGAGCTGGAGGAGGGGCGCTGCACAGGCGGCTCCGACTCGGTGGTAGCCGCGGTCGCTGCCTGGCCGAGGTCGCGGCTCGCCCCCGGCGAGGAGACCGAGCTCTACGTCGCCCTGCGCCCGCGTGAGTCCGGAAGTGAACGAGGGGAGCGGCCCTCGCTCCTGGGTGGAAAGCCATGAGTCTCCGGGACCGCTGGGAGGGACTCTCGCCGATCCTGCGCCGCGCCCTGGTGCTCGGCGGGGCGGTGGCAATTGTGCTCTCAATGGCCGCGCTCCTGGTCACCGCCCCCAAGGACGATCGCGCCGCCGGCGCCGATGAGCGCCGGCGCCTGATCACCAACCTGCTCACCGACGCCGATCCCCGCGCCCTCGGCATCGAGGGCTTGGCCGAAAGACTTCGCCAGCTCGAGACTCACATGGGCCAACTCTCCGCCGGGCTCGACAAGCTCGGCTTGAGCAAGGGCGTGGACCCCGAGCGCGATGCACTCATCGAGGGGCTGCGCCAGGAGAATGCCCGGCAGCTCGAGGAGCTGCGGATGCAGCAGGAGGTCCTGCGCGAGCAGCTGGCGGCGGGGAGCACGACCCCCACGCTGCCCATAGCGGAGGTTAACCAACCCCGGCCGCTACGCTGACCGGAAAGCCGTCGACGCCGCCCCGTCCCCAACGCCCGCTCAGTCAGATTTTCCAGCCTCCGCCCGAGACCTCCCGTGTGCAATCGGGGACGCCGCGCCTTCCGGTAACCGTGCCCGAGCCGGCGCGGTCCGCCAAGGCACTGGAGATCCGCCTCGTCGCCGCCGAGCAGACTGCGGAGGAGGGCGAGACACTGCCCGAGGACGCGGTCCTCATCCCAGCGGGCAGCATCCTGCGCGGGGTCCTGCTCTCCGGCATGGACGCACCCACGGGACGTCAGTCCCGGCGCGACCCCTATCCGGCGCTCGCGCGCATCAAGCACGACGCCATTCTCCCCAACCGCTTCCGCGCCGATGTGCGGGAGTGCTTTCTGGTGCTCGCCGGCTACGGGGACCTGGGCAGCGAGCGCGCCTACCTGCGCACCGAGGCCATCACCTGCGTGCGGTCCGACGGCGGCGCTATCGAGGTGGCCATCGACGCCTACGCCACCGGCGAGGACGGCAAGGTCGGCGTGCGCGGCCGGGTCGTGAGCAAGCAGGGCAAGCTCATCGCCCAGGCCATGATGGCCTCCTTCGTCGAGGGCTTCAGCAAGATGTTCTCCACGGTCCCGGTCGCCTCCCTGTCCACCGCGCCCGGGCAGAGCACGCCCTTTCAGAACGTCATGACCCCACAGGCCATTCAAGGGGCGGCCGTCAGCGGCGCCGGCAACGCGCTCGATCGCCTCGCCAACTTCTTCATGGACATGGCCGAGGAGATGTTCCCCGTGATCGAGATCGACGCCGGGCGCTCCATCGAATTCGTGCTGAACCGCGGGGCGACGCTCCGCATCCGCGCCTGAGCACCGCCGCAAAGGACGCCAGAAACGGCCACCTTTCGCGGCGGCCGGGCACAGGCAAATCGGGAACCATTACGCCATGAAACCGATCCACCAACGATCCATCACCGCGGTCCTCCTCGCACTAGCGGCCGGCGTTCCGTCCGCCGTCGCGGCCGAAACCGATCCCGCGGCGTTGACCCCATCGGAATCCGGCGGCATCCAGGAGCTGCTGCGCGGCATCGAAGGCATGCAGCGCCTCCCGGTGGTCGGGGTGCAGATGGTGCAGGCTGGCGAGCGGGTACTGTTCGTCTCCGCCAACGGCCGCTACGTCTTCACCGGACCCGCCTGGGACCTGTGGCATGGGACGAAACTGGAGTCACTGGAAGACGGTGCCCGGCTGGCTGAACGCATCGATCTCAAGCGCCTCGGGCTCGACCCCGCGGCGCTGGGGGCACTGGACCACGGGAGCGGGGAAGGGGAGGTCGTGGTGTTCGTCGACCCCCGCTGCCCCCACTGCCGCGGTCTTCTGGACAAGCTGCCGGCTCTCGCCGACCGCTACCGCTTTCGTCTGATTCCGCTGCCGGTGCTGGGACCCGATTCCGAGACGGCGGTGGCCCGCCTGGGCTGCCTGGCGGAGCGGGACCCGTCCGCCGCCCGCGAGGCCCTCCTCGCCGACACCGTTGATCAGATCCGCGCGCCCGAGGGCGCCTGCGGGCAGGCCCCGGCGCAACGCGCCCTGGTCACCGCCCAGCTCCTTGGCATCGCCGGGGTGCCGTACCTGATCGCCCCGGACGGGCGCCTGCAGCAGGGCGTCCCCGCGGACCTCGACGCCTGGCTGGAGGGCAAGTGATGAGAAGAAAACAAACATTCGCGCTGACGGTGACCTTGGTGCTGACCGGCGCTCTCCAAGGCTGCGCGGGCATCGGCAAGCAGGACTTCGCCTGCCCGGGTCACCCAGCAAGCCCCTGTGCCTGTCCACCTCGGAGGTCTACCGGATGACCGATGGCTACACCACGCCGCACATCGGCGTGGCCGCGGAGCCAAGGCGAAGGTGCCGCGCGAGAAAGGGACGACATCCTCATGGAGATCCTGATGCCCAGACACCTGCTCGCAACCGTCGCCTCGTTGGCCCTAATGGCTGCGCTCACCGGCTGCGCCACGAAGGGAACCGGCGCGCCAGTCACCGCCGGCAAGTCCAATGGCCATGCCGTGGCCGATGCGCTCAAGGGCACGCGCGTCGTTTCGACCGAGACGGGATTCCCGGGCGCCATTGACCCCCTGGCGCTGCGCATGCCCGCCCAAGTGATGCGCATCTGGATCGCCCCCTGGGAGGACAGCCGCGGCGACCTACACGCCCCCGGCTACCTCTACACCGAGATCGAGCCACGGCGCTGGGCGCTGGACGCTCGCGACGATCACACACCCGTAATCCGCCCGCTGCAGATCGAGCGCCGTGACGTCCCAACGAACGCGGCTCGATCCGGCCGCGACACAGGTGCCACGCGCACGCCGGGCAGGACCAAGGGGCCGGAGACCGGACCCGGCCTGCTCGGGAGCTGAATGCCCCCGCGCCGGCGCACGCGGGCGGGCGGGGCGGTTAGCCAAGGAGAACGCGCCAGTTTATTGACCCCCAACTTGAATGGAGAACCCATGACCAAATTGACCAAACGAAAACTCCTCGGCGTCGGCGCCCTGGCCCTGGCCGGACTCATGCTCGCCGCCCCGGAGATGGCCCTGGCCGGCGCCGGCGGCGCCGAGTTCCAGGGCGCCTATGACATGCTCACCGGCTGGATGACCGGCATCCTCGGGCGCATCATCGCCATCACCTTCATCGTGGTGGGCCTGGTGGCCGGCGTCATGCGCCAGTCCATCATGGGCTTCGTGGTCGGCATCGCCGCCGGGCTTGGCGTGTTCGTCGCCCCGGACATCATCGACAACATCGTCACCGCCACGCTTCCCATCGTCTGACGTCGCCTTCCCCTGAGCGGCAGCATACCGGCGCTCGGTCGCCGAGGCCCGGCGGGAAACCGCCACCCCCTTTCCCAGTGGATGGCCGAGCCATGCCTCGCAAGCCCATTCCCGATGACCTGGCGAATGCCAAGCGCCTCGGCCGGGTCGCCGTGCGCGACGCCGATGGAAAAGCGCTCGCCCCCTGTCAGCCGGCCCGCGCCCGCGCCCTGGTGCGCCGCGGCCGCGCCTATTTCGTTCGCCGCAACCCGCCGGTGATCCGGTTCAAATCGTCGTCGGAAAAATCATGACGGCGCTCAGGCAGTTCCGCGGTCCGCGCGCGAGCGCGCTCTTTCCGGTCCTGGCCTATGCAGGAGCGGAAGGAATCTTCCTGCTCGACGATTCAAGTCTGGCCTTCGGCTTCCTGTGCGAGCCTCTGCCGGCGGGGGATCAGGGTGAGGCGGACCGTCTTTCGGTGCTGCTCAACCAGGACTGGCCCAAGGACACCCTGCTGCAGGTCATGCTCTGGGCCTCCCCCGACATCGAGGAGCCACTCGCGCGCATGCGCGGGCTGCGCATCGAGCATGCCGACCCCCTGCTGCGGGAGGCCACCAGCCAGCGTGCCGAGTTCTTGAGAAAGGGCACCGATGCGGCCCTGGGTCCGGGAAGTGAGCTTCGGGTACGCGACCTGCAGGTCCTGGTCACGGTCAAGCTCCCCATCGCGGCAACAGTCCCCACCGAGGCGGAGCTGAACGACGCCGCCGAGCTGCGCGTCGGCGCCGAGCAGGTGCTGACCACGGCGGGGCTTAGACCTGAGTCCCTCACCGCCGACCGCTACGTGCGCCTCCTGAACACCCTCCTCAACTGGGGCGATGGCGCAGGCTGGCGCGACCGCATCGTCCCCGAGTGCGACCCGCAACGGCTCATCCGCGAGCAGCTCCTGGACCTGGACCGCGCCCTGGAGGTCGACGCCCGGGGCCTGAGACTCGGGGACTGCCGAGTGCAGACCCTTTCGGTGAAACGCTTCCCGGACCGATTGGGCTTCGGGCTGGCGGCACGGTTTCTGGGCGATCCCCTCTCCGGCACCCGCGGGGTGCGCCACAACCTGCTGGTGACCCTGAACCTGCACTTCCCCGATCCCGAGGCGACCCGGGTGCAGCTCACCGCCCAGCGCCAGTGGGCCGCCAACATGGCCTACGGGCCGCTGGTCAAGTTCCTGCCCCAGCTGGCCCAGCGCAAGCACGGCTTCGATGTGCTGTTCGAGTCCCTGGACAACGGCGACCGGCCCTTGAAGGCGTATCTCGGGCTGGTGCTTTTCACTCCACCCAACGAGTCGGTGGCGGCGCTCTCGAATCTGCGCACCTACTGGCGCGAGCTCGGCTTCCAGGTCATGGCCGACCATTTTTTCAGTCTTCCCCTTTTTCTTCATTGCCTGCCCTTCGGCGCGGAACGGACGGTGCTCAGGGACACCATGCGCTACCGCACCCTGGCCGCCACCCAGGCGGTGACCCTGATGCCGGTGTTCGGGGACTGGAAGGGGACGGGCACGCCTGTCTTGAATCTGGTCGCCCGCTCCGGGCAGTTGATGGAGGTGTCGCTGTTCGATACCGCCTCGAACTACAACGCGGTGATCGCCGCCCAGTCGGGCTCCGGCAAATCGTTCCTCACCAACGAGCTGCTGGCCACCAACCTGAGCGTCGGCGGGCGCTGCTGGGTGATCGATGTCGGGCGTTCCTACGAGAACCTCTGCGCCTCCCTGGAAGGCCAGTTCGTCGCCTTCACCCGCGAGGCGACCCTGTGCCTCAACCCCTTCGAGCTGATCCACAACTGGGAGGAGGAGGCCGATGTCATCACCGCCCTGGTGACGGCCATGGCCGCCCCTACGGAGCCGCTCGGCGACTATCGCACGGCGGGCCTCAAGAGAGCGCTCAAGTCCCTGTGGGACACCAAGGGTACCGCCATGACCGTGGACGACGTGGCCGAGGCCCTGCTCGCCGACGAGGACCGGCGTATCCGCGACGTGGGCCAGCAGCTCTATCCCTTCACTACCGCCGGTGAGTATGGGCGCTTCTTCAACGGGCCGAACACGGTGGCCTTCCAGTCCAACTTCGTGGTCCTGGAGCTCGAGGAGCTGAAAGGGAGAAAACACCTGCAGCAGGTGGTGCTGCTGCAGCTCATCTACCAGATCCAGCAGGTGATGTACCTGGGGGACCGCGCTCAGCCGAAACTGGTGGTGATCGACGAGGCGTGGGACCTGCTCACCCAGGGCGACGTCGCCAAGTTCATCGAGACCGGCTACCGGCGCTTTCGCAAGTACGGCGGCGCGGCGGTGACCGTCACCCAGTCCCTCAACGACCTCTACAGCAACCCCACCGGGCGGGCCATCGCCGAGAACAGCGCCAACACCTTCCTGCTCGCCCAGCCGAGCCAGGCCATCGAGCAGCTTCAGGCCGAGCGGCGCTTGCCCATGACCGAGGCGGGGGCGGAGCTGCTGAAGAGCGTGCACACGCTCCCCGGCGCCTACTCCGAGATCATGGTCCTCACCGACCGCGGCGGGGGTATCGGGCGGCTGGTGGTGGACCCCTTCCGACGGCTCCTGTACTCGACCGACCCCAAGGACGTGGCTGCACTGCGCCGGCTTCGCGAGCGTGGGCTATCCGTGGCGGAGGCGATTCGCACCCTGCTCGGGGAGCGAGAGCGTGGTTGAGGCCGATACCGCTTCGACATCGGTGCCGACCGAAGTGACAAACACCCGCGTCGGCATCCCGTCGTTGATCGTGGCCCTGTTGGTGCTGACGGCTGCCGGCGCATCCGGCTACCTCGGCGCTTGGTGGGCCGCCGAAGGCCTCCGGTCCGAGCTGACCCTGCGCCCGCCGGTGATCCTGTTCGACATGGCAGGAGCCGTCCAGGGTGCCGATCCGGCTCAGGTTGGCGCTTCGCTGTCGCGCGCACACGAGCAGGCGAAGCGCCTCGCCGAGGGCGGCTTCCTGGTGCTCGATGCGCAGGCGGTGATCGCCGCGCCGCCGGAGCTGTTTCTTGATCCCAAGAAGGATTCCGGAGACATGCTCCCATGAACCAAGCTCTGCGTCGGCTTCTCGCGCCGTCACGTCTCTGGCCGCTGGCGACATTGCTGGCCGTCGGGATCATCGCGGCCGCCGCGGTGTTCTGCCCGGCGGCGGAGCCACCGAACGCCGTCGACAACCCGCTCGTTTACGCCAATGGCGCGTCGGTGCCCGACGGCCGCTGGTCGGTGCTCTGCATCGACGGGGTGGCCTACCTGGAGATCGCCTCTCCGCGCGGGCACGTCGTCGTCCCCAAGTACCGCAAGAACGGGCTTGTGGTGCGTTGCGAGCTGCCCGTCGGGGAGTGAGGGATGCCATCGACGCCGCAGGCGAGCGTTGACCTCATGGATGCCGAGGCGCAGTCCGCTCCCGAAACACGGCACCGTCGGGTTCCAAGGTCGCGCTTCTTGTTACGCGCGACGCTTGCGCTTCTGGTGGTGCTAGGGGCAGGTGCTTATCTCACCGAGCGCTTCCACATCGGCTACGACGACCAGGACCGCCAGTGTCTGCCCCCGCACCGCTGGTTCCTGATCGACCGTCACGACCGCGACGTTGCCCAAGGCGAGACCATCGCCTTCGCCGCCCTTGGCCTGGGACCCTATTTCCGGGACGGGCAGATCGTCATCAAGCGTGCCGCGGGTGTCCCCGGTGACCGTGTCCAGGTCAGCCCCGACACGGTGAGGATCAACGGGGCCAAGGTCGGCGAAGGGCTTGCGCTTGCCGGTACGCTGGATCGCCCGCCGACGGACTTCCTGCGCGACGACATCGTCCCGCCGGGACACCTGTGGGTGATGGGTGCCACCGCCGACAGCTTCGACTCGCGTTACTGGGGCTTCCTCCCCGAAGCACGAGTCATCGGGCGGGCCTATGCGCTCTGGTAGGACAGGGACGTTGGCCATCATTCTGATGTCTGCGCCGCTTGTCGCGATCGGCGATGCGGCACGCGACGAGGCCTTGCGCGCGATCCGCGATCAGGCGGGGGCGATCCACGAGTGGGTCGAGTCCGCGGAGTGGCCCGCGTGGCTCGACACAAATCGTCAGGACAGCGCCCGCGCCGCGGGCGAGGCCCTCGGCCGGGAGCAGCGAGAACGATTCCGGGAGGGTCTGCCGACCGTCTCCGCTTGCCGGGATCTGGGGCGGCTCTGTCCGTCCGCGGCGGCGCCGGAAACCAGTACGACCGAAGACCCTGCTGTCGTCAACGTCGCTTCCGGCCAGACCGCGGGGCAGGGTACCGATGATGGTCGGGCTGCGACCCCGTTGCGCGCCGAGGACATACAGCTCACGGTCCTGGCCTCCCGCTCCCTGGGCGCCGCCCAGCTCAAGGAGATCTTCGCCTTCGCCGCCGATACTCCGCGGGTGCGGGTCGCCTTCCGCGGCGTGGCCGAGGAGGAGTCCCTGATGGACTTCGTCCGCCAGGTCCATGGCCTGCTCGCCGGGATAGAGCCTGTGCCGGAGGTGGTGCTGGATCCTACGCCCTTCGCCGCGGCGGGGATGGACATCGCCCCCGTGCTCGTGGCCCACGGGCCGGAAGGCGAGCTGGCACGCGTGGCGGGTCTTGCGGATCCCCTCTGGTTGCGGTCGCGGGTGCTGGCCGGGGAGCGCGGCGACCTGGGGGTGCTCGGGCCGGTGAAGCCGGTGACCGAGCCGGACCTGATCGAGGAGCTGCAGCGCCGCCTCGCCGCCCTGGATCTGGAGAAGCTGCGCGAGCGGGCAGTCGAACGCTACTGGCAGCGGATCACCTTCGAGGCGTTACCGGTCACAGCCGAGCCCCGCACCCGCGAGATCGACCCCACCATCACCGCGCCTCGCGATCTTCGGTCCGCCGACGGCACCCTCCTGGTCCGCGCCGGGGAGACCCTCAACCCCCTCGACCGGCTGCCCTTCACCCAGCGCCTGGTGGTGTTCGACGCCAGCGACGAGCGCCAGGTGGCGACGGCGAGGCGCCTGGGCCGGGAGGCCGGCGACCGGCGCGTGCTTTACCTGGCTACCCAGCTGGAGCGGAGCAGGGGATGGGAGGGGCTCGCCTCGGTGGAGGACGCCCTCGACGCCCCGGTCTATCTGCTCACGCCGGACGTGCGCCAACGGTTCGCCCTGGAGCGGGTCCCCGCGTTCGTCGAGGCCCGCGGAGCGAAATCTTCGTCGTGGCCGAGGTGCCGCCGGAGGCTGGGAGATGAGCCGAACGAGTGCGTGTCTTTCTCGCGGTTCTGCTCGTCGTCTGCCTGCGCCCCCTCCAGGCCGCCGACCCCGGCTGCCCGGACGCCGAGCTCTTCTCCGGCAAGCTCATCACCGACATCTGCTGGGGCTGCCTCTTCCCGATCCGCATCGCGGGGCTGTCCATCGGCGGCGGCGACCGCCCGGCCGCGGCCTCCAACCAGGTCGTCTGCGCCTGCAACGACGGGCTCGGGATCCCGCACCCCGGGTTCGTGGTGTCCCTGTGGGAGCCGGCGCGCATCGTGGAGCTGACCCGCGCCCCGGCCTGCTCGCCGGCCCTGGGCGGCATCCGCCTGCCGCTGGGCAGCCGGCGCCTGCTCGGCACCGCCGGCAAGTCCGAGTGGGACGCCTCGGACATCAGCTTCTACAACTACCACTGGTACGCCTTCCCGCTGCTGACCCTGCTGGATCTGTTCTTCGAGGACCGCTGCAACGCCGACGGGATGGTGGACTTCGACATCCTCTACCTCTCCGAGCTCGATCCCACCTGGAACAGCGGGGAGCTGGCCTTCTTCACCAACCCCGAGGCGGCCTGGCTCGCCAACCCGGTGGCCCTGGCCGCCTGTCTGGCGGACGCCGCCGCGGCGAGCGCCGGCACACCCATCGACTCGCTCTTCTGGTGCGCCGGCACCTGGGGCCTGCTCTATCCCTTCAGCGGCGCCATGCCCAACTACGGCTCGCGCCCGAGCGAGACCAGCCTCTCGGCGGCCCGCGCCCTGGCGGCCCTGCACCGGCGCGGACTCGCCCGGCGCACCATGGGCAACGAGGCCCTGTGCAGTGCCCCCATCGACCCCTTTCTCACCAAGTCCCAGTACCGGATGTCCATGTTCTACCCCCTGCCGGAGACGCAGTCCAACCACGTCATCGGCGAGAGCGCCTTCCGCTGGGGGGAGTGGCGCTCGCTGCCCGGTCCGGGCGAGGACCATCTGTATCTGCTGTGGCGCTGGAATGACTGCTGCGCGACCTTCTGAGGCGGTGTCGCTCGGTTTCGAGCGTCACGGCTGGGCAACCCGGCTTCTCGCCGGGCTGCTCTGCGTCACCACCGCCTGGGTGCCCTGGGCGCTGGCCTGGGGCGATGCGGTCAGCGATGCCGGGCGGGCGGCGCAGGGGGAGGGAAGGGCGCTGGCCAACGCGGTGACCCTGCCGCAGGTGAACGGCAACAGCCTCACCCTGTTTCCCGGCCAGGCCAACCAGACCCAGCTCGACTTCGATGCGGTCTTCCCCGGCTCCGCTGGCGGCAACCGCGCCGATTACACCAACCTGTTCGGCAACGACCTGGGCGTGGTGAACGCCGGCCGCGCGGCCCAGACCGATCTGCTGTTCGACGACTCGGCGACCGGCGCCGCCTACCAGACCCTGCGCGGGAGCGTCGACCGCTCGCGGCCGGACATGCGCAACGACCCGCTCTGGTCCCAGACCGACGACGTGCTCGACAACTTCGAGGACCTGGCCGCCAGCTTCGCCGACTGCAGCATCGACTCCCGCTTCACCGAGGGCGAGCGCCGCGCCCATGTGCCGGACATCCAAACCTGCGAGCGCCTGGCCAGGTACTCCCAGTCCTGCGACATCCGCCATGAGTACAGCATCGAGCAGATCCTGGAGAACGGCTCCGGCGGCACCTTCGAGACCTGCGGCGACGGCTGCGTCCTCTGGACCGTGGGCCGGTCCTTGCCCACCGGTCCCTGCTATCAGGAGCTGACCGGCACCATGCGGGTGCTGAAGCCCGAGGCGATCACCAGCGCCCAGATCGAGAACCTCTGGTACGAGGATTACATCGCGGGACTCTGGATCGACGGCACCAACCACTACTCCCACACCGCCGGCGAGTGCGAGAACGAGGATTCCCCCACGGTCTGGCTCGGCCACGATGTGACCGGCTACTTCAAGACGGCGGGGGAGAAGCGCGTCCTGCTCGCGCTCGTGCAGGGCGGTGACGTCGGCGGCGGGACGGTGCAGATCCGCATCCGCTTCGACCCCTCCAAGGCCCTGGTCGCCGACACCTGGGAGAACGACCCCGACTGTCTGGACCTGGTCAGGGCCATCGGCGACGGCGCCTGCGCGGGTCCGATCCAGTGCGCGTCCATGCCGGCACTGACCGACGGCTGCATCCCGATCACCGGCGGGCAGCATCTGTGCCGGGGACCTGCTGCCCTCGCCCGTCGCCGGGATCTCCAGCTTCTGCCGAAACATCACCGTGAGCGCCGACTGCTCCGGCTTCTACCAGGGCCAGATGGACTGCTGGACCGACCCCCAGGGGGTGCTGCAGTGTCCTTACAACGCAGGGCGGGCGTGGAGACGGACTGCACCGCGCTGGAGGACGACCCCAACTGCGGCTTTCTCTCCAGCAGCTGCGTCAAGTACGCCGAGGGGGACGAGCGGGCTCTGCTACGTCTTCGAGGAGCGGTGGGACTGCGGCACCCTGCACAGCATCCCGGTGCTGGAGCGGACCTCGACCATGGACTGCGCCGGTCCCGTGCGCTGCATGGGGGAGGACTGCCTGGATGTCGGCCCAGGAGCAGTCCGGCGACTTCGCCAAGGCCGCCGCGGCCCTGCAGGCGGCGCAGATGGCCGCCTCGGACATGGACTGCACGAGCGGCAGCTGCGTGGTCTTCTCCGGCGAGGCCATGGAGTGCAAGAAGGCGGTGGGCGGCATCGTCAACTGCTGCACCACCCCGGACGGGATCTCGCTTGCGGACTACCTCTCGCTGGTGTTCGCCGTCGGCAAGATCGACAACGCCCTGATGGGGCTCGATCAGGGCAATGCCCTGCGCGGCTCCTGGGAGACCCTGCGCCAGCCGGTCGCCTCGGCCTGGAGCGAGGTGACCAGGAGCTTCACCTCGGTGGCCAACAACCTGATGGGCAAGACCGCGGCGGAGGCCACGGATGCGGCGGCACGGCTCTCGCTCGACGCCTTCAAGCAGGCGGTCATGCAGGAGACCGCCCAATGGGTGGCGGAGATCTTCGGCGAGGCGGCGGCCAACACGCTCTTCACCGTCAACGGCGGCGCGGCCTTCGTCGGCGGCAACCTGCAGGCGGGCACCATCCAGCTCGGGGGGCTGGTCGGCACGGCGCTCTCCTGGGTGATGACCGCCTACATGATCTACTCCATCGCGGTGATCCTGATCCAGCTGATCTGGACCTGCGAGGAGGAGGAGTTCGAGCTGGGGGCCAAGCGCGAGCTGCGCTCCTGTCACGACGTCGGCTCCTACTGCAAGACCAAGGTGCTCACCGCCTGCATCGAGCGGCGCAAGGCCTACTGCTGCTTCAACACCCCGCTCGCGCGCATCCTCAACGAGCAGATCCGCCCCCAGCTCGGGCGCGGCTGGGGCGAGGCGGACGAGCCGGACTGCACCGGGATCAACGTCCACGACTTCGGGCGCGTCGACTGGGACCGGGTGAACCTCGACGAGTGGCTGGCGATCCTGGCCGAGACGGGGCATTTCCCGACCCTCGACAGCCTGAATCTGGATGCCCTCACCGGCACCGGGAGCGCGCTCGATGTATCCGGCGCCAGACCGGATGCCGCCGCGCGCAGTCAGACCCGATCGGACGGGCTCGACAGCGACGCGGCGCGCCGGGAGGCGGAGA
>CAVTOR010000027.1:0-88785 GCA_963736235.1 uncultured Gammaproteobacteria bacterium
TACGTTTCCAACAGTATTTCGTCACGAACTTCTAGAATTCGCCCACCCTGCGACGGGTCGTCTATCCCACAAAGGAACACCGCCCAAAGGGTGTTCGCAGGGTTTCGAATCGAGAATCTGCGACGGGGCCCGCCCGGAATCGACCTGTTAGGGAAACGCTGAACTAGTCGAGTTTTCCCGCACTTTGCTCCGCGGGTTGATCATTGAATCAATAGGGGCTGATTAATATTGGCTTTTCCGGGCAATTCGGGTGGCATTTGGCGACGATTTTGGCGGTTTTTGCGCCTTTTCCCGGATTCAGGACGCACCTTGGCTGCTGGGACCCAACAACGCCTTCTCGGCGATCACCAGGTTGGCCAGGGCGAACAGAGCGTGCAGCTGCGCGGTGTTCTTGGCCAGGCCCTTGTAGCGCACCTTGCGATGACCGAACAGGTTCTTCATGACATGGAACGGATGCTCGACGCGGGAGCGCAGTTGCGCTTTGAGCCGTTCGGCGCGACGCGTCAACTCCTTCAGCGGACCCTCCGCCATCGCCTTGAGCTTGCCGCGTTTCATGGCGATGTGCCACTTCAGCGGCTTGTCTCTGAGCGCTTGGCGCTTGTCGGCCCCGATGTAGCCGGCGTCGGCGAAGACGATCTCCTCTTCTCCATGCAGCAAGTGCTCGGTCTGGGTGACGTCGGAGACGTTGGCGGCGGTGCCCAGACGGTGTGCACCAGTCCGGAGTCGGCATCCGCACCGATGTGCGCCTTCATGCCGAAATACCATTGCTTGCCCTTGCGGGTCTGGTGCATCTGGGGATCGCGCGCCTTCTCTTTGTTCTTGGTCGAGGACGGCGCGGCCAGGATGGTGGCATCGGTCAGGGTGCCCTTGTTCAACAGCAGCCCGCGCTCGCGCAGGTGGCGGTTGACGGTCTCGAAGATCATCTTGGTCAGACCATTGGCTTCGAGCAAGTGAAAGCCCAGCAGCGTGGTGGCATCGGGCACCGACTCGCGGCTCAAATCAATCCCGACGAAGTTGCGCAGCGCCTGGCTGTCGTAGATCGCATCCTCCAGCGCCTCGTCGGCCAGCGCGTACCACTGCTGCAGGCAGTACATGCGCAGCACGCGCTCCAGACCGATCGGGCGGCGACCGCGCCGGTACCTGCGTCCGGGAAGTAGTAGGGCTTGAGCGCTGCGATCAGCGCCGCCCAGGGCACGATCTGCTCCATCTCCCCCAGGAAGCGCTCGCGGCGGGTGACCTTCTTCTTGCCGGCAAACTCGGCTTGGGTAAAAGACAGTTGCTTCATCGGGTGACTCGCTGGCGGCGGTGGATTGCCAAGTATTTTACCACTCACGCCCCATTGATGTGGGTGATTTAATCAGTGTCTCCTTAGAGGAGGACGGGGCCACACCGGCAAGGTCCGCAATGTGGAAACGGTCGTTGATACCGCCTTGCTCAGCTGGCGCAATCGGCCAGGAAGAGACACTGGCCGGGCAGGTCACGAATCGTTGATGTTGCGGAAACGGCACAGCTAGCGGATAGTCAAGGTTATCCAGAGAGTCCGCCTTTTCCACTCCTGCCCCATCGCTTTTCAATGACCGCCCTACGCTGATATGTGAAGCTTCACATAGCAGCCATCTATGTGTAGATCCAAACTATGTGAAGTTCCGATGCCGACCCCAGAGCTGGCCTGCGCTGGGGCCGGCCGATTCTTCACATAGTTACAGGTCCTCGAGGAACTGGCGCAGTTCGTCAGGTGGCCGGTAACGGGGAACAACCGTGGGCGGCTCCTGCAGGCGCGCGAGCGCCTGTTCCTTCATGGCCAGATTCGCCTCGACGTACTGATGCGTCGTGGCCGGCGTTTCGTGCCCGAGGTAGAGTGCAATGTCGTTGAAGTGCACGCCGGACTGCAGCATATGCATCGCGGTCGAATGCCGGATGCAGTGTGGGGAGACATGCCGTTTGGCGAGGCTGGGATGCGCCTCGGCGGCACGAGCGACAGCGAGCTTCAGGCGTTGATTGACGTTGTAGCGTGTCATCGCGTGTCCTTCGCGATTGGGCAGTAACGGGGCTTCCGCCGGAGTGCTGGATTGCGCCGCAGCCAGGCTCGGGCCTCTCGGGCCGTGGCCGGCCACAGCGGTATCGCCCGCTGCTTGCGGCCCTTGCCGTGCAGATGCACGCAGGCCGAGGCCTCCAGCACGACATCGGCCACACGCACGGCGATGATCTCCGAGACCCGTGCCCCGGTGTTGTAGAGCAGGGTCAGCAACAGATGATCGCGCTGGGAGGTCCAGGTGGTCCCCGGCTCGCCGATCACCGCCAGCATCTCCTCGCGCGTAAGGAACCCGAGCATGGGCCGCTCGAAGCGCTTCCTCGGCACCCCGAGCGCCTGCTCGATGGCCTGCAGGGAGGCGACGTCGCGGTGTTCGGCGAACTTCAGGAACGCGCGCAGCGCGGTGAGGCGCAGGTTACGGCTGTGCACCGAATTGCCGCGCCGCTGCTCCAGGTCATCGAGGAACGCCAGGAGCAGGTCCGGGGAGATATCGACCAGGCGCAATGCACTCGGCGCCTTGCCCAGGTGCTCGTGGGCGAAGTCCAGGAACAACAGCATCGCATCGCGGTAGGAGGCGATGGTATTGGGACTGATGGCCCGCTGGTTGAGCAGGTAGTCGACGAAGAATTGCCGGACCAGTGCGGGGAAGGACGGTGAATTGACGATCTTGGCGTCAGACATGATCCACCTCCGTGTCCGCCATCAGGGGCTCGAAACGCGCGGCGGCCCGTGCCAGCAGCTCAGGCACGGCGCTCAGGTACCAATAGGTGTTGGTCACGTTGGCGTGACCGACGTAGGTCGAGAGGGCCAGCATCTGCTGGTCGATATCGACGCCTTCTTCCTGCCAGCGCAGGATCCGGCGCACGACAAAGGTGTGGCGTAGGTCATGAACACGCGGCGTGGCATGGGCGCCGCGGTTGACCCAACCGAGCTGCTCACGCAACTGTTGAAAGACCCGGTCCACCTGGCGCAGCGAGGGCATGCACCCGTGGCGCCGACCGCGGGTACCGACGAAGAACGGCGCCTCCTCCGTGGCCGCGACCTCGCGGTCGCGCAGCGTCGCATAGCGGCGCAACGCCGCCAAGGTCGACGGATGGACGGGCACCTGCCGAGACTTGGCGAACTTGGTCTGGCGCACCTGCAGCAGGCCCGACTTTCAGATCCACGTCCCGATCGAGCAGATGCACCGCCTCGGAGAGCCGCAGACCGGTGGCCGCCAGTAAGCCGAACAGGGTCTCGTAGGTGGCCCCGCGCAGGGGCGGCTGCAGGCGATGCGCGGCGGCCAACAGATCGCTGATCTCCTGTTCGCGTATAGATGTGCGGCGCCAGGCGCTGGGCCACGCTGCCGAAGATCGCGTTGTCCGGCACCTCGGTGTCCGGCTCGAACTGGCGAAACCAGCGAGCGAAGGGGCGCAGGAGCTTGAGTCGCCGTGCCCAGGTCAGGGGATCGTCACTGGCGTTTTTGGGACAGCGTGCCCACCGGGCCATGACCTCGATGCGCAGCGGCCCAGTCATCTGCAGACCATCGACATAGGCGGCGAAGCTGCGCAGGGCATGGCCCATCGAGCGGGAAGCGAAACCGAGGCGGTGGCGTTCCTCAAGGAATGCCTCGACGAAGGGCTGCAGCGTGGTTGCGGTGCTCATTTGGCGTCCCCCGGCCACGGCAGCGCCACCGTGCTCAAGCTGCGGGTATCGAGCTTGGCGTAGATGAGAGTCGTATTCAGCGAGCGGTGGCGCAGGACGTCGGCCACCTCTTTCAACGAGCTGCCGCTGGCCAACAGGCGACTGGCCATGGTGTGGCGCAGCAGGTGGGCACCGCTGTAGGGCAATCCGGCGCGGGCGTAGGCCTGGCGGATCGTCTTGCCGACGCAGTCGGGGCCGATGGGGCGGCCACGGGGAGCGATGCGACGCACGAACACCGCCCGGCTGGTGGTTTGCGGGCGTTCGAGGCGCAGGTAATCGGCGATGGCGCGGCCCGTTGGCTCTGGCAACGGCAGGATGTCTTCGCGCCCGCCCTTGGTCCGGCGTAGCCGGATGGTGCCGGCGCGCCAGTCGATATCCTCCAGCGCGAGCCCGGCGATCTCCCCGCGGCGCAGGCCCAGATCCAGGGCGAGCCGCACCATGGCATCGGCTCGGCGCGCCGACGGCCCCTCCCAGCCGAGGGAATCCACCAGGCGTTGGACCTCGATGCTGCTCAGCGCCTTCGGCAATGAGGCCTGGCGCCAGTGACGCGGAGCGGTCAGCACGGCGATCAGGGCTTGGACTTGATCACCGCAGGCGGTGCGGAAGCGAAAGTAACCCCGCAATGCCGAGATCAGCGTGGCAACACCGCCCGGGGAACTGTAATGCGTGCTCTGATCGGTAATGAACCGCCGTACCGCCTCGGGCTTGATCGCCGAGAGATCAACGCGGCCGTCGCCGAACTGTTGCAGGAGGAAACAACGGACGATGTGCCGCTGGAAACGGCGCGTCGTCGCCGCAAGACCGCGCACCTGGTCCATGTGCACATCGAAACGACGCAGTTCCTCGTCCACCGGCGTCGTTTCCAACACCCGCTCCGGGATCACGGCATTGGCCCGCAGGACCACGAGGAGATGACCGAGTGCGGCCCGAAGATCCTCGCGCGTGTGCCCGACCGGAGCCGGACACCGGCAATGCGGCAGGTGTTCGTCGAGAAACTGCGCGACGACCTCTTCGTCAAGGTCCTCCGCGTTCAGTCCGCACTGGCTCATCCACCGGCCAAAGTGGACAAGGCAGCGGAGGTGTCTTCCCTGGGTCGACGGCGCATAGCCGCGGTCGCCGAGATATCCCTCGTAGATACCCGCATAGGGCGCCAGCGGAGTGGATCGCAGCTGGCCGAGTGGATTTCCAGAAAGCTGTAGGGTCGCAGTCATCGCGGTCTCCTGAAGTTACTGACACTACTTCAGAAAACCGGAAAACTATGTGAAGTTCCCGCGCGGCAACTCTCCCCTCAGATCAGCAACGGCGCGACATTCACCGAATGCACCTTACCGAACTTCACATAGTTTGGATCTTCACATAGACGCTGATTGCGGTCACCGAAGCCTCTGCTAATGACAGGCCGGATTTGTAGCAATGCGGCCCCTGGCCCCAACGGCGGCGATCCCGAAAAGATTACGGAACGCGGACATCGCGAGCTCATGTCCGGCTTCTAATCGCCGTCCAGCGGATCGAGCCGAATGTCCTGGGATGAGCGCAGCTGAAGGTAGAGGCCGGTCAGGTCGAGACTCTGTGTGGGCGCATGGAACGTGAACAGCCTGCCCGTCACGAGAACCTTCGTGGTGCTCCGCGTCCGCGCGTCGGCCACGAAGCGCTCGAGAAGGTCCTCCCGCCCCGCATCGTTGGGGACGAGCACCGCGAACGAGCGCCCCACCGGGTCGTCCGCCTCGGCCTTCAGGTCGAAGCGCCAAGTGTCGGCATCCGGCCCGTCCCCGCTCCACCACTCGGCGAGGACGCGTTTCGCACGCCCGTCCCCGTACAGGTTGCCGTGGTCGACGAAACCCCAGAGTCGCACCGGACCACCCTGCAACTTCGAGATCGACTGGTGATCGCGGACGAAGCCCTTCCGGGAGATCGAGGACGCGGGGAGGTACTCGCCTGTTGGCTGGTCACAGCCCGCGAGCCAGGCCGCGGCGAGCAGCATCAGAATCGCCAGCCCCGAGCTCCGGCACATTCCGCTCCAAGACGGAGGCATGGTTCGCATCATGCAGCGGCCCTTATCGGAGGCCAAAGGGCCGGCCGACCAGTCCGGACGTAGAATGTGGTGGGCGAAGCGAACCGCATCGGTCGCGTCTTAGCATTCTCTCGCCACCCGCTGCAGGACCGCTGAAACCATCACCGGATACGCAGCCGAAGGCTTCCGCTCCATCAGGCGGCGAATCGATCCCGGCCTCGGGGTGGCGAGGCGCCCGCCGAAGGCCGGCCAAGCCCTCACCCCCCTCGATGGCCGCCAGCGGTGCCTCGTAGACCTCACCGTTGTCGCGGGTGATGGTCCAGGTGCTGCCCTCGAGCCTCGCGTAGACCTCGCCGACGGCGGCGGGTCGTAAGAGGCCGGTCTGGCTGCGGATGCACTCGAAGTCCGCCGTAAGCAGGACACGCTCCGACTCCGTCAGCGCGCGGCGGGTGGAGTACATCTCGGCAAGCTCGGCCGGCGTGTGGAGCGCCACGTAAGGGGGGCGTCCCGTCTCGGGATCTCCACCCGCCGAATCGGTTTCGGCCGTCGTCCGAGCCACCAACAGGCCATGGCGAGAAAGGTGGTCTCGGAGACGTTGTCTCCGCCCCAGATCACAACGGCCTCGCGGTTTCTCCGGCCGAGCCGCTCGATGACCTTCCGCCAGGGGGCAAAGACGTCGGTAGCCTCGAACGTCCAGTCGTCGTATCCACGAAAACGGGATCGCATGTAGTCGATACGCGCACGGCCATCGGCGAGCGGCCCATGGCTCAGGTCATCCGCGATGCCGAGTACCGTGCCGGGCAGGCCGTGGGAGCGGCAGGCGGCGCGCAAACAGCCGGCTGCGCTGTCACCCAGGGCGAGATGGAGCAGCTCAGGTATAACTCACCTCTCGCCTGCGACTCAGAGCAGACGGCACCGATGGCTCGGGACAGCGAAAACCAGACCGAAAGTGGCGTTGCCGTCGACAGAGAAGCGGTACCGGGCCGCGCGACGACCGCCTCGACGCGCCTCCCCGGTCGGCATCAGCCCCCGGTGATCACTGCGTCGGCGAAGCGATAGTGTTCGTTGCCTCCCACCGTGACGGACCACATGTCCGCCTCCTTGGAGACCTGTACGGGGGTGCCGTCGCGGGCGGTGAATTCACCCTTGGAAAAGGTCAGGACGCGATACGCTGGGCGGTCGCGAACGGCAATGTTGGAGATCCAGATCTCCGCGCCGCCGCCGGCCTGCCGGACGACCCTCCAGCCGCAAACCTGATCGAAGGTGGGCGCCCCGGCCGAGCAGGGCATGGTGCCGGATGCGTCGTAAGTGGATGGGCCCATGTCCGTCTTCACGCTGGGCTGCTCCGCGCAGCCGGCGGTGAGCATGGAGATCGCAAACGCGATCGGGAAATGAAGCTTCATGAAAGGTCTCCTCTGGTTTCGACGAATCCGCACGGCAGTGCCTGCCGCCGCGAAACAACGGCAACGCCTTACCTGGCGCGTTGCCGGGGGTGCCCGCTCAGCGATTCATGTGCGGGCTGCCGCCGCCTTTCACGAAGGTCGGCCAGGACTTGCCCTCGGCGTAGAAGTCCACCAGCGTATCGCCCGCGGCGTTGTAGGAGCACTGAAAGTCCTAGCTTCGGGTTTCGAGATAGATGGTTCCGTTGACGGCGTGGGTGCCGTCGACGCGCTGCCCTTCGTACTTCGGCTCGGAGCGCGCCTCGAAGGCCTGGAAGAAGATCTGCGAGCTGTTCCTGCAGTCCTCCATCATGTACTCGGGGGATGCGGCCAGGGCGCTTTTTGCGAGGGCGATGCCGAGGACGACGGGAAAATGGATGCGTAGTTTCACTGATGTCTCCGGATGAATCTGCGTCCGCGGACGCTGCCGAACGGCGCAGCTGCGGCGGAACGACAGGAGAAACGGGTTGGCGGCGGCTGGTTGATCATCAGATCTCGTCTTAACCCAGCCGCGTCAGGACGTAGGATGCGGTGAGCGGCAGCGAACCGCATCTGACGGGCCAGCCACGTCAATCGCTGACAATCATCTCCAGGCGGTACTTCGCCACCTCGCCTCGGCGTGCGGCGCTGCGCATCAGGTAGACGCGGACCTTGTAGTCGCCATCGGCCGGGAGGGTGCCCTCGAACTGGTTCCCGGAGGTGGAGCCGATGAACATGGCCTCGTCCGTCTTGCCCGGGGCGATGATGTTGAAGTAGTTGGCCGTGTTGTCGGTGGCCATGCCGACGTTCATCGCCTGGCCCGCACGGGCGCCGAGCACGTAGTCCACGCCCTCGTAGCCCTTGATTTGGCCCTCCACCGTCGCGCTGGTGGCGCCCTTCTTGAAGTGAACGCGCTCGGTGCGAATGTCGTCCGCCAACGCCGGGCTCGCGGCGGAGAGCGCCGCGCTGAGCGCAAGAATCAGTGGTTTCAAGGGTCGACCCTCCAAGAGTTGAGGAACGCCCCGATGACCTCCGGTCGAGGCCATCGGAAGCGTTACCGAACAAAAGCTCCGCTCAGGCCTTCTTGATCAGCCCGACCACGAAGAGCACCGCCACGGCGCCGACGGTCGCCGTGATGATCGAGCCGATCAGGCCGTCGGCCGAGATCCCGAGCAGCCCGAAGACGAAACCGCCGACCACGGCACCGACGATGCCGAGGACAACGTTGATGAGGAGCCCGAAGCCGCCGCCCTTCATCAGGGTGCCGGCGAGCCAGCCGGCGACGGCGCCGATGGCGAGGAAGATCAGGAGGCTGGTGATGTCCATGGTGATTGCCTGCTTGGGTTGAGTTGACCGATAGCCGCAGGAAGCCGCGAGCGACAGCTCCCCACAGGCTCGTGACTAGTTGCCGATGACGCTCAGGTCCTGCACCTTGCCGTCGTTGGAGACCAGGCACTTCCAGCGCTCGGACTGCGAGGTGCCGCGCACACCGATCGCCTTCACGATCACCTCGGAATTCGCCTCCGAGAACTCGGAGTGGACCACCTTGAGGTCGTCCACCTTGCCGCCGTAGTTGCCGTTGACCGCGCTCATGCAGGCGCTCTGGGCCGCGCTGGATACCTCGCTGCCCGACGTCTTGCCGCCCTGATGGCAGTGAGACGCGTCCGCCGTGGAGACGGACTTGTAGCGCCCCTCGGCGACCTTTATCCCGACGCACGCCTTGCGATCGGCATTCCACCAGTACTGGGTGCCGTGGGTCATTGTCACGTACTCGTAGCCGCGCCGGCCGAGCTCCATCTCGCCGCCGGCGCCGCGGGCGCCGATGAGGTCCGATACATCACTCGGCGCGCCCGCCGAGACCGCAGAAGAGCCCAGGAGCAGGACCAGCGCCGCGGCGGCCGTAACGGGTTTGCAAGATGCCAATGGATTCATGTGTCGTCTCATTTGGACAGGCTGATGAGAATTTAGGAGATGGGTAAACTGGGACCGAGCCCCCCGAGCGGAAAGGATCCGGGCCTCCGCGCCGGAGGACACCGCCGCGCGTCACTGCACGACGGACAGCTCCTCGACGTTCCCGTCGTTCGAGACGAGGCAGCGCCAGCGCTCGCTCGTCTGTCCGCCCCGTACCCCTGCCGCGTCCACCATGACCATGGAGTTGGCCTGCGAGAACTCGGAGCTGGCCACGCGCACCTCGCGCACCTTGCCGCCGTAGTTGCTATTGACCGCGCTCATGCAGGCGCTCTCGGCGGCACTGCTGGCCCCGCGCATCCCGGTCGGCTCGGAGCGGGTCGTCTGGTCCTCGACGCAGGCCGATAGAGTGAGGGCGGCGAGCGCCGCCGCGGTGATCTTCGTGAGGTCGTTCATATCGTTTGATTCCTTCTGTTACAGGTAGGGCGACTTCGATCTGGCGGCGCCCAGGTTCGCCGTGTTGCAGGTTAAGGGAAACGGCGTCCGACCCCGTGCCCCCGATTTCTGCTCGCTTTTCCGCCACCTGGCGAGATCAAGAAATACAGGAGCGCGGCATTCGTGGCGCCCACCAGGGTCAGCACGACGAGCCAGGTGAGGACGGGCTCCCAGCCCAGAGCCACCACGCTTCCCAGCCGCGCCAAAGATAACAACAGAGTCACCGTTCCAAAGGCAAGGCCTGTCAACGCGCCATCGCGCAGCACACGAAGCATCCGGTGTGGCCGGCGGGCGGCATGCCAGTCGGCATAGGTCGGACTCCGCAGATACGCCAACCCGGACGCCACCAGCGCAAGCACCACAAGCCCCACAAAACCGCGGGGCGGAGGGTGATCCGCGCCCAGATACAGCACGCAGACCCACGTCAGGAAGAAACCCGCGGCGAGTGACAGTGCCCGCCTATCAAGCCTCATGAGCGCGCGCGACCCTGGAAACGCGCCAAAGCGCAAGCTGCGTAGGGTGGAACAAGCACAGCGGCCCCACCGCGCCGCCACTCGCTTGGCCGCTGCAAGGCGCGCCATCGCGATACCGCAGCATGCCCTCGGGCTGTACGGGGTATTCACCCCGTTTGAGAACGTCTTGCCTTAGCCTCGGGTCTCCTCAAGGGGGCGACAAGACCCTCTGGCCGGCGTCGCAAACCCCGATCCGCCTAGAGGGTTAGGTCACTCCGCGACAGCCAGCGCGAAGTTCGACCACTTGAAGATGGCGCCCTTTCCCAGATCCCTGAATTCGACCTCGTCCGGACCGTGCATCCATTGCCTACCGTCGGAGCTGGCGAACAGGAAGGGCTCGCTAGATCCCATCTTGATGGTGTAGATCGTCGAGGTGCTGGTCACTTCCTCAGTGACTTGACATGTGCCGTCATAGAGCACCGCATCTTCGGCGACATTCGTGAGCTTGCATTGCGCGGTTTCGCCAACCTTCAGTCCCGCGGCTGAAACCGTGGATGTCAACGCGACGGCAACTGCGGTGCCGATGAAGAGTTTGGAAATGTGCATTTTCGATCCCTTTACAAGTTTAGGAAGTTCCGATTGACGCGGCTTGGGGTGATGAACTCGATCGCTCGATTTGCTCGCCAGGTGCCGTCAACCTGTAACCAAGATACGACGACGCGATATCCGCGGCGAGCAAACGGCGAGGGCTGCCTGGACGCCGTGAGCCAGCCCTGCGTCGAGATGCGGACGATAGCAGCGCTGCTCAATGGGCCGCACCGGTGCCCGGCCAGCAAGTTCGGCAAACAAAACAATTCGTTCGGCCAGCAAACATTCTGTCGGCTCGGGGCAGTGCCCCGGTGTGGGATCGGGGGGATGCCCAACGGCCGTGATCCGGCGGCGGTCGGTGGCGCCGGCGCGCACTTTACCCGCAAGCCCCTCACCCGCGCGGATGCGGAAGGGCCCCGCTACCCGTGCCGCTTGCGGTACTCCCTCGGCGTGATGCCGAAGCGGAGCCTGAAAGCGGTGGCGAAGTTGCCGGCCCGCGTAAAGCCGACCGCATCGGCGATCTGCTGGATGTGCCGGTCGGTGCCGGCCAGCAACTCCTGGGCGCGGACCAGGCGCTGCTCGCGCAGGTACTCGAAGGTGCTCATCCCCAGGTGGGTCCGGAATTCGCGACCGAGCCGCGCCTGGTTGGTGCCGACCCGGCGCGCCAGCTCGGTTAGCCCGGGAGGGTCGGCCATCTCCTCGAGCAGGATGTCGATGGCGCGGTAGACGAGACGCAGGCCCGCCCGATCCGCCTCCTCTCCGGCAACAGCGTCCTTGCTGCCGGCGAGGGTTGCCCGCTCCCGGCGGTCCGGCTCGACCTGCTCGGCCATGCGGGCGAACAGGCGCCGCTGCTGCAGGTGCGCGCTGACCCGTGCCAGGACCTCGCGATGGTCGAAGGGCTTGCTGATGTAGTCCACGCAGCCGGCCTCGAAACCCTGGAGCTTTTGCCCCGTCTCGCAGAGCGCGGAGAGGAAGATCACCGGGATGGCGCGGGTCGCAGTGCTCGACTTGAGGCGCCGGCAGGTCTCGTAGCCGTCCCAGCCGGGCATCAGGATGTCGAGCAGGATCAGGTCGGGCCGGCCCCGCTCGGCCTTGCGCAGGCCATCGGCCCCGTCGCGGGCGATCAGGGTCTCAAAGCCCAGCGCATTCAGCTCGGCGACGATGGCGCGAAGCTGGACCGGCTCGTCGTCGATGATCAGAATCGTGGCCGGGCTCTGCTGCGCTTCGGGTAACATTCGGTGCTCGTTCCGCTGAACGGCACGATTTTCCTCGCCGCGCCGGAGCATCGTCAATCCGCGGCGGCCAAGTCCCGCCACCAGCAGCCATCGAATCCATGAGGCCCAGTAACGCAACTCCGATCAGATCCGCTCTGTGGCTACTGTCCGTCCTGCTCTGGCCGTATCTGCTCCAGGCACAGGTATCCCCCGGGATTGCGCTGACCCAGGCCGAGCGCGACTGTTTGGACGCCAACCCCCGTATCCTCCTTGGCAGCGACGCTGACTGGCGCCCATTCGTCTGGCGCGAGAATGACGGCACGTCCGCCGGCATCGAGGCCGATTTGATCGCGCGCATCAACGCCCTCACCGGGGCCAACATCCAACTGGTGCTCGGCGACTGGGGCGACATGGTGGCGCGGGCCGAAGGTGGCGAGCTTCATGGCTTGGCGGCCTCCGCCAGCCATCCGGAGCGTGCGGATCGGTTCCTGTTCAGCGCCAGCCCCTACAGCACGCACAAGTTCATCTTCACGCGCCAAGGCAGCCCAATCGCGTCGATGGATGACCTGTCAGGGCGGCGCGTCGGCGTGCTGCGCCGCAATCTGTCGGACCTAAAGTTGCTCGACAAATGGCCGGCCATCGTCCGGGCGGAGCTCGACAGTCCACTGGAGCTGGCGGTGGCCCTGCAGAACGCGGAGCTGGATGCGGTCATCTCCAGTACCAACCTGCTGTGGGTCGCTAATGAAAACATGCTGCCGGATCTGCGCCTGGCGTTTCCGGTCCCCGGCAGCAAGATCGACCTGCGCTATTCGATCCTCAAGGAGCACGCCCCGCTGCTCGGAATCGTCGACAAGGCGCTGAAGGCCATCGACCCGGTCGTGATGATGGAGATCCTGCTGAAGTGGGGCGCGGAGCAACAACCAAATATCGCGCTCAGTGCCGATGAACTCGCCTGGCTCGAGAAGAAGCACACCGTGCGCGTCCGTATCGGCGAGCACCCCCCTTGGGAGATCAACAGGCCCGAGGCCGCGGGCATGGCGGTCGACTACCTGCGGATCATGGGCAAGCTGTTCGACATCGAATTCCGGTTCGTTCCCGCCGCTGACTCCTGGATCGAAGGGTTCGAGGACATGGCCGGAGAGCACCGCAGCTATGATCTGCTGCCGGCCGCCAAACGGACCGACGAACGCTTGGCGACACTGGCCATGAGCGAGAACTACCTCTCTTCCCCCTGGACGATTTTCACCCGCAAGGACACGCAGGACATTCGAAATCTGAACGATCTGCGCGGACGGACAGTGGCCGTCGAGCGCGGCTATGTCATGCACGGCCTGTTGGAAACCGCGGAGCCTGAAATCGTCCTGTCCGTCCAGGACGGAACCAGGGACGCGCTGCTGGCCGTGTCGACCGGGCGCGCCGACGCCTATGTCGGAAACCTTCTCGTCACCGATTACCTGATGCAGGCGCATGGCATCGTCAACCTCAAGATCGTCGGCCCCACCCCCTTTGGCGAGCACAAGCAGGCGATGGTCACGCGCAAGGAATGGGCGCCCCTGATTTCGCTGATCGACAAGGGCCTGAACGCCATTCCCGCCGAGCAGCACCTCGCCATTAGTCAGCGCTGGCTGGCGTCGGTAGCCGACGGCCGAACTCAGGTGCCTCTGGATTTCAGCGCAGAAGAGCGGGCCTATCTGGACGCCACCGGGTTCCGCCGTGCCCACGCCGCGGCTTGGATGCCCTTCGACTTCGCCGATGGCGACGGCACGCCGACGGGCGTGGCCGAGGACTACTGGGCGCTGATCCGCGACAAGCTCGGCCTGCACGAGGAGAGCGGCGAACGGCAGCCCTTCAGACAGATCCTCGCGGCCATGGAGCGGGGCGACGTCGACCTCTACGCCGCCACCACGCGGACGGCCGACCGCGAGCGCTTCGCCCTGTTCTCCGACCCCTACGAGCGCTATCCCATCGCCATCGCCGGCGCGGCCAATGCCGGACTGTTTGCCGGCACCGCGTCCCTGGAGGGGCGGCGCGTCGCCGTGGGCCGGGACTGCAGCGCCTACCATCTGTTGAAGGCCCGCTCCCCGGGGATCGACTTCGTCGAGGTGGACAGCACGCGCACGGCCCTGGAGGCGCTCGCGGCCGGCAGGGCCGATGCCGCGGTCGACATCCTGCCGGTGCTGCACCAGCAGATCGAGGGCTTCCCGCCGGGGCGGGTGAAGCTCGCCGGGGTCACCGACGTCGAGTTCCCGCTGCAGGTGATGGTCAGCCGCCGCCAGGCTCCGTTGATCCCCCTGATCAACCGCGCCATCGCCGCCATCACCCCCGAGGAGCGCGCCGCCATCCATAACAAGTGGCTGCTGCGGCAGGTGGTCACCGCTCCCGACTACACCCTGCTGTGGCAGGTGCTGGTGACGGCGCTGCTGATTCTGGCAGCCATCCTCTACTGGAACCACCGTCTGCATCGGGAGGTGGGGCGGCGCAAGCAGGCAGAGACCGAATCGCTGCGCGCCAAGGAGGTTGCCGACAGCGCGAACCGTGCCAAGGGCGAATTCCTGGCCAATATGAGCCACGAGATCCGCACCCCGCTGAACGCCGTCATCGGACTCACCCGCCTGTCCCTGGAAACCGACCCCGCGCCGGCGCTGCGCGAATACCTGGACAAGATCGATATTTCCGCCCGCACCCTGCTGGCGCTGATCAACGACATCCTCGACCTTTCCCGCATCGAGGCGGACAAGCTGCAACTGCGGCGGGAGCCGCTGGAGCTGAGTAGGGTCCTCTCGCGCGTGCGGGCGATGGTGGAGCAGCAGGCCGCTGCGAAGGGGCTCGAGCTGCGCATCGAGGGGCCGGCGGAAGCGGTCGGCACGCTGCTCGGTGATGAGCTCCACCTCACGCAGGTCCTGCTGAACCTGGTCGGCAACGCGGTCAAGTTCACCGCCCGGGGCGCGGTGACGCTGGCGGTGTGGGTGGATGACGAGAACGAGCGCGAGTTGCAGTTGGCGTTCACGGTCACCGACACCGGCATCGGCATCCCCCAGGAGCGCCGTGCCGATCTGTTCGATGCCTTCACCCAGCTCGACGGCTCACGCACCCGCAGCCACGGCGGCAGCGGCTTGGGACTGACCATCAGCGCGCGCCTGGTCGCCCTGATGGGCGGCCATCTGGAGGTGAAGTCCATCGAGGGAAAGGGCAGTTGCTTCTGGTTCAGCCTGGCATTCCCCCGCGCCATGGAAGAAGCCGAAGAGGTGGCGATGCCGCCACCCGTACTGGAGGCCCTGCGCGGCGCCCGGGTTCTGGTGGCGGAGGACGACACGACGAACCAGTTGCTGGTCCGCGACCTGCTGAGCAGGCGCGGCGTCCGGGTCACCCTGGCCGCCACCGGTACCGAAGCCGTTGCCGCGGTGGTCCGGGGTGACTTCGACATCGTGCTCATGGACGTCCGCATGCCGGAGATGGACGGACTGGATGCCTGCCGGCGTATCCGTGCCTTGCCGAATGGCGGGCTGCCCATCGTCGCCCTCACGGCCAACGCCCTGGCCGAGGAGCGCGATCGCTGTATGGCCGCGGGCATGGACGGCTACCTCACCAAGCCGCTGGAGCCCGAGACCCTCTACGCCGAGTTGTGCCGCCGGCTGCGGTTACCCGGCGGGGAGATCGGCGTGCGGGCACCGGGGTCTACCGCCGTCGCCACGGAAGACGCACTGCGCGGCTTCGACGCGGTCAAGGTGCGCCGCTGGCAGGACAAGTACCCGAACGCCTGGCGCAGCGCGGTGCGTGCCTTCGTTGCCGGATACCCCGAGACGGCAACCGCCATCCGCACCGCCCTGGACGTCGGGGAACGGGCTCGTGCGGGCGACCTGCTGCATCGCCTGCGCGGGGCCGGCGGCGCGCTGAGGGCCGAAGAGCTGGCCGACCTGGCGGATCGGTTGGAGCGGGCGCTGGCCGACAATGGTCCCATCGATGCCGACCTGCGGGCCCGCTTCTTCGCCAGCGCAGAGGACGCCGTCAAGGTACTCGCGGGGCTGGAGCCTCCGGAGGCAGAATTGGCATGCGCGGTGGCCGCCGAGCCAGGGTGCGGGGAGCGGAGACAGCGCATGCGCGAACTGGCGGCGCTGCTCGAGACAGGCAATTTCCGCGCCCTGGACCATCTGCCCTGGCTGGAGCGTTGTCTCGGCGCCGAAGCCTCCGGGGAAGGCAAGGAACTGCTGCGGCAGATCGAGGCGCTGGACTTCCCGGCGGCCCTGGAAACCCTGCGCCGGCTGGAAGAGGGCGCTCTCACAAAGCCCCAGTGAGCAACTTGGACAAACCCAGCCCGTCTCCGCGGGCGAGAATTCGGTGCTATGTGACCTGTGCCAGCTTCGCTCAGATTGAGCGTACAAGCGCATCGAGAGATCAGGCCGGGCAAGGATGCGGCCCCGAACGTCAGAGCGTACAACCACCGGTTGGATCGTATCTTCCCGCAACGAACGAATGAGCCTGTATGACCGCAAGTGGACTCAGGGGTCGGTCAGGAGGGCGAGTCCACAATCATCCGAGGATGGAGAAAGCCGGTCTCGATGAGCCACCGCTCTCAGTTGGACGTGGCGAAAACAGTACATCTGTCGGGAAAGCGGTTACTTCCGCATTGGGTCGATTTCAGGCCTTGCGAACACCCCTTGGGCGGTGCCCCATCGCGGGATAGATAGCCGGTAGCGAGGTGGGCGAATGCTAGAAGTTCGTGACGAAATACTGTTGGAAACAACAACGGCCAGTGCGTTCGAGCCTTGGGCGGCTCATGCCGTCCAGATGCCTCGTTCGGACCGGCGGCGGTGCTATGATTAGCCCGGCGGCGGCAACGCCGCGGCTCTGCTCAACCGTTTTCGTTGCCTGCTCTGTGGCGGTCCCGGTGTCGTCTCTCAGTCTCCCACGCCTGTTGCTGCTGTTTGTTGTCCTTGCCCAGTCACCCGCGGCGCCAGGTGTGGATTTTCCCTGGGTCACCCGGGCCCAGGACGGCACGCCGCGATTGCAGCTCTACTTCTTCTGGTCTCAGCGCTGCCCCCATTGCCTCGAGGCGCTTCCGTTCGTGGAGTCTCTGCCGAGGGAGCATCCGTGGATTGAGCTCCGTTCCCATGAGCTGAACGCCAGCCGGGAGAACGTGGAGCTGTTCGTGAAGATGGCGGCGTCTCTTGGGCAGGAGGCGCGCTCGGTGCCAGCCTTCTTCCTGTGCGGCCAGATGCTCACGGGGTTCGACGGAGCGGACGGAACCGGGCGGGAGATCCTGTCCCTGGCGGAGCTTTGCCGCAGTCAGGGGCTTGCGGCAGAGCCGGGCGCGGGACTGGCGATGGCGGCTGGTGGTGACTCCGTGCGCCTTCCGTTGCTCGGGGAGGTCGATGCGCAACGAGATTCGCTGCCGCTTCTGACCGTTGTCATCGCGGGATTGGACGCCTTCAATCCTTGCGCCTTCTTCGTCCTGCTCTTTCTGCTGAGCCTCATGGTGCATGCCCGCAGCCGGCGCCGGATGCTGTTGGTCGGCGGCACCTTCGTGCTCTTCTCGGGTCTCGTCTACTTTCTCTTCATGGCCGCCTGGCTGAACCTGTTTCTGGTGATTGGCGGTGCGCCTGTCGTGACCCTGGTCGCTGGCGTCGTGGCGGTCATCATCGGGGTACTCAACACGAAGGACTACTTCTACTTCCGGCAAGGGCCGAGCCTCTCCATTCCAGAGACCGCCAAACCCGGTCTCTATCGGCGCATGCGCGGTCTGATTGGTGCCGACAGCCTGGTGACCATGTTGCTGGGCACGGTCGCGCTCGCCCTCGCCGCCAATAGCTATGAGCTCTTGTGCACCGCCGGCTTCCCCATGGTGTTCACGCGTCTGCTCACGCTCCGCCAGCTCGATGGGCTGGAGTACTACGGCTATCTGGTGCTCTACAATCTGATCTACATCCTGCCGCTGCTGGCGATCGTGATCCTGTTCACCTTCACGCTGGGGGCGCGCAAGCTCAGCCAGCGCCAGGGCCGCGTCCTGAAGCTTCTCTCCGGGGTCATGATGCTCGGGCTCGGGCTGGTCATGCTGCTCGCGCCCGGGCTGCTCGATCGCGTGTGGGTGGGTGCCCTGCTGCTCGCGTCGGCGGCGGCGATCACCCTGGTGGTGACTGCACTCGACAGGGGACGCGGGACTTCCCCTGGCGGGGGCGATGCGGCCTGACGAGCGGCCGCGCAGGCGCCCGCGGGCCCAACAGGGGGATTACCGGAACGAAACGCCGCGGCTTCGGTGCTTCCCGCGGCACATGGGTGTGGCGCCGTTTTCGAGCGCGTAAGCGATTGAAAATGAAGCCACTCAGGAACCGCGCTCCTTGGGTGGCGTGCTGCTTTTGGCCGGGATGGCCAATAATCAGCGTCTAAAGAGATCCTCGGCCGCCTTGCGAAACGCATCTTCCGGGGTGCTTGCGCCCGCGCGCACCGGGCGGTCCGCCGGATCGAACAGCTCGCAGAAGTTGGCGCGTTCCTTCTCCAGCACCCGTTCGATCGTGGGTTCCAGGCATTCGTTGGGTCGCCCCGGGGCGTAGTGACGGCAGTTCCGACACGCGCGGGTCGGCTTGCCGCAGCCCGGACAGGTCGCCTCGCGACCGTAATCGGCTGCGGTCAGATCCCGCGCGCAGCGCCAGCAGTGCCCACGTATGTCCTCTGTCATCGCCCCAGCTCCCGTCGGCCCGAGAAACCTGCCGTAGAGTCTAGCAGCATGGATCTGGGACGGCGCTGCCTTGTCCGCGTGCGCCGCCTCCTCAATGCATGATCACGGCGATGCGGATTCGCCGATTGGGTAATGCCCTCCCGCGCAGGCCATCGATGCGGGCGCTCAGGCATCGCTCGCGCTCCAGCAGGCGAGCCACCAGAAAGTTCTCTCCCCGCGGAAGGTAGCCGAGCTTGCGACCCCGCCAGCAGATGGCGACGGCGTCGGGGTCGTGGGGATTGTCCGCGTCACGCTCCAGGGTCAGGAACGCGTCTTTACGCAGCGCGGGCCAAACAGTGCGCGCCTGATGGTGGCGGAATCCAGCGAGGTTGCTGCGCTGGATCAGGACGCGGCGTCCCAGCGCCTCATCCGCGAGCGGGCCGGCCCGTGGATGCTTCATTTCCTGTCTCATCGCGGTGCCTCTTCGCCTTGGAAACCCGGTCGGATGCCTTGTAACACCCGGGGTGGCTCATTTCGTGACCCTGTGCGAGCGCGCCCCTGTCCCGGGCAAGGTGTGCCTCCGCGCGCCGGGCCGGATTTCCGATTTGCCGGACCTCGGTTCGCCCTGCACGCCGTAGGTGTGGAATAATTCTCGATTCGATTTTGCGGCTACTCAGCTCCTCGCGGACGCGCTGCCGCCAAAACCAACCCCTGATCATTGAGGAACCCAAATGCGACAGCGTGTGAAGATCACGCTGGCCGCGGCCTTTTGGACGCTGCTGGCACTTCTTGTCTCCGTTTCCTTTGCTTCCGAGGGGGGGGCGGAAGATCCACCCCAGGCGGTGACGACCGCGGACTCCGACATTCCCGTCGACGAGCTCGCCCTCCTGCTCAAGCCCTTGACCAAGGCCGAGCTCCTGGTCGAGGCGGAAGGCTGGCAGGGGTTGCTCAAGGGGCAGGCCGAGGAGATCGCTATGGCGGAGATTGCGGTCAAGCGTCAGAACAGGGAGATCGAGAAGACGGAGGAGATCCAGGACAAGGCGCAGGAGGCGAAAGAGCAGCTGGAGGAGGTGAAGGAAAAGGCCGCGGAGGCGAAGGCCTCGGGAGACCTGGAGGCGGTGAAGGAGACGGAAGCCGCCGCCGAAGAAGCCCGGGAGAAGGTGGATGAGGTCGGTAAGACCGTCGCCGAAGCGGCCGATGCGGCGCAGAAGACGGCCGAGGTTGAGTCGGATCTGGCGCCGGAGACGCGCGAGGGCCTCGAGGGCACCGCCGATGCGGCGGACGAGGCCGAAGAAGCCCTTGGCCGGCTGCAACAGGCCGTCGAGGACGTTGATCCGGCAAGCCGGGACTCGCTGACTGAGACCGTGGCCGAGGCGGAAGCGGCCACGCGGCAGGCGCAACAGGCCACCGATGAGGTTGGCACCTTGGCCCGCGCGGCGGAGGAGAGCGCGCAAAGGGAGCGGGCCGTAGACACGGCTGCCGGCGCCATGGAGGAGGCCAAGAAGGAGCGAAAGGTCGAGCTGCTGGAGAACGTCAACGCGCTGCGGGAGCAGCGGACCGTGCTCATCGACCACCTCAAGGCCGTGCTTGACGAGTTGGAGACAAAGACCGACAAGGATGACGCGGACACCTTAGCCAAGGTCAAGGATTACCGGCTCTATATCAGCTCGGTGCAGGGTATTCAGCTCGACGTCAAGGACACCACCTCCGCCTGGGTCGCCGTCAAGGGCTGGCTGACCTCCGAGGAGGGGGGGCTGCGCTGGGCCATGAACGTCGGCTTGTTCCTCGGAATCCTCGTCGTCGCCTGGGTGTTGTCGAAGATCCTGAGCCGCGCCGTGCACCGCGGCTTGAAGATGACGGGCGGGGTTTCACGCCTGCTCGAGGACTTTCTCGTCGGGACAGTCCGCTGGGTGGTGATGGTCGTCGGCGTCATCATGGCCCTCGCCGCGCTGGAGGTGAGCATCGGCCCACTGCTGGCGGTCGTCGGCGCCGCCGGCTTCGTCATCGCCTTTGCCCTGCAGGACTCGCTGAGCAACTTCGCCAGCGGCATGATGATCCTGTTCTTCCGGCCCTTCGACGTGGGCGACGTGGTGGACGCCGGCGGCGTCTCCGGCAAGGTGACCTCGATGAATCTGGTCTCCACCACCATCAAGACCTTCGACAACAAGGACATGGTGGTGCCCAACAACAAGATCTGGCAGGACGTCATCACCAACGCCACCGGCGTGGACACCCGGCGCGTGGACATGGAGTTCGGCATCGGCTACGACGACGACATCGACCAGGCCCAGGCGATCCTGGAGGAGATCGTGGCCGCGCACCCGAAGGCCCTGAAGGACCCCGAGCCGACGATCCGGATGAACACGCTGGCGGACTCGTCGGTCAACTTCATCTGCCGTCCCTGGGCCAGGACCGCGGACTACTGGGACGTCTACTGGGACGTCACCAAGGCGGTCAAGCAGCGCTTCGACGCCGCGGGGATCGGCATCCCGTTCCCGCAGCGGGACGTGCACCTCTATATCGAGGACGCGGCCGGCAAGGAGAAGCTGGCGGGTCTGGGCAAGGGCGCACGGGGATCGGGTGGGGCCAACCCGCAACCCTACGAGCTCGACCAGGACCAGGAAGGCGCTCCGGCGAGCTGAGGCCGGCGGGGGCCGCCGCGCGGCGGCTCGCGTCCAAGGAGACGCTGATGATTGGCCATCCTGGCCAACATCAGCACGCCACCCAAGAAGCGCGGTTCTCGGGTGGCTTCGTTTTCAATCGCTTACGCACTTGAAAACGGCGCCACGTCCCTGTGCCGCGGCACGCTCTGAATCGATCAGCGTTTGCGCGGGACTACGTCAGCATCCCGACCACTGCCCCCGTCATCAGGGTGGCCAGGGTACCGGCGAGGATGGATTTCATGCCGAGCGCGACGATCTCGCCGCGACGCTCCGGGGCCATCGCCCCGAGTCCCCCGATCATAATGCCCAGGCTCCCGAAGTTGGCGAAGCCGCACAGGGCGTAGGTCATGATCAGCCGGCTGCGGTCGCTCAAGGCGCCCTGCGGCAGCCCGGCGAGCTGCAGGTAGGCGATGAGCTCGTTGAGGACGGTTTTCACCCCCATCAGCGCCCCCGCGGTCTGGGCCTCGGCCCAGGGTATGCCGATCAGCCAGACCACCGGCGCCATCACCCAGCCCAGGATTCGCTGCAGAGTCAGCGGCGCGCCCGCGGCGTCGGGCAGGAACCCGAGCGCCTGATTGGCGATGGTGACCAGGGCGACCAGCACCACAAGCATGGCGACGATGTTGAGGAACAGCGGGATGGCGTCGAGGGTGCCGCGGGTCACGGCGTCCATGGCCCCCGCGTAGTCCTGGCGGGGCAGGGTCTGCTCGCCGGCCTGCTCGCACTCGCCGGGGGGTACCAGGATACCGGCGATCATCAGTGCGGCGGGGGCGGAGATGAGGGACGCGGTCAGGATCTGGCCGAGGGCGTCCTCGACAACCCCACCCAGAATGCTCGCGTAGAGCACCATCACCGTGCCGGCGACGGTCGCCATGCCGCAGGTCATGAGGCCGAACAGAGCTCCGCGGGACATGGCCGTGAGATAGGGCCGGATTAGCAGCGGCGCCTCGGTCATGCCGACGAAGATGTTGGCCGCGGCGCCAAGGCCCAGCGCCCCGCCGATGCCGAGGGTCTTGCGCAGCACCCAGGCGAAACCCCGCACCAGTGCAGGTAGCACGCGCCAGTGGAAAAGGAGCGCGGACAGGGCACTGATCACCAGCAGCAAGGGTAGCGCCTGGAAGGCGAGAACGAACGCGTTCTGCGGGTAGACGATCTCGAAAGGGGTGTCCCCGCCGCCCAGGTAGCCGAACACGAAGCCGGTACCCGCGCGCGTCGCCGCCTGCAAGGCCATCACCAGATCGTTCAGGGCGAGAAACAGCTGTTTCGCCGGCGGAAGCTTGAGCAGCACCAGGGCCAGCAGCAGCTGAATCGCCAGTCCGGCCAGCACCAACCGGGGCCGAACGGAGCGGCGGTCCTCGCTCAGGAGCCAGGCCAGACCCACAAGCGACGCCAGCCCAAGACCGCCGTGGAGGATGTTCCCGAGTTGTTCGGTCATGGTGAGAGCCCCTGGAATCTCAGCAACGGCAAACAGGGCAGCGCAAGCAACCGCGCCCCGCGGCGGCAGGGGAGTTTCGGCGAACGTCAACCCGGTGCGCGAAGGAGTGCCGCACCTCGAGGTTCAATCGGCGCTACTCAACGCCTGCGGAGCGGGATGGGGCTTGTCGCGCCGCACGCCGTCTGGCTTCGCCCTTTGCGAACTCCAGGGGCGGCGTCGGGCTCAGAGCTCGATCTCGGGTGAGCCCGCCTCGTTTCTCAGTGTCCGAGCCAACAGCTCAAGCCGATCCGCGGCGTCGTGGGCGCTGGCGGAGATCGCCTCTCGGACCAGAAGCTCGAGGCGCTCTATGTCCGCCTCCTCCAGATGGGCCGCCGCCCCGGGATCGAGCTCCGCCAGAAACGCCGCCACCACTTCTTTCGCAAGCTCTTGGGCCAGAGTCGACATCGCACGTCTACCTCGCACTTGGTTCGGTCACCGGCAGCCTACTCGCTTCCGCCCTCGGCACCCTGCCGTGCCACCAGCCCCAGCTTTGGCATCCTAAACTTCTGACACTTTCCCGTCACCGTAATCGGAGCGCAACGAAGAAAACGCTGGGGACGCGATGACAGGGTCGGCGACGATATACTATGGTTACGTGCGGTACGGAATTGCCAAGCCCGGCCCTGTTTATCCGCCAAGAAATGGTTCTTCGATCGCACGGCTTGCGACCATTGCGAGGAGGTCGTCAGCGCGAACTAGTGGCTTCTGAGTCACCGGAGGAGTGTCCCGTGGAGTTCAAATTTGAAGAAGACGGCGGTAACGTCTCGTACGTGCTTTCGCAGATCCTAAACACCTGCATCACAGGCATAACACTGTCCGATCCCGATCAGCCGGAAAATCCTCTTGTATACGTCAACGAGGCCTTCGAGCTGATGACCGGCTACAGCCGGGATGAGATCATCGGCCGCAATTGCCGCTTCCTCCAGGGCGATGACCGAGATCAACCGGAGATCGATCGGATACGCGAGGCCCTGAGGGAGCGCAAGTCGGTAACGGTCACGCTGCGCAATTACCGCAAGGACGGAAGCCTTTTCTACAACCAGTTATCCATTCGTCCTATCTACGACGAGCAGGGTCGGCTGATCTACTTCCTCGGATCTCAGTATGACATTACCGAGATCAGGCACGCGGAGGACGAGCTGCGCCGGATGTACGCGATGGTCGCCGATAGACTGAAGCGACTGAAGGCAGCGCTGATCAATTCTGCGCTTGCCGCGGCACAGGGATGTGTGCTGATTTTGGCCAGGATGGCCAATGATCAGCGTCTTGTAAGTGACGAACGACGTCAGCTCCGCTTGCATGCAAAGAGCAGATGGATGCGTCAAGCTGCAAGCCTGCCTGCCTGCCTGCCTGCCTGCCTGCCTGCCTGCCTGCCTGCCCGGCCAGGAAGGGCAGTGCATCCGAAGGGTGGCGCCAATTCGGGGCGGCGCGGTCGTTGCGCACCCCGAGCAGGTTCTCCCACCACTCCGTCTCGCACAGATTTTGGGAACGATCGTGCTTCGCTCCGTCCGCGTGTCCATCTCCGCGGCCATCCCGGGGGAGCCGATGCGACCGGCGGCTCAATGGCGGGTTGCCGGCGCCTCCAGCGGTGGATGCAGCGCGAAGAGCTTGAGGGCGTCGATGCGGTCGAGGCGGTAGCGGCGGTTGCAGAACTCGCAGTCCACCTCGACCGCGCCGTGCTCCTCAAGGATGGATTCCACCTCCGCCCGCCCCATCGCCCGCAGGGTGTGCTCAATGCGCTGCTGCGAGCAGCCGCAGCGGAAGACCATGGGCTCGGACTCGAACAGGCGCACGGTTTCCTCGTTGAACAGCCGGTAGATGAGCTCGGTGGCCGGCAACGCAATCAGCTCCTTCTCGGTCAGCGTTCGCGCCAGTAGCCCGATGCGTTCCCAGTCCTCGTCGGACCCGTGCTCTCCCGGCAGGCGCTGCAGCAGCATTCCGGCCGCGCGCTGCTCGGTGGACGCCAGCCATAGCCGGGTGGCGAGCTGCTCAGAGGCGCCGAAATAGGTCTCCAGCGCGGCCGAGAGGTTGGGCCCCTGCAGCGGAACGATGCCCTGGTAGCGCTCGCCCCGCAGGGGCTGAACGGTGAGCACCAGTCGGCCCTCGCCGAACGTCTGGGGTAGGGTTCCGGTGGGAACCGGCCCTTCCCAGCGGGCCAGGCCGCGCACCGTGCGCCGATGCGTGGCCTGGGTCACCAGGGTGCGCAGGGGGCCGCTGCCCTGCACCTGCAGGATCAGCGAGCCCTCGAACTTGATGGTGCAGGACAAGAGCGCGACCGCGGCGAGTGCCTCGCCGAGCTGACGGCGCACCTCATCGGGGTAGGGGTGGGTCTCCAGGATTGCGCGCCAGGAGGCGTCCAGGTAGACCAGTTCGCCGCGCACGCCCGTGCGCTCGAACAGGAAACGGTGGAGGCTGTCGGGGTCGGGCATGTGGGTCGATCTTGTCTGGCGCGGGGGTGCCCATTCTGCGGCAAACGCCCGCCGGGCGCACCTCGGCGCCGCGGTGGCCGTCGATTGCGGACGGGCACGCCGACCCTAGCGGACCGAGCGATAGACCGCGCGCCGGCTGCGCTTGCTCAGCACGATCTGCCACAGCTGGCCCTGTCGAGAGCGGAAGTAACCGGCGCAGGCGTTGAGGTAGTACTTGAACATGCGGTAGAAGCGCGCGTCGTAGCTGTCCGCGAGCGCGGGCCAGGCAGCGTCGAAGTTGTGCCACCAGGCCATCAGGGTGCGGTCGTAGTCCTGCCCGAAGTTGTGCCAGTCCTCGAGGATGAAATCGGGCTCGATGGCGCGCGCGATCTGCCGCGCGGAGGGGATCTTGCCGTTGGGGAAGACGTACTTGTCGATCCAGGCGTCGGTGGTGTGAATGGTGTCGTAATTGCCGATGGTGTGGAGCAGAAAAAGGCCGTCGTCCGCCATGACCCGATCCACGGCGCCAAAGTAGGCCGGGTAGTTCTTCGGCCCCACGTGCTCGAACATGCCTACGGACACCACCTTGTCGAAACGCCCATCCAACTCACGATAGTCCATGAGCTCGATGGTCACCGGCAGGCCGGCGCAGCGCTCCCGCGCCAGCTTCTGCTGTTCGCGCGAGACGGTGATCCCCGTCACCTCGACCCCATGTCGCTCACCCGCGTACCGGGCCAGGCCCCCCCAGCCGCAGCCGATATCGAGCAACCGCTCCCCGGGCGCGAGATCCAGCTTGTCGCAGATGAGCCTCAGCTTGGCGATCTGCGCGTCGTCCAGGTTCTCCGCTACCTTCCAATAGCCGCAGCTGTAGCTCATGGTAGGGTCGAGCATGGCGGTGTAGACGTCGTTGCCGATGTCGTAGTGCCGTTCACCCACCTGGAATGCCCGTCTGCGCGATTGCCGGTTGATGAGCACGCTCTTGAGAAAAAGACCCAGAAACTGGAGCTTGGCGACCCGGGTGATCCGGCGCTCCAACTGGGCGTCGAGGATCTTGGTGAAAGTCACGTCCAGCTGCTCGCTCTCCCAGGCGCCGTCCATGTACGACTCGCCGAAGCCGAGGGATCCCTGCCGCAGCACCCGGTCGAACAGATTGGCATTCCGCACCTGAATGTCCCAGGGTCGGTCACCGTTGAAGCGAACGTCCGCCAGCGCCAGGAGCTGGACGAGCGCCGGCGGTGCCTCCAGAACCCTTGCGGCAGGGCCTTGCCCGGCCCTCATCGCCGTATCGTTCGCCGTCGTCATACGCGCGTGCCCGGTCTGCGATGGGTGTCTTGGTCTGTTTTCCTAAACTCAATCCTATCCGCTGATTCCGCGGAGGCAAGGGTCAGTGAGAAAGGGGTTCGATCGGCGACAGGTCCGGCCCCTGCGGAGCGCCTGCAGCACGCACGGAATCACCCAAGGTATTCCAGGCACCCCTTGAGGCTCGAGAGCTTCGGAAAATCGGTCTCCGGGATTCGACGATCGAGCCTTTTTTCCAGCGCGAGCACGAAGTTGAGGAAGTCCACCGAGTCGATCTCGAATTGGTCGCGGAAGGCGACGTCCGAGACCAGGGCGCCCGGGTCCAAGTCCGGGGCGACCGCGGTGAGGGTATCCAGGATCAGCTGCGCGAGGGCGTCGTGGTCCGGGGTGGCGTTGGTGTCGTTCATGGCGTCTGTGCCGGTGGCTGCGGAAAATGGAGACAACGCACTATTTACCCCGAATCGTCCAGCGTGGACAGATCCCCGACGGGTTCCCCGGTTTCCTCGGCCTTGAGCAGGCGACGCATGATCTTGCCCGACCGGGTCTTTGGCAGCCGGTCGCGGAACTCGATTTCCTTCGGCGCCACCGCCGCCCCGAGACGCCTGCGGGCATGCCCAAGCAGGGCGCGGCGCAGGGCCTCGTTGCCGGTTATGCCGGCCTTGAGGGTGACGAACGCCTTGACGATCTGGCCGGCGACCGGATCCGGCTGGCCGATCACGCCCACCTCGGCGACGTCCTCGTGTTCCATCAGCACGTTCTCGACCTCGAAGGGGCCGATCAGGTGCCCCGAGGTCTTGATCAGGTCGTCGCGACGTCCGATGAACCAGAAGTAGCCGTCCGGGTCTCGTCTCACCAGATCGCCGGAGAGGTACCAGCCGTCGGCAAAGCACTTGGCGTAGCGCTCGGGCTCGCCCAGATAGGCGCGGAACATGGAGGGCCAGCCGGCGCGCAGCGCCAGTTCGCCCTCGACATCGGGTTCGTCGATGCGCTCGGCGCGGCCGTTCGCCCGCCGCACCACCGCCGCCTCGATGCCGGGTAGCGGGAGTCCCATGGCGCCGGGTCGGATGTCCACCCCGGGATAGTTGGCGATCATGATGGCCCCGGTCTCGGTCTGCCACCAGGTGTCGTGGAACGCGCGCCCAATGGCCGCGAGCCCCCACAGCACGGCCTCCGGGTTGAGGGGCTCGCCCACGCTCGCGGCGTGGCGCAGCCCTGACAGGTCGAACTGCCGGGGAAGCTCCTTCCCCGCGCGCATCAGCATGCGCACCGCGGTCGGCGCGGTGTACCAGACGCTGACCCGTTGCGACTCCAGGATCCGGTACCAACGAGTGACGTCGAAGGGCTCCGGGTCGGCCACCAGTGTGGCGCCGACCGCGAGGGGTCCGATGATGCCGTAGACGCTGCCCGTTACCCAGCCGGGATCGGCGGTACACCAGAAGCGGTCCTCGGGGCGCAGGTCCAGAGCCAGGCGGCTGCTGGCGTACTGGACCAGGATGGCGGCGTGGGGATGCACCGCCGCTTTCGGCCGACCGGTGGTGCCGCTGGTGAAATGCAACAGGGCGGGATCATCCGGCTCGGTCGGCGGAATATCCCACTCGTCATCGCTCTCCGCGAGCAGCCGCTCCAGCGCCAGACAGCCCTCGGGGATCTCGTCGTCGGACGCCTCTACGCTGACCAGCACATGCTTGAGATCCGGCAGGCCCTTCATCAGCGGCTGGACCTTGCGCCGGTACAGCATTGGGGTGGTGATCAGCACCCGCACGCGGGCCAGGGCGAGTCGCTGGCGCAGGGGCTCGGGACCGAAGGCCTCGAACAGGGGGCAGTAGATATTGCCGTTCTTGAGCGAACCGAGGGCGGTGACGTAAAGGGCCGATTTGCGCCCGAGCAGGCTCGCCACCACCTCTTGCGGCGAAACGGCGAGCGTTCGCAGCAGGTTGGCGAAGCGGTTGGTGCGTCCCCGCAGCTCACCGTAGTTGATCTTCGACACGCCCAGATCGCGGTCGACGAGACGCAAGGCGACCCTCGCCGGATCGGCCTCGGCATGGCGGTCGACGGCAATGCGGGCGATGTTAAGGTCGACCGATCCGTCACGGGTGAGCTCGCGACGGACCGACTCCCATGAGAATCTCGCTGGTTCGCGCCGGGGGTCGGCGAGGGGCGGACCGGTTTCACCGACCGCGGTTGGTTTCTTGGTTGGCGACCGATCCATGCTGTTTGCGACTGACCATGTGGCGCCGGCGCTTGCCGGCGTTCGTGCAATCGGGGCGGGACTCGCGTCGTCGTCGCCCCGGCTGCTATAAGTGTACTTGCGCGCCGCGGTTTTTCCCGCTGCGCGGCGATTTCCGCTCAGTGTTTTCGTTTGATCACCTGTGAGTGATCGGACCCCGGAGCAGGCCATGTCTCAGCGTCATCTCGGCCATTTGTTCTCGCCCCGTTCCGTCGCCCTGGTGGGTGCCAGCACCCGTGCGGGTTCCGTCGGGGCCGTGGTGGCGGAGAACCTGATCAAATCGGGCTTTCGCGGTCCCGTGTGGCCGGTCAATCCGAAGCATCGGGAGATCGCCGGGGTGCCCACCTTTCATGACGTATCGGATCTGCCCGAAGCCCCTGATCTCGCGGTGTTGTGCACGCCGCCGGACGTCGTGCCGGGAATCATCGACCGTCTGGGTGCGCTCGGCACCAGGGCGGCGGTGGTGATCACGGCGGGTTTCGGGGAGGGTGGCGATGGTCACGGGGAATCCCTCAAGCGGGCAATGCAGGCGTCCGCGCGACCCCACCAGCTGCGGATCATCGGTCCCAACTGTCTCGGTGTGCTGGTGCCGGGGGTGGGGCTCAATGCCACCTTCGCTCACCTGATGCCCAGACGGGGCGGCATCGCCTTCGTCGCCCAGTCCGGGGCCATCATCACCTCCGTGCTGGACTGGGCCCACGGCCGGGGCATCGGCTTTTCGAATCTGGTGTCGCTGGGCGACATGGCCGACGTCGATTTCGGCGACATGCTCGACTATCTGGCCAGCGACGGTTCCACCACCGCCGTGCTGCTGTACATCGAGTCCATCACCCAAGCCCGCAAGTTCATGTCCGCCTCCCGCGCCGCCGCGCGCATGAAACCGGTGATCGTTGTCAAGGCCGGCCGGCACGCGGAGGGAGCGCGGGCGGTGGCCTCCCATACGGGGGCGCTGGCGGGTACCGATGCGGTGTACGACGCCGCCTTCCGGCGTGCCGGGATGCTCCGGGTGCATACCCTCGAGGAATTGTTCGACGCGGTCCAGACCCTGGCCTTGACGCGCGCGCCGCGCGGCGATCGCCTGGCGATTCTGACCAACGGCGGCGGAATCGGGGTGCTCGCGACCGATGCGCTGATCGACCATGGCGGGCGCCTGGCGGAGCTCTCTACCGAGACCCTGAAGGCCTTGCGTGGCGTTCTGCCCGTCACCTGGTCCGAGGGCAATCCGGTCGACATCGTCGGAGACGCGCCGGGGAGCAGGTATGCCGACGCGCTCACCATCCTGCGCAAGGACCGCGGAGTCGACGGTGTGTTGGCGCTCAACTGTCCAACCGCGATTGCCTCCGGAGAGGAGGCGGCGCGGGCGGTGGTGGCCGCCTCCAGCAGTGGTTGGGGGCCGACCGTGCTCACGAGTTGGGTGGGGGGGGAGACGGCGGACAACGCCAGACGGGTTTTCGCCGAGAGTCGGATGCCGACCTACGACACACCGGAGCAGGCGGTGCGCGCCTTCATGTACCTGGTCGAATACCGCCGGAGCCAGGAGTTGCTGATGGAGACTCCGCCCGCCGCCCCCGAGGACTTCAGGCCCGATCTCACCCACGTGCGTCCCATCCTGTCTAAGGCACTCGAATCGGCGACTGGATGGCTTACCGAACCCGAGGCAAAGCAAGTTCTGGCTGCCTTTGGCATTCCGGTGGTGAGGACGCGCACCGCAGCGACGCCGGAGGAAGCGGCGGCATGCGCCGCCGAGATCGGCGGCTCCGTCGCCCTCAAGATCCTGTCCGCGGACATCACACACAAGACGGAGATCGGGGGAGTAGCCCTGGACCTGGCAGGTCCCCAGGCCGTTCTCGACGCCGCGAGCGCGATGCTGGAGCGGGTGGGTCGCGCCCGCCCGGACGCGCGTCTCGAGGGGTTTTCGGTGCAGCCCATGGTTCGCAGACCGGGGGCTTACGAGCTGATCCTTGGGGTATCCGCCGATCCTCAGTTCGGTCCGGTCGTGCTGGTGGGGCAGGGCGGCAGTGCGGTGGAGGTGATCAAGGACAAGGCATTGGGGCTGCCGCCACTCAACCTGCGGTTAGCGTCCGAAATGCTCTCGCGCACCCGTATCCATCATCTGTTGCGGGGCGTTGCCGGGATGCCGGCGGCGAACCTGGATGCAGTCTCGCTCGCGCTGGTGCGCATTTCGCAGCTGGTGATCGAGCTCCCCGAGGTGGCGGAGCTCGACGTCAATCCGCTGCTGGCGGATCAGTTCGGCGTGGTGGCACTGGACGCTCGCATTCGGGTGTACCCGCCGGGCGAAGTTGGATCGCCACTTGCGATCCGGCCCTACCCCAAGGAGTTGGAGGAGACGGTCCCGCTGGGCGACGGCCGCATGCTGCTGCTGCGTCCGATCCTCCCCGAGGATGAACCCTCGCTTCAGCAAGCCTTCTCGCGCTTGACGCCCGAAGAGATCCGCCTGCGTTTCTTCGTGCCCCTCAAGACCCTGGACCACGTCACCGCGGCCCGCTTCACGCAGATCGACTACGACCGCGAGATGGCTCTGGTGCTCACCGAGCCGGGCGTGGCGGGGCGGACGGCCATCCACGGGGTGGTGCGCCTGATCGCCGATCCCGACAACGAGCGTGCCGAGTACGCCATCATCGTCAGTCACGACATGACCGGGATGGGGCTTGGGATATTGCTGATGCGCCGCATCCTCGATTACGCCCGGGGCAGGGGTGTGCGCGAGGTCTACGGTGACGTGCTGCGGGAGAACCGCACGATGCTCAAGCTTTGCCAGGTGCTGGGGTTCACACTGAGCGGCGTGCCGGACGAACCGGAGGTAGTCCGGGTAACCATGCGCATTGGCGCGTGAACCCGGCTCCGGGGCAATAGTTGGAAGTCCGCGGGGACAGACCGAACATTGCTGAGCCGACCGCGCAAACCAGAGAGACGCTCGCCAGCCACGCCGTCATGCCGGTTGGATTCACTGTCGCCGCTACCGTGAAGGGGCGACACCGGCCGCACCGGAACGACGGCCGGATGATGTCCGGACTTGGCGCGAGCGTCACGGTGCTGTGGGATCCCGTTCGAGGCTCAGCGGTGCCCTTGTTGTCGGCGAGGAAGTGGTCTATTGTATAAATAAGAAAACGCTAATATACTAAATTACCGATTTCGATGTGGAGGTTACAGCACATGTTCCCGGTCCTTGTTGGTTTTGGATCCGCCCTGCTGTTCGGACTCTTCGCCTACGGGCTCTATGGTCCGGAAGGCGTGACAGGCTATGCCTGGGTCGGCATGGTGTTCTGGGCACTGATCTTCAGTGGCCTGCTGGTCTTTCTCGTCAATCACCGGCTGCCCTGCTGGGTCTGCCGCATCAAGGCCAGGTGGCGCACCTCTGATCGTTGGTGCGCCGACACCCCGCCTTGCGGGTGACACTCGCCTGAATTCCCTCGGCGACAGGTGTTGACCAGTCGGAGCGCTTGTTTCGCACGGGGAACGCGCTCACTTCAGCCGGCGCAGAAATTGGTCCACCGCCGCTCCGAGCTTGAGGTTGCCGGCGCGCACCGCATCCCGATATACACGGTGCCATGTCGGCATCAGGAGGCGGGCGCGGCGCCACTCCTCGAAGACGATTCGGGCCAGAGGCCCGCCTTCCTCGATGAACCCGGAGTCACGGAACTCTCGCTCGGCGCTCGCGCGGTCGTACGCCAGCCGGACGATACGGGTTCGCCAGCGCCCGCCGACCAGCTCGAGCTGGCCGAAGCTGGCGCGGGTGTCGCCGTCGAAGGGAGAACCTACGGAGCCCACATTCAGGATTTCGGTTCCCCGCAGACGGCGCTTCAACGGCTTGTGGGTGTGGGCGGTAACGAATAACGCGATCCCTTCCGGCAGCTTGCCGCTCAGTTCCTGGTCCGTGACGCTGGGGGATATGCCGTCCCGGTTGCCAGCCATGGTGCCGTGCGTGACGTGGACCCAGTTGTCCTCGCTCGGTCCGTGGAAGCACAAGTGGTCGGGCCAGCCGTGAAGGGCGTTTTCGATGTCGGCGATCTGACGGTAGGTCCAGTCGGCGAAACGGCGCATCTCGGCCTCAAATGGGTCGCGAGGTGGTTGCCGTCCGCAGTGCAGGACCCACTCCTCGTGGTTGCCTCGCACCGGGAGCCAGTCATGGGCGCGACGCATTGCCTCGAAGCGCAGCAGGCAGGCGCGGCTCGCGGGGCCCCGGTTGATGAGGTCTCCGGCCATGACGGCCATGTCGGGGTTCCAGCTCAGGATGTGCTCGAGCACGACCTCGAGCGCTGGTGAGTTGCCCTGCACGTCGGAGAAGACGGCGACCTTCACGTCCGACTCTGCGTTCGTCGTCGGAAACGCCGACTGGGCACGACGCGCCGGCCCGGGTGCCGCGAGCTCTTGGCCATCTGCCGCGTGTCGGTCCATGTGAAGCCGAAAATGTGCGCGAGCGGCCTGCATCCGTTGATTCGCGTTGTCCACACCGCCGCCGAGAAACCTATCCGGATTGTACCTGTGCTTTTCATTGCCTCATCATATGCGTTGTTGAATCGTGGTGCCGCAAACCGAAAAGACAGCCAATGATGCCAGAACAGGACGCAACCGAACCGGATTGGGACAGTCCCGTATCCTTGACGCTGACGCCAGCCCTGCTGATCCACTCCCTGATGAAAACTGCGACCGCCGTGCACACCGGCTGGTCGAGCTGTATCGACGATCAGCTGGTGGTCGCGAATCTCGTTTCGATGGACGATGCGGCAGGTAACTACGTGCGTCTGGCCGAGCAGGAATTTTTCGAGGACGAAGATCCGGATACCGTCTGGCACGACTGGACGCTGGAGATCCGCGTCGGACAGATACTCACCGCTGGACATTGGCAGGTCCTAGTCACGGCCCCCCCAATCGATTGGGATTGGAATGCACGCGAGGCGGAAAGGGCCTTCGAGCGTGCCTGCGTGCTGATCGGGCGGCGGGCGCGTCGAGGATTGGCGGTGGACGAACCAATGCCTTCGGAGCAACCGCCGCCGCGCTCCAGTCGGCACTGAGCACCGCCCCGGCGCTTGCGCCCGCGTTCGCCATGGTCCACATTTGACCCAACTGCTTGAAGCGGAGGCTGTCCATGAACGTGAAGATAGACATCGACATCACGCCGGAGGAGATGCGCAAGCTATTCGGCCTGCCGGACGTGGAGGCCTTCCAGCAGCAACTGCTGGACGACATCCGGCAGCGCATGATGGAGGGTGCCGACGGATACGATCCGCTCAAGCTCTTTCAGCCCTATGTGTCGGGCACGTTGGCCTCTTGGGATCTGTTTCAGAAGATGTTCACCTCTGCTGCTCAGGGTGGTTCCGGCAGCAGCAAGGGTGAGCATCAGAAGTAACGGACGGTACAAGAGCCCCGCTGTCGCTCGAAGGAGAAGGCGCCATGCCCGCACGACTGTTGGTTCTCGGCTGCAAGACCCTGCGTGAGGGGGTGATCGTGTCAGCGGTCTTTCTGGCCGGAGCCATCGCGCTGTTTCTCGCGGCACAGCATGTGGTGCCGGATGCCTTCTACCTGCAGCAAGTCGTCCTGTTTTTCGCCCTGGTCCTGATTATCCTGGCGCCGATCATCCTGATCTCCACCTTCCTGTTGTCGGTGGTGCCGGGAGCCAGGGAGAAGCTGGAAAAGTGCGACCACTGATCTTGTTCTGAAGCCTTTCGGGGGAACATCCCGGCTCGCTGTGCCACCCATTCGCCGCAACGTTACTCGCCTAGCGCCTCCATCAGGGTCAGATCCATGCGGAACTGGGATCCCAACTCCTCACGCTCCACCCGCACCGGCAAGTAATCGAGATCGGGGGAGAGCCATAGCCGATAGTCGGCTGACTTGCCGTCCTTGGCGCGTGCGACCTGGAGGGTGGTCCAGGTCCCGGCCGGGGTGGCGATTTCCTCGTCACCCTTGTGCTCGAACCGATAGGTCTTCAGCTTGCCGCCGTCGGCGACGGAATAGGCAGGATCGCGCATGCCGGACGCGAGGTCCCGGCGCAGGGAGAGCAGGACGCCGAGCTTGTCGAGGGTTCCATCCGGTACCTTCATCGACCAGGGCTTGCCCTCACTTTCCGTGGTTGCGCGGTTGTCTGTCCAGTCGAAGGTGACCGAGAGCACCCTGCTGTCCTCGTTGACCCGGCGATAAAGGTAGCGCTGGGGGCGGAAACGACCGTCGATAATCTGCCCGCTACTCTCCTCGGTCATGCGCGCCGCGGCGTCGAGGTCCAACGCCTTGCCCATCAGCGCCAGCGCCGCGTGGGGGAGGGTGGTGGAGCGGTAGCGATAGCCCCCGTCCGGCAGCAACTCCAGCTCCATGACGGTATTGGCGACCGGAAGGCCGTCGCGGGTGAGCAGGTACTCCGCACGATGCGCCCTGAGGGGAGGATCGAGATTCGCCGCCACCGTTAGCGGGGCCAGCACCCATAGCAGAACGGCGAGGCGGGCGGTCAGGGTGAGGGGCACGGCCGCTACTGCGCCTGCTCGGGCGTCAGCTGGTCGAGATTCAACGGCTGCTCGATGACCTGTCCGTCCAGTCGCGGCTTGCCGTCTGGACCGAGCTGCAGGCGACCTTTGGCAAACCAGCGCACCGCCTGGGGGTAGATACGGTGTTCTTGGCGCAGGACGCGGGCGGCGAGGGCGTCGGCATCGTCTCCCGGCTCCACCGGGACCCGCGCCTGCAGTACCAGGGGGCCGCCGTCGAGCTCCTCGGTGACGAAATGCACGCTGGCGCCGTGTTCGCGCTCGTTGGCGTCCAAGGCACGCTGGTGCGTGTGCAGACCTCGGAACTTGGGCAGCAGCGAGGGATGAATGTTGAACATCCGACCGCGGAAACGCTCGACCAAGACCGGAGTGAGGATGCGCATGAAGCCGGCCAGCACGACCAGGCCGGGCTGGTACTGGTCGATCAGGTCCGCTAGCTCTCGATCGTAGGCTTCCCGACTCGGGAAGTTCTTGTGGCTCAACAGCCGCCCCGGGATGCCGGCGCGCCGGGCGCGCTCCAGGCCAAAGGCGTCGGGCTCGTTGCTGATCACGGCGCGGATGTCGATGGGGAGGCTTCCTTGCCGGGCGGCGTCGATCAGAGCTTGCAGGTTGCTGCCGCTGCCGGAGATGAGCACTACCACCGGCAGGGGCGGCGCGTCGGTCATGGCGCGTCTCCGCCGGTGAAGGATACCTCCGGTCCGCCCTCCGCGGCCTCGATGCGGCCGATCTCCCAGGCATGCTCGCCGCTGCCGGAGAGCAGCTCGCAGGCACGCCGGGCATCCTGCGACGGAACGCAGATCACCATGCCGACACCGCAGTTGAAGGTGCGCAGCATCTCCGCTTCCGGGACACCACCCTGTGCCTGCAGCCAGTCGAACACGGCCGGTCGTCGCCAAGAGCCGAGATCGATGACCGCCCGCGTCTTCGGGGGCAGCACCCGAGGAAGGTTCTCGGGCAGGCCCCCCCGGTGATGTGGGCCATGGCGTGGACATCCACCTCGCGCATCATGCCCAGCACCGGCTTGACGTAGATGCGGGTCGGGGCGAGCAGGCGCTCCGCCAGGGTCGAGCCGTCCAGGGACTGGTCCAGGTCCGCTCCCGAGACCTCGATGATCTTGCGGATGAGGGAGTATCCGTTGGAGTGAGGCCCGGAAGAGGCGAGGCCGATCAGAGCGTCGCCGGGTTTCACCCGCTCCGGTGTGAGCAGGGCGTCCTTCTCGGCGATGCCGACGCAAAAGCCGGCCAGATCATAGTCCCCCGCCCGCATACATGCCGGGCATCTCCGCCGTTTCGCCCCCCGCGAGCGCGCAGCCCGCGAGCTCGCAGCCCCGGGCGATGCCTGCGACCACCGAGGTGGCGACGTTCAGATCGAGCCGACCGGTGGCGTAATAGTCGAGGAAGAACAAGGGCTCGGCACCCGCGACAAGGATGTCGTTCGCGCACATGGCCACCAGGTCGATGCCGACGGAGTCATGGCGCCCGAGCATCAGCGCCAACTTGAGCTTGGTGCCGACCCCATCGGTGCCGGACACCAGAACCGGTTGGCGGTAGCGCTCCCACGGCAGCTCGAACAGGGCGCCGAAGCCGCCGAGTCCGGTCAGGACACCGGGGCGAAAGGTCGAAGCGGCCAAGGGTTTGATGCGCTCGACCAGGGCGTTACCGGCGTCGATGTCGACTCCGGCATCACGGTAGCTGAGGGACGGCTTGGGCGGTCGGGGATCTTGTGACACGGGTGGCTCCGCGAATCGGGGGCAGGGACAGCGGTCGCCCTTGGGGTGGTGATCAGCGCGGGCGACCTCACGGGCTCGCGCCATTCTAGCAGCTCGCCCATGGGGGCGGAACTTAGACAATCGCGTCCGGGCGGGGCTAGAATCGGTAGCGTCTCGCTTGCTCCAGATTTCGCTCGTTTGTTCCCGCGCAAGCCCGGGAGGCCGCAAGGGTCGTGAAATTACGGGACCTGCCCAACATCATCAGCGTGCTGCGGCTGCTGGCGGTCATGCCGGTGGTGTATCTCCTGCTGGAGAGGGAGTTCGGCTGGGCGTTGTTGCTGTTCGCCGCCGCCGGCGTCTCCGACGGTGTCGACGGCTTCCTGGCCAAGCACTACGGCTGGCAGAGCCAACTCGGCGGTATCCTCGACCCACTCGCGGACAAGACGCTGCTCGTCGCCTGCTTTCTGGTGCTGGGGGCGATGTCCCTGATCCCCGTCTGGTTGGTGCTGGCCGTTGTGTTCCGCGATCTGCTGATCGTGGGCGGTGCGCTGCTGTATAACTACCGGGTGGAGGAGGTGGAGGCGGCACCGATTCTCGTGAGCAAGCTCAATACCGTGCTCCAGATCGTTCTGCTAGTGCTGGTCATCACGGATTCCGGGCCGATGCGGGTGCCAGACGGAGTGATTGAAATCCTGACCTGGGCCTGCCTGGTCACGGTCCTGATCAGCGGCACTCAGTACGTCTGGATCTGGTCGCGCAAGGCGGTGGAGAAGGGCTGGAAGGAGGACTGAGCCCGGTTCGGGGCCTCTGGCGAGCTCGGTGACGAGGGCGTTCGGCGGGCGCGATCTTCCAACCGGCCCCGGCGATTCAAAGCCTACTCGGATTTCTCCAATAAGCGACGGATCAGCCATAGCGTGGCGCGGCGCTTCTCGCGCAGGCTCTCGCGGTCGATCTGGTCCAGCAGGGCGAGCAGGGAGTCGGCGTCCCTGGGGCATCGGCGCATGATGTAGGCCACCGCTTCGCGGCTGAGATCGAGTCCCCGTCTCCCCGCGGATTGCCGCAGCAGTTGCTCGCAATCGGCTTCCCGCAGAGGCCGCAGCTGGTATCCAGGCCCGGATCCCAGGCGAGATCGCAGGTCCGGCAGCCGTATCGGGAGCTCCGCCAGCGGTTGGCTGGCGCTCACCAGCAGCCGCCGCTCGGCCTCGCGCAGCCGGTTGTAAAGCCCGAACAGGGCGCGCTCCCAGTCGGCATTCCCGGCCACCGCATCCAGATCGTCGAGGGCGATGAGCTCGATCCGCTCCAGGTTATCCAGGGCGGAGGGATCGAGCTCGGGATGGGATAGCGGCAGGTAGACGACCTCGCCCGAGCGCGCTGCGGCACGACCGCAGGCGGCTTGGAGCAGATGGGTCTTCCCGCTCCCGGTAGGGGCGAACAGGTAGAGAAAGGCTTCCCCGCGGCCCTCCGCCCAGGCGGCGATGGTGGCAACCGCCTCGGCATTCGGTCCCGCCACGAAATCGGCGAAGTCGACCTCGTGTTGCAGCTGAACGGCAAGCGGTAGCTGTTGCACGGTGCGGATCAGGACGATCGCAGCAGGGCGACGGCAGCCGCGGCGAGGCGCCTGCCCTGGGCTTGACCGAGGCGCTTCTCCTCCTCGCTGAGGGGCAGGTTGCTTTCCGGTCCGGCCAAGTGGGACGGACCGTATGGCGTGCCACCGGTCGCGGTGCGCAGCAGGTCGGTTTCGCTGTAGGGCAAGCCGAGCACCAGCATGCCGTGGTGCAGCAGAGGGAGCATCATGGACACCAGGGTGGTCTCCTGACCTCCGTGCAGGCTGGATGTCGAGGTGAAGACGGCCGCGGGCTTGCCGATGAGGGCGCCGCCGATCCACAGCGGGCTGGTGCCATCTAGGAAGTACTTGAGGGGTGCCGCCATGTTGCCGAAGCGGGTCGGGCTGCCGAGGGCCAAACCGGCGCAGTGGCGCAGGTCGTCGAGCTCGGCATAGGGTGCGCCCTGCGGCGGGATTGTGTCCTCGCTGGCCTCGCACACCGTGGAGACGGCGGGTACCGTGCGCAGGCGCGCCTCGACGCCGGGGACTTCTTCCACCCCGCGGGCGATGTGACGCGCCATCTCCGCGGTCGCACCGTAGCGGCTGTAGAAAAGGACGAGGATGTAAGGCATGGGCAAACCTGGGCGCGGATCAGAGAATCGACAGGACGTCCTCGGGGGGACGGCCGAGTGCGGCCTTTTTGCCGCTGACGGCGATCGGGCGCTCGATTAGCCTGGGGTGGGCGACCATGGCCGAGATGAGCTGGTCGTCGGACAGATCCGGGTTGTCCAGGCCGAGCTCCTTGTACTCTGGTTCTTTCTTGCGCATGAGGTCCCGCGGTCGGAGTTTGAGCATGCCGAGTAGCAGGCGCAGGGTCGCCGCGTCCGGCGGGGTCTTGAGATACTCGACGATCTCGGGTTCGACGCCCTTCTCGTGCAGCAGTGCGAGCGCCTCGCGCGACTTACTGCAGCGCGGGTTGTGATACAGGGTTACGGCCATGGGTACCTCCTGTTCGCTGGGCTTGCCATTGTACGGCGGCGAAGCGGAACTCCCAAGATCCGCGGGGATGTGTCGTCCGCTCGCTGCCAAGCTGGACGTTGCAGTGCAGCCGCGATGCCCGGACAATTCATGCTCATCCGCCGCCCCGCTTGACATTGATGGCATCAATTCGATTTTGATCCTACCGACTGGTTCGAGCTTTCGCCGCATCTGAAGGAGACACCCGCATGATCCGCAAGATTTCCGACACCTCAGGAGCCGTCTCGCTCCTGTGCGCCCTCGCCATGTACCTAGTAGTCGCCGTTTCAGCAACGGCGGCGGTGCGTGACCCGGGGGAGTTTTTTTTCGACCAGACCTTTGGGGACTTTTCCGAGGAGTTGGCCAACGCGAGGGAGCAGGGCAAGGCGGGCATCCTGATCATGTTCGAGATGGACGAATGCCCTTTTTGCCACCGGATGAAGACGACCGTGCTCAATCAGTCTGAGATCCAGGCCTATTTTAAGGAGCATTTCTTGGTCTTTTCCGTGGATATCGAAGGCGATGTTGAGGTCACCGACTTCCAAGGCAATTCCCTGCCGCAGAAGGACTTCGCGCTGAAGGAGTTCCGGGTTCGCGCTACGCCGGTGTTCGCCTTCTTCGATCTGGACGGAAACCTGGTCGCGCGCTACACCGGCGCCACCAGCGGACCGGATGAGTTCCGTTGGCTGGGCGAGTACGTGGTCGGCGGGAAGTACAAGGAGACGACCTTCACCCGTTACAAACGTGAGCGGCGGGAGGCCTCCGCTGGGAGTTGAGCGCCAGTTTGATCTTGGGATCCCTGCGCCTGGCCCTCACGCCCAGGGTCCATGAGGGGCGAAAATGACGAGGGATCGACTACCATCGGTCCTTGCCCTTTCCGCGACGTCGGGTCGAGGGGGCTGGATCCGCCTCGATCGTGAGGTGGGGCTCTAGACAATAAGAGGGGATGCTTCATGCAGGATCAGGGGAATCAGGTCTGCTTCCGCTGCGTCGTGGCGGGGCGTGTGCAAGGGGTCTTTTTCCGCGCCTCTGCGCGGGAGCAGGGGCAAAGGCTCGGCTTGACGGGCTATGCGCGGAATTTGCCCGACGGGAAACTGGAGGTGCTCGCGTGCGGCGCACCGGACGCGGTGGGGCAGCTGCGCGAGTGGCTGCGTACCGGACCGCCGATGGCGGAGGTCACGGGGGTGGCCTGTGAGCCCGTTCAATTCCAGTCCTTTACTGGCTTCGTGACGCAATAGCCGGAGTGAGAAGCTGGAACTTTCTCCGCTAACGGAAGGACGCATCCTGCGCCGCTATAAGCGCTTTCTGGCGGACGTGGAGATTGCCGATGGCGAGACGACGGTGACGGTGCACGTACCTAACACGGGAAGCATGGCCACGTGCTGGGAGCCGGGGGCACGCGTTCAATTGAGTCACAGCGAGAACCCGCGCCGCAAGCTCGCCTGGACGCTGGAGCGGGTGGACATGGGGGCCGGTTGGGTGGGCGTACACACCGGGCGCCCCAATGGAGTGATGGCTGAAGCAATCGCAACTGGCGCCATCCCCGCCCTTTCAGGTTATCGGACACTGCGGCGGGAGGTCCCATACGCGGCTTGCGGTCAGGTGCGGGGCAGATTGGATCTTTTCCTGTCCGACGGACGCAGCCCCGATGCGCTGGTAGAGGTGAAGAACGTCACCCTGCTCGATGGCGACTGGGTGCGTTTTCCAGACGCGGTCAGCAAGCGCGGCCGGAAGCATTTGGATCTGCTGCATGCGGCGGTGCAGGACGGTCTGCGAGGGGTGATCCTGTTCGCCGTGAATCGGCCGGAGGGAGGGCGCTTTGGGCCGGCATGGAGAATTGATGGCGCCTACGCTCGGCGTCTGACCGAGGTTGTGGCAGCGGGTGTAGAGGTGCTTGCCGTGCGCATACGGCATTTCCCCGAGCGCATGGAGGTCAGCGGCGAGCTTCGGGTCGATCTCGAGCCCCCGGAGCGGGATCGCCTCGCCTCGTGACGGTCTGCCAGAGTTGCCTTAGTACCCGCCCGTCGATAGATCGATCGGGTCCGGGTAGGCGTCTATACGCTCGATGCCGGTGTCGATGCGTCCGTCGGCATGCAACTCTAGCCAGCGGAAACCCGGCGTGACGGGGTCGAGGGCAAAGCCGTTGCTGTTCGGTTGGAACTGGACGCAGGTCGAGGGCGAGGCCAGCAGCAGCACGTCTTTGCGCAGGCTCTGGTATTCCTGGTGAATATGTCCCCAGATGATGCCCCGCACCTGGGGATGACGGTCAACGATCGCGAAGAAATCCTTCGGATTGTCGAGGGCCATGGTGTCGAGCCACGCGCTCCCAACGGGTACTGGCTGATGATGCAGGCAGACCAGCGTGTGGGTGCTGCGGTGGTTACGCAGGGTCTCTTCCAATTCTTCGAGTTGATCCCGTCCGAGGTGGCCGCCATCCGCGCCCGGGACGGTGGAATCCAGAAACACCAGATTCCAGGCGCCAACGCGCACAGACGGCGCGAAGCTGATTGGACTGCCGTTGAGCATGGTTACGAGGACGCGGAACGCGTCGTGGTTTCCGGGCAGGCAGTTGCAGGGAGTCTCCAACTCTGAGAGCCGCTGCTTGAGGTAGCGGTAGCCTTCCCTGCTCTCGTCATGGACCAGATCCCCGGTCAGCAGCAACCGGTCCACCGGCCAGAAGCGCTGGAATACCAAGTCCAAAACCAGCTCGAAGGTCTTGCGCGTGTTCTGGCCGAGCAGTTTCCCGTTCGGATCCGCGTAGAGGTGTGTATCCGTCAGCTGCAGCAGTCGCACCACGCCCGAGCCAGGCGACGGCGAGTATCCGTTGTCGCGCGGCCGCATGGCGGTGGATGGTCCCCCTCGACGCCTTACCAAGCGGCCGCTCCCGCCCGCATTCTCGGGTGGGTACCAGGGAGCATCCGCCTGCGGTTCGACGGACGCGACGGGCGTATCAGCGCTACCGGCCCGCCTGGACAGATGGCGTCGGAGCGCATCCGCGAGCAGCAGGTAGCCGGCGCTGTCCTTGCGGAAGCATTCGTCCGCGCCCTCACAGGGCGCAATGGCAACGGCGGTGCCGTGGGGTTCGGCCGACATAAAGAAGATCGGGCAACCGGGGCAGAAGCGTCGAACAGTGCGCAGGACCTCTAGGCCTTCAGCCCAGCCGATTCGTCGCGAGATGATCGCTGCATCGAACTGGCGTTCCAACAACCGGTCCACCAAGGAGGTGGGCGTATCGACCTCGGCCAAATGGATCCCTGGCAGCGTATCCTCGAGGACCAAACCGACCATGCGGCGGTCGGCGGCGTTGTCGTCAACCAGGAGGATGTGCATCGAATCGTACGACATGGTTCGATCAGCCGCCAGCATGGAATCTGCTTGTCGTTCGTTAAACTTCAGTAGACAACCGGAATGGCGTGGCTGCTCTGCCGTGAACTCCCGGTGCGGGTGGGTCGGCTGTTGTGCCGGCCCGTCGACGTTCATCCGGAGTCGTTGCTCGAATTCGTCCCAGTCCATCTTCTCTGAATCCTGGGAGGGCTAGATCTCTTTAAGCAAATATTGCGCCATACTGATTTTTTTTCGTTAAATCAATCTAGTGAGAGAATAGACTGCACAAAAAAACGGGGAATTGTCGTTACGAGGAGACGTCATATCGAGTTTTCCGGCTGTTCGTATCGTGGCATCTTGGGAGGCCGACTTCCGGTGAAGAAGATGACTCCCCTAGGTTGAGGTCTCGCGGCGCAGGGCATTTCCATTGGTATCGACGGGCTGGAACATTGCGCTGCTCAGATCGTCTTCGACCGCGATAGTCTGGAATGTAACCGGTATCGACCATGCTGATTGTGAGCGGCTTTGCATTAGCTTGTGCCAAACGTCCCGCTGGTGTGGACGGGGCATTCTCCGGTTGGGGGCAGCGAATTTGATGTTAGGAATTGGATCGGCCGCGGAAGCCGCAGGTCTCCTTACGATTCGATGACGCTCAACGAGCTTCGCTACATCGTGGCATTTGCGCGGGAGCGCCACTTCGGGCGTGCCGCGGAGGCTTGCTTTGTCAGCCAACCAACGCTGAGTGTCGCGGTAAAGAAGTTGGAGGACGAGCTTGGGGTGAGTTTGTTCGAGCGGGGAGGGGGAGAGGTCAAGGTGACTTCGGTGGGGGAGCAGATCGTCGCCCAAGCCCAGCGCGTGCTGGAAGAGGCGGATGGCGTAAAGCTTCTGGCGCGGCACGGAAAGGATCCGCTCACTGACGCTCTGCGCCTGGGGGCTATCTACACGATCGGACCCTACTTGCTTCCGCAGCTTATCCCTCTGGTCATGGAACAAGCCCCGGGTATGCCGCTCGTGATTGAGGAGAACTTCACCTCCGCGCTCGGCGAGCGCCTGAAGCGCGGTGAGCTTGATGTCATCATCATCTCGTTGCCATTCGACGAGCCCGGTATCCTCACGCGCCCCCTCTATGACGAGGCATTTGTCGTGTTGCTGCCGGGCGGGCATCCCTGGGTTGAGCAACAGTCGGTGCAGATCGATCGCCTAGCAGACGAGAACGTGCTGCTGCTGGGTCCGGGGCATTGTTTCCGTGATCAAGTCCTGCGGGTATGTCCCCGTTGCCTTCAGTCTTCGACAGCCACCGGGTCTCTTCAGCGCGGGCTGGAGGGAGGATCCCTGGAGACGATACGCTGCATGGTTGCCGGTGGCGTAGGTGTCACCGTGCTCCCGTGCACCGCCGCAAGCCCGGAACGGTTTTCGGAGGGCATGGTCGCGGTGCGGCCGTTCTCAGCAGGCGCGCCGCAGCGTCGCGTTGCGCTGGCATGGCGGAAATCCTTTCCGCGCCTGGCGGCGGTAGAGTTGCTTGCCCGCGCGGTCCGCGCCGCGCGACTGGACTGCGTGACCTACATCGAGCCTGGTCGATAAATTCAGACTATCAGGACCATTGGTACAAACAATTTCTTAAAGTATGCCCTGACCGCTATCTTTCTAAGCGCATCGCGCAGAGCGCATACCCTACAGCAACCCAATCGGAGTAACCTATGGATCTGAAAGGCAGTAAGACCGAGCAACACCTGAAAGACGCATTCGCGGGCGAGTCCCAGGCTAACCGCCGCTATCTCTATTTCGCCTCCAAGGCGGACGTCGAGGGCTACAATGACGTGTCCGCCGTCTTCCGCTCCACCGCCGAGGGCGAGACCGGTCACGCCCACGGGCACCTGGAGTATCTCGAGCAGTGCGGCGATCCCGCCACCGGCATGCCGTTCGGCGGCACCGGAGACAATCTGAAGACCGCCATCGCGGGCGAGACTCACGAGTACACTGACATGTACCCGGGCATGGCCAAGACCGCCCGTGACGAGGGCTTCGACGAGATCGCCGACTGGTTCGAGACCCTGGCCAAGGCCGAGCGCTCGCACGCCAATCGTTTCCAGAAGGCCCTGGACAACCTGAACGGGTGATTCCCGTAGTTGGTTAGGCGCAGATCGCAGGGGCGCACTGGCGCCCCTTTTTTTACGCCTGACGTGGGCTCCGTGAGTTTAGGCGCCTCAGGCCCAGTCGCGGTCGCTCGATTGCCGGAGCGGAAAGATGCATTCTGTCAGCGAAACGGCTGAGGTGTGGTTACCAGGGGAGAGCGTCCTTAGATGAGCGGCACGCCGCATGGGCTAGACGGCATTCCGAGCACGTTCCGCGCTACGGCGCGGGCGTTTGCCGAGGAGCCGGCGATGCTCGGTGTCGGGGGCGAGTGGACCTTCGCGAGGCTGGATCGGGACTCGGACGGCCTCGCGGCGGGTCTCCTTCGGCTCGGCATCGCACCCGGCGTCCGGGTCGGGCTCTATTGTCCGAACTCACCCGAGTTCGCTGCGGTCTATCTGGCGATCCTCAAGGCCGGGGCCACGGTGGTTCCGATCAATGTGATGCTGAACCCGAAAGAGGTCGCCTTCATTCTGGAGGACGCCGGTGCGCGGGGGTTGTTCTATCACGCTGCCTTGGCGGACGCGGCGGCCCAGGTTCGAGGGGTGGCAACCGGGCTTGAGTTCTCGGTTTGCATCGGAGACGGTCCGGGAGACGACCCCTCTCTGGCGGAGGTCGCGGTGCTGGGCGGTCGGCCACCGGAGCCCTCAATCGAGCCAGGTCGGGACCTGGCGGCGATCCTCTACACATCAGGTACGACGGGTCGGCCCAAGGGGGCGATGCTCACCCACCGCAACCTGATGTCGAATACCGCAAGTGTCATGCAGGCGCTGGAGCTTCAGTCCGGGCGCGATCGGATGCTGGTGGTGCTGCCCATGTTCCACGCCTTTGCGGCGACCGTGGGCATGTTGACTCCGCTGGTGCATGGTCTGAGCCTGGTGATCGCGGAGCGGTTCGAGCCGAGGCTGGTGAGCGCCGCCATCGCCGAGCATGGCGCTACCGTCTTCCTCGGGGTGCCCAGCATGTACAGTCTCCTGTTGCGGTTGGAGCAAGCCGATCTCGCCAATTGGAAATCAGTACGCTTCTGCGTTTCCGGGGGTGCGGCCATGCCCGAGGCGGTTATGGCGGCCTTCGAGGAGCGCTTCGGGATACCGGTCCTGGAGGGTGATGGCCCCACAGAGTGTTCCCCGGTGACCTGCGTGAATCCCTTATCGGGACCCCGTAAGGCGGGCTCCGTGGGGCGGCCCGTGCCCGGGGTCGAAATGCGGATCACCGGTCCCGATGGCGAAACGCTCCCCGACGGCGAGCACGGCGAGGTGTGCGTCCGTGGACCGAGTGTGATGCGGGGCTACTGGGGACGGCCGGAGGAGACCGCCGAAAGCTTTTTCGACGACTGGTTTCGTACCGGGGACCTGGGCTACCGGGACACCGACAGCTATTTCTTCCTCGTGGACCGCATCAAGGATTTGATCATCACCAACGGGATGAACGTCTATCCGCGCGTGATCGAGGAGACGCTGTATCGCCACCCGGCCGTGGCCGAGACCGCAGTCGTGGGAGAGCCTCATGCCCTTCACGGAGAGATCCCCATCGCCTATGTGGTGCCGAAGCCGGGCGTGCATGCCGATCCGCGAGAGCTGCGTGACTGGTGCAGGGAGCACCTTGGACGACATGAGGTCCCGAGGCGAGTCGTGCTGCGGGAATCGCTGCCCAGGAACGCCGCGGGCAAGGTGCTGAAGCGGGAATTGCGCCTACACGGGGAGCTGGAACGGGGTGTGGACACTCGGGCCAAGGCTTGATCTGGCCCGTCTGCAAGGTTGGAAGCTGGCGTGTGGAAGGCTATACTGACCGGCTTCTCAGTTGACCGGTTGTTTTTCGCCGCCCGACGGGTGCGTCGGAATGACCTCCGCCTTGGCTAAGAAGTAGGTGGGGTGTCTTTATCTCTCGCCCTTGCCGCGAGCAGGATGATCCCCGGTTGGTTCATGGCCCGCATGGTTTGTTGCTTCGGCGGGTGGCGCTACTGTTGAGAGACTACCAGACGATGGACGTATCAGTGGAAAGCGGAGACGGGCTCGAACGGCGCATGACCGTAGCTTTGCCGTCGGAGCGGATCGAAGATGAGGTCGAAAAGCGACTGCAGAGCTTTGCTCGCTCGGCCAGGCTTCCGGGATTCCGGCCTGGGAAAGTGCCCGTCAAAATCCTGCGTCAACGCTATGGCGAGCAGCTCACCCAGGAGGTCTTTGGCGACCTGATGCAGTCGAGTTTCGGCGAGGCCGTGAGCCAGGAGAGCTTGCGACCTGCGGGGCCCCCGCGCGTTGAGCCCAGTATCGACAGGAACGAAAAGCGCTATGCCTACACCGCCGTCTTCGAGGTTCTGCCGCAGTTCGAGCTCGGTGCGCTCGAAGGCAAAGTCGTCAAGCGCCCCGCGGCCGAGGTCACCGATGGCGACCTGGATGACATGATCGAGAAGCTGCGCAGACAGCGTAAGACCTGGCTCCTGGTCGAGCGCCCGGCGCAGGACGGCGATCGCGTCACCGTCGCGTTCACCGGGGTCATTGACGGCGAGCCCTTCGAGGGAGGCACGGCGGACGACGCTGAGCTCGAGCTTGGCAGCGGGCGAATGATTCCAGGTTTCGAAAACGGCCTGATCGGGGCGCAGACAGGCGAGGAGAGAACCCTCGAGCTGAGTTTCCCGGAGGATTACCACGCCGAGCATCTCAAAGGTAAGCCGGTTACTTTTCAGGTCACGGTAAAAACCGTCTCGGAGCCAAAGCTGCCCGAGATCGATGCCGAGTTTGCCCGCGCGTTCGGCGTCGAGGACGGCGATGTCGAACGCTTTCGGCAAGACGTGCGGGCAAACATGGAGCGCGAGCTCAAGCAGCGCCTGCAATCGCGTATCAAGAATCAGGTCATGGACCTGTTGATCGAGGCCAACGCGATCGACCTGCCGCGCGTGCTGATTAAGGAAGAAATCAAGTCCCTGAAGGAGCAGGCGCGCCAGAACATCGGTGGTGGACGGTTCGAGCTGCCCGACGAGATGTTTGAGGCTTCGGCCCGCCGGCGTGTCGCCCTCGGTCTCATCATCGCGGAGCTGGTCAAGGTCAATGACATCAGAGTCGATAGCGACAGGGTGCGCTCGGTGGTGGAGGATATGGCATCCACCTATGAGGAACCCCAGGAAGTGATCGACTACTATTACAGCAACAAGGCGCGGCTGCAGCCCCTGGAGTCCCTTACGCTGGAAGATCAGGTAGTCGACTGGGTGCTGGATCGCGTTACCGTGGAAGACGAGCCGAGCAGCTTCCAGCAGCTTACCAATCCTGCCCAGGAGAGCTAATCGCGACGAGCCCGGTCGTTGACGGCAGACCCCCGAACAGGCCAGTTAACTATGAGCAAGATTTTCGATTCCGGAGACTGGGATCCCAAGGCATTGGGGTTGGTGCCGATCGTGGTAGAGCAGACGGCGCGCGGCGAGCGCTCGTTCGACATCTACTCTCGCCTTCTCAAGGAACGCGTGATCTTTCTGGTCGGTCCAGTCGAGGACCACATGGCCAATCTTGTCGTCGCGCAGTTGCTGTTTCTGGAATCGGAGAACCCGGACAAGGACATACACCTCTACATCAATTCCCCCGGTGGGTCGGTCACGGCGGGACTGGCGATCTACGACACCATGCGCTTCATCCGTCCCGACGTCAGCACCATGTGCATCGGTCAGGCGGCCAGCATGGGTGCCCTGCTGCTCGCGGGCGGCGCATCCGGCAAGCGCTACTGCCTGCCGCACTCCCGCATGATGATTCACCAGCCCCTGGGCGGTTTTCAGGGCCAGGCGACCGATGTAGACATACACGCGCGCGAGATACTGAAGATCCGCGATCAACTGAACCACATCCTGTCGCGTCATACCGGGCAGCCGGTGGAAAAGGTGGCCCAGGACACGGAGCGGGACCGCTTCCTGGGGGGCGACGAGGCGGTGACCTACGGATTGATTGACAAGGTGCTCGAGGAACGGGCGCCGGCAACAGTGAGCTGAGTGCGCGGAGGTTCCCGTGATCGGGGGTCGGCCCGCAATCGAGGGGGCTCGCGAAGACTTGCAACGCGCTCTCAGGCCGCTCAATACGGCTGCTTGAGCGCGCTCCGGCGCGTCACTGGCTTGCCATCTCCCGGCAAACCGTTATGATTACCGGCACCCCGAAAGGATCGCGCCCCCGCTGAATCCATCACCTCCCGGAGAGCGATACCCCATGAGTGGCAGCAACCACCACGGAAAGAGCGACGACGGTAAGCTCCTTTACTGCTCGTTCTGCGGCAAGAGTCAGCATGAGGTACGCAAGCTGATCGCGGGGCCCTCCGTTTTTATCTGCGACGAGTGCGTCGAGCTCTGTAACGACATCATTCGCGAGGAGATGCAGGAGGGCGTCGGCGAGGCCACCAGCAAGCTGCCGAAACCGCGGGAAATCAACCAGATCCTGGATCAGTACGTGATCGGCCAGGATCAGGCGAAGAAGGTCCTCTCGGTCGCCGTCTACAACCACTACAAACGACTCGAGAGCACCGGCGCCAAGGAAGAGATCGAGATCGCCAAGAGCAATATCCTGCTCATCGGCCCCACCGGCTCGGGCAAGACGTTGCTGGCGGAGACCCTGGCGCGGCTGCTCAACGTGCCCTTCACGATCGCGGATGCAACGACGCTCACCGAGGCGGGTTACGTCGGTGAGGACGTCGAGAACATCATCCAGAAGCTGCTACAGAAGTGTGACTACGACGTCGACAAGGCGCAGACCGGCATCGTGTACATCGACGAGATCGACAAAATCTCGCGCAAGTCGGACAACCCGTCCATCACCCGCGACGTCTCGGGAGAGGGCGTACAGCAGGCGCTGCTCAAGCTGATCGAGGGGACCGTCGCCTCGGTACCGCCGCAAGGCGGGCGCAAGCATCCCCAGCAGGAGTTCCTGCAGGTCGACACCGCCAACATCCTGTTCATCGTCGGTGGTGCCTTCGCCGGCCTGGACAAGGTGATCCGTAATCGCTCCAAGAAGGGCGGTATTGGCTTCAGCGCCGAGGTCCACAGTCAGGACAACGGCATGAAGATCGGCGAGCTGCTGAGCGGGGTTGAACCGGAGGATCTTATCCGGTACGGCTTGATTCCCGAGTTCGTCGGGCGTCTGCCGGTTATCGCCACGCTCGAGGAACTTGACGAGGAGGCGCTGGTACGGATTCTCACCGAGCCGAAAAACGCCCTGATCAAGCAATACGGGCGACTGTTCGAGATGGAGGGATGCGAGCTCGAGCTGCGCGAGGACGCTCTGCGTTCGATCGCGAAAAAGGCGATGGACCGCAAGACCGGCGCCCGCGGTCTGCGCACCATCATGGAGCAGGTACTGCTCGACATCATGTACGACCTGCCGTCGATGGAGAACGTCAGCAAGGTCGTGGTCGATGCGTCCGTCATCGGCGGGGAAAACGATCCTTTCGTCATCTACGACGGCGTCGACAAGCAGCTTGCCGCGTCTGACTGAGTCGATACCGAACCGGCGCGAGGGAACGGCGTCGGCGTTGAAGTGCGCCGCGAATGCCCTAACTTCTCTCCCCATCAACGTCCTCTCCAATACCGCTTTGCCACGACCTTTCGCGACGAGGTTGCAGCCGATCGAATTCGCGGCGTCTGCGCCTTTGGCAAGCATCACCGAGTTACTCCAAGATTTTTATGGCTCAGAAAGACACTCGTAAGACACCGATCGCCGACGGCACCCAAGAAGTGCCGGTGCTGCCACTGCGCGACGTCGTCGTCTACCCGCATATGGTGATTCCCCTGTTCGTGGGGCGGGAGAAATCCATCAAGGCGCTCGACAGCGCCATGGCCAACGACAAGCAGATACTGCTTGTTGCGCAGAAGAGCGCGGACGTCGACGATCCCGCGGTGCAGGACTTGTACAAGGTGGGCACGCTCGCGGACATACTCCAGCTGCTCAAGCTGCCCGACGGCACGGTGAAGGTTCTGGTCGAGGGCAACCGACGTGCCCGCATCGACAGGTTCGCGACTTCCGATGACGCTTTCGTCGCCTTTATCGAGGCCTTGGATGATGCCTTGGAGGCGGATGAGCGCGAGCAGGAGGTCCTGATGCGCTCCGCCGTCACCCTGTTCGATCAGTACGTCAAGCTGAACAAGAAGGTGCCTCCTGAGGTCCTTACCTCCTTGTCGAGCATCGACGAGGCGGGCCGGCTGGCGGACACCATGGCCGCCCACATGTCGCTCAAGCTGGATGAGAAGCAGCGCGTGTTGGAGATGACCGACGTGCAGGGCCGACTGGAGCACCTCATGGGGCTCATGGAGTCGGAGAACGACATCCTGCAGATGGAGAAACGAATCCGCGGCCGCGTCAAGCGCCAGATGGAGAAGAACCAACGGGAGTATTACCTCAACGAGCAGATGAAGGCGATCCAGAAGGAACTGGGCGAGCTCGAGGAGGCGCCGAACGAGATCGAGGACCTTGGCAAGCGGATCGAGGAGGCCGGGATGCCGAAGGACGTCAAGGCGAAGGCGATGACCGAGTTGAACAAGCTGAAGCTGATGTCGCCAATGTCGGCGGAGGCTACGGTGGTCCGCAACTATGTCGATACTTTGGTAAGCGTCCCGTGGAAGGCGCGCAGCCGCATCCGCAACGATATCCGGGTGGCGGAGGAGGTCCTCGAGGCCGACCATCACGGCCTGGAGAAGGTTAAGGAGCGCATCCTCGAGTACCTTGCCGTGCAGCAACGGGTACGCAAGCTCAAGGGGCCGATCCTGTGTCTGGTGGGGCCGCCCGGCGTCGGCAAGACCTCCCTCGGGCAGTCGATCGCCCGCGCCACGAATCGCAAGTTCGCGCGCATGTCCCTAGGCGGCGTCCGGGACGAGGCGGAGATCCGGGGGCATCGCCGCACCTATATCGGCGCGCTTCCCGGCAAGATCATTCACAACCTCTCCAAGGTCGGCTCGCGCAATCCGCTGTTCCTGCTCGACGAGATCGACAAGATGGCAATGGATTTTAGGGGTGATCCAGCCTCGGCGCTGCTGGAGGTGCTCGACCCGGAGCAGAACCATACCTTCAATGATCATTACCTGGAGGTCGACTTCGATCTCTCCGAGGTGATGTTCGTGGCCACGGCCAACACACTGAACATACCGCCGGCGTTGCTCGATCGGATGGAGGTCATCAGGCTCTCCGGATACACCGAGGACGAGAAGGTCAGCATCGCGGAGAAGTATCTGATTCCCAAGCAGATGAAGAACAACGGTCTCAAGGATGGCGAGATCGTCATCCGTGAGGCCGCCCTGCGGGACATCATCCGCCACTACACTCGCGAGGCGGGCGTGCGTAACCTGGAGCGGGAGATCTCCAAGGTGTGCCGCAAGGTCGTCAAGGAGGTTCTGCTCGATAAAAAGCGTGGCTCTACGGTGGTCGTAACGCCCAAGGCGCTCGAGAAGTATCTGGGTGTTCAGCGTTTCCGCTATGGGCGGGCGGACGATACAGACCAGATCGGACAGGTAACCGGCTTGGCCTGGACCGAGGTCGGAGGCGAGCTGCTGCGCATCGAGTCTGCTCTGGTACCCGGCAAGGGGAAGTTCACGTATACGGGCCAGTTGGGTGAGGTGATGCAGGAATCCATCCAGGCCGCCATGACGGTGGTGCGCAGCCGTGCCGCAGCGCTTGGGATCGATCCGGACTTTCACCAAAAGTTCGATGTGCACATCCACGTTCCCGAGGGGGCGACGCCGAAGGACGGCCCGAGCGCGGGCGTAGCCATGTGCACGGCCTTGGTGTCGGCTCTGACGCAGGTGCCAGTGCGTTCCAACGTCGCCATGACGGGCGAGATAACCCTTCGTGGCGAGGTCTTGCCAATTGGCGGTTTGAAGGAGAAGTTGCTCGCGGCTCACCGCGGGGGCATCGATACGGTCCTGATACCGCACGAGAACGAGCGCGATCTCGTTGAAATACCGAAAAATATCAAACAAAACTTGATGATCAAGCCGGTGCGCTGGATCGATGAGGTTCTTGAGCTGGCCCTTGCCGACAGCCCGGACATCATCGCGACCTCACCCGACGAGGAGGGCGCGGCGGAAGGACCCGAGGAGCCCGCCGCAGCGCCGAAGCCGGAGAAAAAGAAGAGAACGGGTGTGCGGACGCACCATTGAGTCCAGCGGGCGATCGTCGGGGCGCGATGTGCCGGCTTGGCGTCGAGGTTGTCAGGGGTTGGGACGGTCGAGATATTGCTGTCACGATGTTGTTACGTGGGCGCCTATCCGTTATGGTTTCAGCTCCTCATTCCGCCACCGGTTGCGCGGCATGGGGCCGCTTGACAGTGTTTGGCGCGGTAGTTATAAACCCGGTGGTACTAAGGCATGGGTCGGGGATGTTTCCAAACCGCGTGAGGGAAACACCTTAGTTTTTTACAAAGGGGGAAGAATGAACAAATCGGATCTTATCGAAGCAATGGCGGAAGCGGCAGACATCTCCAAATCAGCGGCCGGGCGGGCACTGGACGGTCTGACCGATGCCGTGGCGGTTGCGCTCAAGAATGGCGACAATGTGTCGCTGATTGGGTTCGGCACCTTCTCGGTGAAGGCGCGTGCGGCGCGCACGGGCCGCAATCCTCAGACGGGGGCGACGATCCAGATCTCTGCCTCCAAGATCCCATCGTTCAAGGCTGGCAAGGCACTCAAGGACGCTGTACAATAATCGTCTGCCTTCAGGGTGCTTAGCTCAGCTGGGAGAGCATCGCCCTTACAAGGCGAGGGTCGCAGGTTCGATCCCTGCAGCACCCACCATGAGAACACGGAGTGGTAGTTCAGTTGGTTAGAATACCGGCCTGTCACGCCGGGGGTCGCGGGTTCGAGTCCCGTCCACTCCGCCACTATTGACTGATCGGGGTATCCCTCGCGGGATGCCCCGTTTTCATTTCTGCTTCCTCTAAAGCTTTTACGAAAAGAGATCATGCTGCAGACGATTAGAGAACGCGCGCAAGGTTGGATCGCCTGGGCGATCGTCATTCTGATCAGTGTCCCATTCGCTCTCTGGGGCATTCAGTCATACCTTGGCGTCGGATCCGAGCCGGTGGTGGCGAGCGTCAACGGCATTGAGATCACGCAACGGGAGCTGGATCGCCGCTATCAGGACCTCCGCCTGCGGCTGCGCGAGCAACTCGGCGCCGCTTACCGGCCCGAGCTGTTCGAGGACAAGAAGATGCGCGCCCAGGTGCTCGATGGCATGATCCGCGACACCCTGCTCCAGCAGGTTGCCTACGAGCTAGGGCTCAGGGCTTCGGACCAGGAGCTGCGAGGGGCGATTCTCGGCAACCCGGCCTTCCAGCGCGACGGCCGCTTCGACAACGCGGCTTACGAGCGGACGCTGGAGTTGCAGGGGATGAGCCCTCCTCAGTACGAGGAGGGTCTGCGTCAGCGTATCGTCGGCAGCCAGCTCGAGCGTGCGCTGATGGCCAGTGAGCTGGCGACGGACGCCGAGCTCGCACAAGCCGTGCGCTTGCAGAGCCAGCAGCGGGACGTTAGCTATGTCCAATTGCCGAAATCAGGTTTCGTCACCGAAGACCCGATCCCGGACGAGGACATTCGCGCCTTCTATGACGCCAATCCCTCCAGATTCGAGACCCCCGAGCGCGTGAAGATCCAGTATCTGGTGCTCGACGCCAGCGAGCTGGGTAGCACCGATGCGCCGGGCGAAGACGAGCTGCGGGCGCTCTACGAGAGCGAGATCGAGCGATTCAGCGAGCCCGAGCGCCGGCGGGTTCGACACATTCTGATCACGGTCAGCGCGGACGCCGACGACGCGGCCCAGGAAGCCGCGAAATCCCGTCTGGACGAGATCCGGACCCGCATCGAGGGTGGAGAGGACTTCGCCGCGATTGCCAAGGAACTGTCGGAGGACCCGGGCTCGGCCGGTCAGGGGGGGGATCTCGGGTCCATTGAGGCGGGGATCATGGATCCCGCTTTCGATCAGGCCGCCTTCGCCTTGGAGAAAGACGTCCTCAGTCAGCCGGTGCGCAGCCAGTTCGGCTACCACCTGATTCAGGTCACCGAGATCGAGGGCGGCGGCGTAAAGCCTCTCGAGGATGTGCGTGAGCAACTCGTCGCCGACATGACCAAGCGTGGCAGCGAGGGCCAGTTTTTCGATATGGCCGAGCGCCTCGCCAACCTCGCTTACGAAAGTCCGGACAGCCTCGCGCCGGCGGCGGAAGAGCTCGGGCTCGAGCTGCAGACCAGCGATTGGGTCGGTCGTGCCGGCGGCGAGGGTATCCTTTCCAACCGCAAGGTAATTGCGCCCGCCTTCAGCGATGAGGTGTTGCGGCAGGGGTTGAATAGCGACCTGATCGAGCCCGAGCGCAATGCGCTGCAGGCCGTGGTGCTGCGGGTGATGGAGCACGAGGAGGCTTCGGCGAAGCCGCTCGACGAGGTGCGTGACGAGATCGTCGCCGTGCTGCGCGACCAGCGGGCCGCCGAGGCGGCCGTTTCCGCGGCGCAGTCGATGGTGCAGCAACTGGAATCCGGTGCTGTTACTGACGGACGCTGCAGGCGAGTACGAAGTGTCCGAGGCCGGCCTGATCGGACGCGACGCCCCGGACATCCCGCCCGCCGTGGCCGACCTTGCCTTCTCCATGGCGCGTCCAGCGGCGGATGCGGCGAGCTATGGCAGCACGTCGCTGGCCAACGGCGATGCGGTCGTGGTGGTGGTATCGAACGTGGTCGACGGTTCCAGCGAAGGCCTCGGCGACGCCGAGCTAGCCCGTCAGCGAGTCGGGTTCAAACGGACCATCGCTGCGACCTATTACGATGACCTGCTGGCTGATTTGCAAAGCCGCGCAAAGATCGAACGCAAACCGCTGGACGACGATTCCTCGGAGTGAATCAGCGGGGAGGGGCCGATGAGGCCCCATCCCCTGCTCAGCCAAGCCCGAGGATGTGATATCCGGTATCCACGTAGAGCACGTCGCCGGTGATGCCCGATGCGAGATCGGAGCACAGGAAGGCCCCCGCGTTGCCCACCTCCTCGATCGTCACGTTGCGCCGCATGGGCGTGCGTTCCTCCACCTCCTTGAGCATGGTGCGGAAATCGGCGATGCCCGATGCCGCCAGGGTGCGGATGGGGCCCGCGGACACGGCGTTGACCCTCGTTCCCTCGGGGCCGAGGGAGGCCGCCAGGTAGCGTACGTTGGCCTCCAGACTCGCCTTCGCCAGGCCCATCACGTTGTAGTGGGGGACCGCCCGTACGGCGCCGAGATAGGACATGGTCAGGAGGGCGCCGTTGCGGCCCTTCATCAGCTCGCGGCCGGCCTTGGCCAGCGCGGCGAAGCTGTAGGAGCTGATGTCATGGGCGATGGCAAATCCCTCGCGGGTGACGGCGTCGACGTACTGGCCCTCCAACTGGTCGCGCGGGGCGAAGCCGATCGAGTGCACGATGCAGTCGAGTCCGTCCCAGCGCTCCGCCAAGGCCTTGAAGCAGGCATCGATCTGGTCGTCGCTGGCCACGTCCAGTGGGAGCACCACGTCCGACCCCAGCTTCGCGGCGAACTCCTCGACGCGCGATTTGAGCTTGTCCCCCTGGTAGGTGAACGCGAGCTCGGCGCCCTCCCGGTGCATTGCCTGCGCGACGCCCCAGGCGATCGAGCGGTTGCTGGCCACGCCGGTGATCAGTGCGCGTTTGTTCTGTAGAAATCCCATGGAGCTGGCCCCTTTTTCTGGTCTTCGGATTGACGGCTGACAAAGGAGGGGACCGAATGCGATCATGGGTCCCCTGCTGAATTCAGGTCCCTCTGGCGATTGATTGCCTTCGGCGCGGAGATCGAGCTCCCCGGCCAGGTGAGGAGTGGTCGTGGAGCACGTTCCGCAACGGCCCAGGATGCACGCGCCCCGGGGAGGTGGATCGATCAAGGTCTCCGGCGATTTGCCCAGATGCGCAACATTACAGAATCACCGCTGAGCTGGAAAGGGGTAGCGCTGTCTCGCGCCGTCCTGGCGGGCGTATCCGCCTGGGTCCTGGCGATGCTGGCCGCCTGCGGCGAAGGGCCCTGGAACAACCCCTACCCGGAAAGTCTGGCGACTGCGAACGTCCTCTACAGCTCCTTCGAGGAGCGGCCCAAGCACCTCGATCCCGTGCGCTCCTACAGCTCCAATGAGTATGCCCTGCTTGCGCAGATCTACGAGCCGCCTCTGCAGTACCATTTCCTTCTGCGCCCTTATCGCCTGGTGCCGTTGACGGCGGAGGAGGTCCCGATTCCCCGCTATCTCGACGCCGATGGCGAGGTACTGCCAGAGAATACGCTGGCAGATCGGATCGCCGTCAGCGAGTACCTGATACGGATCCGCCCGGAGATCCTCTACCAGCCACATCCCGCCTTCGCCAGGGACGAGCAGGGCGGCTACCGCTATCTCGAGCGGAGCGAGCATGATCTGGCCAGGATCAAGGTGCTGGCCGACTTTCCCCACACCTCCACCCGCGAGCTGACCGCGGAGGACTACGTCTATCAGATCAAGCGTCTCGCCGTTCCCTGGCTGCACTCCCCGATCTCGGGGCTGATGCAGGAGCACATACTGGACTTCAAGGAGCTCGCGGAGCGTATCGAGCTGGCCGCGGCCGAGCCGCTCGCGGACGGCGAGCGGCCGCACCTGGACCTGCGCGAGATTCCCTTCGCGGGGGCCGAGGTGGTCGATCGTTACAGCTATCGCATCCGCATCAAGGGCAAGTATCCCCAGTTCGCCTATTGGCTGGCCATGCCCTTCTTCTCGCCCATGCCCTGGGAAGCCGATCGCTTCTACAGCCAGCCCGGGATGGCGCGGCGTAACCTCAGCCTCGACTGGTACCCGGTGGGCACCGGCCCCTTCTGGCTGAGCGAGAATAACCCGAACCTGCGCATGGTACTGGAGCGCAACCCCAACTTCCGCGACGAGCGCTATCCCGACGAGGGCATGCCCGAGGACGCGGAGGCCGGCCTGCTCGCGGACGCCGGACGCCGCCTGCCCTTCATCGACCGGGCGGTCTACAGCCTGGAGAAGGAGAGCATCCCTTATTGGAACAAGTTTCTCCAGGGCTACTACGATAGCTCCGGCATCTCCTCCGACGCCTTCGATCAGGCGGTTCAGTTCAACATGCAGGGCGAGGCGAGCCTCACGGAGGACATGGAGCGAAAGGGCATCGAGCTGCTCACGTCGGTCGAGACCTCGATCTTCTACCTCGGCTTCAATATGCGTGACCCGGTGGTTGGCGGCGACTCCGACCGTGCGCGGCTGCTGCGGCGAGCAATCTCGATCGCGGTCGACTACGAGGAGTACATCTCCATCTTCGCCAACGGCCGTGGCGTGGCCGCCCAGGGGCCCATTCCGCCGGGGATTTTCGGACACCGGGAAGGGGAGGCGGGCGTCAACCCCTACGTCTACGCATGGCGGGACGGGCGGCCCGAGCGTCGCGGTCTCAGCGAGGCCCGCGCCCTGATGGAAGAGGCGGGGTATCCGGGGGGGCGCGATCCGGCGAGCGGGCAGGCCCTGACACTCTATTTCGACACCACGGCGACCGGCCCGGATGACAAGGCCCGCCTCAACTGGATGCGCAAGCAGCTCGACAAGCTCGGGGTGCAGCTGGTGATCCGGGCTACCGACTACAACCGCTTTCAGGAGAAGATGCGCAGCGGCACCGGCCAGCTCTTCATGTGGGGCTGGAACGCGGATTATCCGGACCCGGAGAACTTCCTATTCATGCTCTACGGCCCCAACAGCAAGGTGGACGATGGCGGCGAGAACGCCGCCAACTACGCCAATCCCGAGTTCGATGCCCTGTTCGATCGCATGAAGAACATGGACGACGGTCCGGAGCGGCAGGAGGTCATCGACCAGATGGTCGAGATCGTGCGCCGCGACGCCCCATGGGCCTGGGGCTTCTACCCCAAGGCGTTCAGCCTCCACCACGCCTGGCTCGCCAATCTCAAGCCCAATCTGATGGCGAATAATACCCTCAAGTACCGCCGGCTCGACCCGGAGCTGCGGGCGCGCCGGAGGGAGGAATGGAATCAACCGGTGGTCTGGCCGTTGTGGCTGATCGCCGGTCTGGTCGCGGCCGCGGTGTTTCCCGCCGTTCGCCTCGTGCGCCGCCGGGAGCGGAGCAAGGCGCTGTGATCGGCTATATTCATCCGGCGGCTGGTCTATGCGGTTCCCATCCTGGTCGGCGTGAATCTGATCACTTTCCTGCTCTTCTTCGTCGTCAACTCACCGGACGACATGGCGCGCATGCACCTCGGCATGAAACGGGTGACGCCGGAGGCGGTCGAGACCTGGAAACGCGAGCACGGCTACGACAAGCCGCTGATCTACAACGCGGGGGCCGAGGGGCGCGGGCGGATGACCGACACCATCTTCTTCGACAAATCGGTCAAGCTGTTCATCTTCGATTTCGGTTCCTCGGACGGCGGCCGCGACATTGGCTACGACATCTCCCAGCGCATGTGGCCGAGCCTCGCCATCGCCGTCCCGGTGCTGCTGGTGGGGCTCGCGCTCAACATCAGCTTCGCGCTCTTCATCGTCTTCTTCCGCGCCACCTACATCGACTTCGCCGCCGTGGTGCTCCTGGTGGCCATGATGTCCATCTCTAGTCTGTTCTACATCATCGGCGGCCAGTATCTGCTGAGCAAGCTGTTCCATCTGGTACCGATTTCAGGCTATGACACCGGGGTGGCGGCCTGGAAGTTCCTGGTTCTACCGGTCATCGTCGGGGTGATCGGGGGCGTCGGAACCGGCTCGCGCTGGTACCGCACGCTGTTTCTGGAGGAGATCGGCAAGGACTATGTGCGCACCGCCCGGGCCAAGGGCCTGAGCGAGCGGGTCGTGCTGTTCCGCCATGTGCTGAAGAACGCCTTGATCCCGATTCTGACCGGCGTGGTTGTGGTGCTGCCTCTACTGTTCATGGGCAGCCTGATCACCGAGTCCTTTTTCGGCATCCCGGGGCTCGGCAGCTATACGATAGATGCCATCGGCAACCAGGACTTCGCGATCGTCAGGGCCATGGTATTCCTGGGCTCGGTCCTCTACATCCTGGGACTCCTGCTCACGGACATCTCCTATACCCTGGTGGACCCGCGGGTGCGGCTGGGTTGAGTGGATAGCGTCTTGCCCGTCGTCCTCCTCACCGATGCACTGATCTACCTGCTGCTGGCGCTGGCCGTGGGGTTCGGCCTCTACGCCGCCCGCCACGAGCACCTGCGCGCCCCCTGGCGGCGCGTGGCCCGAAGCCGGATCGGGGTGGCGTCCCTGGTGGTGCTGGGCTTCTATGTCGCGATCGGCTTGCTCGACACGATTCATTTTCACCCCCTGGAGGAGAGGCAGGAGTCCGGGCAGAAGGTCTATTCGCCGCAGATCCTTAGCCTGCTCGACCTCTGGCTGACACCGTTGCGAGATGGCCAGGAGAAGACCTATTCGGCGCCGTTCGCCACCCATCTCTTCGCCAAGGAGAGCATCGAGCTCCCGGACGGACGCATCGTCCGCGACTACCCGCGTCTGGTCCATGGCGGAAGCCACCTGACAGACCCGGAGCGGGAGCGGGGCGGGGACATCCTGTTGCGCGCCCTGACGGGCCTGATCGAGGGCCTAATCGCCTGGGCTTTGGTGGCGGCGGCCGTGCTGTGGATGATCGGCCGCAGACGCGGCACCGGGTCGCGGGAGACGCTGCGCGCGATCTGGCGGCGGCAGACGGCCTTGCCCTGGCGCACCGGCCTGCTGACACTGGCCCTGATGCTAGCGATCGCCTTCATCGCCGGGGAGCTGGCGCTCAAGTATCATATCCTCGGCACCGACAAGGTGGGCGAGGACGTCTTCTATCAGAGCCTCAAGAGCATCCGCACCGGGCTCGTGATCGGCACCCTGACCACCCTGGTGATGCTGCCGGCGGCCATCCTGCTCGGGATCATGGCTGGCTACTTCCGCGGCCTTGCGGACGATGTCATCCAGTACCTTTACACGACCCTGAACTCCATACCGGGCGTGCTCCTGATCGCCGCCGCCATCCTCATGCTGCAGATCTACATGAGCAACCACGAGGAGGAGTTCGCCAGCCTGGTGGAGCGCGCGGACCTGCGCCTGCTGTTCCTCTGCATCATCCTCGGCGTGACCAGCTGGACCGGACTGTGCCGCCTGCTGCGCGGCGAGTCCCTCAAGCTGCGGGAGGCGGACTATGTGCAGGCGGCCGTCGCGCTCGGCGTGAGACACTCCACGGTCATCGGCCGCCACATCCTGCCCAACGTCCTGCACATCGTGCTGATCACGGTGGTGCTGGACTTCAGCGGCCTGGTGCTGGCCGAGGCGGTGCTCTCCTACATCAACATCGGCGTCGACCCGACCATGAACAGCTGGGGCAACATGATCAACAGCGCCCGCCTTGAGCTCGCCCGCGAGCCCATGGTCTGGTGGTCCCTGGCGGCTGCCTTCCTGTTCATGTTCACCCTGGTGCTGTTCGCTAACCTGTTCGCGGATGTGGTGCGGGACGCCTTCGATCCCCGCTTGCGGGGCGCGCGCTGATGCGACCGGATGCGACGTCAAGCAGGTCGATATGAACGACGTTCTTCTTCAGGTCTCAAATCTCACTACCCGCCTCGGTGACGCCGAGCGCCCGGTGCGGGTGGTGGACGGGGTGGATCTCGATATCCGCCGCGGCGAGACCTTTGCCCTGCTCGGCGAGTCGGGCTGCGGCAAGTCGATGACGGCGTTGAGCCTGATGCGGCTGCTGCCGCCCTCCGGGCGCATCGTCGCGGGCAGCGTCCGGCTCGGGGAGACCGAGCTGCTGGAACTGCCGGAAGCCGAGATGCGCAAGGTGCGCGGAGGCCGCATGGCCATGATCTTCCAGGAGCCCCAGACCTCGCTGAATCCGGTGCTGACGGTCGGCCAGCAGATCGCCGAGGCGGTGCGGGTGCACCAGCAGCGCCCCCGCGCCGGGGTCCCGGCGCGGATCGTCGAGCTGCTCCGGGCGGTCGGCATTCCGGACCCGGAGCGGCGGGTCGACGAGTATCCCCATCAGCTCTCCGGCGGCATGAAGCAACGCGTCATGATCGCCATGGCCCTGGCCGGCGACCCGGAGCTCCTGATCGCCGACGAGCCCACCACGGCGCTGGACGTCACCATTCAGGCCCAGGTGCTGCGTCTGCTCAAGGGCCTGCAGCGGGAGACCGGCATGGCGGTCTTGCTCATCACCCACGATCTTGGCGTGGTGGCCGAGACCGCAGACCGGCTCGCGGTCATGTACGCGGGTCAGATCGTCGAGACCGCCACCGCCGGCGAGTTCTTCGCCCGTCCCGCGCACCCCTACAGCGCAAAGCTGATGGACAGCCTGCCCACCCCTGAGAAGCGGGCCGGCAGCTTGGCCGTGATTCCGGGCCGCGTGCCGCCGCTCGATCGACCCTTCACGGGCTGCCGTTTCGCCGAGCGCTGCGAGCGCGTCATGAAGCTGTGCCGGGAACGGGAGCCCGAATGGCACCGCCCATCCTCCCGACATCTGGTGCGATGCCATTTGTGGGCGGACGGCGCGCCCGCCGCGGTGCCGCCTGCGGCTGTCGAGGTCCGGCCCAGCGTCGCCGCTTCGCCTGGCGAGGCCGTGCTGACGGTAGCCGGGCTCAAGGTCCACTTCCCGATCCACAAGGGGGTCTTCCGCCGTGTAGTGGGCCACGTCAAGGCGGTGGACGGCGTCGACATGGCGCTGCACGCGGGCCGCACCCTGGCCCTGGTGGGGGAGTCCGGTTGCGGCAAGACCACGGTCGGAAAGGGCCTGCTCCGCCTGCTCGAGCCGACCGGGGGCTCGGTGCGCTACAAGGGGACCGATCTGGCCGGGCTCAACGGGCGGGAGATGCGCCGCTACCGCAAGGACCTGCAGATCATTTTCCAGGATCCCTTCGCCGCCATGAACCCGCGCATGCTGGTGGGCGACATCGTCGGCGAGGGGCTGCAGGCCATGGGCCTGGAACCTGGCCGAGGCGCCCGCCGCGCCCGTGTCGCCGATCTGCTCGAGCAGGTGGGCATGGCCCCGGACGCGGCCGAGCGCTATCCGCACGAGTTCTCCGGCGGTCAGCGCCAGCGCATCTGCATCGCCCGGGCGCTGGCGGTGGAGCCCAAGGTCATCGTCTGCGACGAGCCCACCAGCGCCCTGGACGTCTCGGTCCAGGCCCAGATCCTGAACCTGCTCAAGCAGCTGCAGGACGGGATGGGCATCGCTTACCTCTTCATCACCCACAACATCTCGGTGGTGTCCTATCTCGCCCACGAGGTGGCGGTCATGTACCTGGGCCGCATCGTGGAGCGGGGCACGGTGGACGAGGTGCTGGGCGACCCCCGCCATCCCTATACTCGGGCCCTGCTGTCCGCCGTCCCGGTGGTGGACAGGGACAAGCGCCGCGAGGTCATTCGCCTGGAGGGCGATATGCCGTCTCCCGCGAATCCCCCCCCTGGCTGCCACTTTCATCCGCGCTGCCCGGAGGCGACGCCGGACTGCAGCAGGGCCTATCCGACTGGGACGCGGTTGAGTGATACGCGCACGGTGCACTGCATACGGGCTGACGAATAGGCCACCGCGCTCTGGGGCGATTTGCGCATCGCCGGTGTCTCGTCCGCCGTTGCCGAACCGGTTTCCTTTATCCGCCCTGAGGGAGGACTCAACGATGCAGATCGAAGACTCGGACCTGTTGCGCAGCCGCTGTTACATCGGCGGCGAGTGGCTGGAGGCGGACAACGCGGCACGCCTGGACGTCACCGATCCCGCCAGCGGCGAGGTCGTCGCCCGGGTGCCGAACCTGGAGGCGGCGGAGACCCGGCGCGCGATCGAGGCCGCCGAGCGGGCCTGGCGGCCCTGGCGGGAGCTGACCGCCGCGGAGCGGGGGGCAATGCTCCGGCGCTGGCACGATCTGATGCTGGAGAATCAGGAGGATCTGGCGCGCATCATGACGGCGGAGCAGGGCAAGCCCTTGGCCGAGGCGCGGGGAGAGATCGCCTACGCCGCCTCCTTTCTCGACTGGTTCGCGGAGGAGGGCAGGCGCGTCTACGGCGACCTGATCCCTCCGCATCAGGCGGGACAAGCGCATCCTGGTGCTCAAGCAGCCCATCGGCGTGTGCGCCGCCATCACCCCCTGGAACTTTCCCGCCGCCATGATCACCCGCAAGGCGGGCGCGGCACTGGCCGCCGGCTGCCCCGTGGTGGTCAAGCCCGCGGCCGAGACGCCGCTATCCGCCCTGGCGCTGGCGGTGCTGGCGGAGCGGGCGGGCATCCCCGCGGGCGTGTTCAACGTGATCACGGGAGAGGCCGTCGCCATCGGCGGGGAACTGACATCGAACCCGATGGTGCGCAAGCTGAGCTTTACCGGCTCCACCGAGGTCGGCAGGCTGCTGATGCGCCAGTGCGCGGACACGCTGAAAAGGCTGTCCCTGGAGCTTGGCGGCAACGCCCCCTTCATCGTCTTCGACGACGCGGATCTGGAGGCCGCGGTGGAGGGGGCGATGCAGTCAAAGTACCGCAATACCGGCCAGACCTGCGTCTGCGCCAACCGCGTCCTGGTCCAGGAGGGCATCTACGAGGCCTTCGCCGAGCGCGTGGCCGGGCAGGTCGCCTCGCTGCGGGTCGGTCCGGGCACCGACGAGGACAGCGTGCAGGGTCCCCTGATCAACCAGGAGGCGGTAGAGAAGGTCGAGGCCCATATCGCCGATGCGCTGGGCAAGGGCGCCCGCCTCGTCACCGGCGGGTGCGCGCCATGGCCTGGGCGGCACCTTCTTCCAGCCCACGGTGCTGGCGGACGTGACGCCCGGAATGCGGGTCGCCCGGGAGGAGACCTTCGGCCCGGTGGCGCCGCTTTTCCGCTTCCGCACCGAGGAGGAGGCGGTGGCCATGGCGAACGACACCGAGTACGGTCTCGCCGCCTACTTCTACACGCGGGATCTTGGCCGCGCCTGGCGGGTGTCCGAGGCGCTCGAATATGGAATGGTCGGGGTCAACAGCGGCATCATCTCCACCGCGGTGGCGCCCTTCGGCGGCGTGAAGCAGTCCGGGCTCGGCCGAGAGGGCGCTCGATACGGTATCGACGAGTATTTGGAGATCAAGTATGTTTGCGTCGACATCGAGCGCTGAGCCTGCCGCTGCCCCTGTGCGGCCGGAGCGTTCGCGTACGCAGACGATGCCTGTTCAACCAACATTGGGTTCAAACGCGATGAAGAAACTTGCCCTGTTCCTGGCCATTTCCGCCCTTGTCTCCGTCTCCTCCGCGTTGGCCGAGAGTGCCGGTGATCCGAACGCCGCCGAGGCGAAGGGGATCGTCAAAGAGTTCTTCACCAGCCTCAAGGGCGAGCTGCAGAGCGCCATGAAGGAGGGAGGGCCGGTGAACGCCATCGTGGTCTGCAAGGAACGCGCGCCCGCCATAGCCCAGGATCTCTCCGGCAAGACCGGTTGGGAGGTCGGCCGCACCAGCCTCAAGCTGCGCAATCCCGCGCTCAATGCGCCGGATGAATGGGAGCAGGCCGTGCTGATGAAGTTCGAGGAGCGCAAGGCCGGCGGCGAGAACGTCGAAACCATGGCCTTCGCGGAAGTGGTCGAGACCGGGGATGGCGAGCAGTACCGCTTCATGAAGGCGATTCCGACCGGAGAAGTGTGCCTCGCCTGTCACGGCGACGCGATCACACCTGAGGTCACCGCCGCCTTGGACGAGGCATATCCGGACGATCAGGCGCGGGGCTTCCAGCTCGGCGACATCCGCGGCGCATTCACCCTGGCGAAGCCGCTCTGAGTCGGGGGTCCACCGGTGCCCGCTGGCGGCCGGATCCTTGGTGCGTAAGGGGTTGGGCGGAGCGGGCTTGATCGGGGGCGCGGGTCCATGCGGCTGATCGTTGGAATCTCGGGCGCGAGCGGGGTGATCTACGGCATTCGCCTGCTTGAGACACTGCGCGGCATGTCCGGGGTGGAATCGCACCTCGTCATCAGCCGCGGCGCCAAGGTGAACATCGCGCTGGAGACCGGGTGGAACCTGGCCGATGTCGAGGCGCTGGCCGACGTCGTCCATGGCGACAAGAATATGGCGGCGCCGATCAGCAGCGGCTCGTTCCGGACCGACGGCATGATCATCGCCCCCTGCTCGATGAAGACCCTGTCCGGCGTGGTCAACTCCTATGCCGACAACCTGATCGTGCGGGCCGCGGACGTGGCGCTGAAGGAGCGGCGGCGGCTGGTGCTGGTTCCCAGGGAGTCGCCGCTGCACGTCGGTCATACGCGTCTGCTTCACGAGGCGGCGCTGATGGGGGCGATCATCTGCCCACCCATGCCGGCCTTCTACAACGCTCCCAGTTCCGTGGATGATATCGTCAACCACTCGGTCGGACGGATTCTGGACCTGTTCGGTCTCGACAGCGGCACCGTCAGGCGCTGGCAGGGTCCGCCCCGCGGCCGGGGGTCGACCGGCGAGTGACAAATGGGACCCGCGACGCGGTGCGCCGGATGCTGGAGGCGCACACCGCGGCGACATTGGCGACCGTGGGGGAAGATGGGCCTTGGGCGGCGACCGTATTCTTCGCCAGCGATCCCGCGCTGAACCTCTACTTCGTCTCGGACCATCGGACGCGTCATGGCCGGGACATCGCGGCGCATCCGCGAGTGGCCGTCGCGATCAATACCGATTGCGGCGTCTGGGCCGAGATTCGGGGCTTACAGATCACGGGTCGCGTCGAGATGCTCGACCGGTCCGAACGCGCTGCGGGTTTCGAGCGTTACCTTGCAAAGTTTCACGACCTCCGGGCACTGTTGGAGGCGCCTATCAGTGCCGACGAGGAGACCATTGCCAAGCGCCTCGGGGCGGCTGATCTCTATCGACTCCGTCCCGATTGGATCCGTCTGATCGACAACAGCCGTGGGTTTGGCTACAAGCAGGAGCTCGTCCTCTCCGGGGATATCGGCTAAGCCTGCCTCTTTGTTTCCGATTAGTGTAACGGCGCTAGCTCTCGACGAGCTGGGCGGGGTTGCCCTCGGCACTGGTAAAGCGTCCCCGGCCACTTTGCCCCTAATCCGACCCACTACGCTCCTGTCGCTTACCCTGACATGCGGTGCGGCATTTCGCGCACCCTGCGCGGCATTCGCCACGTAATGTCGCGGACGGGTCTGAAAAGCAGTTAGACCGATTGACCAAAGTCTCGAGCACCCGTTACGGTGCGGCCACTCTGGCCTTGGAGCCTTGAATTCCGGGGAATTATCGTGGTGACCGGAACTGTTCCGATGAGGAGCGGAGCTTTCTTCCGGCCACGGTCCTGAAGCGGATATTCAAGCTTGGCGCGCATCAATCGGTGCGGGCACTCATGTTCCCAGGATCGTCGTCACCGACTCGCTTGATCCCCTCGTGTGGTCCGCGACGTCCAGGTAACGGCGTTCTATGTCCGCTCGTGTGTTGCCGAGCACTGTGCCTGAGTTTTCCGGCTCGCGGATGACCGAGCCTGTAGCCTAAAACCGTAGGGAGTTTAAGAAAAAAATGCAGCTTCGTCTCAACCCCATTGCCGCCGTCCTCGCCCTCTACGCCGCGCAAGGGCTGGCGGCTGGAGATGTCACCACCGTCGGGGAAGTGGTCGTCACGGCCCCCCAGGATGTTCCGCTCGCTCCCGGTTCCTTCAGCCCTCAACCGCGACGAGATTGCCCGTGCGAGCGCCCGCACGAGCGATACCGCCAGTCTCCTCACCGACCTCCCCGGTGTGAGCACCTACACGCCGGGGGAGTGTCCGGCCTGCCGGTCATCCGCGGTTTGGCGGACGAGCGCCTACGGACCAAGGTGGACGGCATGGACCTGGCCGCATCCTGTCCCAACCACATGAATTCGCCCTTGTCTTACATCGACCCAACGGCAGTGGCGAGTGTGCAGGTGCTCTCCGGCGTCACCCCGGTGAGCGTGGGCGGAGACAGCATCGGCGGCACCATCGTCGTGGACTCCGCCGCCCCGGCCTTCGCCGATCCCGGCGAGCGCTTGATGGAGGGGGAGGCAGGCGCTTTCTATCGCAGCAATGGTGATAACTGGGGCGGGAACCTCTCCGGCACCTTTGCCACTGAAAACCTGAGCCTCAACTACACTGGCGCCTACGCCCAGTCCGACAACTACAAGGCCGGCGGCGATTTCAAGGACTATAAGTTTACGGGCCGGCTGGGCCACACCCTGTCTCTGGATGAGGTGGGCTCGACTGCCTATGAAGCCACGAATCAGTCCGTCTCGGCCGCGTGGAAGGATGGCGGCCACCTCCTGGATTTTACGTACAGCTATCAGCACATCCCCTATGAGGCCTATCCCAACCAGCGGATGGACATGACGGACAACCGCAACGATCAGTTCAACCTCGCCTACACCGGCGACCAGAGCTGGGGCACATTGAAGGCGCGCGGCCTATTACCAGCACACGCAACATGAGATGGATTTCGGCGACGACAAGCGCTTCTGGTATGGCCCCGGAAAGCCTCCGCTCGGCTCCGGTGGGTCAAAGGCGCTCAACGGCATTCCCTGCTCGCCGATTTCCGGTACCCGAATGGTCAATGGAATGATGGTGGGTTGCGCCGCCGGCATGCCGATGGAGACCGACGGCAAGAATACCGGCTTCACGCTCAGCGCCGATATCCCGGTGGCCATCGGAGACCTGGTGCGCGTGGGCGGCGAATACCAGCGCTATCGCTTGGACGATTGGTGGTCACCCTCCGGTGCCGGCATGTGGCCCTATACCTTCCAGAACATCAACGACGGGCAGCGCGACCGTTACGCGGTGTTCGGCGAGTAGGAGACTCAACCAGGACCGCTGGACACACATTCTCGGCGTGCGCTACGAGGCGGTGGACTATGGATGCCGGCCCTGTGCACGGTTACAACACCAACGTCTTCCCGACGGTCGTTCCTCCGCCCATGGGGATGATGATGGGCGATATGGGCAACCAGACCCGGGACGCCGCCCTGTTCAACACCCAGTCCAGGGACAAGACGGACCACAACTGGGACCTGTCCTGGCTCGCACGTTTCACGCCGGGCGATACCCAGACCTACGAGATCGGGCTAGGCCGAAAGACCCGCTCGCCGAGTCTGTACGAGCGTTATACCTGGTCCACCTGGCAAATGGCGGCTTTCATGAACAACTTCGTCGGCGATGGCAACGGCTACGTCGGCAACCTCGATCTCGACCCGGAGGTGGCCAACACGGTGAGCCTGACGGCCGACTGGCACGACGCCGACCGGGAGCAGTGGGGCGTCAGGGTGACGCCGTATTACACCTATGTGCAGGACTACATAGACGCGGTGCAATGGGACTCGGCAAAGAACGCGCCCCGCGTAGTGCCGGTCGTCGACGACTTCACCGTTCTCAAGTATGTCAACCAATCCGCCCGACTCTACGGCGTCGATCTCTCGGCTCACTATCAAGTGGCGAAGGGCACCCAATTCGGTGATTTCACGCTCGAAGGCATAGCGAGCTACACGAAGGGCACGAACGAGGACACCGACGACAACCTCTACAACATCATGCCACTGAACGCCAAGCTCGCGATCACACAGCAACTCGGCCCCTGGCGCAACACGCTGGAAGGCGAGTTCGTAGCTGCCAAGGACGACCTGTCCGAGGTGCGAAACGAGATGCAGACCGCCGGCTATGGGCTCGCTCACCTACGCAGCCGCTACGAGAAAAAGACCTGGAGTTTCGAACTGGGTGTCGAGAATCTGTTCGACCGCTTCTACGAGCTGCCCCTCGGCGGGGCTTACGTCGGCCAGGGAACCACCATGACCATCCCGCCCCTTCCCAACCAGCCACAGTGGGGCACCCCCGTACCGGGACCGGGCCGCTCGATCTATGCCGCGGTCAACGTGAAGTTCTGAGGATCTCGGCGTCGTTTCCGCTGAACGGGCCGCTTCCCGCAAACGGGAAGCGGGACCGGCGGATCGAGGAGATTCCTCCGTCGAAAGGTGCGCCGGTCGGTCGGTAACGGGCCTATCGGTAGTGAGCGGCTCAGGTGCAGGGCAAAGAGCGCGGAGGCGTGCGCTGCATGTGAGCTTCTCTGGGGTTCCCGTTTCGTGGAGAGAATAAGGCCGCCTGATGGCGGCCTTTTTTCGGGGCGGCGCGCAGGTGGACCGCACCCGGAAAGGAACGGGGAGGGGCTTGTACGAGGTCCGCCCCCGCCCTTCCCTGGCTCAGATCAGAGCGCGGCCCATTTCTTCCAGATGCCGGCCTTCTTCATCTCATGGTCGGGCGCGGTCAGCTTGCGGTGATTCGGGCTCTCCGGGTTGTTGCACCAACCCATGCTCTGCGCGACGACTCTGCTTGCCGTCCTCGGAGATCTTGCGCATGCCGCCCCAGAACTGACAGGTTGCGCACATGTTCTCGGACCCGGCATCCATGGCGTGTCCGTCCCCGGATTCGCCGTGATGCGCATGCTCTTCAGCGGCGTGAGCTCCCATCGCGGCGAGAGCGGCCGTTCCGACGATCAGCTTTCCCGAGGTGGTCAGAAAGCCGCGGCGTGTATTGATTGGCATTTGACTTCTCCTTTGGTTCTTGGTTGCGACCTGCCGCTGCATTCGGCGGTCTCCGGTCCAGGCGCCAAGACGCGCGCCCGGTGGAAAAGTAACAGCGAAGGGAGGAGTCGGCAAGTGGCGTTCGGGCGGTGACTCTGGCCCCGAAAGCGTGGAGAAGACAAGAGTGGGATGGTGCCGAGGAGAGGACTTGAACCTCCACGAGCTTTCGCTCACATGGACCTGAACCATGCGCGTCTACCAATTCCGCCACCTCGGCAGGTGGTGTTCGGGGAGGCGGTGGGAAAGCCCCGGCCCGAGGAAGCGGGAATGTTAGTGAGACAAGGGTACCTTGTCAACGGTACACTAGCGGGATTTCAAGAACGGGCAGACATCCATCGTGGCCAGACGCAGAAAGCAAACTCTCCCAGGGACTTGGACCCTCATCGCCAACGCGAAGCCAAGAAGTACGCCAACCCCATACCGAGCCGCGAGTTCATCCTCGAGACCCTGACCGATGCCGGCGTTCCGCTGGTGTTCGAGGAGCTCTCAGCCGCCCTCGACCTCTCCGCCGAAGATGACCTGGTGGCGTTGCAGCGGCGCGTCGGCGCGATGGTGCGCGACGGCCAGCTGGTGCGCAACCGCAAGGACGCCTTCTGCCTGGTCAACAAGCGCGATCTGATCGCCGGGCGGGTGATCGGACATCCCGATGGCTTCGGTTTCGTCAAGCCCGACGACGGCGGCGACGACGTTTATCTCTATCCGCGCCAGATGCGCGCCCTGTTCCACAACGACCGCGTGGTGGTGCGGGTTACCGGCCGCGACCGTCGCGGGCGCCTGGAGGGCTCGCTGGTCGAGGTGCTGGAGCGCGGCACGCGCACCGTGGTGGGGCGCTTCTATCAGGAGAGCGGCGTCGGTTTCGTGGTGCCCGACAACAAGCGCCTGGCGCACGACATCATCATCCCGCGCGACCGCATCGGCGAGGCTGGGCAGGGACAGATCGTGGTGGCGGAGATCACGGATCAGCCGACCAAGCGCACCCAGCCCCTCGGCCGCGTCGCTGGAGGTGGTGGGGGACCACATGGCCGCGGGGATGGAGACCGATATCGCCATCCGCACCCATGACCTGCCGGTGGAGTGGCCCCCGGAGGTGGAGGCGGAGATCGCGGGGCTGACGAAGGAGGTGCCGGAGCCCGCCAAGAAGGGGCGCACGGACTTGCGCAAAACGCCCCTGGTGACGATCGACGGCGCCGACGCGCGCGACTTCGACGATGCCGTCTTCTGCGAGCGCAAGCCCAAGGGTTGGAAGCTGCTGGTGTGCATCGCCGACGTCTCGAGCTACGTCGAGCCCGGCACCGCCCTCGACGCCGAGGGATACAACCGCGGCAACTCGGTCTACTTCCCGGACCGCGTGGTTCCCATGCTGCCGGAGGTCCTCTCGAACGGTCTGTGCTCGCTAAATCCGAAGGTGGACCGCCTGTGCATGGCCTGCGAGCTGTACGTCAACCTTGAGGGGCAGGTCACACGCTCGCGGTTCTTCCGGGGGGTGATGCGCTCCCACGCCCGCTTCACCTACGACCAGGTCGCGGCCATGGTGGTGGACGGTGACCCCGACCTGTGCGAGCGCTTCGCCGAACTGCTGCCCCATCTGCACGAGCTGTATGCGCTCTACAAGGCGCTGCACGCGGCGCGCGCCGAGCGCGGCGCCATCGACTTCGATACCACCGAGACCCGCTTCGAGTTCAACGAGCAGGGACGCATCGCGGCGGTCCATCCGCTGGTGCGCAACGACGCTCACCGCATCATCGAGGAGTGCATGCTGGCGGCCAACGTGGCGGCGGCGAGGCTGTTCGAGCGCAAGAAGCTGCCGGCCCTGTACCGCATCCACGAGACGCCGAAGCGAGGAGAAGCTCACCGACCTGCGCGAGTTTCTCGGCGAGCTCGGGCTCAAGCTGCCCGGCGAGCAAGAAGCCCACGGCCAAGGACTACGCGGCGCTGCTGGAGCAGGTCGAGGACACGGCCGGACCGGCATCTGATCCAGACCGTGCTGCTGCGCTCCATGCAGCAGGCCATGTACAGCTCCGACAACGTGGGCCACTTCGGGCTCGCCTATCCCGCCTACACCCATTTCACCTCGCCCATCCGCCGCTATCCGGACCTGATCGTCCACCGCGCCATCAAGCACCTGCTCGACGGCGGCACGGCGGCGGACTTCGATTACTCGAAGCCGGACCTGCAAGGTCATCGGCGAGCATTGCTCCGGCACCGAGCGGCGCGCCGACGAGGCGACCCGCGACGCCGAGTCCTGGCTCAAGTGCGAGTACATGCAGGACAAGCTCGGCGAGGAGTTCGACGGCACCATCACCAGCGTCAACTCCTTCGGCATCTTCGTCGAGCTGGACGACATCTACGTCGATGGCCTGGTGCACATCACCGCCCTGGACAACGACTACTACCACTTCGACCCCGTCGGTCACCGGCTCAATGGGGAGCGGACCGGGATGGTCTACCGCCTCGGAGACCGGGTGCGAATTCAGGTGGCGGCGGTCAATCTGGACGAGCGCAAGATCGACTTCGTGCTGGTCAAGCCCGCCCGGCCCGCCGAGCGCCCCCCGGCGACCAGATCCCGATCGCGCCGCAGGCGCAAGCCCAAAGCCGCGACCTGATCGGGGCCGCGCGGGTCTCGGTGACAAGATGGCCGCTTGGCGCTGGTTCTGGTTTCTGATTGCACTCGCGTCGGCGGATGCCTGCGTCGCCGCATCGGCCTTCACCGTCCGGCACCAGGATGCGAGCTTCGACGTCTACCGCCTGGACCAGGGGGAGGAGCAGCGGCTCCGGTTCTTCTGGAAGCGGCCGGACGGGACGGACTACGGCAGCCTGCACGCCTTGCGCGAGGCCCTCGAGGCCGAAGGGCGCGAGCTCGTGTTCGCCGTCAACGGCGGCATCTATTCCGAGCAGTTCACGCCGCTCGGGCTCTACATCGAGAACGGCGAACGCTACTACCAGCTGAACCGGGGGAGAAGGCGGCGGCAACTTCTTCCTCCGGCCGAACGGCGTGTTCTACGTCACGGCGACCGGCGCGCGCGTCGTGCAAACCGATGACTACCGGCCGGAGGGCGAGGTACGCCACGCGGTGCAGTCCGGCCCCATGCTGGTGATCGGGGGCGCGCTTCATCCGCGCTTCATCCCCGGCTATCACAGCAAGCACATCCGCAACGGCGTAGGCGTCGATCGCGAGGGGAGGGTGGTGTTCGCCATCTCCAACGCCCCGGTGAACTTCCACGACCTCGGCACCCTGTTCCGGGATGTCCTGGGCTGTCCGAACGCCCTCTACCTGGACGGCGCCATCTCCGAGATGTACGCGCCCGATCTGCACCGCTATGGCGGGTGGCCTTGGCGGCGCTTCACCACCATGATCGGCATCGTGCGCCCGCCGCCGGATTCCTCGGAGGGGTCGTCCGCCGGGGCGGATCGCTGAGGCAACGCGAAGCGAACCCGAGGGAGAGTCGCAGATGCAATGCCCGAAATGCAACGCGGCGCAGGCTTCGGCGAACACCATTTGCGAGCGCTGCGGCATCGTGTTCGAGAAATACTACAAGTACCACCCTCGTCCGGGCGACCAGGCGCCGCGCCCGTCCCATTTGCGGATGGAGTCGGCCGACAGCGGCGGGCTGCGCGAGCTGATTCTGCCGGACAAGGCCATGTCCGGGTCCTGGCCTGGGCTCGCGGCCAGGGGGCTGCTGCTCGCTCTGCTGCTCGTCTGGGGCGCGTTGCTCATGCTCTCGTCGGTCGACAGCAACGCGGCGGGTCAGTCCGTGCTGCACCTGGTCAATCTCCCGTTCCACGAGGCCGGTCACGTGTTCTTTCGGCCCCTCGGGCAGTTCATGATGTCCCTTGGCGGAACGCTGGGACAACTCCTGATGCCCCTGATCGCCCTCGGCGTGCTGCTGTTGAAGACCCGCGACCCCTTCGGCGCCTCCGTGGCCCTCTGGTGGCTCGGCGAGAATTTTCTCGACATCGCGCCCTACATCAACGACGCACGGGCCGGCACCTTGCCGTTGCTTGGCGGCAACACCGGCCAGTCCGCCCCTTACGGTTTCCACGACTGGAACTACCTCCTCACCGAGACCGGCCTGCTGCACCTGGATCGTACCCTTGCCGGGTTGAGTCACTTCGTCGGCTCGTTGATCATGATCGCCGCTCTCGCCTGGGGCGGGATCCTGCTCTACCGCCAATACGGGCGCTTGGAGAAGCTGGGCTGAACCGGCGCCCAGGATGGACTTGACGCGGCGTCAGCCGCGAACCGGCTCCCCGATCGCGGCGGTCGAGCCGCTGGCCCCGAGTATCCGATAGACCATCGGGACCAGCACCAGCGACACCAGGGTGGAGAAGGAGAGTCCGGAAACGATGGTCACCGCCAGCGGCTGCAGCATCTCGGAGCCCTCGCCGATGGCGAGCGCCAGGGGCAGCATGCCGACCACCGTGGTCAGTGTGGTCATAAGGATGGGCCGCAGGCGCAGCCGGGCGGCCTCGAGAATGGCGTCGTGCTTGTCCAGGCCGCGGCGGCGACCGATCTCGACGAACTCCACCAGCACGATGGCGTTGTTGACCACGATTCCGGCCAGCATGATGAGCCCGAGCCACACCGGCATCGACAGCGGCAGCGCGGTCCACTACAGGCCGAGCACGACGCCGATCAGGGCGAAGGGCACGGAGATGAGGATGATCAGGGGATTGCGCAGCGACTCGTACTGCACCGCCATCACCACCAGCACCAGGAACAGGGCCAGCCCCAGCAGCAGGCGGCCGACGTCGCGGCCCTCCTGCATGGCCTTCAGTCCGCCGCCGTCGTAGATGCTGTATCCGGGCGGCAGGGGAAGATCCGCAAGCGCCGCCAGGGACTGCTCGATCGCCTCCTGCAGCGTGACGTCGTCCCCCAGCGAGGCGGTGATGTCCACGATGCGCTGCTGGCGGTCGCGCACGATAGTCGAGGGCTGAGGCAGGATCTCGATGCGCGCCACGTCTCCCAGGCGCAGCGGCACCCTGGGCTCGGTCTTGCTGAACAGGACGATGGATTCCAGGTCGCCCGGGGCCGCCACTTCCATGCGGTCCAGCCGCAGCAGGATGTCGATGCTGCGGTCCCCGCCGATGAAGTCGGTGACCGTCTTGCCCTCCAGGGCGAAGCGCAGGATGTTCCCGACGTCCTCCACCTGAAGCCCGTAGCTCGCGGCCCGCTTGCGATCGAGGCGAACCGAGAGCTCCTGGGTGACCTCCTCGTTGGAATGCTGCAGATTGCGCAGGCCCTCGATGCCCTTGAGCCGCTCCAACGCCTCGTCGGCCAGGCCCGCCAGCACGTTCAGATCCGGCCCCTTGATGCGGATGCTGAGGTCGTCGTCGCCACTGCCGAAGCGGATGCCGCGGATACCACGGGTGGACAGGTACACCTTCAGCCCGGGGATCTCTTCGGCGGTAATCGACTTCTTCACGCGTGCGATCCAGTCATTGCTGCTGATCCCGCGCTCCGCCAAGGGCTTGAGCAGCACCTGAAGGCTCGCCCGGTTGGCGTTCTCGAACTGGGAGCGGCCGAAGACGAAGCCGCCCACCGTGGTGAAGATGGCGTCCACCTCGGGCTGCGCGGCGACCAGCTGCCTCCACCCTGCGCGTGAGGGCGTCCATCTCGCCGATGTCGATCCCGCTGTCGGCGGTGAGGCTGATGCGCACGTCGCCCTCGTCAAGCTTGGGCAGGAACTCCTGCCTCGACTCCTGAAACCAGGGGACCGTGTAGGCGAGTCCGGCGACGAAGACGGCGATGACCAGCCAGCGCACCCGCAGCAGCCGGGCAAGCAGCCAGGCGTAACCCTCCTGGGCGGCGGCCATAGCACGGTCGGCGAGTCGCCGCAGCGCGCCCTCGCGGCCGGCGGGGACACGTCCGGCCAGCGCCGGCACCAGGGTCAGCGCCACCGCCATGGAGGCGACGATGGCGGCCGAGATGGTGAAGATGAGCTCGCGGAAGAGGAGTCCGACCAGACCGCCGATGAACAGGAAGGGCAGGACCGCCGCGAGGTTGGTGGAGGTGGAGGCGACGATGGCGCTGGTCACCTCGGAGGCCGCGGAGTCCGCCGCCTGCGCGTTCGGCTCGCCCAGGCGCTGGTGGCGGTAGATGTTCTCCAGCATGACGATGGTGCTGTCCACCAGCATGCCGATCCCGAGGGCCAGTCCCCCCAGGGTCATGATGTTGAAGGTGAGCCCGCTCACCGCCATCAGGATGAAGGTGACCAGCACCGCGATGGGGATGGCGCTGCCGATGATGAGCGTGCGCCGCAGGCTGCCGAGGAAGACGTAGACCACCGCCATCGCGAGCAGGGCGCCGCTGACGGCGGCGGTGACGGCGTTGTTGAGCGACTGGCGGATATAGCGCGCCTGGTCATCGACGCGGCGGATCTGGATGTCTTCGTGGGATCTCACCCGTCTCCTGCCGAGCCGGCCGAGCTCGGCCTCGACCGCGTCCACCACCGCCACCGTGTTGGCCAGCGGCTGCTTCTGGATCGAGAGCTTGATGCCGGGCCGGTCGTCGAGGCGGATGCGCAGGCGCTCCTCGGCCGCGCCGTCGATGACGCGCGCGACCTCCCCGAGCCGAAGCAGCGACAGGGGCCGCTCCCGATCCTCGGCGGAGAGCGGCAGGTCGGCGATCTCCTCCACGCTGGTGAAGCGGCCCCCGGTGCGGCCGCTGATCTCGCCGTCGGGCATGCGCAGCCGCCCCGCCGAGATGTCCCGGTTGGCCTCCCGCAGTGCCTGCTCGATGTCCAGCACGTCGAGCCCCAGTCCCGCCAGCCGGTACTGGTCGGCGATGACCTGCACCTCCCGCTCCAGACCTCCGCCCACCTCCGCGGCGGCCACTCCGGGCAGGGTCAGCAGGGCGCGGCTCAGGCCATAGTCGACCCAGGCGCGCAGCTCCACCGGGTCCAGCAAGGGGGAGCTGATCACGTACTCGGCCACGGGCAGCTGGAAGGGGTCGCGCTTATAGATCACCGGCGGGTCGATGCTGTCGGGCAGGAAACGCTTGGCGCGGTCGAGGCGGGAGCTGGCGTCCCGCAGGGCCTAGTCGATGTCGGTGCCGTACGCGAAGGAGAGGTCGACCGAGCTGCGCCCCTCGGTGGTCTGGGACTGGATCGCGATCGCCCCCTCGGTGATCGCCAGCTGCTCCTCGAGCTGGCGGGTGACCTCGTCCTCCATGATCTTGGCGGGCACGCCCGGGTCGAGGATGCGCACCCGGACGTCCGGGTAGATGATGTGGGGGAGCAGGTCGATGTTGAGCCGGCCGAGCGCGAAGCCGCCGAGGACCATCACCGCCAGGGTGAGCATCACCACCCCGACCGGGTGGCGCACGGACCAGCTGGAGATGCTCATTGCGGGATACGCATTCCTGGCGGCGTTCAGTCTGCCGCGTCGACGATCTTCACGGCCTTGCCCTCGGTCAGGCCGAGGAAGCCGCGGGTAACGATTCGTTCGCCGGGAGCCAGGCCGTCGAGGATCTCGATGCGGTCGGCGATGCGCAGCCCGCTTCGCACCGAGCGCCGCGCCGCCTTGCCCTCGCCGTCGACCAGCCAGACGAACTCTCCCCCGCGGTCCCGCGCGAGGGCGCGGAAAGGGATCAGCAGGCGCTCGACGGCGGCGGTCTCGAGCCTGGCGCGCACGAACTGCCCGGCGCGCGCGCCCTCCGGCACCGGGTCCAGCACGATCTCGACGATGCCCTGACGGCTTGTCCGGTTGAGGGCGGGATGAATGCGCAGGATCTTGCCGTCGAACTGCGAGGCGCCGAGGGCGTCGATGCGTACCGCCGCCGGGTCCCCCACCGCGATGTGCGGCAGGATCAGCTCGGAGGCGTAGACCTCGGCGACCAGGGACGACGGGTCTGCCACCGTGAGCAGGTGGCTGTTCTTGGTCACGAAGTCGCCTGGCTCCACCAGCCGCTCCGTGACCACGCCGGCGAACGGGGCGCGGATGCGGGTGAAGGCGAGCCGCGTCTCCAGCAGCCGCTCCTCGGCCTCGGCGACCAGCAGCGATGTCTCCGCCTGGGCCAGCTCGTCTTCCGCGACGGCGCGCCGGGCGCGCAGGCTCTCGAGGCGCTCGAGGTCCCTTTTCTCCTGCTCCTTGGTGGCGCGGGTCTTGTCGAGCTCCGCGCGCAGCAGGTCGTCATCCAACGCGACCAGCAGCTGGCCGGTCTCGACCTCGTCTCCCTCGAACACCGCGAGCTCCGTCACTCGCCCTTCCTCCTGGCTGAAGATGCGCACCAGCCTGCGGAAGCGCAGGGAGCCCGGGCGCTCGTGTTGACCGGAGACCGGAGCGCGTTCGGCGGTGTGGACGGTCACCAGATGGTCCTGCGCCCGCTCCCGATCCGCGGGGTTTGCGGTCGGAGTCTGCTGGTCGCCGCAGCCGGTCAGCAGGGCCGCGGCCAGGAGCAGACAGGCGCAAGGTGTCTTCTGGCGCACGCGAATAACGCCTGGGTCAGGACCGACCCGTAAGGTCGGTGATGTTCGCCGCGGGTGGGGGAGCCTCGTCCGGGTACCTGTAGTGCTTGATCTTGCGCCGGACGTTACGTTGGATGATGACCCCCAGCACCGCCCATTCCAGGCCCGTGAGATCGATCTCCGGGTAGAGCTCGTTGAGCGCGATCAGCCATTCCCGACCATCGCTGTCCTTCCGGTACTGGCGGAACCAGCGCACCCCTTCCACGTCGGCGAAAACGAACATACCGTCGCGGCATTGGGGCGTCGGCTCGATGATGACGATGCACTTGTCCGGAAATTCGGGCTCCATCTGATCTCCGAGCACCTGCAGGGCGAAGGGTTCCTGCAGGCTGCAGCCACCGGAATCCAGGGTGGGATCTGCCATGGGTCGACCTCATTTAGGGCTAGCAACCGGGTCGTGATGACCGGATACGGTAGAATCTTCGCCCGGATATGGGCGTCGATCAAACCGAACCCAACACGGGAGCAGGATGTACACAATCGCCACCGAACGCGTGCACAGCGACCGCCGCGATACGCACAACCTGCGCGCGATGCTGCCCTTCCTATGGGAGTTTCGCGGCCGGGCGCTGCTCGCGATCGCCTGCCTGGTGCTGGCCAAGGTCGCGAACGTCGGCGTGCCGGTGGTCCTCAAGGGCATCGTCGACGCCTTCGAGGGCGTCCCGATCCAGGCGCTGATCCTGCCCGTCTCGCTTCTGTTGGCCTACGGGGCGCTGAAGCTCAGCGCCTCGCTGTTCAACGAGCTTCGCGACGTGGTGTTCGCCCGGGTGCGTTACCGGGCGATGCGGCGGCTCTCGACCCGCGTGCTTGCGCACCTGCACCGGCTCTCGCTGCGCTATCACCTGGAGCGCCAGAGCGGGGCCGTGAGCCGCGACCTGGAGCGGGGCACGCGTTCGGTGGCCACCATTCTCAACTACATGGTCTTCAGCGTGCTGCCGGTGCTGGTGGAGTTCGGCCTGGTGGCGGCCATCCTGTTCAGCCAGTACGACCTGGTGTTCGCCCTGGTGACCTTCGGCACGGTCGCCGTGTACGTCGCCTTTACCTTTGCCATCACCGAGTGGCGCATGGACTTCCGTCACCAGATGAACCGGCTCGACTCCCAGGCCAACTCGCACGCCTTCGACAGCCTGATCAACTACGAAACGGTCAAGTATTTCGGCAACGAGGCGATGGAGCTCGGGCGCTACGACCGCACACTGAGTGACTGGGAGGAGACTGCGGTCAAGAGCCAGACCTCCATGTCCCTGTTGAACTTCGGACAGGGCGCGATCATCGCGCTTGGGGTCACCTTCATCATGTTCTTTGCCGCGCGGGGAGTCGTGACCGGTTCCATGAGCATCGGCGACCTGGTGCTGGTGAATGCGCTCCTGCTGCAGCTGTTCATCCCGCTGAACTTTCTCGGCATCGTCTATCGCCAGATCAAGTACGCCCTGGCGGATATGGACCTGGTGTTCAAGCTGCTGGAGCGAGAGCCGGAGATCGAAGACCGCCCCGATGCGCGCCCGCTGGCGATGACGCAGGGGGCGGTACGCTTCGCACACGTGGACTTCCACTACCAGCCGGAGCGAGAGATCCTGCGGGATGTCGATTTCGAGATCGGTCCCGGACAGAAGGTCGCCGTGGTCGGCCACAGCGGGGCCGGGCAAGTCTACCCTCTCGCGGCTCCTGTTCCGCTTCTATGAGGTGACCGGCGGGCGGATCCTGATCGACGGTCAGGACATCCGGGACCTCACGCAGGACAGTCTGCGCGGGGCAATTGGCGTGGTGCCCCAGGACACGGTGCTATTCAACGACAGCATCTATTACAACCTTGCGTACGGGCGACCGGAGGCCTCCCGGGGAGAGATCGAACGGGCGGCGGAGATGGCCCACATCCGCGCCTTCATCGAGGGACTTCCCGACGGCTGGGACACCCTGGTCGGCGAGCGCGGTCTGAAGCTGTCGGGTGGCGAGAAGCAGCGGGTCGCCATCGCGCGCGCCATCCTCAAGCGGCCGCGCATCCTGGTCTTCGACGAGGCGACGTCGTCCCTGGACAGTCACACCGAGCAGGCGATCCAGCAGACCCTGGCGGAGGTCGCGGAGGATCACACGACCCTGGTCATCGCCCACCGGTTGTCGACGGTGGTGGACGCCGACCGCATCCTGGTCATGGAGGCCGGCGCGTATCGTCGAGCAGGGCACCCATCGCCAGTTGTTGAGCGCCGGGGGCCTCTACGCCGAAATGTGGGAGCTGCAGCGGCGCGAGCGCGAGGCGTCTCTGGAGGTGGTGGCTTGACCGTGTCCGCTCGCGCCCCCCGGCGCAAGGCCGTGCCCTGGTTCGGTTATCATCCGGACGAAGTGCGGTTCGAGCGGCAAGGTGCGGACCGGATGCACGAGATGGCGCAGGAAAACCCGATCACCCCGGACCCGGAGCACAACCGGCGCGACGTGCTGCGCATTCTCCGCTCCGCCGCGTCTCGTCTCCCCGTTGCTGGTGCTTGCGGTCGGGCTGACCGGCTCGCTGGCATTGCTGCTGGTCCATTGGCGGCTTCCCCACTCGGACAGCGTCCAGCTGCTGTGTCTGGGATTCCTGCTCGCTTCCCTGGCGGCGCTGGCGCTGGCGGGGGTCCGCCTGCGCTCGCAGCTGCTCAAGCCCCTGGTGAATCTGGAGGAGTCGGTGGCGCGCGTCTGCCAGGGCGAGCCGGGCGCGAGCGAGGCGCTGCGCGATGTCGGGGTGCTGAACGAGATCGCGCGCGACATCGGCACCCTCAACTCGGAGCTGACGGATCTCTACGAGGACATGGACAGCCGGGTTGCCCGTCAGACCATGCGCCTGGCGCAGAAGACGGCCTCGATCAAGATCCTCTACGACGTCGCCGCCGGCATCAACGAGGCGCAGGGCCTGGACGAGCTGCTGCTGCGCTTCCTGCGCGTGCTCAAGGAGATGGTCAACGGACGCGCGGCCACCGTGCGCCTGGTGATGCCGGACGGTAGCCGGCGGCTGGTGGGATCCATCGGGCTCGACGACGATCTGGTGCGCGACCAGGACATGATGCCGGTGGACCTGTGCCTGTGCGGCACCGTGCTGTCGCCGGGGGATATCCTCTGCCGCGACGATGCGCGCTTTTGCTCGCGCGTCTACGGACGCAAGATGTTCGGCAGCGACGAAATGGAGGTGGTGACCGTGCCCCTGGAGCATCATGACGAGCTCTTGGGGCTCTACACGGTATTCGTCGACAGGCCCGGCGTGAGCGGCCGAGAGGACATTCTGGAGCTCTTGTTCAGCGTCGGTCACCACCTGGGCATCGCGGTCGCGAAGCTGCGTTCCGACGCGGAGACGCGGCGACTCTCGATCGTCGAGGAGCGCAACGCCTTGGCCCACGAGCTGCACGACTCACTCGCCCAGACCCTGGCCAGCCTGCGCTTCCAGGTCAAGATGCTGGAAGACGCCCTGGCGCAGTCCGTTGTCTCGGACGAGGCGCGCACCGACCTCGAGCGCATTCGCGGCGGGCTTGACGAGGCGCATGCGGAACTGCGGGGCCTGCTGGCCAACTTTCGTGCCCCAATGGACCGATGCGGGCTCGTCCCAGCTCTCGAGAAGCTTGCCGAGAAGCTGCGCCAGCGCACGGACATGCACGTGCTGTTTCACGACAACTGCCGCCCGTTCGAGCTTCCGGCCTTTACCCAGCTGCAGGTGACCCGCATCGCGCAGGAGGCCCTGGCCAATATCCGCAAGCATGCTCGGGCGCACACCGTGCGCGTGCTTCTTACCCGGGTCGGCGGGAGTTACGTGCTGCTGGTGGAGGACGACGGGATCGGGTTCGACGCGGTGTCCGCGGCCGGGTCCGCCGGGGAGCACCTCGGGCTCACCATCATGCAGGAGCGGGCGCGACGGATCGGAGCGGAGCTGCGGGTCGAGAGCGAGCCGGAGGAGGGTACCCGCGTCGAGCTGGTGTTCTCGGTCGACCGCAAGTCGCCGCAAGGCTCGAGAGAGGCGGCCTGATGCGCGTGCTGCTGATCGACGATCACGCCCTGTTCCGGTTCGGGCTGCAGGAGCTCCTTGAGCGCCGCGGCATCCAAGTGGTGGACGCGGTTGGAGAGTCCGAAGCCGGGATCCGCCGGGTCGCCGAGACGGTGCCGGACGTGGTCCTGTTGGACATGCGCATGCCGGGGATGAACGGGCTGGAGGCCTTGCGCCGGCTTCGAGCTTCCGGCCAGCGGATGCCGGTCGCGATCCTGACCACCAGCGCCGAGGAGCGCGACGTGATCGATTCCCTGCAGTCCGGCGCCCAGGGGTATTTGCTCAAGGACATGGAGCCCGATGAGCTGATCGCGGCCCTCGAGGACATCGTCGCCGGCAGAACGGTGGTCGCCAAGGAGCTTACCGCCGTGCTCGCCAAGGCGGTGCAGGGCGAGCGTCCCGCGGCAGCGAGCGCGTCGGCGTTCGCCGATCTCACGCCGCGCGAGCGCGAGATCCTGTGTCATCTCGCCGAGGGCCAGAGCAACAAGACCATCGCCCGCGCGCTGGGTATCTCCGACGGGACCGTCAAGCTCCACGTCAAGGCGATTCTGCGCAAGCTCGACATCCACTCCCGCGTGGAGGCGGCGGTCATCGCCGTCGAGAACGACCTGTGCGCCCGCGGCGCGACCCGCTCCGGGGGCTGATCCCCGAGGCGCCTAATCCCTATCGATCAGGCCGAAATACGAACCATGAAGAACTTCATCGAAATGGTGCGCGGTTGTCTCTCGGATGTCCGCGAGATCATGCCCTGGGACCTCGAGGAGCGGTCGCAGGAGAACCCTGACCTGCTGATCGTCGATGTCCGCGAGCCCCAGGAGTTCGAGGCCATGCACATCGCGGGGTCGATCAACGTGCCGCGCGGCATCCTGGAGTCGGCCTGCGAGTGGGACTACGAGGAGACGGTGCCAGAGCTGGTGCAGGCGCGCGAGCGCGAGGTGGTCGTCGTCTGCCGCTCGGGCTACCGTAGCGTGCTCGCGGCCCACTCCATGCAGGTGCTGGGCTATCGCGACGTGGTCTCCCTGCAGACCGGGCTCCGGGGCTGGAAGGACTACGATCAGCCGCTGGAGGACGGCGTCGGCAACGAGGTCGACCTCGACGACGCCGACGTCTACTTCACGCCCCGGATACGCCCGGAGCAGATGCGGCCCGCCAACGGCTGAACCTCTGGTCTCAGCCCGCCGCGACCTTGGTGGCTCGGGGACGACCTGCAAGTCGCCGGAACGCCGTCGCCAGTGCGGTCGCGTCTCCCACGTTGCCCGGGAAGATGACCACCGGCAGCCGGGGGAAGCGCGGGTGATCGTCCGGGCAGCGCACCACCGAGCAGCCGGGCAGTACCTGACCCAGGACCCGTGACTGGCGCAGCGCCAGGCCATCGCTCAGCACGTCGTTCGACGTGATGCCGCCTTTGCTGATGAGAAAGCTCGTCTCCTCCGGCAGCCCGCGCACCACGTCCATCAGCAGCCCCGAGACCTGCTCGCCGAACGCGAGCCGCGCCGCCTGGTCCGGAAAGGTGCGCTCCACCCGGCTGGTATAGATCACGGGTGTCAGGCCGGCCGCGCGGGTGGCGGCCGCGTCGGCGAGGACCTCGGCCAGGAGTCCCTGGCGATCGTCAGCGATACGGTCCACGTCCACCTGCACCGGGGCCACGTCGGGCTCAGTCAGCAAGGCCTCCACTTGCGCGGTGGTCCTGCGTACGTGGGAGCCGACGATCACCGCGCCGGGCCCATCGTTGCAGACCTGGCTGTGCAGGTTCTCCGCGCCGACCGGCTGCGGGGGCAGGCCCGCCAGGGAGGTGAGCAGGCTCGCGCCGCTGCGGAACAGGAAGCGCTTGCCGGCGGCGACGGCGTCTAGGACCTGGGCGGTGAAGCCGTCGAGGTCCGACTGGCGCTCGCAGTCCACCACGCAGCAGGCGTTGCCGGAGAGCGAGTGCAGACGATCGCGCACGTCTCCCCGCACGTCATCGAGCAGGAAGCGTTCGACCGCCGATGCTGGGATGCGCCCGCGTGTCTTCTCGGCCACGTAGTCGGGCAGATAGCTGGTGGAGTAGCCGAATACGGAGTCGCTGGAGAACTCGGTCTCGTCCACCCGCATCCGTCGCCCGTCGGTTTCGATGTAGTGGACGCTATCGACCGTCAGGCGTCCGCCCTCGAAGAAGGCGGGGACCAGGAAATGGGCGTCGAAGGGGCCGAGCTCCTCGGCAATGACGTCCGTTTCCACCGGGTAGTGTCCGCGCAGAGTGGAGTCCGAGCGGCTGACCAGCAGGGGCTGGCTGGGGCGACCCGCGCGGGCGAGCTGGTCGAGGGCGGCGCGCAGGTTCCGGCAAACATCGCGGGTGACCGCGGCCGCCCGGTCGGCGTCCATGCTCCGGGTGTTGGTGAGCACGAAGAACAGGGGCGAGTCGTCCTGTAACGCGCCACGCAGGGTATCCTCGTCCCAGCGGGTGAGCAGCAGACAGCTGTGGACCGTCTGCGACCCGGTCGGGTCGTCGTCGAGCGCGATGATCTTTGTCTCTGCCATGGGTCTCTATCCGTGTGATTGGTCGCGAGTTTGATGTTCGGAGGCATGGGTTTCGGCAGTCCCTCGCCGGGGTTCGTGCTCAGCCCATCATCTTGGACACGCGTTCGGCCATGTCCTCCGCCGTCAGCCCGTTGAAGGCCATGACCTCACCAGGGGTGGCAGTGGTCTCGCCGCGCTTCCACACCATCAGCTCCCGGCGGGGCGCGCGGGTGCGCAGCATCACCGGCTCCAGGGGCGCGCCGGGGCCGCCGCTCACGGCGCACAGCATGTCGCCGTCGAACAGGGCGTTGAAGTGATCGTCGTCCATGAAGGCATTGTCCGGCTGGGCGCAGGTCTCCCAGGCGACGTCCTCGGGCCGGTAAAGCCGGCGCGGGTTGACCACGCCCACGATGCGCACGCGGTAGCCCTTCGATTCCAGCAGATCCTTGGCCTCGAACACCGGCAGATAGACCATGTCTCCCGTGACCGCGAACACCACGGTGCCCTTGTCGCCCCCGGCGCTCTCGTAGAGGCTGACCGCGCCGCGCTCGACGGCGTCCCGCGCCTGCTGGAGGGTGGTGCGCACGGGCAGCGGGCTCTTCGAGGCAAAGATGGCGATGCCCTTGTTCCAGCTCGCCAGCGCCCACTCGTAACTTGCCTGGAGCATGTTGGCGTCCACCGGGAACAGGGGATAGACGTTGCCGTTGCGCATCTGCGCGGCCGCGTAGTTCTCGATCTCCGGGCGCTGGTGGGTCCAGCCGTTGCGGCCCTGCTCCAGGGCACCGGCGGTGAACATGGCGATCACCGAGGGCGTGCGCCGGCGCAGCTCCGCCATGGCCTGGGTCACGGTCTGTATGATCGGCCAGCCGTTGATGGCGAAGCTCTCATAGGAGAGCCACAGCGAGCGTGAGCCGAACAAGGCGAGGCCGGCGGCGAGACCGGCGCAGGCGTCCTCGCTCAGAGGCTCGTACACCTGCCCGTCGGGCCGCTGGTTGTATAGCGGATCGGTGGTCGGATGGCGGATACCCAGGGCCTCATTGATGTTCTTCATGGCGGAAGCCTCGTTGCCGTCCGCGTTGGTCACCACGAAGCGGCGATCCGCCTGTCCGACTGCCGCCACCAGGGCGCCTAGCGCGGTTGCGGGCACCTCCTTCTCGCCCACGGGGAAGTCGCGGGTCGGCAGCTGGCCAAGGTCCGACAGCGGAATCGCACGCTCGGTGACCGCGGTCGCGACAGCAGGACCACCCCCGGCGCGGCGGAAGTTCTCGCGCACGATACCCCAGGCCTGCGGGGGCAGGGCGCGGCGCTTGAGGGCCTCGCTGATATGAGGCTGATCCAGGGTGTCCTTCGGGTACAGGTTGTGCGACTTCGAGCCGGTTGTGTGGACGCCGGCCCCCTTGAGCTGCTTGATGATGAACGCGGTCAGGCGGCCGCCCAGGGCGGAGCGGGCCGCCCGGTCCACGCCCTGGAGCACGGCGCCCGCGAAAGCGAGCCGCCCATCGAGGGAGAAACGGGTGCTGTCGACGTAGGCCCCTTCCTGGGCGCTGTCGTCGAAGTCCTTCGCATCGATTAGGACCACGTCCTGGAAGCCGTGCGACTTCCAGTACGCCACCATGCGGTCGTTGTCCCAGGTGGAGACCATGGCGTGGTGCTCCTGGCTGTAGCCGTTCCAGATCAGCACCGGCAGGAAGTTGGTGACTCGCGGGTACGCGGTGTGGAAGTGCATCATGGCCGAGAGGGGGTAGGGCTCGCCCATGCCGCCGTCGCCGATGGTCACCGGAAACAGCTTGTCCGGGTGGAGCAGGGCGCCCGCCATCGCGAAGTGCTGACCCTGTCCGAGCGGACCCGCGGGGGAGAGAATGCCAGGGATCGCTCCGGACAGGTGTCCGAGAAGCCCCTCGCGCTCGCGGAAGCGGTTGCGCATGTCCTCCACGGTGCGGATGCCCATCTCCTCGAGCGAGCTATCGAGAAACATGGCGCTGTAGAAGCCGGGGGCGTGATGGCCGACCTCGGTGACGATGTTGGTGTGGCCCAGCATCATCAGCGAGGCGTGGGCCTCAGCGCTGGACGCGAAGCCGCCCGGATGTCCCGAGCCCTTCGCGCCCGTCACCTGCAAGGTGAGGTAGCGCAGCGCGTCCGCCCCCATCAGGGCCTGATAGGCGGCGCGGGGGTCGTGGGCATCCTGGATCGAGCCATCACCTTCCCCGATCAGCGGTTGGTCGGCATTTTTGGAGAAGCCCGGCCACGGCTCGCCGAAGTACTCGATGCCGGCGGTGAACTCCGGGATCTCGGGGAAAAGGTGCTCTGGTGCTGCGCTCATGACGGTCTCTCCAGTGATCAAGCAGATGCATGCCGGCGGGATTGCCGAGGCTTGGAGAGAACTCTAGTGGCGCCGCGACGCTTTCACAATACAGAACTGTTTGCACATTATGAAAATATGGCGCGAGCTATCATTGCGCTCCCTGTGCGTCTTGCCGACCTCGAGTCTCGGCTGGGGTCCTGACCGTCAGCCTTTCTCTGCCGTTAGGTAGGCGATCCAACCGGCGTCGGGCTCGCCTTCCTCCACGGGCACGAACACGCCGTCCGGGTTGCCTTCCTCGTCCCATCCCTGCCAGTAGCAGATCACCCGACCGAAGCCGGCCTCCGCGAGCAGCTCGCGGATCTCGGGCAGGGACCACAAACGCCAGTCATAGCTGAACGCGCGCTCGAGGCGCGAGCCGTCGCTGAGCGTGAAGTGGATGTGGCACACCAGACGGCCGGTGACGGGGTCGTACTTTTCCTGCTCCCAGACATAGGTGAATGGCCCGTCGTCGGACTCGATCTGGCGTTCCTCCGTGATGACGCGGTAGGAGTCGTAGCCTCCGTAGGCGTCCAGGAAGAAGATCCCGTCGTCCTTCAGGGCGTCGCGCACGCGACCGAAGTAGCGCGCGAGGGCGGCCCTGTCGGTCAGCAGCCAGTAGCTGAAGTTCATCGCCGCGATGATGTCGGCCGGAGGGGATTCAGCCGCGAGCACATCCTGCTCCAGGAGGCTCACCCGCGCGGCGGCATCCTTGGACAAGGATGCTAGATTGCGAGCCCGGCCCCAGGCGAGCACCTCGGGATCTATATCGACGCCCAGGGCGCGGTTGGTCTTGCGCCGGCGCACCCACTCGCAGCATACGGAGGCGGTTCCGCAGAAGTCCTCCCGCAGCAAGCGCGCACTCCGCCCACGCAGGAGGCGATAGTTACGGTCAATGAAGTCCACCTCCGCCTCCGGGCATTGGACCGAGAGTTCGTAGAGCCGATGACGATCCGCCTGCTCGGCGAGCGTGGGGGTGTGCAGGGCCGCGCGACTGGTCTTGGGCATGGCCGGGATCGGGCTCTCCTGTGGTCTAGTAACAACTTGGCCGCCGGTTTGCACGGCTTCCACTGTTCGTATATTCTTCCTGGCTCGCAATCGTAATGGAAGCGCCGACTTGGCGCGGACCTGATGGTCCCGTCCGGCTTGTGGAAGCGATGCGCAGACCTCCCGGAGAGGTGTCCGAGTGGCTTAAGGAGCACGCCTGGAAAGTGTGTATAGGTTAATAGCCTATCGAGGGTTCGAA
>CAVTOR010000028.1:0-80714 GCA_963736235.1 uncultured Gammaproteobacteria bacterium
TTGTACCCGAGTTGATCTTTGGAGCTTAGCCGGGCGTGGCTTTAGCATGACTCGATTCGGCATTGTCAAACTTGATCCTGCGTAGCCATGCTCAAGGAAAGCTTTGGCCACGGCATCGGCGGCTGGTGGATATCGCGCTGAAAGCACCTCAAGCCGTTCCTTGAATCCCTCCCGCGTCTTGTTCGGGAAGCGCATCGGAGCACCGCTCATGGCCCAGAAGCAAACCTCGGGATGAACTTCGCGCACCATTGACCTTGCGCGTGGTTATCCCAGAAGCAACTCGTCTACCTCTCGGATCTTCGGCGTGATAGCCCAACTCTGCTTGGACAGTTTCTTGCGTTCAGGGCTGACGCCTCCTCGTACGACGAAGCGTAGATAGCTTGCCGCGCAGGCGCCGCTGGGAAGACGCTCGATGACTTCGTCGGCTTCAAAACAATTCTGACGGTAGAAAAGCGATCTCGGGTCTTGCCCCCGAATGTAATGGAGGATGCCGATAGGAAAGGATCTAGTCAGGTGGTGATGGGGCGGGAGACCGGGCGAGAAGCTAGCGCCCGGCGGCTTGACCCAGCCGTCGGGCGTGCAGGGAGGTTTGGCGTCAGCTGCTGATGCGCAGTTTCTGCCCGGGACGGATGGTGTTGTCGTCCGGTTTCATCCGGTTGAGCTTCCGCAGCTCTTCCACGGACAGGTCGTATTGGGTCGCCACTCGGTACAGCGTCTCCTTCGCCTTGACGACATGGTGCCTGCTGGTCTTTGCCGGGATCGCCTTCGCTGCCTTGGCGGGCCGCTCCGCGCGGGCGACCTTGACCTCCGCCTTGGGCTTGGCCTCGACTCGTGCCTGGCGCTTCGCCTTGCGCTCGACCTGGGTGAGCGCCTCGGCCATGCTGGCCGTGGGTCTGGCGTTTTTCTCCACTCTGGCAACGATCGTCGGCGTGTAGACCGGCCGCGGTTGTTCGGCGACCCGGTTGAGGGTGCCGTCGGGCAACCAGACGGTGGTGCCGGCAGGCAACGGGGCTCGTCCGCTCACCGCGCTGTCACGCCAGTGCAGGTTCAGATCCGCGAGCCGATAGGTGGAAACCCCGTAGTGGCTGGCGACGTGATGGGCCGGAATGGTGGAACGCAGCACCACGCGGTCGTGGGACTGGGGTTCCTGGTAGTTCACGCCCTCGGGGAAATACTTCTTGGGGTTGCCTGCCACCTCGCGGGCGGCCAGGAACTGGGCGTAGAAGTTGCGGGAAGAAAAACCGAAGTAGGGCCCCTTGTAGCGGGTGGCAATGGCTCCGAAGTCGGTTCCGTAGATGGCTTTGGCCTTCGCCATGCCGCCTTGGCCGTGGTTGTAGGAGGTGATCGCCAGCGGCCAGCTTCTCAGCTTAGCGTGCGCGCTGCCCAGGTAACTGGCGGCGCCTTCGGCGGCAACGACGGGGTCCAGCCGGTCGTCCACCGCACGGCTGACCGTCATGCCGTAGACCCTGCCCGTTGCGGGCATGAACTGCCAGATGCCGGCGGCGCCGACGCCCGAGCGGGCATTGACCTGGAAGGATGACTCGACATGGGGCAGGTAGGCCAAGTCTTCGGGCAGGCCTCGCGAGCGGAAGATCTCGCGAAAGGTCTCGTCGTAGCGACCGCTGATCTCCAGTCCGCGGTGAAACTTCTCGCGAATACCGCGCTGGGCGCGTACCCGCTCACTCGCACCGTATATGGCGCTCTTGCCGCCGGCGTCGACGAGCTTGTCGTGGAGAGCGCGTTCGTCGCGGCTGAGCGAGTCCCCACGGCGCACCTTTTGCTCGACGGACTTCAGGCGTCCCGCGTACCAGGCCTCCTTGGCCGCTATGTAGTGTCTCTGATCGGAGGAATAGCCCCTCCCGGTGTATCCGGGCAGATCCGCGACCTCGTAGATGACCCCCATGTATTCGTCGTCGTGGAAGGCCACTTGACTGCGGCTCCAGACGCCGTAAACCTGTCGCCAGAAATCGACGTTGGGTTGGATTTCGGACGCGACCGGAAAGGTGCCGGTAGACTCGTAGCTGCGGCCGTGATCGCCGGTGCCGGCGCAGCCGGTGAGCAGAAGGACCAGAAATGGAAATAGCGCCAAAGCTCGGCGCCGAGCCTGTGCATTCATCAGCCGTTTCTCCTCCCTTACCCCCAAGGAAAGACCTGCCCCATGTGCCCGCCCGAATTCCAGACACGTTGGAGGAAATATAGGCCCTTGGCTAGAAAAAGTGCAAGTTTAATGCATGGAAAGCGTGTATTTTTAACCTAGGATCTAGCTTGGGTATGCCGATGTCAACCGGGTGTGACAAGTTTTCCGGCTGCGGTCGGTCGGTGCGGAAGCGCTAAGCGTGCGCGTTCCGGGTCGGAGATGGCTCCTGGCGCTGCTCGCCGTCCCGGTTCTGGCAGCGGGTGGCGGTTTGCTCTGGCTGCGCGGCGCCATGCCGCAGGCCTCCGGCACCCTGCCATTGGATGGATTGCAGGCTCCGGTAGTCGTCGAGCGTGAGCCAAACGGGGTGGCGCACATACGAGCCGGTACCGACCGGGATCTCTTCCTGGCGCTAGGTGTGGTCCACGCCCAGGACCGATTGTGGCAGATGGAGCTTCAGCGCCGGATCGGCGCCGGGCGCTTGGCCGAGATCCTGGGGCCCGACGCCGTCGACCGTGACCGTTATCTCAGGACCTGGGGCTTTTACCGCGCCGCCGAGGCGGCCTATGGGCACTTGAGTGCCGAGGCGCGGGCGGCGATCGATGCCTATGCGGAAGGGATCAACGCGTATCTGGCAACCGATCCGCCCCTGCCCCCGGAGTTCCGTCTGCTGGGCTTCGAGCCGGATACCTGGAGCGCGGCGGACGTGTTGGTGTGGGGCAAGCTCATGGCCTACAACCTCGCGGACAACCGACATTCGGAGCTGCGCCGTTACGGCCTCCTTGCGCGGGGACTCTCTCCCGAGCGGATCGCGGAGCTGATGCCCCTCTACCCCGGCGAGAGCTTGGCGGGGGGCGGAGCCGGCATCGACCGTGGCCCCAGGCGCTGAGGAACAGGTCGAGGATCTGCTCGCCCTCGACGCCACGACCCGGGAGCACTTGCCCCGCGCATCCAACAACTGGGTGGTTGGCGGGGCGCGTACCGACAGCGGTCGCCCCCTGCTCGCGAATGACGTGCATCTCGGGGTTCAGCTGCCGTCTACCTGGTATCTGGTGCATCTTCAGAGTCCCGGCTTCGACGTGATCGGGGCCAGCCTTCCCGGCCTGCCCCTGGTGGCGATCGGGCGCAATGAGCATATCGCATGGGGCGTGACCAATCTGGCCGCGGACATGGAGGACCTCTACCTCATCGAGGAACGGGGTGACGCCTATCTCCACCGGGGAGACCTGCTGCCTTTCGAGGTTCGCGAGGAGACGATCCTGGTGCGCGACGGCGAGCCCGTGACCGTCCGCGTCCGCGAGACCCTGTACGGGCCCGTGATCAGCGACGTGGTGGAGAAACCGGACGGCGCGCCGGCGCTCGCCCTGCGCTGGGTCGGCCACGACCCGGACGACACCACCTTCGATGCCTTCCTGGGTATCAACCGGGCAAGGGATTGGGAGCAATTTCGGTCCGCCGCCGAGCTGTTGGTCGCGCCTGGGCAGAATCTCGTCTACGCGGATGTGGAGGGGCACATCGCCCATCTCGCCGTCGGCCGGGTGCCGGTGCGTCGGCCGGGCCACAGCGGGCTCTACCCGGTGCCGGGAGACGGGGAGTGGGACTGGCAGGGCGTGCTGCGGCCGTCGGATCTGCCCGCGCGCCTCGACCCGGCCGAGGGCTTTCTGGTCACCGCCAATCATCGGGTCACGGCCTCGGACTATCCTCACCGCATCTCCCTGGAGTGGGGCGCCGAGCCCTACCGCGCCGAGCGCATCACGGAGCTGATCCAGGCTCGTTCGCGCCATGACCTCGGGTCCATGGAGGCCCTGCAACAGGACACGGTGACCCTGCTGCACCGGGAGCTGCGGCCGGTCCTGAAGGCCATGAAGCCGAGATCCCTCGCCGCGCAGCGCTGGCGTCTCAGGCTCCTGGTCTGGAACGGCGATGCGGCGCTGGACTCCGCGGAAAGCTCGGTGTTCCACGCCTGGTATGTGGCGCTTGCCGCACTGCCCGCCGCGGAGACCGGTACGGATTACTGGGGCGGTTACCCCCGTTACTTGATTCGCGCGTTGACGCAGGGCGACCCGGCCTGCGACATGCGCGGCCTGAGCTGTGTCGAGTTCGCCGCTGAGGCCCTGGAGCAGGCCCTGGCGCGCTTGGGGGACGAGCCTCCGGTCTGGGGCGAGCTGCACCAGGCCCACTTGGCCCACTCCCTGTTCACGCATACTCCGCTCTCGGCCGTGAGCGATCGCGTCGTCCCCACCGGCGGCAGCCATTACACGGTCAACGTCGGCTGGTTCCGGCCGCAGGATTGGGTCGTGTACCACGCCCCCACCTATCGCCAGATCGTGGACCTCGCGGATCCCGAGCGTTCGTTGTTCGTGCTCGCGGGCGGCCAGTCTGGCAACTGGTTCTCGTCCACCTACGACGACCAGATCGCCCTGTGGCGCGACGGGGCATATCTGCCCATGCGGCGAGAGGGCTACGAGGTGGCGGATACCCTGATGCTGCAGCCCGCCGCAAAATAGCCGGCCGCAGCTGTCCCTTGAGGCCCGGCCCTTGATACCCGCCCGCGACGTGCTTTGATTGAAGTAGAGGGCGCTATCCCAGTGCCCGAGGAGGGTCCGTATGCAACTAACGCCTGAGATCACCTTCCGCGGCCTCGAATCTACCCCAGCCCTGGAGACCAAGGTCCGGGAGCGGGTGGGGCGCCTGGACCGGCTCCACGCGCGCATCATGGGTTGCAGGGTCGCAATCGAGTCCCACCATCGGCATCACCACAAGGGCAAGCTCTACCATGTGCGCATCGATCTCACGGTGCCCGGGGACGAGCTGGTGGTGAGCCGCACGCCGGAAGCGAACCACGCGCGCGAGGACGCCTACGTCGCCATCCGCGACGCCTTCGACGCAATGGAACGGCAGCTCGAATCCTTTGCCGGTCGCCGGCGCGGCGAGGTCAAGACCCATGAGGAGCCGACCCAGGCAGGCCTGGTTGGGGAGCTGGAGTGGGATCACGGCCGCATCGAGACGGCCGACGGCCGTTCCATCTACTTCCACCGCAACAGCGTGCTCGGCAACGCCTTCGAGGGGCTGGAGCTGGGTGCCCCGGTGCGCTACGTGGAGACCGCGGGCGACGAGGGCCCGCAGGCGAGCCTGGTGATGCCGCTGCAGCAACCGGAGGCCGTCGCCTGAGCCGACCGGGGCGCGACGCCCGGTCAGTCCATCAGGTCGACCCGAAAGCCGCGCGCCTCCAGGGCGGTGCGCCGCTCTTGGAGGTAGCGCTGGAAATTGGGCTGGCGCAGGTAGGCGCGGGTCACCACGTAGTCGAGGGCGCCGTGGATGTGGAAGGCGCGCAGGTAGCCCTCGGTGCGGAAGACCTCCTTTCCCGCCGGGTCGAAGAACACGAGGCTGGGCGTGTACTCGACGCCGAGCTCCTGCGCCCACCGGCGGGCCGGAAGCTCGCGCCCGTCCGGTGTCTGAAGCACCTCCCGGGACCAGGCGTCGACGATGACGCCGTCCAGGTTCGAGAGGGCGTAGGCCACTGGCTCGCGCTTCAGGATGTCCTGGTGGAGTTCGTCGCAGGCGGCGCAGGCCGCCTGCTCGAACATGACCACCAGGGGCCTGCCAGCCGCGGCGAGCCGGTCGGCGAGTCGCAGCGGCGGGGTCAGGAAGCCGCCCTCCGCGTGCAGACGGCCGGAGGCCGCCGCGGGGTCGCGGGCGAGATAGAAGTCCTGGAAGCGCTCGCCCTGCCGCTCGTGTTTTCCGGCCACATACTGGAGGGCGGTGAGCAGCTTGTGGGGCGGGAAGTAGCCGTTGATGCGCAACACCACCCGGGCCTCCTCGTCCAGCAGCAGCAGGGTGGGCGTGAACTGTACCTTGAGCCCTGCCGCGAAAGCCTTCTCGGTGGTGGGTCCGCCGAGGAAGCCGGTTACCTCCCGGTCGCCCCAAAGGTTGATCGCGATGGTGTCGAAGCCGCCGCGGGCCGTCTCCACGATCTCCCGGTCGGCGAAGTTCTCCTGTAGCAGCTTGGCGCAATAGGGGCAGCCGTCCTGGTAGAAATAGAGCATGACGCGCTTGCCGTCCGCCGCGGCCTCTGCCACGTCCTCGCGGATGTCGAGAAACGACTGCTTGAACCATGCCGGCTGCTCGTGATGGCCGGGATTGACCAGCGCCGGGTCCAGGCCCGCCTCCCCCGGCAGGGTCGCGGCCGGGGTCCCGGACGCCCACAACGCCAGGCCGATCAACCACCAGAGCTTGTGCATGGTCGGGGCTCCCACCAAATGGAAAACGGCGCGGCTGCCGTCTCTGAAACCAAAGCTAAACGGCGGCGTGGGAAATGCAACCTTTCGCGCAATCGGTTTGTATCCCTGTCACCCTTGCGGTGGGAAGTCCCGGAACACATCGCGCACCAGCGCTGATGTGGCGAGAAAGGTCAGGAACACCAGATCGAGGGCGACGGATACCAGCAGTGCCTCGTTCAGGGTCGACAGGTGCCAGTTGTGCGCGATCCCCAGGTTCGCCAGCCACAGGCCGAGATAGGCAAGGGCCGAGCCGGACAGCAAGATCCGGCCCTGACGCCACAGCCCGCGCATCCACGCGGGAGATCCGGGTTTGCGCCGCAGCGCCACCAGCAGCACCGGAGCCGCGAGCGCGTCGGCGAGCAGAAAGACGGGTTCGACGATGTCCCGAAGGTAGCTCATCGCATCGCCGACCCGCGGCAGGAAGGTGAGCCCGAGGAAGAGCACATGCCGCACCAGGAAGACCATCGCCGCCCACAGCAGCAGCGGGACCTTGAGCACGAGGTCGTCGTCGTAGTAGCTGGCGGGATAGGCGTTGGGGACGGGCACTGCTCGTCAGCCGGAGAGTCGCATTGGAGACAACGTAGTGGATCCTAACATGCCGCCCACCCTCTACTATGTCCACGACCCCATGTGCAGCTGGTGCTGGGGCTTCCGTCCCGCGCTGGATGGCCTGCTCGCGGGCTTGTCCGAGAAGATCCGGGTCGAGCGCCTGCTCGGCGGGCTCGCGCCGGATTCCGACGAGCCCATGCCCGATTCCATGCGGGCGCAGCTGCGGGAGACCTGGAGGCGGATCCAGGCCCGCATTCCGGGCACCCGCTTCAACTTCGACTTCTGGACCGTCTGCGCGCCCAGGCGCAGCACCTGGCCCGCGTGCCGCGCGGTGATCGCCGTCCGCCGGCAAGAGCCGGCCTTCGACCAGGCCATGACCGCCGCGGTGCAGCGCGCCTACTACCTCGAGGCCCGCAATCCGTCGGACCGCGAGACCCTGATCGCGCTCGCGGGCGAGATCGGCGCCGATTCCGACCGCTTCGCCCGGGATCTCGACGCCGAGGACACGCGCCAGGCGCTCGCCGAGGAGATCGCCAAGGCGCGCGGCATGGGGGTGGACTCCTTCCCGTCCCTGGTGCTCGGCAGCGCGGGCAGCCGCTGGCGTATCCCGGTGGACTACACCGATCCCGCGGCCATGCTGGAGACCATCCGGCTGCTAGTCTGAGCGGGCCAACCGGTTCGCGAGAGAGGCCGCGTCTCTGAGCTTCAAACCTTTCCGATGCCCGTTTCGAGCGGCAGAAGCACCCGGAACTCCGCCCCCGGCTCCCGGTTGACCAGGTCTACCCGCCCCTTCATGGCGAGCGTGAGCTGGCGCACCAGGGCGAGACCGATGCCCGTGCCCACGGTCTCGCGGGTGAGCTCGCTGCCCGCCCGGTAGAAGAGGCGGAAGATCTTCTTCATCTGGTCCGGCGGCACTCCCGGGCCGAAGTCGCGAACCGAGATCCGGATCTCGCCTTCGCTCGCGCGGGCGCAAGCGACCACGACCTCGCGCCGCTCGGCGTCGCGGGAGAACTTGAGGGCGTTGTCCACCAGGTTGATCAGGATCTGGGTCAGGAAATCCTCGTCCACCCGCGCCACGCCTTCGGTGCCGTCGGCGCAGTCCATGCGGAGCGCGAACCCCGCCTGTTCCGCCTGCGAGGCGAGCCTGGGCAGGATGTCCTCCATCAGCGCCCGGATCGATCGCGGCTTCAGGTCCACCGCCAAGTCGTTGCGGGTGAGGCGCGCGAGCTGGAGCACGTTGTTGATCAGCCGGCTCAGGCGCGCGCTCTCGGTCAGGATAAACTCGTAGTAGCTCTGCTTGCGCTCCTCCGGCGCCCAGCCCTCACGCAGCATCTCGCCGTACATGCGGATGGAGGTCAGGGGGGTCTTGAGCTCGTGGCTGACCGCGGAGACGAAGTCCTGCTGCTGTCGGGTCAGCGCGATCTGGCGCAGCCCGAGCCGGTAGAGCAGGTAGAAGCCGCCGACCAGCGCCAGGGCCAGAATCGCCGCTAGCCAGCCCACCACCGACGCTCCCGGTCCCGCCGGCAGGCGGCTGATGCTGAAGATGAGCTCCAAGTCCCCCGCCGGCGCGGAAAGCCGCAGCCGATGGAGCAGGGCGCCCGTGAGCTCGCCGGCGCTGGTGAGGTAGTCGCGGCCGGGGCGGATGCCGTAGACGGCGAGGACCGCGCCGCGGTAGGCGACCGTCAGGTCGCTCATGCGCGACAGGGCGGTCTCCGCGAAGGGGTCCGCGATCAGGCCGCGCAGAAACGCCTCCTGGGCGATGACGGCCCCCTGGATGTACCGCGCTCCCTCGCGCCAGACCTTGCGGAAAAGCACGAAGTGGCCGCTGTCGAGCAGGCTCAGGGCGAAGGGGTCGATCTCGCTCTCGAACATGCGCACCCGCTGCCCCGGGTCCAGATCGTTCCCGCTGTTCAGCCCGGCGGCCGCGGCGTCACCTTCGACGGGGGAGGTCGCCCGTTCCTTTTCCGCCGATGCGGGCGCGGCCGGGGCCGGCGGCGTTGGGGCGGCCTGGCGCTGATAAGTCAGGTCGAGCTTCAGGTCCTCCACCTGGCCCAGGCCGCGAGCCGGTGCCTTCCTTCGCTTGGCGGATGCCGGCGCATCCTCCTCGAGCTGCAGGCGGTCGAAAGCGGCCTGGCCGGTGACCGGGCTCGCCGCCTCGTCAGCGGCGGCGAACGTCTCCTCCGTGCGCAGCTCCGGGTCCTGGTCCAGGGTTGTCTGCTCGCGGTCGGCGTCCGCCGGCAGGTCCACCAGCCGGTTGCGGGTCAGGACGCCGCGGATCTCCTTCGCGATGGCCTCGCGCTGGACGAGGTCCGGGACGCCCCGGACTAAGGGTGTGCCGTCGTCGCTCGGCAGCAGCGGGGTGTGGAAGGTCCCATCGGCGTCGACCTGGAACCAACCGATCAAGCCGGGTATCTCGGACCGTATCGGCAACTGCGACAGGGGCGAGGGCTGGCGGTAGCCGTTCTTCGGATCCGCGGCGGCCAGAAATCCGTAGTCGCCAAAGGGGCGCGCCTGCTCCGCGTCGATCAGGGCCGTCAGGCGGCGGTCGATGCGCGCGCCGAGCTCCTCGGACTGGGTACGGAACTGGTGGAAGACCTCCCACTTCAGCTGATCGTAAGCCTTGTAGACCAGCACTGCGGTGGGCACGGCCAGGGCGAGGAAGAACAGCCCGAGCACCAGGCGCAGACGCCGGGCATCGGGTCCGATCAGGCCGGAGTCCACTGCCCTCAGTCCGCGAGCAGCCGGTAACCCGCGCCGCGCACCGTGACCAGGTAGCGGGGGTTGGCGGGGTCGGGCTCGATCTTGCGCCGCAGCTTGGCGATGTGGATGTCCACGGTGCGGGTCTCGATGCCGAGGGTCCGCGCGTAGCCCCAGACCTTCGCCAGCAGCTCCTCGCGGGGGACGGGGCGCTCGCCGTTCGCCTTCAGGTACTGCAGCATCTCCATCTCCCGTCGGGTGAACGACAGGGGCTCGTCTCGACGCCGGCCGCAGAGGTTGCGGGTGTCGACCTCGACCTCGTTGCCCAGGCGGATCGCGTGCAGGTTCTCGACCCCGACGCGGGCGCGCCTGAGCACCGCCTGCACCCGCAGCACCAGCTGGGCGACCGAGAAGGGCTTGGTCACGTAGTCATCGGCGCCCAGGGTGAGGCCGTGGATCACGTCGTCGTCCGTGCCCTTGGCGGTCAGCATGATGACGGGCTGCTCGGGGTCGGCGGCGCGCACCCGGTTGCAGATCTCGAAGCCATCGACTCCGGGCAGCATCACGTCTAGGAGGATCAAATCGAAGGTCCCGCCGAGGGCCTTTGCGAGCCCGTCCCGGCCATTGGCGGCGGTGTCCACCTCGTAGCCGTGGTACAGGAACACGTCGGTCAGGCCCACGCGGATGGGTTCCTCGTCCTCGACGATCAGGAGCCGGGCTTTGCGTTCCATGGTTGGCGCCGCCGTCAATCGCTTCGCGCGTGCACCGTGGCGGGAAGCGTCGGTTGTTCGGGTTTCCACATGCTAACAACCCGGTGCCGGCGCGACGTAAATCTTTCGTAAATCCCCGCCCTCGGCTTTTACCGAAGCCTGTCTACGAGGCGCGTGCCTCCCTCCGTAAGCTGGAACTGCGCCCATAGTCCCGCCCCCGCCGGCGGCGGGGCCTCGGCGAGACCCGTTCGTAACCTGCAATTCGGAGGTGACCAATGACCCTGATCAACCGTGTATCCCGGCTCTTCCGGGCGGATCTCCACGCGGTGTTGGACCGCGTGGAGGAGCCGGACCTGTTGCTGCGCCAGGCGGTGCGCGAGATGGACGAAGAGCTTGCCGGCGACCGTCGGCGCCTGGCGGGGCTGGCGGAAGCCCGGCGCGCCCTGGAAGCACGCCTCGCCGAGCTGGAGGCGCAACTCGCCGGTGTCGCGGAGGAGCTCGACATCTGCTTCGCGGCGGGCAAGGACGACTTGGCCAGAGCGCTGATCAAACGGCGTCTGGAGGCCGTGCGGCTGCGTGATTTCCTGCGCGCCAAACGTGCCGACCTGGAGCGACAGACCGCCGGCTTGGAGTCCCGCATCGGCGAGAACGTCGCCCGGTTGGAGGCCACGCGCCAGAAGGCCGAGCTGCTGGCGTCGCGGGACCCCTCGGAGCCGCCAGACGTGTCCTGGAGCGCGCCGAACTGCCGGGTGCGGGACGAGGACGTTGAGGTCGCCTTCCTGCGCGAGCGTCAGCGGAGGGCGGGAGCATGAGACACCCGAGCTTCCTCGAAGGGGCCGGCGTGGCGCTGGCGGCCGCCCTGACGATGGGTCTTGGTCAGGCCGCTCTGGCGCTGGTCATGCCCGCTGGAGCGGCACTGCGGCTGCTGGCGGCGCTCGTCTCCCTGGCCTATCTCCTTTACCTGCTTCGACGCAGTCCCGAGCGCGTGGGCCGGGCGGTCACCCTCGCCGCCTGGACCGCGGCCGCAGGTTTGCTGTGGCTCGCCGGGCCGTCCCTGTCCCTCTACCTATCCGCCCACCTGGTACTGCTCTGGCTCGCCCGCTCGCTGTACTTCCACCAGGGTCCCCTGGCCGCGCTGGCGGACCTGGGGCTGACCGGGCTGGCCGGGATGGCCGCCGTGGGTGCCTGGCTGCACAGCGGCAGCCTGTTCCTGGCCGTCTGGTGCCTGTTCCTGGTCCAGGCGTTGTTCGTGCTGATCCCCCTCGGCCGGGTAAGCGATCCGTCGCCGGAGTTGGATCGCTTCGAGCGCGCCCACCGCAGCGCCGAGTCTGCTCTGCGCAAGCTTTCCACCTACTGATCGTTACCTAGGAGCCAATCATGAACGCGAAAATCACCGCACTTGCACTCATCCTGTCGACGACCGCCGCGGTCGCCGTGTACCCCAGTCTGCAGAAAGGCGCCCTGGCGCCGCCGGCGGTTCCAACCTCGCCGCCGGAGGCGTCCACCGGTGGCCGCCCGAGGGTCGAGGTGGCCTTTGTGCTGGATACCACCGGCAGCATGGGCGGACTGATCCAGGCCGCGAAGGAGAAGATCTGGTCCATCGCGGGCACCATGGCGCAGGCCCAGCCGGCGCCGGAGATCCGCATCGGCCTGGTGGCCTACCGGGACCGGGGTGACGAGTACGTGACCCGGGTCGTCGACCTGTCCCCGGACCTGGACTCCATGTACGCGACCCTGATGGATTTCCAAGCCCAAGGGGGTGGCGACGGGCCTGAGAGCGTGAATCAGGCGCTCCACGACGCCCTCCACCGCATGTCCTGGAGCCAGGATCCGGACACCTACCGGGTCCTGTTCCTGGTGGGGGACGCACCGCCCCACATGGACTACCAGGACGACGTCAAGTGGCCGGAGACGGTGCGGGCGGCGCAGGCCAGGGGCATCCGGGTCAACGCGATCCAATGCGGCCAGGACGGCTCGGCCGCCGACGCCTGGCAGCGCATCGCCGACCTGGGGCAGGGCAGCTACTTCCAGGTAGAGCAGTCCGGAGGCGCCGTGGCCATCGCCACCCCTTACGACGAGCGGCTCGCGGAGCTGTCCGCGGAGCTGGACGGGACGCGCCTCTACTACGGCGGCGCGGAGGACCGGGAGCGCCAGGCACGCAAGCTGGAGGCGACGGAGAAGCTGAACGCCTCGGCCTCGGTGTCCTCCAAGGCCCGCCGTGCCGTTTTCAATGCCTCCGATAGCGGTGAGGCCAACCTGCTCGACGGCAAGGACCTCGTCGAGGATCTGACCACCGGCCGCACGGAGCTTGCCGACATCGACCACGACGAGCTGCCGGCGCCCCTGCAGGCCTTGCCCCCCGAGGCGCAGAAGGCCGTGGTCGAAGAGACCGCCGAGCGCAGGGAGGCCATAAAACGCGAAATCCGGACCCTGGCAGAGCAGCGCGACGCCTACCTGAGCAAGGAGGTGGAGGCCGCGGGCGGCGCCGAGGGCTCGCTGGATCATGGCATCTACGACGCAGTCCGGGAGCAGGCGGCGGGTGCCGGGTTGCGCTACAAGGCGGCTGCGCCCGTCTACTGACAAGGGGCGGTCGGTTCCTTGGCGCTACGCCATTTTCAAGCGCGTAAGCGATTGAAAATGAAGCCACCCGAGAACCGGGCTTCTTGGGTGGCGTGCTGATTTCGGCCAGGATGGCCAATAATCAGAGTCCGCTTATATTGAGCAATGTCCGATCGCCGTCAATACTTGATAACGAGGCCGAGAGTCGAGGGCTCTCATCAACCGTCACGGCGTGACGAGGAGGAACGATGATGACGCGCAGTAACTGGTTTCTCGTGACCATTCTTACCCTGGTCGCCGGCACCGTCGCCGTCGGGGTGATCAATGCCGAGGTTGCGGCACCGGGCGATGAGCCGCCGGCGGCCGTCGCCCCGGAGCCTGCTCCAGTCTCCACGCAGGTTTCCGCGGCCGAGCCAGCGCCAGTGCCCGCGGGGACGGCATCAGTGCCCGCGGAGACGGCATCAGTGCCCGCGGAGACGGCAGCAGCGCCCGCAGAGACGGCAGCAGCGCCCGCGGATGACGCAACGGCGCCAACGGAAACCGTGGAGTCGGAGATAGCCCCCGGAGAGCAGGCGACCGGGGCGGGGGCTCCGGTCGTGCTGCCGGTCCCGCCGCCGCGCGGCCTGCAGACGCTGGTGGACGAGCGGCGTGACCTGCTGCGTCAGCGGCGAAACGCGATGTTCGATGCTTACCGCGGCAGGGGCGCGTACATGCCCTCCTGGATGGCAGCCTATGACGACGCCGTCGAGCGCTATCGGGACGCCAGGCGCCTTACCTATCGCCAGCGCAGGGACTACAACATGGCGCGACACGACAGCTGGATGGATGCGATGTGCCCCTGGTCGAAGCCCCAGCGAGACTGGTCGCGGCAGCGCAGCATCCGGATGCAGATGGAGCAGCTGGATCGCCGGGCGGCGCGCGATGCCTGGTGGTACGGACAGCCCGCCGCGGTCGCGGGATCGGCCCCCTGGTGAGGTAATTCCCGCGCGCGTCCGCGGTCAGCGCAAGCCGTCGCCTCGGCGCTTGAACCAGCCCGTGATGCTGATCCGTTCCCGCCGGGCCGGCATCACCTCGTGCAGGAAGCGGGCGCTGAGGAAGGTAACCAGGGTGCCGCCGAGAGGCTGGATCGCCTCGTAGCGATCGGGGTCCTCGGGGTCGGTGTACAGCCGCAGCTCGCCGCCGTCCCCGTCGCCCCAATCGAGGTTCAGGTAGAGGCTGCAGGTCAGGGTGCGCAGGGCCACGCCGCGGAACTGATCCAGGTGCTTGCGATAATAGGTGCCCTCCGGATAGACGGCGAGGTGACCCTCGAACTCGAACAAGCCGAGCAGCAGCGTCCGGTTGACCTCCTGGCGCAGGCGCTCCAGGGCGTCGAGGTACAGGCGTTGAGCGCCCGTGCAGCTCTCTCCGTCCAGCCAGAGTACGCGGTCCGTTCGGATCTCGGTGCGAACCTGGAGGTCCGCCCCCCGGCCGACCCCGGCGTGACGAAATTTCCCCCGGCGCCACATTTGGAGCGCCTCGTGGCGCAGCTGGGTGACGTGCAGCGGCGTCAGGAAGTCCCGGGTGACGCACCATCCCCGGTCGGCGAGATCGAGCGCGATTTGCTCGCACGGATCGATCGGCTGAAGGAACGGGGTTGCGCTGTCTTCAAGGGGCATGAGGCTCGGCTCGTGGTTGACCGTAACCGACTGAGAGTCCGTTAAATCCGCGGTACTGTCGAGCGTTATCTTCCGCACTCCAGCCAGCGCATCGCGGCCTCCCGGCGGCGAGGCCATCCGCTCGTCCATGCGCCCATGCGACATGGGGCAATGACCGGGCTGAAGCGACGCCTTGAACCAGCCGAAGCGCTTCTCCAGAATCCAGGGTATGGACGTCAAGACCTACAGCCGACGCTTGCTGGCCCCCTTCCACGGCATGCTGCAGGTCGTCGAGGTACGCGGCGGTGCGGCCGAGACCTCTGACGGGCGGCAGTGGAAGCTCTACGTCGCGGACGAGGCCATTGTCAGCCACACCGGGCTGTCGGAGATCCCATACGGCTCCTGGACTGCAAACGGAGGCAGGGCACGTGCCAGGGCGCGAGGAACCTGCTGCGCCAACCTCATCGGGGAGACCGGGGAGCGCCTGATCACGGCCCTGGAGTCCCATGCGGCGCGCGTCCCGTTTCCGGCGCGCGACGTCCATGAGCTCTGGCTGCTGCAGCTGGCGGGGCTGCATCCGGATACGCGGAGTTGGCTGGAAAGCGCCGCGTGGGATCGCCCGGTGGCGACCAGCAAGGTCTTCCGGCTCTATCCCTGAGTACTGGACCGCGAAGGGCTCAGGATCGCCCGGGTCAAGGCGCAACTGATGGGTGGTGCGCTGCGAGCAGAGGGGCTCACGGAGCCCTTCTATCCCTTCTACATCGAGTGAACGCGGGAGCCGGTATCGATATGGCAGGTTCGGGCTTCAGCTCCAAGGACGCGGCGGAACTGGTTTCGCGCCTGGATGCCCTGAGCGCCCCCGATATCGCCGGTCGCCTGCGTGCGTTAGGCCCCGCCGGATCGCCCGCGCGGGAGCTGTCCGGCTCGCCCGGCACTGAGCCGAGGCCGGCCGCGGTCCTGATCCCCGTGTTCCGGGCGGATGATCGCTGGCGGCTGCTCTACATTCGCCGCTCGGTGTACGACGGTGATCGTCACAGCGGCGAGGTCGCCTTTCCCGGCGGACGCTGCGAGCCCGGGGACGAGGACCGGGTCGCCACCGCGCTCCGCGAGGCGCGGGAAGAGATCGGGCTGGACCCGCGACGGGTGGAGCTACTGGGCGCGCTGCGTCCGTTCGAGACCGTCAGCAACTTCCTGGTGACGCCGGTGGTGGGAGTCCTGTCCCAGCCGCTGGCGTTGCGTCCGGACCCGCTAGAGGTCGCGCGCGTGTTCAGTATCCCGCTGGCCTGGCTGGACGACCCAGCCAACCGCCGCGTGCGGGCGTGGCCGGGGCCCGACCACCCGCAGGTGCGGCAGGTGGTCTTCTACGACGAGTTCGAGGGCGAGCGTCTGTGGGGCGTGAGCGCCCGCATCACGCTGGACTTCATCGCTTGCCTGAACGCGGGCGGTTAAGGCCCCGGCGCGCCGCGGCGGCGAATGGCGGGTTTCGTCGCGCACGGCGCTTTCTGTGATAATCGGCCGATTTGCGGGAGCGCGTCTTCTTGGCCTCGATGTCGGGCGCCGCCGCCAAGGTCGGCGGCAACACCTTGCTCTCCCGCGTCCTGGGTTTCATCCGCGACCTGGTGATCGCGCGGGTGTTCGGGGCCGATGCCGCTACCGACGCCTTCTTCGTCGCCTTCAAGATCCCCAACTTCATGCGCCGGCTGTTCGCGGAGGGGGCCTTTTCCCTGGCCTTCGTGCCCGTGCTCATGGAATACCGGTCGAGTCGGGGCCAAGCGGAGCTCAAGGGCTTCGTCGACAATCTGGCGGGAACCCTGGGCCTGGTGCTCGCGGCTGTGACGGTCGCCGGCGTGGTGGGTGCCCCCATCCTGGTCCTGGTTTTCGCGCCCGGTTTCGCCGCCGATGTGGATCAGCAGGCGCTGACGGCGGAGATGCTGCGCCTCACCTTCCCGTATCTGCTCTTCATCTCGCTGACGGCCTTTGCCGGGGGCATCCTCAACGCCCACGAGCGCTTCGGGGTCCCTGCCTTCACGCCGGTGCTGCTCAACCTGAGCCTCATCGCTTGCGCCCTTTGGCTGGCGCCGAAGATGGAGCGCCCGATCATGGCCCTGGCCTGGGGGGTGTTGGTCGCTGGCCTGGCACAGCTCGCCTTCCAGATTCCCTTCCTGATCCGCTTGAAGCTCCTGCCCCGCCCGCGGATCAACCGCGGGGACGCGGGTGTGAGGCGTATCGTCCGGTTGATGGTCCCGGCCCTGTTCGGGGTCTCGGTGGCTCAGCTGAGCCTGCTGCTCGACACCGTGCTGGCGTCCTTCCTGACCACCGGCAGCATTTCCTGGCTCTATTTCTCGGATCGCCTGATGGAGTTTCCCTTGGGAATCGTCGGGGTCGCCCTGGGCACCGTCATCCTGCCCAAGCTCTCGCGCAAGCACGCGGAGCAATCGCCGGAGTCGTTCTCCGACACCATCGACTGGGCCCTGCGCTGGGTGCTGCTGCTCGGGCTGCCCGCCGCGGTGGGGCTGATAACGCTGGCGGGGCCGTTGATGGCGACCTTGTTCCATTCCGGCGAGTTCACCGCGCTCGACGTCGAGATGGCGGCGCGCAGTCTCATGGCTTACGCCGCCGGCCTCATGGGCTTTCTCGGGGTGAAGGTGCTGGCGCCGGGCTACTATGCCCGGCTCGACATGAGGTCCCCGGTGCGGATCGCCGTCATCGCGCTCATCGTCAACATCGTCGTCAAGCTGGCGCTCATGGCTCCGCTGGGGCACGTGGGCCTGGCCTTGGCGACCACGGTCTCTGCGCTGGTCAACGCCGGGTTGCTCCTCCGCGGCCTGGTGGGGGCGGGGATCTATCGTCCACCCACGGGCTGGGGGGGGTTGCTGTCGAAGGGCCTGGCGGCCTGTGCTGTCATGGGTCTGCTCGTTTGGTGGGGCAGCGGCCCTACCGCCGCGTGGATCGGGATGGGCGACCTCGAGCGGATCGGTCGTCTATGCGGCTGGATCGCGGCCGGTGGCGCGGCGTACGGTTTGGCCCTGCTCGTCCTGGCCGTGCGCCCTCGCGATTTCAGGCCGCGCTAGGAGGTACAATCGGCTCCTCCCTATAATCTCAACCTTTTCGGCCCGGGAACGCGACATCCATGAGGGTCATCCGCGGATTGCACAATCTTCGACCCGGGCATCGGGGCTGCGTCGCCACCATCGGGAACTTCGACGGGGTGCACCTGGGGCATCGGGCGGTTTTTCAGCGCCTGTTGGCCAAGGGCCGAGCGCGCGGCGTCCCGGCGACGGTGATTACCTTCGAGCCCCAGGCCATGGAGTATTTCGCGCCGGATGCGGCCCCGGCGCGGCTCACCCGCCTGCGCGAGAAGCTCGCGGCGCTGGCTGCCTGTGACATCGAGCAGGTGATGCTGTTGGAGTTCGGTCCGAGGCTCGCGCGGATGGAGGCCCGGGACTTCGTGCGCCGTCTTCTCGTGGAGGGGCTGGGGGCGCGCCATCTCCTGGTCGGGGACGACTTCCGCTTCGGTCGTGGCCGGGAGGGCGATTACCGTCTGCTGGAGGTCATGGGCAGGGAGCATGGCTTCGAGGTGGAGGACCTGCACACGGTCACCCACGGCGAGGAGCGGGTGAGCAGCACGCGTATCCGCGAGGCGCTGGCCCGAGGAGATCTTGTGCTGGCGCGCCACCTGCTCGGCCGGCCCTACCGGGTCTGCGGACGCATCGGGCACGGCGACAAGCGGGGCCGTACCATCGGCTTTCCGACCGCCAACATCAACCTGCACCGGCGCGTGAGCCCGCTGCGGGGGGTGTACGCGGTCATGGTCGACGGTGTCGCGGACCGGCCCTGGCCGGGCGTGGCGAACATCGGCGTTCGTCCCACGGTCGGCGGCGAGCCGCGCTACCTGCTGGAGGTGCACCTGTTCGACTTCGACGGGGACATCTACGGCCGTCACGCCGAGGTGGAGCCGCGTCTCAAGCTGCGGGACGAGAAGAAGTTTGCATCCTTCGATGAACTCAAGAGCCAGATCGCGCGGGATGCGGAGGCGGCGCGGGAATACCTCGGCGTACCGGCCGGCGGTTAGGTTCTCGCGTCGAGACGCATTTGCGGCGTGGATTCGGCGAGCGGCAGGAGACGCCACCTTCGCCAAGCAAGCTGATCGGATTCGGAGCGAAGGCGAACGGCTCGTATTTTCGATAATTCAAGCGACGCTGGGGTTCGGAAGCTCACCCCAGCCTACCCTCCTTACGCCGAATCGCCTCGTCTCGCGCATCGTTGATCTCTCTCATGATGCTGTCCAAGTCGGCCTCCTTGTTGCTGCCCTTGAAATGGCCCGTTAGTTTGACATCGGGGGTCAGGCTGCCGCTCTCGTAGATGTACCAGATCTCCTTGCCATAGCTGGTTGTAAGCAGTTCAGGCGCGAACTGGCCGAAGTAGGCTGCCAGATTGTTGACATCCCGTTCCAGCATCCTGGTAGCGTTGTTGTTGGCCGCCGCATCGACCGCCTGGGGTAGATCGATAATGACCGGGCCATGCGCATCGACGAGTATATTGAATTCCGACAAGTCGCCATGCACAAGTCCGGCGCAGAGCATTTTAACCACGTCCTTGATCAGTAAGTCGTGGTACTCCAACGCTTGCTCGCTGGTCAATTCAAGCTCGTTGAGCCTGGGTGCCGCCGCGCCGTCTTCGTCAGTGACCAGCTCCATGAGCAATACGCCGTCGATGAAGTTATAGGGCCGTGGGACACGCACGCCGGCGGCGGCAAGGCGATACAGGGCATCGACTTCGGTATTCTGCCAAACATCCTCTTGTTCTTTGCGTCCATATCGCGTGCTCTTTCCCATCGCACGAGCCTGCCGGCTATTCCTGACCTTACGGCCTTCCCGATACAAGCGCCTGCTTATGGAAACCGCGTTTGTTCGCCGCCTTATAGACTTTGGCGCAGCGAATCTCTCCTTCGGACCGCACGACATAGACAGCGGCCTCTTTGCCACTCTTCAGCGAGTGGATCACTTCGTCGATAAGGCCATCATGCACCAATGGTTCGAGTGTTTTCGGGGTTTTCATCATTGTCCTTATGGTTTGCCGGGTTGCCGCGGCAGGATCAGCTCGAAAACCGTAGGTTGGGGTGAGGAACGAACCCCAGCATCTCGCAGCAAACCCTTATTCGTGATCCGCTTACAGCACCTTCGGCCCGACGCATCAATCGGGTGGAAACAGACGCGCATTGACCGTCCGCCGCGGCGACGAAAACGGCCAATCCAGCTCTGTAGGCTGGGATGAGCCTGCGAATCCCAGCATCCCGAAGCGTCGCGGAAAAAAGCTGGATTCGTACGCCAACCAAGCAACCCGCTCTCTCGACGTTGTGCCGGGGTTCGTACCTCACCCCAGCCTACCGTCCTTCTCCTCGTGGTCGAAGAACTTGCCCCGGTTGCGCATGTGTTCGACGAGTTCCGGGTTGCGGTAGATGTCGGTGTGGATGGGTTCAGCAAACGCCAGCGCTTTGGAGTTCCGCAATGCTTGCTCGAAGTAGTTTCTTCGCTGTCGGCAGGAACTTATAGGTGATTCGCTTTGTGGGTTTCCGAGAAGTCTTGTTTAACGGGTGAGACGCTATGCTATCGCCGCGTTTGTCATGGACCTGTTTGGTCAATTCGAAAGTTTTTGGAAACTTAGTCGCAAATCGACCTGTCGGCGCGTGCAGAACGCTTCCGATCTGACCGAGGTTATAGTTTCCGATGGTACTATCACTCTGATATATAGCATCGATCAGTAGGTCGTCGAATACATCAAGAAAGTTCACGAAACCTGTGATATTCACGCCGGAGGCGGCGACAATCTCAATGATTTGGCGTTCGGCTTGTGAATAGCGAGCACGCCGAAGAGCTTCTTCCAGTTAACTGCGGGGATTCTGGAATCCAGTTTTTGTAGAGCGTGGTTGATTCCGCAGTGCGATGCGCTGGAGCGCTTGATCAACCCCACCTCACGCATCAGAAGCTCCGCCGATTTGTTCCACTCCTTGCGTTTACCGGGAGGGAGATAAGTCTGCTCGAAGCCTTTCCAGCTTGCCGCGAGGGCGACGTCATGTCCGCGATCCTTGACCCCAGCGTCAACGATCTGGTGAAGAGTTTTTCCGCCGAGCTGGGCGGAATCGAGTGCGTTTATGAGCGAAGCGCGAGTCCACCACGATGGGGCAACCTTACAGGCGTACTTTATTTGATTTGGGGAAAGGTTTCCGGTGCGAATCAGGAATCGACCTGTAGCTACCTGAAGGTCGGCGTGCATGGCCTTCGGAGACCACGACTTTTTGAGCAAGGTTGCTATCGCTTTATCCTGCGCGGGAGGAGGCGGCCGTCGGCAGCACTTATAAACTCCGCGCGGACGGCTTGGTAAATCGTGTTCGTTTTGACGAGATTCGACGAGCTTCTCTGCCGGGACACGCGAGAGTTTCGGATAGCGGCGGAGGTAGTTGCAGACGCTGCGGTAGTATTCGGGATGCTTTTCAAGGATGCGCCAAAGGCGGTCTGTCAGCTTTGCAGATGGGTACGCGTGGGCCAAGAGGTATTTGAAGCGGGTGGCGTTCTTGATCTGATAGCGTGGTGTGAGTTCTATGATTCGCGTCCGGAGTTTCTTCTGATCGGTGAATAGCCTTGTGATGGCTGCTTCGGGTGGGTTGGAGATGGTTTTCAACTCGGCCTCGATGTTGTGAACCCGATGGATGCTTATCTTGCCGCTTTGGGGAGAGCCACGTCTTTGCTAAGTAGATCGAGCGAGACGAGGAGACGCCGCAAGTCGTGCTCATTTTTCGCGAAGAGTCGGATGTCATCGACGTAGCGGAAGTAGCGGAAATCGACGCCCGCAGTTTCAGTTCATCGAAGTGAGAGAGCACCACTTCGGATAGAAGACCCGGAGGAGAGCGGCCCTTGCGGGATGCCGTGATTGTGGAAGATGCCGCGCTCGGTCGCCGTCCATTTTTCCAGCCAATCAGAGAGCTTGCGGCGGAAGTCCGGATCGAACCCGAGTTCTTGGAGAAAGTGCCGCAGGACACGGTGGTCGAGGCTGTCGTAGCAGGCGGTGAGATCGAAACTGGCGGTGGAGGTGAACCCGTCATTGAAGGCTTGGCGCGCCGCTTCATTGAATGCTTTGTAGCCATCGCCCCACTTGCGGTAGAACCATGTGGACGTTTTTCCGGCGTAGAGATGCCCGAAAACCTGCTTGTGGTAGCGTTGGACGACGCGAGGTCGGAGCTTCTCGGCGATTAGGTTCACTGCGGCCTGATAGACAATCTGATCCTCGACGCTAAGGAGTGAGATTGGACGGAGGATTCCGGAGGCTTTGGGTTGGTAGAGCTTGCAGGCGGTTTCCGGCTCGTAGATTTCGCGCTTCAAACGATCGGCGAGATCATCCAGCAATGCCTCTTCCGCGATGGCGAAGTGCTGGTAAAGTCGGCGGAAGTAGGACTTATAACTGGCATCCGGATTGGAGCGAATCCAACGCCAAGCCCGGCGAAGGTTCTCTGGGTTGCGCAGTTGGTCTAGGCCGGCCACCCTGGTTTATTCGCCAGAACTGCGGTCGTTGCCGGCGGGCGCGATGGAGTTCTTCGGGTCGCCCTTTTCGGAGACCTCGCTGGCGTTGGCGAGGAAGACCTTACCCTGTCGGGTCTTGGGCTTATCCCTGTTGAGGAAGAGGACGATGCCCGGGGCGGTGGCGGGGGAAGTTCGAAGGAGGAATGATGAATGACGAAGTAGCAAGCTCGACTTCTGGACACTCACGTCTATGCTCACGATTTGTCTTTCTCCCGCTTTAAGATCGTGACGAAGATTGCGGTCAGTTCGTCGCATTCGGTCCGGAGAGGTTGCAGCTTTGCCTGCGCCATGATTTCGCCCTTGACGAGCAGTTCCAGCCAATAAGCTGATTCCTCCAACTTTCGGAGCGAGTCCCCGCATTTCGCGATGAACTCGGCCTTGCTCCGGCCCCGGTGCGCTTCGCGGTAGTTTGCTCCGACCGAAGTTCCCGAGCGAAGCAGTTGTTTGCCGAGCATTTGAGCTTCCGTCGATTTCGGAAGGCTTCCGAACAAGCGGATGATTTACACCGCAAATTGCTTCGTGCGTTCTATGAGGTCGTTTTCTTCCTTCACCATTCTGATTTCTTACTTGGCCCCTGGTAGCGTTGAAGTCCACGCGGTCGATGATGCCCTGCAGGAGCGGGTTCTCCCGGGCGATGGCCCGCATGTGCGTGGTGACGCCCTCGCCGATCCGGTCGGAGAGCTTGCGGATGACGGACCAGACGGGCTGCTCGGGATCGTCCGGCACGAGGGGGAGGTAGAAGCGGACGAGCTTGTGGTCAGCCTTGGCGAGCTGAAAGGCCTTCTTGCGCGAGCCGACTTCCTTGGCGATGCGGTTCAGCTCGTCGTCGAAGACGTCGCAGAGGCGCTTGGTGAAGATGAGGGGGAGGATATAGTCCTTGTATTTCGGCGCGTCCTTGGCCCCGCGGATGGAGCAGGCGGCGTCGCAGATCCAGGATTCGAGGGATTTGGCGTTGGTATTCGTCGGCGGCATGGCGGTCCTGTGTTCGTTCTCTGCGCCAGCGGATCCTCGCCGTCCGCGCGGGGAACATGCGAGGGGTCCCTTCGCGCTTCGAGCTCAGTCCGAGGACCGGCGCGGAGCAAGTGCCAAAGTAGCGGGGATGCCCAAGGTTTTCCTAGCGCCGATGGCAATTGCAGATGGCGGTACATCCCGCCCGGGGTGCGAAGCGTGGCTTGACCTGCGCGCCCTCCATGCTGCGCTCCTAGCGCGCTGGCCGTCGATATTCAATCTACAATTTGTAACGGCTCTATCGACAGCTCTTGTATCACCCGGTAGTGCTCGACGTTCCCGGTCGCCAGCTGCTCCCCATGCTCGATGCAGGTCGCCGCGATCAGGGCATCGGCCATCTGCAGGGATCCCGAAAGGAAGTGCTCTTCGGCATAGGTCATGGCCCGCGTGGAAACGGCCTCGGTGATCGGCACCACCTGCCAGCGCCCATTCGACAGAGTGCGGCGTAAAGCCCGCAACTCGTCCGCGTTTCGCATTCCTTGAACGAGTTCCATGTAGGTCACGGCGGACAATCGAATCGGGTCGAAGGCATCGAGAAGCTCCGCGGCCTCCGCGTCTGCCTCTCAAGTACCAGATCAGCACGTCCGTATCGACGATCATGGAAAGCGGCTCTTCCGTAGCGCCCGCACCCAGGTTTGCGGGTCGGCAAGATCGTCCCGATCGGCCCAGAGCCCGAACAGCTCGTTCTCCGTCGCGGGCTCCGCCGATTTCGGCGCCCTGTCCACGGGCACGACCCGGGCCCTGGCGCGGCCGCGATAAGTGATGGTCACCTCTTCGCCCCGCTCGACCGCGTCGAGCAGTAGACGCGTCTTTTGGCGTAGTTCTTTGGCGGAGACTTCCATCGCAGATACCCGAGTGTCACTTTCGAGTGAGCACTCTAGCAAGGCGGCCGTTACCCGGCAAGATCGCATGGGGGAGGAACCTATCCGGCGTTTCCAGCAAAGATCCTCAGCTCGGCGTATCCGCTGCGCGGAATGACCGCCGATGTCCGTTATGATCGGCGGCCAGATACCGCCCCGATCTTCAGAGGCTGCGCCTGCGGGCAACAAAACCTTTAAACTTCGCCCTGATCGACCTCTTGGCACTCGCCGAGACATCGCAAATAGCGAGAGAACGTATTCCTGTGAGCGACTATAAGAACACCCTAAACCTCCCCAACACCGCCTTCCCGATGAAGGCCAACCTCGCCAACCGTGAGCCGGAGATGCTCAAGCGTTGGGAGGCCATGGACCTCTACGCCGAGATCCGCAAGGCGCGGGCGGGGGCGGAGCAGTTCATCCTGCACGACGGTCCGCCCTATGCGAACGGGGACATCCATATCGGGCACGCGGTGAACAAGGTGCTCAAGGACATCATCGTCAAGTCCAAGACCCTGGACGGGCTGGATGCCCCCTACGTCCCCGGATGGGACTGCCACGGTTTGCCGATCGAGCTGCAGGTGGAGAAGAAGAAGGGCAAGCCGGGGGCCAAGATCAGCCCCGCCCAGTTCCGGCAGGCGTGCCGCGACTACGCCGCGAGGCAGGTGGACGGGCAGCGCGCGGACTTCAAGCGCCTCGGCGTGCTCGGCGACTGGGAGCGGCCCTACCTCACCATGGATTTCCGCGTCGAGGCCGACATCGTCCGCTCGCTCGGGAAGATCATCGCCAACGGCCACGTGCAGAAGGGCTACAAGCCGGTGCACTGGTGCATCGATTGCGGCTCGGCGCTGGCGGAGGCGGAGGTCGAGTACGCGGACAAGCAGTCGATCTCCATCGACGTGCGCTTCCCGGTGCTCAACGAGGAGGCGGTGCTGACCCGCTGCCACTCGGTCCCGGATGGCCACGGTGACGGCCCCATGTCGGTGGCGATCTGGACCACCACCCCCTGGACCCTGCCCGCCAACCAGGCGGTGGCCCTGAATCCGGAGCTCGAGTACGTGGTCGTCCAGACCGAGGGCGATCACGGCCGGGAGCGCCTGATCGTCGCCGAGGGGCTGCTCAAGGAGACCATGGATCGCTGGGGCATCGACCGTTATCGCGTGATCTGCTACGGCGGCGGCGAGGCCCTGGAGGGCATCAAGCTCCAGCACCCCTTCTACAAGCGGGAGGTGCCGGTGATCCTGGGCGATCACGTGACCCTGGACGCTGGCACCGGCGCGGTGCACACGGCGCCCGGACACGGCCTCGAGGACTATGTCGTGGGCCTGCGCTATAACCTTGCCGTCGACAACCCGGTCGGGGGCGACGGCCGTTTTCTGCCCGACACGCCCCTGTTCGCGGGCGAGCATGTCTTCACCGCCAACGAGAAGGTGGTCGATACCCTGAAGGCCCGCGGCGCCTTGCTACAGGAGTCGCGCTTCACCCACAGCTACCCGCACTGCTGGCGTCACAAGTCCCCCATCATTTTCCGCGCCACGCCCCAATGGTTCATCGGCATGGAGCGTCACGGCCTGCGCGCGGCGGCGCTGCGCGAGATCGGCAAGGTGCGCTGGATGCCGGATTGGGGCCTCTCGCGGATCGAGGGCATGGTGCGCAACCGCCCCGACTGGTGCATCTCCCGCCAGCGGGCCTGGGGCGTGCCCATCCCGCTGCTGGTGCACAAGGAGACCGCCGATCTGCATCCGGACACACCGCGCCTGATCGAGCAGGTGGCCGAGCGGGTGGAGCAGAAGGGGGTCGACGCCTGGTTCGAGCTCCTGCCCCAGGACCTGCTGGGCAAGGACGAGGCGGGCGGCTACGAGAAGGTGCACGATACCCTGGACGTCTGGTTCGATTCCGGCGTGACCCACGCCTGCGTGCTGGAGCACCGCGACGGTCTGCGCTCACCCGCCGACATGTACCTGGAGGGATCGGATCAGCATCGAGGCTGGTTTCAGTCATCCCTGTTGACCTCGGTGGCCATGAACGACCGCGCGCCCTACCGCGAGGTGCTGACCCACGGCTTCACGGTGGACGCCAAGGGCGAGAAGATGTCGAAGTCCAAGGGCAACGTGGTGCGGCCCCAGGACGTGATGAAGACCCTGGGCGCGGACATCATCCGCCTGTGGGTGGCCGCCACCGACTACCGCGGCGAGATGAGCGTCTCCGACGAGATCCTCAAGCGCACCGCCGACGCCTATCGGCGCATCCGCAACACGACCCGCTTCCTGCTCGCCAACCTGAACGGCTTCGACCCGGCGCAGAATCTGGTCGCGCCCGCGGACATGATCGAGCTCGACCGTTGGGCGGTGGACCGCGCCCACCGGCTCCAGCAGGACATCGTGCGAGGCCTACCGGGATTACCAGTTCCACCTGATCTACCAGAAGATCCACAACTTCTGCGTCGTGGACATGGGCGGCTTCTACCTGGATGTGATCAAGGACCGTCAGTACACCACCCAGGCCGAGGGCCTGCCGCGGCGCTCCTGCCAGACGGCCATGTACCACATCGTCGAGGCCATGAGCCGCTGGCTGGCGCCGATCCTGAGCTTCACCGCCGACGAGGTCTGGCGGCACATCCCCGGGGAGCGGGCGGAGTCAGTTTTTCTCGCCTCCTGGTACGACGGGCTGTTTGCGCTCGCGGCGGCGGAGCCCTCGCCCCCCCCGGCCCCCCTCTCCCGGGGGGCGAGGGGGGAGGATCGAGCCGGCGTCCTGCCGGAGGAGGGCAGATTCGACCGCGCCTTCTGGGACACGGTGCTCGCGGTGCGCATCAACGTCGCCAAGCAGCTGGAGTCGGCGCGCAAGGACGGGGCCATCGGCTCCTCCCTCGATGCCGAACTGGACCTGTACTGCGACGAGGATCTGGTCGATACCCTCACGCGGCTGGGCGACGAGCTGCGCTTCGCCCTCATCACCTCCTATGCCCGGGTTCACCCCCTGGCGGATCGGCCGGCGGATGCGCAGGAAACCGAGCTCACGGGACTCGCGCTCCGCGTAGTGCCCTCGCCCCATCCCAAGTGCGTTCGCTGCTGGCACCATCGGGAGGACGTCGGGGTCAGCCCCGAGCACCCGGAGCTTTGCGGGCGCTGCGTCGCGAACGTCGCGGGTGCCGGCGAGAGCAGGAAGTACGCATAGGTCGTCCGATGAAGCTGATCACCAACTCAGCCATGGGCCGCTGGCTCTGGCTCTCCGTCGTCGTCGTGGTCGTTGACCAGGCGACCAAGTGGCTCGCCGAGGCCCTGCTGACGCCTTACCAGCCCGAGCCGGTGACCTCACTGCTGAACATGACCCTCAAGTACAACACGGGCGCCGCCTTCAGCTTCCTGGCCGACGCCGGGGGCTGGCAGCGATGGGTGTTCGCGGCCTTCGCGCTCGGCGTGAGCGCGGGGCTGGCCGTCTGGCTGCTGCGGCTCAAGACCTACGAGCGGCTGATGGCGGCGTCCCTCTCCCTGGTCATCGGCGGGGCGATCGGTAACCTCATCGACCGGGTGCTTACCGGTCGCGTGGTGGACTTCATCGATGTCTCGCTGCCCTTCATCCCGCTGGCGATGTTCAATCCCTGGCCCGCCTTCAACGTCGCGGACAGCGCCATCAGCATCGGAGTGGTGTTGCTCCTGTTCGTGAGCTTCCGCGACGAGTTGGGGCACAGCGAGACCGTGAAATGAGTCGGCTCGCACTGCTCTGGCTGAGTGCCCTGATCTGTTTGGGGCAACCTGCGGCTGCTGCCGAAGCGCCGGGTACCCTGGTCGTGGCGACGCGCCATGTGCCACCCTTCGCGATCCGTACCGATCAGGGCTGGGACGGAATCGCGGTCGAGCTCTGGACGCGGGTGGCGGAGACACTCGGCTACGAGTCCCGGTTCCGGGAGATGGGGCTCGACGAGATGCTGGCGGCGGTGGAGTCGGGGGAGGTCGCTGCCGCCGCCGCCGCTTTGACCATCACCAGCGCGCGAGAGGGACGGCTCGATTTCTCCCACCCCTTCCTCACCTCCGGCTTGGGCATCGCGGTCCACCAGCGCCCCGGCGGCGGCCTGCTGGCGACCCTGCATCGGGTGTTCTCGGGGCGTTTTCTGAAGGTCATGGGTTCGCTGCTGGCGCTGCTCACCCTGGTCGGGGTCTTGGTATGGCTCGCGGAGCGCCGCCGCAATCCACAGTTCGCGCGCACTCCGGTGAGCGGGATCGGCGCTGGGCTCTGGTGGTCGGCCGTGACCATGACCACCGTCGGATACGGCGACAAGGCGCCCGTTACCCCGTTCGGACGGGCCATCGCCATGGTGTGGATGTTCGCGAGCGTGATCATCATCTCCGGCTTCACCGCCGCGATCGCCACCGCCTTGACCGTGGGGGAGCTGGATCAGGGCGTCGGCGGGCTGGACGACCTCTACGGGGCGCGGGTCGTCACCCTGCCCGCGAGCACCAGCGAGGCCTACCTGCAGGAGCGGCTGGTCCGTTACCGGACGCGGCCCGATCTGGCCGAGGCCCTCAATGTCCTGGAGTCGGGGGAGGCGGAGGCGGTGGTCTACGATGCCCCGGCGCTGCGCTATCTGGTGGAGGAAGACTACCCCGGCACCCTGCGTGTGTTGCCGCAGGTGCTGCAGCGTCAGGACTACGGGATCGCCCTTCCTGCGGGCAGCCCCCTGCGCGAGGAGATCAACCGCGTGCTGCTGGAGATCATCCGATCGCCCGAGTGGCAGCGGATGCTGGAACGCTATCTGGGACGCCTAACCTGACATGAAAAACGCGCTCGAACGCCTGGCCCTGTTCGCCAAGTCGCGCATCTCCCATTTCGCCGCCCGCAACGCCCAGCAGCGTCGCCGCGAGCAGCGTACGAATCAGGCGGTCGAGCGCCTAGTGGACCAGGTGAACCCGCGCCTGCGCGCCGCGAGCGGGTATCGCAAGCGACTGTCGCCGGTGGTTGAACGGGTCCTCGAGCACGCCAAGGCGCTGGCGCGGCAGGTCCCCGGCCCCCTGCGGATCGATCGTCGGACCTGGAACGAGGACCCCGTGGTCAACGCATTGTTCGGCAGTCCGGATCGTATGCGTTGGGTCCTGACGAGCAAGGACGTGCGCAGGTACGTCAGCGAGAATCCCCTGGGCGGCGAATGTTTCGCCGTGCTCGCCGTGATGCCGGCGGTGCGGCAGCAATTGGGCACGGAGCTGACGGGGGAGACGTTGCAGCGCGATGTCCGCCAGACCGCCGTGAGCTTCGCCGAGCACCAGGTCTTGTTGCCGGCGGAGAGCGAGCAGGACGCGCGCGACGCCCTCGCGGATGGCGCGTTCGAGCTGTTGGCGAGCCTGGCGGAGCAGGGTATCACCGAGCAGGAATCGCGCATCGTCGAGTGGGAGGACCGTTTGCGCATCCTGCGCCTGAAGCGCAAGGTCGCCGATTCCCGCTCCCACGGCGCGGCGCTGCTCCTCGACGATAGCGCCGAGCGCCTGCAGGAGTTGCACGCGCTGGACGCGCGCATCGGCGAGGTCGAGGCGGAGCTCGCCGAGGCCAGAAAGGGGCTGGAGTCGCTGGACGACCGCCTCGCGCGCCTGATCGAGCGGCTGGAGCATCCCGAAGCCCTGTTGGGGCTGCAGGAGGGGAGCGTGCGTCTGGACCGGATGAACATCGTCCGCGAGGGAGACGACAGCAGCGCGGAACTCTCCTTCACGCGCGTGCTGCGCGGCGAAAAGCCCATGCGTGTCGTGTTCCTGATCCACTTCCCCCGCTCGGAGCTGCTGGACGAGGAAGAGCGGCTGCGCGAGGTGGAGCGCCACCTGGCCTGAGGACCGCCGTCGGCCAGTTTTTTCGTGATATCACTGAGGCTTGGGGAAACGCTGATCGGTTTGGCGCCGCCCGTGGCATCTGGATGTGACGCCATTTTCAAGCGCGCAAGCGATTGAAAATGGGGTCATCCAAGAACCGCGCTTCCTGGGTGGCGTGCTGATTTTGGCCAGGACGGCCGATAATCAGCGTCTGCTCAAGGGGATTTGTGCATTCTCAAGGCGCGGTTCATCGCCTAAGCTTAGGGGCTGTCGACATAACACAACGAAGCGCCCCTGATAGGAGGAGCCATGCAGAGATCCCTCAACATCGACCCGCATCAAGTGTACCGGGTGTCTCCAGTGCGAGATGGCCTGTTCCTACGAGAACGAGGGGGTGTTCAACCCGGCCAAGTCGCGCATCAGGGTATTCACCTTCCACGACCAGGGCCGCTTCGTGCCCTACACCTGCACCCAGTGCGCCGAGGCCTGGTGCCTGCAGGCCTGCCCGGTGGACGCCATCGTCGTCAACCGGCTCACCGGGTCCAAGGACGTGCTCGATGACCGCTGCGTCGGCTGCAAGGTGTGCACCATCGCCTGCCCCTTCGGCACCGTGAATTACAACCAGGCGACCGGCAAGGTGATCAAGTGCGATCTGTGCGGCGGCGATCCGGCCTGCGCGCAAGGCCTGCCCGACGGCGGCCATCACCTACGTGGATGCCGACCAGACCGGTCACGACAAGATGCACGCCTGGGCCGCCAAGAGCCTGGCCGGCGCCGCAGGCGAACGCCTGAGGAGGTACAGAAAATGGCTTGGACCGGAAAGATTCTGCGCGTCGATCTCACCAACGGCACCATCGCGGCCGAACCCCTCAACATGGAGTGGGCGCGCCAATACCTCGGCCAGCGCGGGCTGGCGACCAAATATCTGGTCGAGGAGATCGACCCCGCCTGCGATGCCCTGGGGCCCGACAACAAGCTGATCATGGCCACCGGCCCCCTGACCGGGACCATGGCCTCCACCGGCGGGCGCTACTCGGTGATCACCAAGAGCCCGCTGACCGGCTGCGTCGCCTGCTCCAACTCCGGCGGCTTCATCGGCGCCGAGATGAAGAACGCCGGCTGGGACATGATCATCTTCGAGGGCAAGGCCGCCGCGCCCGTCTACCTCTACGTGGAGAACGACAAGGCCGAGCTGCTGCCCGCCGACGAGATCTGGGGCACGTCGGTGTGGCACACGGACGAGTGGCTGCACAACCGCCACCAGGATCCGCTGCTGCGCATCGCCGCCGTGGGCCGCTCCGCCGAGGCGGGCTGTCTCTATGCCGCGGTCGATCAACGACCTGCACCGGGCGGCGGGCCGCTCCGGCGTCGGCACCGTGATGGCCTCGAAGAACCTCAAGGCGGTGGCCGTGCGCGGCACCCTGGGCGTCGGCAACATCAAGGACCCCAAGCGCTTCATGCAGGCGGTCGCCGCCGGCAAGAAGGTCCTGGCCGACAACGCCGTCACCGGCCAGGGCCTGCCGACCTACGGCACCCAGGTGCTGATGAACGTGATCAACGAGATCGGCGCGCTGCCCACCCGCAACATGCAGGAGGTGCAGTTCGAGGGCGCCAGCAAGGTCTCCGGCGAGGCCATGCACGAGCCGCGCAAGAGCGACGGCAAGCCCAACCTGACCACCAACGCGGGCTGTTTCGGCTGCACCATCGCCTGCGGGCGCATCTCCACCATCGACCAGGGCCACTTCAGCGTTGCAGAACAAGCCCGAGTACTGGGGCAACTCCGGGGGCCTGGAGTACGAGGCCGCCTGGGCGCTGGGCCCGGACACCGGCGTCGACGACCTCGATGCCCTGACCTACGCCAACTTCCTCTGCAACGAGGACGGCTTCGATCCGATCAGCTTCGGCTCTACCGTGGCCGCGGCCATGGAGCTGTACAAGATCGGCGCCATCACCAAGGAGCAGACCGGCGGGATCGACTTCAGCTTCGGTTCGGCCGAGGCCCTGGCCAAGGCCGCCGAGATGGTGGCCACGGGCGAGGGCTTCGGCAGGGACCTGGGGCTCGGCTCCAAGCGCCTGTGCGAGAAGTACGGCCACCCCGAGCTCTCCATGACCGTCAAGGGCCAGGAGTTCCCGGCCTACGATCCGCGCGGCATCCAGGGCATGGGCCTGGCCTACGCCACCTCCAACCGCGGCGCCTGCCATCTGCGCGGCTACACCGTGGCGTCCGAGGTGCTGGGCATCCCGGAGAAGACCGATCCGCTGGTCAGCGAGGGCAAGGCCGGCCTGGTCAAGGCATTCCAGGATGCCACCGCGGCGGTGGACTCCGCCGGGCCTGTGCGTCTTCACCACCTTCGCCTGGACCCTGGACGACATCGCGCCGCAGATCGACGCCGCCTGCGAGGGCGACTGGAGCGTCAGAGCGGCATGGTGGAGGTCGGCGAGCGCATCTGGAACATGGAGCGCGACTTCAACCTCAAGGCCGGCATCACCGGCGCGGACGACACCCTGCCCGCGCGACTGCTCAAGGAGGCGGCCAAGACCGGGCCGGCGGCGGGCATGGTCAACGAGCTCGACAAGATGCTGCCGGAGTACTACCAGCTGCGCGGCTGGAGCACCGACGGGGTGCCGACGGCGGAGACCCGAGCGCGGCTCGGGTACTGAGCCGGCTGAGGGATGAGCATCGCGGCCGCGCTCCGCCGGTCTCCACGGCCGGCGGATCGCAGCTGTTCGCGCCAACGGCACCTGTGAGGAGCTAAGCATGCACCACGTCATCATCGGCGCCGGACCCGCCGGCGTCACCGCCTGCGATACCCTGCGCAAGCTCGATCCCGGGGCGGAGATCACCCTGATCGGGGACGAGCCCGAGCCACCATACTCGCGCATGGCCATTCCCTATCTGCTGGTGGACAAGATCGGGGAGGAAGGCACTTACCTGCGCCGGGACGCCGACCACTACGAGCGCCGTCGGATCGAGGTCTCGCGCGTCAGGGTCCGCTCCGTGGATTCGGCCGGGCAACGACTGAATCTGTCCGACGGCGCGGTCCTGGACTACGATCGCTTGCTCATCGCCACCGGCTCCAGCCCCATGATGCCGCCCATCCCGGGCATCGAGAGCGAGGGTGTGCTGCCGTGCTGGACCCTGGAGGACGCCCGGGAGATCGCACGCCCGCGCCAGCCCGGGAAGCCGGGTGGTACTGCTCGGGGCGGGTTTCATCGGCTGCATCATCCTCGAGGCGCTCGCCAAGCGGGGCGTGGATCTCACCGTTGTCGAGCCCATGGACCGCATGGTCCCGCGCATGATGAACCAGACCGCGGGGGGGCTCATCAAGCGCTGGTGCGAGCGGAAGGGTGTTCGCGTGTTCACCGGAGCCAAGGCGACGGCGATTCAGCCGGGCGAGCCGCTCGGCGTGGTGCTCGACAACGGACGCACACTGACGGCGGATCTGGTGATCCGGGCCACCGGGGTGCAGCCGAACGTCGATTTCCTCGACGGATTCCGGGATCGACGTCGATCAGGGCGTCCTGGTGACCGAGTGCCTGCAGACCTCGGCCGACAACGTCTTCGCCGCCGGCGACGTGTGCCAGGGCCGCGACCTCTCCACCGGCACCTTCCGCGTCCAGGCGATCCAGCCCACCGCCGTGGAGCACGGTCGGGTGGCCGCGCACAACATGATCTCCGACTGCCGCATCCCCCACTCCGGCAACCTCAACATGAACGTGCTCGACACCCTCGGGCTCGTCTCCAGCTCCTTCGGCCTATGGCAGGGGGCGAAGGCGGGCGAGAGCGCGGAGCTGGTGGACGAGGAGCGTTTCCGCTATCTCAACCTGCAGTTCCAGGAGGATCGCCTGGTGGGCGCCAGCAGCCTCGGCCTGACCGAGCATGTTGGCGTCCTGCGCGGTCTGATCCAGAGCGGCAAGGGGCTTGGGATCTGGAAGGACCGCCTGCTGCGCGACCCCACGCGCATCATGGAGGCCTACCTGGGCGCCGTTCAGGGAGCCGGATAGGGCTGATGGGCTTTCCGGCCATTTGCACACCCGTGGCCCGCATTGCCAGGCGCGTGGCTCAGGGGTCGCAGTGAAGATCCGGTTGAAGCTGTTCGCCACCTTGAGCGACTATCTGCCTCCGGGCGCCCGGCAAAACGCGGTGGAGGTGGAGGTGCCGCGACGGCGCCACCCCCCATCAGGTGATGGACCTGTTTCGGGTGCCGCGGGAGCAGGCGCATCTGGTGGTGCTCAACGGCGTCTTCGTCCTGCCCCATCAGCGCAACAGCCTCGCCCTTTCCGATGGCGACACCTTGGCCCTGTGGCCGCCGGTGGCGGGCGGCTGACCCGCTCATGCCCGATACGGAATCGCCGACCCGGGTGCGGCGCATGGCCCTGACCCACGCGGAGTTTCTTCGCTCCCTGCCCAGGGTGGCGCCGGGTATGGAGCTGCCGCATGGACGGTGCCGAGATCGAGCTCAGTGATCCGCCGCGCCGGGTGTGCATCTCGCTTGGTCCGGAGAAAAGCCGTCGCCTGGGTGCCCTGGCGCTCCCCGAGACCGAGGTGCGGCTCAGGCTCGAGGGCTTCTCCGGGCAGGAGCGCCAGGCCTTTCTCGAACGCTTCGATCTCGCCTTCCGGCGGGGAGGGGGGTAGATGTTGTTGCCGCGCTTGTTACATCCGATTTCCTCGGAAAGAACCGCGACGATTCGGCCGATCGCGCCGCCGTTGGTGCCTACGAACCATTGGTAAGCGCGGACGACTTCCCGGAGCGTTGGATCGGCGTATTTGCATCCCCGGCAGAACTCGCTGAGCCTCTCTTGGTTCAGCTTTTGGTGACCCCGCGACGCGCGTCTACCCGGGCTGGCGTGGGTTACACGGGGATGCGATAGATATCCTTCAGATAGTCCACCGCCCCCGGCAGGTTCGCTACCCAGTCGATGAACTGCTCCGAGGTTGAGCGGTCGGGAAAGATCGCGCCATGCTGGGGCACAATGCGATCCACCTCCAGTTGCCGGACCATATCGGCCCACAGCCGATGGGCGACGGCCGAGGGCATGTAGCGCCGGTGGAATGCCTCCATGTAGGGGACATGACTCGGGAAGTCCGTGACGGCCACGTAGCCCGGTGCGATGGATGCACCCAGGTCACCCGAGAACAGGGTCTTGGATACTGGATCGTATACCTGGAAATTGCCCGCGGAGTGCATGAAATGGGCCGGTAGAAACAGCAACTCGGTGTGGCCCAAGGGCAACCGCATACCCTCGTCTGGAATCGCTCTCAGGCGTGGAATGAGCAACTCGTCCACGCCGAAATGGGGTATGAAGCGAACCCATAGCTGGGAGATGTACGCCACCGCATCGGTCAGCATCAGCCAAGCGTTCGCGGCGGCCACGATGTCGGGGTCCTGGTGCGAGAAGAAGAGATACTTCAGCTCGTTAATCGGGACCAGGGCCGACACCTCGTTCAGCACCTCGTAGTGCACCTTGTGTCCGCCAGGATCCAATAGGATCGCCTCGTTTCCGTCGTGTATGACGACCTGGTTGGTGGGCACCATCTCACCCGCGCCGTAACCTTCCAGCAGGATAAACTCGTGACCGTTCTGGTTGTACAAATAGCTCGATGCCATTTCGTTCTCCCTGAGGAACCGTCGGCCTAAACATCCCTCGCCCTCAGAAAGGATTCAGGCGAGAGCGGCGCCGCGCAATGCGGTTCGCCGCGGCCTCGTTAGGCGAGCACGAGCTCCGCCGTCTTCCTCGCGGACTTCGGGCCTTCCAGTCGGATCAGGCCAAGATTGGCCCGCCGGGGCGCTCGTACCGCCAGGATGGCGCCCGGACCAGCCATGTAGATGATCAGCAGCTCGTTGTTACCTTCGATCATCATGTCGAACATTTCTCCGAGCTGCGTCGTCTTGGTGATGCGGTTGCCCAAGCCGACGGCCGACGCGCTCATCGCAGCCACTCGCGCCGCTTCTTCCTCAGGAAAATCCGTGGCTATGGCCAAGCCATCGATAGACGCGATCATGACGCCTGTCACGTCAGGCACATTCTCTCTCAGCTCCTGGATCACGGTGACGAATTGCTCTTTGCGGCCCATATTGCTCACCCCAGTGGTTGCAGTTGATCCCCCGCGGTACAGGATGTACCGCCATTTTCAACGCGTGTAACGCTTTGAAAATGAAGGAACCGGGAAACCGCGTTTTCCAGTTCCGTCTGATTTTTGGCCAGGATGGCCAATAAATCAGTGTCATCCTTGGAGTGGTTGGATGGCGCCTGGCGGGGCGGCTGGGTACTTCGGGGTCCGGCTCCGAAACCCCGACGGTCCCAAGCGTCCTTTACCTGCATGTAACAGACACCTAAGATTCTTAACGATCGGCCTGCCACATTCCCGTGTTGCGTCGCACCAGGGGCCCTTGTGGATGGCCTTGATCACCATCAACGCAGAGGAGTATTGCATATACACGCCATGACGACGCTCCGAATCGCCACCGTCGGCTTCGATAGATCGGAATCGACCTACGTCAAAACCACCGTCGACCTGGCATCGGGACTGGACATCGGCGGCTGGCGTTATGTCGATACCCCTGACAGTGCCGATGTGGTCTTGGCCAATACCGCGAGCGGCAGCGGCCGGGCACTGATGCAGAGCCGGTTGGCGGCGCCCGAAGACGCGGCGCGCATCGTCGCCTGCAGTCCAGACGGTGGAGCCGGGGATTCGGCCACCCTGACCCTGCGGCGCCCGGTTACCTACGCTGCGCTGGTCGGACTGCTGCGCAGGGTGCAGGCGGAGCTTGCCTATGCACCGGCGGTCCCAGACCGGAACGGGGCCGCCTCCGCGCCGCCTGAAGACCAGGTAAGCAAACGGTCAGCGATCGACGTCAAGGTGTCGGCACCGCCAACGGCGCGGGAGTTAACCGCTGACGACAACGTTGCGGTCGACTTCACGGACAGTCAGCCCCCTAGTGCCGACGAAAAGCGAGCGGCCGACCCCGAACCCCCGACCGCCGAGACCAAGTCCATTTCGGAGACGCCCGGGCGTCAGTCTGAGCTTGAGCAGCACGAAAGCGGCTCGCCGTCTGAGCAGACTCCTGCGACGAAGATGATCGAAGGAACGGTTTCGCAGCCAGAAGGGGGAGAAAAGGAGCTCGGTGACAAGGATCGAGCGGCCGACCCCGAACCCCTGATCGCCGAGACCAAGTCCATTTCGGACACGCCCCGGCTTCAGCCTGAGCTTGAGCAGCACGAAAGCGGCTCGCCGTCTGAGCAGACTCCTGCGGCGAACACGATCGAAGGAACGGTTTCGCAGCCAGAAGTGGGAGAAAAGGAGCTCGGTGACAAGGATCGACCGGCGCGGAAGTTCTTCGAAGTCGCCAGGATGCTGGGCCTCATCAAGAGAGCAATGGATCAGGGGCAGGTCACGGCCATCATGCACCGGCGGTATCCCACGGTATGGATATACCCGGACCAAGGAGTCTATGCCACGCCTTCCCACGGGGCGCTGGTCCCCGCGATGTTCCGCACCCTGGCATCCGAGTTCACGCTGCGCCCGATGGGCTCCTCGCGGGCACGGGAGCCGCTGCCGAGCTGGGAAAAAGGGCGCCTGGGCAGACTGTTGTATTTGGCTGCCCTGTACGGCTCAGAGGGCCGATTGCGCGAGGGATGTCACTTCGGGGACAAGCTGCGCTTGGTGGCCAAGCCGGACTTTACGACCGTACCCGGCGTCACCGAATACCGAGCCATAGCCCGCTTCATGCTGAAGCGGAGTGCGGACATCTCCACCATTGCCGCGGGAACCGGGGTGTCGGCTGAGACCGTGATCGATTTCTGTAATGCCTGCGACGAGGTCTTGCTGATCGAGAGGGAGTCGGCGTTACCGCAACCCGGCGGCGTGCAACGAGCCGCGGATCGGCACAACGCGGAGCTGTACCTTACCGATGACCCATGGCGCATCGCGAGCGCGTCCACAGCGAGGAGTCCTGGGCTGCTGAGGCGCTTTCAGGCGCTGTTCCACAGATCGGCGTGAATGGGAAGAACACCCGGGCGGCGGCGCGCGTTCGAAATCGCGTCTGTTTGATCGTTGAGTACGGTCGGCCGAGGGGCGAGTGAGCGAGCACATCGTCGAGTGCATCAACGACGACGACGCGGAGAGCGCGGCCCACGACGCCGCCTCTGACGCCCTGCCGATCGAGCCGAGTCTATTTCCAGAACCTCGGGGCCTCGTCCCCAGGAACCCCGGCACGCGATCGCAGCTTCTGTATTTGCGTCACCTGGAAAGGCGCATCCAGAGAAACCCCCGTGACCTCCACGCCCACGTACGTCGAACGCTCATGTATCGGACCCTAGGCGACAGGGACGCCGGTTTCGGCGCCTTGATCGACCTGTTCTTGATCCTCGGGCCACGGGGGCTGCAACTGCGCGAGAACCTGCTCCTGCTATGGGAGGGCAAGCTACCGAAAGCTCAGTATCGGTTTCTCTGCGCTCGCCTCATATCCGGCCTGCAGGCCTCGGAACCCTTACCGGATGGGGTGAGCTCACTCCTGGCAAAAGGCATAACCGGTATTACGACCATCGTCGAGGTCAGCGAAGACGCGCCGAGTACCTTCGAGGACCCGGTGCGCCGCGCCCAAGAGCACCTGGCGAAGGGCGATCGGGCCTCGGCCCAGGCAATTCTCGAGGCAGCTTTCAGAGACGATCCTGGCCGCGAAGATGTGTGCCGGGAACTGATCGGACTCTACCGGCGTGAGAACCTGCGTGAGTCATTTTTCAGGACCTATGTGGAAGGCCTGAGCCGTCGGCTTGCGGTGCCCCAACTGTGGGAAGATACGGAAAGGTTCTTTCGCGGTATGGTCCCTCCTCATTCCCCTGAGTCCTCTTGACGGAGCACCTAGGGGGTGCCGATCCACTTCAAAGTCCCAGATGGAGCCAGACTCCGCCCGTTGCCGAGGCAACTGGAGTATCGAATCTAACCTTTGGATGACCGCGCGCATGGCCGAGTATCGACTCGTCGATCAGCTCTATCTACTACCGACTGCCGCCGGGGCCTTCTTCGCGGTGGCCGACCGCGACGATGAACCGATCCGCCGCCTATTGCTCGCCCTTTTGCGTCATCGGACCAGCCCGCTGGCGGACGTGTCCAGTCTCTGCCAATGGTTGGAAATGACGGACGGACAAGGTGTGTTGAAGGTGCTGCACCGAGCGCAGACCTTGTCCTTGGTTCAGGGCGAGCGCGAACCTCGACAGGTAACGGATTTCGGCATCGGTCGTGAGCTTCGGGACCTGCTGCCCGCGCTCTCCTCGCTCGGCAAGGGCCTGCTCGTGGATTGGAACGGATTGTCGCTGGCTCGCTGCGGCCTCGACGACGAGACCGCCGAGGCGCTGTCGGCACTGAGCGCGGACCTGGTCTCCGTGCAATTGCGACACTACTCCCGCTTGGCGAAGAGTCTACGCTTGCCAGTTCAAGGCTGGGCAGCGGTCGACGCCTACGGAGCCAGCCGTATCGGCGCCTGGCCCCTATTCGTCGGCGATGAGCGATTCATGCTGGTGTTGCTGGGCGAACCGCGCCTCAATCGGCAGGAGTTCGTCACTCTGGTATGGATGCTCATCAGCCGCTACGGGTAGATGTCAGATTCTTGGAGGCAATGGTCGCTGTCCGGCCGAACCCGGATAGCGCGGATGCCTCGAGCGAGTAGCTGGTGTAGGCTCCTGTGACGACCCGATGCGCGGGGATGCAGGCAATCAGCTCCAGCGAGAGGCGCATCTCCGAATTTTTTGTTCAAGCTGCAAATGAGGCAGGCTCTTTCGGGGGCGGAAGCCTGGCTTCGGGTAGCCTCCGGTTTAGCCGACGCGCTATTTTCTCGCAGGTAACAATCTTCAACGTAACTAGTCAAATTCCCTCAGGTTAAGACCCCATGAAAGATATCGTTTGGGATAATACGCTCAGTGTCGATGTACCGGAAATCGATGAAGATCACCGCAGGCTTGTCGACCTTTTTAATACCCTCAATCACTCTGTAGAGGAAAAAGATGCGACAACCTATATCGAGGCGGTGATGGAGGAGCTGATAAGTTGCACGGTCTGGCACTTTAGGCACGAAGAGCGATTGATGCTGAAGTATGGCTACGGCGGTTCGTTGCAACACAAGACGGAGCATCAGGAGTTAATCGAAAGCGTCAAGACGCTGCAGCGAAAGTTACGGCAGGAGGGCGAATCGGTCTTGAGTGAAGATCTCAAGTTTCTGGAGCATTGGTTGACCGGGCATATCCTTGGCGCCGATAAGGACTTGGGCGAATTTCTTTGCGAGGTGATGTAGGGTCCGTACGGGAAACCTTTCCTCTCGGGCCATTTTTCCGCGATGGTGGCTACGCCGCATGATGTATGGCGGTAGACCGTCGATATGGATGCGCAGACGCCGAGGCCTGAAAAACGTAGATTAGGGAAGCCCTGTTCGTCTGCATCGCTAGTGTAGTGCGCTCGAAATTGCGGAACTTATCGGAGGCATGCACATCCGCGATTTTTCCTGATTTGGATCTTCCCAACCCGACGAACGGGCGGAAACTTGGCTGCCAGCAATAGTTTCCGGGAATTTTGGGACGCGTTCCCTTCGTCGTTATAAGTGCCAAACAGACTGGCGCAGTACACTAGCAGCCGTTCAGGAGGAGAGATCGGGAGGATTACTGCCCACGCCGGAACGTAAGCCTTCCTTACGCCGCGCTCCGGTGACAGGCGACCAACCGCCACCTGCCAGGGCCGGAAAAAACCCCGCCCAAGCGGGGTTTGCGTTCACGAGAGCAGCCTTGCCGGGCGGAGCAGCCCCAAGCGGACAGCATGAACTATTGCATTTGGCTTGCACCCTGCCCGATGCCCTCGGAGACCGTCACCGTGACAAGCCCGTCCGGGTTCGGATCAGAGACCTCGATGTCGAGAGATGATTCCCGAGTCACTTCTCGGGCGCCTCGGGCGATGGCCTGGTCGCTGGACGATTCCTCTTGGCTTGCTTGACCCATCGCGTCGGCAAGCGCTTGAATTACCTCGTCCTCGAACCCGCTTGATACCGTTACGGTAAGCACCCTCGTCATATCTGAGCCAGTGCCGATCGTGGACAAATCCACTTCCAGATGCGGAGAATCCGCGAGAATGAGGTTCTCGTCGATCATCTCATACACGTCGTCCGTAACAACGCCTTCCGCCATGTGATGCGAGATTGCCGGTGCAGTGATGAGCAGGGCAACGGCTGCTGCTGCGATGGATGTGAGAATCGTTTTCATTTCGATGCCTCCTAGGCCCGCACAATCCAATTGAATGGTAGGTGATTGTAGGAAAACGCGAATGACTTGGAGGCAACGATAGGGCCTAAGGTGATCTTCGTCAGCATTCGCCGGTATTCGCATGCTCCCGCAAATTGATTTGCGAATTATCCTTGACGGAGCGATTTGAGCCCGGGGTCCTGAAGGCAGAGGGAGTGAATTCACGTTGAGGGTTTCACTCGGCTCGGGTGAATCGGGTATGGGAGTCGAGTTATTGGCCGTCCCCGCCGAGAATCAGGTGGTACATCCGTCTGCCGCGGGAAAAGCGATATCCTCATTGCAGACATTCGCTTCGATGAGGCCATAGACGGCTCACGACCCTGGAGAGACGTCGAACCTTGGGTTTGCGGCAGCAGTTACGCAACCGAAAACCGACGTAAAACTACCCCGCGTTCCCCCATCCCGCCCGCCGGGCGTCTGGACTTTTCCTTCCTGTCGATCCAGGCCCCGCCCTATGATCGTGGCCCAGTAATACCCGCTAGCCGGTGCCGCATACGGAGCCTATTCGCGGCCGCTGCAAAGCCTGTCGCTTCGGACCCCGCAGGGCTAGAGCGCCACGCGGCCGGATTCCAGAGCGTCCTGGTAGCACAGGACCTTTTGGTACACGTACTGGTAGCAGGAGCCGTCGCACATCTCCGAGTTGAAGCGGGCGTAGGACTCCGCGAAGACCACCACGGGGTCAGCACCCTCTTTGGCAATCCGCACCTTGACGTAGCCGCCCATCCGCGGGTTGCAGTCCAGGTACACTTGATAGCTGGCACCGTCAAGGCGCTCGCGCCACGCGGGGAACAGGATTTCCCCAACGTCGTCGAGCTGCTGGGCGTAGCCGTTGGCCTCCTCCATGGTGAACCCCGACTCCGTGTGGTATCGCAAGGCTTTGCGCACCTCGTCGAATGCGGATGAAAGCCTCGTCAAGTCCTCCGCCTGCCTGCTGATCCGATGCATAGACATCCTCCTGGGATTGGTGTCTGTTCGTGTCGAGAGCCGATTATCCTGACGCCAGTGGTCGGACTCCGACCGTCGCATGGATTCTACGTCCGGGGCTTGGCGTAGTTGTTGACGATTCGCATTCTGGGGGAGCGTGCGAGGCGCCGGTGGGCGGGCCGGCAAACGCACCTCCGCAATCAGCGCAACGAGGAAATCGCTGGCTTTAGGGCTGATGTCCCTTAATGGCCGGTTGCGCCAGCTGAGCAAGGCGGTGTCAACGACCGTTTCCGCCACATTGCGGACCCTAAGGGTCGGGCTCCCATCTTCGGCAACGGGTCGAGTGCAGGCTTCGACACGCCACCGGTCTTGCGGTGGTCCCTTGGTGTGGGTGAGCGGGCCAGTGGTGGAGGCGGGTTTGGGTCATCACGCTTATCCGGCTGGACTTATAGCAGCACCAGGGTAGCGAGACCGAGGAAGGCGAAGAAGCCCACCACGTCCGTGACCGTGGTCAGTCCTACGCTTCCGGCCAGCGCCGGCTGGACGCCCGCACGGCCCGGCACCCACCCGCCGAAAAGCTGACGCGGGTCAACGGGGATACCCACGGCAGCGCCTATGGTCATGGTGCGGGGGTCGCCCGTCGCGCTCACCAGGAGTGAACCCCGTGGACCTGCGCGAACGCTCATGAGGAGACCGCCGTGACCACCCAAGTCAAACGCCATCAGATCGATTCCTTGGACGACCCGATCTTACCTGTGACCAAACGCGGGAAGGAGGTGCTGTGCGACCCGATGCTGAACAAGGGCAGCGGATTCCCAGACAGCGAACGTGACGCCTTGCGCATCCGCGGCCTGGTGCCGCCCCAAGTCGTCAGCATCGACGACCAGGTGACGCGCGTGATGGAGAACTTCCACCGCCAGGCGAACGACCTGGAGCGTTACATCCACCTGGAGACCCTGCACGACCGCAACGAGACCCTCTACTTCCGGGTCCTGCTCACCCACCTGCGTGAGCTCACCCCCATCGTCTACACCCCCACGGTCGGCAAGGCGTGCAGCCACTTTGGCCACATCTACCGGCGCGCCCGGGGCATGTACTTCAGCGCGGCGGAGGTACCCTGCTTCGACGACATGGTGCACAACTGGCCGGAGGAGGAGGTCGACATCGTCGTAGTCACCGACGGCAGCCGCATCCTGGGCCTGGGGGACCTTGGCGCGAACGGCATGGGTATCCCCATCGGCAAGCTCTCCCTCTACGTGGTGGGTGCCGGCGTCTACCCGTATCGCACCCTACCGGTGATGCTCGACCTCGGCACCAACGATGCCGCCCTGCGCGAGGATCCGCTGTATCTGGGCGAACGCATCCCGCGTCTGACCGGAGATGCGTACTATGCGGCGGTGGACGCCTTTGTGGGCGCTGTGCACAAACGCTGGCCCCGCGCCCTGATTCAGTTCGAGGACTTCTCCAACGACCATGCCTTCCCTCTGCTCGCGCGCTACCGCGACGATATCCTGTGCTTCAACGATGACATTCAGGGCACCGGGGCCGTCGCCCTAGCCGGGATCCTGAGCGCCCTGCGCATCACTGGGCAGACACTGGCCGACCAGCGGGTGGTATTCCTGGGAGCGGGCTCCGCCGCGCGCGGCATCGCCGACGCCATCGCCGCCGGCATGATGCAGGCGGGCGGGCTGACCCTGGAGCAGGCCCGCGAGCGTATCTGGATGCTGGACACCAAGGGCCTTGTCACCCGCGAACGCCTCGCCTCCCTGCCCGAGCACAAGCGCCCCTTCGCTCGCGAAGCGCCGCCGCTGACCGGTTTGGTCGAGGTCATCCGCCACGTGCGCCCTACGGTCCTGATCGGCGTGTGTGGCCAGCCGGGTGCCTTCACCGAGGAGGCGCTGCGTGAGCTGACCCGCCACTGCGCGCGGCCCATCGTCTTTTCCCTCTCCAACCCCACCGCGAAGGCCGAGTGCACCGCCGAGCAGGCATACGAATGGACCGAGGGGGCGGCGATTTTCGCGAGCGGCAGTCCCTTCCAACCGGTCGCCCGCGGCGGGCACTTGTTCGTACCCGGGCAGTGCAACAACATGTACATCTTCCCCGGGGTCGGGATGGGTGCGCTGAGCTGCCGGGCGCGGCGGGTGACGGACACCATGTTTTACGCCGCCGCGCGCACCCTGGCCGAGCAGGTGGGGGAGGATAGTTTGGGGGTGGGACGCCTGTACCCAGACCTCGCCCTGATCCGGGAGATCTCCACCCGCATCGCCGCCGCCGTGTGCGAGGTCGCCTTCGACCAAGGCCTCGCCGGCATCGAGCCCCCGGACGACCTCGAGTCCTTCATCCGCGAACGGATGTTCCAGCCGCACTATGTGCCGTATGAGGCGGTGTGAGCGCGGGCGAATCCCCTGTCTTCCGTCAGGCCGGTCGTGGCAGAAGATTTCAAGCGTGCCGAGCTTGGTCCCGTCAAGGGAAAGGCGGGACGACCGGCAAGTTTTCTTTGCCGCGCTCCTCCTGCGTGCCGAGGTGCGCTATCGGGACCACCAGCGCTGGTTCCCAGTGCCGGAAACCACTTTAAGAATCCAACCGTCCGCAGGATCGGGCAACGGACGCAGCTTGGCGCTCGCTGCTCCTGAGTCGCGTGCCGACGCGATGCGCCGAACAGGTGGTGCGCAAGGCCGCCTCCCCGTGGGTACATCGTCCATTGTGCGGCGTCCCGGCACGGTGATCTGATCCGGCGCGCAGATCGGATCCGTTCGTGAAACCCTGAACTGTAAAGGAGGGGAACCACTTGGACAGGGCGTCGTTCTTCCACGTCAACTCCTCGGCTCGATCATTTTGGCTGCGGTCCTCACGTTTCGGGCGATTAGTGCACAAGGCGGGTCCCTGCGAAACCCGAACGGTGGGCGGCGGACTGTGTGGGAAAGACCTCGAATGGAAGTTTGAATCAGTGGATTGCCGTAGGGTTCGAGTCACGGACGCAACGTTGGCCTGTAATTTGCAGCGGTCGGTGCGGCACTTTCCCCCGATACGGACTGACTGATCCTGCCGGGATCGCTAGATTAGGAGGAGGACTTGGTGAATATCCTGATGCGCCATGCTCTGTCGTTTGCGCGGGCAGCGGCGGTAATGCTGACCCTTGGCACCTCGGCCGCCTTTGCCGAGATCCAATTCCAAGACGTAAGCTCATTGGCTGGGATCACCGCTAGCGGTGAGACGTACGGCACCGGATTCATGGATGCCAACGGCGACGGTTATGCCGACATCTACGCCGACATGCATCAGTGGACACCCGCGGTGTTCTACTTCAATCAGCCTGGCGGCCCGGTGGCCGCCGGCGGTCGTCAGTTCACTGACCTTGCGGATCAGGTCCTGACGGGTACCGCCACCATTCCGGACGGGGGCAAGGTGCCGTTGGGAGACTGGAACCCGGACACCCACGGCATCGGCTCGGTCGATTGGGACAACGATGGCGACAAGGACCTCATGGAGGTTACGGGAGCGGGTTACATCTTCCCGATGTGGGAGAACTTAGGTGCGGGGACTTTCGACAATCGCGGGGGTGAGCTTGGGTTCACGTACCCGGAGACTTGGGCCCGGGCCGGGCGCATGCCCACCGGCGGGCGCGAACCGCTGTTCTTCGATATCCCTCCCGCGGACGGCATGCTCGACGTGCTCATCACGGCCAGGGACAATTACCGTGCCTACCGTACGCCCACCGCCATGTTCCGTCAGCAAACCGCCCCGGACGGCTCGCCCCTGTTCGTCATCGACGAGTCCACCGGCGTGGACCTGATCAATGACGTCGCCTGCCAGCACGCCGTGTTGATCGAGCTGACCGGAGACGGGGTTCAGGACGTCATCTGCTCCGATTCAGCGAAGGTGCAGCGGGTGTGGGACGTCACCCAGCTGCCATTCCAGGAGCTGAACAGCGTAATCGGAAACGACCTCTACATCGCCTGGCCCTACGACCTCGCGGTCGGCGACTTCAACGGCGATCTGCTGAGCGACGTCTTCGGCCCGGGCGGCTCATCGGCAACGAACGTGGTGAGCCCTGTCGGCGACCGCGTGATTCACTCCTGGTTCGACTCCAACGTCGCTTTCGATGCTGGGTACAACTTCAACGCGGTAGGCGCCGTAACCTTCGAGTTCGACTGGTGGACGGCGGTCGAAGAGATCTTCATCGGCGCCGCGGGCACGAATCCAGCCGACAGCAGCTACCAGCTGACCTATCCGGGGCAGCTTCCCGGCCAGGCCCCGCGTCATGTCGTGTTCACCTTGACGGCCGATCAGGCGCAGGGGATCGCGCCGCGTGATCCCAGTGTGACCAGGGGGGTCTACATCGGCGTCGTCGACGGCCAGTGGCAGGTGCGGTTCTCGGGCATCGATTCCTGGATGATCGGCATGGTCGTCCGCGCCTCGACCTCTGTTTCCCAGCTCAGCACGGTGGGCGGCGCTCTTCTCGGACAGCCGACGGGCGGCTCACCCTACCTGTTCCTCCAAAATGCCAGCCACCAGTTGGTGGACAGGTCGAACCTGATCCAGGCCGTCAATCGCTCCTGCGGTTCGGCCGTGGCGGGCGATCTGGACAACGACATGGATCTCGACGTCTACGTCGCCTGCACGGGCGACTTGTCCAACCTGCCCAACGTCGTCTACGAGAACCAGGGCGATGGAACCCTGGTGCCCGTGCCGTTGGCCGGCGGCGCCGAGGGCCAGATGCCCGAAGGGCGGGCGGATACTGTCAGCCTGGGCGATTACGACAACGACGGCCGGCTCGATGTGCTGGTCACCAACGGCCATCTGTTCCGGCCGTTCTCTTATGCCGGACAGATGCAGCTCTTCCGCAACACCGGCGGCAGCGGCAACCACTGGATTCAGGCCGATCTCGAGGGCGTCACCTCCAACCGCGACGGCATCGGCGCCATCGTCTATGCCATCACCCCTGACGGCAAGATCCAGCTCAGGGAGAACGGTAACGGGGCGCACAAGAAATCCCAGAACTTCCCGCGCATCCACTTCGGTCTGGCGCAGAACACCACCGTCGACCTCCAGGTGCACTGGCCAAGCGGTCTGGTCGATACCTTCATGAACCTCCAAGCCGACCAGATCCATACCCTGGCGGAGGGCGCCGGCGGTAACGCGGACTACGTGCTCAGCGTCGGCAATGTGGCGGTCAACGAGGGTGCCGGAGCCGCCGTGTTCACCGTGAATCTCTCGCCGGCGCCCGGTGCCGGGGAATCGGTGGTGGTGAGCTACCAGACCCAGGACGGCAGCGCCGTGGCCGGCAGCGACTACACGACCACGGCCGGCACGCTGACCTATACCCAGGGACAAACGCAGAAGACCGTCTCGGTGCCAATCACCGACGACAATACCCCCGAGAGCACCGAGAGCTTTGGTCTGCAACTGACCAGCGCCGACTCCAACACCGCAACCGCCAGGGCCATCATCCTCGACGACGACAGCGGCGGTGCGCTGCCGCGGCAGAAGGTCTACACCGTTTCTCCCTGCCGGGTGGTCGACACCCGCGGCGCCGACCCGCAGCTTTCCACCTTCTCCGGGGATCGTCTGGCCCCCGGAGAGACGGTGTCGTTCTACGTCACCGGAAACCTGATCAACGGTCAGGGTGGAGCGGCGATTTGCGGCATCCCCCCCGAGGCCACCGGGGTGTTCGCCAACGTCGTCGCGGTCCTTCCGCAAGGCAGCGCGATGAGCAACTATCTGACGGTCTATCCCTACGGCGAGAGCCGACCGCTCGCCTCGACCGTCAACTACCCGGCAGACATCACCGCCTTGGCCAACGGCGTGCTGGTGCCCCTGTGTGATCCGGCAGCAGCGACCTGTGACTACGATCTCAACGTCTACAACTACACCAGCCTCGCGGCGCACCTGGTGATCGATGTCACCGGATACCTCGCCGCGTCGGCGCCTTGATCAGCTTTTGGGAGAAACACATGCGCACACTGACTCGATATGGATTCATCAGCACCCTGCTGGCTTCGTTCACCTTCAACCCCGCGGCCCAGGCGGGTGGCCCCTACGTCATCCACACCGTGTCGCCGTGCCGTGCGGTCGACACCCGTACCGCCGACCCGCAGCTTTCCACCTTCTCCGGGGATCGCCTCGCCCCTGGAGAGACCGTGCCCTTCTTCGTGACCGGTGCCCTGATCACCGGCCAGGGCGGAGAAGCCGACTGCGGCGTGCCCGCCGCGGCAACGGGCGTGTTCGTCAACGTCACGGCCGTGCGCCCACTGGGCAGCGGCACCAGCGGCTACTTGACTCTCTATCCCTATGGTGAGAGCCAGCCGACGGCCTCCACCATCAACTACATGTCAGACGCCACCGCCGTGGCCAACGGCGTGCTGGTACCCCTGTGTGATCCGGCCGCAGCGACCTGTGACTACGATCTCAATGTCTACAACTTCACCAACCTCGCGGTGCATCTGGTGCTGGACGTTACCGGGTACCTGACCGAATGAGGTTGATCGTGTCGACCATCTCAACTTCCTTCGGCGGTACGCTGACGGAAAAGCCGGACGTTTTGAGGCGCTCACCATCCGTAAGCCGATCTTGGCGTAACAGGTGAACATTCACCGCTGCTTTGCGACCGCCATCCGGCCGAGGTGACGCCCAAACGCGGCTTATCGCGTCTACAAGCCTGCCCAGCTCCGCTGGGCATTTTGCTGCAGGGAGTAAGGTTGTCGGTGGCGGATTCTCAAAGACGTTGCAGCGAAAGTTACCGGCAGGAGGGCGAATCGGTCTTGAATGAAGATCTCAAGTTTTTGGAGCATTGGTTGACCGGGCATATCCTTGGCGCCGATAAGGACTTGGGCGAATTTCTTTGCGAGGTGATGTAGGGGCCGTACGGGAAATCTTTCCGCTCGGGGCACTTTTCCGCGATCGTGGCTACGCCGCATGTTTTGTAGCGGTACACCGTCGATGTGGATGCGCAGACGCCGAGGCACGAAAAAGTAGATTAGGGAAGCCCTTTTCGTCTGCATCGGCAGCATCGCCGAATTGCAGACCTTGTGGGTCGAGCTCCCATCTTCGGCAAGGGGTCGAGTTCATTCTTCGCCACTCCACCGGTCTTGTGGTGGTCTCGCAGTGTGGGTGAACGGGCCGGTGGTAGAGGCGGGTTCGGGTCATCACGCTGATCCGGCTGGACTTATAGCAGCACCAGGGTGGCAAGGCCAAGGAAGGCGAAGAAGCCCACCACGTCCGTGACAGTGGTCAGGATTACGCTCCCGGCCAGCGCGGGGTCGATGCCGAAGCGGCGCATGATCAAGGGAATGGCCACGCCCGCCAGGGCGGCGCACAGCAGGTTGAGCAGGATGGCAGCTGCGATGATGCCGCCAATCTCCCAGCTCCCGAACCAGAGGATGGCAAGGGCGGCGACGACCAGCGCCCAGATCAGCCCGTTCAGCGCCCCGATGCCGAACTCCTTCCACAGCAGGATGGTGGCATTGCCTCTCTCCACGTGTCCCGAGCGCAAGCCCCCGGATCACCAGGGTCAGGGTCTGGCTGCCGGCGATGCCGCCCATGCTGGCCACGATGGGCATCAGCACCGCCAGCGCGACCACCTTCTCCAGGGTGCCCTCGAACAGGCCGATGACCCAGGCCGCGAGAAAGGCCGTCACCAGGTTGATGCCCAGCCAGACCGCCCGCCGCCGCGCGCTGGTGAGCACCGGGGCGAACATGTCGTCCTCCTCGTCCAGCCCCGCCATGTTCATCAGCGAGCGCTCCGACTCCTCCCGAATCACGTCCACCACGTCGTCCACGGTGATGCGCCCGAGCAGGCGTCCATCGGCATCCATCACCGGCGCGGAGATCAAGTCCAGGTCCTCGAAGCGCCGCGCCACCTCGCGGCTCGGAAGGTCAGCGGGGATGGCCGGAAACTCGGTGTCCATCACCTGCTTCACCCGTTGCTCCGGGCGGCTGGTGAGCAGGCGGCGCACCCTCAGCACCCCCTGGTAACGGTTCTGGCGGTCGACCACCATGAGCTTGTCGGTGTGATCGGGCAGATCCTCGAGCAGGCGCAGGTAGCGCAGCACCGAGCCGACGCGCAGTCCCGCGCGCACCGATATCTGATCGGTGTTCATGAGCCCGCCTGCGCTGTCTTCGGGGTAGGACAGCATGGCCTCGAGCTGCTCGCGCTCGCGCAGATCCATGGCGCGCAGCAGTTCCCGGCCGTTCTCGGTCGGCAGGTCCTGGATCAGGTCGACCAGGTCGTCCAGGTCCAGGCTCCGCGCGGCCGTGATCAGGTCTTCCCGGTCCATCTCGAGCGCGAGGCGCGCGCGAACCTCCTGGTGCAGGTGGGCGAGGATGCGTCCAGCGCGCTCGCTGTCCACCATTTCCCAGGCCGCGGAGCGCTCGCGGGGCGGCAATGATTCCAGCAGCCCCGCCGCCTTCGCCGGGTGGATCTGGCGCAGCATGCGCCCGACCCGCTTGAGCTTTCCCCGCTCCAGCGCATCGCGCAGCCGCGCGATCTGGGTAGTGGGCTTGGCGCCTCGGGTTCCAGGGACTCCGCCGCGTCCTCCGGGTCCTGGGTGAGAGAACCGCGCAGATCCTCGCCTAGATGGGCGAGCACGGCTTGCTCGGCGTCGTCGGCGACCTGCTGCCATACCGCGATCCGTTGCCCGAACTCCAGCGACTCGATCAGGCTCGCGACCTTGGCTGGGTGCATCTCCTGCAGGATCTTGCGAATGCGCTTGGACTTGCTTTTCTCCAGCGCCTGCCTGACCAGCTCGATCTCAGTTCTTTCCGGCGTTTGATCTGTCTCGCTCATTCACACCTCGATGTATCCTGGTAAGGGAATCTCGCCTTGCCGAGCGGGGGGATGAAAACTTCCGGTTCCGGGCGCGGTCACTCTGATCAGGTTTCGATCGCCCTGCCCGCAGTCAACCAGACGCGACTACATCGACATGATACCAATCCACTGGCTTAAGGCCGCGCTGCTCCTGCTTCTCCCACTCGCCGCCTGCGCGGAACGCGGGTCGGAGTTCCCTCCGGCACCGGACTTCCCCGCCGGGCTGCAATGGCTGAACGTGGAGCGTCCCCTGAGCCTCGCCGACCTGCGCGGCAAGGTCGTGATTCTGGACTTCTGGACCTACGGCTGCATCAACTGTATTCATGTCATGGACGAGCTGGCCCGGCTGCGGGAGCGTTTCGGCAACAAGCTGGCGGTGATCGGGGTGCACTCGCCGAAGTTCGACAACGAGGCCAATCCCGAGACGCTGCGGGAGGTGCTCGTCCGCTATCAGCGCGCGGAGCCGGTGGTCAACGATCCGGAGTTTCGCATGATGCGCGCCTATGGGGTGCGCGCCTGGCCGACCCTGGCGGTGATCGATCCGCTCGGCGGCTATGTCGGCGATGTCGCCGGCGAGGGCCATGAGGGACGCCTCGGCCGGGCCATCGAGAAGCTGCTGGCGCTGTATCCGGATGCCATCGACGAGACGCCCATCGCGCTGAGTCTCCCCCAGGCAGACCAAGGCAGCGGCTGGTTCGCCGCCCCCGAGAAGATCGTGGTGGGCAAGGACCGGGTCGCCGTCAGCGACACTCTGCTCAACCGCATTCTGGTGACGACGCGAGAGGGCAAGGTCCTTCATGAGGTGGGCGGGCGGGAGCCGGGTTTCGAGGACGGCGTCCTCGCGGCGGCCCGTTTCCGGGCGCCCCGCGGGCTCGCCTTCGCCCCCGGCGGCATCCTCTATGTGGCCGATACGGGAAACCACGCCATCCGCCGAGTGGACCTGGCCGCGGGAGAAGTGACCACGATCGCGGGGTCCGGCAAGATGGGCTTGCGCGAGCCCGAAGGCACTGAGCCCCTGGCGGCGAATCTGCGCTCGCCCTGGGACCTGGCGCTGGATGGCGACTCCCTCTACATCGCCATGGCCGGGGAGCACCAGATCTGGCGCCTCGACCTGAATGCTCGCACGCTAGCGCCCTTCGCGGGGTCGGGCCGGGAGGGTATCGCAGACGGTCCCCTGGCGAACGCCACCTTCAGCCAGCCGAGCGGTCTGGCCTTAGGGGACGGCAAGCTCTACGTCGCCGATCCCGAGTCCTCCGCGATCCGCGAGATCGACCTGGCCGAGGGCCGCGTGCGGACCCTGGTCGGAAGCGGTCTGTTCGACTTCGGTGACAGGGACGGCGACCTGGCCAAGGCGCGGCTTCAGCACCCGCTCGGGGTCGCCATCGCCGGCGACGGCAGCCTGCTCGTGGCGGATACCTACAATCACAAGCTCAAGCGCCTGGATCCGGATGGCCGCAAGCTGACCAGCCTGCTCGGGGACGGGCGGCCCGGGAAGGATGACGGGGGCGAGGGCCGGAGGATGAACGAGCCCGGCGGGCTGGCGGTTGTCGGCGGCCAGGTCCTGATCGCCGACACCAACAATGGCCGCATTCTGCGTTACGACGTCGCCAACCGAGAAACCGAGGAGTGGAATCCGGTGCGGTGAGATCGGGAGGCTTCGGGCTTAGAGACGACTTTGGCGGGTACGGCGGCTGGTCGTCTCTCTCGGAGAGCCTCAACATGGATCGCGATCGTCTTGAATCGGGTTGCGGCAGATCTCGAGCGGGGCCTGGAGAGGGATAGACGGCCGGATCAGGCGGATCGCTATCGTTCCGCTAAAGCGAAGTGGTACCCGCAACGGCACAGCATGGCGACCTCTTCTTCCGTCGCTTCAAAAATCTCGTAGTGCGTCGTTTCGGCATCATCCGGCCGCAGAAGCATGCCGTCGATCAGCACCCTGGATGACGCGTCCTGCCCGGGCCGGATGATGGCCTCGCGCACGAACGAGGCGTTTACCCAACGTCCACCGAGTCGTGTCAACCGTGCCCTGAGCTTCATGGTCTGTAGCTTGTTCTTGAGCGGCTATGCGTGTTTGGACATCCCTGGTGGCGGCGCAATAGGCCGGATTTGGGACTGCTTCTCGCCCTCTGGCGAAGTCCTTACAGCGTATAGTCTCATAACTACAGGAAATGAAAGAGACTTTTAAGCTTTCGTTACGGATGTCGGGCCGACGGGAAGCGCGTAGGGCCGTTCGCGGAGGGGCGCCGTCCGTGGCGCTTCGGGTAGAGAAGGCGGGTCAGGGCTTGATGTAGGTGTATCCCTGTGCTTGCAGGTGCGCCAGTTCGGCCACGCCGCTGGGTACGACGTCCGCCTCGCTGGCGTCGTACAGGTCCACGAGCTCGACTTTCCGGCCCTTGAGGGTGTTGGCGCAGATCTCGAACTTCACGCCCTGGTCCTTCAGTCCGGCGATGCGTGCCTCCATCTCCTGATCGGCGTTGCCTTCCTTCATCTTGGTGCCCTCAACGGCGTCGGGCGTAAGCAACAGGGAGAGGCCGTCGCCGTGCATCACTACCTTGAGGTCCAGGTTTGCCGCACCTACCGCGTTGATGTGGTTCTGGATGTTGCGCAGCGCGGCCTGCTGCTCTTTGGCGCCGTAGCTGTTGACGTGATAGACGACCTTTTGCTTGGTATAACGCGAGACCGCGCTCGCTCCCGCCATGCCAGCCATGCCGCTCATACCGGACATGCCGCTCATGCCTTCCGCGGCCGAGGCGAGGGGGGTAGTCGATACCGCGGCGGCGAATAGTACAGACGGAAATAGCTTCGTCATTGTGGTGGAACCTCCGACTTGGTGGGTCGATCTGTTTATCATTGACGGTGAGGTGTCGGTCCTGCGTGGCCGATCACGACACGGCGTTGATCGCAGGACTCACCCCGGAGTAAATAGGTCGTCCGGGAACGGATAGCAAGCAGCCGGGCGCGGGCCGCTCGGGTGACGTCACCGAGGAGAACCGAAATATGCCTTCCGACATCCTCCCGCAGCCGAGTTGCGCCGACGATCGGGATCCCGGATCCCTGAGCGTGGACGAGGCGCGGCGCCGCATCCTGGAGCAGATCGTCCCCATCGCCTTCAGCCAGCGCCTCGCGCTGCGCGACGCCCTGGGCCGGACACTGGCCGAGGCGGTGGTGTCGCCAGCGAACGTCCCTTCCCACACCAACTCGGCGATGGACGGCTACGCTCTGGCGGGCGCGAGCCTCTCGCCGCGGGGCACGACCGAGCTGGCCCTCGCTGGCGAGGCCCTGGCGGGACACCCCTTTCGCAGCGAGGTGGGGCAGGGACAGTGCGTGCGCATCATGACCGGGGCGCCCATGCCGGCGGGGACGGAGACGGTGGTGATGCAGGAGCAGGCAGCGGAGTCGGGCGGGCGGGTGCGATTCGCCGCAGGCCAGAGGACGGGGCAGAACGTGCGTCAGGCGGGTGAGGACATCGCCGCCGGCGACGCCGTTTTCGAGTCCGGGCGCACCCTGACCCCGGCGGACCTCGGGCTCCTTGCCTCCCTGGGTATCGCAGAGGTCGCGGTGCGCCGCCGTCCGCGGGTGGCCTTTTTCTCGACCGGGGACGAGCTGCGCTCCGTCGGCCAAGTGCTGGGTGAAGGGGAGGTCTACGACAGCAACCGCTATACCCTTTACGGGATGCTCGCGCGCCTGGGCGTGGATGTGCTGGATCTCGGGGTGGTCCGGGACGATCCAGACTTGTTGGAGACGGCCCTGCGGCTTGCGGCGGCCGATGCGGATGTGGTCATTACCTCCGGCGGCGTGTCCGTCGGCGAGGCGGATTATGTTCGCGGGTTACTGGCTCGCATCGGCCGGGTGAGCTTCTGGAAGATCGCGATGAAGCCCGGGCGGCCCCTGACCTTCGGCCACGTCGAGAACGCCCTCTTCTTCGGCCTGCCGGGCAATCCGGTGGCGGTGATGGTGACCTTCTATCAATTCGCGCGGCCGGCCCTGGTCAAGCTCATGACCGGGCGGGAGGAGCCGCCGCTGCTATTCTCGGCGGAGTGCGTTAGCCGATTGCGCAAGCGTCCCGGCAGAACGGAGTTCCCGCGCGGTGTGCTGGGTCGGGGAGCCGATGGCGGGTTGACCGTGGAGCTGGCAGGGCGTCAGGGCTCGGGGGTGCTGCGCTCCATGAGCCTGGCGGATTGCTTCGTGGTGCTGCCGGAGGAACAGGGGGACCTGGAGCCGGGCGATCGGGTGCTGGTGCAGCCCTTCGCCGGGCTGATCTGATCTTGACCGGCCCGCGGTATCGCCGCGGGCCGGTCGAGGGCCTAGTCGGAGGTGCCGTCACCGCCGATTGCGCGGTAGACCACGGCGCCGATCAGGGCGCCGATGATGGGCGCGACCCAGAACAGCCACAGCTGTCCGAGTGCCTTGGCCTCCCCGGACATGGCGAGCGCCAGGGCCGGGCCGGTGCTGCGGGCGGGGTTCACCGAGGTGTTGGTCACCGGGATGGAGATCAGGTGGATCAGGGTCAGGGCGAGGCCGATGGCCAGCCCGCCCGCCACGGCGGTGCCGCGCTTGTCGGTGACGCCGAGGATGATGAACAGGAACATGGCGGTCATCACGACCTCGGTCACAAACCCCGCGGTGAGGCCATAGCCCTGGGGCGAGAGTTCGCCATAGCCGTTCACCGCCAGGCTGCTCGCGCCCAGCTCGAACACGGCCTGCCCTTCCTTGGCGGTGCCCATGTCGCTGGCGACGAAGAGGATCAGGAAGGCAGCCAGGATGGCCCCCAGCGTCTGGGCGATCACGTACATCGGGAGGTCGGCGAAGCTGAAGCGCCCGCCCATCGCCAGGCCGACGGAAACCGCCGGGTTCAGGTGGCAGCCCGAGATGTGGCCGATGGCATAGGCCATGGTGAGCACGGTAAGGCCGAAGGCGAATGCGACGCCCAGGTAGCCGATGCCGACATCCGGAACGCCGGCGGCGAAGACCGCGGCTCCGCAGCCTCCGAGAACCAGCCAGAAGGTGCCGACGAACTCGGCAAGCGATCGTTTCATGAGGGACATCTGTGTCTCCTAGTTGTTGAAAATTCAGTGAAACCAAACCGCCACGGGTTCACCGGGTCTCCTGGGCATGCCGTTTGGTCGACGAATTCGCAGTGCCGATCCGAGGGCGTGACATGGCCGACTTCTTGAAAACCGCGTAGCGGGGTCGGGATTGTAGCCGGATTGGTCGGCGCGGCTCCAACTCTATCCGGTTTTCGCGATTCAGATTGCGATCGGGCAGGTTCCGTCGTCTCGAATCGACCTTCCCGCGGACAACGCCTGCTTGCTGTCCGCGGCTATAATACGTAGCCTTTCCATCCCACATGCAACCGTGGTCATTTCGGTGAATCGCCCCATGGATACCAGTGTCGAACGCGCCCACTTCAACATGGTTGAGCAGCAGGTCCGCCCCTGGGGGGTCTCTGACCCGCGGGTTCTGGAGGTCTTGGCGCGGGTCCCGCGCGAGCGATTCGTCCCGGACGGCTACCGGAGTCTGGCCTATGCGGATATCGAGATACCCATAGCCGCCGGACAGGTCATGCTCGCCCCCCCGGTGGTCGGCCGCATGCTGCAGGCACTCCAGATCCGACCGGACGACCGTATTCTGGAGATCGGTACCGGAACGGGCTACGTCACCGGTTGTCTCGCGGGGCTGGGTGCCCGGGTGGTGAGCCTAGAGCTCCACCAGGAGCTGGCGGAGCAGGCCCGCGCCACGCTCGAGTCACTGAACATGCGGCACTTCGAGGTGCGGGTGGGAGACGCCCTGGCCGGCGAGGTGGACGGCAATCCCTTTGACGTCATCGCCGTTACCGGCTCTCTGCCGGACGATGCGCTGCTGTCCTCCCTGCAGGAGCAGCTTGCCCTGCACGGGCGTCTCTTCGCCATCGTAGGAGAGGACCCGCTGATGGAGGCAATGGTCGTGACGCGGGTCGCGACCCAGGAGTTCCATCGCGACGGCCTGTTCGAGACCAGCGTTCCGGCGCTTGAGAATGTCCCCGAGGCAGAGCATTTCGAGTTCTGAATTGCGGCGGATACCGACATGCGCCAGATGACCGCGCGCGAGCTCCACACCCGGCTCCTGGAGGCCGGGGAAAAACCGTTGCTGCTCGATGTGCGTGAGCCGTGGGAGTTCAATATCTGCCGGCTCGACGGCAGCCGCCTACTGCCGATGCGACACGTCGTGGCCAGCCTGGACCAGCTCGACCCTGAGCGGGAGACCGTGGTCATCTGCCATCACGGCATTCGCAGCCAACAGGTTGCGCTCTTCCTCGATCATCGGGGCTTCTCCCACGTGATCAATCTCGACGGCGGCGTGGCGGCTTGGGCGCGGGACGTCGATTCCTCGATGGCGACCTATTGAACCCGGGGCGCGCCCCCACGGGGTGCGCCGTGTCCGCCGGGGCGGCTGTCCTCGATCAGCGCGACCAGACGCTGCAAGGTGCCGCGGTTCTGCTCCACCACCCGGCGGCCGTTCTCTCCGATGCGCGCGCGGGCGGCGGCATCCGACAGCCAGTCGGCCATGCAGCGGGCGAGCGCGTCGCCGTCCGCGACCTGAGCCGCCGCGCCTTCGCTCACCAGCAGTTCGGTGATCTGGGCGAAGTTGAATACATGGGGGCCGATCGCGACCGGCACGCCAACGGCGGCGGCCTCAAGAAGGTTGTGACCACCGACCGGGACCAGGCTGCCGCCGATGAAGGCGGCGTCCGCGGCGGCGAGAAACACCGGGAGCTCGCCCATGGTGTCTCCCAGGAAGACGCGGGTAGCCGGGTCGCAGGTCTTCCCGGCGGAGCGCCGCGCGAGGGCCAATCCCTGCCGGGTGACGAGGGTCGCGACGCGGTCGAATCGCTCCGGATGGCGCGGCACCAGCACCAGCAGGGCCTGCGGCAGGCGTCCCAGGATCTGGCGATGGGCGGCCAGGACCTGCTCCTCCTCGTCCTCGTGCGTACTAGCGGCCACCCATACCGGCCGCTCGGTGCCCCAAACGCGCCGCATCACCTCAGCCTGATCCAGTAGGCTGCCCGGGAGACGGACGTCGAACTTGAGGCTTCCCGTGACCTGGATGCGCTCGGCTGGAACCCCTAGGGCGCTAAAGCGCTCGGCATCCTGCGGGCTCTGGGCCGCGACGGCGGACAGCCGGCCGAAGGTCGCGCGGGTGAAGTCCCCGAACCGGGTGTAACCCCGAGCAGACTTCTCGGAGAGCCGGGCGTTCGCGAGGATCACCGGAATGCCTCGATGCTCACAGATGCGCAGCATGTTGGGCCAGATCTCCGTTTCCATCACCACCGCGATGCTCGGCCGCACCGCGTCGAGGAAGCGCCGCATGACGGGGATCAGGTCGAACGGGGTATAGACGTGCCGAACGCGGTCCTCGAACAGGTCGCGCACGCGCTGCGAGCCGGTCGGCGTGGTGGTTGTCACCATGATCTGGGCGCCCGGGACGTGGTCGAGAAGGTGCTTGACGAGCGGAGCGGCGGCCTGGACCTCGCCGACCGAGACCGCGTGAATCCAGAACTCCGCATCCAGCGGCGCTTCGTCGTAGAGTCCGAGGCGCTCGCGCCAGCGCTTGCGGTAGGCGGGGGTGCGGCGGCTTTTCCACAACAGGCGCAGAAGCGCGAGGGGCAAGGCGAGATAGAGCAGGAGGCTGTAGATGCGTGCCATGCTGGCCGGGGATTACTCGCGGCGGATGGCCTCGATGATGCGGCTGGTGGAACGACCCGCCACGAACGGAAGGATGCGCACCTCGCCGCCCGCGCGGAGCACGCAGTCGGCGCCGGCCACTTGCTCCACTTGGTAGTCTCCTCCCTTGACCAGCACGTCGGGCTCGAGGGCGCAGATCAGTGCCTGCGGGGTGTCCTCGCCGAAGGAGGTCACCCAGTCCACGGAGGCCAGTCCGGCGAGCACCGCCATGCGTTGCTCCAGCGGGTTCACCGGTCTTTGCGGCCCCTTGAGCCGGCTGACCGAGGCATCATCGTTGACCGCCACGACCAGCCGATCCCCGAGTCGCCGGGCCTGCTGAAGGTAGGCCACGTGCCCGTCGTGCAGGATGTCGAAGCAGCCGTTGGTCATCACGACGCGCTCGCCGTGCGCCTTGGCGGCGGCGACGGCCGCCAGCAGCTCGTCGCGTCCGAGTACCGTGTGCCACTCGGTTCCGCGATGGGCGCGCTCGAGCTCGCGCGCCGTCACGCTGGCGGTGCCCAGCTTGCCGACCACGATGCCGGCGGCGCAGTTGGCCAGCGCGGCCGCCGCGGATAGATCCTGTCCCGCCGCCAGTGCCGCCGCCAGGACGCCGATGACGGTATCGCCGGCGCCGGTGACGTCGTAGACTTCCCGCGCGCGGGTGGGCAGGTGCAGGGCCTCGCCCGAGGCCAGAAGGAGCAGCATGCCGCGCTCACCCAGGGTGATGAGCAGGGCCGAGAGGTCGAGCCGCGCGCGCAGCGCCTGCCCCTTGCTCCACCAATGCCGCATCGTTCGCGCAGGGCCCCGCCTCGTCCTCGAACTCGCGGCGGTTGGGGGTCATCAAGGTCGCGCCTCGGTAGCGCGCGAAGTCCCGGCCCTTGGGGTCCACTAGCACCGGCTTGCCGAGCGAGCGTGCGAGGGCAATGAGCGCCTGCGGGTCCGCTACCGTGCCTTTGGCGTAGTCGGATATCACGAGGAGACCGGCGTCGGGCAGGGCCGCCGCGACGAGAGGGGGAAGGGGGTCTTCCCCGGACAGGCTGAGCGGTTTCTCGAAATCCAGCCGAATCAGCTGCTGGTGGTGGCTCAGCACGCGCAGCTTGGTGATGGTCGGGACGTCCGCCCGCCGGTGGAACAGGCATTCGACGCCCCGCGCGGCAAGCCCGGCGGCCAGTGCGTCGCCCGCCTCGTCGGTGCCGGTGATCCCGGCCACTTGCACGCGGGCGCCGAGGGATGCGGCGTTGAGCGCGACGTTGGCGGCCCCGCCCGGGCGGTCATCCGCGCTGTCGACCTGGACGACGGCCACCGGTGCCTCGGGGGAGATGCGCCTGGTGGCGCCGCTCCAGTAGCGGTCGAGCATCAGATCCCCGGCGACGAGGATGCGGGCGCGAGAGAAGTCCGGGAAATCGGTTTCCAAGTCAGGTGTTCGCTTGCCGGGTTGGAAGCGACGCCGGGCTGGCGCCGCGGCGCAAGTCTAGCACAGGGTCTCCGCCGCCAACCGTCGGCGCCAGTCGACCAGTTGCGGTTTAGGCGCGTGTTTTACGCACAGCTTCCACAAGTAGCCGACGAGATCATCGCCGAACGAGATGCCCTTGCGCGGCAAAACGAGCGGGTGGTCCTCCCGGGTGGCGGCGCCCCGCAGGCAGGTGGTCGCGCTCGCATAACCGGTTTCGCTGGCGGCGCGGACCGCCTCCAGGTCGAAGCTGCCGAACGGATAGCAAAGGTGCCTGACCTCCTTCCCCAACAGGTCCTCCAGGGCCGCCTTGCTGGATGCCAGCTCCTCGCGCTGACGCCGTGGGGAGACCTCGGCGAGCTTGACGTGATCCGCGGTATGCGAGCCTACCGTGACGCCGGAGCCGAGGATGGCCCGAAGCTGGTTGCCGCTCATCAGCTCCGGTATCGGCCGGCCGGGATCCTTCGAGAACCACTCCGCGCGCCGGCCGATCCAGCCACTGATGGCATAGACGGTGGCGGGGAAGTGGTAACGCCGCAATACCGGCAGCGCGTGGTCGGCGAAGTTCGCGTAGCCGTCGTCGAACGTCAGTGCCACCGCCCGGGGCGGGACGGGAAGATCGCCCCGCAGGCAAGCGAGTGTCTGGTCGAGGTCCAGAACGTTGAAGCCGAAGCGGTGCAGGAATGCCATCTGGGCGGCGAAACGGTGGCTGTCGCAATAGTTGGGGCGGTGCGCCCTCATCGGCGCGAACTTTCCCACCTGGTGGTACATCAGGATCGAGATGCGTGCTGTCACTGGCTATCGTTCCAAGTAGTCATGGCCTTCACGCGCCGGCGCCTGGGATTTTCCCGTTACCCTCACATGCACCGCGGGTGCGGAATAGGGGAACGACGATGCCAAGACTCCCCAATCTACGCGTTTCGTGCAAGATTCCGTCAGCTCGCTATCGCAGCAGGGTCTGGTAGAGTTTCAGGTACCGACCCATGATCGGCTCCCGACCAAACTCCCTACTCGCCCGCTCTTCGCCGCGCTTCACGATCGCGGCCGCGAGGCCGGGGTCCCGCAACACCGACTCGATACCCACGGCCAGCGCGCGTGCATCCGCGCAGGGGACGCACCAGGCGTCCTCGCCGTGGCGCGCGATCTCGCGCGCCCCGCGGAACAGGCTCGTCACCAGCGGCTTGGACCAGGACCAGGCCTCCAGGATCACGTTGCCCAGTGTCTCCTCCTCCAGAGAGGGGAACACCACCAGGTCCGCCAGCTGGAAGAAGGGTCCAGGGTCGGTCCGCCAGCCGGCCCACACCAGGCGCCCGGAGACTCCCGATCTCTCCGCCTGTTGCGTCAGCTCCGGCCCCAGCACGCCGTCCCCGAGCAGGACCAGGCGCAAGGGCCGCCCGCCGATCTCCCGCGGCAGCAGGCGCATGGCCTCGAGCAGATAGCGGTGGCCCTTGACCGGCACGAAACGTCCAGCGCAGACGAGCACCCAGGCATCCTCGGGCAGCGCAAGCTCGGCGCGAAGCGCGGCGATTCGCTCGGGCGGCCCACGGTGGGGCGGGTCGACGAAGTTGTAGATATGGAACACGCGCTCCGCGGGCAGGCCGTTCTGGACCAGCCAGTCACACAGCCCCCGCGTGTTGCCGATCCAGGCGTGGGCGTGGCGGTAAGGGTGGAGCGCGTAGTAGCCGCCCAGGCGTGCGACGTGCACCGGCTCCGCGCCGGGGTTAAGGCGCACCAGGCGGGTGGCGCGTCCCATGTAGGTCTGCACGATCGCCGGCTTGCGTTCACGGATGAGCCGGGACACCGACGCCCGGGAGATCGGGTCCCACACGGTGTGGAATGGCAGACGGTGCAGCGGCAGGTCCGGGAGCGCGATGGCGTCCAATTCGCTGCCGCGGCGGATGGCGAGCTCGGCGGGAGCGCCCCGCTCGGCCAGAGCCGCGGCAAAGCGCAGGAACCAGCGCTCCGCCCCGCCCAGGGCCTTGCTGCCCACCATCTGGAGCGAGCTGGGCCAGTGCTCATCCATCGTGCCGCAGCAGCTCCCGATAGACCGCCAGATTACCTTCCACCATGGCGTCGATGGAAAACTCGTCGCGCATCAGAACCCTGCCCGCGCGGCCCATGCGTTGGGCGAGGGCGGGGTGCCGCAGCAGCCGGGCGATCGCGGTCTCCAGCGCCGCGGTGTTTCCCGGCGGCACCAGGATTCCGTTGAGTCCGTCCCGTACTGCCTCCGGTATGCCGCCGGCGTCGCTGGCGACGATGGGGACGCCGGCGCTCGCGGCCTGCAAAAGGGACACGCCAAGGCCCTCCATGAGGGCCGGGTGAACCAGGAGCTCGAGGCAGGGCAGGATGTCGGGCAGGTCGTCGCGAAATCCCGCCAAGCGAACCCTGTCCTCCAGGCCCGCGTCCGCAATGCGTCGGGTCAGATCCTCCTCTTCCGCGCCTTTGCCGAAGAACAGCACTTGCAACTCGGGAAACTCCGCGATCAGCGGCGGCAACGCCTCGATCAGGAAGCGGTGGCCCTTGCGCGCGAATCAGCTGGGCGATCACGCCAAGGAGCCGCGCCCGCGACGGCACCCCGAGGGCGGCGCACACCCTGTCCCTGTCGCAGGGGCGGTCGAATCGCTCGACGTCCACGGCGCTGCGCACCACGCGCAGCTTTTCCTTCGGCAGTCCTTCGGCGAGCAGAACGCGCCCGATGCCCTCCGAGATGGCGATCACCCGGTCGTGCAGGCGGTATTTCAGGGCCACCGCCAGGCGGCTCTCGGGATTGTCCACGCGCCGGGAGTGCACCACCGGGGCCCGTTCCAGCCTGCAAGCGATGCCGCCCATGACATCCGCCCCGATGCGGCTGTGCAGGTGCACCAGGTCCGGCCGGCAGAGACGGATGCAACGGCGCAGGCACTGGATCGATGCCGATGTCCAGATCGCCGCCCATCCGCATGGGATGGACCTCGGCGAAGGGCGCCGCGGCTTCCGCGATCTCGCTGCCCGCGGGGCATGCGAGGGCGTTGTCCACGCCCGCGCCTCGCCAGTCCCCGCAAGAGGTACAGCACTTGCTGGGCGCCGCCGTAGAGGTTGCGTCCGCCTTCCACGTGCAGGACCTTCATGGACTTGATCCGAGCAGCGCCCGCGCCGCGTCGAAGACCTCACCGCTCTCGATGCAGCCGCATGCAGGTGAAATCGCCGTTGCAGGTGGGTCTGCGCTTGCAGGGGGAGCAGGGAGGGGATGATACAGCACCCGGGCGTCGGTCCGGGTGGTGTCGGTATACGGACAGGTGGAGCCGAACAGGAGCAGGCTGGGACGGGCGAAGGCGATGCCCATGTGTCCGAGCCCGGTGTCCACGGCCACCAACAGGCTGCAACGGTCAATCATCGCGGCGGCCTCGAGGAGTGAGGTCCCGCCGACCAGATCGATCACATCGGTCGCCGCCGCGGCGCGGATGCGCCCGGCGGCATCCCGGTCGGCCGGCCCTCCCAACATGACGACCGGCAGGTCCAGCTCCGTGCGGATGCGGTCCGCGAGTGCCGACCAGCGGTCCTCGAACCAGTGTTTCTGCGGCCTGGTGGTGAAGGGGCAGATGACTGCATAACCCCGTCCGAGCCCCTCGCGCGCGGCGACCGATGTCGCGAACTGGGCCTCACGCGGCCCGTAGTGGAGCTCCATGCGGAAGTCTCCGGCAGGCAGCCCCAGGGTCTCGGCGAGGTACAGGTACTCGGAGCCGATGCGTCGCGGGTCCCCGCCGCGGGGAATCGTCCGCGTCATCAGCCACTGGCTCCCCTCCCGGGAGCCGAGGCCGATGCGCTCCCCGGCACCGGAGAGAAAGGTCAGCAGCCCGCTCTTCAGAAGGCCCTGCAGGTCTATCGCCAGATCGAAGCCGCGTTCGCGCAACCGGAGGCGGAAATTCCGGATCTCGCCCCCCAGCGCGCGCCATCGGCGCTCCCGCCAAAGGGTCTCCCAGTCCCCAACCGGCCAGACGATCACCTCGTCCAGGTCGGGGTGATGCTCCAGCAGGGGGCGGCACTCGGGTTGCGCCAGCCAGGCGATGTGAGCCTTGGGGTGGGCGCGGCGGAAAGCCGCAATGAGCGGCGAGGCGAAGACGATGTCGCCAATGGCGGAGAGGCGCACCAGCAGGATGCGCGGGTCTGAGTCACTGTGCCCGCCTCGGTGCGGAGTGCTGCGGTTCTCGCCGGTCGTCATGACGGATGCGCCCGAGCGGTGGCAAGCCTGGTCGGATCTTTGTCGGAGGGGGAAGGGCTGTCGTGGCGTGGTTCCGCGCCGCTCAGGTAGAGGAGCGTGACGCCCAGCAGGATTCCCAAGGGGTACAGGGTGCTCTTGGAGAAGAAGGGGAACACGAGGTTGACCAGGATCAGCCAGGCCAGGAAGGTAAAGAGAATGATGGCCCCCAGGGTTCGGCGCGGCGGCGATGTCGGGTGTCGGGCGCACAGGGCGAGCCGCCAGAGCGGCCAGCCCACCAGCATCGCGGTGGCCAGCAGACCGGCGATTCCGCTCTCGTAGGTGATTTCCAGGACATGATTGTGCGGGAAAATCAGCTCGGAGTACCTGGGGTCCGATACCCGCTCGAACTCCTGGCGGAAGCGTCCGACCCCGTTGCCGAACAACCACTCCGTCACCGAGCTCTCCTTCGCCAGCGACCAGGTGTCGCTCCAGATGCGGACGCGCTCATCGTCGGCGAAGCGCTCGATCTGGGTATCGATCTCGGTCGCAAAGCCTCCGTAGTCGGTGGACCAGAGCACGGCGCCGGTGGCCGACGCCAGTGCCACGGCCACCGCCCAGCCTCGCCAGCCGGAGTAGATGGCAAGGACCGCAACCAGGGCGACGAGGATCCCGAGATAGGCCGGGGTCGATTCCGTGTTCAGCAGGAGATCGAGGTCCATTGCCAAGAGTAGCAGGAACACCAGCCGCCGCCCGCGGTCGCGCGGCCGCGCCGGTTGGGTTTCCGCCTCCGGGTACGCCATTGGCTCCGCGGGGCGCGGGAAACGCACCCAGTATACGAGGGCCGGAATCGTGAGCACGGTGAAGGCAGCCAGGGAATGGGACAGGGGGTCCGACATGTCGGCGGGGATCTGGAAAAGCCGCCATGCCAGGTAGTGCGCGACGACCCCCGACCCGATGAGCCAGGGGGCGACGCGGACGAGCAATCCTGGTCGGCAGAGCATCAGGATGGTGATGGTCAGAACCGCCATGTAACCCAGGCGGGACAGCGCCTTTGCGGTCCCGCCCGCGTCGCTGACGAGGTACCCCGCGGCAACGACTGCGGCCAGGACGAGAAAGGCGAGCGCCGGCGGTCGGGCCAATCCTGCGGGAAGGGAACGCGCGATCGCGAGCCGCGAGACCACCACCAGGCTCAGGAGCGAGAGTAATGGTCCGTACGCATCGATTCGAAATGCGAACAGGGAGAGAAAGACGCCTCCCGCCAGCAGCATAAGCAGCCGATCATCCAGGATCAGTCCGCGCAGGTGGCTCATGGTCGATTGCTCACGCGCTTGCAAATGGCGTCACAGCCCCGTGCCGAGGGGAACGCTGAGTTGATTAGCGTTCACGTCAGAATTGGAAGTAGTAGAACTCTGCCTCACCGCTGCCGCCAACCAGGATCAGGACGGCAACCACCGCGAGCCCCGCGGCGGCCGCGTACCAGCGATTCGGAGCGAGGCGCTCGAGAGCGACTCTCTGGCTCGTCGGCCCGAGGATGGCCGCCAGCCCGGCGGCGAGGACAAGCAACAGGGCATTCGCGTCCGTCGGCGTCGCTATGGCGCGGAAGTCGTGCATCGCCGTCCAGAATACGGCGGCGGTGGAGAAGCTGTCGGCGCGAAAGAGCACCGTGATCTCGACCCAGAACAGGAGCGTCAAGGCCCAGCCCATACCCTTTGGCAGCCTCAGCCCGGAGCGCGTGAATCCGGCGTTGACCAGCAGCCCAACCCCGTGGGCCAGGCCCCAGATGGCGAAGGTCCAGGCCGCGCCGTGCCAGAGGCCGCCGAGGAACATGGTCACCAGCACCGCAACCACCGCTGGGTGGACGAGGTAACGGTTCCGCGCCAGGGGGACGAACAGATAGTCCCGCAAGAAGCGGGACAGGGTCATGTGCCAGCGCTGCCAGACCTCCTGCAGCGATTGCGCCCGGTACGGGGCATTGAAGTTGATCGGCAGGCTGTAACCGAACATGAGAGCGAGACCGATCGCCATGTCCGAATACCCGGAAAAATCGAAATAGATCTGCCAGCTGAAGGCGAATGCGGCCAGCCACGCGGTCGAGAAGGACAACGCCCCCTGGGTGGCCGCGGTGGCGTAAGCCGGGTCGACAATGCCGGCCAGACTGTCGGCGATCAGCACCTTCTTGCACAGGCCGATGCTGAAGAGTACGCCGCCGCGTCCGAGTCTCTCCCACAGTCCGTCCCGCAGGGGATTGGCCGAAAACTGGGGATCAGCTCGTGGTGGCGCACGATGGGGCCGGCGATGAGCTGGGGGAAGAAGGTCACGTAGGTCGCGTAGCGCAGCAGATCGTACTCCCGGCCGCGGTTGCGCCACACGTCGACCAGATAGGAAATCTGCTGAAAGGTATAGAAGGAGATCGCCAGTGGAAGGGTGGTCGCGGCGAGCGAGAACGAGGTTCCGGCGAGTGCGCCGATCTCGCCCAGTAGCCAGTCCGAGTACTTGTAATAGCCCAGCAGGCCGAGGTCGAAGGTCACCCCGAGCGTCAACAACAGGAAGCGGCGCCGGCTTTTCCTCGGGCTGTGTACCATCCCGCGCGCGATCAGAAAGTTGATCAGCACGGAGCCCGCCAGCAGCGGGACATAGCTCGGATTCCACCAGCCGTAAAAGAACAGCGACGTGACGACGAGCCACACCAGGGCCGTCTTCTCCCCCCCTTTGCTCCAGAGCAGCAGGAACACGAGGAGGGTTACGGGGAGGAAAAGGAGAATGAAGGGCTGCGAGTTGAACAGCATGGGGTCTGCGTGCCTCCCGCCCGCGGCAGATCGCGCGAGGGGCGGATTTGAAACGCCTGGCGGGTGTTTCCTGGTTCGCGGTCAGGGTGCCGACGACCCCTGGTCCACGATGGTCAGCAAGTGATCGACCAGGCTTTCCACCGTGCGTGACTCGTTCCCCGCCGAATCGACGAACTGCTCGAAATCGAGGAACACGTCCGCCCCGAACGCCTCGCCGATCTTCTCCTCGAGGATCATCTGGAAGGACACGATGGCGATGGAGTCGAGGCCTCCTCCCTCCCCCGACAGGACGGTCGAGAGGGATTGCTCCAATTGCTGATTCTTCCCGAGCTCCCGGTTGAGCTCGGCGATCGCCGAGAAGACGACCTCGGTGGCCCTGGATTTGTCGATAGTCATGTCTAGGTGTGCTCGAAAGCGGCCCGATCAGGTTCCCATTCGCGAGAGGTCCCGCCGCGGGTGCGTTGGCTTGATGGTGCGCCAGCGTCGCCGGTCTCGACCGTGCGGGAGATCGGCCGACGGGCGCCCCGCGCGGCAGCGTCGAAGCGTACCACAAACCGATTGGCGGCATTCCCGGTCACGATGTCGTTGGGCGCGCGCCTAGCGATGCTCGCCGCCGCCGGAGAGCACTCGGAACTCGGCCGCGTTCTCATCGGGACGGGCGGCACCCGAGTGCAAATGCCGCGCGATGTCGGCGGCGACCGACGTGGTGTAGTGCTGGGCGTCGACGTAGTTGCGGTCTTCCGTCGTAATCGGCGAAGGGATCATGAAGTCCAGCACCACCGCGTTCGGGACTTGGCTGAGAACCTCGGCGGCCTTGGCCTTGCACCCGGACCAGAGACGCTGTTGCTCGTTGTCCTCCCGGAGCTGGTGTTGGATGTGAAAGGGTACGAAGAAGGCGACCTTCAGGGTCTCTGCCGGCAGGCGTGAGAGCCTGTCCGCCAGCGCGTCCAGCTCGGGAAAACGGGGCGGGCCCTCGCTCTCCGTGCGCTGCAGCAGCCAGGGCGCCTCGCCGTAGATGCGCCTGCGGACCGAGTCTCAGGTCGTTGTCGGTGCGGAAGGTAAGCGTGAAATCCCGGTAGCCGTCGGGCCGGAGTGGATGCCGGACTCGCAGCCCGAGGAGGGCAAGCAGCTGCGAACGGGCGTGTTGCAGGGTCTTCTGGTTGAAAGGGGGAAGGTCGTTCCAGATGTCGTCGTCGTACAGGGATTCGGGAAAGGTCTGCCCCATCATTTGCCGCAGCAGCCGCGGACTCCCGTCGGGCGCGCACCAGGACGGGTCGAGGCCGACGATCAGTGTCCCGTCATAGGCCCCCGTGTAGCCGAGCAGATCGAGGACGCGCAGCTGCTCGTAAGGGGAGGCGGCCGGCATCCCGAGGTTGACGAAGTTACCCCCGAACTCGGCATTCAGCTCCGTCGGTCGCAACAGCATCGATGTGGAGCTGCCGACGACCGCGCTGTCGAAACGCCCGCTACGGGCGAGCTTGGCGTTGTACGGTCGAGCGTGACTGGTGACCGGGTAGCGCTCCCAGCGGGGGAGAAGGGCACCGAGTCGTACGGGTCGACGATGAGCACCAGCGAGTAAATGAAGGCGCTGGTACCGAATACCGTGCCGGCGAGCAGCAGTACGAAACGCCGCCATGCATGTCGGGTTTCCGGCAAGGCTTGTCCGCTTGTTTCCCCCACCCTGAGCCTACCTCAGCACGCGAAACCCGGAGGCGGGAGATACCGGCCGGCCCAGCAGGTTGCAGGGGGCGGCTCGGTGGAACATGAGAGGATTTGTAAGGGATCGGGCAACATGAGGGGCGGGGCGGGCTCTGCGCGAAACCGGGGGAGTATAGTATGATGCGCAGTCGTTCGACACCGCGGCGTTGGTGCTCGCCGAAGATGGTCCGATTCTCCCCTTGTCGCTTTCGGAGTCCGGAGCGCCGCGAAATAACCGTCGTCTCGTTTCTTGTCCTCGACACCGCCAAAGAAAACGATGCCGCATGGCCAGCGATAACCTTGCGCCAGGCGTGAGCCTGCTCATCCCGAACTACAACGGGGAGCAGATCATCGCCGCGGGCATCTCTCACGCCGAGGCGGCGGCCGTGGCCTACCCCGGCTCCGCGGAGGTGATCGTCGTCGACGATGGCTCCTCGGACGGCAGCGTCGAGCTGATCCAGGCCGAATACCCCGATGTCAGATTGATCCTTCACCCGGCGAACCGGGGCTTTGCCGAGGCCGTGCACACCGGGGTGACAGCGGCATCGCACGATATCGTGATCTTGCTCAACTCGGACGTGCGGGTGCGCCAGGATTTCATCCTCCCCCTGGTCCAGCCTTTCGCCGATCAGGACACCTTCTCCGTTGGTCCCATGATTCTCGGCCACGACGGCAGCGCCTCGGAGTCCTCCTGGGTGCGCGCGCGCCTGTCGCGGGGCATGGTGAAGAAGCGCGGCGATTGGCGTCCCGACCTCGCGGAGAGAACGGCGGAGTCTGCCGGCGGGCGCCTGAAGACACTCTTCGCGTCGGGGGGCTCAGTCGCGTTCGACAAGCACAAGTTCGAGGCCCTCAGGGGGTTCCTGCCCTGCTACAAGCCCTTCGGCAAAGAGGACATGGATCTGGGCACCCGCGCCTGGCGCCGCGGCTGGAAGAGCTATTTCGTGCCGCGGAGCGCCATCGTCCACGATCACCGGGTCACGACCATCCGCCGCTTTTACTCCTCCTTCCGGCGCAAGGTCGTCGGCCGCAAGAACCGCTACCTTTACCACTGGATCAACCTTCCCGGTGGCGCGCTGCTTGTCAGCCACGCGCCGCGTGTGCTCGGGGAGATCGTCTGGGGAACGCTGCGCCTGGACTTCAGCTACCTTTTCGGGTTCGTCCGGGCGCTCGGGCATCTCCCGCTTGTGCTCAGGATGCGGCGCGGGTTCCGGCGAGATCCCGCAACCCGGTCGCTGCCCGATGTGCTGGCGGAGATCGACCAGTCCCCCATCGGCCAATGATCCAGGTCAGACCCGCGAGCGACGGCGACAGGAAAGAGATCCTGGCGCGCATGGAGGAGGTGTCGGGCACCCCGAAGAGACAGCGCATAGAGCGCCGCTGGGATTGGCAGTGGCAGCAGGACCCGCGGTTGGAGGTCCCCGGCTACCAGGGTGTCGTGGTCGAGTGGCGGGACAGCATTATCGGCAGTCTGTCCTGTGTGCCCGCCGGCCTGCATATCGCCGGGGCGCCCGTCGCCGCGAGCTGGATTGTCGATATCTTCGTCCACACGGGATTGACGCGTCAGGCGTTGCGAGACGTCAAGCGCGGTGGCGGCGGCCTCGGCCCCGAGCTCGCCAAGGGCGTCGCCGCGGCGATGCTCGATCACCCCGCGGCGGGATCGATCCAGCTGGGCAAGCATATCGCCGACCGAATGATGGCCGTCGGCCTCACGATCGGCTTCGTCCAATCCGCGTCGACCTTGAACTACACGCGCCGGGTTTCCGTCGTGCGTCCCCTGCAGAAGAGCCTGGGCAAGGGCCTCGGGCTGCTGCTGGGCTCGGCGGCGGATCTTGCGGTCTCCAGGTTCCGGCGTCCACCGCTTGAGCTGGAGCCGTTCCAAGGCGACTTCGACGCGCGTTTCGATCGCCTGTGGGCGCGGGCGAGGGACCAATATCCCGCGATCACCCTGCGCGACGCGCAGACCCTGAACTGGCGCTACCGGAGGCACCCGGACACCACCTATGAGGTGCTGATCCTGCGGCGGGATGGGGAAATCCGCGGGTACGCGGTGTTCATGCTTTACGAGCGTCGGGGGCGATCGCTCGCGCGCATTGTCGATCTGCTGACGGACAAGGACGATCGCGAGGCGGCCGATGCGCTCGTGGCCGGCGTCCTCGAGCGTGCCCGAAGCGAGAAGGCCGAGCGATTGGACTGGTTTGCGTGCGCATGGACCGCGCGGCCGACGCTCGGGCGTTACGGCTTCGCACCCAAGCTGACCAAGGCGAAGAGCCTGCAACCGCTGATGTCGCGGGGACTGCCCGATGTCGAGCTCTACGTCACGCGTGGCGACGGTGACGGCGGGTAGGCGCGCGGGCATGACCCTCTGGCAGCGCTGGCGGCAGAAGCGGGCGCGGCACGCCGGTCAGCGTGCCGACCTCAAGCAGGAGCAAGGTCTGCGTAAGCAATGGTGCCTGCTGGCCGGCAGGTGCGAGCTCGCCGCCCTCGGGGCTCCTCCGCCGGTGGCGGACCTCCTTCCCCTCTATCCGCCGAGCACCGCGTTTTGGGCCGACCCTTTCGTCTGGTCGCGCGATGGCCGTATCTGCGTCTTTTTCGAAGACCTGCCGTTCGCATCCGAACGCGGGCGCATCAGCTGCATCGAGCTCGATGACCAGGCGAGGCCCCTCGGCGAAGCGCGTCCGGTCATCGAGGAGTCTTATCACCTCTCCTATCCTTTCCTGCTCGAGCTCGATGGCGAGCTCTACATGATCCCGGAGAAGGCGGCCGCCAAGCGGGTCGACCTCTATCGGTGCGTCGCCTTTCCGGACCGCTGGGAACGCGTAACCACGCTCGCCGAGGGCATCCCGATGTCGGACGTGACCTTGTTCGAGCACGAGGGGCGCTGGTGGCTTTTTTGCGCGATGAGGACCAAGCGCCTGCGTCTCAACGAGACCTTGTTCGCCTTCTACGCCGACAGCCCTTGGAGCAAGAGCTGGACGCCTCATGCCGCGAACCCGCTGGTTCGTGATTTCAGCCGTGCGCGCCCCGCCGGCAGGGTGCTCAAGGATGAGACCGGACGCTTGCTGCGCCCGGCGCAGGATTGTGTGCGCCGCTATGGGCACGGCATCAGCCTCAACGAGGTCGTCGCCCTTTCTCCATCCCGCTACGAGGAGCGCCGCATCTGGCACACCAGCGGTGATCAGGTGGACGCGTGGCGCGCGCTGCACCACATGGACTGGCACCGGGGCGTTCTCGTGATGGACGCCCAACGCCTGATTCCGATGCCGCCGGGTGCGGCATGAGCCGCTCGTAGAGGGCGACACCGCCGCCGTGACGCTATTCCGTGCGTGGCGCTGCCGCCTATCGGTCCGTTAGCGGCGTGAGGCCGAGCACCCGCAGGTATTCCGCGACCGCCGCCTCGGGAGTGAACCGCTGCACGGCCTCCCGCAGCAGCTCGGCGCTCGGCGGGTTCGTCAGGGTGGCGACGATCGCATCGGCGAGCCCGAGGGGATCGCCGACTCGGGCCAGACGACCGTACTTCCCATCCGCGAGGATCTCGCGCGGACCGCTGCGGCAGTCGGTGGCGACACACGGCAGGCCCGCGGCCAGGGCCTCCGTGAGCACGTTCCCGAATCCCTCGAACACCGATGACAGGACAAACACGTCCGCCTGCTTCATCAGGGCGAAGGGGTTCGGCGTGAAGCCCGGCAGATCCACGGACCCCCGCAGGCCGAGCCGGCCGATCAGTGTCTCCAGCTTTCCGCGCTGCCGGCCCTCGCCGGCGATGATCAGGCGGCAGTCCATGCGTTTGCGTACGTGTCCGAAGGCCCTGATGAGGGTCGGGTAGTCCTTCACCCCGACCAGCCGACCGACACTCAGGACGACAGGCTTGTCCTTCTCCGCCAGCCATGGGTGGGTGACGGGCTCGGCCGCGAGGCGCGCGACCTCATGCGCGTCGATGCAGTTGTAGATGCGGTGTATCGGAGGGGCTTCGCGGCCGGCGAAGAGCTCGCGCAGGGCGGCGCACCCGCCATCGGAGATGCCGACCAATGCGTCGGCGCGGGCGAAGGTCTCGGTTAGCTGACGGCGGGCCTTGCGGCGGGCGAACAGGTGCTCCTTGCGGAGCTTCTCGATGACGTTGGTGCCGATGCGCAGCACCGTGCGCGGGCGCTCGCCGGCGCCCAGCCGCGCGAGCAAGGCGCTCGCCCGGTCCCGGTTGCTGAGGATCGCGCTCGGATTGCGCTCCCGCAGATAGGCCCGCAGTTGGTTTAGGCCGACATGGTCGTCGCCGGACTGAAGCGGGAAGATCCCGACCTCGCATCCGAGATCCGGGGTATCCGAAGGGGGGGCGGGGGGCAACAGCAGATCGACCTCGACCCCGGCGTCCACCATGCCCCGCACGAGAGTGGCGATCAGGCGCGATACGGCGTGGGGGCCCTCGAGAAACCCGACGATGGCGAGGCGACGGGGGCGGGACGAGTCACTCATCGGGAAGCCGATAGGCGGGGGCCAGAGACGGGCTTCGTGGTTGGTTGCCCTGCGCCCGCGGGCTGTGTGAAACTCTCGCCTTTACGCGCCGCAACGACCGCGAATCCGGATGCCGCCTGGCACTCGCGCGCGCGGCAGGACGCCCCCCCACCGCCAGCCAGACCGCCCACATGAAGCCTTCCGTCGAATATGCCGCCTTCCCGACGAGACACAGCAGAACCGAGTTCGTTGCAAACCGATTCGGAGCCATTCTCACCGGACAGGTGCTCGACGTAGGCTGCTTCGAGGCGCCGTTGCGGGCCTTGCTGCCGGCGGTGGACTACACCGGCATCGACGTTGCCGGCGACCCCGACATCAGGCTCGACATCGAAAAGGCGGACCGTCTGCCCTTCAACGACAACGCCTTCGACTGCGTACTCTGCGTCCACGTGCTCGAGCACCTGAACAACCTGTATGGGATGTTCGACGAACTGGTGCGCGTGTCGCGGCGCCATGTCCTGATCGGATTGCCGAACTGCTGGCGGGGGGCGCGCCGACCGCTGGCGCGCGGGCAGGGGGAGTTCCGGCATTACGGTCTGCCCGTGAATGAGCCGGCGGATCGGCACAAGTGGTTCTTCAACATCTCCCAGGCGATGGAGTTTCTGCAGGGAAAGGGCGTGGAGAAGGGATTGCGGATACAGGAGCTGGTCATCACCGATAACCCGAAATCGGCGCCGATTCGCTTGCTCAGGCAGGTCTGGTATCCCGGACTGCGCTACCACAACCGTTACAGCAACACCGTTTGGGCAGTGTACCAAAAAACCCCATGATCCCTACGCGGCGCACGGATGACCGCCTGTGCGCGGGCAGGCCATCCGTCCCGGGAGACAACGGCGTTCGAACGGCATGACCCGTCCGCTCGCCATATTCGCCGCGACCTCGGGACATAGCGGTGTCGACCGGGTGTTCTCCAATCTGGTACCGCAGCTCGACCGTTGGGGGCTGCGGGTGGACCTGCTGCGGATTCGCGGACACGGCCCGGATATCCCGCTCGATGACCTCCGCAACTGCCGGCTCGTCGATCTCGGCGTCGCCCACGTCACCAGCAGCCTGCCGGCGGTCGCGCGTTACCTGCGCCGGGAGCGCCCGGCGGCGCTCTTGTGTGACAAGGACCGGGTCAACCGGGCGGCGATCCTCGCCCGCGCGCTGGCGCGCGTGGACACGCGGCTGGCCGTCCGTCTCGGCTCCACCATGTCCGTCAACCTCGCCCGCAGGAACCGCTGGGACCGATGGGTGCAGGAGACCTCGATCCGCCGACTCTATCCTCACGCGGACTGCATCATCGTCCCGTCACGGGGCGTGGCCGACGATCTGATCTCCTACCTGGGCGTCGCGCCTGGACACATCCAGGTGGTGCGCAGTCCGGTCCTGACGCCGCGGCTCGAGGAGCGCGCACGCGAAGGCCTGGATCACCCCTGGTTCGCGCCCGGCGAGCCGCCCGTGGTCCTCGGCGTCGGCGAGTTGAGCTTTCGCAAGGACTTCCAGACGCTCGTGCGGGCCTTCGCCCTCGCTCGCCGACGGCGACCCTGCCGGCTCGTCATCCTCGGCCGGGGACGCTACCGCGAGGAGTTGCTGGCGCTGGCCGACGAGTTGGGCGTCGCCGCCGACCTCGATCTTCCCGGTTTCCGCGCCAATCCGTATGCCTACATGGCGCGCGCGGGGCTCTTCGTCCTCAGCTCTCGCTGGGAGGGCATGCCGGTCGCGCTGGTCGAGGCGCTCGCCGTCGGCACGCCCGTGGTCTCCACCGATTGCCCCAGCGGTCCCCGAGAGATCCTGGCCGGCAGCGGGCTGGGGGGGCTGGTCCCGGTGGGCGGGGTCGAGGAAATGGCGGATGCGATTACCCGCTGGATGGGGGTCGTTCCACCGGCAGCGGACTTTCGGCGCGCCATCCAGCCCTACCGGGTCGAGGTCAGCGCGCGGGAGTACCTGCGGGCGTTGGGATTTTCCCCAGCGGATCTGCCTGGGCTCGATGCAACCTCGGAGGGCGGGCCGTCCGGCTCGGGTCCATCGGGAAAATGAAGTCTACCTGGGTCTTCTTCCTCTACCTGCTGGTGTGCCTGGTGCTCGGCGCACTGCTCACCTATCCCGTCATGCAGACCGGTTGGGTGGAGTCGGACCCCAACCGGGTCATGGGGAGGCTGGCGCAGGTCTTCATTCTGATCGGCCTGTGGCCTTTCCTGCGGTCCCTGGGGCTGAACAACGCCGAGGCGCTCGGCTTCGGGGCGCGGCGACCGCTTTTTGTGCGATCCGTGGCACTGGGTTGGCTCATGGGGGTGGCGATCCTGCTGGTCCTGGCGCTTACCCTGCTCGCCCTGCAGGTTCGGGTTCCAGACGCCCACGGAGCGGATTGGCTTACGGACTTGTTGCGGAAGGCCTTGAAGGCCCTGGTCGGCGGTCTGCTGATCGGCCTCCTGGAGGAGACCTTCTTCCGCGGCGCCCTCTACACCGCCGTTCGCCGCCGCGGCAGCGTCTTGTCCGCCGTCTTCTGGACGGCGTTTCTGTACGCTCTGCTGCACTTCATGAAGCCCCATCCCCTGCCGGACGGGATGGCGCTCGATTGGGACGGGGTGGCGCACATGTTCGCGCACGTCTTCACCGGGGTGTTCCAGTGGAAGCATGTCGATTCCATGGCCGCCCTGTTCCTGGTCGGGGTGTTCCTCGGGCTGGTGCGCGAGCGCACCGGTCATATCGGCTGGTGCATCGGGCTGCACGCGGGGTGGGTGCTCGTGATCCAGGTGACGCGGCATCTGACGGACGGCAACGACGCCTCCCTGTACGCGTTTCTGGTGGGTGACTACGATGGCATGATCGGGTGGCTCGCCGCCGGCTGGATCGGCCTGCTCGCCCTCGGTTTCGGGATGCTTTCGCGGTCCGGACCGCTGGGCCGTGAGCGATGCCCAAAGAACCGCGAGGGGGAGGTTACGGAACCATGATCGACTGCCATGCCCATCTGGCTGATGAGTCTTTCGACGAGGACCGGGACACCGTTCGGCGGCGTGCGGCCGCCGCCGGGGTGTCGGCGGTGCTGGTGGTGGGCGAGGATGCCGAGGACAACGCCCGCGTGCTGCGCGTGATCGCCGGCGCCCCGGATGACGGCGCCCGCATGCTGCCCTGCCTCGGCCTGCACCCGGACCGCTTCGCCGACGACCTGCCGCTGCCCGGTCGCGCCGAGATCGACGCCGTCGTTGCCCAGATCCGGGATCAGGCCGGGGTGCTGGCCGCCATCGGGGAGGTGGGGCTGGACTACTGGTGCACCAAGGACCCGGAGCGCCGCCGGGCGCAGGGTTCGCTGCTCGAGGAGATGGCGGCCTTGTCGGGGGAGCTTGGCCTGGCGCTCAATGTCCACTCCCGCTCGGCCGGACACTACACGGTTGACCTGCTGCTCGCCGCCGGCGCCCAGCGGGTGCTGATGCATGCCTTCGATGGCAAGGCCGCCCACGCGGCGCGCGCCGCCGAGTCGGGTTTCCTGTTCTCCGTGCCGCCATCCGTGGTGCGGTCGGACCAGAAGCAGAAGCTGGTGCGCCGACTGCCGCTGGAGTCCCTGTGCCTGGAGAGCGACTCCCCGGTCCTCGGACCGGACCGGGAGGCCCGCAACGAGCCCGCCAACCTCGCGTTCGCCCGCGACTTCATCGCCAGCGCCCACGGCGTCTCGCCGGAGCGGGTGGACGAGGTGACCAGCGCCAACGCGCGGCGTCTTTTTCCGCGGCTGGCGAACTGAAACCGGCGCCGGCACGACCCTCGCGCTCGGCCAACGGGCGTCGTGCCCCTGGCGGCGTGCTCCGAACCCTTCCCGGCTACCAGGGCATCCTGGGGCGCATGACCCGATAAGGGTTGGTCATGGTGGTCGCGTTGCGGGGCACGTTGTACGACGTACCGCGCTTGTCGCTGGCGGCGGTCTGCACCGCGGTCTTTTCTTTCGGGAAACGCTCGACGGCCTCACGTATCGAGCCCAGGTCCGAGCGCATGCCCGAGACGTCTTCCCGCAGCGAGCCCACGGCGCTGTTCGTCTGGGCCATGCCCGAGGTCAGCGAGACCACCTCGCCGCGCACGGCCTGCACTTGCGGCGCAAGCCGGGAGAAGTCGTTGCCCACGCGGCTCAGGTCATGCGCCATGTATTCGAGCCGGGACCAGGACTCGAAGCCCAGGGCGGCGACCGCCGTCAGAGCCAGCAGTGCCAACAGCACGCCCACCCGGCCCGATGCCCGAGGGGTCTGGCCCGACGCCTGCAGCTGGCCTGCCTGCAAAGCCATCTCATCCCGTCGCCGCTCCAGCTCCTGCAACTGCCGCTGCAACTCCTCGGTCTGGCGCCGCCAGTTGGCATCGAGATCGGCGTTCATGCGGCGAAGCTCGGCGAGTTGCTCCGTCACTCACGTCGGCGTTGACGCCGGGGTTCCCCGCGGTGTCGTCCGCAGCGGATGCCTCCGGCTGGGACATCAACGTGGTCGAGCGCTGGGGTGACGTTGGTGCGGGCGCCGAGCGTGATGCCCCGGCGCTTGCTGGGGGTGTTGGCCATGGTACTGCTCCTGGCTTACAGAAAAACGAGCATCAGAAGGGCGTAATGATCCCAACTCGGCGCTGGCGGATCAAACGGGCATGGTCCGATACCCGACGCCTCCGCGATATGGTGGGAGCTCCATTGCCGGCCGGTGGGACGGAGCGAACTTTCCGCCCGGAACCGACGACGGATGCCCCGGAGAGCGCCGCGAGGTAAGCTAGGGGCGCCATCCGATCCTCCGGATGGGGCGCCGAGCGGCGTACGCCGGCGGGGTCTGCCAAGCCGATCTCTTCACTATGCAAGTCAGCTCGGGTCAGAAGCGAATGATCGATGTCCCTGGGGCAGGGGCCGCCATGGTTCTCGCTGTAGCCCTGTGCGCCGGTTGCGCGACCAAGGCCACGGTTTCACGCCCCCCGGCTGGCATCCCGGCGTCGTCGGCGCATCACGCTGCGGACGTGCTCATCCAAGGCATGAGCTACACACGGGCGAGCAGCCGCGAGGTCGCCGGTTGGTGCTGGAACGACAAGGCGACGGGGCAACTGGCGCAGGTCGCAACGGCCCATGTCGGTGACTACGAGGGAGTCGGCGTGACCCTGCCCGCGGACTCTGGCGGCAGGCGTTACGTCTCCTGCTCCTGGCACACGCACCCCTGGGGCTCGCATGTCGTACCGGGACCGAGCAAGCAGGATCTGCGGAACTCGATGCGCGGTGCCGTAAGCGGGATATCGCACTTCGTCCTGGATCAGCATGGTGTCTGGCAATACGCGCAGGGGCGGGTGATCGAGATGTGTCCATGGAACAGCGCCGGGAACGGCATCGATGCGGCTCGCTGCCGTTCCTGATTCTCGCACTCACCCTCGGGCGTGAGCAAGATCGTCCGAGGGGATGCCGATGCGGATGAAGGGCAAAAGGAAAGACCTGACCCTTTTTCCCATGCTTTTTTCCATGTTCGCAGTCGCTCATACGTCTGCTGGTTAACGCAACGTTAGGCAAAAAAAACAGTCGAGGCTGAAAGAAATAGATCGGCACCTTCGTCGATGTGCGAAGGAATCGTGAATGCGAGACCCAAAGGAGATGGAGGAAACAGTATGACAATCACGTTGGTGCAAACTGCCGCTAACTAAGGTAACCCAAACTAAGCCAAAGGCCATGGATGTACAACAGCTGATAGAGTTTATAGAAGTTCTTAGAGGTAGAATCAGCGTTGAGGGTCTTGCTGCGATTCTGGCCCTAGTGATCTCACTTGTAAGTCTGGTTCGAACGAGGAAAACCAATTCCGATCTGATTCGATTTGAAACGAGGAATCACCAAAGAGAGTACAGGAGCGACGTGCAGGCACTAAGTACCGCATTTACTATGACTCAACTTACGATTTCTTCCTACGCTGATATAGTCAATAGGTCAAGAAGAAATGTAGAAATGATCCAACAGATCATAGAGGACCCAGTTACGGACCGCGAAATACAGCATAAGCTATCAGCAACATTCGGCAAGAGGGAAAAAGCGTTGACTGCGGCCCAAAACAGGACGGCTGAGCACGATGCATTTGTTGCGCAGTGCAGGAGTATATTGCAAGCCGCCTGGGATGTCGATGAACCAACTCCGGAATTACACGGTAAAGTTCAGAAAGCTGTTTCTACGCTTAAAGACTTCTCAGATACCGTTAATCAGCTTATTGAATCATTGAGGCAGCAATTGTCTGAAGAATCGCTCTTGCTTGAGGGAATCAACGAAGGGTACACGCGGAAATAGATTAATGCTCAAATATTTCTTGCACACGGAAAGCGATTGCCTAACAGATCGAAAGGAACGGAGTCAGGTCTTTCCTTTTTCCTCTGTTGAGCTAGACTCCCAGGTGCATCACTGGGGTCATGCATCACTGGGGTCATGCATCACTGGGGCCTGCATCACTGGGGCCTGCATCACTGGGGCCTGCATCACTGGGGCCTGCATCACTGGGGCCATGCATCACTGGGGCCATGCATCACTGGGGCCATGCATCACTGGGGCCAGGTCTTGCAATCAAGCATTCTTGAACTACACTCCGGACCATGTCCAGACCCCTCCGTATCGAGCTTGCCGGCGGTCTCTATCACGTTACCGCGCGCGGTGATCGGCGCGAGGCGATCTATCACACTTCTCCTGGCGCGGGATGGAAAAAGCTGAATGACCCAACGCAGTCCCATCGCCCCGAAAATGAGGGAGGCGGCGATGAGGATCCAGCCGGGTAGTATTTTCCCGACGCCAGGGCGACGGCGGCCCAGTTATCTGGGCCGGCCAGGATCAAGCGCAAAGGATGCTAGCAAGAGTGTGATGACCAGCGATGTCTCCAACCCGCCAACAGCAAATGTAACACTGTAAGGGGCTGCGGCCCACAGAAGAAAAGAGCAAGACCCGACGAGGACGGTGGGCTTTTTTCCACCGTGTAGCTTGTTCCAATCAGAAAAGAGGGTGGCTACTCCGGCCGTGTCGAACAACACGGGTTTGAGTATCCAGAAGCACCAAGTTGGGGTAGGTCATCGGTGTTTAGCAGACAGGGACAGACCGGCAAGAATAAGGGTATAGAATGGGGTTGTGGTCCCCAGGACCATTTCGCCCAGGTTGAAAACGAGGCCATTGCCAATTGCTAGGTTGTGCGCGTAACGGAATGTGATATAGGCGTCATCTACAATGCGTGGTCCGGGAACCAGCCGCAGGATGAACGCAAGTAGGGTAGGTAGAATGACAAGCCAGTTCAAGTGGCATTTTTCAATGCAGTGGCAATGCGCTGCATTTCGGTGGGAAGCGGCGAATCGTTCTTGCTCAGGGACAGCGGCATCCCTTGGGCCAAGGCCCGATTCTGCATGGGCTCGTGGGGGATCACAAAACTAACGGAACGCTTGAGACTGCGCTCAACGGCCACTTTGGCAATCCGCCCTGGCCGCTGCAGGGTGATTCAGAAGCAAGTGTACCTTCTTGCCACTGACTCCCAGGTTGACCAGAGTTAGGAGGGTTGCTAACGTGCTCTGGATCGTGGCTATCTCGGGAGTCAGCACGAAAATGACCAGGTCCGCTCCTTGACGCGCCAACACAGGTGGGGTTGAGGACTGGTGGTGCATCCA
>CAVTOR010000029.1:0-20479 GCA_963736235.1 uncultured Gammaproteobacteria bacterium
CAGTTTATTGACCCCCAACTTGAACGGAGAACCCATGACTCAATTGACCAAACGAAAACTGCTCGGCGTCGGCGCCCTGGCCCTGACTGGCCTCATGCTCGCCGCCCCGGAGATGGCCCTGGCCGTGCCGGCGGCGCCGAGTTCCAGGGCGCTGACGACTTGACCGGCTGGATGACCGGCATCCTCGGGCGCATCATCGCCATCACCTTCATCGTGGTGGGCCTGGTGGCCGGCGTCATGCGCCAGTCCATCATGGGCTTCGTGGTCGGCATCGCCGCCGGGCTCGGCGTCTTCGTCGCCCCGGACATCATCGACAACATCGTCACCGCCACCCTGCCGATTGTCTGACGTCGCCTTCCCCTGAGCGGCAGCATACCGGCGCTCCGTCGCCGAGGCCCGGCGGGAAACCGCCACCCCGTTTTTCATGCGGATGGCCGAGACCATGCCTCGCAAGCCCCTCCCCGATGACCTGGCGGAAGCCAGACGCCTTGGGCGGGTCGCCGTGCGCGACGCCGATGGAAAAGCGCTCGCCCCCTGTCAACCGGCCCGCGCCCGCGCCCTGGTGCGCCGCGGCCGCGCCTATTTCGTTCGCCGCAACCCGCCGGTGATCCGGTTCAAATCGTCGTCGGAAAAATCATGACGGCGCTCCGTCAGTTCCGCGGCCCGCGCGCGAGCGCGCTCTTTCCGGTCCTGGCCTACGCGGGAGCGGAAGGAATCTTTCTGCTCGACGATTCAAGTCTGGCCTTCGGCTTCCTGTGCGAGCCCCTGCCGGCGGGGGATCAGGGCGAGGCCGACCGTCTCTCCGTCCTGCTCAACCAGGACTGGCCCAAGGACTCCCTGCTGCAGGTCATGCTCTGGGCCTCCCCCGACATCGAGGAGCCGCTGGCGCGCATGCGCGGGCTGCGCATCGAGCATGCCGATCCCTTGCTGCGCGAGGCCACCACCCAGCGCGCCGAGTTCTTGAGAAAGGGCACCGATGCGGCCCTGGGTCCCGGCACCGAGCTTCGGGTGCGCGACCTCCAGGTCCTGGTCACGGTCAAGCTCCCCATCTTGGCGGCCGTGCCCACGGAGGCCGAGCTCAACGACGCCGCCGAGCTGCGCGCCGGCGCCCAGCAGGTGCTGACCACGGCGGGCCTGAAGCCGGAGCCGCTGACGGCCGACCGCTACGTGCGACTCCTGAACACCCTCCTCAACTGGGGCGTGGGCACCGGCTGGCGCGACCGCATCGTCCCCGAGTGCGACCCCCAGCGCCTGATCCGAGAGCAGCTCCTGGACCTGGACCGCGCCCTGGAGGTCGACGCGAAGGGCCTGAGTCTCGACGCTTGTCGGGTGCAGACCCTGTCGGTCAAACGCTTCCCGGACCGCCTCGGCTTCGGGCTGGCGGCACGGTTTCTGGGCGATCCCCTCTCGGGCACGCGCGGGGTGCGCCACAACCTGCTGGTGACGTTGAACCTGCACTTCCCCGATCCCGAGGCGACCCGGGTGCAGCTCACCGCCCAGCGCCAGTGGGCGGCCAACATGGCCTACGGGCCGCTGGTCAAGTTCCTGCCCGCGCTCGTCCAGCGCAAGCACGGCTTCGATGTGCTGTTCGAGGCCCTGGACAACGGCGACCGGCCGCTCAAGGCCTATCTGGGGCTGGTGCTCTTCACGCCGCCTAACGAGGCGGTGGCGGCGCTCTCGAATCTGCGCACCTACTGGCGCGAGCTCGGCTTCCAGGTCATGGCCGACCATTTTTTCAGTCTTCCCCTTTTTCTTCATTGCCTGCCCTTCGGCGCCGAGCGTGCGGTGCTCAAGGACACCATGCGCTATCGGACCCTGGCCGCCACCCAGGCGGTGACCCTGATGCCGGTGTTCGGGGACTGGAAGGGAACGGGCACGCCTGTTTTGAATCTGGTGGCACGCTCCGGGCAGCTGATGGAGGTGTCGCTGTTCGACACCGCCTCGAACTACAACGCGGTGATCGCCGCCCAGTCGGGCTCCGGCAAATCGTTCCTCACCAACGAGCTGCTGGCGACAAACTTAAGCGTTGGCGGTCGCTGCTGGGTGATCGACGTGGGGCGTTCCTACGAGAACCTGTGCGCCTCGCTCGAAGGCCAATTCGTCGCCTTCACCCGCGAGGCCACGCTCTGTCTCAATCCCTTCGAGCTGATCCACAACTGGGAGGAGGAGGCCGATGTCATCACCGCCCTGGTGACCGCCATGGCCGCGCCTACCGAGCCCCTGGGGGACTACCGCACCGCGGGCCTGAAACGGGCGCTCAAGTCCCTCTGGGACACCAAGGGTACCGCCATGACGGTGGACGACGTGGCCGAGGCCCTGCTCGCCGACGAGGACCGGCGTATCCGCGACGTGGGTCAGCAGCTCTATCCCTTCACTACCGCCGGTGAGTACGGGCGCTTCTTCAACGGGCCGAACACGGTGGCCTTCGAATCGAACTTCGTGGTCCTGGAGCTCGAGGAGCTGAAGGGAAGAAAACACCTCCAGCAGGTTGTCCTGCTCCAGCTCATCTATCAGATTCAGCAGGTCATGTACCTGGGCGACCGCGCCCAGCCCAAGCTGGTGGTGATCGACGAGGCCTGGGACCTGCTCACCCAGGGCGACGTGGCCAAATTCATCGAGACCGGCTACCGACGCTTTCGCAAGTACGGCGGCGCGGCGGTAACCGTCACCCAGTCCCTCAACGATCTCTACAGGAACCCCACCGGGCGGGCGATCGCCGAGAACTCGGCCAACACCTTTCTGCTCGCCCAGCCGAGCCAGGCCATCGAGCAGCTCCAGGCCGAGCGGCGCCTGCCCATGACCGAGGCGGGGGCGGAGCTTCTCAAAAGCGTGCACACGCTCCCCGGCGCCTACTCCGAGATCATGGTCCTGACCGACCGGGGCGGCGGCATCGGGCGCCTGGTGGTCGACCCCTTCCGCCGGCTCCTGTACTCCACCGACCCCAAGGACGTGGCGGCGCTGCGGCGGCTGCGCGAACGCGGGCTCTCGGTGGTGGAGGCCATCCGCACCCTGCTGGGGGAGCGCGAGCGTGGTTGAGGCCGATACCGATCCGACATCGGTGCCGACCGAAGTGACCAACACCCGCGTCGGCATGCCGCTTTGGTCTTGGTCCTGGTGCTGCTGACGGCCTCTGGAGCCTCCGGTTACCTTGGCGCGTGGTGGGCCGCCGAAGACCTGCGCTCCGATCTGACACTGCGCCCGCCGGTGATTCTGTTCGACATGGCAGGAGCCGTCCAGGGCGCCGATCCGGCTCAGGTTGGCGCGTCGGTGGCGCGCGCACACGAGCAGGCCAAGCGCCTGTCCGAGGGCGGCTTCCTGGTGCTCGACGCGCAGGCGGTGATCGCCGCGCCGCCGGAGCTGTTTCTCGATCCCGAAGGCGACGCCGGAGATGCGCTCCGATGAACAATGCTTTGCGGCAACTCCTCGCCCCGTCACGTCTCTGGCCGCTGGCGTCATTGCTGACCCTCGGGATCATCGCGGCTGCCGCGGTGTTCTGCCCGGCGGCGGAGCCACCGAACGCCGTCGACAACCCGCTCGTTTACGCCAATGGCGCGTCGGTGCCCGACGGCCGCTGGTCGGTGCTCTGCATCGACGGGGTGGCCCACCTGGAGATCGCCTCTCCGCGCGGGCACGTCGTCGTCCCCAAGTACCGCAAGAACGGGCTTGTGGTGCGTTGCGAGCTGCCCGTCGGGGAGTGAGGGATGGCATCCGTGCCGCAGGCGAACATTGATCCGATGGGTGAAGATCCCCGGCCCGCCTCCGAACGGCGACGAAGTCGTGTGCCCTGGCCGCGCTTTTGGTTCCGAGCCACGTTTGCTCTCATCCTCGTACTGGGCGCCGGTGTCTACCTCACCGAGCGCTTCCACATCGGCTACGACGACCAGAACCACCAGTGCCTGCCGCCGTACCGCTGGTTCCTGATCGACCGTCACGACCGAGACATCACCCAGGGCGAGATCATCGCCTTCGCCGCCCTTGGCCTGCGACCCTATTTCCGGGACGGGCAGATCATCATCAAGCGCGCCGCGGGTGTCCCTGGGGACCGTGTCCAGGTCAGCCCCGACACGGTGAGGGTCAACGGCGCTAGGGTCGGCGAAGGAATCGCGCTCGCTAACACGCTGAAGCGCCTGCCGGAGGATTTCCTGCGCGACGATACCGTCCCGCCGGGTCACCTGTGGGTGATGGGCGCCACCGCCGACAGCTTCGACTCGCGCTACTGGGGGTTCCTCCCCGAAGCACGGGTCATCGGGCGGGCCTATGCGCTGTGGTAGGGGAGTGTGGCTGGCGGCAGCGCTGATCCTTCTGCCGCTTCCAGTGGCCGGCGACAGGGGGCGCGACGAGGCGCTAAAGGCGATCCGCGACCAGGCCGGAGCGATCCACGAGTGGGTCGAATCCGCGGAACGGCCCGCCTGGCTCTACGCCAACCCGCACGACAACGCACGGGCTGCGGCGGAGGCCCTCGGTCTGCAGCAGCACGAACGTTTCCGTGATGGCCTGCCAGCGGTCTCCGCTTGCCGGGATCTGGGGCGGCTCTGTCCGTCCGCGGCGGACGAGGTCGTCTCCGGGGTGCCCGCGAGCGTCCCAGCCGGACAGCCAGCGGGGCAGGGCACCGATCAGGATCAGACCGCGACGACGCTGCGCACCGAGGACATCCGCCTCACGGTGCTGGTCTCCCCGTCCCTCGGCGCCGCACAGCTCAAGGAGATCTTCGCCTTCGCGTCCGACACCCCGCGGTCGCGGGTCGCTTTCCGCGGAGTCGCCGAGGACGAGTCGCTGATGGACTTCGTTCGCCAGGTCCATGGCCTGCTCGCCGGACTCGATCCAGTGCCGGAGGTGGTGCTCGATCCCACGCCGTTCGCGGCGGCCGGAACGAACATTGCCCCGGTGCTCCTGGCCCACGGACCGGACAGCGAGTTGGCACGGGTCGCCGGGCTTGCCGATCCCCTATGGTTACGGTCGCGGGTGCTCGCCGGTGAGCGCGGCGACCTGGGGGTGCTGGGACCGGTGAAGCCGGTCACCGAGCCGGACCTGATCGAGGAGCTGCAGCGCCGTCTCGCCGCCCTGGATCTGGAGAAGCTGCGCGAGCGGGCACTCGAACGCTACTGGCAGCGCGTTACCTTCCAGGAGCTGCCCGTCGCGTCTGAGCACCGCACCCGCGAGATCGATCCCACCATCACGGCGCCTCGGGATTTGCGTTCGGCCGACGGTACCCTCCTGGTCCGCGCCGGGGAGATCCTCAACCCCCTCGACCGGCTGCCCTTCACCCACCGCCTGGTGGTGTTCGACGCCACCGACGAGCGCCAGGTGGCGACGGCGAGACGCCTGGGCCGGGAGGCCGGCGACCGGTGCGTGCTCTATCTCGCCACCCGCTTGGAGCGGACTCGGGGCTGGGACGGGCTTTCTTCAGTTGAGGACGCCCTCGACGCCCCGGTCTACCTGCTTACCCCCGATGTGCGTGCACGCTTCGCACTGGAGCAGGTTCCCGCCTTCGTCGAGGCCCGCGGACGGGTCTTTGTCGTGGTTGAGGTGCCGCCGGAGGTTGGGAGATGAACGAACGAGTGCGTGTCCTCCTCGTGGTTCTGCTCGTCGTCTGCCTGCGACCCCTCCAGGCCGACGACCCCGGCTGCCCGGACGCCGAGCTCTTCTCCGGCAAGCTCATCACCGACATCTGCTGGGGCTGCCTCTTCCCGATCCGCATCGCGGGCCTCTCCATCGGCGGCGGCGACCGGCCAGATTCGGCGTCGAACCAAATCGTCTGCGCCTGCAACGACGGGCTCGGCATCCCGCACCCCGGCTTCGTGGTGTCCCTGTGGGAGCCGGCCCGGATCGTGGAGCTCACCCGCGCCCCGGCCTGCTCGCCGGCCCTGGGCGGCATCCGCCTGCCGCTCGGCAGCCGGCGCCTGCTCGGCACCGCCGGCAAGTCCGAGTGGGACGCCTCGGACATCAGCTTCTACAACTACCACTGGTACGCCTTCCCGCTGCTTACCCTGCTGGATCTGTTCTTCGAGGACCGCTGCAACGCCGACGGAATGGTGGATTTCGACATCCTCTACCTCTCCGAGCTCGACCCCACCTGGAACAGCGGCGAGCTGGCATTCTTCACCAACCCCGAGGCGGCCTGGCTGGCCAACCCGGTGGCCCTGGCCGCCTGTCTGGCCGACGCCGCGGCGGCGAGCGCGGGCAACCCGATCGATTCGCTGTTCTGGTGCGCCGGCACCTGGGGCCTGCTCTATCCCTTCAGCGGTGCGATGCCCAACTACGGCTCGCGCCCGAGCGAGACCAGCCTGTCGGCGACCCGTGCCCTGGCCGCACTGCACCGGCGCGGACTCGCCCGGCGCACCATGGGCGACGACGCCCTGTGCGGTGCCCCGATCGATCCCTTCCTCACCAAGTCCCAGTACCGGATGTCCATGTTCTACCCCCTGCCGGAGACCCAGTCGAACCACGTCATCGGCGAGAGCGCCTTCCGCTGGGGGGAGTGGCGCTCGCTCCCGGGTCCGGGAGAGGATCACCTGTACCTGCTGTGGCGCTGGAATGACTGCTGCGCGACCTTCTGAGTCCCGGTCGCTCGGGCTTCAGCGTCACGGCTGGGCAACCCGCCTTCTCGCCGGATTGCTCTGTGTGACCACAGCCTGGGTACCCTGGGCACTGGCTTGGGGCGATGCGGTGAGCGATGCCGGAAGGGCAGCTCAGGGGGAGGGCAGGGCACTGGCCAACGGCGTGACCCTGCCGCAGGTGAACGGAAACACCCTCACCCTGTTCCCCGGTCAGGCCAACCAGACCCAGCTCGACTTCAATGCGGTCTTCCCCGGCTCGGGAGCCGGCAACCGCGCCGACTACACCACCCTCTTCGGCAACGACCTGGGGGTGGTAAATGCCGGCCACGCGGCCCAGACGGACCTGCTGCTGGATGACTCGGCGACCGGCGCCGCCTACCAGACCCTGCGCGGGAGCGTGGACCGCTCCCGGCCGGACATGCGCAACGACCCGCTCTGGTCCCAGACCGATGACGTGCTGGACAACTTCGAGGACCTGGCCGCCAGCTTCGCCGACTGCAGCATCGACTCCCGCTTCACCGTGGGCGAGCGCCGCGCCCATGTGCCGGACATCCAAACCTGCGAGCGCCTGGCCAGGTACTCCCAGTCCTGCGACATCCGCCATGAGTACAGCATCGAGCAGATCCTGGAGAACGGCTCCGGCGGCTCCTTCGAGACCTGCGGCAACGGCTGCGTCCTCTGGACCGTCGGCCGCTCCTTACCCCCCGGTCCCTGCTATCAGGAGCTGACCGGGACCATGCGGGTGCTGAAACCCGAGGCGATCACCAGCGCCCAGATCGAGAACCTCTGGTACGAGGATTACATCGCGGGACTCTGGATCGACGGCACGAACCATTATTCGCACACGGCCGGCGAGTGTGAGAACGAAGATTCCCCCACGGTCTGGATCGGCCGCGACGTTACCGGCTACTTCAAGACGGCGGGGGAGAAGCGCGTGCTGCTCGCCCTCGTGCAGGGTGGCGACGTCGGCGGCGGGACGGTTGAGATCCGCATTCACTTCGACCCCGCCAAGGCCGTGGTCGCCGATGCCTGGGAGAATGACCCCGCCTGCCTCGATCTGGTCAAGGCCATCGGCGACGGGGCGTGCGCGGGGCCGATCCAGTGCGCGTCCATGCCGGCGCTGACCGACGGCTGCATCCCGATCACGGGCGGGCGCATCTGCGCTGGGGACCTGCTGCCCTCTCCGGTGGCGGGAATCTCCAGCTTCTGTAGAAACATCACCGTGAGTGCCGACTGCTCCGGCTTCTCCCAGGGTCAGATGGACTGCTGGACCGACCCCCAGGGGGTGCTGCAATGTCCTTACAACGCAGGCGGGGTCGAGACGGACTGCACGGTGCTGGAGGACGACCCCGACTGCGGCTTTCTCTCCAGCAGCTGCGTCAAGTACGCCCAGGGGGCGAGCGGGCTCTGCTATGTCTTCGAGGAGAAGTGGGACTGCGGCACCTTGCACAGCATCCCGGTGTTGGAGCGGACCTCCACCATGGACTGTGCCGGACCGGTGCGCTGCATGGGGGAGGACTGCCTGGATGTCGCCCAGGAACAGTCCGGCGACTTCGCCAAGGCCGCCGCGGCCCTGCAGGCGGCGCAGATGGCCGCCTCGGATATGGACTGCTCCAGTGGGAGTTGTGTCGTCTTCTCCGGCGAGGCGATGGAGTGCAAGAAGGCGGTGGGCGGAATCGTCAACTGCTGCACCACGCCGGACGGGATCTCCTTGGCGGATTACCTCTCGCTGGTGTTTGCCGTCGGCAAGATCGACAACGCCCTGATGGGACTGGATGCGGGCAATGCCCTGCGCGGCTCCTGGGAGACGTTGCGCCAGCCGGTCGCCTCGGTCTGGAGCGAGGTGACCAGGAGCTTCACCTCGGTGGCCAACAACCTGATGGGCAAGACCGCGGCGGAGGCGACGGATGCGGCGGCGCAACTCTCGCTCGATGCCTTCAAGCAGGCGGTCATGCAGGAGACGGCAAAATGGGTGGCGGAGCTCTTCGGCGAGGCGGCGGCGAACGCGCTCTTCACCGTCAATGGCGGCGCGGCCTTCGTCGGCGGCAACCTGCAGGCGGGCACCATCCAGCTCGGGGGGCTGGTCGGCACGGCGCTCTCCTGGGTGATGACCGCCTACATGCTCTACTCGATCGCGGTGATCCTGATCCAGCTCATCTGGACCTGCGAGGAGGAGGAGTTCGAGCTGGGGGCCAAGCGTGAGCTGCGCTCCTGTCACGACGTCGGCTCCTACTGCAAGACCAAGGTACTCACCGCCTGCATCGAGCGGCGCAAGGCCTACTGCTGCTTCAACACCCCGCTCGCACGCATCCTCAACGAGCAGATCCGCCCCCAGCTCGGCCGCGGTTGGGGCGAGGCGGACGAGCCGGATTGCACCGGGATCAATGTCCACGACTTCGGACGCGTCGACTGGAACCGGGTGAACCTCGACGAGTGGCTGGCGATTCTGGCGGAGACGGGGCATTTCCCGACCCTCGACAGCCTGAACTTGGATTCCCTCACGGGCACCGGGAGCGCGCTTGGTCTTTCCGGAACTCGACCGGATGCCGCCACGCGCAGTCGGACCCGATCGGACGGGCTCGACGGCGATGCGGCGCGCCGGGAGGCGGAGACGGAGTTGTGGGAGTCGACGTTGCCGGCTTTGCCTTGACCTGACAGTCGTCGAACGGTCGGGCCACTGATTCGTGGCGAGTGGCGGCGCGGCGTGCTCGACGCGGATCATCAGCGCGGGGCAGCAGGGTTCAGTCGCTGGTGAAGCCGGAACCACTTGGTCCTGGCTTCGCTCCGGGTCAGAACCACCACGACATGATGTGCAGACTAGAACCCGAGGTGGCTCAACCGGTGAGTCGGTGGCAAGCTACCAGAGCCGGTAGCGCTGTGCCTAACCCGCTGAACTGACGGGACGCGCAGCGACGGCGAAGTTTCGTTTACCCCACCAGCGAACGAAAGATCAATGAGTTGGCACACCGGGGTGGGGTTCCGGGGGGGAATCCACCCCAGGATGGGCACGCGTGCAAGAGGGCGGCCGCCAAGGGATCATATCGTTGTCGAGACGATCCCTTGCAGGAGGACCCCATGGCGGCCATCGAAACGAGCTTGTTTACCTGGCGCGATGTGGAGGCGCGCGGCGATCTGGAGCGCTTCTACCTGGTGCGCGATCATCTCCCCGACGCGCAGCTGGTGCAATACCTGGAGGTCATGCGCGGGCAGGGACGCGACGACTATCCGGTGCCGGCGATGTGGAACGCGCTCATCGCCGGGGTGGTGTTTCAGCACCCGAGCATCGAGTCGCTGATCCGCGAGCTGGGGCGCAACCCGGCGTTACGTGAGGATTGCGGCTTTTCGCCCTTGCCGGTACAGAGAAAGCCGCTGACACGCCTGGTGCGCGACGAGCTGAGCGGGCGCCTGCGCGCAAAGCGCGAAACGCCCGGGCAGCCGCAGGCGGCGATCCCGGGCAGCTGGAACTTCTCGCGCTTTCTGGCCAACGTCATCGAGCTCGAAGAGACGCTGGGGCTGGTCACGGGGATGATCGCCACCCTGCGTGGGCAGCTGATGGAGGCGCTGCCCGATTTCGGCCGGCACCTGGGCTTCGACGGCAAGGCGATCGAGAGCCACAGCAGCGGCAGAGTCAAGCGCGCCAGCGGCGAGACCTCCGATCCCGACGCCGACTGGGGCAAGCATGAAACCAATGGGGTCGATGCGCGCACCGGCAAGCCGTGGACGAAGCTCAAGAGCTGGTTCGGCTACGGGCTGCACCTGATCGCCGATACTCAGTATGAGATTCCGGTGGCCGTGCATGTCACCCCGGCGTCACGCTCCGAACAGGTCGAGCTGCGCACCATGATCGGCGAACTCTTTGCGCAGGAGCCGCCGCTGGCCGAGCGCTGCCGCGACTTCAGTGCCGACCGCGGTCTGGACAGTGCCGAGACCAAGGCCCTGCTGTGGGACGACTACGCATCCGTCCGCTCATCGATACCCGCGAGCTGTGGCGCGAAGAGAAGCAGCAGCCCGACTACGATCCGTCCAAGCCCATCACCCGTCCACTGCGTCCCGCGCGGGTCGACACCATCGTGCACACCGAAAAGGGCAGCGTGCACTGCATCTGCCCGCTCACCGGCGAGCAGCGCGATCTCGCCTTCCAAGGCTTCGAGGCCGATCGCAACACCCTCAAATACCGCTGCCCGGCCGCCGCCTACGGGCTCGACTGCCCAGGGCGCGAGCGCTGCCACCAGGCCGGCGGCGTCGATCCCGGCGAGTACGGGCGCATCGTGCGCATCAAGCTCGAGGAGCATGACCGGCGCATCTTCGTGCCGACCCCCCACGGCAGCCCCAGCTGGCAGCGCGGCTACAACCGGCGCAGCGCCTTGGAGCGGATCAACAACCGCATCGACAACAGCTTCGGCTTCGAGCAGCACTTCATCCGCGGGCTGGCCAAGATGCAGACCCGCGTCGGCCTCGCCTTGGCGGTGATGATGGCCATGGCCCTGGGGCACATCAAACAGGGACGCCCGCAGCAGATGCGCTCGCTGGTTCAGCCCATCGCGGCCACCGGCTAGTCCCACGGCGCGCACTGCCAGCTCGGGCAGGTGCGGGGCGCCTGAGGCTGGCGCATGTCCACTGCGCAGGATTTTTGCGAATCGTTCGCAACGTGAGGCCGTGATGGCCGCCTACACGGCGATGCGGGCCGAGAACACCCGCGTAACCTCTACCGGATGCGCCATCGCTCATGGATGATGTACCGCCGGGAAATGCCGCAGCGCAAATGTCTCTACCAGAGGCGATCTTGCCAATTTTTGCCATCGGCACTACTCTCGGATCATGAGCACGATGAACATCTCCTTGCCCGACTCGCTCAAGGCCTATGTTGATGAGCAGGTTGCCGGACGCGGCTTCGGCACCAGCAGCGAGTATGTGCGTGAGCTCATCCGCAAGGATCAAGATCGACAGCATCTGCGCGCGTTGCTGCTCGATGGCGCCGGCTCCGCGCCGGCGGAACCCGCCGACAAGGCTTACTTTGATACCTTGCGCAGCCGGGTTCGACACGGCGATCGGGGGTGAAGACCAAGCCCGTTATACCCCGTGAGCGAGCGGTGCGCGACGTCGAGGAGATCCTCGACTACTACCTAGCCGAAGATGCCGAGCAGGCAGCCATGGGCTTCATCGATGCACTGGAACGGGCCTACGCGCATATCGGTGAGCATCCGTCCACGGGATCCTCGCGCTACGCGTTCGAGCTGGACCTTTCGGGTCTGCGCTCCTGGCCGCTGGCCCGATATCCATACCTGATTTTCTACGTGGAGCGTGAGGAGCATGTCGATGTCTGGCGCGTGCTCCACGGAAAACGCGATGTTCCGCGGTGGATGCAGCAGCCCCAAGAGCCCTGATGGCGCAGCATTACGGCGAACCCCGTCGTTTTTGAAAAGTATTTGCTGGACCGGGCGACCGCGCCGGACGGCATGCGCTTATCCCCGGAGCCAACTGACTTCTCCTCAAACCTGATCGGATCCTGAAGCCGACCGATGAACATCCCGAATGAGCGTCTTTCCGAGGCGGAGATCCACGTCCTCGATGCGTTCCTGATGTCCGACAGCACGCCTGAGGACGTGCTCGCAATCGACGAGCTGCACGGCTATCTGACGGCGATCGTCTGCTGCCCGGTCCCGGTGGTGCCGAGCGACTGGCTTACCGGTGTCTGGCAGACGGAGGAGGGGCCCCAATTCGAGTCCGGTGAGCAGGCGCAGGAGATCATGGCGCTGATCATGCGCATGCACAACGACATCGCCGATGCGCTTCGCATCGGTGAGGAGTTTGGGCCGCTCATGTTGGAGAACACCCTCGAGAGCGGTGAGACCGTCGTCGTCGCCCAAGGCTGGTGCTGGGGCTTCATGGAGGGGATGCGCGCACGGTTCGACGCCTGGGAGCCCCACCTGGACATGATCAACGAGTTGGTCGTGCCCATTGCCGTCTTGGCTCGCTTGGGAGACGACGATCCGGAGCTGCAGGAACTACTCGGTGATCAACAGAAGATCGCGGAACTGACCGGCGCGATCGCGGAATCGGCGGCTGCAATCTACGAGCATAACCGCTCCATCGCTGATGGACCGTCGCAACCGTTCCGGCGGCAAACCGCCAAGGTGGGGCGCAACGATCCCTGTCCCTGCGGCAGCGGAAAGAAGTACAAGAAGTGCTGCGGGGCCGCCGCGAACCTCCACTGAGCCCCGGTCAGTCTTTCCGACCGTCCGCCGGGATGTACGGAATCAAGCCTTTCGCAAACGCTGCCTCCTGCAGCTCACGCGGCATCCGCCGGATATCCACGACCATGCCGTCCACCATCACCATCCAAGCCAGCGGGTTGTCGGCGATCCTGCTCGGCAAAGTCCACGCGGGATCGAGTTGACCCATGTTCAGCAGGTCGCGCACCAGCTTCGACTTACCTTGGCCGGTACTCTGGCCAACGCCGAATGCGCGATACAGATCGGCGACCTTCATGTGCGGCGTCTGGCTCGGATCGAACAGGAAATTCACCATGCCGATCGCGTGCGTGATGCCACAGGCCCAGGTGTTCGCCCGTCCCTTTTCCAGCGGCGACGGACGCTTGCGGCACAGCGCCGCTACCGCATAGCGAATGAGCTGGCGGTACTCGTCGTCGAGGTGGGTGACGGCGAACCCATCGGTGATCGCGACGATTTCGCCGAACTTCGCTTGGAGCGCTCTTGGTACTTTTTCGGATTTGGACGCCGTCATCTCGGAATCTGCCGATAATCGATTGTATGAATTGATTGCCTGAGCACCGCATCGGATGTTACCCCACAGGGCGGCGCAAAGTGCGCGTGCAGCCATGCAGCGACCAGCATTTCGGGGAAGGATCGCCTGTCGTCTTCTGAGCACCCCCTCAGTTGGCAGGCTCGTTGGGCCGCACGCGTCGGGGGATCTCGTCTGGATCGACCAGCACCTCGATCGATCGCGCCTGGCCTGGTGTACGGCGGATGAGCCTCCTGTCCGCCAGCTTCCGCAGCATCTGATGGATGGTTGGCGGCGTGGTCCCGAAAAAGCGCTGCAGATCCGCCTCGGCCGGTGGCCGTCCGAACATCACGGTGTAGTTGTATATGAATGCCAGGTACTGGCCTTGCTTCTCAGTGAATCTCTCGGCCATACGGGACATGTATCGACGGAGCATCAAGGAAAAGGGGGGTGGCGCATCAGCGTCGGCATCGGACAGCAATCCACTGGGAACCTCCTCGTCCGATTCGCTGAGTTTCCTTTGCACCGGTCCAGAGCTTTGGGTCATTCGGCAACATGATATGCTCGATTTCCGCTTACCGTACAAAGCGGCCCTGGCAACTTCGTTTCCAGCAATTGGCCGACTTCCTGGTGTTCGCCCTGGCAGGCGCACCTCTCGTTACCGCGGATCGCAGCTCGACAGGCATCGACGCCGAATCGGGTTAGTACCGCAATGTCCCTAGTGCTGTCTGTCGTTCAGGTGCGTAGGACCGGCAAATGAACGCCGTAACCAGGGCAAGCGCGCATAAATCTTCAGCCGAACACGACCTTGGCACGGTAGTCATCGTTCCAAGCGGCCTTGCGGCGCTTCTTTGACAAGCGCATCGACGAGGGCTCTTGTTCGAACAGGTTCATGCACAGGTGGCGGATCGAGAGTCATGATCGCCGGGGCGTTGCCTTTGCGGATTCGGCTGGCGTCCTCGGCGAAGACGACATCGAGTCGCCAGTGCAGGCGATTTTCCACGCCCCAATGGTCGCGCACCGCATGCGCGAAGCGTTTGGCCTCAGCACGGATGGAGTTGATGTAATAGCGTCGTTGGAGCGTCTGTGTCTCACCGATCAGGCACTGGCGTTCGACCATGCCGATGCTACGCAACCCCTGCCAAAGCTGCGTATTGGGCAGCGTTCGCAAGTCCTCCGTTACCCAGTAACGGCGCACCTCCAGGCGTCCATGATCCTGGTCCACCTCTTCGGTGTAGTCATATTCAACGCCAGCGAAGTCACCGGCCATGGCCACCGTGAAGAAGTCCTCAACGCCTTCCTGAAGTACGCTCTGGTTTCCCTTGAGTCCCAGGACGTAATCGCCGCCCTGGGCGATGATTTGCTCGGCGATGGCGCGTTGGCAGCCCATGGCATCAATCGTCACGATGCACCCCTTGAGTTCAAGGAGTTCGAGCAATTTCGGGATTGCCGTGATTTCGTTGGACTTCTCCTGCGTCGCCTCTTGGGCGAGCACCAAACGGTTCGTGCTCGCCCACGCACTGACCATATGCAGCGCCTTGCGTGAGCGCTTACGATCATGCGAGCCTCGCGCGCTCTTGCCATCGATGGCGATCACCTCGCCCTGCGTGGCTTCGCTCACTGCGTCCGTCCAACTGCGGAAGCACTGTTGAAAGCCCTTCGGCGACAATCGTGACAAGACATTGGCGATGCAGTCGTGCGACGGTACGCCGTTGGCGAACGGCGCAAACTTGCGCAGCCAGTCCAACTTCTCCTGACCAAACTCTTCGATGGCTTCCCAACCGTCCGCGCCACTGCTCACCGCGCAGAGCACCAAAATGACGATATCCATCAGTTCATGCAGCTTGTTGCGATCAATCCGTGGATCCTCAAGCGTCGAGAAATGTTCTTCAATACTTGCAGACACGAGAAACTCCTCATGTTGTTTCTCGCTATATTGCCTATCTCGCTGTCGCGCGACAATTTAAAGCGCGCTCGCCCTGACGCCGTAACCGTCGTAAAAAACGTAACGTGTTGATTTGTAGTAGGCATGCTCGGCTTTTTTTTGCTGCGTGACAGCGCGCCGCCCGCGGGGCGGGACCTTCCAGCGTACTTCAGATCGTCGACTGATCTCCTCGATCGGCAACCAATGAGGAGACCTCTCTGCCTCATGGGGAGCATGTAGGTGGAAACGAGCTTTTCCCTTCCGTCCCGAGGGCGGTGAGCCGAGCGTCCGTTAACGGAAGAAACCGGCGGTTGTCGGCTGCGTTGTTCGTGATCGACCCACAGAGCCAACGGGTACGAAAGCATATGAAGAAAAAAGACCACGCCGGATCTCCGTGCGTGGTCTTTTTGGCGTAAGAATGGGTCACCTGACTCAAGCGACCGCCCGCTCGGTGCGATTGCACCAGACGTCCGCCCAGTCGATTCCCTTCGCACGTGCCGGTATCGGCCCCGGCGGCAGATGAACCGCTACCGGGATCCCACGTCCGAGCAGCCGCTCGCGCAGCGACAGCGCCGCCGCCTCGCCGGCGCCTGACCGATCCCGATCCGCCCAGACCACGACCAAGCGAGGTCTCCGCAGGCGGCTCCAGTCTCGCGAGGAGACCAGCCGATATCGCCGACCAGACGGGCATGCCCGTTCTGCAGGTGTACCGCGAGCGCGGTCTCGATGCCTTCCGCGACGCCGAGTATCGGTCCAGGCGACGAATAGCCGGATGGCCCCGCCCGACCAACCGGTTACCGGGATAACCCATCAGCTTCTTCGGGGCCGGCACAGGGGCCTTGCGTCCGTCGGGTGCGAGGTACGTCCTGTGCACCGTCACCGGCGTTCCGTCCGCGTCCGTCACCAGGGCCACCATCGCCGGGAAGCGGCCGACCAGCTGCGGCTCGTTGCTGCTCGTTGCGCTGCCAGTATCCCAGCTCGGGATGAAAGCGCACCACCTCGCCGTCCAGCTTGACCCCGGAGAGCCCCCTGTCGGCGAGATACGCCCGCAGCGGAGCCGCCCGACGGTCGGCCGGGTCAAGAGCCTGCTGCCAGACCCGGTTGAGGGCCTCGATCACCGATTCCCGGTCTCGCTCTTTAGGACGCGGATTCGGGGTGCGTACTCGTCTGGGCTCACACACCCTGTCATCCGCCATGCCCAGCTCGTGCGCGACGGCCCGCAGCGCCTCCGGGAAGGACCAGCGGTTCACCCACATCAGCAGGGCGAAGCCGTCGGGGAAGGTCCCGCAGGTGTTGCAGACGCCCCCGCCGGTCAGATCCGCGTCGCGGAACAGTCGGAATCCGTCCGTGCCGCCGTGAACGGGACAGGGGACGTGCCGCCCGACGCGGCTCAGCGCGGTCTCCAACACCGGGGCGAGCGCCCCGAGTAGGTCGAGCCAACGGCCGGCCGCATGGGCACGCACCTCGCGCGCCTCGATGTGCTTCTCCATGACCTTACTCCTTCGCGTCGATGCCATTGAGCGTCAGGCGCAGGACTTCGTTGTCGTCCGTCCCGTCCTGGTCCTCCAGGACGACGAACGGGGTTCGGCCGCTGTAGTCCAGGTCGACGACCATGATGGCGGAGTCGTTGACCCACTCTACGCCAGCAACGAAGCCGGCGATCAGGTCGGGGCTGGCGCCCTCGATGCGGATCCTTTTCATAGATCTCCTCTTGGCCCGGCGTTGCCGGGCGATGTTTCGGAAGGGGATTGCCGGCTGTGTCTCCCAAGAAGAGGACACAGGCCAGGTCGGGGGTGGAGGTCGGCCGGATGCCGACTTGCCGGTCCGTCGTGGCGGACTCCGCTATTGTTTGCCAAGGCCGTGCTCGGCGATCTCCAGCAGGCGGGAGACGGGGATCTCCTCGGTCGAGAAGGTACAATCGGTGTGCCGCACCGCGGCACTCCAGCGGACGCCGTCCGCGTAGCACGAGACCTGGTCGATCTCCGTGCGTACCGGCTCGCCGGGGATCTCCTCGCCGTTCTCGTCCTCGCCCCAGGCATGGAAGTCCGGGCTGTAGTCGCAGTCGCCGATCTTGTAGACGCCGAGGGTCCGGGCGGTCTCGCAGAGCTGCAGGAGACGGCGGGCTCGCTGGGGTGTGATGGTCAGGACGGCCCACTTGGGGACGTCCCAGGCATCCCGGCCCGCATGGCAGCGGAGCTGGAATGCGACCGCCCCGTCGGCGAGGGGCGCTTCGATGATGTTTCGGGCGTCGCCGTGGGAGGTTGGACCGCCGCGGCAGTCGTTTGGGTAGTTCATGGTATGCACCTCTGATTCAGGGCGGGGAGGTGCGGCCCCGACCGGGGAGCATTCTCCCCAACGGGGTTTCGACGATCCCTCTCGCGAGGGGGAGTCTTCGGGCTGTGCTTGTAGGGCGCTCAGCTCGCGCCTCGACCCCCTCCGCACTGGAGTGGGATCACAAGACCTTTGCGCTCGGCACTTAAGCCCAATGCCGACCGAAAAGGTCCCGGGAGCGAGGCTCCCGGAACAAGGCTTCCCAAGCGTGGACCGGCTGACGGCGGTGCGGAAGCTGCGGTCATCTTCGCGGATGACCATGCTCCTGCCCGCCTTGCGGCGCTGACCGGGCAACCCTTTCCGCGCCAGACGTGGCGGGAAACGAGCTGCTTCTTGTTGTGTTGATCCCTTGAGCAGTCCCGATCGCCGGCGCTTCTTCGGCCTGCCGCAGGGGAGCGCCTCCGCCCACTGGAGCGAAAGCGCTTCCCGGCGAGCTACTTCTCAGAACAGGCTTCGCGCCGCGAGCGAGACGCTGCCCTCTGTGGCGACTACCACGTGGTCGAGTACACGGATGTCAAGAAGCGACAGCGCGTCACGCAAACGATGCGTGATTCGCACGTCCGCCTGGCTTGGCTCGGCAACTCCTGAAGGATGGTTGTGCGCCACGATCAGCGCGGCCGCGTTGACCTGTATGGCACGACGTACGACCTCGCGCGGGTGCACGCTGGCGCCATCGATGGTGCCCTGGAACAGCTCCTCCATTGCAATCAGGCGGTGCTTGCTGTCCAGGAAGAGGCAGACGAACACCTCGTTAGGACGCTCGGCCAGATGCAGGCGCAGGTACGCCTGGGTCTGTTCGGGATTCTCGAGTGTCCGGCCCTTCTCGTGCTTGGCCGCCAGGACCCGCAGGGCAAGGTCCGTCAATGATTCGGCCTCGGATGCGGTCAGATCGTCGGGCTTGATTCCCGCAAAACGGTTCTCGCGCTCGACTAGGCGCAGTCGTGGCTGCTTCATGGTGTGGGTCTCCTCAGGTTGGCCGGAGGAGACACGGCTCCCCTCGGGGAGCGGACTCCCCGGTGGGGTGAAAGGGTTTGGTTTCAGCGAAGGATCAGCGGCGTCCCGGCGAGCCCGCAGTAGCCCCTCGGTTGGTCGTCGGCCCGGTAGCTGTCGGGCAGCTTCTCGGAGTCCATCCCGGCGTCCGCCCAGCGCCACGCCATGCACTGCTCGTGCAGGCAGGGCGCGAAGCCCGATACCGTCGGGATGGTCCCGTTGCCGAGCTGCCCCGGCGCGAAGGCGGCGGTCAGCTCGTCCATGGTCATGGTGCGGCGGCTGGTCCGCAGCGGGCAGCCGAGCTTCGCAGCCTCTTCTTGGGTGACGATCACCTCACACCTCCTCGGCGGCCGTTGGACGAACGCGGGGGAGGGCGCTGGTGTCGATGCAGTCGTGGTTGCTCATGGGCATCTCCTGGAACTGGGGAGACGCAACTGCCCCTGACGGGGAGATGCGTTCCCCGTGGGGTCTGTGGCTCAGGCCGCGCAGCGGCGGTCGTACTCGCCGCGGGCGGCAAGCTCCTGGGTGATGCGCTTGAGAAGCGCGTTCGCCTCGGAGCGCCGCGCCGGGTTCGTCGCGCGGGCCTGGTAGACTCGTGCCCGGACGACCAGGATCGCCGAGCGGGTCGCGGATGCCAGCCAGGTGCTGAAGGTGTTGAGGTCGGTCATCGGTGTGTCTCCTGTAAGATGAGGAGACACACGCCCCCGCTTCGGGGAGATGGTCTCCCCGTGGGGTGGTGGAATGGCGGCAGGAGCCGCCTCGTCGCAGGGCTGTTTTTGTGGGGCGCCCAGCTAGCGCCTTTCCTCGGTCTCACCAGGGAGAACCGAACGAAACCGCGTTGGCGCTGCCCCCTTGAACGGAAGAGGCACCGCGAGCGCGTCTTCTCTGCACCATAGGCAATCGCGCCGCCATCCCGCAGGGGCGAAAGGCAACGAAAAGACGCCACCTTTCCCTCTCTGCACCGGGTCCGACCGACCCGCCCGGTTTCCCGGACGGACCGATCAGACCCCGGCTCTCAGGCGGCGGCCCCGACGAGCAGCCGCTCGGCCACGCCGAACAGCTCACGCTTCAGGTCCTTCGCCTCCGTGACCTCGATGGCGGTCGGGAACAGGTGCTGCACGTCGATGCCGATGCCGACTCCCACCGTCTCGATCCCGGCCTGACGGCAGAGCGCCAGGAGCCGCAGCACCTCGGGCGGGTCGTCCGGCTCGCCGTCGGTGAGGACCATCACCAGCCGGCGTTCCTCACGGCAGGCGAGCAGATCCGCCGCGGCGTACCACAGGGCCTGTGCCATCGGCGTCCCGCCACGGGCGGCCTGGATGAAGGCACCGGCACACGCCCGTGGCGATTGTCCGTGCCGGACCATGCGGGTCACCCGGTCGGGCCGTCCCGCCTTCCCGGAAACGCGGTGACGGCCACCGTCACGCCGGGAATCCCGTCGAGCGCCAGCGCCAGGGCCAGCGCCGACTCCAGCGCGCTGCCGGCACGCGTGCCTGCCGTGCCGTCTTGCCGATGGACCGTCGCGTGCATCGACCCCGACAGATCCACCAGCAGGTGGACCGCCGTGTTGGGGGCGATGCGGTGGGTTCTGCGCGCGAAGATGCGCTCATCGGCCACCGCCACGCGGTGGAGCCGCCTCGGGTCCAGCCGCCGACCGCTGCTTCACCGATCGCGGGCGATCCATGCGGCTGGCCTGCACCAGGCCCTGCAGTCGGGCACTCAGCCGCGCCGATTCCGCCTGGACCCGGGCCAGCAGGCGCATACCCGCGAGGGCATTGCCGGCGAAGTCCTCGGGAAGGGGCAGCCGGACCGCGTTGGTCGCGGATGCCTCCGTGCCGAGCAGCTTGCCGACCTCGGTGAACAGGTCGCCGTCGCAGTCGCCGGCGCCCGCCGCCAGCACGGCGGCGAGGGCATCCTGCGGATCGGTGCCGTCGGT
>CAVTOR010000030.1:0-194351 GCA_963736235.1 uncultured Gammaproteobacteria bacterium
TTGAAGACGGGGTCCTCTATCCGCCGAGTATCGGCAACGCGCAGTTTCCCGAACAGCATGCAGACCTTGCGGTTCTTATAAGGGATGGAGACTCAGAAACTGCGAAATCTTATCTTGACGACATACACGCCGTAGCGGTAAAGGAATCTGTCGATGCCGTATTGTTATCAAGCGAGATGTTCTCTGACCTATTTTATTGTGAACACCTGGCGAGCGTGATTGATCATGCTGCGAACTACTGGGACGTCGGCTTCGTATACTTCAGGCGCAGGCTAAGTGATTATATATATTCCAATATCATGCAGCATTTGACCGGTGATCTCGGGCAATTTGCCAGATACAATTACGATCTAGATCGTTGGATTGCTGCCTTCATAAGCTGGAACGAAAAGAAGGAAAATTTTTTTCGCGCCCAAAACACGGTATTTCTTTCGTTGGAAGAATTCGAGCCATCATCTTTGGCACAAGAGTTTCTGTGGCGAGTATTGGGTAAGCGGTATCGCGTAGCCCCGACGCTCAGCCTCAATACGTCATCCGAGAAGTTCAAGAGTCCGGTCCTTCTTATCTCTTACCCGCTACGAATGCTGATAAGCATTAACAACAATATTTCGATGTTGGCCGTTGAGTGTGTAAAAGAAGCAAATGAATTGCTCGCGGACTGCAAAATTCCCGCTGAACGTATCGATAAGATCGTCAGTGAGTTCGAGGCTATCGTAAGGTCTCGAATCGAATTTGCAATAGCAGACCGCTGATTTATACGACAGCTTCCCGTTTTGCTGGCGTTATGCCGTCTTCTTCGATTCTTTCGCGAATGGTGTGAGTGAAGCTTCTTATGCTCATGCAATGAGCGCTTGACGGTGCCGCGCATAAGGTGAGACCGGAAGGCGCACGACTTGTCCCGCGATCAGGTAGGCAATGGTGGTCAGGTTTTGGATGGTAGGAAACTCGACCGGAAAGTCCCGCTCAAGGCGGTTCTCGTGCACCGGCTGGAGGTGATTGCTGTTGGTGGTAGTACGAGAATGGCGCCGGATAGGATGAGGGCTGACTTGGGCGAACTCACGCAGGCCAGGGGTAACGGCGGATGTGGCAGCCGGCAAGCGCCAATCCTGTCCCGACGGCCCACGTGTTGACCTGCCTCTCGTAAGGGAATACCCTGGCCACGCCGTCTTTATCGTCTCTCTTAGCCTCTCCACAACCCGAAGATCGCGCCTTAGGGTGTTCCCGAAGGGATACGCTCATAGAATCCTCTGTCGACACACATCGTGAGTGCCGCGCCGCGCTGCGATACAAGACTACGAGTTACAGTATGCCAATAGCTCATAGGGAATTCGGACACGATACTACCGAAACGCCTGCAGGAGCCGATGCTCCAACCTTGGGTAATGCGGGCGTGAACACGCCATCCAAAGCGGTTGAGGAAACAGAAGAGGCTTCGATCAATGATCGGCGGATAGCAATTTTCGTCCTGGGCATGCATCGCAGCGGCACCTCTGCGGTGACGCGTGTGATCAATTTGCTCGGCGCCGATCTGCCGTCCAACCTTATGCCGGCTGTAGCGGAAGCCAATGAGCCGGGGTTCTGGGAGTCGATGGATGCCTACCGTCTCAACGATGAGATTCTCGTCAGCGCGGGCTCTAGGTGGGACGATTGGCGGCGTTTTAATCCCGACTGGTTTCGCTGCGCTGCGAAGGACCGGTTCAAGTCCCGTGCCCTCGCGATCCTGGAGCAGGACTTCGAGGATTCGCCCCTGTTCGTGCTGAAGGATCCGCGGATTTGCCGTTTGCTGCCTTTCTGGCTTGACGTGCTCCGCGACTTCGGCGCGGAGTTTAAGGGCGTGTTGCCGATTCGGAATCCCCTCGAAGTGGCCGCGTCGTTGGAAAAGCGTGACGGTATCCGCCCGGCTCGGTCGCACATGTTGTGGCTGCGCCATGTTCTGGATGCGGAATACGAATCGCGCGGGCTCGCGAGAGATTTCGTCACCTACGATCGGATGCTCGAGGACTGGAGAGGTGCGGTCATCAGGCTCGGTGCCGGACTGGATATTTCATGGCCCCGCCGTTCCGCGACGTCGGAGGCGGAGATCGACGGGTTTCTGGAACATCGCCATCGCCACCATGCGGCAGGCGACGCGAGCGTCCTTCACCATCCCGATATCGCGGTTTGGGTCAAGGAAACCTATGCCGCGTTGCTCGAGCTGGAGGCGGGTAACGCGTCGGCCGAGGTACTGCATCGGCTGGATGGTATCCGGGCGGAGTTTGATCGCGCGGGTGACGCCCTCGGCGCGGTCGTAAGAGCCGAGGAGATGGCAAACGAAACGCTTGCCAGCGAGGTGGCCGCGCGTGAGCAACGCATCGCCGAGCTCGAGCGCGAGGTGTCGGACAGCAAGGGCCGATTAAGCGAGCTGGAGCAGGTGACGGCTGCGCAGGAGGTGCACGCCAGTGAGTTGGAGGCGGCAGTGGGCACGCACGAGGCGCATGCCCGTGAGTTGGAGCGGGTAATGGCTGCGCACGAGGCGCATGCCCGTGAGTTGGAGCGGGTAATGGCTGCGCACGAGGCGCATGCCCGTGAGTTGGAGGCGGCAGTGGGCACGCACGAGGCGCATGCCCGTGAGTTGGAGCACGCGGCCGGGGCGAGCGCAACGCTCGTCAACAGGCTTCAGTCAGTGTTGGTGTCTGCACGTCAAAGACAGAACCAGCTGTCGCATTTAAGAGACCAGGCTTTGTTCCGGCTCAACGCCATCCAAACGAGTGCCTGCTGGCAGCTGGCGGCGCCGTTTCGAGCGGCAGAGGTCCGATGGCCAAGGTTCTCGCGTGGCGTTGCGTACTTGCCGAAGGCGGCTTGGTGGACCTTTCGACTCCGACTTCCGGAGCGCCTTCGTCTGCGCCGTGAGGCGCGCGCGCTGTTGGCGGCTGGCCTTTTCGACCTGCCCTGGTACATTGCGCGCAATCCGCAAGCCGTGCTGCAGGGCATCAACCCCATTTTCCACTGGTTGGAGGTGGGCTGGAAAAAAGGCGAAGACCCCAACCCGCTGTTCGATTCGGACTGGTACCTGGCTCAGAACCCGGACGTGGCGGACGCCGGGATGAACCCGCTGGTGCATTATCTTGCGAGCGGCGCGAGGGAGGGTCGCGATCCCAACCCGCTGTTCGATTCGGACTGGTACCTGGCTCAGAACCCGGACGTGTCGGCAAATCCGTTGGTGCACTATCAGAGCACCGGTGCCGCAGAGGGTCGAGACCCCCACCCCTTGTTCGACAGTGACTGGTATCTGGACCAAAATCCCGAAGTCGCCGCGGCCGGCGTAAACCCCTTAGCCGATTACTTACACGGGGGCTTCGAAGCGGGCAGAGATCCGAACCCCTTGTTCGACAGCGACTGGTATCTGGAGCAGAACCCCGACGTTGCTAAAGCGGGGGTTAACCCGCTGGTGCATTACCTAGTCCGAGGCGCCGAAGAAGGGAGAAACCCCAGTCCAAGCTTCGATACCAAGTCGTACTTGGCGCAACACGCCGACGTGGCCGCAAGTGGGATCCATCCGCTCGTGCACTACGTCGAGGCCGGTCGAGCGGAAGGGCGTCGTCTGCCGACGCCCCCGGCGTCCAAACACCCCGTCGAGTCGGCCAAACATGCCATGGTTCCGGCCGAATACACCGTCGTGGCGCCGGCCATGATCCAAGTCGACGAAAGGAACCTGGAAGCGACCGCGGCCAAGCTGAGCTTCGACACGTGCGACGAGCCAGCCGTATCCGTAATCATCCCCGCCTTCAACAAGGTCGAGTACACCCTCGCCTGTCTGGCATCGGTATGCGAATCCCCCCCTGAAACGAGCTTCGAGATCCTCGTGGTGGATGACGGGTCGACGGATCGCACACCGGCCCTTGTCGGCAGCGTGCCTGGGATACGCCATCTGCGCAATACGCGGAACCTGGGATTTCTGCTGTCGGCAAACCGGGGGGCACGTGCGGCGAAGGGGCGTTTTCTGATGTTCCTGAATAACGACACGCAGGTCACGCCCGGTTGGCTGGACGAGTTGGTGCGGGTATTCGATACGGTTGGCGACGCGGGTCTCGTGGGATCGAAGCTCATCTACCCGAGTGGCCATCTCCAGGAAGCCGGCGTCGCGCTCAAGCCCGATGGCTCCGCCGATCTCGTGGGGCTGAACGACTCTCCGGACAAGCCCGAGTACAACCTCTTGCGAGAGGTCGATCATTGCTCGGGGGCCGCCTTCTTGGTGGAAAAGGCGCTCTTCGATGCGCTTGGCGGCTTCCACGAGCAGTATGCCCCGGCGTATTACGAGGATTGCGACCTCTCCATGCAGGTCCGTGCATCGGGAAGAAAGGTGATCTATCAGCCCCGGTCAGTGGTCATCCACCATATGAGTGTGACCACGGCAGACATGCCCGTCGGTAAGATGACGCAGATCGAGAAGAATAAGGTGACGTTTCTTAGCCGGTGGCGGGACGCCTTGCAGGAGCTGAACAGTGTGCGGCTCCTGGCGTTCTACTTGCCGCAGTACCATCCTATTTCCGAGAACGACCAGTGGTGGGGTCGGGGCTTCACCGAGTGGACGAATGTCGTCCAGGCGCGGCCTCAGTTCGAAGGTCACTATCAGCCCCATCTTCCGGCGGACCTGGGTTTCTACGACCTGCGACTGGCCGAGGTCCGCGAGTCCCAGGCGGAGCTTGCCAGGCGGTACGGGATCTACGGATTCTGCTATTACTACTATTGGTTCAGCGGAAAGCGCCTGCTCGAACGGCCGCTGGATGACGTGTTGCGTTCCGGAAGGCCGGATTTTCCGTTTTGCATTTGCTGGGCCAACGAGAACTGGACGCGTCGCTGGGATGGCAAGGATTCGGAAGTCCTCATGGAGCAGCGTTATTCACAGGAGGATGACTACGCCTTCATTAGGGATGTCCTTCCGATACTCGAGGATCGACGTTACGTCCGCGTGAAGGGCAAGCCCCTGCTGCTGGTCTACAGGATCGGGTTGCTGCCGCAACCCTCTCGCACCGCTTCCATCTGGCGCGACGAGTGTCGCAAGAGCGGATTGGGTGAGCTCTACCTGGCGGCGGTGCAGAGCTTCGGCGACACAGTGGATCCGCGCTCCTACGGGTTCGACGCCGCCGTCGAATTTCCGCCGCACGGGGCGGAGAAGGCGAAGACCAGCCCTCCAGCGCCGCTTCTGAACCAGGACTTCCGCGGTGTCTGTTTCGACTATGGGGCCCTAGCGGCGGATCACCTGGGGCGTGAGCCCGTGTCTTATACCCGGTTCAAGACGGTGATGCCGTCATGGGACAATAGCGCAAGACGCAAGAACGCGCCCAACATCTTCATCAATTGCACTCCAGATGGATACGAGCAGTGGCTCAGACGGACCATCGCGGCGACTCGGCGATTCGGGGGGAGTGACGAGCGATTCGTGTTTGTGAACGCATGGAACGAGTGGGCCGAAGGCAATCATCTCGAACCGGATCAGCGGCACGGGCATGCCTTCCTTCGCGCGACCCGCCGGGCATTAGACAGCGCGCTCGGATACACAGGTGGCGCGAGCGGTCAGGCCTCGGCCGGCGTGGCGCAACCGCCGGGTCCCTCGTTCCGGGAATGGCGCGGGGATGACGCAGGGAATCAGCCGGAAACGACCCTTCTCGGCCACCCCTTCTTGCCGACCGGCAGGGGTGAGGATATCCGCTCGGTCTACCGTGCATTGAGGGCCGTCGGCATGCCGGCCCGCGTCGTTGACATCTACCGGATACAGAGTCCGGATGCGGATCTGCGCGACGAGCTGGCGGGCTGTCTGGGGCAGAATGCCGGTACCGGAGTGAACATCTACCATATCAACGGCGACGAAGTGGAACAAAGCCTCGCACACCTGGAGGCCGGGGAGCGGTTGCGTCAAGGCGCTTATAACATCGTCTACCCGGCGTGGGAGCTGTCGCGGTACCCTTCCGGTTGGGCCAGGCAACTTGATCGCTTCGACGAGGTTTGGGCTCCCTCCAAATTTGTCTACGAGAGCATCGCGGACGAGGTCAAGGCACCGGTAATTCATATGCCGTTACCCTCCGAGGTACAGATTCTTCGCCCGCTCGACAGGCGTCATTTCGGAATCTCTGACGGACGCTTCGTGTTTCTGTTCTTCTTCGACTTCACCTCGTTCGTGGAACGAAAGAACCCGTTTGCCGCGTTTGCAGCCTTCGATCTCCTGTTACGGCGCCGTCCTCACGCAAACGTGGAGTTCGTCGTCAAGCTGAGTGGCTCGGCGCAGCGTCCGCAAGAATTGGCAGAGTTTCATCGAAGGATCGAGGATTACGCTGGCAAGGTCCGGGTGTTGGATCGGATTTTGGGAGAGAACGAGATGCGGAACCTGGTCCGGTGCTGCGATTGCTTCGTCTCGTTACATCGTTCGGAGGGTTTCGGCCGCGGCCTCGCGGAGGCCATGTGCCTCGGTAAGCCCGTAATTGCGACCGGCTATTCTGGGAACTTGGACTTTACGGCCCCGGAGAACGCGCTCTTGGTCGACTATCGACTCGTTCCGGTGCGCCCGGGCAGCTACCCGCACGCCGACGGGCAGGTGTGGGCCGAGCCGGATGTGGAGCAGGCCGCGGAGCATATGGTTCGGTTGATCGATGACCCACGGCTTGCGCAATCCATCGGGGAAAGCGCCCGCTCGGCCATCAGACAGACCAATGGTTACCGATCGCTCGGATTGCGCTATCAGGAGCGTATACGGAGCATCCTGCAACCAGAGGAGGCGGCGCATGCACCTATGGCGTAGGAGGGGCGGTGGGATGACAGGTTCCCTTGGCTCGAAAGAATGCGGCGACGAAGCGATCATCACCGCGGCCTACCGGAGCATCCTCGGCAGGGAGCCCGACGTGAACGGTCTGCGCCAGTATGCCGACGCCCTGCGCGCGGGAAAGGATCTCGCGTGGTTACTGGATGCGTTCGTGCGCTCCGACGAGTTTCGCGCAAAAGCATCTACTGTCGTTCCGGCCTATCCGCTCGACGGTGCGCCACCCTTGGATATCGAGCTTGAGCTATCAAATGAAGACAAGCGGACGCTATGGCGCCACGTGAGTCGGGTCTGGACCAGGCTCGGTGGCGAGGATCCATACTGGTCGGTGCTCAGTGCGGAGCGTTGGCGAAAAGATGCGATGACGAAGGCCGACGCGATCGCGGACTTTTATGCCACCGGCGAGCAGGCAGTAGCCAGAGTAGACCAGTGGCTCGCGCGTAACCGGGTCGCGCTTTCCGCTGACGGCGTATGCTCCGAATTCGGCTGTGGGGTCGGGAGGGTCACGGAGTGGTTGGCGCGGCGTTTCCGCCTCGTGCGCGCCTTCGATATCTCCGCGACCCATTTGGCGGCGGCGCGCGAACGCCTATCGGGACTCGGCATTCGTAACGTCGAATGGGTATTGGTCCGCGGACAGGAAGATCTGCGACACCTGCAGGGAACGGCATTCTTCTACTCGATCATCGTACTGCAACACAACCCCCCGCCCCTGATCGCCGACGTGCTTGACGCAGCCTTGGCCGGACTCCAGGATGACGCTTTGGCCTTTTTCCAGGTGCCCACTTATGCGAAGGGGTACAGGTTTGGTGTCCAAGCCTACCTTGAAGGCCTGGCGCAACAGACGGGGATCGAGATGCATCTGCTGCCACAAAAGGCCATATTCGATGCGGCGGCGCGCAGTTGGTGTAAGGTGCTGGAGGTCCAACCCGACTGGTTGGTTGGATATCCCGACAGCTGGATCTCCAATACGTTCCTGATGAAGAAGTGTGAAACTGCGGGCATGCCTCTTCACCTGGATGGAGCGGTTCGCCCCGAGGGAAGCGGTGAATGATTCCATCCAGGAATTAAGCGTGGACAATCGCCGGTGACTGGCGCCTCTATGCCGAGTTGTGCCGTGACGAAGGGAAGGCCGAATACATCGCGCGCCCGCTGAATGCGCATCGACGCCACAATCAGAGCATTGTCGGGGCGAATCGGCTGGAGGCGCACATCGAAGAGATCAGTCGAATGCATGCCTTGCTGCACACGATTGCGCCACTTGAAGAGCTGGTTCTGGTCCGTCAGTCCGCGTGTCTAGATGACCTGAAATCGCGGGCAAAGCGAGCGGAAGCAGTTTGAGCAGAGCTTCGCGGGTAGGTCGCCCTGCTTCCAATCGCCGAACCGTCTGCTCTACCAGTTCCGCTTCTCGGAGTATTCATTTGTGAGTGCCGACATCGTCTATCGCCACCGCGGCGCCTGCCCCATCTGTGAGCACGAGGTTACTTTCACCGCGACCGACACCTGGTATCGTGACAACCTGTGGTGCCCGTCCTGCCCGGGCGGCTCGATTCCGCGGGAGCGAGCCCTGATGCTCGCGCTTAAGACAGCGCGCCCCGATTGGCGGTCGCTACGCATCCACGAGTCTTCCCCGCGGGGGGGCGGTGCGTCCGCGAAGATCGGAAAAGAATGTACCGACTATGTCGCGTCGCACTTTTTCCCGGATGGGCCGCCCGGTGAGATCGTCAACGGCTTCCGGAACGAAAACCTCGAGGCGCAGACCTTCCCTGACGCATCGTTCGACATCGTGCTGTCACTCGATGTCATGGAACACGTCAACCGCCCTGATCTCGTATTCCGCGAGGTGTGCCGGACGGTCAGCCGAGGCGGTCTCCATATTTTCACCACACCGACGTACAAGCAAAAACAGACGACGGAGCGGCGAGCCGAATATTTGAGCGACGGAACCATCAATCATCTGTTCGAACCCGAGTACCACGGGAATCCTATCAGTGAAGCGGGATCGTTAGTCACATTCCATTTCGGCTACGATTTACCCGAGCTGATTACCCAGTGGTGTGGAATGGGTGTGGAGGTGCTCCGTTGGCATAGTCCGGCCATGGGAATCATCGGTGAGTTCACGGAAGTTTACTGTTGCTCGAAAAGCTGATTGGTTGCATAGGGTCTGTGGCCCACATTCGGGCACTGATCGTTGGCCATCTTCCTGAATCAGCACGCCACCCAAGAAGCGCGGTTCTTGGGTAGCTTCGGTTTTAATCGCTTACACGCTCGAACATGGCTTCACATCCATGTGCCGCGGGAAGGGTTGAGTTGAAATGCGTTTCCTTGGAGTGACCGGCGTCGATGTCACGTATTTCGCCATGGCGGAAACGAACGCAAAAGGTTTGTTGTTGGCGTACTGATCCAGGTGCTTTCTCGGGCGTCGCCGAAAGGCTCTCTGCATAATGCCCTTGCCGTCACTATGGTTTCAACGAGAATCATCGGATTCATATGACGCAAAACTTACGTGGCATACGGAGGACCGATCAATAGACGCTGATCATTGTCTGTCCGAGGTAGAAAAGATTGTAGCCGTTGGCGTGCTCTGGCGCTGATGGGAACGTCAGATCCCCTCTGCTTTGTTTTCGTGTGTCAGGCAGGGGAACTCGAGATAAAGGCCGGACTTCTGGCGGCCTCGCTGCAACGTTCCCTGGGGCGGGCGGCAGAACTTGTCGCTGCCGTCCCTGTGCCTAGTTCACGCTGGGGTGATCTGCTGCCCTTGACAAAGGCACTGCTGGATCAACTGCATGTCCGCATGGTTGAGATCGAGAACCGGATAGACGACAGCTACGGTCACGGGAACAAGGTCTCGGCACTCGCCGCCGGGGCCAACGTTGGCCGGACGATCTTTCTCGACAGCGACATTATGTGCTTGCGCGCGCCGGATCAGGAGGCCTTCTCTGCGTCCTTCTGCGCGAAGCCCGCGGATCTTGGCACCTGGGGTGAAGTCGAGGGGCAGTGGGAGGAGGTCTATCGGCTTTTCGGACTCGCTTTGCCGTCACGACGCGTCGTGACCACGGTTTCCGGGCAGTTATCGCCACCCTATTTCAACGCCGGCGTCATCGCCGTGGAAGATGCGCCAGCTTTTGCGCGGTGCTGGGAGGAGGCATGCATCCGGGTAGATCGTGCGGACAACATCCCGCGCAAGAGACCTTGGCTTGACCAGATCGCGTTGCCTGTTGCGGTGGAAAGGCTCGGCCTGGACTTCCGCGTGCTGAGCGATTCTTACAACTTCCCCGCCCACCTGAGGCCGCTCCCGAACGCCTCGCCGGTGTTTTGTCACTACCATTCGCCGGAAGTCCTGCGGCGAGAGCCCGTTTTGACTGCCTTGGTTCGCCAACTCGCCGCGGATCACCCTCCACTTGCAGGGCTCGTTCGGCGGGGCGGGGACGAGTGGCGTCGGGTGTTGGCGGCGCCGAGACGCCTGTCCCCGCCGAAACGACCGATGCCCTGGCGTCACTGGCTGAACGGGAGGGAGAGAAGGTCGGAAATGCCGGGTAGGCAGCCCGAGGTGCTGATCACAGGTATTCCTCGCAGCGGTACCAGCCTGCTATGCCGATTGCTGCACGAGCAGCCGGACTGCGTGGTCGTCAACGAGCCGGCCGAGATTTTCGGGCCCCTGACCAACTGTGAGAACCCGTGGTGGATCGCGTGCTATTACCGCGAGCTCAGGCGCGACATCCTCGAAGGGGAGGCGATCGAGAACAAGGTGGAGGATGGCAGGATCGTTGAGGATACGCGCAAGCTAGATCGACGTGCGCGTTACCATCCCCGCGTGAGCCGATCCGACTTCCTGCTCGGGACCAAGAACACGCTCCTTTATCTCGCACGGATTCCCGTTATCCGACGCGCGCTGCCCGAGGCCCCGATCATTGCCTGCGTGCGCCACCCATTGGACACCCTGGCTTCGTGGAAGGACAGCTTCGCCCACCTCCGCGACGTGAAACTGGATGCGTTCCCCGTGTCGTATGCAGACAACGCCTTCTTGTCTGGACGTGACAGACGGCGGCTGCGGCACATTGTCGAGACAGAAGACCCTTCCCAGCGCCGCGCCCTGCTCTGGGCCCACTTGGCCGAGACGATCGAGACCCACCGCGAGAGTCTTGTTATCGTGAAGTACGAGGATCTGGTCGCCGATCCTGTAACCGAGATGCGGCGTATCCTCGGCGCGGTTCCGGGCTTCGACGTCTCGGCCCTCCGGCTCCCGGCGCTCACGCTTCGCACCCGCCGTGAGTTGCTCGACGAGGCGGATATGCGGGCTGCCGCCGATCTCTGCGGGCGAGAGGCGGCGTATTTTGGCTACGACCTGCCATGAGCCCTGATCGCGGATTCATGACTGCCGAGGCGAAAACACTCCTGATCGCCAGCGTCTTCGCCCCGTCCTCCAACAACGCGGACTGGTATCGGCTGCAAAGTGCCTTCGTAAGGGAGACGACGGACGTCGCGTACGATTATCAGGTTTTGCTGAACGGGGCGGACCCGAAGGATTTCGGCGGGGCGCGAATCATGCGCGCCAATCGGGACAACCTCGGCCATAGCGCGGCGCTCGATCAGGTGCTCGATCACTTCCGCTCGCACAAGTACGACGCCTATCTCGTTCTCGACAGCGACTGTTTCCCGGTGAGGCGCGGGTGGTATGGCGTTCTGACCAAACAGATGCAGGGTTTCGGCAAGTCCGGAGCGGCCGTCGTCCGAACCGAGAACCTGGACGTGTTTCCGCACCCGAGCGCTTTCTTCATGCTCCCTGAGGTTCTGGGTGACCCCAGGCTGGACTTCCGGGTCTCGAACCGCACACGGACACTCCTTGGCGAAGAGGTATCCGACGTCGGCGGCAACATGCAATCCTGGGACAGCCTGCTACCGCTCCTACGCACCAACCTGGTCAACCTGCATCCAGTTGCTGCCGCTGTCTACCACCACCTGTTCTACCATCACGGCGGCGGTAGCCGGGCCTTTACTTTCCGCGTGCTGAAACGCTTTCGTTATTACGATCATTGGTACGACACGGATCGTCAGGACGCCCACGGGGAAGCCCTCTACCATGCGCTCATGAAGGACCCGGTGCGCTTCATCGGTCGGCTGATGGGCGAGCAGCAGGGCCTAACAGACCGGCTGCTGGCGCTGCTCTGCTTGCGAGGCCGTCAGGACCGACTGGTGCGGCCGTTCCTCAAGACGCCCTTGCGCTGACACGGATCAAGCTCGGGAGACGATCGCTCAGACGCCATTCTGAAGGGATTCGGCCATCTTCTGAATCTCGTTCGGGCGCATTTTGCGTTCATTGTGCCCCTTACGAATAAAGGCGATCTTGGGATAGAAGCACAGGCTCTCGATGCTCCAGTCCCACACATCGGGCTCCCGCCCCGGGATCCAGTGACAGTTCAGGCCGTCCACCCTGTCCTTGAGGAAGGATACCCCCGTCTTGCCCGAGTTGAGGTCAGTCCAGTTCCCGCCGAAGTGGCGCCAATAGGAGGTTTGCAGGTCCTCCACGACGTAGAGTCCACCGTCGCGCAGCAGCGGAAACAAGGCCAGGAAGCTTGCGAGGACGTGGGCGTTCATGTGACTCCCGTCATCGATCACGATGTCGAATCCTCCCACTTGCTCCGAGAGCCTTTTCAGCAACCCGGCGTCGGTCTGATCTCCTTGATGAACGCGCACCCTGCCGCCAGAAAAATGCCGCTTGTCGGCGATATCCAGACCAACAATCTGGCCGCGCCGGAAATAACGCTCCCACACCCGAAGTGAGGCCCCCTCGAATACGCCGATCTCGAGCAGACTGATCGCCTTTCGACGCCACGGACGAAAATGTGCCTCATAGTGCGGCATGTAACCATGCCCGAGTTTGTCAGTGCCGCATTTGGCGGCGAGTTGCTCAAGGCTGGGTGCAAGGAGGTCAAACATGCGGTTCTGCTTCTTCCCTTTGGTCGGAATCCCCGTGCCAGATGACGTTTGGGCATCGGGTTCTCGTTAGAGATCTCATTCAGCAAAATGAGACCTATCGTGAGCGAGTCAAGCTCAAAGTAGGGCTCCGAACGCATTAGCCTGCTCGAAACGGCAGCAGGTGTTGTCGCTTAGTGGAGCACGTCCACTCTCCCCAGCTCTGAGAGCCACATTTGCGATACGAACTGGGCCCCATTGTCGTTGTAGACGAAGATAAGATCGTCGGCGCCGATGCGGGGTACAAGCTCGGTGAAAAAGCGGACGTACTCTTCCTGGCGCAAATCGTTGGTCATGATGTAGGTCAGGGATCGGTAGCCCGGGGCGAGATGGTCTGCCGTGAATGTGGTGAACGAGTTCCCGATCACCAGGGCGGTCCGTTGGGACAGTGGGTTATCGCTCGTGATGACTCCGAACTGTTGAGCCCGCTCGAAGTAGTCACGGATGTACTCAGGAGTTCGGGGTTGCCTCCGCAACTGAAAGGCCGTGTAGGGGTACGCGGTGAACTCCAGTGCTCGCGTGAAGCCAAGCAAGTTCATTATGTCGTGCGTGACGGTGGCGCCCAGCACGTTCTCTTCGTAGTCCGCGTTGACGGCGATCCCAAGCCGATTCAGCGCCTCGCGCCCCAACCAATGCGCGCTCTTTCCTGCGTAGTGGAAGTTTTCTCGCGGATAAAAGTTACCATTGTATTTTTGCTGCAGGAACTCCTTGTAGGGATAAATCGCGATACTCCCGCCTTCCTGCGCGGAGCGAACGATCGCCTCGGAGACGCTGTTCTCCTGCTCATACTGGGCGCATCGCTCACGATAACGGCGCGGAACCGCGAGGGTAAATTTCTCCGGATACAAGGTGGGTTTGCTCGGCACGATCAACAAAGCCACGTGTTTGTGGGTACGGGCAAAGTGCTGGAGAATTTGCGCCCAGGCATCGGCCGAAACGGCGGCGACTTGGGCGTCCATCCCGTGCACGCACAAGGTCTCTAACACGGAGAACGGCTCCGACTTGAAGGAAGTGACGAAAACGTAGCCATCCTTTCCAAGGCTCACGTCTGGGGAGGGGCTGTCGCGGAAGACGTAGAACAGCAGCTTGCGGTGCAGGCGGTTGAGCTCCAGCGCGAAACCGAAGTGGTCATTCAGATATTGGTCCAGTTCGTCGAAGAACCGGGTGTCCTTCCTGGCCGCAAACGGTGCCGGGAGCTCAACCAGTGGACGGTTCTCCCACCGCGATCGAGCCGCGTGGTCCGTGAACCATGAAACCATGGCGGGTATCGCGAGCAGCAGGGAGAACGCGACCGTGAGAACCCTTGCTCCGGCATCGTACGGGTAGCTTCTTGCTTTGCGAGTGCGCGGCGCCATGGATCAAAATCGGAAGTAGATGAATGGATTATAAGTGCCGGAGGCGATGTACATCGAGCAGATGAAGATCAGTCCCAGCGCGAAGATCAGGTCCGTCGCGAGGCGAACGGTCCCCCCCGGTTCGGTTCTACGGCAAATCTCCATGCTGCGGTCCGTCACCAATCGGGTGACGAGGAAGCGTGCGGCAGGCGTTGCAGCCAAGACACCTAGAATGCCGAAGAAGAGCTGTTGGTGGGTGACGTGCTCCCAGAATCCAGGAGCGGTGGAAGACGCCGGGGTCAGCATCACCATGTGGCCGATAAATGCCCTGGCCTGACCGAAGGTTTCAGCGCGGAAGAGCACCCAGCCGAATAGGACCGCCAGGATCGCGTAGAGATGCCGCAGGCCCCGCGGTGTCATCAGGAGAAAGCGCGAGAAACCAAGGCGCTCGATAATGAGCAACAGGCCGTGATAAAGGCCCCAGACCACGAATGTCCAGCTCGCGCCGTGCCAGAGACCGCACAGCAGGAAGACGACGAGCAGGTTGCGATAGGTCTTGAAGGCGCCGTTGCGATTGCCGCCCAATGGGACATACAGGTAGTCGCGGAACCAGGACGACAGCGACATGTGCCAGCGGCGCCAGAACTCGGTGATCGATTGAGAGATATAGGGGTAGTTGAAGTTGTGGGGAAACTTGAACCCCATCATCAGGCCAAGCCCGATGGCCATATTGGAATAGCCGGCGAAGTCGAAGTAGATCTGGAGCGTATAGGCGAGCGCCCCGGTCCAGGCGATCTGAGTGGAAAGCGAGTCGAGCGGGAGGCCAAAAATTCCATCGGCGACGCCCGCGACATTGTTGGCGACCAGGACCTTTTGGCTCAGCCCTACGGCGAAGAACATCAAGCCATGGAATGCGTAATTGAAATGAACCGCACGGCGCCGAATCTGGCGTGCGACGGATGCGTAACGCACGATCGGTCCGGCAATGAGCTGCGGGAACATCATGATGTAAAGCGCCAGATCCCACACGTTTTTGGCCGGCGGCGCTCTTGTGTCGATAGACGTCGACCAGGTAAGAGATGGATTGAAACGTGAAAAAGGAGATGCCCAATGGTAAATGGGGTACAAGATTCGGATCGAGCTGTTTCAGCCCGAGCAGGTCGAAAACGAGAAATCCGAAATATTTGAAATAGACTAATAGCAATAAGTTGGCGGCAATACCAATCGCCAGGGGCAGCTTGCTTCTGTGCTCATTAGCGGAAGAAATCTTCCGGCCCGCGATGTAGTTGATCGCGACCGAAAGTAAAAGCACAAGTACAAAGACTCCCTCTCCCCATACATAAAACAGTGCGCTGAAAGCCAGCAACATCGTGTTGCGATAGGGCAGCAGCGTGTAGCAAAGCAGGAACGCGGGTAAGAAAAAGAAAAGGAAGGATACGGAAGAAAAGACCATGCTGTAGCGCTTCCCGGCTAGGTTGCAGTCAGTCGATCCAAGAGTCGCGCTTTTTGGGGTGGCGTGTTGATTTTTTCCAAAATAGCGGATAGTCCAGCGTCTTAGAGCAGGCTCGCCAGGTCTGGATGCTTGCCGATGGAGGGATGCGACTCGCTGGCAAGCCCAAACTGCTCGTAAAGCTCTTGCGCGTAAGCCGCGGCACGGGCACGCACCTCATGGTCGAGATCGAAGCGGTCTCTCACCTGTTTCTGGACACGCATGATCTCCGTGAGCTGGGAGAGATCAAAGCGGGATAGGGTCACGCTCGTATCGTGCCGCCGATGCAGATTGAGGGGTTCCGGGCTGAACGCCACGCGCCCGCCGCCGAGCAGCTCGACGTATGTCGCCCAGTCACCGGCGACCTTGTATTGAACCAGTGCGTCGATGTGCTTGCTCAACACCGCCACGAGGGGCTGGCGCCGAAACAGGACCCCGCTGACGTTCGGAATCGTGTTCTTGATGGCGAGCGCCTCGCGGATCTCCGCGAGCCCGGATGTAATGTACTGGTGCTCCCAGCGTTCTCGGGAGATATCCGCGACGTATTCGCCGTAGTGGCTGGCGAGAACGTTGCCAGCGCCATCGATCTGCTTGGATTGCGTGTAGCTGAGCACGACGTCCGGATCGGAAAGCCCTCGCAGTGCGACCTCAAGGAAGTTTGGTTCGGCTAAGTCGTCCGCCTCCGCGATCCAGACGAATTCGCCACGTGCAAGCTGAACGCCCTTGAGCCATTGGCGGAACACGGACCCGGAGTTTGCGTCGTTGATAATCAGCTGCGCCTCGGGAAAAAGCTTGTACAGCTCGGTCTCCAGCCACTCGCGGCTGCCGTCCGTGGATGCGTCATCGAGCACGATGACCTCGTACACGGGAACTGACTGGGCGACGATGGAGGCGAGGCGCTGCTGAAGGTAGTCGCGGTAGTTGTAGTTCGGTACGACGACGGAAACCCTGGGTGGGGGGGCGCTGGTGGCGGACAGCAGGTCGAAGACATAACGCCGGAAACCGAAATCTCGACTGATGATCGCTTTTCCGGCCGCTCCTGCGCGGTTTCTTCGCGTGTCATCTTCCAGCATGTCGGCCACGGCGCGGGCAAACGCGCTCGTGTCGAAAGCAGGGACCAGGGTTACGCAATGCTCGGCGGCGAGAGCCGTAAACCCTCCCGCGCCCTCGAAGCCCACGGCCGGAACGCCAACCTCTAGCGCTTCCAGAACGACCGAGGGAAAGGGATCTTCCCGCGAGGTCATCGCATAGAGGTCTGCCCCTGCGTAAAAGACGTCCGTCTCGGTTTCGTGGCCAGTGAAGTGGAAACGCGATAACAGACCGGCGTTGCAGATCCGCTCAAGCACGGCCCGTTCGAGATCGAGGTCCAGGTTGCCGACCCAGACGAATGCGACATGCGCACGCTCAGCGCATACTTTGGTGCCTGCCTCGACGAAGAGATCGAGTCCTTTCCTTCGGTCCCCGTAGCCGATGCCAATGACAATCTCCGTCTCGGGAGCGACGCCGATGCGTTCCCGCAAGCGTTGTCGTGCCGCCTCCCGCTCCGATGGCGCTCGGATGGCGTTGCGCTTGTACAGGCCTTGGGGACGCACGACGACTTTCTCGTCGGGTAGGCGCGTGAAACGCTCGAATCCCCGGCGGACCGGCTCGGCCGGAAACACGATCTTGTCCGCGCACTCGGCGATGGTTCGCGCATGCGATCGCAAACCGTGGGCGCTGATCAGGTCAGGTAGCTCATGAATCAGGGAGACAACGCGTATGCCGGCGTCTCGCAACGGGCGAGTGAACAATCCGGACGCGGTGGTGTTGACGATGGCGTCGGTGAATCCGTCGGCACTGAGCCGCGCGGCCAGAGAACGCGCCTGCGCACCGTCCTGCGGTACGCCCTCTAGCACGTCTACCGAGGTGAGCGCGCGAAAGTCCTCCAGTAGCGTCCCGTCGCCCAGCACGATCATGTGCACGCGGTACACGAGGTATCTCTTTCAGGGTGCGGACGAGGTTCAGGGCGAGGTACTGGGCGCCATGTGAATGCGCGTCATGGGAAACAACCAGCAGCTTGCGCATTCGCTGCACGCGCGCCGCTTGGAGTGCGTCGCGCGTCGCTTGCAAGTAGGCGTATCCGTAGCGTTGGTCGGGCTCAAGGTGCGCGCCTTCGGCCCACTCGTTCCACGCGTTCACGAACACCAGCCGCTCGCTAGGTTCGGAGAAGCGGGCGATCGTGTCCCGGGTGGCGTTCTCGAGCCACTCTCTGTAGCCACTGGGGGAGGAGCCCAGGTATATAGCGCCGCTTCCGAGGCGTCGCGCTTCGTTGTCCCATGAGGGGTTGACACCTCGATACAGCGGGTACTTGGGCGTGGAATAGTCGCGGCTGCGCAATGGAAACACGGTCCAGTCGAAGACGATTCCACGGAATTCGGGATCGAGGGCGTCGACGTGGTCGGTGATGACCGGGGGGTTAGCGCTGTTGGGGGGGAACTCGATCGCGACATCCATGCCATACACCTTCGGGTCTTTCGACTCGAATGATTGAGTGCAGGCCAGAACAAACTTCGCCCAGTCCGTTGCTCCGGCACCATTGCCGCCAGCGCGCTGCTGTTTCGGCCGGATTTGGGCAGCAGATCTGCGGCCGGTACACGATCAATAGCGGCCGATCCTTGACGCGGATATAGCGCCGGTCGCGCAGGTATCTGGAGACATATCGCGATAAAGGCGATATCGTCGTCGGCTGAATGGTCTTGCCGGATCAGGAGGTCGTGATCGCGACCGTCCCAGCGCCGGCTCCAGTTCTCGTTCGCCCAGCAGAGGCAGAAGGGGAAGTCGAGGCTATCGTCGTCGAAGAAATTCGACGCACGGGTGTTTCCAGCAGCGCCTGCCCCCCGAACCAGTAAAAGTAGAACGCGAATCCGCCGACGCCATACAACTTCGCGAGCTCGACCTGCCGATGCTGGACGGCCGGCGTCCCTTAGGTCGTAGAAGCCGAGCTCGCCAGGCGAATCGGGGCTGGTAATGCCCGCGGAAACCTGGGCTTGCCACGCGGATGACGTTCGTCCATTCCGTGAAGCCCTCGCCCCACCAAGCATCGTTTTCCGGGATGGGATGGAACTGCGGGAGATAAAATGCGATCAGCTGGACCGGCGGCGCGGTGAGCGGCGGGGCCTCGAGCAAAGGCACCGGCGGTTCGTCGCGAAGGGCCCTGGTCGCGGCAAGGGATTCGCTTGGGTCACGGTGCGAGTTCCAGGCAATGTAGGCGTCCGTATGCCGGAAAACCCACGGGAAGAGTTCGAAGAGGCGCCTCTGTAAACGCTGCTTGCGCGGGATATCAATGGGCAGGCGCCGCCAAGCCCTCCGCAGAAATTCATTGATCATGTCCAGCACGGTTCGATCGGCGGTTGCGCAGCTCGAGTGGCGTCGCGGATGGCAAATGATTGAAGTGGGCTTCGATCCGCGCGTAGCCAGGGCGGTAGCTGGAGGCGGCGGCCACCGGGGCTGACATTCTAGCTCTCGCGTTCATTGAATGCAGACTGGATCCGGGCCTCTTTGCAGAGGGTGGACATGGTACGGCGAACATCGACTGTCTTGTCACCGGCTTGAGCTCGCTTGATCCTCGAAGTCCCGTGGTTTCGGATGAGCGGACCGGGTCATTAGTGGCGGCTCACTCCGAACCGGGCATGCTATCATAAGCGGCTGGTATGCGGTTCATGGTGGTCCCGTGTGTTTTCAGTGCGATAGCGGGCTGAAAGCACTGATTGCCGGCCTTGTCCTCAGAGCACTCCCCGTACAGATGAACCTGCTCGGCTCGACGCACCCGTATCGGAAAGTCCTCGATGGAAGCTGCCCCGTCCACGCATCGTTTCTGGTTTGTGTCCCAACTGCGGCAAGGCCTGAGTGCGGACCAGTTCGCCAAGGCGCTCGCGGATATCCGCAGGGGCTGGCAGGCTCGAGAGCTCTGGGGAACCATGGGGTTGCACGACGTTCGCCAGCGTTACCGCCGCTCGGTTCTGGGACCCTTCTGGATAACCATCTCCATGGGGGTGATGGTGGCCGCCCTAGGGCTGTTGTACGGTCGGATTTTCGGGATAGCGTTGCACGATTACCTCCCGTTTCTGGCTTGCGGATTCGTCATATGGGGGATGATTTCCGGGTTGATTCTCGACGGAACCCGCGCCTTTACTCTCTAGCGACAGCTTGATGCGGCAGCTCTCCGCTCCCGTATCTATTTACGTATACCGGTCCGTGTGGAGCAATCTGATCACTTTCGCGCACAATATCTGGATCTTTGTTCTTGTGGCGCTCTGGTTTCAGGTGTCGCCGGCATGGAGCATGCTCTGGGCCATTCCGGCCCTGTTCCTGCTGCTGGTTAACGGTCTTTGGGTCGGGCTGCTGTTCGGATTGCTCAGCGCCAGGTTCAGGGACATCCCACTGATTATCGCCAGCATCGTGCAGGTGATGTTCTTCATCACCCCGGTGATCTGGAAGCCGAGCATGCTCCCGGGGCGGGCGCTGTTCTTGGATCTGAATCCTTTCTATCACCTGGTGGAGATCGTGCGCGCGCCGTTGCTGGGTCAAGCGCCGAACCTGGAAAACTGGATCGCGGTGCTGCTGATCACGGCCATCGGATGGGGTTTGACGCTCTTTTTCTACACCGCCTACCGCTGGCGTGTGGCTTACTGGGTCTGAGGAGCAGCAGGCGTGGCCTCGATTCGCTTGGAAAAGGTGTCAGTCTCGTTTCCGATTTACGATGCCAGCAGCCGATCGTTGAAGAAGCGGTTGCTCTCCGGCACAACCGGCGGGCTGATCAAGGAGGACCCCGCATCCGGCGGGATCTCGATCGTCCAGGCGCTGGATGAAGTGACGCTTTCCTTCGAGCACGGCGACCGCGTTGGGCTGGTGGGGCACAACGGGGCCGGTAAGACCACCTTGCTGCGGGTACTTGCCAACATATACGAACCCAACTCTGGACGGGTCGCGGTGGAAGGGCACGTCGCCCCCTTGTTCGACATCAGCTTGGGCATGGATCCCGAGAGCTCGGGCTACGAGAACATAGTCCTGCGCGGGCTGTTCCTGGGACTCAGGCGTGCCGAAATCCGCAAGCGGGTGGACGAGATAGCCGAATTCACCGAGCTTGGGAACTTCCTCGAGCTACCGATCCGTACCTACTCGGCAGGCATGCGCATGCGCCTGGCATTCGCGATCTCAACCTCGATCGACCCGGACATCCTGTTGCTGGATGAAGGCATCGGAGCCGGGGACGCCTCGTTCCTCGACAAGGCGAAGAAACGGCTGGACTCCTTCACGGGCAAGGCCGCGATCATCGTTCTCGCTTCCCATTCGGAAGGCCTGGTCAGAAAGATGTGCAACAAGGCGGTCCTGCTAACGCATGGCAAAGTGGACCTGTTCGATGACACCGACGTCGTTCTGAAAGCCTATAAAAAAAGTGGCAGGGCAGCGAAAACGACGCGCTGATCCAGCTTGCCTCAACTCGTTCGGCGCTGTCGGCAGTCCTGCCGGGTAACCACCTCTGCAAGCTTCCGGCATAGAAGCCGCTCTCGTCATTGATCGCTTGTTCCGCCGGCGCCGGTTTTCTATGCCGAGCAGCAAAACGGGAAAGACGGCGCCGGCCTAAACCCGGTCGTCGGGCCGACGTTCATCATGTGCAAGGTCAGGGTGTGGTCAGCGTGATCGCGTAGACAAGGAAGTAAGCGGCAAAACCGTTGGTTACCGATGCCCAATAGAGGTTGTTGTTCGCCTGGCGAAAGTAGTTGCTTCCGATGTAGATATTCCAGAGTTCAGGGACAGCGCGGTTAGCATAGAGCCACGCGTAGTAGGCATAGAGCCTCCCATAGTACCCAAAGTACGTCCAGCCGTACTCCCGGTAAGCGAGGTCCGCCATATCAAATGCGTGCTTCGCCAAGTTTCGCGCGTCAATGCCCGCTAGGTATGCTTGGTATTTATTGTACAGCGCGTCACTGTTGAGATAGGCGTCGTCGTATAGCGAGAGTAGGTTGTAGTTTTGGGCTCGGCTGAGCGCCTGATTTGCCTTGTTGGAGTCGTGTGCCGCAGTGGTGTAAGTTTCGGTTGCCTGCGCCGTGCTAATGCAAACAAGGGTTGCAAAGAAAGCCGCGATATACCGATTCATCGAAAACGTCTCCTTTTTCCCGCAAGTGCTTGGCCGTCGCGCGGGTTCGCCCTGCCGGGCGCAATCACCTACCGATGTTGGCGGTCCGCGCTGCCCGTGACCGTACGTTTGGTGCAACTCTCTACGCCCTACTCCTCTCCCGCGATGGCTTCGGAAGGCTTTGAGTCGCTATTGCGAGGAACCCAGACGGGTTTCGCGCCGAAAGACCTCAAGGTTCGGTCTCGCCCCACTCCGCCGGGGGCGCGAACGGACCGCCAGGTGCTTGCAAGGGACGGTAGAACGCCTCGAATTCCTCTTCGGTCAACAATAAATATAGTTCGTCCCTGATCGCGGCGTCCGTGTCCTGCATCAATTGCAAGAGCTTTTCCGGGTTCTCCTCGGTTGGCGATTGCGCTCGAGCCGATTGCATGTGGCGGTCGATAACGTCGGCGATGATGCCCTGCGTCGCCGGGGCAAGAGGGGGTGGCGACGGAGATTCGTCAGGCGCGAAGGTCGAGGTGGATCTGATCGGCGCAGGTATCGACTGGAGATCTTTTGCCGAACGATCTCTAGCGGTTTGGGACGGAAATATTGCAGATTGAGGGCTGGCGCGATTCGGCTGGCGCTCGGCCAATCGGCGCTCTACTTGTCTTAGGGTATCGATAAGCAACTGATTTTGCTCGACGATGCGAGCAAGCAAGTCGGGTCGGTAGTCCACCCCCACGTTGTCCTGGGGGCTCGGCGCAAGACTATCCTCTAGCTGCACGATATCGGTGCGCAAGGCAGCGAGATTCCTGTTGATAGCGTAGAGGCCGTAAACCGTTAGGCTCGCTAAGACCAGGCCAAGCAGCCAAATAGATCGGGAAGAAATCGATGACATGAAGAGGGAGATTGAGCGGGGTATAGAACGATCGGAGCGGAAAACCTACGCCAGCATTACCATCGGATCAATGCCGGGCAGGTGTGGTGGCGCCGCGCGCGACCACTGGTCGCTGCCTCAAGTCTTCGATGCAGAGAGTTTGGCGCCATGTCGGGTCCTCGATCGCTCACGGCCCGGCGGACAGGGCCATCGAACATCTTCGCTTACCGTCGTGAACAGGCCGTAGGATCAGGCGTTCGAGTGCTCCGGTCAGCGACACTCGCCTGACCCGTTCGCGCGCCTTTCTGCGCGATGCGGCGGCAACCGTGACAGAATACACGAAATTCGCGCCTCCATCGGCTGCGCGGTGACCGATCGTCGCGTTACTTGGCCGATGTGGCGAACATCAATCTCGTGGCGAGGCACCGTTTCCTGCCCGCGCGGTGTCGGCTGCCGCTGAGACGACGGGCTGACTGGCATTGTCGCCCACATGACTCCCGCCCCGCTGTGCTAGGAGAGTCCACTGGTCAATCTCGCGACCCTGTTTGCGGATAAGCTCCGCTTCGCCATGCGCTTCCTGCCGCGCGCGGGCCACGTGCTGCGGACCGAGGGACCGTGGGTCCTGATCGAGAAGATCAAACGGCGCTTGAGGACGACGCCCCTGTCCGTCGAGTGGCGTCCAGAGTTGATCGAACTGGCTCGCCCGCTCGCGCCCCTGTCATTTCCGGCCGTCGAGCGACCGCAGGTTTCGGTGATCGTTCCGGTTCACAATCACTACCGCCACACGTGCCATTGTCTCGCGGCGTTGCGGCGCCTCGGTACAGCGGTTCCGTTCGAGGTGATCGTGGTCGACGATTGCTCGAGCGACGAGACCGGTTCGGAATTGGGCCGCTTCGATGGCCTGTCGCTCGTGCGCAACCCGGAGAACCTCGGTTTCGTCGGTTCTTGTAATGCTGGAGCCGCCCGGGCACGCGGCGAATACCTGGTCTTTTTGAACAACGACACCCAGGTGCAGCCAGGATGGCTGGACGCCCTGATCGAGACGTTCGAGGCGCACCCGCGGGCCGGCGTCGTGGGCAGCCGCCTGATCTATCCGGATGGTCGTCAGCAGGAGGCGGGCGGGATCATCTTTCGGGACGGTTCCGCCTGGAATTACGGTCACCTCGACGATCCATACAAGCCCCAGTACAGTTATCTGCGCCAGCCCGACTATGTCTCGGGCGCGGCGATCGCTATCCGGCGCGATCTCTTCGAGCAGCTCCGAGGTTTCGACGAGCACTTCGCGCCGGCCTACTACGAGGACGCCGACCTGGCGTTTCGCGTCAGGGCAGCCGGTTATCAGGTCTTCTACCAGCCCCTGTCCCGGGTCGTGCACTTCGAGGGGGTGAGCGCCGGGACCGATGAGACATCAGCGACCGGCATGAAGCGTTTTCAGGCGATCAATCGAGAGAAATTTCTGGATCGCTGGCGTGATCAGCTGGCGTCGCACGGCCCGCGCGGAGAGGACCTGGAGCGGCAGAAGGAGCGCCTCGTCCGCCGTTGCGCGCTGGTCGTTGATGTCTACATGCTCACGCCCGACAAGGAATCCGGCTCCCTGCGCATGGTCAACCTGTTCGCTATTCTGCAGGAGCTCGGCTTCAAGGTAACCTTCGCCGCGTCCAACCTGGAGGCACCCGAGCCCTATGTCTCCGACCTGCAGCGGCGCGGCGTCGAGGTGCTCTACCGCCCGTACGTCCGTTCGGTCGAGAGACACCTGAAGGCGAGCGGGGACGGCTACGACCTGGTGATGCTGAGCCGCGCGGACACCGCGGCGCGTCTCATGGGCACCGCCCGGCGCCATTGCCGCAAGGCGCGGATCGTCTTCGATACCGTGGACTTGCACTTCCTCCGGGAGATGCGTCTGGCCGAGCTGACCGGCGATACGACGACCCGCTCCGTCGCGGAGCGCCGCAAGCGTGAGGAGCTCGGTCTCATCGCCCAGGCGGACACGACCCTGGTCGTCAGCGTGGTCGAGCGCGATCTGTTGGCGCGGGAGGCACCGAGCGCGGACGTGCGGATCGTATCGAATATCCACCGCATCTTCGGCAGCCGACGAGGGTTCTTGGAGCGGCGCGACATTTTCTTCATCGGCGCCTTCGCCCACCCGCCGAACACGGACGCGGTGCTCTGGTTCTGCCGCGAGATCTTTCCGCGCATTCTGGCCCAGGAGCCGGACATCCGGTTCTCGGTGATCGGGGCGGACCCGCCGGCGCATATCCGGGCACTGGCCTCGGACGCGGTGCACATCCTCGGCTACGTCTCCGATGTAAGCGGTTTCTTCGACGGTTGCCGCCTGTCGGTCGCCCCCTTGCGCTACGGGGCGGGAGTCAAGGGCAAGGTCAATCAAAGCCTGGCCCACGGCCTGCCGGTGGTGGCCACCTCGCAGGCGAGCGAGGGGATGTTCCTGCGGGACGGGGAGTCGGTCCTGGTTGCGGACGAACCCCAGGATTTCGCCGATGCCGTGCTGCGCCTGAATCGGGACCAGGTCCTGTGGGAGAGGTTGTCCGCGGCCGGTCTGGGGGTCATGGAGAATCACTTCAGCTTCGCCGCAGCACGCCGGGCGCTGGCCGACCTCGTAGGCGCCTGAGGTGTCCCCTTGAGCGAAAGTCCCGTCCCCCGAGCTCATGACGGCCAGCCTGCGCTCAGCGTCGTCACCGTCAACTTCAACGCCGGCGACTTGCTCGCCGACTGCGTCGGCGCCGTACTGGCCTCAGCGGTCGCCCTGGAGGTCTTCGTCAGTGATAACGGCTCCGCCGACGACAGCCTGCGCCTGCTGCGCGAGCGCCACGGCGACGACGCACGCCTGGCCATCATGGAGAACGGAGTCAATCTCGGTTTCGCCCGCGGCAACAACATCGCCCTCGCAAGGACCAAAGCCCCGTACCTGCTGTTTCTCAATCCTGACTGTATCGTCGGCGTCGACACCCTGCCCCACCTGCTCACCTTCATGGACGCGACGCCAGACGCCGGCATGGCGGGTTGCGTGATCCGCAATCCCGATGGCAGCGAGCAAGTCGCCAGCCGACGCAACCTCCCCGACCCGTGGGTCGGCCTGGTACGCTTTCTTCACCTTGAGCGTATCTGGCCGAAGCTGACCGCGGGCAAGCGCCTGAACCGTACAGATGAGCCCTTACCCGCCTCCCCGACTCCAGTGGATGCCATCTCGGGCTCGTTCATGCTGGTCCGCCGCCGCGCCCTGGAAGAGGTCGGCCCGCTCGACGAGGGCTACTTCCTGCATTGTGAGGATCTGGACTGGTTCGTCCGTTTCCAACGCGCCGGCTGGGCCATCTACCTCGTGCCCGACGCCGAGGTGGTCCACCACAAGGGAGCGTGCAGCACCGGCCGCCCGCTCGCGGTGGAGTGGCACAAGCATCGCGGGATGGCCCGCTTCTTCCGCAAGTTCCAGTTTCGCGACCACGTGTTGCCCTTCAGCCTGCTCGTGGTGGCCGGCATTTGGGCGCATTTCGCGCTGCTCCTGCTGGTCAACGGGGCTCGTCGACTCGTCGGCATCGGGACGGGCAGGTGACGCGCCAACAGCCGGACAGTCTTCCGCTCGCGGGAATCCCGGTGCTGGTCACCGGCGCGACCGGCAAGGTCGGGCGCCGATTGGTGGTGGCCCTGCAAGAACAGGGCGCCCGGGTTGCGATCCTGACCAGGGCGCCCGATCGAGCATGCGGACTGTGGTCTGGGCTCGAGATCGACTGCCGCGTTGCCGATCTTACCGATGCCTCTACCCTTGCACCGGCCCTTCGTGGAATCGAGGTGATCTTCCACCTGGCAAGCTATTCACCGGCGCCAGGTGAGCCCGATATCTACGAGGCCCCGGCTCACTGGTCCGTGACCGCCGAAGGCACTCGCAACCTGGCTGCGGCGGCCGTCGCCGCGGGGGTGAGGCGCCTGGTCTACCTGAGCAGCGTCAAGGCCATGGGCGATGCCGCCGGAGCAGGCGGCGAGCCGGCTGACGAGTCGACGCCCCCAGCGCCAGATACCCTGTACGGGCGTCGCCAAGCTCGAGGCGGAGCGGCATGGTGCTGCAGGCGGCGTATCGAGCACGGTTTGCATGCGCGTCCGTGCTCCGCCTGCCCATGGTTTACGGCATCGACGGCGAGGGAAACATCGTGCGCATGATCGACGCCATGGCACGACGCCGCTTCCCGCCCTGGCCCAGGATCGAGAACCGGCGCTCGGCGGTGCACCTGGACGATGCGGTCGAGGCGGCGCTGCTCGCTGCGCGCAACCCCATCGCCGCCGGACAGGTCTATCTGGTGACCGACGGCGAGGCCTACTCAACCCGCTGGCTCTACGAGCGGATACTTGCCGCCCTCGGCCGCCCGCAGCCCGGGTGGACCCTTCCGCTCCCGGTCCTGCAGGCCGCTGCCGTCCTGGGCAGCGCCGCGGAGCGGCTCACCGGACGCGCCATGCCCCTGACCCGCACCGGCCTCGGTAAGCTGATCGGAAACGCCTGGTATAGCGCGGAAAAGATCCGTCGCGAGCTGAGCTTCAAGCCGCGGCGCTCCTTGGAGACTGAGGTCCCGCGAATGGTTTTCAGCTACCTCCAGGCGGGCGCCGCATCCGCTTGAGATTCGGGCTGAGCCGCCCCGGGGTCCCCCTCTGTGATCGCGCGGGATGAAAGCAGGACCGCCGGTAAGGCGGCGCTATCTCCAGCGCGCCGCGAACAGCATGCCGCCGGCGGCGACAAAGCCCACCGCGAGCACCTTGGCTACCTTCACCGTGAGCAGCGGGCCGGGCCCGAACAGCAGCAGCCCGGTGCCACTGAGGATCAGCACGCCGCCCCCGATCATGGCCAGCACCTGGCTCTGGTAGGTACGCATCTCGCCGCGCAGCCGCTCCAGGTCGTCGGACCGCCACTTGATGGCCAGGTGCTGACGCTCCAGGCCGTCGAGAACCCGGTACGCGAGGAGCGGCAGCTCCGGAAGCTGCTCGGAGACCGGCCCCAGGTTCTTCAGCGCGCGCTGCAGGAAGGCCCTGGGCCCGACCTGCTCCTTCATCCAGCGCTCCATGAAGGGCTTGGCCGTGGTCCAGAGGTCCAGCTCGGGGTAGAGCTGGCGGCCCATGCCCTCGATGTTGAGCAGGGTCTTCTGCAGCAGGACCAGCTGGGGCTGGACCTCCATGTCGAAGCGGCGCGCGGTCTGGAACAGGCGCAGCAGGAAGTGGCCGAAGGAGATCTCCGCCAGCGGCTTCTCGAAGATGGGCTCGCACACGGTGCGGATCGCGGACTCGAACTCGTCCACCCGGGTGCCCGCTGGCACCCAGCCGGACTCCACGTGCAGCTCCGCCACCCGCCGGTAGTCGCGGTTGAAGAAGGCGAGCAGGTTCTCCGCCAGGTAGCGCTGGTCCTCCTTGGTCAGGGTGCCGACGATGCCGAAGTCCACGGCGATGTAGCGCCCGCTGGGCTCGACGAAGATGTTGCCCGGATGCATGTCGGCGTGGAAGAAGTTGTCGCGGAACACCTGGGTGAAGAAGATCTCCACCCCGCGTTCGCCGAGCAGGCGCATGCGACAGGCCCTGGGCCTTGAGCGCGGCGATATCGCTCACCGGGGATGCCGTAGATGCGCTCCATCACCATCACGTTGGGGCGGGTCAGGTCCCAGTGCACCTCGGGGACGTAGAGCACCTCGCTGCCGAGGAAGTTGCGCCTGCAGGTGTGAGGCGTTGGCCGCCTCGCGCTGCAGGTCCAGCTCGTCGAAGATGGTCTTTTCGTACTCCTGGACCACCTCCACCGGCCGCAGCCGCCGCCCGTCCTTCCAGTAGCGCTCGGCCAGACCGGCGACGATGTAGAGCAGGCCGACGTCGCGCCGGATGGTCTTCTCGATGCCCGGGCGCAGCACCTTGACCACGACCTCGCGTCCGTCCTTGAGCCGGGCGGTGTGCACCTGGGCGATGGAGGCGGAGGCCAGCGGGGTCGCGTCGAACTCGTCGAGCACCTCCTCGATGGGCTTGGCCCAGGCCTTCTCGATCATCGCGCGCGCCTGGGTTCCGGGGAAGGGCGGTACCCGGTCCTGCAGCTTGGCCAGCTCGTTGGCCAGGTCGTCCGGCAGCAGGTCGCGGCGGGTGGAGAGCATCTGGCCGAACTTGACGAAGATCGGCCCCAGGTCTTCCAGGGCGAGACGAATGCGCACCGGATAGGGGGGCAGCTCGCCCCGGAACCAGTACCAGGGCGAGAGATAGAGCAGGAAACGCAGGGGCCGGAACAGGTGGGTGGCGAGGATGACCTCGTCCAGCCCGTGGCGCAGCAGCACCAGGTTGATATGGATCAGACGCCAGGCTTGGGAGGGGCGGATCATTTCTCGCCGCCGGTCTCTCCGCTCCGGCGGCTCAGCCGCTCGACGCGGGCCGCCAGGCGTTCCACGTCGTCGCGCAGGGTGTCGGCCTGGCCGAGGAATTCCTCGATCTCGTAGCGTGAGGGGCAGCAGCCGGGCCTCCTCCTGCAGATACTCCGTGAGGTCCAGGGAGAGATTTTCCGCCGAGTGCCGGCCCCAGCGGCCCGGCGGCGCGCACGCCCGAGCCGACCTGGTGGGCAAAGGTATCGCCGACCAGCCGCGAGAGCTGCTCCTCCCAGTCGACCTGGATTCCCGAGACCAGGTCGCCGAAGGCCTGGGCGAGATGGGTGTCGCCCTCGACCTGGACGTCCCCGGAGAAGAGCGGCTCCTCCTTGTGCCGGACCACGCCCATGCGGGCGAGCGCGAGCGGCGTGCCGCGCAGGGTGCAATCGGGCTCGCCGTCGTAGTCGCCGAAGAACTGGATGCCCGTGGGGCCGGGAATCAGGTACAGCCGGGTGCCGAAGCCCTTGATCTCGATCAGGATGACGCGCCCGTGCAGCGCGGCGAGCCGCAGCGGCGCCCTCCGGGTCGAGGGCGATATAGCGGTTGATTGCCTGCTCCAACGCCGCGACCGCGACCTCCGGGAGCTCGACGCCCTCGCTCACAGCTTGTAGCCGCGGTGGATGGCGACGATACCGCCGCTCAGGTTGAAGAAGTCGCAGCGCTCGAGGCCCGCCTGCTCCATCATGGCGCGCAGGGTCTCCTGATCCGGGTGCATGCGGATGGACTCGGCCAGGTAGCGGTAGCTCTCCGCGTCCCCGGCGACGAGGCGCCCGAGAGCGGGCAGAACGGTGAAGGAGTAGAGGTCGTAGGCCTTCTGCAGCGGACGGCTGGTCGGGTGGGAGAACTCGAGCACCAGCGCGCGGCCGCCGGGCCGCAGCACCCGGAACATCTCCTCCAGGGCGCGCTGCTTGTGGGTGACGTTGCGCAGCCCGAAACCGATGGTGACGCAATCGAAGTGATCCTGCGGGAACGGCAGCGCCTCGGCGTTGACCAGGGCATAGTGCAGGTTGCCCACCAGCCCGAGGTCGACCAGCCGGTCGCGGCCGCGCGTCAGCATGGCGGCATTGATGTCGGTGAGCACCACCTCGCCGGTGGGTCCAACGATGCCGGCGAAGCGCTCGGCGAGGTCGCCCGTGCCTCCGGCCAGGTCGAGCACCCGTTGCCCGCGCCGCACCCCGGCCAGCTCGACCGCTGGCGTTTCCACAGCCGGTGGACGCCGAGGGACATCAGGTCGTTCATCAGGTCGTAGCGGTCGGCCACCGAGTCGAACACCGCCCGCACGTGGCCTGCCTTTTCCCCGACCGGGACCTGCTTGTAGCCGAAATGGGTGGTCTTGTCGTCGGACATGGCGGTGCCCCTTGCTGCGCTGTCCGGATTCTACACCAAACCCCCGCGGGTTGAGCCCCGCCGCCGCGGTCAGATCACGAGGGCTTCTTGCGCTTGTGCCCGGCCTTCTCCAGCTCCGCCAGGTACTCCTTCCACAGGGATTCCTGGTTGGTTCCCAGGCCGTAGAGGTAGTCCCAGGAATAGATCCCGGTGTTGTGCTCGTCGTCGAAGTGCAGGCACACGGCGTAGTTGCCGACCGGCTCGATCTTGTCGATGTTCACGTCCTCCTTGCCGGTTTGCAGCACCCGCTGGCCGGGGCCATGCCCCTGCACCTCGGCGGAGGGCGAGAAGACGCGCAGGAACTCGCACGGCAGGTTGAAGTGCGAGCCGTCGCTGAAGCTGATCTCCAGCACCTTCGACTGGCGATGGAAATTGAGCTCGGTAGGTGTGGGCATTGGGTTCACTCCAGGTGGATCGGGCGTTGCCCGACGTTCGCGTCAGGGTTCTCGGCGGCCATACCCGGCCGCAACGATCAGAGGATGTAACGGGAGAGGTCGTCGTCGGCCGCAAGCTCGGATAGGTTCTGGTCGACATAGGCCGCGTTGACCGTGACCGTCACCCGGTCGAGGTCGGAGGCGTTGAAGGAGATGTCCTCCAGCAGACGCTCCATGACCGTATGCAGACGGCGCGCGCCGATGTTCTCGGTGCGCTCGTTGACCTGCCAGGCGATCTCGGCGATGCGCCGGATGCCGTCCTGGGTGAATTCCAGGATCACGCCCTCGGTGTTGAGCAGCGCCTTGTACTGGTCGGTCAGGGAGGCGTCCGGCTCGGTGAGGATGCGCACGAAGTCCTCAGTGGTCAGGGCCTTGAGCTCCACCCGGATCGGCAGGCGGCCCTGCAGCTCGGGGATCAGGTCGGAGGGCTTGGCCAGATGGAAGGCCCCGGAGGCGATGAACAGGATGTGGTCGGTGCGCACCATGCCGTGCTTGGTCGAGACCGTGCTGCCCTCCACCAGTGGCAGCAGGTCGCGCTGCACGCCCTCGCGGGAGACGTCGGCGCCGCTGCCCCCGTGCTCTGAGCGCTTGGTGATCTTGTCGAGCTCGTCAAGGAAGACGATGCCGTTCTGCTCGGCGTTGGCCACCGCGGAGAGCTTGAGCTCCTCCTCGTTGATGCGCTTGGCCGCCTCCTCGTCCCTGAGCACCTTGAAGGCGTCGCGGATGCGCAGCTTGCGCCGCTTGGTGCGGCCCTGCCCGAGGTTCTGGAACAGGCCCTGCAGCTGGCTGGTCATCTCCTCCATGCCGGGCGGGGCCATGATCTCGACCCCGAGGGGTGATGCGCTCACCTGGATCTCGATCTCCCGCTCGTCGAGCTCGCCGGCGCGCAGCTTGTCGCGGAACTTCTCACGCGTGGCGCCCGACGCGCCGGCGCCCCGGCTGTCGTCCTCGAAGCTCGCGGGCGGCGGCAGCAGGGCGTCCAGGACGCGCTCCTCGGCGGCGGCCTCGGCCTGGGCCGCGTTCTTGGTCATCTCCCGCTCCCGCGACATCTTCACCGAGACGTCCACCAGGTCGCGGACGATGGATTCGACGTCCCGCCCAACGTAGCCCACCTCGGTGAACTTGGTGGCCTCCACCTTGAGGAAGGGCGCGTTGGCGAGCCGGGCCAGCCGGCGCGCGATCTCGGTCTTGCCGACCCCCGTGGGACCGATCATCAGGATGTTCTTGGGGGTGATCTCGGAGCGCATGGGCTCCGCGATCTGGGAGCGCCGCCAGCGGTTGCGCAGCGCCACGGCCACCGCGCGCTTGGCGTCATCCTGGCCGATGATGTGCTTGTCGAGCTCGGCGACGATGCGTTGGGGGGTGATGTCCGACATGTGGGTCTGGGTCCGGCGTTGAAGCGTCCGCGGAACGCGGGCGGCGGGTTGGGTACAACCTTACAAGGTGCGGGATCTCCCTGGATTCTCAAGGGCGGGCGCAGGCTGCGAGTTAACGGTCGCGCCGGAGGCCCCAGCGGGCGGCAATCGGGTCACTAAGCGGCCTCGGATCCCAGCTCCTCCAGGACGAGATTGTGGTTGGTGTAGACGCAGATGTCCGCGGCGATGTTGAGCGCCCGCTCGACGATCTCGCGCGCCGAGAGCTCGGTGTTCTCCAGCAGGGCGCGGGCCGCGGCCTGGGCGAAGGCGCCGCCGGAGCCGATGGCCATCAGGTCGTGCTCCGGCTCGATCACGTCGCCGGTGCCGGAGATGATCAGCGAGGTGGTTGTGTCCGCCACGCACAGCAGGGCCTCCAGCCGTCGCAGCATGCGGTCCGTGCGCCAGTCCTTGGCCAGCTCCACCGCGGAGCGGGTGAGGTGGCCCTGATGCTTCTCGAGCTTGCCCTCGAAGCGCTCGAACAGGGTGAAGGCGTCCGCGGTCGCCCCGGCGAAGCCCGGCGAGCACCCGCTCCTTGTAGAGCCGGCGCACCTTGCGCGCATTGCCCTTCATCACCGTCTGTCCCAGGGATACCTGGCCGTCGCCGCCGATGACCACGCCGCCATTGCGGCGCACCGAGAGAATGGTGGTACCGTGAAATGTCTCCATGTCCTCAGCCTGTTTGTACGTCACTGGCAGCGCATTCTACGCGAGGGAGCCGGCCGAGGCGCGGGCTGTCGGCTTGGACCGCTCGGGCGGCGGGTCTGTGCCGCGCCGCGAGAGCGCCTGCGTCGCGTCCCCGTGCGCGATCCTGATCTTAAGACCGCTTCTTCGCCCGCGGGTGCGCCTTGTCGTAGACCTGGGCCAGGTGCTGGAAGTCGAGGTGGGTGTAGATCTGGGTGGTGGCGATGTCGGCGTGGCCGAGCAGCTCCTGCACCGCGCGCAGGTCGCCGGACGACTCCAGCAGATGGCTGGCGAAGGAGTGGCGCAGAAGGTGGGGGTGGACTCCGCGGGCGGCGCCCTTGATCAGTGCCCACTGCTTCAGGCGTTGCTGGACCGTGCGCGGGTGGATGCGGCTGCCCCGCTGGCTGACGAACAGCGCCCGCTCCTCGGGCCCGGCGAGGCCGCCGCGCACGCCGAGCCAGCGCATGACCGCCTCCCTGGCCTTGGTGCCGACCGGAACGCGCCGGGTCTTGGCGCCTTTGCCGGTGACGGTCAGAGTGCCGTCCTCCATGTCGATGTCGCCGACATTCACGGAGATCAGCTCCGCGAGCCGTAATCCCGAGGAGTAGAAGAGCTCGATCATCGCCGCGTCGCGCAGGGGCAGGGGCTCGTCGTCTCCGGCATCGAGCAGGGCGCAGAGCTCGTCGGCCTCCAGGGTGGCGGGCAGCTTGCGCGCGACCTTGGGCGCACGCACCCCCTGGGCCGGGTTGTGGGCTGCGATTCCCTCGCGCAGGAGATACCGGAACAAGCTGCGCAGGCTGGAGAGCTCCCGCTGCAGGGTCTTGCCGGATACGCCGCCGCGGTGGCGGAGGGCCACGTAACGGCGCACCGTCTCCTGGTCGAGCCGCTCCCAGCCATCACGGCCCTCGCGCGCGAGCCAGTCGCGGACGCGGACCAGGTCGCGCCGGTAGTTGGCGAGCGTCTGGGGGGAGAGCCTGCGCTCATGGGCGAGATGGTGGAGGAATGCCTCCAGCCGATCGCCGCCGGCCGGCTCAGTCATGGGCGTGGTTGAGCACCCCGAGCTTCTGGCTCACCACCTCGCCTAGGCGGTCGAGCAGCTCGGTGCCCATGTCGGGGCGGAAGCGCTTCGGGTCCGCGCTGCCGACGGCAAGCACGCCCGACAGGGACTCGCCCCGGATCGGGATCAGGGCCGCGGACGCGACCTTCTCGCTCTTGTCGCCGAACAGGGCGCCGCTCGTTCGGGGTCCAGGGGGCCGCACAGGGAGTGCTCGCGGTCGAGGAAGTCCCGGAAGGCGCTCAACACGGCGTCCGGCTCCGTGGCGGCTTCGACCGGGAACAGCTTGAGCGTCACTTCCTCGGCGCTGAACTCCCGGCGCAGGCTGTCGCACAGGGCCGCCTCCACCCGTTCTTGGTCGGGAGCGGCGATGAGCTGCAGGATCAGGCCGTGCAGACGGCCGGAGAGGGTCTCGTAGTCCCGCGCCCGGGCGATCAGGTGGGCGAGGCGTTGGCGCTCGGTCTCGAGTTGCCGGCGCAGCACCGATACCTGATGCTCGATCAGGGACACGGCCGCCCCGGCGCCGTGCGGCACGCGCAGCCTCGCTACCAGGTCGGTGTGGCGCTGAAAGAAGTCCGGGTTGGACATGAGGAAATCGGCGACCGCCTCATCGCCGAGAGGCGCCTCCGTGCCCTGGGTGTTCTCCGCCTGCTCGGTGGTCATAGGTCGATTTCCCCCTCGTACACACTGACCGCTGGTCCCTTCATCCAAACGGGTTGGGACTCTTGCCGCCACTCTACCACAAGATCGCCGCCGGGCAGGCTCACCCGCACGCGCTCGGCGAGCAGCCGCCAGCGGCGGCCCACGGCCACCGCGGCGCAGGCCCCGGTCCCGCAGGCCAGGGTCTCGCCCGAGCCGCGCTCGTACACCCGCAGCCGAATGTGCGCGGGGTCCAGCACCTGCATGAAGCCCGCGTTCACCCGCCGCGGGAAGCGCGGGTGGCGCTCGATCAGCGGACCCAGGCGGGACACCGGCGCGCTCTCCACGTCATCCACCAGCAGCACGGCATGGGGGTTGCCCATGGAGACGGCGCCGATGCTGAGTGTCTCGCCGTCCAGATCGAGGGCGTAGCGGTCGGCCTCCGACTCCGCCTCGAAGGGAATGCGGGCGGGCGCGAACTCGGGTATGCCCATGTTCACGCGCACCTCGCCGTCGCCCTCGACGTAGAGGCGGATGTCCCCGCCCCGGGTGCCGACCGGGATCTCGGTCTTTTCGGTCAGCCCCTGGTCGCGCACGAAGCGGGCGAAGCAGCGCGCCCCGTTGCCGCACTGCTCGACCTCCGAGCCGTCGGCGTTGAAGATCCGGTAGTAGAAGTCGGTCTCCGGGCTGCGCGGCGGCTCCACCAGCAGGACCTGGTCGCAGCCGACGCCGAAGCGGCGGTCGGCGAGCGCCCGCAGTCGCTCGGCGTCGAGTTCGACCCGCTGGCGCACCGCGTCGAAGACGACGAAGTCGTTGCCGAGGCCGTGCATCTTGGTGAAGCGCAGGGTCATGGTCCGGCCTCGCATCTTTGCGCCCGTTTCCGTGCATTTCAGACGCGTGAGTTTATCCGACGCGGGGCTTTGCGGCAGCTAGGCCATGGTGCCCACCTGTCCCGAGCGCGGCTTATCCGGGTGATACTCGGCAGGTCTCCGAGCCGCATTCGCGGTTTCTTCTGCCTGGTGTTTCCACACGTGCCGAGTTGCATTCCTGTGCGCCGCCGTTACAGACTTCCGATCCTGGCTGAAGCGGAACGATCCGCGGGTCCTACGCGCGGGGCCGGGCGCGCCGGCGAAGGATAACGGGCGGCATGAGCAGGACATCCAAACGATTCGGCATCGCGCTCTCGTTCCCGGGGGAGCAACGGCCCTTCGTCGCGCAGGTTGCTGGGCATCTCGCGGAGCGGATCGGGCACGGGCGGGTGCTATACGACGCATACTACGAGGCCGAGTTCGCCCGGCCCGACCTGGATACCTACCTCCAACGCCTCTACCACGACGAGTCCGAGCTGATCGCCGTCTTCCTCTGCGCCGACTACGAGCGCAAGGAGTGGTGCGGTCTGGAATGGCGTGCCGTCCGGGACCTCATCAAGCGTCGGCGGGGCTCCGCCGTTATGCTCCTGCGCTTTGACGACACCGAGATACCGGGGCTCTTCTCCACCGACGGCTACGTCTGGATCGGAGACGGACGCGACCCGATGGAGGCCGCCGACCTCATCCTTCAGCGTTGGCAGATCGAGGCCGGGCAGCCGCCGAACGCCGGACCCCCGGCCCTGGCCAAGCCCGAAATCGACCTCCTCAAGCTCCCCACGGGCGCGTCGAGCTTCCTTGGGCGGGAGGCGGAGTTGGCGCTGTTGGACGACGCCTGGGTTGCCGATGGCGGCACCCGGATCGTTGAGCTGGTCGCCCCCGGCGGGGTGGGTAAGACTGCGCTCGTCAAGCGCTGGCTGGACCGGCTGAAGGCGGACGGCTGGCGCGGAGCGGAGCGGGTGTACGGCTGGAGCTTCGGTAGTCAGGGCTCCGGCGAGGACCGCCAGGCGTCGGACGACGGTTTTCTCGCCGCCGCCCTGGCGTGGTTCCAGGTCGAGCACGACCCGGCCCTCGGCCCCTGGGGCAAGGGCCGGCTGCTGGCGCGGGCGGTGGTCGAGCGCCGCACCCTGCTGGTGCTCGACGGCGTCGAGCCCCTGCAATACCCGCCCGGCCCCCTGGCCGGGTCGCTACGCACGCCGGGCCTACAGGCCCTGCTGGTTCAGCTCGCGAGCGCCGGTCAGCCGGGCCTCATCCTGCTGACCACCCGCGAGCGCATCGCCGACCTCGCCGAGTACGAGCGTCGGGAGGACTATCCGGGAGGGTCCGTCGCGCGCCACGACCTGAGCAATCTGAGCCACGCTGACGGTGCCCGGCTTCTACACGAGCTTGGTTGCTGCCGCGCCGGGGCCGCGGCCATCGAGCCCGACGACCGGGAACTGGTCGAGGCCAGCCGCGAGGTCCGGGGCCACGCCCTTACGCTCGCTCTGCTCGGCGGCTACCTCGCCCAGGCCCACTGGGGCGATATCCGCCGCCGGGCCGAGGTGCGCCTGCAGGACGCGGACGAGACGAGGGGCGGCAAGGCCTTCCAGGTCATGGCCGCCTACGAGACCTGGTTCGCTCGAGAAGGCGAGCACGGCGCCCGGGAGCTGGCGGCTCTGCGGCTGATCGGGTTCTTCGACCGCTCCGCCGACGTCGGCTGTCTGGCGGCGTTGCGTGAGGCCCCGCCCATCCCAGGTCTCAGCGAGCCGCTGGTGGATCTCAGCGCCGTCCAGTGGAATATCACCCTCAGCCGGCTCGAGGAATGCGGCCTGATTGAGCGCGGCCCCTCCGACGGGAGCGGGGACTCCGCCGTCGACGCCCACCCCCTGGTGCGGGAGTACCTGGCTGCGCGCCTGCGTGAACACAGCCCCGACGCCTGGCGCGAGGGCCACCGCCGCCTCTACGAGCACCTCAGGGCCAGCGTCCCCTATCGCCCGGAAGGACTCGCGGGGTTGGAGCCTCTCTACGAGGCCGTCGCCCACGGCTGCCTTGCTGGATTGCACGAGCAGGCGTGGGAGGGCGTCTATATCCACCGCATCAGCCGAGGTAACGAGAAATACGTGATAGGGAAGCTCGGGGCCTTTGGCGCTGACCTGGCCGCCGTAGCCTGCTTCTTCGATGAACCCTGGTGGCGGGTCTCGCCCACTTTATCCGCAAAGCACCAGGCTTTGTTGCTCAACCACGCAGCCTTCCGGCTACGCGCCCTGGGGCGGCTGGGAGAGGCGCTGGCGCCGTTCAGGGCTGCACTGGAGATACGCCTTGGTCTGGCAGACTGGGTTAACGCCGCAATCACTGCGGGCAATCTGAGCCAGGCGGAGTTGGCGCTGGGACGGCTGGCGAATGCGGTTGAGGAGGCGGGGCGGTCGGTGGACTATGCCAATCGCAGCGGCGATGGCCACTGGCGGAAAGCGGCGTTCTCGGTCCTGGCCGACGCTTTGCATCAGCAGGGTCACTGGCATCCGGCTCGGGATCAATTCGCTGTGGCCGAGGCCATCCAGGCGGAGTGGCAACCTCAATTCGCCCTACTCTACGGCTTTGGTAGCTTCCTGTACTGCGACCTGTTGCTGGCGGAACCCGAGCGCGCCGCCTGGCGACGCGTCCTCTCGCTTCCCCCACGCGATGGCGACGGAGAGGGGCTACTGGATACCTGCCGGGCCGTCGAGCAGCGGGCGGCGCAAACGCTATTATGGGCCGATCAACACGGCGGTCTGCTCGAACCCGCACTTGACCGACTTTCCCTCGCCCGTGCCGTTCTCGTCCGGGCACTGCTGGAGAATTCCCGATCCCGCGTTCTGGGCCCCGCACTGGGGCAGTTTTCGGCCGCCGTCGACGGCCTGCGCGCCGCCGGGCGGCAGGATCTACAGCCCCCCGGACTCATAGCCCGCGCCTGGCTCCACGCCCTCCTCGATGATCCCGACGCCGCCCGCGCCGACCTCGACGAGGCCTGGCGCATTTCATCGCGCGGCGGGATGCGGCTCCACATGGCCGACGTGCATCTGCACCGCGCCCGCCTGTTCGGCGACAAGGCCGAGCTGGCGCGTGCCCGCGCGCTGATCGAGGGATGCGGCTACTGGCGCCGCCGGGAGGAGCTGGAGGACGCGGAGACCGCCGCCGCCGACTGGTAGAGTCCGTTGCGCGGACCCTTCGCTGGACCGCGGCGCGGACCCGGACCTTCGGCGGCCGGGGATCCCTATCCCAGCCGCCCGAACACCGCCAGATGGCGGTCGCTGACCACGCCGACCTCGAGCTCGCCGAGGCCCGCCTCCGCGAGCTGATCGAGGACCTCCCGCGGCTCGAAGGCGGCGAACAGGGAGTTGCGGAAGTCCCGGCGCAGCACCTCCGGGGCGTCGGCGGCGTAGGTTGCCACCAGCGCCTCGGCCCAACTGGCCGAGGGCGGGCGCATCAGGTCCATCACCAGCACCAGTGCGCCGGGCCTGGCGGTGTCGCGCACCGTGCGCCACAGGACCCCGGGGTCGTGCAGGTGATGGAGCAGGCTGTTGGACAGCACCAGGTCGTAGCCGCCGCCGGCGAGCTGCGCAGAGGGCAGGGCGTCGAGCACCAGCCGGCAGCGCCGCGCCACCCCCGGCCAGGCCGCGAGCGCGCTCCGCGCGAGATCCAACATCGCCGCCGAGCCATCGAGGGCGTCGCAGGTGGCCTCGGGGAAGGCCTTGAGGAAGCGCAGCACGATATCCGCCGGGCCGCAGCCCAGGTCCAGGGCGCGGGCCCCGGCGAGGTCGCCCGGCTTGAGCTCCCGCAGGAGCTTCAGGAAGAGCTCGTTGGGCTCGGAGAAATCCGCCTGCGCGTAGGCCAGGGCCTGCTCGGCCTCGTCCATCAGCTCGGGTTCCGGGCGTCGCTTCATGGCAGCACCGACTCCCCGGCGTAGAGCTCATCCACCGACTCCCGGCGCCGCACCAGGTGCATGTCCGCCCCGTCGACGATCACCTCCGCGGCGCGGGGGCGGCTGTTGTAGTTGGAGCTCATGGTGAATCCGTAGGCGCCGCTGCCGCGTACCGCCAGCAGGTCGCCGGGCGCCAGGGTCAGGTCGCGATCCTTGCCCAGGAAGTCGCCGGTCTCGCACACCGGCCCGACCAGGTCGTAGCGGGCGCGCACCCCCCGGCTCCCGCGCACGACGGGAATGATCTCCTGGCGCGCCTGGTAGAGCGCGGGCCGGATCAGGTCGTTCATGGCCGCGTCCAGGATGGCGAAGTGGTGGTGCTCGGTGGGCTTGAGGTATTCGACCCGCGTCAACAGGATGCCGGCGTTGCCCGCGATCGCCCTCCCCGGCTCCAGGATGACCTCGTAATGCCGGCCTTCGAGGTGATGCTCCAGCACCCGGGCGTAGTCCGCCGGCTCCGGCGGCGCCTCGTCGGTGTAGCGGATGCCGAGCCCGCCCCCCAGGTCCAGGTGCTCGATCGGGATGCCGAAGCGCTCCAGACGGTCGGCGAGCTCCAGCACCCGGCCGAGGGCGTCGAGAAAGGGCGACAGCTCGGTGAGCTGCGATCCGATGTGGCAGTCGATACCGACCACCCGCAGGTTGGGAAGCTCGGCGGCACGTTGATAGATGTCGTCGGCGGCGTGGATGTCGATGCCGAACTTGTTCTCCTTGAGCCCGGTGGAGATGTAGGGGTGGGTGCGCGCGTCCACGTCTGGGTTCACGCGCACGGAGATCGGGGCGATCTTGCCCAGCTCGCCGGCGATCCGGTCGATGCGCTCGAGCTCCGGCTCGGACTCGACGTTGAAGCAGCGAATGCCCACCTCCAACGCCTGGCGGATCTCGTCCGCGCGCTTGCCCACGCCGGAGAAGATCACCTTGCCGGGCTCGCCGCCCGCGGCCAGCACCCGCTCCAGCTCACCGACCGAGACGATGTCGAAGCCCGAGCCGAGCCGCGCCAGCAGGTTCAGCACCCCAAGGTTGGAGTTGGCCTTCACCGCGAAGCAGATCAGGTGCGATCGTCCCCGGAAGGCGTCGTCGAACGCGCGCCAGTGGCGCTCCAGCGTGGCCCGCGAGTAAACATAGCAGGGAGTGCCGAAGCGCTCCGCCACCAGCGGCAGGGCGACCTCCTCCGCGTGCAGGGTGTCGTCGCGGTAGCGGAAGTGGTCCATGCGGTTAGTCTCCGCCTCCGGTCCCGATCGCATTGGCCCCGGCGATGTCGTCCTCGATCTCGAGCGACTCTCCGGTCTGTACCTCGGGAACGTCCCCGCCGGCGGCGCTGGTCCTGGCCTGTTTCGCCGCCGGTTCGGGCTTAGGCAGGTAAAGGTCGCCCTTTTGGCCGCAGGCGGCGATCCACTGGCCCGCGGCGAGCGTGGCGACGACGACGAGGAAGAGATAGCGAGCCCAGCAGCGCATGGTTTTGGTTCCTGACCCGGTTGGCTCCGGAAACCGCGAGTATAAGGCACAGCCGCCCGCACCCGCCCGCCTGACGCGATCCGGTCAATGGGCCGAGGCGAGCTTGAGCCCGACGATGCCCACCACGATCAGGCCGACGAAGAAGAAGCGGGCCAAATTCGTCGGCTCGCTGAACAGGAAGATGCCGAGGATGAAGGTCCCCACCGCGCCGATGCCGGTCCATACGGCGTAGGCGGTCCCCATCGGGATCGTCTTCTGAGCGATCAGCAGCAGGGCGCCGCTTGCCGCCATGCAGACGCCGGCGAAGCCGATCCAGCCCCAACGCATGCCGGTGTCGGCAAGCCCGAGCTTGAGGCCCACGGGCCAACCCCATTCGAAAATCCCCGCAATGACCAAATAGACCCAGGCCATGCTCGCCCCCCACAGTGCTGTGAATTAGACGCGTCGGATCGGCGTCCGCGATGCCGGACCCGATTCTACAGGCTGCGCCGGGAACGGTCGCGGCACGGCGCAGTTCTCCCTGCGATGCGGGTTGTAATCCGATGTGCCCAATTTCGCGGACTCGGTGCCGCGCGGCTTGCCGATTTCCTTGAAATAGACGGTCTTCGCGTGCACCACGGACGCGCGGATCAAACCTCGCTGGAGCATTCCGTGTTCTCCTCGACCGCCTCGCCTTGTTCTGGGGCGATCTCTTCGGCGTCGCTCTTGGATCGCAATGGACGGTGACGTACCAAGGAGCGGCATCCACCCGGTCAGCAAGGCCGGTTTCGAGCACGTCGTCACCTTCTCGAATTCGAGGGGCGCAAGAAGATATCCTCCAATCTGCGATACTGGGATGGCTGCACACATCTCCCCGGCGCTTGGCACAGAGCGAACAAGATCGGGGCCATCTACGCTTACATGGAGAGCACGGCACCAATGCGATCGAGCCGGGAGGCGACTATTGTGACCGCCAAGCTGTTCATGAACCCCAAGCCTGTGGTGCTGAGAACCGACGATACAATCGCCGAAGCTGCCCAGCAGATCCTGAACAAACAGCGCCGCAGTCTCCCGGTGGTGGACGAGGCCGGCGGCTTTCAGGGGATGCTCACCGCCAACTGCCTGCTGTATCTCTGCCTGCCCTCGGCGGTCACCATGTCAGGCGGCTTGGACAGCGTTCCCTACGTCAAAAATTCGCTGGAAGAAGTGGCCGAGCGCCTAAAACGCCACTTAGACGAGCCCGTCACCCGTTGTCTGAAGACAGAGAATGTCGCCGTGGTCCATCCGGAAACCCCGATCGTCGAGACACTGCTGACCCTCTATCGGACCAAGGCCAATCTGCCCGTGGTGGACAAAAAGACGCACAAACTGGTGGGGATGATCTCCTACTTCGGCGTAGGCCGGACGATCATGGAGGCGGTGAACGCCAAGCCCGGTTAAGCGTAAAGCCGACACGCGCGCCACCTGCCGGCGCGGACGATCAAACCTCAAAACGGCCACAAATCGCTTACGTGACTTGACGCTCGAAGGATACCGGTCAATGGGCGGAGGCCAGCTTGAGCCCCACGACGCCCACTGCGGTCATGGCGACGAACAAGAAGCGGGCGAGTGTCGCCGCCTCACTTAACAAGAAGATGCCGAGAAGTAAGATCCCCACGGCGCCGATGCCGCTCCGGTCGGCGTAGGCGGTACCCATCGGGATCGTCTTGGACGATCAGCAGCAGGGCTACGCTTGCGGGCATGCAGATGCCGGCGAACGGGATCCAGCCCTAGCGCATGCCGGTGTCGGCAATCCCGAGCTTGATGCCCACGGGCCAACCCCATTCGAAAATCCCCGCGATGACCAGATAGACCCAAGCCATGCTCATCCCCTGTGCAGTAGTGAGACGCGCCGGATCGGCGAACAAGATGCGAGTGCGCAGTTTACAGGCTCCCGCGCAAACCGTAACCAACCGCTGCCGCTTCAGGCCGACTCGACCCTTGGGAGTGCCGACATTTTCGATCCGCGCCCGGCTGGCTAGCCGGGCGATGCCGAGCCCGACAGGGACAGGTCTTCCTCGTCAACGCCAGCCAGGGTTTCAAAAAGGGCGAACCCAAGAACTTATCCCGCACGAGGGTATCCAGGGCATTGCCGATACCAAAGTCGCGTATTGATATGCTAACTCCGTCAAGAAGGACTTCGCCGTCAGCATCGGCTTGGATCCCAAGCGCTGGCTGGCCACCGACGAGCTGCTGAGTGGGGAATTGAGAGTGGAAAGAGTATCCCGGTAGTCACCAACCAGGCGCCAATCACCTATGAAGATTTCGACCATCCTCGAGAAGATCGACGAGAATCAACTATTCGTTCCCGCCTTCCAGCGCGAATACGTCTGGAAGCGCGATGACGCGAAACGATTGATTCGCTTATCAAGGAATACCCAACCGGCAGATGTTGACTTGGGAGACCGCGAACCCGCCCTGGCCTGGTTCCCGGGGTACGGTCACGTGATGCGCGCCCACCTGGGTGACTATGAGGCAGCGGAGGCTCGGTTGAAGGAGGTCGTTGCGTGTGCCGTTCGGCTCGGAGGTGGACGAGTTCGACGGTGGAGCGAAAACCGGGGACGGCGTGTAGTGTGTAGGTTGGGGTGAGCTGGCGAACCCCAACGAACAGGCGGCGTCGGGATGAAAACGTTGGGGTTCGTTTCTCACCCCAACCTACGCGGTCTTGGCGTCGCTCTTGTCGGGGAGCGGTCGTTCCGCGGGTTCGCGCGGCGGCGTTCCCGGAGTCAAAGGGAGTTTGCCGATTCGTCGATCGAACGTATCGGACGCTCGGTTACTGGTAAAGATCCAGCGGAAAACTCTCGGTGATCAGGATCACGGGCGCGCGGCCGATGATGATGCGGTAGGTTCGGAAGACGTGCTCGGAGCCGCTGGCTGGCTCATGCGCGCTCGGGGGCTCGATGCCGACCTCAAGCACCTCGCGGTAGCTCTCGAGTCCGCTGTCGCGGATGAGTACGCCGATGCCGATCTCGCGGTCGATCAGGCGCTGACGGAAGGTCTCCGGGATCAGCTCGGTACGGATGACGGAGAAGGCGGTGGCGTAGACCTGGCCGCTGTCCGCGCCGCGCAGCCGGGCGTTGCGGATCAGCACGCGGTCGCCGGCGTCGACCTGGATCCAATCGATCGGCCGCTCGGCGGTCGTGAACTCTTGCTTCTGGGTCTGCACCTCGACCGGTTCCCAGAAGTATGCCTCCAAGATCTTGGTGACGGTACCGTCGGTGACCAAGAGGGCGCGAAGGAACGGAGGCAGCTCACTAATCGGCAGCTCGCCGCCGCCCTCTCGCGGTATCGCCCCATGGCGCAGGAATCCTTCGCAGCGGAAGGGATTCGGGGCCTGAGCGTCGCCGCCCTTGTCGTAGTAGCGCTTTACCATGTTGAGGACGTTCCGTGACAAGCAGCGCCGGACCGCGCGGCAGGTGGTGTCGCGGTGGCGGTGTGCTCCGTGTACTCGCCGCGGGACGGTTTGATCCGTCGATGCGGCGGGATTGTGTCAGAATCCAGCGCCATGTCATCGAGCGGACGTAAGAGACGGGGGCGGCTGGACGCGCTGCAGCGCTATGAAAGGGAAAGGCGTCGCAATCCCCTCGCCGAGCCCGGTCCCTTTCCGTTCGTGGTCGTGCTCGACCATCTCAAGGCCGGCTTCAATGTGCCCAAGATCTTCCGAAGCGCGCAGGCCTTCGGGGCGCGCGCGGTTCATCTGATCGGCGTTGGCCCCTTCGACCCGGCGCCGGCCAAGGGGGCCTTCCGCGCCGTACCGGCTCGCTTTCACGATACCTTTGCCGCTTGTCATGGCTCGCTGGAGGCCGACGGATACCGCTGCTTCACGCTGGAGCCGGACGGCGGCGAACCCCTGTTCGAGGCCGAGCTGCCGCTCAAGTCGGCGTTTATCTTCGGTCACGAGGAGGGCGGTCTGAGCTTCGATCCGGACGAGTACGCCGGCTTGTGTCGTCTGACCATTCCCCACTTCGGGCCGGTGCAGAGCCTGAACGTGAGCGTGGCGGCGTCGGTGGTCATGTATGAGTATGTCCGCCGCGATCGAGCCCGGGCCTGACACGACGCTGCCGCTTGCGTAGCATTGAACACTGTGGCACCTTTCGATGCGGACGCCTGCCGTGCCGGGACAGCGGCCCTTTTCGGGATAGCTGGAGGGACTCGTACAGGGGTCTGGACGCGGGGGACCGAAGCCGGACCAATAGGGTTCATCGGCTCCCGCCAAGGGTTTTCGTCAGTGGTTATTCGGAAAAACCCTGACGATGTGTTATATAAAAAGGGCCGATTGGCATCTTTTTTCAAAGGAGACATTGCAATGATTTCCAAGACCGTCAAGCTCGCTTCCATCTCCGCAGCCGCTATCCTGGGCGTCAGCCTGCTGGGTGCCTGCACCGATCAGCACGCTCGCGACATGGCCCAGGAGGCCCTGGACAAGGCCAACGCCGCCCAGGCCTGCTGCGACGCCAACACCGCGCGTATGGACCGCGCCTATCAGAAGATCATGTCCAAGTAAAGCCAGTTCCCTGGTTTTTGCCGGCCTCCCACCAAGTGCGGGAGGCCGGTATTCTCAGATACCGCTCTCCGCACCTCCTCCCAGTCCACGCTCACCCCCTCCGCGTCCGCCAATGCCGGCGGAACTACCTCAGACAAGGGCTTGGCAAGATCCTCATCGGTCGCGTGCACCTCTAGATAGAGGTCATCCCCGAGCCACCCGGTCTTGAACGGCTGGCTCACGATGGTTACGGGCGTTTTCACCGACACCTTCGGAAACAGATCGGCGATGCCTTCCGGGTACATGCGGATGCAGCCGTGGCTGACCTGCATGCCCAACCCCCATGGCTTGTTGGTGCCGTGAATCAGATAGCTCTCGGCGCTCAGCCGCAGGGCGTACTGACCGAGCGGATTGTCCGGCCCCGCCGGAACCACCGCGGGCAGGATGTCGCCCTTCTCCGCGTGCTCGGCGCGGATGGATGCGGGCGGTGTCCAGGTCGGATCCTTCACTTTGCGCGAGATGTGGAAAGTTACCCAGGGGGGTGTTCCAGCCCTCGCGCCCGATGCTGATCGCGTAGGTGGTCACCTCGTCGCTCGACGGGTAGTAGTAGAGGCGCTTCTCCGCCAGGTTGAGCACGATGCCGTTGCGCGGCGCGCTTCGGCAGCACGAACATGGTCGGGATCAGGACTTCCGAGCCATCGCCGGGTACCCACATGTCCACCCGTTGGTTCGCGTACTTCATGTCGTCGTAGCCCAGGTTGTTGTGGCGGGCCACGTCGAGCAGGGTATCCTCGTGCCGGGTCTTCAAATAGAATGCCTCACCGACGACGCCGTCGTTCGGGTTTTGCAATCGGAAGGTGGTCGCCTGCGCTGGCAGCGCGCAGAGCGCGCCCGCCAGGACGATACCGACCTTCGACAACCAGCCAGGGCGCGGGCCCTTCTGCAGCACTCGCAGTCTTTTCATCGCACTTCGATTCCTCAGATTCTCAATGAGCAAGCCTTCGCCGCTCTCTCATGTTCGCAATATCGGTGTCGCCGCCCACGTGGATGCGGGCAAGACCACCCTGACTGAGCGCATACTCTACTACACTGGCGCCTCACACAAGATCGGGGAGGTGCACGACGGCGCGGCCCATATGGACTACATGGCCGAGGAGCAGAGCCACGGCATCACGATCACCTCGGCGGTGACCAAGGCCCCCTGGCGCGACCATGTCCTGCAGATCGTCGACACCCCCGGGCATGTGGATTTCACGATCGAGGTGGAGCGCTCCATGCGCGTTCTCGACGGCTGCATCCTGGTGCTCGACGGCGTGCGCGGCGTCGAGCCGCAAACCGAAACCGTATGGCGCCAGCGCTCGCGGTTCAACCTCCCAGTGCTCTTCTTCATCAACAAGATGGATCGGCCTGGTGCAGACTTCGATCACTGCCTTGCCAGCATCCGCAAACGGCTTGGCGGCGACCCGGTCGCCATCACCGTTCCCTTGCCCGATCAGCACTCCGTTGTCCATCTGATCGACAAGACCCTGCTGAAGTTCACTGGCGATCTCGGGCAGGAGGTCGTTTCGGAGCCCTGTCCCGAGAGCATCTGGCAGCAGGTGAGCGTCTACCGCGAGGGTCTGCTGCTGGCGGCGGCGGAAGCGGACGAGGGTCTCGCCGACCGTGTCCTCTCCGGCGACGAGCCCGATTCCAAAGAATTGTGGGCGGCCCTGCGGCGCGGCACCCTGGCCGGGAGCTCTTTTCCGTGCTTTGGAGGCAGCGCTCTGCGCAACCTCGGCGTGCAGCCGGTGCTCGACGCGGCGGTCGAGCTTCTGCCGGCGCCCCTGGACCGCCCGCCCTCCTGCGCGGTTCGGCCGGACGGCTCGCTAGAGACGGTGGCGATGGACGGTAAGGGGCCGCTCGCCGCCCTGGTCTTCAAGGTCCAGATGTGGGAAGGCCGGCGCCATGTCTTCACCCGTGTCTACCAGAACCGCCTGCGGCCCGGGGATACGGTGGCGTTCCGGACCGCGGATGGGCGCACGGTGAAGGAGCACGTCGCCCGCATCTTCGACGTGGACGCCGGACGCAAGACCAAGCTCGACGTCGCCGAGCCGGGTCAGATCGTGCTGCTCGCCGGCCTGCGTCACGCCACGACGGGAGACACCCTGTGCCAGCCGGGCCACCTGCTGAGCCTCGAGCGCATCGATACCCGCGACCCGGTGCTGAGCCTGGCGATCGAGCCCGCGGCCAAGGCTGACGAGGAGAAACTGCTGGAGGCGCTCGACAAGGTTCTGCAGGAGGACCCGACCTTGCGTGTCGAGGAGGACCCGGAGACGGGACAGCGCCTGCTGCGCGGCATGGGCGAGCTGCACCTGCAGATCGTGCTCGAGCGCCTGGAGCGGGAGTTCGGCCTCAAGGTGCGCACCGGGCGCCCGGCGGTGGCGGTGCGGGAGACCGTCCGTGCCGCGGCCGTTGGCGACGCCCTCTATGCCCCGCCCCCGGTGCCGGACCAGCGGATTCCGGAACGCACCGCTCGCGCGGTGGTCAGAATTTCACCGCGGGATCGCGGCGCCGGTATTCTGGTCCGGAACGCGCCCTTCGTGCTTCCGGAAGGGGCCGTCATGACCCCCGAGCAGGCCCAGGCGGTGGAGACGGGCGTGCGACTCGCCCTCGCGGCCGGGCCGTTGCAGGGCGCGACCGTGCAGGACGTGGAGGTGGCGGTCTCGCAGGTCGAGCTCTTTGGCCAGGCGTCCACGACCGAGGCCCTGAGCGCTGCCGCGGCCAGGGCGGTGCACAAGGCGGTCGAGAAGGCGGAGCCGGCCCTCCTGCGGCCGTTGATGGCGGTGGAGGTGGTGGTTCCCAAGTCCAATCTTGGCGCGGTGCTGGGTGATCTGCAGTCCCGCCATGCGGTGATTCGCGATACCCGGACCGAGGGCGGAGACTGTCACCATCGACTGCGAGGTGGCCCTGGAGCGCCTGCTGGGATACACGACGGACCTGCGCAGCCAGACCCAGGGGCGGGGCCAGTTCACCATGCTGTTCGACCGTTTCGACCTTACGTAGGACGGTCTCGCCCCAGCTGGACGTGGCTGTGCTGCACCCGCGTTGGCGGTACACTAACGGGAACGATTCCCATTCAGCTTTCGATTCGGACCCCTCATGGCACCCGCGCAGCCGCCCCTCGTTCCGCTCCACGACCTGGCTCTCGGTGTGCCCGCGCGGGTCGCCGAGATCCGCGGGGGACGCCAGCTCGTGCGCCGGCTGATGGCGCTGGGCGTGCGCGTCGGCAGCGAGATCCGGGTTCTGCAGCATCGCGGCGGAGGGCTTGTGGTCTCGCTCGGCGACACGCGGGTCGCGCTCGGCGGGGGCGTCGTCGACAAGCTGTCGGTAGAGCCCCTGACGCGGCACGCCGTGCCCGAAGCGTCTTAGGCGTAACCTAAGAGACTTCCCTATTCCCCGCCCTCGAACCTAGCCTCAGTGGCACCGATATGGCCTGTTGCGAACATGACGGTCAAGCTATCCCGGAGAGATCCGCCGGCGCCTTGACCATTGCCCTGGCGGGGAACCCCAACTGCGGCAAGTCGGCCCTGTTTAACGCCTTCACCGGCATTCGGCAGAAGACGGGTAACTGGCCGGGGGTCACGGTGGAGCGAAAGGAAGGCCGACTGGAGCTCGACCGACGTGAGATCCGGGTCATCGATCTACCGGGCATCTACTCCCTCGACGCAGGCTCCCTGGACGAGCGGGTGACGCGCGACTATCTGCTGTCTCGGGACGCAGACCTGATCGTCAACGTGGTGGACGCGTCTAATCTGGAGCGAAACCTGTATCTCACGGTGCAGCTACTGGAGATGGGGGTGCCGCTGATCCTTGCGCTCAACATGATGGACGTAGCGCGCAAGCGCGGCATCGAGCTCGATCCCGCCCTCCTTGCCCGGGAGATCGGCTGTCCCGCGGTGCCGGTGGTGGCGGTTACGCAGGAGGGGCTCACCGAGCTCAAGGCGCGCATGCTGTCGGTCGCAGACGGCAAGCAGGGAGGAGGTTTCTCCCTTGCCCAGGAGGAGTGCGTGGAGCAGGCGGTGGTGGATATCGCGCCGCGCTTCGAGGCCGACGCGGCCAAGGCCAACACCCGCTGGCTGGCGCTCAAGCTGCTCGAGGGCGACCCCGCCGCGGACGGCATCGCGGACGCGGAGACCAAACAGCTGGCGGCTCACTGGCGCACGGTCATCGAGGACCGCTCGGGGGAGGAGGCCGATATCCACATCGCCGATACCCGCTTCGGCCATGCCCACACCCTGGCGCAACGGGTCGCCAGGCACCGGGGCCGGGTGGGCAAGACCCTCACTGACCGTATCGACCGGGTGGTGCTGAGCCGCATCTGGGGCATCCCGCTCTTTCTCGCGGTCATGTACCTGATGTTCGTCTTCACCATCAATCTGGGTGGGGCCTTCATCGACTTCTTCGACGGCGTTGCCGGCGCCCTGTTCGTGGATGGGCTGGGGGCCTGGCTGGCGGGGCTGGGTGCCCCGGCCTGGCTGAGCCTGGTCCTGGCCGGGGGGATCGGCGGCGGGCTGCAGGTGGTGGCTACCTTTGTCCCCATCATCGCGAGTCTCTATCTCTTCCTGTCCGTGGTGGAGGACACCGGCTACATGGCTCGCGCCGCCTTCGTCATGGACCGGTTCATGCGCTCCATCGGGCTGCCCGGCAAGGCGTTCGTGCCGCTGATCGTGGGCTTCGGGTGCAACGTGCCGGCGGTGATGGCCACGCGCACGCTAGAGAACGAGCGCGAGCGCAAGCTCACCATACTGATGAACCCCTTCATGTCCTGCGGGGCGCGGTTGCCGGTCTACGTGCTGTTCGCCTCGGCCTTCTTTCCCAACGCGGGCCAGAACGTGGTGTTCGCGCTCTATCTCACCGGCATCGTGGTCGCTGTCCTGACCGGGCTGGTGATGAGGAACACCCTGCTTCGAGGGGAGAGCACCGGCTTCATGATGGAGCTCCCGCCGTATCACCTGCCGACGCTCAAGGGGGTCCTGCTGCGCACCTGGGACCGGGTCAAGCTGTTTCTCAAGGAGGCGGGGCGGGTGATCGTGGTCATGGTGCTGGCGCTGAACATCCTTGGCAGCGTGGGCACCGACGGCAGCCTGGGCGAGGTCGAGAGCGACCAGTCCGTGCTGGGGGCGGTGAGCCGCACGGCAACGCCCCTGTTCGCACCGCTGGGCATTCGCGAGGATAACTGGCCGGCGGTCCTGGGCGTCTTCTCGGGGGTCCTGGCCAAGGAGGTGATCGTGGGCACCCTGGATTCCCTCTATGGACGGCTCGCCGCGGAGGCCCAGCCCCAGGCGCCGGCTCGGCCGTTCGACCTGTTCTCGTCCCTGGCTGCCGCGGCGGCCACCGTCCCTGCCAATCTGGCCGCGGTGGGTGAGACGCTGCTCGACCCCCTGGGGCTCGGTGTCGGGGATCTGAGCGACCGCGAGCAAGTCGCTTCATCGCAGGGTGTGAGCGCGGGCACCTTCGGCGCCATGGAGGCCCGCTTCGACGGTCGGATCGGCGCTTTCGCGTATCTGCTGTTCGTGCTGCTGTACTTCCCCTGCGCCGCCACGGTCGGCGCCATCGTGCGCGAGGCGGGGGCGCCCTGGGCCGCCTTTGTCGCCGCCTGGTCCACCGGCATTGCCTTCGTCACCGCCACCCTCTTCTACCAGGCCGCAACCTTCGAGCGTCACCCCGCGAGCTCGGCGGCCTGGATCGTCGGTCTCTCGGTCCTGCTGGCGGTGGTGTTCGCGGCCTTGCGTGCCTGGGCCCGCAACGGGCGCGGCCGCCTCGCCGCCGCGGGGGCGGACGCGTGATCCTCTCGGATCTCAGGCGCTACTTGCAGGAGCGGGAAGAGGCCACCCTCTCGGACATGGCCCGGCGTTTTCAGGCCGATCCGGAGGTGGTGCGGGCCATGCTGGAGGTCTGGATCGCGAAGGGGAGGATCGAGCGCTGCGCACCCTCACCCGCCTGCGCGGGCAACTGCAACCAATGCGGTCCAGGCGCGGCGGAAGTCTATCGATGGACGGGCGGGGGGCGCGACAAGCTCGATGCCGGAGCCCGGGACGGCAGCGAGGACGGACCGAAGGCCGGTGGTTAGCGGCCGCCCCGCCGCTACTTGAGCTTGATCGTGATGCTCTCCAGCCCCTTACGCGAGAGCTGTGCGCGGGCCTGGTTGATGGCGTCCTTGTCGCGGTAGGGCCCGGCGCGCACCCGGTGGTAGGTGTCCTTGCCGTTGATGGTCACCTGTTGGATCTGGGCCTGGATCCCGCTCAGGGCAAGCTGCGCCTTCAGCCGCTCGGCCTCGCTCACGTTGCGGTACGAGGCGACCTGCAGCAGGTAAGAGCCGTCGGCGGTAGCGGCGGGCGGGGTCTGCGTCAGCGCCTCGTTAGGCTGCGCGGGCTGAGCTGCCGGATCCGGCTTCTGCGGCTTGGGCGGAAGAGGCGGCGGCTTGGCGGCGAGGTCCTCGTCCGGCACCACCACCTCCATCTCCGGCAGGATGTTGTAGAAATCGAAGCGCGGCTTTGCGGCCGGGCGCTGCTCCGGCTTTGCGACCGCCGGGCCGGGCGCCGACCGTTCGGCGTCCTGCATCGTCCAGGCCAGTCCCACGCCGAAGGCCCCGACCACCACCCCGGTGACGAACCAGAAGAAGCCCGAGCTGCGGTTGCCGCGGCGCGACCTGGTGCTGGCGCGCGACCTGTAATCCCTTGCCATGCTACTTCCCCTACATGCTCTCGGGCGCCGACACGCCGAGCAGGTTGAGCCCGTTGCGCAGCGCCACCCTGGCCGCAAGGATCAGCTTGATGCGCGCGTCGCGCAGGTTCGCGTCCGCCACCAGGAACTGGTGAGCGTTGTAATAGGTGTGGAAGTCGTTCGCCAGCTCTCGCAGGTAGTGGGTCAGCTGGTGCGGCTCCTCGCTCATGGCCGCTGCCTCGACCACCTCCGGATAACGCGAGAGGGTCTTGAGCAACGCCAACTCGTGCCCTTCGACCAGGCGCTCGAGATTGGCCTCGCCCGCCGTCGGCTCCACCGCGATGCCATTGTCGCCGGCCTGCCGCAGGACGCTGCACACCCGGGCGTGAGCGTACTGCACATAGTAGACGGGGTTGTCCGCGGACTGGGACTTGGCCAGGTCCAGGTCGAAATCGAGATGCTGCTCGCAGCGGCGCATGACGTAGAAGAAGCGGGCGGCGTCGCGGCCAACCTCCTTGCGCAGCTGACGCAGGGTGACGAATTCCCCCGAGCGGGTAGACATCTGCGCCTTCTCGCCGCCGCGGTAGAGGATGGCGAACTGCACCAGCAACACGTCGAGCTTGGAATCGTCGTCGCCGAGGGCGCGGAGCGCCGCCTTGACCCGCGGCACGTAGCCGTGGTGATCGGCCCCCCACACATCGATCACGCGGTCGAAGCCGCGCTCGAGCTTGTCCATGTGGTAGGCGATATCGGAGGCGAAGTAGGTGCTCTGGCCGTTCTCGCGCACCACCACCCGGTCCTTCTCGTCGCCGAAGTCGCTGGAGCGGAACCACTGTGCCCCGCCCTTCTCGTACAGATGGCCGGATTCACGCAGGCGCTCGATGGCGCGGTTGACGGCGCCCTTCTCGGTCAGGGATCGCTCGGAGAACCATTCCTCGTACTCGACGCCGAACAGCGCCAGGTCGTCGCGGATATCGTCCAGGATGGTGTTGAGCCCCAGCTCGAACACATAGCGGTAACGGTTGTCGCCGAGCAGCCGCTTGGCGTTGGCGATCAGGCCGTCGATGTGGGCCTCCTTGTCGCCGTCCGGGGCGTCGGGGCGCTCGTCCGGCGGCACGCCGCCAAATACCTCGCCGGCGTCACGGCGGTAGTCGTCCCCGTGCTCCCGGTGCAGGGTGGCGGCGATGTCCCAGACATAGTCGCCCTTGTAACCGTTGCTCGGGAAGTCGAGCTCCTCGCCGCAGAGCTCCAGGTACCTGAGCCACACCGAGGTACCGAGGATGTCCATCTGCCGCCCGGCGTCGTTGACGTAATACTCCCGATGGACCTCGAAGCCGACCGCCGCGAGCAGGTCCGCCACCACGGCACCGTAAGCCGCGCCGCGGCCGTGGCCGACATGCAGCGGCCCGGTGGGGTTGGCGGAGACGAACTCCACCTGCACCCGCTTGCCGGCGCCGAGATCGCTGCGGCCGTACGCGTGGCCGGCGTTCAGGATCAGCGGCACCAGGGACAGGTAGGCCGCGGGCGAGAGGTAGAAGTTCACGAAACCGGGACCCGCGATCTCGACGCGCTCGATCAAGGGCGAGCCGGGCAGCGCCTGCACCAGCCGCTCGGCCAGATCGCGGGGCCGCGCGCGCGCCGCCTTCGCCATCACCATGGCCACGTTGGTGGCGAAGTCGCCGTGGCTCGTGTCGCGGGCGCGCTCGATCACCGGGGCCGCCGGCTCAGTTCCCGGGAGGGTCCCATCGGCGGCCAGCCGGGCGAGGGCGGATTGGACGAGATCCTGGACCTGTTGCTTCATCTGACGGCGATCGATCGGGCGGGGCGGGTTGCTAGGCAGAGAACCGTGAAGGATACCAGGAATCCGCCCCTCAGAGCATTTCCTGGGGGTCGACGTCCAGCGACCAGCGGACCTTGGCGTGGCCCTTGAGGCTCCGCACCTCACCCATCCAAGCGGCGAGGAAGCGATGCAGGGCGGGTCGGCTGGGCGACTGCACCAGGAGCTGGGCGCGGTAGCGCCCCGCGCGCCTCTCCATCGGCGCCGGCACCGGGCCGAGCAGCTGGACGCCGCCTGGGAGCAGGCCGAGCCCGCTCGCGGCGGCGGCCCGCAGCATGTCCTTCGCCGCATCCGGCAATGGCGACTCGGCCCGCATCAGGGCCTGGTGCGTGTAGGGCGGCAGCTCGGCCGCCCGCCGCTCTTCCAGGGCTGCCGCGGCGAAGCTGGGGTATCCGCTGCGCAGCAGGGTCGTGAGCAGGGGGTGGTCCGGGTGGCGGGTCTGCAGCACGACCTTGCCTGGACGCTCGGCGCGTCCCGCCCGGCCCGCCACCTGAACCACGAGCTGGGCCATACGCTCGGGGCCCCGGAAGTCCGCCCCGTAGAGCCCCTGGTCCAGGTCGAGAATGCCCACCAGGGTCACGGCGGGGAAGTGATGCCCCTTGGCCAGCATCTGGGTGCCGAGCAGCAGCGGAAATTCGCCGCGCCGGGCCGCCGCCAGCAGGCGCACCAGCTCGCCCTTGCGGCGGGTGCTGTCGCGGTCGACCCGGGCCAGCGGGACCTCGGGGAAGAGCCCGCGGATCTCCTCGTCCAGCCGCTCGGTGCCGCGGCCCAGGGGACGCGGCTCCGGCCCCTGGCACGCGGGGCAGACCCGGGGTACCGGGTTGGTCAGGCCGCAGTGGTGGCACCACAATCGGTTATCGGAGAGGTGAAGCGTCAGGCGGGCGTCGCAGCGGGGGCATTCCCCGACCCAGCCGCAGGCGTGGCAGGTGAGCACGGGGGCGAAGCCGCGCCGATTGAGGAACAACAGCACCTGCTCCCCGGCGGCGAAGCGCTCCCCCATCATGCGGATCAGCACCGGCGATAGCCCCGCCTGCAAGGGCTGGGCGCGGATGTCCAGCAAGGCGATCTCAGGCGGGCGGGCCCCGCCCGCGCGCTCGGGCAGCTCGAGCAGCCCGTAGCGACCGCTGCGCGCGTTGTGCAGGGTCTCCAGCGACGGGGTGGCGGAGCCCAGGACGACCGGGCAGCCCGCATGTTGGCCGCGGCGCACCGCCAGGTCCCGGGCCGAGTAGCGGAAGCCGTCCTGCTGCTTGAACGAGAGGTCGTGCTCCTCGTCCACTAGGATGAGGCCGAGGCGCGGCAGGGGGGTGAACACCGCCGAGCGGGTGCCGAGTACCAGGGCGGCGTCTCCGCGCGCGGCGCTTCGCCAGGCGCGCTCCCGCTCTCCCTGGCTCAGCGACGAGTGCAGGATCACCATGGGCTCCGTGATCCGCGCTTGCAACCGGCGCGCGAGCTGCGGTGTGAGGCCGATCTCCGGCACCAGTACCAGGGCCTGTCGGCCGGCCTCGATCACCGACCGCAGCAACCGGATGTAGACCTCGGTCTTGCCGCTGCCCGTCACGCCTTCGAGCAGGAAGGCCCGGTAGCGGCCCAGGGATCCGTGCACCGCGTCCACCGCTACCTGTTGACCTTGGTTGAGTTTCGGGTCGGGTTTCGGCGGGGCCGAAGACTCGCCCGCGGGTGCCGACTCCAGGCGGAAACGCTCGGCCCACTCCTTCGCGCCCAGGGCGCGCAGCGCGGCGGCGCAGTCGCCCAGCCGGCGCGTGAGCTCCGCGACCGGCAGCCCCTCGGGGTGAGCACGCAGCAGCTCCGCGACCCGGGCCTGTTTCGGGGCGCGGGAGAGGCCGTCGGCGGCTCGCTCTCGGCCCTTGGGGGTGAGTCGCCAACCCGGTTCTCCGGGTTCCGTCGGCGTCCCTTGCCGGCGAAGGCCCTGGGGCAGGGCGCTGAACAGGGCATCGCCCGGGGGGTGCTGGTAGTAGGCCGCGGCCCAGAGGACGAGCTGGAGGTCCGCCTGATCGAGCAAGGGCGCGGGGTCGAGCACGGTCTCGATCTCCTTGAGCCGGTCCAAGGGCTGCTGCGTCCCCTGGGCCAGCTCCACCACCATCCCGATCCGGCTGCGCCGGCCGAACGGCACGCGGACCCTGACCCCGGGGACTGGTGTGCCCCCACGCTCGGCGGACGCGGGCAGATAGTCGAACAGCGTCGGGAGCGGCGCCGCGACGGCGATCCGCAGGATGGTGGGAGGCTCCGTGATCATGGATTGATTCGTCGCTGTTGGGCCTGACCCGGATACGCGGACCCGTCGAACTGGAAGGGAAGCTTGAGCTCGATTCTATCGGGCTTCGCGCTCGCCGGCGTCCCGTACTTAATGGCCACTCCTCATATGGTATTTGCGAAAACGCGCGCAAGCCTATGTCTGGTAGTGATAAGTGCTGTTTATGCACAAACGCTGTGGATAACTCTGGGGAAAACTCATCGCGGTTGGCCGCGAGCCCCAGTCATTGCTTAAGGTGCGTTAAGCTGTATAGAATTTGCTCGCTACGTTAGTTATGTTTAATAAACAACATGATAGGGAGTTTTTCGCGGGTAAGGGTGAAGAGTTCCCTGTAAGAGCCGTTCGAATTCGCGATGAGTCCGCCGGCATGTGTACAGCCGCTTTCGCGTGGCGGTGCGATGGCGCCCCACGGCCTGCCTTGCGCGCGTTCGGCAAGCGTGTATCATTCTCGCCGACCTGAATAGCGCCGGCCCGTACCGTGGCCTCCTCACCTCCGCGGAATGCCGCGGCCCGCCGGCATACCCCAGGCGCGGCCCAACCATGGTGCAGCTCAGCCAACAGGTATTGAGAACCGACTTGGCCGGAATGCCGCTCGAATGGGTGGATTACCGGTGCGCTGCCAGGCTTTATTCCCTGGGTCAGGTCGCCTATGCCTGCGGAAATCCCCTATTCCTGTTGCGGGGCGGAATCAACGCGCTGAGCAAACGGCGCAGCTCGCTCTCGATCCACTCCATTATCGCCACCCACGGCACCCATCACACGATCGCCAAGCTCAAGGACGATTACACCCCGCCCTTGTCCAACCGTACCCTGTTCCAGCGCGACGATCACTTCTGTATGTATTGCGGCGGGCGATTCTCCCATCGCCACCTGTCGCGCGACCATGTGCGCCCGATCAGCCTCGGGGGCCGGAACCAATGGACCAACGTGGTCACCGCCTGCATTCGCTGCAACAATTTCAAGGCGGGGCGCACGCCGGAGGCGGCCGGGATGGAGCTGCTTGCGGTTCCCTTCACGCCAACCCACGCGGAATACATCTACCTGATGGGACGTAACGTCCTGGTGGATCAGATGGAGTTTCTGCGCGCCCATTTTCCGCGCTCCAGCCCCCTGCTGAAGCGCATCGGCTGAACGCGGGCGGGCACCAGGTACAGGCATTGGCACGAGGCCAATCCGCGCCGCGACCGACGGACAATTGATGAGCGACTGGAAAACCATCGCGGCGGAGATCGCCGCCGCCGGGGCGCACCCCTTCGCGCCCGATCCGCCCCGGAGCGTCGGGGGCGGCTGCATCAATGCGGCTTATGTGCTGCGCGACGGCGATCGGAGCTACTTCGTGAAGGTCAACGGCGCTGGCCTGCTGTCGATGTTCGAGGCGGAAGCGGCGGGCCTCGGGGAGATGGCGGCGACCCACACGATACGGGTGCCCGCGCCCTTGTGTACCGGCATCGCCGGGAATCAGGCCTACATCGTGATGGAAGAAGTGCCCATGGGGGGGCGCGCGGACGGCGGTGCGGCGCGGGCGGGACGCCAGCTCGCGGTCATGCACCGGACCACCCGGCCCGGTTTCGGCTGGGATCGGGACAACACCATCGGATCGACGCCTCAGCCCAATTCCCCGGACCCGGACTGGGTCGCCTTCTGGCGCGAAAGGCGCCTCGGCTTCCAGCTCCAGCTTGCGGCCCTTAACGGTTACGGCGGTCGGCTGCAGAGCCTGGGCGAGCGGTTGCTCACGGACTTTCCCGCACTGATCGATCACGACCCGCGCCCGTCCCTGCTGCACGGCGACCTTTGGGGCGGGAATCTGGGCTTCGACCGGGAGGGGCGCCCCGTCATCTTCGATCCCGCCGTCTACTACGGAGACCGTGAGGCCGATCTCGCCATGACCGAGCTTTTCGGCGGCTTCGGCACCGACTTCTATGCCGCCTACGATGACGCCTGGCCGCTCGACCGCGGGTACCGCGTGCGCAAGACGCTCTACAACCTGTACCACATCCTCAATCACCTCAATCTGTTCGGGCGCGGCTATCTCGGGCAGGCGCGGGGGATGATCGAGCGTCTCCTGGCGGAGATCGGTTGAGCCCGGCTCGATTTGGAAAATGCGACGGGTATGCTAAATATGCCCTCATGGCCGGACAGGCCTTGACCCCTCGGCTCCAACCACCTCGGGACGACAAACGCCATGCCCCGCGACCTGCTGATCCTGCGTCACGCCAAATCCGACTGGAGCACCAGCGCGACGCGCGACTTCGAGCGCCCCCTCGCCAAGCGAGGCCGCAACGACGCCCCGCGGATGGGGGAATGGCTCGCCCGCGAAGGCTTGGTGCCTGGGGCGATCGTCAGCTCCCCCGCCGAGCGCGCACGGGAGACTACGCTGTTGGTCTGCAAGTCCGTGGGATTCAAGCTCAAGAAGGTGTTCTGGGAGGATGCCGTCTATGCCGCCAATCTGTCCGAGCTGCTCGGTGTGCTTGCCGGCTGTCCCGCCGACGCGGCGAGCGTCATGCTGGTCGGTCACAATCCGGGGCTGGAGGACCTGGTGGACTTCCTTGCCGACGGGGTCGAGGAGCCGGCCGATGGCAAGCTGTTGCCGACGGCCGCCCTCGCCAGGTTGGAGATGCCCGAGGATTGGGGGCACCTGAAATCCGGGTGCGCCCGGCTCCTCTCGATCACGCGCCCGCGCGATCTCGGCGACTGAGTGTTACGCCCGTTCAGCCGTGAACGACCGGCTCACCGCAGTGGGTGGCGATGAAGGCGTGAGCGGCGTCGCGCAGCGCCACGGCGTCCTTCCACTCCTTCCCGGCGGGCATGCTGAGCGCGCCGATGCTGATCTCGGCGCGCCCCGGGCGCGGCAGGAAGCTGTCGCCGCCCAGAAGGTTCCGGGTTTCCCGCAGGGCCACGGGCAGCACCGGCAATCCGGCGCGGGCGGCGGCGATGAAGGCGCCCATGCGGAAGGGCAGCAGGCCCGGTTGGTCGCGGAAGGTACCCTCCGGAAAGAAGGACAGGATACGCCCTTCCGCCAGGGCCTCGGCGAAACGGTCGGTCTCGGCGGCGCTGCGGTGCAAGTCGAAGCGCTCAACGAACAGGGTGCCGAGCCGCTGGAGCAGCGGGCCGACCATCGGCACTCCCAGCAGCTCGCGCTTGGCGACGAAGCTCAAGGGGCGGGGCACGGCCTCGATCAGGAGCAGGGCGTCCAGGTAGCTCTGATGGTTCGCGGCCAGCACGAAGGGCCGGCCCGGCGCGGGGACGCTCTCCACGCCCGAGATCTCCAGGCGCATGAATGCGAGCCGGCGCGCCCAGCGGATGCCGCCCCGCACCAGGGCCCAGCGCAGCGCGGCGCCGGGGGCGACCATCACCCCGGCCCAAACTAGCACCGCGAGCAAGCCGAACAAGGTCCAGGCGTAGCCGGCGTAGAGCCAGCCGGGCACGCGGCCGATCAGGCGCGTCAGATTGCCGGCGATCCCCGACAGGCCCACCCGGACCAGCTGCCAGAAGGGGCTGGGCGGCGCCGCGTTCAGCCGTCCCGACAGATAGCGGTCGCGCACGTCCCCGCGCCTGAGCTTGCCGCTGGAGGTCTTGAGCACCGCCCTGGGGGGCGCGAGCACCACCTCGTCCGGCGGCATCCCGATCACGTCCGTGGCACGCTCGCGCACGGTCTGCTCCAGAGCGCCGCGCCGGCTCGGGTCGCGCTCGCGGGTCTCGGCCACGACCACCAGGCGCTCGCTGCCGGTGCGCTCGTCGTTTGCGGCGAAGGCCACTACGCAACCCTTGCGCACGCCCGCGATTTCACCCACCGCCTGCTCGACCTCGTAGGGGTAGATGTTGCGTCCGCCGCGGATGATCAGGTCCTTCACCCGCCCGGTAAGGTGGATGTCGCCGCCCGCGAGATAGGCCCGGTCGCCGGTCTCGTGCCAGCCGTCGCGGATCAGGCGTGCGGTGGCCTCCGGGTTACGGTAGTAGCCGCGGGTCGCGGACGGCCCCTGAAACTGGAGCAACCCCTCGTGGCGCTCCGGCAGCTCGCGTCCCGCGTCGTCCACGACCCGCACCCGGTAGCCGGGGAGCGGCCGCCCGCAGGCGACGACCGGCATGGCGCTCGTCCTCGTCGCAGGGGATCGGCAGGGCGTGGCCCGAGCGGGCGAAGCGCGCGCGGTCGATACAGTCGATGCGCGGTCCCCGGTCGGGCGGCGGGAAGGCCAGCCCCACCGCCGCCTCCGCCAGGCCATAGACGGGGGCCAGGGCACCGGGTCGCAGGCCGCAGGGCGCGAAACGCTCGCCAAAGCGGCGCAGGGTATGCGCACTCACCGGCTCGGCGCCGTTGAAGGCCCAGCGCCAGGAGCTGAGGTCGAGCTCCTCCAGCGCGGTGTCGGGGATGCGCGCGAGGCAGAGCTCGTAGGCGAAGTTCGGGGCCGCGGAGAGGGTGCCGCGGTGGCGGTGAATCGCCTGCAGCCAGCGCAGGGGGCGCGCCAGGAAGGACAGGGGCGACATGGACACCAGCGGCAGCCCGTAATACAGGCTGCCGAGCCAGGCCCCGATCAGGCCCATGTCGTGGTAGAGCGGCAGCCAGCTCACGAAGACGTCGTCGGTGCGTACCTGGGCCGCCTCGCCCATGGCGCGGATGTTGGCCAGCAGGTCGGCGTGGGACAGGACCACGCCCTTCGGGTCGCCGGTGCTGCCGGAGGTGTACTGCAGGAAGGCGATGTCGTCCGTGCCAGGCCGGGCGAGGGTCGCGGCGGGCTCCTCGGCGTCCAGGTCCTCCAGGGTCAGCACCGAGATCAGGGACGGCACTTGCGCCCGCAGCAGCCGGGCGACGGTGCGCGCCTTGGGGATGGTGATCAGAAAGGATGCCCCCGCGTTGTCCAGGATGCGGGCGTGGCGGCGCAGGTGGTCCTCGATCTGCTGCGGCCGAGCGGGCGGGTAGATGGGTACCGGCACGCCGCCCGCGGCCAGGATGCCGAAGAAGCTCGCGAAATACTCGGGGCTGGTCGGCAGCATCACCGCGACCCTACCGCCGGGGGAGAGGCCCTCGCGCTGCAGCCGACCGGCAACGCGGGCGGCACTCAGGTGGAGCTCGGCGTAGCTGATGGGCCGAGGCTGCTCGTCGGAGCCGTAATAGAGGATGTGGACGCGATCGGGGTGTCGTTCCAGATGCCAGTCCAGGGTATCGAGCAGGGTCAGGGCGAGGCTCGGGTCGCCCTCCGGCGCGGCGGCCCGGACCGGATCCGGCGACTCGGGAGCGGTGCCTGGAGAAGGCGGAGCGGCGGTGCTCGCCAGCGCCAGGAGATCGCGCCCGGTGGCGGCCAACAGCGCCTCCTCCGGCAGCGAGATGCCCAGGCCCTGCTCCACGCGGCTCAGCAGCTCGGAGCGTCCCAGGCTGTCGAGCCCGAGGTCCGCCTCCAGCCGCGTGTCGAGGGTGATGCCGCCCTCCGGCACGGGCAGGCGTGACTCGCGCGCGAACGCCCGCAGGATCTGCAGCAGGTGCTCTGCGTGAGCCGGATCTTGGCTGGCCGGGGTCATGGACTCGGTTGCCGGCTAGTCAGCGGTGCCGTTCCGCCCGCTCCCGTCCCGCTCCCGCTCCGGCACCGTCGCGCGAGCCGGCGGGATCTCAGGGCCTAGCATGACGGCGATGGGTCGCGTCTGCGGGTTGGCGTCGAGCGCGATTTTCAGCGCCATGGTCAGAGGCACGGAGAGGAACATGCCCGCGACGCCCAGCACCCAGCCCCAGAACACCAGGGACAGGAACACCACCAGCGCCGAGAGCCCAAGGCCGCGGCCCATGAATCTGGGCTCGATCACGCTGCCCACCAGCGTATTGGTCACGAGATAGCCCGCCGCCGCCCACATGGCGGTCTGCGGGCCCAGCTGCACCAGGGCCAGGAGCACCGCGGGGACGGCCGCGATGATGGAGCCGATGTTGGGCACGTAGTTGAGCAGGAAGGCCACCAGCCCCCACAGCACCGGGAAATCGACTCCCAACGCCAACAGCCAGAGCCACACCAGGAACCCGGTGAGCAGGCTGAACAGGGTCTTGAGGATCATGTATCGGTTGATGTTGTCGAGCACCTGCCGCAGGTGCTCCATGGAATCGCCCGGTGTCTTCAAGGCGGCGTGCAGCTTGGCGGGGAGGCCGGCGGCCTCGAGCAGGATGAAAATCACCGTGAGCAGGATCAGGAAGGCGTTGGCGAGCAAGTCCCCGAGTCCGCCGAGCAGCGCGCCGGCCATTTTCATGGCCTTGCCGGCGTTCAGGGAGCTGACCACCGCGTCGCGCGGGATGTGCACGCCGAGGCCTTCGAGCCAGTCGACGAACTCGCCGGTCAGGAGCTTGAGCTTGCTCTGGTATTCGGGCAGGTTCTCGGTGAAGCTCGCCAGCGAGGCCGACACCAGCGTGACAATGACCGCGCCCATGGCGGCGATGAGGACGATCACCACCAGCATCGCGGCCCAAGATGGCAGGCCGTGCCGCGACAGGTAGAACATCGGCGGCGTGGCGATCACCGCGATGAAGACCGAGAGGAGGAAGGGCGTGATCAGGGGCGCGGCGGCGCGCATGCCGGCGACCACGACGATGAACGCGCCGGCCACCACCAGGAAGCGCGCAGCGGGGGAGAAACCTGTCTCGGTGTGCATACCGGGCTCCTGAGGTGGGGGGCGACGTCGGCTCACCGCTCGCTCGGCGGGCGCGCCTCCCACGCCCGCTCCCGGTACCGAAAACCAGTGCTATTTGAACGCCGGTAATCCGGAGTCCAGCCACCAGGTATTGGTTTCGGGGTCGTAACCCCACTGCTGGCGGTCGTGAATGGTGCGCATGAGCTGCCTGTCCCTTTGCACATAGTCGATGCGCACCACCTGACTCACCGTGTTCTCGTCGGAGGGCACCGGCGACTGCTCCACGTCATAGCCGGTGACCTGGATGTTATCCAGGTTCGGCGGCACTGCGGCCCGCTTCTCCGGACGCACCAGCTCGAAGGCGGGCCCGTAGTAGCCCCAGCGGATGGCGTCGCCGTAGCGGTTGAGGGCGGCCTCGAGGGAGATGCGCCGCTTGTCCTTTTCGATGGTGCCGCATCCGGCGAGGAGCAGGGCGGCGATCAGGCAGAGCAGAATGCGGGTGATGATGGGCTTCATGGCGGCGGAAGGTCCGTAACTTCGCCGCGATGATAAGCGATCGCGGCGCGTGGGACCAACGCGCGGGAGTCGGGTGCGCCGCGCCCTCGCCGGTCGGTTATCATGCGAGGCTTTCTCGCGCCCAACCGATGACCGCCGCCATGCATGAATCCGACGAGCCCAGCGTTTCCGTCCGGCTCGGGGACGCCGAGCTGACGCTGCTCGGCACCGCCCACGTGTCCCGCGCCAGCGCCGAGAAGGTGCGCGAGCTGCTCGAAGGCGGCGCTTACGACGCCGTGGCGGTGGAGCTCTGCCCCAGCCGTTACAACGCCGTGATCGATCCCGACGCGCTGGCCCGCATGGATCTCTTCTCCGTGATCCGCGGCGGGCGCGCCTACATGGTGGTCGCCAGCCTGGCGCTCGCCGCCTACCAGCAGCGCCTGGCGGACCAGTTCGGCATCGAGCCAGGCGCCGAGCAGCGGATGGCTATCCGCATCGCTCGGGAGCGCCACCTGCCGGTCCTACTGGTCGACCGCGAGATCGGCGTTACCCTGAAGCGGATATCCGCGAACTTGGCGTGGTGGAAGCGCCTCGGGCTCTTCTCCGGGCTGCTGGCGGCCATGCTCTCGCGCGAGGAGGTGGCGGAGGAGGAGATCGAGCGCCTCAAGGAGGGCGACGTGCTAGAGACCACCTTCGCCGAGTTCGCCGAGGACCGCGAGGACCTCTACCTGCCCCTGATCGACGAGCGCGACCGCTACATGGCCGCGCGGCTGCGCCAGGAGGTCGAGCGCGAGGGTCACGGCAACGTCCTCGCCGTGCTGGGCGCAGGCCATCTAAAGGGCGTGGAGCGGTACCTGCGGGAGGACACCCGCGACCCGGGGGAGGAGGTCGCGGAGCTGGACCGCCTGCCCGAAAAGAAGCGTTGGCCCAAGCTCATCCCCTGGGCCATCGTCGCCCTGATCCTCGCCGGCTTCGCCTACGGCTTCAGCCAGAGCACCGAGCTCGGCTGGCAGGTGGTCGCCGACTGGGTGCTGATCAACGGCAGCCTGTCGGCGCTTGGCGCGCTGATCGCGGCAGCGCACCCGCTCACCGTGGTCACCGCCTTCCTCGCCGCGCCCCTGACCTCGCTCAACCCCACCATCGGCGCCGGCATGGTTACCGGCGCCGTGGAGCTCTACCTGCGTAAGCCGAGCGTCGGCGACTTCAGCCGCTTGCGCCACGACACCGCCGAACTCAGGGGCTGGTGGCGCAACCGGGTTTCCCGCATCCTGCTGGTGTTTATCCTTTCGACAGTGGGCTCGGCTATCGGGACCTATGTGGCGGGATTCAGGATTGCCGAGAGACTGTTTTCGTGAGTGTGGGCCGGCGTGTTGGACGCCGATTCATGTGGCGAGGCCGACCCACCCTCCAGGCGATCGGTGAGTCATCGACTACACGGTTCTTAAGCTAAACTGCGCACAGCCAATCGTGGTAACGGTTTCGATGATCACTCCACTCGTTAGCGGCTCGGCACGTCGGTACAGGAGCGAGGAGAACGATGAACATCGAAAATCGCGAGGGCGTCTTTGTAGACAGAGGGGGCAATGTGTAGGAATTGCCCCGCATGGCAGTCCCCTTCGAGCGGCGGAATACGCTGCGCTATTCCGCCCGTCATGAGCGGGATAGGGTCACGGGAATGCGGCCAGGTCTTGATAGCTGCGAATCCGCAGTTTGTCGACCTCGCTCGGGGGCTCGCGGCGCCAGCTGTTGTGGGGACCGCCAGGAGGCGTAGGTAAGGGTCCGGGGAAAACGGGACGGCCCGTGTTTTCTGCTAAACTGGGCTTCTGACCGGACACTTCGTGGATTGCTTCCTTGCTTGGGCATGTCAGACTCGTCGTTGCCGAATCGGCGACGGGCGGCGTCCGGGGTGGGAACGAAGGACCGCGGAGGAGCAGCCGCTAGCATCGGCCATCCGTGGTCAACAGGGCGCCCGCTCCCGATTGCCCGAAAATGTTTCGGGCGCTCTGAGCAAGCGATAGGCATGAAAATGCTGCATCCCACCCACCCTAACCTACAACTGTTTTAGAGGAGATTGCGGATGGCTAAACCCAATTACGCTTTTGAAAAGCGACAGAGAGAGCTGGCAAAAAAGAAAAAGAAGGAAGAAAAGCGCTTGCAGAAAGCCGGGGTAGGAGACGCTGAGTCCCAGGACGTTCCGCCCTCGTCAGGAACTGATGATGAGGCGCCCAAGGGGGGAGAGACATAACCCGCGATTACAGGCCACCCCGCTTGTACTTCACAAACAAGACAGGGTGCAAGAGCCGGCCGGCTTGGAAGGGTTCGCCGGGTTTCGGTGGCGGTGCGTATTGAAGTTAATAAATTCTGTCAATGTGGTCAGAATATAGCAGGTCCATCAAGATTCATTTCACGAGGAAGAAGACGACATGAGTACGGGTACGGTAAAGTGGTTTAGTGCAGAGAAAGGTTATGGCTTCATCACCCCGGACGATGGAGGTAAAGACCTGTTCGTGCACCATTCCGAGATCCAGGCTTCGGGCGGCTATGCCACGCTCAATGATGGCCAGAAGGTGCAATACGAAGTAGGGCAAGGCCAGAAGGGGCCGTGTGCGAACAAGGTTGTTCCGGTCTAGGGAGACCTGGATTATTGGCCGTCCTGGCCAACAATCAGGGCGCCACATCCATGTGCCGCGGGAAGCGCTGAATTGATCAGCGCTTCCCGATAGCCCGTTGCCGGAGCGAGGCGAGCCGGCCACGACGTCGCAGAACCCAAGGTAGTGGTCCATTCCGTCAAGATGGAGGAGCGTCTGCGGGTGAGCCCAGCCCACGTGGGTACGGAGCCGCAGCCGGGGTCCGCTAAGGGCGTGGAGCGCGTCGGGCGCCACAGTTAAATGTCGGAAAGATGTGCCTGGTGCGGAACCGACCCGCTCTACGTCGCCTACCACGACGACGAGTGGGGCGTTCCGGTCCACGACGACCGGCATCTGTTTGAGATGCTGGTCCTCGAGGGCGCGCAGGCGGGGCTCAGCTGGCTCACCATCCTTCGGAAGCGGGAGAGCTACCGCAAGGCATTCGACGGATTCGACGTCGAGGCGGTGGCGCGCTATTCGGAGGCCGACGCCGCCCGGCTGCTCGCCGATCCGGGCATCGTCCGCAATCGGCTCAAGATCGCATCCGCCATCCGCAACGCCCGCTGCGTTCTCGATTTGCAGGACAAGCACGGCTCGCTGGACGCCTTTCTCTGGCGCTACGTCGATGGTGAGTCGGTGCAGAACACCTGGTGCTCGCTCGCCGAGATGCCCGCCATCACCGCGCAGTCGGACCGGATGAGCAGGGATCTGAAGCGGCTCGGGTTCAACTTCGTCGGCTCCACCATTTGCTACGCGTTCATGCAGTCCGTGGGGATGGTCAATGACCATGTCGTTGGCTGCTTCCGGCACGCGGAGATCCGGCGCTGGTCCAGCTCGAGCCCTTAGCCGGTCGTCTTGTCCGTGCGCCGGCAGGAGTCGGCGCCTCCAAAGGCCGGTTCAGCGTTCAGCCGCTTCTTTGATGACCGCGACCGCCTCGTCCAAGTGCTGGAAGGCATGGTCGCCTCCCTCAAAGATCATCAGCCGGCCGCAGTGGTGATAGAGGTTCGCGGCGATGCCGTAGTCGATCACCTCGTCGCCCTTGTCCAGAAACAGCGTGGTCAGGATCCCGTCGCAGGGATCGGCAACGCCGTAAGGCTGCGTCTGCCCGATCAGCTCCGGCGTAACGGTGTAGGCCTCCCCGCCAGCGGTCGCCATGGTTTGGCCGAGGTATTCCGCCAACAGGTCCCAGGGGGTCAGCGCCGGGTTAATCAGGAACAAGTGGGCGAAGCGGCAGCGGCGCGCGAGGTACTGGCCGTAGAAGCCGCCCATGGAGCTGCCCACGACCAGGGGCGGCGCATCGCTGGGGAGCCCGGCGAAAAAAGCGGACAGGGCCGCGACCGCCGCGCGCGGTCGGTGGGCGGGGTAGGTGGGGGCGAGCACCGGGACCGGCTGCAGGCGATCGCGCAGCACCCCGGCCTTGTGGGAGAGGCCGGAGCTATTAAGCCCGTGGAGATAGACCAAGGTCATCAACGGCGGCGGATTCGGTCCGAAACGGCGTCTTTGCCGGAAAAAGGGAGTCCGGAGAGCAGGGTCAAGGATACGGTAAGGCCCGGGGCCGGTCACCCGGGTCCGGCCGAAAACCTTGGTGAATCGCTGGTCCCCGCGGCGTTAAGATGACGAAGTCGCCAACTTCCACGCGAGAACGATTTCCGCCCGATGTCCTCCGTCCGACGCAGGTTCTTGTTCGCGGCCCTGATCCTTTTGGCCGTCGTGGTCGGCGTGTGGCTGCTGTTGCGAGCCGGCCTCCCCATTTCCCTGCCCTCCCCCCTTGCCGACCTCGTCCGGGACGAGTCCCTGCCCCCCGATTTCGCCACCAGCAACGGGCGCATCGAGGCGACGGACGTCGACGTGGCCACCAAGCTTCCGGGGCGCCTGGCGGAGGTGCTGCTGCGGGAGGGCGACAGGGCGGAGGCGGGGCAGGTCGTCGCGCGCCTCGACACGGACTCGCTCCAGGCGCAGCTGCGCGAGGCGGAGGCGGGACTGCGGCGCGCCCGGCAGGACACCGAGCTCGCCCTGGCGGTGGTGGAGCAGCGCGACAGCGAGCTGGACTACGCCCGGCGTGAGCTCGAGCGGCAGCAGGGGCTGTCCCAGGCCAAGCGTTTCGTTTCCGAGGACCAGCTCGACCAGGCCCGCACCCGGGTGCGCACCGCGGAGGCCGCCCTGCGCGCGGCCAAGGTGCAGGTGATCGCCGCGGAGGCCGCCGCGGAGGCGGCGCAGGCGAGCATCGATCGCATTCGGATCGACATCGCCGACAGCGAGCTGAGGGCACCCCGCGCGGGTCGGGTGCTGTACCGGCTCGCGGAGCCGGGAGAGGTGCTCGGCGTCGGGGGCAAGGTGCTGACCCTGTTGGACCTCACGGATGTCTACATGGTGATCTTCCTGCCCGAGACCCTGGTGGGCCGCCTGGCGCTGGGGGCGGAGGCTCGCATCGTGCTGGATGCCGCCCCGGAGTACGTGATCCCCGCCGAGGTCTCGTTCGTGGCCGCCCGCGCCCAGTTCACCCCCAAGCAGGTGGAGACCCGCGACGCGCGCGAGAAGCTCTCGTTCCGCGTCAAGCTGCGCATCGACCCGGAGCTGTTGCGGCGCTACGAGCCCCTGGTCAAGACCGGCGTTCCCGGCGTGGCCCACGTGCGCATCGAGCCGGAGGCCCAGTGGCCCGAGGAGCTGACCCCGAGGCTGCCGCCGTGGCAGGAACGAGAACCCATCTCCGCCGTCCGGCTGAGCGGGGTCCGGCACGGCTATCGAAAGGTGGTCGCCCTGGACGGGGTGGACCTGACGCTCCCCGCCGGGTGCCTGAGCGGCCTGATCGGACCGGACGGGGTGGGCAAATCGACCCTGCTCGGTCTGATCGCCGGGGTGCGCCAGATCCAGGCCGGGCGGGTGGAGGTTCTCGGCAGCGACCTGGCGGACGCCAGCCAGCGCCGGGCGCTGGTCCACCGCATCGCCTACATGCCGCAGGGGCTGGGACGCAATCTCTATCCGACCCTGTCGGTGCGGGAGAACCTGGACTTCTTCGGCCGCCTGTTCGGCCAGAATGCCGATACCCGCTCGCGGCGCATTGCCGAGCTCACCGCCGCGACCGGACTGGCCGAGTTCACCGAGCGGCAGGCGGCGAACCTGTCCGGCGGCATGAAGCAGAAGCTCGGGCTGTGCTGCGCCCTGATCCACGAACCGGACCTCCTGATCCTGGACGAGCCCACCACCGGGGTCGATCCCCTGTCCCGCCGCCGCTTCTGGGAGCTGATCGAGCGCCTGCGCGCACGCCGGCCGGGGCTCACGGTGCTGGTCTCCACCGCCTACATGGAGGAGGCCGGGCGCTTCGACTTCCTGGCCGCGATGGACGCGGGGAGGGTGCTCGCGAGCGGAAGCCCGGCGGCGCTGAGGGAGCAGACGGGCACGCGCGACATGGAGTCCGCCTTCGTATCCCTGCTGCCCGATGGCAGGCGCGCGGGCCACAGAGCGTTGCACCTGCCCCCGCACCGCAAGGACGGGGACGGTCCGCCGGCCATCAGCGCAGAGGGGCTCACCCGCCGCTTCGGGGACTTCACTGCCGTGGATCGCGTCACCCTGGACATTCACAAGGGCGAGATCTTCGGCTTCCTGGGCTCCAACGGCAGCGGCAAGACCACCACCATGCGCATGCTGACCGGCCTGCTGCCGGTCACCTCCGGGGACGCGCGCGTGTTCGGGCGGCCGGTCGACGCGGGCGATACGGCGCTCAGGCGCAGGCTGGGCTTCATGTCCCAGTCCTTCTCGCTCTACGGCGAGCTCACGGTGCGCCAGAACCTGGATCTCCACGCCAGGCTCTACCATCTGCCGTCACCCCGGATCGCCGCCCGCGTTGCGGAGCTGGCCGAGCGTTTCGGTCTCGATCCGCACATGGACAGCCGCGCCGAGGAACTGCCGCTGGGCGTGCGCCAGCGTCTGTCGCTGGCGGCGGCCGTGATCCACGAGCCGGAGCTGTTGATCCTGGACGAGCCCACCTCGGGCGTCGACCCCGTGGCGCGGGACGGCTTCTGGGAGCTGTTGCTGGAGCTGTCGCGGGAGCGGGGAGTGACCATCTTCATCTCCACCCACTTCATGAACGAGGCCGAGCGCTGCGACCGCATCTCCCTGATGCACGCGGGGCGCATCCTGGCCCAGGGCACGCCGGCCGATCTCCAGAAGGAGCGAGGGGCGCGGACCCTGGAGGACGCCTTCATCGGCTACTTGGAGAAAGAGACGGGCGAGACAGGCGAACAGAAATCCCGGGACGCCGCGCCGGAGCGGGTGGCTGCGGTCCGGGTGCCCTCCCGGGGCTTCTCCTTTCGTCGGCTTTGGGCCTACGCCCGGCGCGAGGGCACCGAGCTCGCGCGTGACCCGATCCGCCTGGCCTTCGCCCTGCTGGGCCCGTTGCTGCTGATGATCGCCATGGGCTACGGCATCTCCTTCGACGTGGACGAGATCCGCTACGCGGTGCTGGACCGGGATCGCACGCCGGCGAGCCGCGCCTATCTCGACGAGCTCTCGGGGTCGGCCTGGTTCGCCGAGCAGCCGCCCCTGGCCGACGACGCCGATCAGCTGCGGCGGTTGCAGGGGGGGGAACTGGCCCTGACCGTGGAGGTCCCGCCGGGTTTCGGGCGGAATCTGAACCGCGGACACCCGGTAGAAGTCGGGTTCTGGATCGACGGGGCGATCCCCTTCCGCGGCGACACCATCCGCGGTTACCTTCAGGGGGTGAACCGAGGTTATCTCGAGGGCCTGTCCCCCCTCGTGGCCGGTATGCCGAGTGCCGCTCCGCTTCGCATCGAGACCCGCTTTCGCTACAACCAGGACTTCAAGAGCGTCTACGCCATGGTGCCGGGTATCCTGATGCTGCTGCTGATCATGATTCCCGCCACCATGACCGCCGTCGGGGTGGTGCGCGAGAAGGAGCTCGGCTCCATCACCAACTTCTACGCCACGCCCACCACTCGCGGCGAGTTCCTGCTCGGCAAGCAGCTCCCCTACGTCGGGTTGGCGCTGATCAGCTATCTGAGCCTGTTGCTCATGGCTCTATTGCTGTTCCGGGTTCCGCTTCTGGGGAGCTGGCTTGGCCTGAGCCTGGGGGCGGTGCTGTTCGTGTTCGCAACCACGGGGCTTGGGCTCCTGATGTCCACTTTCATGCGCACCCAGATCGCGGCGGTGTTCGGCACGGCCATCGCGAGCGTTATCCCGACCATCCTGTTCTCAGGGATGCTGGTGCCGGTGTCCGCCCTCACCGGGCCGGCGCGCATCATGGGCTACGGCTTCCCGAGCGCCTGGTTCAATCACGTCAGCGTGGGTACCTTCACCAAGGGGCTGGGCCTCGCCGACTTGTGGCTGGATTACCTGGTGCTGGCGGCGTTCGCCCTGGGGTTCTTCCTGCTCGGGCGGGCTTTGCTGCGCACCCGGGAGCGTTGAGATGCGCCTGGAGAACGTCTACCGCCTCGGGGTCAAGGAGCTCAAGAGCCTGCGATACGACCCGGTGATGGTGTTCCTGATCATCTATGCCTTCACCTTTGCCATCATCGCCCCGTCGAAAGGGGTCAAGCTGGAGCTAGAGAACGCCTCGGTCGCGGTGCTGGACGAGGACGGCTCCCGGCTTTCCCGGCGCCTCGTCGACAGCCTGCGCGAGCCCTATTTCCAGCCTGCGGCGGCGATCGGGATCGGGGACGTCGACGAGGGGATGGACGCGGGACGCTACACCTTCGTGCTCGACATACCGCCCCGCTTCGAGGCGGATGTCGCGGAGGGGCTGACGCCGACCCTGCAGGTCGAGGTAGATGCCACCGCCATGAGCCAGGCGGGCGCCGGGGCGCGCTATCTCGAGTCCGCGCTGCTGGCGGAGACCCTCGCCTTTCGCGATGGTCGGCGCTCGCAGCCGGTGCTCCCGGTGATCGCGGTGACGCGCATGCTCTTCAACCCGAACGGCGAGTCTGCCTGGTTCATGTCGGTTATGCAGATCGTCAACATGTGCACCCTCCTCGGCATCCTGCTCACTGGCGCGGCGCTGATCCGGGAGCGCGAGCACGGAACCATCGAGCATCTCCTGGTGATGCCCCTGACCTCCCTGGAGATCATGCTCGCCAAGATCTGGGCCAATGCCTTGGTAATCCTGATCGGCGCGACCCTGGCCCTGCTGCTGGTGGTGCGTGGTTTCCTGGGGGTGCCGATCGCGGGATCCGTTGCACTGTTCGTGCTGGGGCTGGCGGTCTATCTGTTCGCACTCACCGCGCTGGGGATCCTGCTCGCGACGGTGGCGCGCACCATGCCTCAGTTCGGGCTGCTGTCCATCCCAGTGTTCTTGGTGATGTACATGCTTTCCGGCGCCAATACGCCACTGGACGCGATGCCCGAGCTTCTCCAGCGCATCATGCTGATCTCCCCGACTACTCACTTCGTGAGCTTCTGCCAGTCACTGATCTTCCGCGGGGCAGGGTTCTCCATCCTCTGGCCGCAGCTGCTGGCCACCGGCTTGATCGGCCTCTTGGCCTTCGCCGCGGCCCTTGTCCGCTTCCGTCGGACGGTCAGTCTGACCCGGCTGTAGAAGCCGCCGCTCGATATCCGGAAAGCCTGGCGGTCTGCGTTCAAGTCTATGAGCGCATTCGTATTTCTTATTTCAGAAATGGCCAATATTCTAATAATTTGACTTGGGTCAAAAATGTTTGCGTTTTTTTTTGAGTTCCAGCATCCTCCAACCCTCCAAAGTCTGACTGCTTTAGTCGGATCTCCCCAGCGCCCTGCCGTGAACGGCGCTCGATAAGAGTGTCGCCCTACGCTTGTAGTGGAAGCCGGCGGGTCGCTGAAAACCCGATTGACCCAGACGGGGGCACGCGTATGGCGGTGTTCCGAGAACAGGATTCCGGCGGCTACCGGTTCGAGTTGCGCCCCAATTGCGCGCTCAGCTGGCGTTGGACCAAGCGGCTGTTCTGGTTCTTCGCCTGTTGCCTGACGGCGGTCGCCTGCTACTTCGCTTCCGTCGGTGCCTGGCTAGTGTTGCCGTTCGCGGGTCTGGAGCTCGCGGTGCTCGGCGCCGGGTTGTATCTGAGCGCGCTTGCCGGCCACACGCGGGAGGTGATCGAGATCGGCGAGGCGGGAATCAGGGTGCTGCGCGGCAGGCGCAACCTGACGGAGGTTGCCCGGTTTCCGGCGCACTGGACGCTCGTCGCGCTCAGGCGCGATCCCAGGGGCTGGTATCCGAGCCGCCTGTTGCTGACGTGCCACGGCAGGGGGATCGAGATCGGCGCCAAGCTGGTTGAGACCGAGCGCGAGGCATTGGCCGCAAGCCTCGAGAAGACGCTCGGCTATGGGCGGCTCCTGGGAGATCGGGCCGCATCGGAGCCGATTTCCTCCGGTCTGGATTCGCCCGCGAGCTCCGGGCATGGGGTTCGCGCTCTGCGCGACGCGACCGCTCACGCAATGACAGTCACTCCTTCCGCGTCGAAAGATACGGGAGCGGCAGGGTGCGCCAGAGGCGCGTACAGAGAAAAACGAGAGGATTTATGGCCGTGACCACCAAGCGCCTCGGCGCCGCATCCCTTTTCACCCTCCTGTCGGCCTGGGCCGGCGGCGCTTGCGCCGAGATGAGGCTGAATTTCCCGGAGCCCGCCGCGGGCGTGGCCCAGGAGATTTACGATATCCACATGCTCACGACGACCATCGCAACCGTGTTGCTGGTGATCATCTTCTCGGTCGTGGGCTACTCCCTCTACTACCACCGCAAGAGCCGCGGCTACGAGGCCGACCAGAAGTTTCACGAGACCTGGTTCGGGCACTGGTCCTGGGTCATCGTCCCGGTGCTGGTGCTGGGCGTCGATCTGACCATCGCCAGCTCGGCGCAGAAGAACGCTGGAGAAGGTCTGGGAGGTCCCGAAGGATGTGGACCTGCTGGACGTCAAGGTCATCGGCCACCAGTGGTGGTGGGAGTACGAGTACCTGGACCACAGCGTCGAGATCGACGGCCAGCCGAAGCTGGTCAAGGTAGAGAGCCGCTACGTGCCGGAGGACAAGTCCGGCGACCGGTATCTGCGCGAAGTTGACAACCCGCTGGTGCTGCCGGTGGGCAAGAAAGTCCGTTTCCTGCACACCTCCGCCGACGTGCTCCACGCCTTCTGGGTGCCGGAGCTCGCGGTCAAGAAGGACGCGATTCCCGGTTACGTCACCGAGACCTGGGTCGACCTCAACCGCGAGGGCCGTTTCTCCGGGCAGTGCGCCGAGCTGTGCGGCACCTGGCACTCGCGCATGCCGATCGAGGTGGAAGTCGGTTTCCCCCGAAAAGTTCGACACCTGGGTGGAGGATCAGAAGCAGGTGATGCTGGCCGCCGCCGCCGAGGCCTCGATGGACAAGGACTGGTCCATGGAGGAGCTGATGGAGAAGGGGCAGGCGAACTACAACACCAAGTGCGCCTCCTGCCATCAGATCACCGGCAAGGGCCTGCCGCCGGCGTTCCCGGCCCTGGCGGGAAGCGCCATCGCCACGGGCCCGATCCAGCCGCACATGGACATCGTGCTCAACGGCAAGCAGGGCACGGCGATGGTGGCCTGGAACACGCTGAGCGACTTGGAGCTGGCGTCCATCATCACCTACGAACGCAATGCCTGGGGCAACGACACGGGTGACCTGGTGCAGCCGCGCGACGTCAAGGCCGCCCGGTCCCTGGCCGTCAAGTAACGGGCCGCCGGTACAAACAAGAATTCGTTATGAATCGACGGTCCGCCGCGGACCGGGATCGCTAAATCTGAGGTAGACCGCCATGACCACTGCAACCATCGACCTCGATCACGACCACGAGCATCACGGCCCGCCCAAGGGCCTGAAGCGCTGGCTGTTCTCGACCAACCACAAGGATATCGGGACCATGTACCTGATATTCGCGCTGATCATGCTGTTCGCGGGCGGCGCCAGCGCCATGCTCATCCGGGCCGAGCTGTTCATGCCCGGTCATGCAGCTCCTGGAGCCGGACCTCTACAACAACCTGGTCACCAACCACGCCCTGCTCATGATCTTCGGCGCGGTCATGCCGGCCGCCGCGGGTCTGGCCAACTGGATGATCCCGCTCATGATCGGCGCGCCGGACATGGCTCTGCCGCGTCATGAATAACCTGAGCTTCTGGATCCTGCCGGCGGCGGGCACCATGCTGATCCTGTCCTTCGTCGTGCCCTTCTTCCCGGGCGGCGGCACCCAGATCAACACCGGCTGGACCCTGTATCCGCCGCTGTCGATCCAGGTCGGCATGTCCATGGACTTCCTGATCTTCGCCATCCACCTGCTGGGCATCTCCTCGGTGCTGGCGTCGATCAACATCATCGTCACCATCTTCAACATGCGCGCTCCCGGCATGAAGTCTGATGGAGATGCCGATCTTCGTCTGGACCTGGCTGGTCACCGCTTTCCTGCTGATCCTGGTGGTCCCGGTCCTGGCCGGCGGCGTCACCATGCTGCTGTTCGACCGCCACTTCGGCACCAGCTTCTTCAGCGCCGCGGGCGGCGGCGACCCGGTGCTGTTCCAGCACCTGTTCTGGTTCTTCGGCCACCCCGAGGTCTACATCCTGATCCTGCCCTCCATGGGCGTGCTGGCCTCCATCGTGCCGACCTTCGCCCGTAAGCCCCTGTTCGGCTACAACTCGCTGGTCGGCGCCATGATCGCGATCATGGTCATCGGCATGGTCGTGTGGGCCCATCACCAGTACACCGTGGGCATGTCGCTCGGTGCGGTCAGCTACTTCATGATCGGCACCATCATCATTTCCATCCCGGTGGGGCTGATGATCTTCAATTACATGGCGACCATGTGGAAGGGGTCCATGACCTTCGAGACGCCCATGCTGTTCGCCGTCGGCATCCTGCTGATGTTCTCCTTCGGCGGCCTGACCGGCATCATGCTGGCGGTGGTACCGGCGGACATGCAGTATCACGACTCCATGTTCGTCGTCGCCCACTTCCACTACGTGCTGCTGCCGGGCGCCGTGTTCGGTCTGTTCGCGGGCGTCTTCTACTGGCTGCCCAAGTGGACCGGCCACATGTACGACGAGAAGCTGGCCAAGATCTTCTTCTGGACCAACATCATCAGCTTCAACATCACCTTCTTCCCGCAGCACTTCATCGGGCTGGCGGGCATGCCGCGGCGCATCGTGGACTACAACGTGATGTTCACCGAGTTCAACGTGATCTCGAGCGTGGGCGCCTTCGTCTTCGGTCTCAGCCACCTGCTGCTGCTCTACATCGTGATCAAGACCATCCGCGGCGGGAAGCAGGCGGAGGCCAAGGTGTGGGAGGGCGCGAAGGGTCTGGAGTGGGAGCTGCCCTCGCCGCCGCCGTTCCACAGCTGGACCACGGCGCCGAAGCTTGCGTCCTGAACGAGCGGCCGGCGGGTGGCTTCGCATCCGCCGGGTCCGTCCAATGAGATGCCAATGACGAGAACAGAGACATCCCCCGCGCAGCGGCGCAGAGAACGTGCGTCTGGCCTGGATACTGGCCGGCTTCGCGCTGTTCATGCTGGTCAGCTCGTTTCCCTTCTGGAAGGGCATGTTCAACATGATGATGAGCAGCGCCCAGTGAACGACTCCGGCACAAGCTCCACCGAGAAGCGCAAGCGCCGGACCCTGTTCCTGCTCGCCGGCCTGGCCCTGGGCATGTTCGGCTTCGGCTTCGCGATGGTGCCCCTCTACGGGCTTCTCTGCCAGGTGACCGGGGTGCAATCGGTGGAGCAACGGTCCGCAATCGGCGGGCAGGCTGCAGGTGGCTTCGACCGGCGCGGTCCAGGATCGGTGGGTTACGGTCAAGTTCGACGCCACGGTTCACCCGGATCTGCCGTGGCGGATCGAGCCCATGGAGCGCAAGCTCAGGGTCCGCCCCGGGGAGAGCTATTTGGTCAACTTCGTGGCCGAGAACCGCTCCGGGCATCGAGATCACCGGCCAGGCCATCCCCAGCATTGCCCCCTGGCAGGCCACGGGCTTCTTCTCCAAGATGGAATGCTTTTGCTTCAGCCAGCAGACGCTCGACCGGAAACGAGCGCAAGGAGATGCCGCTGCGCTTCTCGGTGTCCCCGGACCTGCCCGCGGACATCGACTCGCTGACCCTGTCCTACAGCGTGCTGCGGATCTCCGAGTCCGATGCCGTAGCGGCCGCCAACTGAGCGCGTCGATCACGATCAATAGAACGAGGAATAAGAGAGGATGAGTAGCACAGCCCATCACGGCCCAAAGGCCTATTACGTACCGGAAGCCAGTCCTTGGCCGATCACGGCCATGCTGTCGGTGTTTCTCATGCTCGCGGGGACCGCGCTGGCCATCAACCAGGTAGGCTTCGGCGGCTGGATGGTCCTCGCCGGCTTCGCACTGCTGTGCGTGATGTTCTACGGCTGGTTCGGCGACGTGATCAAGGAGAACCTGACGGATCAGTACAACGAGCAGGTGGACCGCTCCTTCCGCCAGGGCATGTTCTGGTTCATCGCCTCGGAGGTCTTCTTCTTCCTGAGCTTCTTCGGCGCCCTGTTCTACATCCGCACCATCGCCTTGCCCTGGCTCGGCGGTGAAGGCTATCTCGGGGAAACCCACGCGCTGCTCTATAACCAGTTCGTCGCCGACTGGCCCAGCGCCGGCCCGGAGCAGGTCGGCGGCGAGTTCGCGCCTATGGGTGCCTGGGGCATCCCGGCGATCAATACCCTGATCCTGCTCACCTCGGGCGCCACCGTGACCTGGGCGCACTGGGGGCTGAAGGAGAACAACCAGAAGAAGCTGGTGCGCGGGCTCGCCGCGACCATCGCCCTGGGTCTGGTGTTCGTCGTGCTTCAGGCCTACGAGTACCGCCACGCCTATCACGAGCTGAACCTGACTCTGGAGTCCGGCGTCTACGGCTCGACCTTCTACATGCTGACCGGCTTTCACGGCTTCCACGTCACCATGGGCGCGGTGATGCTGATGGCGATCCTCGGGCGCGCGATGAAGGGGCATTTCTCGCCCCACAACCACTTCGCCTTCGAGGCGGTGGCCTGGTACTGGCACTTCGTCGACGTGGTGTGGCTGGGATTGTTCGTCTTCGTCTACTGGTTGTAGACGCGGCGCCCGCCCAGCGGGCGAACCAACGGATCCGGGCGGGCGCAGGCCCTCCCGGATCTTTCCGTTACATGCCGTGAGGCTCGATAACGCCCGCGAAGTAGCCGAGGATGAGCAGGCCGAACAGGGTGAGCGACAGGACGATGCGCACGGTGAGCGCCTTCACGACCCGGGTCTTGTCGACTTCCCCGTCGTCCTTGGCCAGATAGTACATGCCCTGACCTAACGAAAAGACGATGAAGGCGAGGACCAGCAGGACCGGCAGCTTGAACATGAATTCCATGACGCACCCCAGTTTGTGTGACGGAAAACGATCGTGTACACCGCGCTCCAAATAACGGTGCAACATAGTCAGGAATATAGCATCCCGATGCGAATTGGTGACCTGGAATTCCGTGCTCGTTGGGTGCCAACGCTGCTGCTCGCGTTGCCCATTCCCCTGTTCGTCGCCCTCGGGGTCTGGCAGCTGGACCGGGCGGACGAGAAGCGGGAGCAGGCGCGGCTTTTGAGCGCACGCGCGCAGATGCCGGCGTTCGAGCTCGTCGCGCCCGTGAGCGACCCGGAGGCCCTGAGATTCCGCAAGCTGTGGGCGCGTGGGGTATTCGAGAGCAAGGGTCAGATCCTGATCGAGAATCGCCGCCAGGGCAATCGAACCGGGTTCCACGTGATCACCCCGCTGCGCCTGGAGGAGACGGACATGCGGGTGTTGGTGAACCGGGGCTGGATACCCGCACGGCCGGACGGAACGCCTACCGCCGCGCCGGTGCCCGAGGGTCCGGTCGAGATCGTCGGTGAGACGCATATCCCGTCCGCCCCGGCCTTGGCGCTGCATGGCGGGCCGGACGCGGCCAAGGCCTGGGGCACGCGCTGGCCCTACCTCACGGTCGAGCTCTACAGCGCGGCGGTTGGTCATGCGGTGGAGCCGGTCGTGATCCTGCAGGACCCCGCGGACCCGACCGGGTTCGCGCGCAGCTGGCCGCGGGAGCTGCCCAAGGAGGGGATGCACATCGGTTACGCGATCCAGTGGTTCGCCTTCGCCCTGATCGCGCTGGTGCTGTGGCTTCGGCTCAGCCTGGTGCGGCGCCCGGCCGAGGGGATGACGGCATGAGCGAGGTCACGGCCGGCCAGCAGAAGCGAGGCATCGCGCCCCTGTTGGCGATGGTCGCCATCTTTGCCGCTCCCGTCATCGCTGCCTGGTTCTTCTACCTGAATCCGGGCTATCTGCCCGCGGGCCGGACCAACAAGGGCGAGCTGATCGAGCCCGTGGTGCCGCTGCCGCCGCAGCTGATGCTGTTCGATCCGCAGGGAGCGGCATTCGATCCCGCGGGTCTCGCCGGCAAGTGGGTGCTGGTTTACCTCACGGGCGGCGAGTGCGGCGACGCATGCATGGAGCATCTGATCGCGATCCGCCAGATCCGGCTCGCCCTGGGGGAGAGCCAGTTCAGCGTCGATCGCCTGCTGATCATGACCGATTCGTCCGCGGGAGACCTCGCCGCCCGGCTGGCCGGCGAGTTCGACGGCATGCAGGTCGCGCTGACCGATGCCGCAAGCGGGCCGACACTGACGGATGCGCTTGGCGAGGGCGCCCCGGGGCGGATCTACATCCTGGATCCGATGGGGAACCTGATGATGCGCTACGCCCCCGATGCCCCGGCGAAAGACACCCTTAAAGACATGGAACGCCTGTTAAAGGCCTCCAAGAGTTGGATCAAAGGTGCACAGTATGGCCATCAATGAGATCGGAATTTCAGACGAGCAATCGATGACGCTCGCCTGGCGGCGCTATTATGACCTGACCAAGCCCAAGGTGGTCGCGCTGATCCTCTTCACCGCCCTGGTGGGAATGCTGCTCGCCACCCCCGGCATGGTGCCCCTGCCGACCCTAGTGTTCGGGCTGCTCGGCATCGGGCTCGCCGCGGCCGCGGGCGCGGCCCTGAACCACGTTGTCGATCAGCGCATCGACGCCGTCATGGAGCGGACCCGCGGCCGTCCGTTGCCGAGCGGCGATCTGGACGCCCCGCACGCGCTGGCCTTCGCCCTCGGGCTCGCGGCCCTATCCATGCTGGTGTTGTTGACCCTGGTGAATTCGCTCACGGCATTTCTGACCTTCTCCGCCTTCATCGGTTACGCCGTCATCTACACCATGTATCTCAAGCGGGCCACACCCCAGAACATCGTCTGGGGCGGGATCGCCGGCGCCATGCCGCCGCTCCTGGGCTGGACGGCGGTCACCGGCGAGGTGTCGGTCGAGGGCCTGCTCCTAGTCCTGCTGATCTTCATCTGGACCCCGCCTCACTTCTGGGCGCTGGCCATCAAGCGCAAGGACGAGTACGCGCGCGCCGGAGTTCCCATGCTTCCGGTTACGCATGGCGTGGCCTATACCAAGCTGCAGGTCCTGATCTACACCCTGATGCTGCTATGGGTGTCGCTGATGCCGTTCATGATCCACATGAGCGGGCCGCTCTATCTCGCCGGTGCGCTCGCGCTCGGGCTCGGCTTCGTGTATCACGCGGTACGGTTGCTGCGCAGCGATGGCGACGGGCACGCGATGAAGACCTTCGGCTACTCGATCTTCTATCTCACCGCGCTCTTTGCCTTCCTGCTAGCGGATCACTACCTGCGGGTGCTGACGGGGGCCGTGGCCTGATCCCGACTCTCCGGGACCCCGCGCGGTCAGGAACGATGTACGAGGGACGAATGAGATTTGGTGGATTGGCCGAGCGTGCGCCGACCCTGGCGCCGCGCCGCTCGCCTGTCGCCCTAAACGCGGCCCGAGGCCCGACGCCTGGTCAGGGCGAGCAGCACCGCCAGGACGAACATGATCCCCCCGATCACCGCGAGCAGGCCGCCCAGCCCCATGACGCCCATGAACGCTTTGGCGACCCCGTCGAGCTGCTGGGCGGCGCCGGCGGTCTTACGCTGGATGCCCATGGCCCCGGAGGCGGCGAGCCCCGTGATGTGGAGCAGCTGCCCGGACCCGTAGACGATCGCCTGCCAGCGCGCCAAGCGCCCGGTGGTGTTGCCGAAGCCCAGCTCGGGCAGCAGGTGGTAGGTGAGCCCCATCAGCGCCAGGGTCACGCCCACGATGGAGCCGTGGTAGTGCGCCGGGATCACGGTATTGGCCCCGGCGATCGATGCGCCGAGAGCCCCGCCGGCGGCGAACAGCACCACCGATGCGATCAGGGCACGGTAGGCGGCGAGCCGCTCCGGGGGTACGGGGCGATTGCGGTTGCGGAAGAGGGAGACCGAAAGAAGCAGCCCGATGGGCACGGCGGCCAGGGCGTTGCCGAATTGCATCAGCCGGGTGAAGGCAAGCCGGCTCTCTGCGGAGTCGGGGGCGTGGAAGCCGTGAATCACGGGCACCAGGACGAGCGGCAGCACGCCCAGCACCAGCAGCGCGGACAGCCAACGGTCGGACAGGCCGAGCGGCCGCCCGGCGGAGCGGGCGAGCCAGATCCAGGCCACGAGCATGATCTGGGTGTAGGCGAACTGAAGCACGTGTCCCGGCCCCCAGAACAGATACTCGTAATAGGCCTTGCCCTCCCACGCGGGGTTCATGCCGAGCCAGCTCCATGCCAGCGAGAACCCGGCCAGGAGGACGGCGAAGGCCGCCGTCGCGGTGCCCACCGCGAGCGGGTCCTCCAGGCGGACGTCGCACCAGCCGCGGGCGAGGTAGGCGATCACCTGCAGCAGCGCGCCGACGGCGAACAGGGCGAGCGCGGCGAGGAACAGGTCGTGGTCGAGCACCGGCACGTAGTTGTTGAGCAGCGGGGTTCCCGCGCCCAGGAACGGGGATGCGGCTACCAGCAGGCAGCCCGCCGTCGCGATGGTGAAGGCAGTCCAGGACAGCGTCGGGGCCGTCCTGCCCAGTCCCCAGAGGACGCCGGAAAAGGCCAGGAACCAGATCAGCACCGACTGGTCCACGTGTACGATCAGGGCGACGCGAAAGAAGTCCTGGGTCGGGAACAGGGCCTCGGTGCCCGGCACGCGGGCGACCACCAGCAGGATGGCGAACAGGCCCGCAAGGGCCAGGGCGGTGACGCCGAGCACCAGCCAGGCCGTGGCCAGGCGCCTTCGCCCGGCCTCCGCGCGCAGGTGCCCCCGCTGGTCCGCCATCGCCGCTGTCGTGGTCATCCCGTCCGCCTCGTCGCTATCGTTGAAGTTGGCGCCGGAGGCGCTCCCGGTACCGCCCGCACCTCCGGGAAAGGGCCAGGATCGCGGGCGGGCACAAGGGCGCAATTGTAAGGGACATCAGGAGCTTGAAGCGAACCACCTTTTCGGGCTTGGCACTCTTCGCGGCCCTGCTGGCGTTGGCGGTCATCCTATTGGGGGCTTACGTGCGACTGTCCGATGCCGGGCTCGGTTGCCCGGATTGGCCGGGCTGCTACGGGCGTCTCGGCGCCCCCACGAGCGAGGAGGCGATCGCTCGCGCCAATACCGCCTTTCCCGAGCGCCCCGTCGAGCCGGCCAAGGCCTGGAAGGAGATGGTGCATCGTTACCTTGCGAGCGCCCTGGGGCTGGTCATCATCGCCCTGGCGGCGGTCGCCTGGGCCAACCGCGACCGTTTCCCGGTGGTCCTGCCTTCGGTGCTGGTCGCGCTGGTGGTCTTCCAGGGGCTGCTTGGCATGTGGACCGTAACCCTGCTGGTCAAGCCGGCGGTTGTGACCGCTCATCTGGCGGGGGGGCTGGCGACCCTGGCCCTGCTGTGGTGGCTGGCCTTGCGCCAGGGCGAGTATTTTCTCACCGCCCCGAATCCGCAGCTGGTCGAGCTCAGGCCATGGGTCTGGGCTGGCCTGCTCCTGGTCTGCGTCCAGATCCTGCTCGGCGGCTGGACGAGCACGAACTATGCGGCACTGGCCTGCACCGAGTTTCCCACCTGTTACGGGGGCATTTGGTGGCCGCCCACGGACTTCAGCGAGGCCTTCGTCCTCTGGCGCGGGCTCGGCATCAACTACGAGTTCGGCGTCCTCGACAGCGACGCACGCACCGCGATCCACTTGACCCACCGGCTCGGTGCGCTGCTGGTCACCGTCTACATCGGCTCTCTCGCCTTGTCGCTGGTTCGTCGGGCCGACAATGACATTCAGCACAGGTTGGGTTTGGCGCTCGCGGCCGCGCTCGTGTTCCAGGTCGGCTTGGGCATCGCCAACGTCGTGGCCCATTTCCCGCTGTCCGTGGCGGTTGCGCACAACGGCGGGGCGGCGGTCTTGCTCCTGGTCCTGGTGACCCTCGTCCATGTCACGCAGCCCCCCGCTCAACCAGCGGTACCGGCATCTGACAGACGCCGGCGCGTGGGCTTGAGGTATTCGTCGTGAGTGCGGAAACCACGCCCGGGAACGGCAGACGGAGCGGCGTCCTCGGACTGGTGGCCGTGCTCGCGGTAGCGGCGGGCATCTGGTTCGGCGTCCGATTCTTTACCGTGGAGCGGAGTCCAGCGCTGCCGGACGTGGCGGTGAAGTCGGCGACCCTGCTGCCTCAGCCCAAGCCGCTCGCGCCTTTCTCGCTCACCGATCAGGACGGGCGGCGCCTGTCGCTCGATGACCTGCGGGGACGCTGGACCTTCGTGTCCTTCGGCTACACCTCCTGTCCGGACATCTGTCCGACCACCATGGCGACCTTCGACGCCCTGGATCGGGAGATCAACCCGGAGGGCGGGCAGCCCGAGGCAAGGTTCCTGCTCGTCTCCGTGGATCCGGAGCGGGACACCCCGGAGCGGCTCGCACAGTACGTGCGCTGGTTCAACCCGGACTTTCTCGGGGCGACCGGGGATCACGAGCAGCTGCGGGCCTTGAGCAAGCAGCTCGGCGTCATGTATGCGCGGGCCGAGCAGCAGGAGACCGCCATGGGCTACCTGGTGGACCACTCCGGGGCCATCTTGCTGCTTGACCCCGAGGGGCGGCTGGCGGCCATCTTCAGCGCTCCGCACCAGGTCGCCGCGATGGCGGCGGATTTCGAGACCATTTCACAGTACGATCGAAACTGATCCAGAAAACGAACGAAGGAGGATTCTCTATGGTCCACGCAGCGACCGCAAACCCCCAACGCACGGTACCCAAGGTCAACGAGATCACGTTGGACCATCCATGGGAGTGGCTGGCCAAGGGATGGAAGGACCTGCGCGCGGCGCCCAAATTCAGCCTCGCCTACGGGGGCGTGTTCGTGTTCGTCAGCTGGCTTCTGACCTATGGCCTGATGTCGGAGAACGCCTTCTTCATCATCCCGCCGCTGGCCGCCGGGTTCTTTCTGGTGGCTCCTCTGCTCGGCATCGGGCTCTACCAGATCAGCGACAGCCTGGAGCGGGGCGAGGACGTCCAGTTCTGCAACGCTCTGAAGGCGTGGAAGCGCAACGAGGTGCATCTGTCCGCCATGGCTGTCGTGCTGGTACTGGTCATGCTGGCCTGGATGCTCGCGGCGATCCTGGTGTTCGCCCTCCTCTATGACCAGCCGGTGCCCACCTGGGAGAACTTCATCCCGGTGGTCTTCCTGTCCGGGCAGAGCCCGGTGTTCCTGTTCAGCGGCATCGCCGTCGGCGGGCTGATCGCCACCTTTGCGTTCGCCATCAGCGCAATCACCGTGCCCATGCTCATGGACCGTCAGGTAGACGTCTTCACCGCCATCCAGACCAGCATGCAGGCGGTGCGCACGAACTGGCAGGCCATGGCGCTCTGGGCGTCGCTGATCGTGATGTTCGTCGGCATCGGGCTGGTGACCTTCTATATCGGCCTGGTGGTCGCCATGCCCCTGGTGGGGCACGCCACCTGGCACGCCTATCGCGACCTCGTGCCCCGGGAATGAACCGGGCGGGCGCGGGCTGTCGCTTCCTGCCGGGCGGGAGCATGGCGGCGACGCGCCGAAGTGGTGACCGTCGAGCCTGTTGCCCTGCGCGACAACGCCAGCCTTGCCCACGGCTGCGCGGAGGCTCCGGTTGTTCGCCTTTCCCACCTCGAGGATTCCCGCAAGTGTTTGATTGGGTCTCCGGCGGCCGCATGTTTGGCTTGCGATCTGAATAGATTTCGAAGTTCCGGCTGACGCCGCAGGAGGATGCGATGACGACTCTCACGACCCAACTCCCGATGGTTGCCGCTGTCCTCGCGATCGCGAAGCTGGGACTGCTCGTGGCCATGGTGGCGTGGGCCTTCGGCACCCTGCTGGGAAGAGGATCGCTGACGCCGTCGCCCGCGCGCCGGAAATCCACCGGCGCGCGCCCCTAGCACCGACGTCATCGCGTGCGCATCTACGGAACCTCCACCGAAGGGTTCGGTTGCAATTTGCTGCTACCCGCCCTCGTCCTCGCGGCGTTATGGTGGGTGATCTCAGGCGGCGCCTTGGCCTCCTGGGTGATCGGGTTGCCGGCCGTCGCCGCCGCGACCTGGTCGTTCGCCATCTTGCGTTCGCGCCCAGGCATGAGGTTGTCCCTGGCCGGATTGGTGCGCTTCATACCCTTCTTTTTCGTCGAATCGCTCCGCGGTGGTTTAGACGTGGCTCGGCGAACCCTTTCTCCTCACATGGACATCGCCCCCGCCTTCCTCCGCTATCGGGTGCGGCTGCCCGGTCCGGGCTCGCGCGTTTTCTTCTCCAACTGCGCTAGCCTGCTCCCCGGGACCCTGACCGCGGATTTCGCCGGGGACGAGCTGGAGATTCACATGCTGAGCGAGGCGCCCGAGGTCAAGGCCGAGATCGGGCGTCTCGAGCACGCCGTGGCGGCGCTGTTCGGTGAAGACCTGGACGCGCATGTCTGACCTGTTGGCGACGGCGGCCTTGCTCTTGATGGCGACCCTGCTGCTCGGGTTGGTCCGGGTGTTTCGGGGGCCATCCACGGGCGACCGCATGATGGCCGCCCAGCTCGTGGGCACCACCGGCGTCGGCCTGCTGTTGCTGCTGCAGCCCGTGCTCGGGATCCCCGCCCTGATAGACGTCGCCTTGGTTCTCGCTTTGCTCGCGGCCGTTGCGGTTGCTGCCCTCACCGCCGGCGCCTCGCGGGACAAGGGGGCGGAATGACCGAGGTCCTCGCCGCGGTCCTGATCGGCGCCGGGCTGTTGTTCTACCTGAGCGGTAGCATCGGGCTGTTGCGCCTCCCGGACCTGTTCACACGCCTGCACGCGTTGACCAAAGCGGATAACCTGGGTCTTGGTTTTCTGGTCTCCGGCATGCTGCTCCTGTCCGACGGGCCGTTGTCCGGGCTGAAGTTGATCCTGATCTGGCTGCTGGTGATGGCGGCGAGCGCGGTGGGCGCGCAGCTCATCGCGCGCCATGCCCGCCGCAATGGAGATGGCTGATGGGAGGCATCATGCTCGCCGCGCTCGATGCCCTGCTGCTTTCTATCCTGATCGGCCTAGCCTGGGGGGTGATCGAGAGCCGGGACCTGCGGCGCGCCGTGGTGCTTTTCATCGCCTTCGGGCTCGTGCTGGCCCTGGTCTGGGCGCGGCTCGCCGCCCCCGACGTGGCCTTGGCTGAGGCCGCCATCGGCGCCGGACTCTCCGGCGCGCTGCTGATCGCCGCGCTGCGGGACGGGCCTCGGGAGGCGGCGGGCGATCTACGCGAGGGCGCCGCGGCGCGAGTCGCGACCTGGGCCGTGTCGGGGCTTTCGCTCGCCTTGGCCCTGACCGTAGCCTGGGCCTTGATCCGAGCGTTTGCCCAGGCAGACCCGGCCCGCCTCGCGGACGACGTGGCGTCGGCCCTCGACGCCAGCGGCGTGACCAACCCGGTGACGGCAATCCTGCTCAATTTCCGCGCCTACGATACCCTGCTGGAGCTTGCGGTCCTGCTGGCCGCGCTCCTCGGCATACTGGCCCTCGGCCCGGAGCGGGCCGCGTACGCCAGCGCGGGGCCGGCGCTGGACGGACTCACCCGCGGTCTCGTCCCGCTGTTGCTGCTGGTGGCGGGCTACCTACTCTGGGTTGGCGCTCACGCACCGGGAGGCGCTTTCCAGGCCGGGGCCATGCTGGCCGGCGCCGCGGTCATGCTGCGTCTCTCGGGTCGCTCGCGAGCGGGGCTGCCCGAGGGCGCGGCGTTGCGCCTGGTCGTCGTCGCGGGGGCCGGGGTGTTCCTCACGGTGGGCATGGTGCTGATGCTCGCCGGGCGTCCCTTCCTCGGCTACCCGCCAGGCTGGGCCGGGGGGCTGATTCTATTGATCGAGGCCGCGGCCACCCTCGCCATCGCGGCCACCTTGGCGCTGGCCTTCATCGGCGGGCGGCCCGCCGACTGGCACGGGAGCCGCGCCCGTCCGGGCACTGCTGCATCGGCCATACCGGGGAGTAAGTCAACTTGACGGTCCAGCTTCTCTACGCCCTGGCCGGTTCGGCGCTCATGGCGCTCGGCCTGCGTGGCGCGCTGGTGCGCGCCAGCCTGCTCAGGCAGGTGTTGGCGCTGAACGTCATGGGCGCCGGGGTGTTTCTGATCCTCATCGCCCTCGCCTACCGTGGGATCGGCGTCGCGCCGGACCCGGTCCCCCACGCCCTGGTGTTGACCGGCATCGTGGTCGCGGTCAGCGCCACGGCGCTGGCCCTGGCGCTCGGGCGGCGTCTCGCCGGGGGCGGCGGGGGTGAATGACGCCCTGGTGTGGGCCATCGCCCTGCCCCTGGCGGCAGCCCTGCTCGCGGTTGTGGCCCCGGCGCGCGGCAACCTGATCGGCGTGGGCGGCGGCCTGCTCACCCTGCTTGCCGCCGTGGCCGTGCTCTGGCTGGTCGCCGCGCAGGGAACGGTTCGGGTTGCGCTGGGCGGCTGGGCGCCCGAACTCGGCATCGCCCTGCACGCCGACGCATTGTCGGCCCTGCTATTGGTGATGACCGCACTGGTGGCCCTAGCGGCGAGCGTCTATGCCACGGCTTACTTCAGTCTCGCCGCCGACCGGGAGCGTTTCTGGCCCCTGTGGATGCTGCTGTGGACCTCGCTCAACGCCCTGCTGCTGGCCGGGGATCTGTTCAACATCTATGTGACGCTGGAGCTGCTGGGCCTGTCGGCGGTGGCGCTGGCCGCGCTCGGCCACTCCCGCGAGGCCGTCGCCGCGGCGCTGCGTTACCTACTGGTCGGCCTGATCGGCTCGATGGCCTATCTGGCTGGTGTCGCGCTGATCTACGCCGCCTACGGAACCCTGGACCTGGCGACGGTGGCCGCCGCCATCGAGCCGGGTCCAGCGACCTGGACCGCCATGGCCCTGATGACGGCGGGGCTGCTGCTCAAGACGGCGCTGTTTCCGCTGCATTTCTGGCTGCCGCCGGCGCACGCCAACGCCCCGGCACCGGTCAGCGCGGCCCTCTCCGCCCTGGTGGTGAAGGCCGCTTTCTATCTGGTGTTGCGCTTGTGGCTCGATCTGTTCGCCCCCGTCGTCACGCCGGCGGCCGCGAATCTGCTCGGCGTGCTGGGCGCCCTGGCGGTTCTCTGGGGCTCCTGGCAGGCCCTGCGCGCGGAGCGTCTGAAGCTGCTGGCCGCCTACTCCACCGTGGCCCAGATCGGGTATCTGTTCCTGTTCGTCCCCATCCTGACGGGTCTTCCGGACGGCCCGGTGCGGGACGCGGTATTCGGCGGCGCCGTGGTGATGGCGCTGACCCACGGCCTGGCGAAGAGCGCGCTCTTCCTGGCGGCGGGGGTGGTGCAGCAGCGAGCGGGTCACGATCGCATCCGGGATCTCGACGGCACCGCCCAGACCCTGCCGGCAACGACCTTCGCCATCGCGCTGGCGGGGGTCGCACTGGTCGGTCTGCCGCCGAGCGGGGCCTTCCTTGGTAAATGGCAGCTGATCGCGGGTTCTCTCTCGGCGGGCCAGTGGGCGTGGGTGCCGGTTGTGCTCGCGGGGTCGCTGCTCGCCGGCTCTTACGTGTTCCGGGTCCTCGGGCACACCTTCGGACAGGGGCGCTATCCGGCCCGCGTCCTCACGCTCGGCCGTGAGGAAGTCCCCGCGCTCGTGCTCGGGGCGCTGGCCACCGTGGGACTGGGCCTGGTGGCCGGTCCCATCTGGTCTCTGCTCGGTCATGCTCCCGGGCTTGGAGCGGCATTGCCTTGAGCCTGAACACCTGGCTGCCCGCGCTGATCCTACTCAGCTCTCTCGTACCGGGGATTGCCATCTTTTTCCTGCGCGAGGGACAGCACCGCCTGCGTACGGGGCTCAACCTGTTCGGCGCCTTCTCCAAGCTCCTCCTGGTCGCCGTCATGATCTGGGGCGTGTTCCACGGTCAGGTCTACGAGACCAGCTGGAATCTCGCACCGGGCTTGACCCTGGTGCTGCACGCCGATGCCCTGTCGGTGCTGTTCGTGACCCTGTCCGCGGTGCTCTGGCTGGTCACCACCATCTACGCCATCGGCTACCTGGAGGCGTCCCCCCACCGCAGCCGCTTCTTCGGGTTCTTCAGCCTGTGCGTCACGGCGACAGTCGGATTGGCGCTCGCTGGCAACCTGTTCACCTTCGTCATCTTCTACGAGCTCCTGACGCTTGCCACCTATCCCCTGGTGGCGCACCGGGGCACCCCCGAGGCCATCCGCGGCGCCCGGATCTACCTGACCTACACCCTGGCAGGGGGCGCCCTGCTGCTGTTGGCGCCATCTGGCTCAAGGCCGTGGCCGGCCCGCTGTGACTTCGCTCAGGGCGGCATCCTCGCCCTGCCCGGTCGGAGACCCACGAGCAGCTCAAGCTGGATCTTCCTGCTGCTGATCGCGGGCCTCGGGGTCAAGGCGGCGATGGTGCCCCTGCACGGCTGGCTGCCCCAGGCCATGGTGGCGCCCGCGCCGGTGAGTGCCCTGCTGCACGCGGTGGCGGTGGTCAAGGCCGGCGCCTTCGGTATCGTGCGGGTGGTCTACGACGTCTACGGCGTCGAGTTCGCTCGCCGAGCTGGGTCTGTTGACCGGGCTCGGGGCGGCGGCGGCGGTGACCATCGTCTACGGCTCGGTGCTCGCCCTGTCGCCAGGACAGTCTGAAGAAGCGTCTCGCCTACTCGACCGTGAGCCAGGTGTCCTACATCGCACTCGGCACCGCCATCCTCGGCCCGATCGCGACCATCGGCGGCGTGGTGCACCTGGTGCATCAGGGGGTGATGAAGATCACCCTGTTCTTCGCCGCGGGGAACTATGCCGAGACTCTCGGCGTGCACAAGGTGAGCGAAATGGACGGCATCGGCCGGCGCATGCCGGGGACGACGCTTGCCTTCACCGTCGGGGCGCTCGGCATGATCGGGGTGCCGCCCGTGGCGGGCTTCGTGAGCAAGTGGTTCCTCGGGATGGGGGCGGTCGAGGCGGGCCAGGCGGCGTGGGTGCTGCCGGTGCTTGTGGCGAGCAGCTTGCTCAACGCAGCCTACTTCCTGCCCATCCTCTTTCGCGCCTGGTTCAAGGAGCGGTCGGAGGCCTGGCCGGACGAGCACATCCCGGCGGGCCGGCTGGAGACCCACGGTGCCCTGCTCTGGCCGCCCTTGATCACCGCCGCCCTGGCGCTCGCCGTCGGCCTGTTCGCCGCCGCGCCCTACAGTCCGCTGGAGTGGGCGGAGCTGATCGCGAGGCGGGAGTACGGCCTGTGAGCGTAGCGCTCCTGCTGCTGGCCTGGGTGCTTCCACTCCTGGCCGCGGCCTTCGCGTTGACGCGAGCCGGGCGCTGGCTGCCGGTCCTGGCGGCGGTACCCGCCCTGGCGGCGGCGCTGGCGGTGCCCGTCGGCTCGCAGATCGGAATCCCCTGGCTGTTGCTCGGGTCGACCTTCGGCCTGGACGAGACCGGCCAGGTGTTCCTGCTCTTTTCCGCCCTGCTCTGGCTCGCGGCAGCCGTCTACAGCATGGCGGCGATGGTCGGGGATCCCGGGTTCGGCCGTTTCCGGTGCTTTTTCCTTTTGGCCATGGCCGGCAACTTCTGCTTGGTGCTCGCGCAGGACACGCCGGGTTTCTACCTCGGGTACGCGCTCATGGGGCTCTCGGCCTACGGGCTCGTAACGCACGACGGCTCGCCCCGGTCGGCGCGCGCCGGCAGGGTCTATCTCGCGTGGACCCTCGTCGGCGAGTTGCTCCTGTTCTCGGCCCTGGTGATGCTCGCTGTGCAGGCGGGCGGGACCGCCTTTTCCGAGCTTGCGGTCGTGGCGCCGTCGGATACCGCTGTGGCGCTGGTGGTGCTCGGATTTGGGATAAAGCTCGCGTTGCCGGGTCTGCATGTCTGGCTGCCCCTGGCCTATCCCGCCGCACCGGCGGCCGGGTCGGCGGTGCTGTCGGGACCCATGATTACCGCCGGACTGCTCGGTTGGATGCGCTTCCTCCCTCCCGGCGTGCATGGCCTGGAGGATTGGGGGGGCGGGCTGGTCGGGGTCGGGCTGCTTGCCGCCTTTTTCGGGGTCGCGATGGGCCTGGTGCAACGCGATCCAAAGGTGGTGCTCGGCTACTCGAGCATCGCGAAGATGGGGGTGGTCACGCTCGGTTACGGTGTCGCCCTCGCCGCGCCGGAGGCGGCGCCCGCGATGCTCGCGGCCGTCACCTTCTATGCGGTCAATCATCTCGTGTTGAAGGGCGCCCTGTTCCTGGGCGTGGACCTGCCACGGCAAGGATCTTCTAGGCCTTGGGCACTGGGCGGTCTTGCGGTGCTCAGTGCGGCGCTCGCTGGCGCCCCCTTGACCGGCGGTGCGGCGGCGAAGGCGGCCGTGAGCGGCGCCCTTCCCCAGGACTGGACCTGGCTGGCCGGCTGGCTCGCGGTTGCCACGCTTGCCTCGACACTTTTGATGGCTCGCCTTCTGTATCTCGTCTCGGTCGAGTCGCCGCCGACGCCCGCCCGGGGACCAACGGCCTGGACGACTTGGGGCGCCTTGATCCTGGTCGTCATGATGCTGCCCATCGCGTTCGGCGAGCCGGCGACCTCGACCTACGGCTGGCTGGCGGTGGCGTCGGGTGCCGCCGTGGCGGGCGCGGTGGTCGTCCTGCGTCCCCGATGGCCCTCGCTGCTCGTCGGCCGGGTGCCGCCAGGTGATGTCCTGTACCTGGTGCCGAGGGGTTTTCGGATCGGCGTCAGGGCAGCAGTCTCTATGGCCCAGGCCGCGTCGGCCACAAGCGGCGTATTGCGCGAGAGCCTGTCCAAATTCGCTCATGCCTGGAATCGGCAATGGGGCTCTGCGTCATCGGCGCCGATCCCGTGGCCGGTCGCGGGCGCGATTTGGCTGACGTTGAGCGGCCTGCTCTTGGCGGGGTTGATCGCCGGTGCCGGATGACCGTTGCCAGCGCTGATGGCGACGCGAGAGCTTGAGCCTTGAGCACGGCGCTCCTGCTTCTGGCTTGGGCGGCGCCCCTTGTTGCCGCCGCCTTCGCACTGACGCGGACCGGGCGCTGGCTCCAGGCCCTGGCCGCGGTACCGGCCCTGGCGGCGGCGCTGGCGGTTCCCGTCGGCTTTCACGCGTCGATCCCCTGGCTGCTGCTCGGTACGCGGCTCGGCCTCGACCCCACTGGCCGCGTCTTCCTTCTGTTCACGGCCGTCCTGTGGCTGGCCGCCGGCATGCAGGCCGCCCTGACCATGCGCGAGGAGGCGCGCGCGGGGCGTTTTCGCGTCTTCTACCTGCTTGCGATGAGCGGCAACTTCTGGCTCATCGTTGGCCAGGATCTGGTGAGCTTCTATCTCGGTTTCTCTCTCATGGGGCTCGCCGCTTACGGTCTGGTCATCCACAAGGGTGACGCGGCCGCCCTGCGCGCGGGGCGCGTCTACCTGGTCATGACCCTGATCGCCGAGGTCGCCCTGTTCGTGGCCTTCCTGCTGATCGCCCGCCATGCGGAATCCCTGGCTCCCTCGCAGGAACAGCTCGTCGGGCTTGGGGGCTGGGCCATCGGCGGGCTGGTGCTCGCGCTGTCGATCAAGGCGGGCCTGGTCCCACTGCACGTCTGGCTGCCCCTGGCCCATCCTGCCGCGCCGGTGCCGGCGAGCGCGGTGCTGAGCGGCGCCATGATCAAGGCCGCCCTGATCGGCTGGATGCGCTTCCTGCCCATCGGCGATCCGGCGCTGACCGGTTGGGGCATCCTGTTGGTGACGGCCGGCTCGGTCAGCGTCCCTTATGCCGTTGCCGTCGGTGTGTTGCAGACCAATCCGAAGGTAGTGCTCGCCTACTCCAGCGTCGGCAAGATGGGCCTGATGTCCATGCTGCTGGGGGTGGCGCTGATGGAGCCGCTGCTGGCAGCGTTCATCGGCGCGGCCTTGGCCTTTTATGCGGCCCACCACGGGCTCGCGAAGGGTGCGCTATTCCTCGGCGTCGGGATCGCGAGTGAGCTGAGGGGTGTTTGGGTGCTTCTGGTGCTTGCGGTGCCTGCCCTGGCACTGATCGGCGCGCCCTTCACGTCGGGCGCGCTCGCCAAGGCCATGGTCAAGCCGGAGCTAGTGTCCCTGACGGGACCCTGGGGAGATGCGCTGCCGCTCGTCCTCACCCTGTCCACCATCGGCACGACGCTGTTGATGGCGCGCTTCCTGACGCTGGTCGGCGCGGGCCGTGAGACGGGTCCCGCCGCGCGGCCATGGATCGCGGTCCCCTGGATCGGACTGATCCTGCTGGTGCTCGCGCTGCCGTGGCTGGCCGGGCGCGTTCTCCCGCCCGTCGCTGGCAGCTGGCCGGTGCTCGCGGGTTTGGGTGCGGCGCTGGCCGGCATATTGTGGCGATCCCGATGGGCGAAGCGTCTGACTGAGACAGTTCCGCCGGGAGACATCCTGGGGCCAATCGTCCGTCTGGGCGCCGCGAGCTGGGGAGGGCTAGGCGTTCTAATCATTGCGATGGCCCGCATCCTCGAGCGGATCCGACGTTCGCTTCCGGGCGGGAGGGGCCGTTCCGCCGCGTGGCCCGCATCGCTCGAGGACACGCTGCGCTCATGGCCCGTCGCGGGTTCCCTGGTCCTCAGCCTCGGCGCGATCTTACTCCTCGCGTTGTCGCTTCTGCGCTTCTAACGCCGACGATCCGGCCCGGTAGCGAGGCGATCGCGACCGGGTGGTATCCGCGCTCCGGATCTGCCGGGCTCCCTGGGTCCCAAGCTCGGGACTCGACACAAACGAGGCCTTACCTCGTGGCCCGTCGCGCCCCTGACCCGCGCCTCGGCGTGATCCTCGCGCCTCTGGATCATGGTTGATCAGAGATGACAACGAGAGAGGCTGCCCCTTGAACGAGGGCACCTCCTGCTGCTGGGAGCCAGAAGATGCCGCAGCAAGGCGGCCTCTTTTTTCGATCCCGGGTGAGGTGTTTGGGCCAAAGTCCGCGACCTACCGCGAGCCGTATTCCCGCGACCGCGTCGCCTCAACAAGCTGCTGGATGTTCGCCGATGCCTGGCTTGTGGGACCGATACCCACGCCGAGCTTCTTTGTCCGAGCGCAGCTCCAGGACGCGGCATGTCGATCGAACTGCTACTGGAAATCGGCGCTGCCTGCCCGTGTAGCTCGGTACCGCAGCGCGCCTGGATTCAATTCGCTCCGGCGTTGGTGTGCTTAGCGAACGTTACGGACTGGCAGGCAATCCCAGCGCATCCAGGTAGCGCCGAGCGCTCTCCCCCTGGTTGTACTCTGCGACCGCGGCCTTCAGGGTCTCGGGCGGCGGATGGCGATCGAGGGTCTCCGCCATCGCGCGTGCGAGGCCTGGCGTGTCTCCGACGGGGACCAGGGGTCCGAGGCGACCGCCGTCCAGCAGCTCCCGGGGGCCGCTCGGGCAATCGGTCGAGACCACCGGGGTGCCTAGGGCCATGGCCTCGGTCAGCACGTTCGGCGAGCCCTCCCAGGCGGATGAGAGCACGAACAGGGATGCCCGGGCGACGAAGGGGAAGGGGTTGCTCTGGAAGCCGGGCAGGTCGACGTCTCCCGTCAACCCCAGCTCGGCGACGAGGGCCTCCAACTTCGGCCGTCCACCGCCCTCGCCGAGAATGACCAGCCGGCATGGCCGCTCGGCCCGTAACCGGGCGAAGGCGCGGATCAGGGTGGGGAAGTCCTTTTGGCGCTGGAATCGCCCCGACCCCAGTATCACTGGCAGCTCCCGCGGGTGAAACCAGGGATGGTTGCAGGGCACAGCCGCCAGCTTGGCGAGCTCCGGGGTGATCACCGGGTTGCGGATCACTGAGATCCGCTCAGCAGGGATACGAGCAATCTCCGCCGTGTCCTTGGCCACGCCTTGGGAGACGGCGACGATGCGGTCGATCTTGGGATACAGCCAGCGAATCGGCCAGTAGCGGAGCCAGCGTGCGACCGCGGATTTTCTCGCCATGGCGGTCGACAGGTTGGTGCCCAAGCGCATTACGATTCGGGCGTCGCTCCCGGCGAACCAGCGCGCGAGAACGGCCGTCCGACCGGCCCGGTCCTTGGCCGCCAACAGGGCCGCCGGTTGCTGTGATCGCAGGTACCGCGCGAGCGCTGGGAGAGCGAGGAAGGTATGGTCGCTGCCCAGCCGTACGATCTTGACTCCAGGCGGCAGCCCTTCCAGGTGCGGCCCTCGCGCTTTCACCAGCACCAAGTCCACGGGCTGGCCTAGGACCGCGAAGCCGCGAGTCAGGTTCATCACCATCCGCTCCACGCCCCCCGCTCCCGAGAAGGAGACGAAGACGGCGAGGGGGCGGTTTTCCTGGCGCATGGCGTGCACGTCGTCGGGCTTCAGTTGCTGCCGGCATTCTAACGGAGGGGACTTACCCCTGTGCTATATTCCCGTCCCTTGCCGAGCCGGCCCCGCCCCCATGCGCGACCCCGCGAGCAGCCCCAATCAATGCCACCAGAATCCGAGCGGTGCCGCCTGTACCTCCCCGAGTCTGGTTGGTCGTGACCCATGGACGCAGAGCGAGGCTTACTCCTTCGGTATCATCCGCAACATGGTTCGGGCAGGGGATCCCGTGGTAGTGACCCTGGCGGGGCTTTGGAAGAGACGACGCCCGGCCGAGGAACGCGACCGTTTTATCCTCTTTCAACAAGTGGAGACTTTCGGCGGAGCCGGCACCGGCTCCAGCCTATAATCCGTGCATGGAGAAACCGAGCTCAGTCTATTTCTTCGGCACCTGCCTGATCGACCTGCTGTTCCCTGGGGCGGGCCTGTCCGCCATGCGCCTGCTGCGGCGGGAGGGCATTCGGGTGGTCTTTCCGCCGGGTCAGACCTGTTGCGGTCAGCCGGCTTGGAACTCGGGCTATCGCGAGGAGGCGCGCAAGGTGGCCCGTGTCCAGCTCGACGCCTTTTGCGACGATCTGCCGATCGTCGTCCCCTCCGCATCCTGCGCCGGGATGATGCGCGAGCATTATCCGGAGGTGTTCGCGGGCACCCCCGACGAGGAGCGGGCGAAATCCGTCGCCGCACGGGTGGTGGAGCTGACGGACTTTCTGGTCCGCGTGCTGGACCTGCGGCCGGAGGATCTCGGCCCTCCGCTGAGGGTCGCCCTGCACAATTCCTGCTCCGCCCGGCGCGAGATGGGGGTCGCGGACGCGGCGATGGCTTTGCTCGCGCGCCTGGCACGGGTCGAGGCGTCGGAGCCGGACCATGCCTACGAGTGCTGCGGCTTCGGCGGCACCTTCGCGGTCAAGCAGCCGGAGATCTCGGCCGCCATGGCCGCGGACAAGGCGGCCGCGCTCGCCGCCACCGGGGCCGAGGTGATCGTGAGCCAGGATTGCGGCTGTCTCATGAACCTCGGCGGTACCCTGGAGCGCCAGGGCAAGGGGCCGAAGGTCAAGCATATCGCCGAGTTCCTGTGGGAGCGCACCAGTGGCGAGTGAGTTCCGGGTCCGGGTCGAGGATGCGCTGGCCAACGACCGGGTACGGGCGAATATCCGCCGCGCCATGGACGGGCTGGTCGTCAAGCGGCGGGATGCCTTTCCGGATCACGAGGAGCTCGCCCGTTTGCGCGACCAGGGCCTCGCCATCCGGGCAAACGCGCTTGCGCACCTGCCGGAGCTGTTGGCGGAGCTGGAGCGCAACTGCGAGGCGAACGGGATCCGGGTCCACTGGGCGGAGACGGCCGAGGAGGGCAACCGGATCGTTCTGGAGATCCTGCGCCGGCACGGGGCACGCGTGCTCATCAAGGGCAAGTCCATGGTCTCCGAGGAGATGGGCCTCAACGAGTTCCTGGAGCGGCAGGGTATCGAGGCCGTGGAGACCGACCTCGGTGAGTTCATCCTGCAGCTCGCGGGCGAGCGGCCCTCCCACATCATCGCTCCGGCCATCCACAAGGACCGCTATCAGATCGCCGAGCTCTTCTCCGCCAAGTTCCCCGATATCCCCTACAGCGAGGACATCGAGGAGCTCACCGCCGCCGCGCGCGCGGTGATGCGCGAGAAGTTCCGCGCCGCCACCGCGGGGCTGTCCGGGGTCAACTTCGCGGTCGCCGAGACCGGCACCCTGTGCCTGGTGGAGAACGAGGGCAACGGGCGCATGTGCACCACCGCGCCCGCGGTGCACATCGCCGTTACCGGCATCGAGAAGGTGGTCGCGCGTCTGGAGCAGGTGCCGCCCCTGCTGACGCTGCTCACCCGCTCGGCCACCGGTCAGCCCATCACCACCTACTTCAACATGATCAGCGGCCCACGGCGGGCGGGCGAGAAGGACGGCCCCGGGGAGGTCCACCTGGTGCTGCTGGACAACGGCCGCTCGCGCATCTTCGGCGACCCGGAGCTGCAGGCTACCCTGCGCTGCATCCGCTGCGGCGCGTGCATGAATCATTGCCCGGTCTACACGCGGCTCGGCGGACATGCCTACGGCACCGTCTACCCGGGTCCCATCGGCAGCATCCTGGAGCCCCAGCTCCACGGCGTCGAGGTGCTCGGCGAGCTGGCCGACGCCTCCAGCCTGTGCGGGGCCTGCGGCGAGGTCTGCCCGGTGCGGATACCAATCCCCAGTCTGCTCAACCGGCTGCGCTACGAGGGCGCGCGCGGCACGGCGGACTCGGGGGTGCTCGGCCGGGGAGCACGGCGCAAGTCTCTGCACGCCCTGGTGTGGCGCCTGTGGGCCTGGGTGCACGCCGATCCGGGTCGCTATCGAGCCGCCACTGGGCTCATGCGGTCGCTCCGCGTCCTGCAGCCCAGGCGTCTGGGACCCTGGACCCGCACCCGTGAGGCGCCGAAGCTCGCGCCCATGGGCCTGCGCGCCATGGCGAAGAAAGGAGGGGCTTGCGGATGACGGCGCGTGACCGCATTCTCGAGCGCCTGCGTTCGGGCAGGACGGAAGTCGCGCCGCGGATGCCGGAGATCCCCGTGCGCCGCTTCGACTGGGACCCGCAGGAGCTGCTGCGGCATTTTCGTGCGCGCATGGAGGCCGTGCGCGGCGAGGTGCACCTGGTGGGAGAGGACTGGCCCAGATTCCTGCTCGACCTTTTGCTGGCGAAGGGCGCGCGGAACCTGCTCTACGGACCCGCCGCCGCGCATGGGCCGGAGCTGGAGCGGAGCTGGCCGGATGCGCGCGCCCCGCGCCTGGTTCCATACCTTGAGCCGGTCGAGTCGTGCCGGGAGGCCCTGTTCTCGGACACGGATGCCGGCTTCACCGGCTGCGTCGGCGCCGTCGCCGAGACCGGCTCCCTGGTGCTGTGGCCGACCGCTGAAGAACCTCGGCTCATGTCACTGGTACCACCCATCCATGTCGTCCTGCTGGAGGCGGCCGAGATCCGCTCCACCTTCCACGAACTCGTCGCGGAACAGGGCTGGGCGGAGCGGGGCCTGCCCACCAACGCCCTGCTGATCTCCGGGCCGTCGAAGTCGGCGGACATCGAGCAGACCCTGGCCTACGGCGTCCACGGTCCCAAGGAGCTGGTCGTGCTGGTCCGGGATGCGCTGTAGTACGCTTGCGGACGCGCGACGCCGGACAGATTTCAAGCAGTGCCATGAAAGCCCGCGCCAGGGCGCGATGAATGGTCACGGTGCCGATTTACCCTTGCAGGTTCAAACGCGATGAGCGATTCCAGTCAGTTGAACGCCCCGTCCCGGGCGACACCCGAGACGCACCAGCGGGGCAAGGATAAGGTGTCCCGTATCCCGGTCAAGGTGGAGCCCGCGGTCGAACCCCTGCGTAAGCCGTCCTGGATCAGGGCCAGGGCGCCCGTGGGACCGGGCGTGACGCGCGTCAAGCGATTGCTGCGCGAGGCCAAGCTCGCGACCGTATGCGAAGAGGCCATGTGCCCGAACCTCGGGGAGTGCTTCGACCATGGCACCGCGACCTTCATGATCCTGGGCGACGTCTGTACCCGCCGTTGCCCCTTCTGCGATGTGGCGCACGGACGGCCCCGGCCGCCCGATCCCGACGAGCCGGAGCACCTGGCGGCGTCGATCGCTACCATGGGCCTGCGCTACGTGGTCATCACCTCGGTCGACCGCGATGATCTGCGCGATGGCGGTGCCGGCCATTTCGCGGCCTGCCTGCGGGCGGTGCGGGGGCGCAGCCTGGGGATCAGGCTGGAGGTGCTGGTTCCGGATTTCCGCGGCCGGGAGAGCATCGCCCTTGATCAGTTCGAGGGCGACGCGGTGCCCGACGTGTTCAACCACAACCTGGAGACGGTGCCCCGCCTCTACCGCGAGGCGCGCCCGGGGGCGGACTACCTGGGCTCCCTGGCGCTGCTGCGGGAGTTCAAGCGCCGGCATCCGGCGGTGCCGGCCAAGTCGGGGTTGATGCTGGGACTCGGTGAGGAGCGCGACGAGGTGCTTGCGGTAATGGAGGACCTGCGTGCCCACGACTGCGACATGCTGACCCTGGGGCAGTATTTGCAGCCGAGCCGCGATCATCTCCCGGTGAGGCGCTACTGGAGCCCGGACGAGTTCGAGTACCTGCGCGTCGCCGGAGAGGCCATGGGCTTCTCCAACGTGGCGAGCGGCGCCATGGTGCGGTCGTCCTACCATGCGGATCGTCAGGCCGGTGAGGTGATCGACGGCGCATGACGGCGCTGCTCATCGCCGCCGGCTTTCTGGCGTTCATGGGTTTCATCTGGAGCGTCCATGCGGTGGACGGGTACGCGCTTTCCCGCTTCGGTTACGCGCCCTTCGCCCTGCCGAATGCCCTTTTCATGCTGATTCCGCACGGCCTGCTGCTCCTGGCGGTCCAAGGCAACGGCCACCGGGAGCTGCTGGCGGGCCTTGCCGGCGCGGGGATGCTCGGGCTGCTGCTGTTGGTGAGGTCGCGGACGAACGGTTGGCTCGCCCTGTTCGTTGCGCCTGTTCTGCTGCTCGCCGCTCCGGTCGTGGCCTTGGCCGTCTTGTTCCGCGGATTCGCGCAGGGCGGTGACCGCCCGGGATGAATCCGGCCCTCGGCTTGCCTATTCACGCTGCGGCACGTGGTCGTTGTAGCGCTCCATGAGGTAGCACAGGCAGTCCTGACGGATGACCGCTTCGTTGCGGGTCAGCATGGAGGGCATCACCGGCAGCTTGAGCCGAAGCTCGCCGTCCTCCAGGCGGAAGAAGCGCTCGGCGACGTCCCGGCCGCGCTCGTCCAGCACGTCGAGCCGAAAGCCGTTGTTGCCGTTCACCCGGCCCAGGGCGGTGCCGCGGGGTAGCTCGCGGAAGTTGAGACGCTCGAGTTCCGGCGAAAAGAGGATATCCGCCTCCCCCGGCGGGAAGCCGAAGCTGACCTCTCGCGGGACCTTGACCTGCGCGACGGTGTGGAACAGGTCGATATCGTGGGCGGGAACCGGGTGCTCCGGCAGCGCCGACGATGCGCAGGCAGGCGTCCAGATACTCCCGGGCATGCTCGGTGCCGTGCTCTATCCCCGACCTTTCCGCACTCCAGGGTCACCGCGGGGCACAGCTTCGCCATGGCGATGGACTGTACCCCTTTCGGACGAATGAAGTAGACCACGGTGCGGCTGAACAGGGTCGCGAGGTGCAGATAGCGGTTGTCGAGGACGTTGACGCACCCGTAGTGCGGATTGCAGCCGGTGTTGTTGTGGAGATCGATGCTGGCGAACACGCCTCGCGTGGACATGATGTCCACCACCCGCCGCATCAGGTCGTGCTCCGGGGTGTGCGGAATCTCGGTTCCGGGCCATACCCGGTTGTAGTCCGGCTGGTCGGGCAGGTGGCGCACGCCCGCCGCGGCGGCCGAGACGTTGCCAATGAAGAGGCTCAGGGACCGTGGCAGGCGCAACGTGCCACAGCGCTCGACATACCCGTTCAGCAGGGAGCGGACGCCTTCCCACCCCACCGTCTCGTTGCCGTGCATGAGCACCGTGACGAACAGCGCCGGCTCGCGCTCCCCGGCGAGATGAATCAGGGTCGGCCCGCCCAAGAGGCGCTGCAGATCGCGCGTCTGGGTGTCCAGCAGGCCGTCCGGGAGGGCGTCAAGCTCTTGCAGCATGGCGGTGGAAATCGGTTCGGGTCGGTAGTAAGCACGACATCATAGTGCCCATTCGTGCACGGGGAGCCCGCTCTCTTGCCGTTCCAGGTAGGCACCGGTCAGCGCCTGCATGTCGTGGCCGTTGCGGGCGACGAAGGCGCGCTGCCAGGCCGCACCCGGTCCGCCCCGACTCCAGCCGGGCGGAGATGATCCCGAGCCAGAGATCGGCCTCGTCCGCATCCACACCCATGGCCGTCAAACCCAGGCGGGCGCGTGGCAGCAGGTCGCTGCGGAGCACCTCCGTCAATCGGGCACGGCGACCGTCGAGCCATTCGATCTCCGCATTCAGGCCCTCGCGCGCGGCGGCATAGAAGTTCGCCTTCGCGGCCGGGAAGGGAAGCCGCCGCTCGGGCGGCGTGACATCCTGTGACAGGGAATGCACGGCGCCGAAATAGAGTGCCGCGTTCGCGATGGCGTCGACGACGGTGGGACCAGCCGGCACCACGCGGTGCTCGATGCGCAGATGGGGCGTCCCGGATGCCTCGAAGCCGATGAGAGGTCGGTTCCAGCGCCAGATGGTGCCGTTGTGCAGGCGCAGATGCGCCAGTCGCTCGGGCGGTTCGTCCATCACCTGTGGCAGCAGCACGGGAAAGCGCTTGAGATTGGCGCGTGAAGCACTCGAGAACCGATGCGTCGAGGTACCGCAAGCCGAATGTCACACGCTCCGAGAAAATGGAGCCGCCGACGGACACGGCCTGCTCGAACAGCGGGATCCGGCTCTCATCCCACAGGTCGCAGCCGAACAGGTAGGGGGAGTTGGCGCTGATGGCCACCATCGGGGCGGCCAGGATCTTCGAGCAGTTGTAGACCCGGGTGGCCTCGTCCGGGCTGACCTTGAGGTGGATCTGAAACGAGGTGGCGGCGGATTCCAGCATCACGTCCTGCTGCTCCACGAACAGGTGGTCCCGACCCTGGATCTCCAGGGTCAGAGGTCGCCCGCGGCGCAGGCTCAGGATCTGCTCGTTGAGTGCCCGGTAGCGTGGGCGGGGAGTCATGTGCTCCAGGTCCAGGTGCTCCGGGCGCACCGTGGGCAGGATGCCGATCATGGCGAGCCGGGCGCCGAGCGCGGCGGCCGCCGCCGTGCACCGCGCCCAGGTGGATTCGAGCTCGTCGGCGAGCCGGCTCAGCGCCTGGCCGTTCAGGGGCTGGGGCGTACCGTTGATCTCGGCGTTGAAGGTTGCAAGCTCGGGAACGACCAGGGGATCTTCGAGACGGTCCAGGAAGGGCTCCACCACAGGGGCGGGTCGCATGTCCGGCCCTACGAGCCAGGACTCCAGCTCGAACCCGCCCACTTTGGGCGTGGAGGCGAAGACGTCGTCCGCGAACCAGCGGGCCAGCAGATCGGTTTCCGCCCGCAGCCGTTCTTCGAAGGCCTCGAAATCCGCCTTGGTGAACTTGGATGCCTCGATTTCCTGGCCCATGGTCTTCTCGATGGATGATGACGATCCGGTGCGAGCCCGGTTCGCCTACCGATCAACACTTAGCATCCGGTCCAGGGCTTGTAAACGGTCAGGAGTCCCGACGTCCGACCAGCGTCCCCGGTACAGCTCGCCGCTGACCAGGTCCCGCGTCATGGCCTCGCGCAGCAGCGGGGCGAGGGGAAAGGCGCCCGGCTCGTGATCCCGGAACAGATCCGGATGATAGACCCCGATGCCGCTGAAGGTGTAACGAGGCTCGCCCTCCGCCAGCACGCGACCGTCCGTCAGGGCGAAATCGCCTCCTGGGTGATGCGGCGGGTTGTTTACCAGCACCAAATGGGCGAGGCGATCCGTCTCGATGCGCAGCCGGGAAAAATCCAGGTCGGTCCAGATATCCCCGTTCACCACCAGAAAGGGGTCCGGGCCCAGAAGCGGCAGGGCGCGGAAGATACCGCCGCCGGTCTCCAGTGCCTTGCCCTCGGGCGAATAGCGGATGCGGACCCCCCAGCGGCTGCCGTCGCCGAGCGCGGCCTCGATCTGCTCGCCGAGGTGGGCGTGGTTGATCACGATGTCGCGGATGCCGGCGGACGCGAGGCGCTCCACGTGGTGGACGATCAGAGGCTTGCCGCCGGCCTGCAACAGTGGCTTCGGGACGTGGTCCGTGAGCGGGCGCATCCGTTCGCCGCGTCCGGCGGCCAGGATCATGGCTTGCATGGCGGAGTCCGAGCCGAATGGATTTCGATGCCGCGCAATTGTACCGCGCCAGAGTCTTTCCATCGTGCCTACCTTTGTCTCCCACCCAGCGGACGAAGATTCCCGCTGCAAGGTGAGGGTGGAAGCCTCGTGGTTTCGGACGGGAGACGACAGGGAGATGGGAGGTTCGCTGGGTACGCGGAGATCCACGCCAGCCAGACGGCATCGCAACGCGAATGCGGAGGGGGCTCGGCCCTCCGCGTGGATGCGCTTTCGGGGATGCCCGCGGGCGGGAGCGCCTCGCGGGCGTTGATTACACGCCGCGCCGGCTAGTGGGATTGGTCGAGCGCGACCAGCCAGTCGCGGAGCATCTCCACCTCGAAATCGCACAACAGGTGGCCATGGTTCTGGAAGGCCTCAACGACGCGCGCCGGGTTCTGCACGCAGACCTCCTCGTCGTTCGCGATCATCGCCAGCAACCGGACGGTGCGTGATAGATCCTCCGCCAGATTCGGCTGCAGCTTCTTCTCCAGCTCGTCCGCGATCGTGAGCAGGTCCTCGATCGAGGGCCGACCCGGTGCCGGGGGTGATTCGCTTGTGTGGTCCCTGGGCTCGAGCCGATTAGCTTTCATCTGTCGGTACCTCGAAAAATCCGCGTTTCGCCGGTCCTTGCCCGTGATCGAAGGAAGGCGATCTTGTTCGCCGGGCTCCGCGTGCTCTGAACCGCACGCGGATCGTTGCCACGGCGCCTGGTGATCCAACCATGCCCTGGGACAAATCTATGCGCTCGACGCCGGTGCTTCTGTGACCGGCGACGCAACGCGGGGCGAAAGTCGCAATCGGCGACCGCCGGCTCTCGCGCGTGCGGTGCGCCCCGAGGGGCAGGCTCAGGCGCGAGCGGAAGCCTCCGACAGAGGTTGCGGAATGGAGGTCACAACGGGCAGTGAGGTCGAGATGGTATTGCTACCGCGTTCGGGTTCGGACGGAGTTCGGGCGGTCGGTATGCGCGTCAGCCTCGCATGGAGTCGAAGAACTCGGCGTTGGTCTTGGTGGCCTTGAGCTTGTCGAGCAGGAATTCCATGGCCGCGAGCTCGTCCATCGGGTGCAGGATCTTGCGCAGGATCCACATCTTCTGCAGGTCGTCCGGCTTCATCAGCAGCTCTTCGCGGCGGGTGCCGGAGCGGTTGATGTTGATCGACGGGAAGACGCGCTTCTCGGCGATGCGGCGGTCGAGGTGGATTTCCATGTTGCCGGTGCCCTTGAACTCCTCGTAGATCACGTCGTCCATGCGCGAGCCGGTGTCGACCAGGGCGGTGGCGATGATGGTCAGCGAGCCGCCTTCCTCGACGTTGCGCGCGGCGCCGAAGAAGCGCTTGGGTCGCTGCAGCGCGTTGGCGTCCACGCCGCCGGTCAGCACCTTGCCGGAGGAGGGCACCACGGTGTTGTAGGCGCGGGCCAGGCGGGTGATGGAGTCGAGCAGGATGACCACGTCCTTCTTGTGCTCGACCAGGCGCTTGGCCTTCTCGATGACCATCTCGGCCACCTGCACGTGGCGGGTGGCGGGCTCGTCGAAGGTGGAGGAGATGACTTCGCCGCGCACGGAGCGGGGCATCTCGGTGACTTCTTCCGGGCGCTCGTCGATCAGCAGCACGATGAGGAGGCAGTCCGGGTGGTTGTGGGCGATGGACTGGGCGATGTTCTGCAGCATCATGGTCTTGCCCGCCTTGGGCGGGGAGACGATCAGCCCGCGCTGGCCCTTGCCGATGGGCGCGCACCAGGTCGATGGTGCGGGCGGTGATGTCCTCGGTGCTGCCGTTGCCGATCTCGAGCTGCAGGCGCTTGTTGGCGAACAGCGGCGTGAAGTTCTCGAACAGGATCTTGTTCTTCGCGTTCTCCGGGCGGTCGAAGTTGATGTCGTTGACTTTGAGCAGCGCGAAGTAGCGCTCGCCGTCCTTGGGCGGGCGGATCTTGCCGGCGATGGTGTCGCCGGTGCGCAGGCTGAAGCGGCGGATCTGGCTGGGGGAGACGTAGATGTCGTCCGGCCCGGCCAGGTAGGAGGTGTCGGCCGAGCGCAGGAAACCGAAACCGTCCTGCAGGATCTCCAGCACCCCGTCGCCGTAGATGTCCTCGCCCTTTTTCGCCTGCGCCTTGAGGATGGCGAAGATCAGGTCCTGCTTGCGCGATCGGCCGACGCCCTCGATTTCCATGGATTGGGCCAGTTCGACCAGCTCGGGAACCGGCATTTTTTTCAGTTCGGTCAGATTCATGATGGTTTTCTAACAGGCGTATGAAACGGGTCGTTTTCGTAATTCAGCACCGCGCTGGGCGGCACGGGCGGCGGTGCGGGGAGGGACGGTGACTTCTGGGGGAGGGGCGCCCGGGCGGGCACCCCAGCGGGTCACTTCTGAGCTTTTAGATCGACGGGGTTAAGCCTCGTTGGCGAGCGCGCACTTACAGGTTGCTGTCGATGAAGGCCGTGAGCTGCGATTTGGATACGGCGCCGACCTTGGTGGCCTCCACCTCGCCTTGCTTGAACAGCATCAGCGTGGGGATGCCGCGGATCCCGTAGCGTGGCGGGGTGTTGGGGTTCTCGTCGATATTGAGCTTGGCGACCTTGATCTTGCCCTCGTACTCCTCGGCGATCTCGTCCAGTACCGGGGCGATCATCTTGCAGGGACCGCACCAGTCGGCCCAGTAGTCCACGAGCACCGGGTCTGAGGATTGCAGGACTTCTTGCTCGAAAGAGTCATCCGTTACATGGATGATGCGTTCGCTCACTGGATGGTCTCCCGTTGATTTCGTAATTCGAGGGGCGAGGACTTAGCCGTACCGCGCGGGGTGGGGGAGCGGACGGGCGTATTGGCGTTGGGATGTGCCCTTGGGTAAGATGCTATTTCAGCCAAGAAATTCAGAAATTTGCAAGTCCTCCTGTCCGGGGGACTCCGAAACGGATCCTCTCCCGCCCCCGGTTTCATGACCCAAACACACCTCACCGATACCCGATTCGACGCATTCGATCTCGATCCGCGCATCCTCCAGGGCCTCGCCGACGCCGGTTTCACGTACTGTACCCCGATCCAGGCGGAGACCCTGCCGATTGCCCTTTCCGGGCGCGACGTCGCCGGCCAGGCCCAGACGGGGACCGGCAAGACAGCCGCCTTTCTGGTGGCGGCCCTGCAGCGGCTGCTCACCCACGAGCCGCCCGCGTGGCGCCGCCCGAATCAGCCCCGCGCCCTGATCGTGGCGCCGACCCGTGAGCTCGCGGTGCAGATCCACAAGGACACCGTGACCCTGGCCAAGCACACCGGATTTCGCCTGGGTCTGGTGTTCGGCGGCACCGGATATCAGCAGCAGCGGGACGATGTCGCCGCCGGCGTGGACATCCTGATCGGCACCCCCGGGCGGCTCATCGATTACTTCAAGCAGCGGGTGTTCGACCTCAAGGCAGTCGAGGTGGTGGTGATGGACGAGGCGGACCGGATGTTCGACCTCGGCTTCATCAAGGACATCCGCTATCTGCTTCGGCGCATGCCGCCGCCGGACGAGCGGCTCGGCATGCTGTTCTCCGCGACCTTGTCCTACCGGGTCACCGAGCTCGCCTACGAGCACATGAACGACCCAAAGCCCGTGGCCATCGAGCCGGAGCAGGTCACCGGCGATCGGGTGACTCAGCGCTGCTACATGGTGGCCAACAACGAGAAGATTCCCTTGCTCATCGGCCTGTTGCGGGGCATGAAGAGTGCCCGCGTCATGGTGTTTGCGAACACCAAGCGATCGACCGACGGCATCTGGGGCTTCCTGGAGGGCAACGGCCTGCGTGCTGCGGTGCTTTCCGGGGATGTGCCGCAGAACAAGCGCTTGAGTCTGCTCAAGCAATTCCAGCACGGGGAGCTGCCGATCCTGGTGGCGACGGACGTGGCCGCCCGCGGTCTGCATATCCCGGACGTGACCCACGTCATCAACTTTGATCTGCCTGACGATGCGGAGGACTATGTCCACCGCATCGGGCGTACCGCCCGCGCCGGGGCTACCGGGGACGCCATCAGCTTCGTTTGCGAGACCTACGCCTTTTGCCTCCCCGACATCGAGAAGTTCATCGGCGCCAAGATTCCGGTAGAGCCCGTGAGCCACGAGCTGCTTGCCGAGGTCGATCCGCGAAGTCGCGTGCGCATCGAGCGCCGAAGTCATCCCAGGGACCGACGCGACGAGGGGCGGGGTGGGCGGCGCAAGCCGCCTCACGCCAGCAAGCCGGCGGAGGGGGAGCCGCCGAAAGCGGAGGTCAAGCAGGAGGGAGACGCCGCCCCGGCCCCGAAACGCCGGCGCCGACGTCGCCGCAAGCCGGCGGGTGGCGGTTCCGCCGCTGCACCTCAGACCTGATCGCCACGCCCGGCGGTCAGCATTTGCGCAGACCGGGCAGCAGATCGGCGAAGTGCCCAATGGCGGGAAATTCCTCCTGGGTGCGGGGAGGGGCCTTGGAGTCTGGCTCGAGGACTGCCAGCAGCCAGCGGAAACCGTAGTCGCGCGCGGCGCGCAGTACGCTCTGGCTGTCGTCGACGAACAGGGTGCGGTCCTTGTGGAAGGGCTCCAGGGCCTGAACCCGCGGCCAAAAATCCGCCGATTCCTTGGGCGCCCCCAGGTCATGGGCGCAAATGATGCGCTCGAAGTGGCCCGCAAGGCGGGTCTTCTCCATCTTGAGTGCGATCGATTTCTGGTGAGCGTTGGTCACCAAGACCCGCCGCTTGCCGCGCGCCTTCAGCGCCTCTAGAAAGTCCACGACGTGCGGGTGAACGGCGATCAAGTGATCGGTCTCGGCCTTGAGCAGGGCGATATCGAGGCCCAGCTCGCGGCTCCAGTGGTCCACGCAGTACCATTCCAGGGTTCCCTCGCGGCTGCGGTATCTGGCGAGGAGCTCCTCCTTCGCCCGTTCCGCTGGCATTCCGCGCGCCTCGCCGTAGCGCCTGGGAACGTACTCGAGCCAGAAGTGATTGTCGAAGTGCAGGTCGAGCAGGGTGCCGTCCATATCCAGGAAGACGCTGTCGACGGCGTTCCAGTCGATCATAGGGTGAGTTACCTAGAAGTTACCGGCCGAGAGCGTTCTCGCCTTCGTCTTCCATCGGTGCCCGCCGGAGCCCGAAGGCGGTGACAGCATAACGGAGCCCATACGATGGCGGCAAAACCCGAAATCCTGGATCGCCGGCTGGTGGCCCGGACCCGGATCTTTCGCGTCGAACAGCTGGACATCCGCTTCGCCAACGGCAACGAGCGCGTTTTCGAGCGCATCCTCGGCGGCCGTGGTTCGGTACTGGTGGTCCCGATGCTCGATGCGCAGACGGTGCTCCTGATCCGAGAGTACGCCGCCGGCACGGACCGCTATGAGCTTGGCCTGCCCAAGGGAATCGTGGAGCCGGGCGAGGATCCCCTGCAGGCGGCGCAGCGCGAGATCCAGGAGGAAGTGGGTCATGGTGCCCGGGATCTGTCACTGATCCGTACCGTATCGCTGGCGCCGGGTTATATTCAACACCTCACGCATATCGTATTGGCGCGACGGCTCTTTCCTCGGCGCGCCGAGGGAGACGAGCCGGAACCCATCGAGGTGGTTCCGTGGCGCCTAGACGACCTGGATGCGCTGTTGGAACTCGATGACTTCAGCGAGGCCAGATCCATTGCGGCCTTGTTTCTGGTGCGGCGCTTGTCCCGGCGGGGGGACCCATTAGCGAACGCGCAGGGGTAGGATCCGTCGAATAAGGACGAAGAAGAAAGGAGGACGTCGCGCCGGTTGCGGGCGAGCCGGGCAGGGTGCGAACAAACTATCACTGGAGGCGGAGCATGACCCGTTGGTTCAAGCTGCAGGCGGCCCTTTTGGTTAGCCTGGCATTCTCTTCGGTGGCCGCATTCGCCGCGCACGACGCCGACGATGTCTACAGCTTCGACGACTCCCCGCGCGCGGAGCCCTTGGTCTATCCCGACTGGTTCAAGAAGAGCTTCTTCTATCTCGGCGACGACCTGAAGGACGCGCTGGATGCCGGCAAGGAAGGCCTCATCGTCTACTTCGGTCAGCGCCGCTGCGCCTACTGCCACAAGCTGATGGAGGTTAATTTTGGGCTGACGGACATCGTCGAGTACACCCAGCGTCATTTCGACGTGGTCCCGATCGACATCTGGGGGGTGGCCGAGGTGACCACCCTCGGTGGAGAGGTCATGACCGAGCGCGAGTTCTCGCTTGAGAATCAGACCAATTTCACCCCCTCGCTCCTGTTCTACGACCGGGACGGCAAGGAGGCCTTGCGCTTGCGCGGCTACTATCCGCCCTATCAGTTTCGCGCGGCGCTGGAGTATGTGGCGGATGGCCACTACAAGCGGGAGTCGTTTCGCGACTACTTGGCCCGCGGGGAGGGCCGGATGGTGTTCGAGCCGGGGGACCTGAACGAGGAGGACTTTTTCGCCGCGCCACCGTTCAATCTGGACCGCAGCCGTTTTCCGAGCGAGCGCCCGCTGGCGGTGTTCTTCGAGCAGGGGGAGTGCCACGCCTGCGATGTGCTCCACGGCCAGGCCTTGGACGAGCCCTCGATCTACAAGCCGTTCGAGGAGTTCGACAACGTCCAACTCGACATGTGGTCTGACACCCCGGTCATCACCCCCTCGGGCGAGCGGACCACGGCCAGACAGTGGGCCGAAAAGCTGGGGCTCTTCTACGCGCCCTCGATCATTTTCTTCGACGAGAAGGGCGGTGAGATCCTGCGGGTGGATTCGGTAGTGCGCTTCTACCGTCTGCGCAACGTGCTCAATTACATCACCACCAAGGCGTACCTCGATGAGCCGAACTATCAGCGTTGGCGGGTGACGAGGTCGTTCTGAGTCGCCGCCCCAGCGAAACGTGGATCAGTTCAGCGCTTCCCGCAGCACTGGGATGTGACGCCATTTTCAAGGGTGTAAGCCTCTGAAAAAGAAGCCCGGTGTGGCCGTTAGTACTCGGCGCAGTAGCGGTCGAGATAGTCCTCGTAGGATTGGCGCCTGTGGCGCAGCTTGATGCCCTCGACCGGGCGATAACCGTGCCTGAGCTTCCAGTTGACCTCGTCGAGGAGGCGGCGCTTGTCCCAGCACTTGTCCGCGCGCCGGGCGTCCGCCTTGTCCTGCCGCGTTTGGGTCTGCCCGGAGCCGGACCGCTTGCTCCCGGCGGAGGGTTTCCCCGGTGTGTCCGACTCGGGGCTCGGCGGTACCCAGCCAGTCTCCCGGTCCGTGACCGTGATCTCTTCATTCTCCATGCCGGCGGGGCAAGGGAATTGGCTCAGCTCGACGCTGCCGTCCTCGCCGGTGCAGCGGTAGACGGTGGTGTCCTGAGCCCCGACCGCGCCCGTCATCAGGAAGCAGGCGGCGAGCGCCCCGGCGGCAACACGGCCTAGCCGGAAAGGCCTTGGTTGGAATTTTCGGGGTCTCGTGTCCATGCGCGCGTTCCGCTCGTTGCTGGCTCCCACCTCAGGGATCCCTAGCCACCGCACTGGTACTAAGGAGTTCACTGGATAGGCGACATTTTCATTCAGGCCTGATTGATGTACGCCAGGTTGTGATCGGCAAAGAATCCACGAATCAGGGCTGGCAGTTTCTGCAGACTGCGTAGGTAGCGATCCACCAAGATTCGGAATTGGTCGGGGCCGGCGACGCGGGTTTTGCCGATTTTGTGCCGCTTGAGCCAGTTCCAGACCCACTCATCCGGATTGAGATGCGGCGAGTAAGGCGGGAGGATGAACAAGCGCAGGCGCCCGTTCGTGCTGGCGACATATTCTTTCACGAGTTTGGATTTGTGCACCGGATGTCCATCGAGGATCAGAAAGATCGGGGCCGTGGCCCGGTGGATGAGACGCTTGAGAAACTCGATGAAGCGCTCGCCATTCATGCGCCCGTTGATCGTCATGAAGCGTAACTGGCCCTGCGCACTGACGGCCGAGATCATGTTGACGCTGAAGCGTGCCCCAGTCGTTTCGATGACTGGTGTCTCGCCGGTGGGCGCCCAAGTCCTTCCGCTATGGGTGTCCGAACGGATGCTGGCCTTGTCGCCGAAGTAGATCGTCGCACCTTCCTTCTTAGCCAGTTTCCGGATTTCCGGGTAGGCGGCTTTGCGCCACGCTTGGACCTTCTCCTCGTCACGTTGATAGGCCTTGCGCAACGGGCGCTGCGGGGACAATCCGAGCTTGCGCAGCAGGCGCCCGACTGACACGTCGCTCAAGCGCACACCGAACTGCTCGCGGATCACCTCGCGAATCATCGCCCGCGTCCACAGCGCAAACTCGAAGCCAAGTTGCAGGGGATTGCTCGAGGTGATGATCTTGTAGAGATGGCGCAATTGCTTACCGTTGAGCTTCGGGGTCGGTCCGGCCGCTTTTTTTCCCTTCAATCCCTCGATGCCACCCTCTCGGTAAAGAGAAATCCATTTGTAGATTGCTGAGCGATGAAAGCCCAATGCCTCAATCACCACTTCCGGACTCTCGCCAGCCTCAACACGTTTCACCGCTCGAATCCGAATTTCTTCGAGCGCCTCGTGACTGAGCTTTCTGCCATCCATCGCTCTCATGGGGCAGAATTATACCATGTCGCCTATCCTGCGTTCTTCTTAGTAAATGCCCGGTAACCTCGGTGGGTTCGGTTTCCGGCATAATATCGGCTCCCGCCCGATGAGGCCGCGTCTCGGCCTGGTCGGCCAGAGTATTTCTGGAAGTCACTGAACGATGCAAAGCCTGTATGTGGCCGGCGCCGGGGCCGGCAGCGGGAAGTCCGTTGTCGTGCTCGGCATAATGGAAACGCTTTCCGCGGTCAACCGCAAGGTCGGTTTCTTTCGCCCCGTCGTCCGCCAGGGGGCCGAGAGCGACGACCTCATCAACCTGATCCGCAGCCGGTACGACATCCCCTTCCCCCCGGAGACACTCTACGGGTGCACGACCGAGACCGCCGGTCAGTTGGTCGGCGCCGGGCACTACGACGAGCTGCTGAAGCGCATTCTCAGCCGGTTCAAGGTCCTGGAGGAGAAGTGCGATCTCGTCGTTTGCGCCGGCACCGACTACGACGGCCTGGTCCCCTCCCTGGAGTTCGATTTCAACGCCGACCTGGCGAACAACCTCGGCTGCACCATCGTGGTCGTGGTCAGGGGCTTCCAGCGCACGCCAGAGGAGACGCTGGATGTGGTGCGGCTCGCCCATGAATCCCTCCTCGACCGCGGCGGCGAGCTCCTGGCCACCGTGGTCAATGGGGTGGATCCCGCCCACCTGGGTCTCATGAAGGCGAGGGCGCGCGGCGTCCTGCCGGACTCCGAGATGGTGTACGTCCTGCCCGAGCTGCCCTCCCTCGGCATGCCGACGGTGGGCGAGATCGGGCGCGCGCTAGACGCTGATTGTCTGTGCGGCGAGGGGGACGCGATGAACCAGGTCGTGACCAGCTACAAGATCGCGGCCATGCACATCCCGGATTTTCTCAAGCACATCGAGGATGGCTGTCTGATCATCACCCCCGGTGATCGATCGGACATCATCCTCGCGAGCCTAGTCGCGGACGCGTCGACGGCCTTCCCCCGCGTCGCAGGATTGCTGTTGACCGGCGGCCTCCTGCCGGCGCCGAACGTCCAGCGGCTGGTCGAGGGCCTGCGTCGGACCAAGGTCTCCATTCTGCGGGTGCCGACCGACACCTACGCCACGGCCATGAATGTCACCCACATCGAGCCCACCATCCTCGGCGGGGACGAGCGAAAGATCGCCGCGGCACTGGGCCTGTTCGAGAACCACGTCGACACGGACGACCTGCGCGCCAAGGTGGCGGTGGGCCACTCCGCACGCCGTACGCCGCTGATGTTCGAGTACGAGCTGATCCGGCGCGCCAAGTCGCAGCGGCGGCACATCGTGCTGCCGGAGGGGGCCGATGAGCGCATTCTTCAGGCGGCGGAGATCCTTGTCCTGCGCGACGTGGCGGATCTCACGCTGCTCGGCAAGCCGGACAAGATCAAGCGCCGGATCAACGAGCTGGGGCTCAAGCTCGACGACATACCGATCCTCGACCCCCTGTCCGCCCGCGAGCGCGAACGCTACGCGAAGACCTATTTCGCGCTGCGCAAGCACAAAGGCATCTCGGAGCAGATGGCCTACGACGCGATGGAGGACGTCAGCTACTTCGGCACCGCGATGGTCTACTACGGAGATGCGGACGGCATGGTCTCCGGAGCGGCGCACACCACCCAGCACACCATCCGTCCCGCCTTCGAGATGGTGAAGACGCGCCCCGGGGTGTTGCTGGTCTCCAGCGTCTTCTTCATGTGCCTGGCGGACCGGGTGCTGGTCTACGGGGACTGCGCCGTGAATCCGAATCCGAATGCCGAGCAACTGGCGGATATCGCCATCACCTCCGCGCAGACGGCCGCCGCCTTCGGCATCGAGCCGCGGGTGGCCATGTTGTCCTATTCCACGGGCGAGTCGGGCAAGGGCGCGGATGTCGAAAAGGTTCGGGCTGCGGTGCAGGTCGCCCGCGCCCGGCGCCCCGACCTGAAGGTCGAGGGCCCCATCCAGTACGACGCGGCGGTAGACCTGAGCGTGGCGCGCTCCAAGATGCCCGGCAGTGAAGTGGCGGGGCAGGCGACCGTGTTCGTCTTTCCCGACCTCAACACCGGTAACAACACCTACAAGGCGGTGCAGCGCAGCGCGGGTGCCGTGGCCATCGGCCCGGTTCTGCAGGGGCTGAACAAGCCAGTGAACGACCTCAGCCGCGGTTGCCTGGTGCCGGACATCGTCAATACGGTGGCGATCACGGCCATTCAGGCCCAGGATGGCGCAGGGTCGCTCGCGGAGCCCGATGCATGAAGCTGCTGGTCCTCAATTCCGGCAGCTCGTCCATTAAATACCAGCTGTTCGCCAGCGAGGATTGGCGGGTGTTGGCCTCGGGCTCGGTCAGCCGCATCGGCGAGGCCGAGAGCATCTTCGCGGGGCGCTGGGTGGCGCGCGACGGGGCGTGGGAATCCTGCAGCGAGACGATGGCGATACCCGGCCATCATGAGGGATTGGAGCGCATCCTCGTCGGACTGCGGGAGCGGGGCGTGCTGGCGGACCTTTCGGAACTCGGGGCGGTGGGTCATCGCGTGGTGCACGGGGGGGATTCCTTCCGCCGTCCGACCCTGGTCGACGACGCGGTGGTGTCCGCGATTCGCGACATGATTCCCCTCGCGCCCCTCCACAACCCGGCGAACCTGGCCGGCATCGGGGTGGCGCGGGGGCTGTTCCCCGGCGTGCCCCAGGTGGCGGTGTTCGATACCGCCTTTCATCAGACCATGCCCCCTGCCGCATACCGCTACGCCCTGCCGGAGCACCTGTACGCGCGGCACCGGGTGCGCAGGTACGGATTTCACGGCACGTCTCACCACTATGTCGCGAAACGGGCGGCGGCCTTTCTCGACAAGCCCTTGGCGGACTGTAACCTGGTCACCCTGCACCTGGGCAACGGGGCCAGCGCGACGGCCATCCGGGCGGGCGAGAGCGTGGATACCTCCATGGGACTGACTCCGCTCGAGGGCCTGGTCATGGGCACCCGCTGTGGGGACATCGATCCCGCCATCCACTTCTACCTCGCCGAGCATCTTGGGCTCGACAACCAGGCGTTGGACGACCTGCTCAACCGCGAGAGCGGGTTGCTCGGGCTGTGCGGCATGAACGACATGCGCGAGATCCACGCCCGCGCCCAGGCCGGCGACGATCGCGCGGAGCTGGCCATCGCCGTCTTCTGTCACCGGTTGAAGAAGTACCTGGGTGCCTATTTCGCCGAGCTCGGGCGGGTGGATGCAGTCGTCTTCACCGGCGGCATCGGGGAGAACGACGCTGACGTGCGCGCTCGCACCTGCTCGCATCTGGAGAACCTGGGCGTGGTCCTGGATTCCTTCGCCAACGCGAGTTCCGAGCGCGGCGAGCGGACGGTCAGTGCGGAGGGGAGCCCAGTTCGGGTGCTGGTCATTCCCACCAACGAAGAGCTGGAGATCGCCCTGCAATCCTTCCAGACCGTTGGCGGGAGCCCGGACACAAATAAGCCGCCCCGAAAAAAGGAGGGGGGGCGGCTCAGTTAAGGAGGAGTGGATGGTTCCGGGGACAAAAGCTATCAGCGCCCAGCACCCCTGTAACTGACAATTCGCAATAGGGCCTGGGTCGCAATGGGTGGCGCGTTGCGGGTGCGGTGCTTCCCCGCCGATGTCGCCGTCCAGTGCCCGCGGCGCAAGCGCTATGCTCCGATCCGTTCCGCGCCGGGCAGGCCGAGCTCCCGCCAGAGTCGAAGCGTCGGACCGGCCTGGTTCATGGTGTAGAAATGGATCCCCGGAGCACCGCCCTCGAGCAGGCGGCGGCAGAGATGGGCCACGACCTCATGACCGAAGGCGCGAATACTCTCGATGTCGTCGGCGTAGCCCGCGAGCCGCTTGCGCACCCAGCGCGGGATCTCGGCGCCGCACGCATCGGAGAAGCGCGCGAGCTGCGAGTAGTTGGTGATGGGCATGACGCCGGGAACCACCGGTATGTCGAGGCCCAGGCGTTCGCAGCTGTCGAGGAAGGCGAAGTAGGCGTCGGCATTGTAGAAATACTGGGTGATGGCCGCGTCGGCGCCGGCCTCGACCTTGCGCTTGAAGTTGAGCAGGTCCCGCTCCGCGCTTGGCGCCTGGGGGTGGAACTCGGGGTAGGCGGCCACCTCGATGCGGAAGTGGCCTCCCGTCTCCTGCCGAATGAGCTCGACCAACTCGTTGGCGTAGCGCAGCTCCCCCGCCGCCCCCGCGCCCATGCCCGAGGGGAGGTCGCCGCGCAGCGCGACGATGCGGTGGATCCCATGCTCGCGGTAATGGCGCAGGATGTCCCGGATCTCGGCGCGGCTGGAGCCGATGCAGGATAGATGGGGCGCGGTGTCGATGCCTTGCGCGCGCAGCAAGGCGACCGCCTCGAAGGTGCGGTCCCGCGTGGAGCCGCCCGCACCATAGGTCACTGAGAAGTACTCGGGTGCGACGGCGTTGAGCTGCCGCACGTTGCCTGCCAGCTTCTCCATGCCCTCCTGGGACTTGGGCGGGAAGAGCTCGAAGCTGAACGTGGGGTTGGGGGCGTTGGAAGGGGGCATTGCTCGGGCCTCCGGCTATTGGCTTTCGGTGATTCACGCTCGGCGCTCGGCGCCTGGCCCGGGGACGAGCCCAGACGCCGATGGTGCACCGCTCGCAGCGGAGGCCCGGCTTAGTACCGGTAGTGCTCGGGCTTGTAAGGCCCTTCCACGGGAACGCCGATGTAGTCCGCCTGGTCCTTCCTGAGCGTGGTCAGCTTGGCGCTGATCTTCTGTAGGTGAAGCCGCGCCACTTCCTCGTCCAGCTTCTTGGGCAGTACATAGACGCCGATGGGATACTGCTCGGTGTTGCCGAAGATCTCCATCTGCGCCAGCACCTGGTTGGTGAAGCTGTTGGACATGACGAAGCTCGGGTGGCCGGTGGCGCAGCCCAGGTTCACCAAGCGGCCCTTGGCGAGCAGGATGATGCGCTTGCCGTCGGGGAAGATGACGTGGTCCACCTGGGGCTTGATCTCGTCCCACTCGTACTTCTCGATCGCGGCGACGTCGATCTCGTTGTCGAAGTGACCGATGTTGCAGACGATGGCCTGGTCCTTCATCGCCGCCATGTGATCGTGGGTGATGATGTCCAGGTTGCCGGTGGCGGTGACGAAGATATCGGCCAGCGGGGCGGCCTCTTCCATGGTCACCACCTTGAAACCCTCCATCGCGGCCTGCAGGGCGCAGATGGGGTCGATCTCCGAGACCCAGACGATGGCCCCGAGGCCGCGCAGGGACTGGGCGCAGCCCTTGCCTACATCGCCATAGCCGCAGACCATGGCGACCTTGCCGGCGATCATGACGTCGGTCGCGCGCTTGATGCCGTCCACCAGGGACTCGCGGCAGCCGTAGAGGTTGTCGAACTTGGATTTGGTGACCGAGTCGTTGACGTTCATGGCCGGGAACAGCAGCGTGCCCGCCTTGGCCATCTCGTAGAGCCGATGGACGCCGGTGGTGGTCTCCTCGGTGACGCCCTTGATGCCCTCCGCGATCCGGTGCCAGTGGCGGTTGTCGCGCTCGAAGGTGCGGCCGAGCACCCCGAGCACGGCGCGCCACTCCTCGTTCGTCGTTCGCCCCGGGGGCGGGCACGGCTCCGGCCTTCTCGTACTCGACGCCCTTGTGCACGAGCAGGGTGGCGTCGCCGCCGTCGTCCAGGATCATGTTCGGACCGCCGCCGTCGGGCCAGTTGAGCACCTGCTCGGTGCACCACCAGTATTCCTCCAGGGTCTCGCCCTTCCAGGCGTAGACTGGAATTCCGCGGGCGGCGATGGCCGCGGCGGCGTGGTCCTGGGTGGAGTAGATGTTGCACGAGCACCAGCGCACCTGCGCGCCGAGCTGGACCAGGGTCTCGATCAGCACGGCGGTCTGGATGGTCATGTGCAGGCTGCCGGTGACGCGCGCCCCGGTCAGCGGCTTTTCGGCGCCGTACTTCTCGCGCAGGGCCATCAGGCCTGGCATCTCCGTCTCGGCGATGGCGATCTCCTTGCGGCCCCAGTCGGCCAAGGAGATGTCGGCGACCTTGTGGTCGGTGAACTCACTCATGGTAGTCAACTCCAGTGATTATCAGAGTGAGCGCCGTTTGAAAACGGGACCATGCACCGAGCCTGGCGGGGTCGTGCCCCGTTGCAACGCTCCTCGGCGCTGGGGAGGACGCGGGAACCGCGGCGCGATAGAGGGTTTGCGCTTCCCGGCGGCTCCTTACCCAGGGCAAGGTGGTTGCCGGGAGGCAAAAACGAAACCCCTCGCCTTCCTCCTGTTCTCGCGCGCCTAGCGCAGGCCTGCCGCCTCACGCAGCTCCGCGGCCCGGTCGGTGCGCTCCCAGGTGAACTCCGGCTCCTCGCGACCGAAGTGTCCGTAGGCGGCGGTCTTGCGGTAAATGGGGCGCACCAGGTCGAGCATCCGGATGATGCTGTACGGACGCAGGTCAAACAGCTCGCGGACCAGGGCCGCGATACGGTCCTCGGGGATCTTGCCGGTGCCGAAGGTCTCGATGTTGATCGAGGTCGGCACCGCGACGCCGATGGCGTAGGAGATCTGGATCTCGCAGCGGTCGGCGAGACCCGCGGCGACGATGTTCTTCGCCACGTAACGCCCGGCGTAGGCGGCGGAGCGGTCCACCTTGGATGGGTCCTTGCCGGAGAAGGCGCCGCCGCCGTGGCGGGCCGAGCCGCCGTAGGTGTCGACGATGATCTTGCGTCCGGTCAGACCGCAGTCGCCCACGGGGCCGCCGATGACGAAGCTTCCGGTGGGGTTGATGTGGAACTTGGTGTCGCCGTGGATCCACTCCTCGGGCACGATCGGCAGGATGATGTTCTCCATCACCGCCTCGCGCAGGTGCTTGTAGTCCACGTCCGGGTCGTGCTGGGTGGAGAGCACGATGGCGTCGATGGCGACCACCTTGTCGTCCTCGTAGCGCAGGGTCACCTGGCTCTTGGCGTCGGGGCGCAGCCACGGCAGGACGTTGGCCTTGCGCATCTCCGCCTGTCGCTGCACCAGGCGATGGGCGTAGGTGATCGGCGCGGGCATGAGCACGTCGGTCTCGTTCGTGGCATAGCCGAACATCAGGCCCTGGTCGCCGGCGCCCTGCTCCTCGGGGGCGCTACGGTCGACGCCCATGGCGATATCGCCGGACTGCTTGCCGATCAGGGACATCACCGCGCAGGTCGAGCCGTCGAATCCGACGTTGGAGCTGGTGTAGCCGATGTCACGGACGACTCCCCGCGCCAGCTCGTCCAGGTCCACCCAGGCGCTGGTGGTGATCTCGCCCGCGACGATGACGGCGCCGGTCTTGACCATGGTCTCGCAGGCGACGCGTGCCCGTTCGGGGTTGGGGTCCAGGGTCAGGATGGCGTCCAGCATCCCGTCGGATATCTGATCCGCCACCTTGTCCGGGTGTCCCTCGGACACGGACTCCGAGGTGAAGATATAGTCTCTAGCCATGAATCAGGACCTAACTTGAGGTTACTTGGCGGGCGGCTGCCCAGCATGTGATGAGCGTTCGGAAAGCGCGCAAGTTTAGCGTCGTCGAGGCGGGTATGAAAGCCGCTGGTTGGATTCGGGGGCGGTTGCGGTAACATATTTCGCCCCGCGGTCTTCCGTTTCACCCTGCCCTGGAGAATTCGACCATGGTTTCACTACAGCCCCCGGTTTGTGATTTCGGCGCGCCCGCCCCGGACTTCGCGCTTCCCGGTGTGGACGGGAGGACTTGGACCCGAGACGCCTGCAAGGGGGAGAAGGGTCTGCTCGTCATGTTCATCTGCAACCACTGCCCCTATGTCAAGGCGGTGATCGAGCGCATCGTCCGCGACACCCGGGAGCTGACGGAGCAGGGGATCGGCTGCGTGGCCATCATGTCCAACGATCCCACCGAATACCCGGAGGACTCCTTCGAGAACATGCGGCGGGTGGCCGAGGAGTACCGATTCCCGTTCCCTTATCTCCTCGATGAGACCCAGCAGGTGGCCAAGGCCTACGGTGCGGTCTGCACGCCGGATTTCTTCGGCTACAAAGCCGACCTGGGCCTGCAGTACCGCGGTCGCTTGGACGAGAGCCGGAAGGAGACCGCACCCGAGGACGCGCGGCGGGACCTGTTCGAGGCCATGAAGCAGGTGGCGGCCACCGGAGAGGGACCCAGAGACCAGATCCCGAGCATGGGGTGCTCCATCAAGTGGAAGGAGTCTTGAGCGGCTTGCCGGCTGACCCGGTCGCGTTCCGGCGCAACTTCGAGCGGCCATTCACGGCCGTCGAGGTCTACCGTGTTGGCCGCCTAAGACCGTCATTAAATGGAAATATTAGGAACTAATAAAACATTTTTTATCCTCATAAGGTTAGTTTCTTTGTCGGAAACGATGCCTTTGCGCCAGAATAGGCGACCTTTCGATCATTCTGGTACCCGGTCCCGCGGGGAAGGCTAGCCGGAGCGACGAATCACATGCCGACCGACTGGGAGCGGTACGCCCTTTTTGTTGCCGCGCGCCACACTACCGAGTGACCCACGTTCGCCGCCGGATGCCGCTGGCGTTCAGTCGCGGCCGACGGAAAGCTTTGGTCTTCGTCTACATGAGGAGGGACTAAATGTCCTCACGCAGAGAGCTCGCTAACGCCATCCGCGCCCTAAGCATGGATGCGGTCCAGAAAGCCAATTCGGGGCACCCGGGTGCGCCCATGGGTATGGCAGACATCGCCGAGGTGCTGTGGAACGATTTCATGAAGCACAACCCCGCGAATCCCGCTTGGGCGGATCGCGACCGCTTCGTGCTGTCCAACGGCCACGGCTCGATGCTCATCTACTCGCTGCTGCACCTGACCGGCTACGGCGTGAGCATGGATGACCTCCAGCAGTTCCGCCAACTCCACTCCAAGACCCCGGGACACCCCGAGTACGGTTACGCGCCGGGGGTCGAGACCACCACCGGTCCGCTCGGTCAGGGCATTACCAATGCGGTAGGCATGGCGCTGGCAGAAAAGGTTCTCGCCGGGCAATTCAACAAGCCCGGGCATGAGATCGTCGACCATTGCACCTACGTCTTCCTGGGTGACGGCTGCATGATGGAAGGCATCTCCCATGAGGCCTGCTCCCTTGCCGGCGCTCTTGGGCTGGGCAAGCTGATCGCCCTCTACGACGACAACAACATCTCCATCGACGGCGAAGTCCGCGGTCACGGAAACACCCCCGGCTGGTTCCTCGACGACACGCCCAAGCGCTTCGAGTCCTATGGTTGGCATGTGATCCGCGAGGTGGACGGCCACGATCCCGAGTCGATCAAGGCCGCCATCGAGGAGGCCCGCGCGGTCACCGACAAGCCGTCCCTGGTCTGCTGCCAGACCATCATTGGCTACGGTTCGCCGAACAAGCAGGGCAAGGAGGAGTGCCACGGGGCCCCCTTGGGGAACGACGAGATCGCGTTGGTGCGCGAGACCATAGGCTGGAACCACGCGCCGTTCGAGATCCCGGGCCACATCTACGACGGCTGGAGCGCCAAGGAGCGCGGCGCCGCCGCGGAAGCGGACTGGAACGATCGCTTCGTAGCCTATGAGGCCGACTATCCGGTCGAGGCCGCCGAGCTCAAGCGCCGCATGGCCGGAGAGCTGCCCGGCGACTGGGCCGACAAGTCCCAGGCTTTCATCGAGGCCGTGGACGCCAAGGCGGAGAAGATCGCCTCCCGCAAGGCGTCCCAGAACGCACTCAACGGTTACGGTCCGCTGCTGCCCGAGCTTCTCGGCGGCTCGGCCGACCTGGCCGGCTCTAACTTGACCATCTGGTCGGGCTGTAGGGGTGTATCCAGGGACGACGCCTCGGGCAACTATGTTTACTACGGCGTGCGCGAGTTCGGCATGTCCGCGATCATGAACGGCGTGACCTTGCACGGCGGCTTGATTCCCTACGGCGCCACCTTCCTGATGTTCTCGGAGTATGCCCGCAACGCGCTGCGCATGGCGGCGCTGATGAAGATCCAGTCGATTTTCGTCTACACCCACGACTCCATCGGTCTGGGTGAGGACGGTCCGACCCATCAGCCCGTGGAGCAGATCCCGACCCTGCGCATGATCCCCAATATGAGCGTGTGGCGGCCCTGCGACGCGGTAGAATCCGCGGTTGCCTGGAAGGCCGCGATCGAGCGCCGGACGGGCCCGTCTTGCCTGATCTTCTCGCGTCAGAACCTGGCGCATATGGCGCGCACCGAGGCCCAGATTTCCGACATTGCGCGCGGCGGCTATGTGTTGCGTGACTGCAGCGGAACCCCGGACGCGATCATCATCGCCACCGGGTCCGAGGTGGAGCTCGCGGTGCAGGCCGCGGAGGCCATGAGTGACAAGGCGGTCCGAGTTGTCTCCATGCCCTCCACCGATGTCTTCGACGCCCAGGATGAGGCGTACCGGGAGTCGGTGCTGCCGCGAGCCGTCACCGCGCGCGTCGCGGTCGAGGCCGCCGTCACCGATGGCTGGTGGAAGTACGTCGGCAGCAATGGCGCCGTGCTCGGCATCGACCGCTTCGGCGAATCCGCTCCCGCCGGGGAGCTCTTCAAAGAGTTCGGCTTCACCGTGGACAACCTGGTCACCACGGTCAACGGCGTTCTCTAGATTTGCAGCAGGGGGCGGGCGCCGGGATAACCAGCGCCCGCCCCTGAGACCCGCGCCCGCGGGTCGATTCTATCTTCCACTGACAGGAGCAAATGAATGACGATCAAAGTTGGCATCAATGGGTTTGGCCGCATCGGCCGCATGGCTTTCCGTGCTATTGCAAAGGACTTTCCGAATATCGAGGTCGTGGGCATCAACGATCTGCTGGACCCGGACTATCTCGCCTACATGCTCAAGTACGACTCGGTCCACGGTAACTTCCCGGGCGACATCGCCGTCGACGGCAACACCATGATCGTCAACGGCAAGAACATCCGTCTGACCGCCGAGCGCGATCCGTCCGACCTCAAGTGGGGCGATATCGGCGCCGAGCTGGTCATCGAGTGCACCGGCTTCTTCCTTACCGAGGAGACCTGTCAGAAGCACATCGACGCGGGCGCCAAGAAGGTGGTGCAGTCCGCCCCCTCCAAGGACGCCACCCCGATGTTCGTCTACGGTGTGAACCACAACACCTACGCCGGTCAGGCCATCGTCTCCGCCGCCAGCTGCACCACCAACTGCCTGGCCCCGGTCGCCAAGGTCCTGCACGACAACTGGGGGATCAAGCGCGGACTGATGACCACGGTCCATGCCGCCACCGCCACTCAGAAGACGGTCGACGGCCCCTCCATGAAGGATTGGCGCGGCGGCCGCGGCATCCTGGAGAACATCATCCCGTCCTCCACCGGCGCCGCCAAGGCCGTCGGCAAGGTCCTGCCCGAGCTGAACGGAAAGCTCACCGGTATGGCCTTCCGCGTGCCCACCTCCGACGTTTCGGTGGTCGACCTCACCGTCGAGCTGAACAAGGACGCCGACTACGGTGAGGTCTGCGCCGCCATGAAGGCCGCTTCCGAGTCCGGCGATCTGGCGGGCGTGCTGGCCTACACGGACGAGAAGGTGGTCTCCACCGACTTCCGCGGCCGGGGTACGCCTTCCATCTTCGATTCCGAGGCCGGTATCGCCCTCGATCCGACCTTCATCAAGGTAGTCGCCTGGTACGACAACGAGTACGGCTACACCTGCAACATGCTGCGCATGGTGGAGCACGTCGCCAAGTAGGCCGCAGGGTGGGTTAGGCGTCCCGCTCGTGGCTGCGGATTGCCGCGGCATGACAGGGGCGCCGTAACCCCACCCACCGTAGAGCCGCGGCGGACTGCGGCCCAGGGAAGCGTTGCGCGCGATCGCGGTTTTTCGCCGATGTGCGCCTGATTCGCCCTACGAAAGCCATTCGGCAAGCCCAAGAAGGGCTTCCCAAATCGTTGTTGTTCGAAACAAGTCGACGCGGAGGACCCCCATGTCGTTCATCAAGCTGACTGATCTCGATCTTTCCGGGAAGCGCGTGCTGATCCGGGCCGATCTCAACGTCCCCGTCAAGGACGGTAAGGTGACCTCCGACGCCCGCATCACGGCCTCCATGCCCACCGTCGAGCACTGCATGAAGGCGGGCGCCAGGGTCATGGTCTTCTCCCACCGCGGTCGCCCGGAGGAGGGTGTGGTGGACGAGGAGAACTCCATGCAGCCGATCGCCGACGACATGTCCGCCAAGCTGGGACAGACCGTGCCCTTGGTGAAGGACTACCTGGAAAACCCGCCGCCGGTCGGCGAGGGTGAGGTCGTCCTGCTCGAGAACGTACGTTTCAACCAGGGCGAGAAGAAGGACGACGAGACCCTATCGAAGAAGTATGCGGCCCTGTGCGACGTGTTCGTGATGGATGCCTTCGGCACCGCGCACCGGGCCCAGGCCTCGACCCACGGCGCCGGCAAGTTCGCCCCGATCGCCTGCGCGGGCCTGCTTCTGGCCGAGGAGCTGGACGCCCTGGCGAAGGCCCTGGCCAATCCTGCCCGCCCGATGGTTGCGATCGTCGGCGGCTCGAAGGTCTCCACCAAGCTCACCGTGCTCGAGGCCCTGTCCGAGAAGGTCGACCAGCTGGTGGTCGGGGGCGGCATCGCCAACACATTTCTCGCCGCGGCCGGCAACAACGTCGGCAAGTCGCTGTGCGAGCATGACCTGATCCCCACTGCCCAAGCCCTGATGAAGAAGATGACCGCCCGCGGCGCCACCATCCCCATCGCCGTAGACGTGGTCTGTGGCAAGAAATTCGACGAGAACGAGCCAGCGGTTACGAAAGACGCGGGGGACGTGGTCGACGACGACATGATCTTCGATATCGGTCCCAAGTCGGCTCGGGAGCTGGCTGAAATCATCGCCAAGGCAGGCACCATCGTCTGGAACGGCCCGGTTGGCGTGTTCGAGTTCGACCAATTCGGAGAGGGCACCAAGACCGTGTCCATGGCCATCGCCAACGCATCTGGATTCAGTCTCGCCGGTGGCGGCGATACGATCGCGGCTATCCAGAAGTATGACATCTACGACAAGGTGTCCTATATCTCCACCGCCGGCGGGGCGTTCCTCGAGTACCTCGAGGGCAAGACGCTGCCTGCGGTGGCCATGCTCGAGCAGCGCGCGAAGGACTGAGCAATCAGCCGTCAGCCATCGGTCGCGCCCGCCATCGGCGGCGGGCGCGAGCGAGCAGTGCCGAAGGTTAAGGGCTAGCAACCGGACATCATGCCCAGACGCACCAAGATCGTTGCCACCCTCGGTCCGGCCACGGATTCGGTCAAGATCATGGATAATCTCGTCGCCGCGGGTGTCGACGTCGTCCGTCTGAATCTCTCCCACGACACCCGCCAGCGCCATCGCGAGCGCGCCGAGCTGATTCGTGATCGTGCCTCCGCGTGCGGCCGTCATGTCGGTGTGCTGATGGACCTCCAGGGGCCAAAGATCCGAATCGGCCGCTTCGTCGAGGGTGCGGTGGAACTGGCCCAGGGCGACCTCTTCTTCCTGGATGCGGATTGCCCCCTGGATGGCGGAGACCGCGAACGGGTGGGTACGACCTACCCTGATCTTGCCGGTGACGTTGCACGTGGCGATACCCTGCTGTTGGACGACGGCGCGATCGAGCTCTGGGTGGACGAGGTCATCGGCAACGGCATTCGGTGCAAGGTGGTAGTCGGCGGCAAGCTGTCGAACAGCAAGGGAATCAACAAGAAAGGCGGTGGACTATCCGCCCCCGCGCTGACCCGCAAGGACATGGATGACATCCGCTTCGCGGCGGAGATCGAGGCCGATTACCTGGCCGTCTCCTTCGTGCGCAATGCCGACGACGTGCGCCTGGCGCGGGAGATTTTCCAGGAGGTGGGCGGCGCCGGCGGCATCGTCGCCAAGATCGAGCGCGCGGAGGCCCTGCGGGGCATCGACGACATCATCAATGCCGCCGACGCCATCATGGTCGCCCGCGGCGACCTGGGCGTCGAGATCGGCGATGCCGAGCTGCCGGCGGTCCAGAAACAGATCGTCAGCCGGGCGCGCGAGCTCAACAACGTGGTCATCACCGCGACCCAGATGATGCAGTCCATGATCGACAACCCGATCCCGACCCGGGCCGAGGTGTTCGACGTGGCGAATGCCGTGCTGGACGGCACTGACGCGGTCATGCTCTCCGCCGAGACCTCGGTGGGCCGCAACCCGGTCAAGGTCGTGGAGGCCATGCACCGTATCTGCTCGGAGGCGGAGAAGCACAGCAGCGCCCGCCGCTCGGGGCACCGGCTCGACTCGGTCTTCGGTCGCGTCGACGAGGCCATCGCCATGGCAACCATGTACACGGCCAATCACCTGGGGGTGAAGGCTATCGCCGCCCTCACCGAGAGCGGCTCGACGGTGAAATGGATGTCGCGCATCAGCTCCGGCATCCCCGTCTACGCATTGACGAGGCACGTGACAACCCGCAGAAAAGTCACGCTTTTTCGCGGCGTCTATCCGGTAAACTTCGACGTCGCCAGCACCGATATCCACGAGGTCAACCGGGAGGTCATCGAAGAGCTGTTGCGGCGCGGCACGGTGCGCGAAGGCGACCTGGTGATCATCACCAAGGGCGACCGTTCCGGCGTCGAAGGTCAGACCAACATCATGAAAATCATGCGGGTCGGGGAGCACAAGCTCCTTACCGAGGACTAGCCTGTACCGATCCCGTCCCATCCATCGCGACACATAAACGAGGAGATACGATATGGCCCTGATTTCCCTCCGCCAGATGCTGGATCACGCCGCCGAGCACGGTTACGGCGTACCCGCTTTCAACGTCAACAACCTGGAGCAGATGCGCGCCATCATGGAGGCCGCTGACGAGACCGACTCGCCGGTCATCGTGCAGGCCTCGGCCGGTGCCCGCAAATACGCGGGGGCACCTTTTCTGCGCCACCTGATCCTGGCCGCCATCGAGGAGTGGCCACACATCCCGGTGTGCATGCACCAGGATCACGGCACCTCTGCCGCGGTCTGCCAGCGCTCGATCCAGCTCGGCTTTTCCTCCGTCATGATGGACGGTTCGCTTGGCGAGGACGGCAAGACCCCGACCTCCTATGAGTACAACGTCGACGTTACCCGCACCGTGGTGCAGATGGCACACGCCTGCGGCGTTTCCGTCGAGGGTGAGCTGGGCTGCCTTGGCTCGCTGGAGACCGGCATGGCCGGCGAAGAGGACGGCATCGGCGCCGAGGGCAAGCTCGACCACAGCCAGCTGCTCACGGATCCGGAGGAGGCCGCGGATTTCGTCAAGAAAACCGGAGTGGACGCATTGGCGATCGCCATCGGCACCTCCCACGGCGCTTACAAGTTCACGCGCCCGCCGACCGGCGACATCCTAGCCATCGAGCGGATCAAAGAGATCCACGCCCGCATCCCGAACACGCACCTGGTGATGCACGGCTCGTCCTCGGTACCCCAGGACTGGCTGGCGATCATCAACGAGCACGGTGGCGCCATGGGCGAAACCTACGGCGTTCCGGTCGGGGAGATCGTCGAGGGTATCAAGCACGGTGTGCGTAAGGTGAACATCGATACCGACCTGCGTATGGCCTCCACCGGCGCCATCCGCAAGTATCTGGTCGACAATCCCAAGGAGTTCGATCCGCGCAAGTACTTCATCGCGGCCACGAAGGCCATGAAGGGCATCTGCAAGGATCGCTACGAGGCCTTCGGCACCGCCGGCAACGCGTCCAAGATCCGGGCCCTTTCGTTGGAGGCCATGACGGATCGGTACGCCAAGGGCGAATTGGACCCCAAGGTGAACTGAGTAGAGACCCCGACGCGCCCCCCTTTCCGCCGATCGCGGCGGAAGGAGCGGCGCGGAAGCTGCTATGAGGGGCGCCGAGTGCGCCCCTTTTTGTTGTGCGCCCAGCATGGGCGCACTCTTGCGGGTGCAAGTCCCGCCGTGAGTTGATCACAGCGAACGAAGTGAAGCGCAACTGCATGAGGGTGACCGAGTGTGGGGAGGAAGCGTGGAGCGAAGCTGCGAGCCGATGAACAAGAATCGGATAGAAGGCGCTGCCGAGCAGGGCGAGCGGGCAAGAAACCGCGAAGCTCTCGTGATCAAGGCGAAGCGGCGTAAATCCGGCGGTTGTGCAGTGAAGGAGTGCGTTCTTACCTGGGGAGATCTCGCCTTATGCCTGAAAGGGCGACGGTGACGAGCCGGAGCGAGAAGTCAGCAGAGGCCATAGTAGCTCGCAGAGGCGAAGGGCCGAACGAGAAGGAGAGCCGACGACCATGTCGCTTGAGCAATGCAAGGCATCAGAAGCCCGGGCAACCGGGGCGAGCCGAGGCGAGGCAGCGGTGAAGCCCGGCGGAGATCGGCCGCGATGAAGCAGGACCGGCGCGGCATGGGAAGCGAAGGCTCAGGGCGAGACGCTGCTGGAGCAGGCGCTCGCGAGAGGAAACATGGTGCTGGCGTGGAAGCGTGTCAAGGCCAACCGGGGCAGTGCCGGGGTGGATGGACTGACGATTGCACAGACCGGCCGAGTACCTCAAGACCGCACTGGCCGCGGATTCGGGAGGCAACTGCTGGAGGGCAGCTACCGGCCCGAGCCGGTGCGGCGTGTACAGATCCCGAAGCCGGAGGTGGAGTAGCGGGAACTGGGCATCCCGACGGTGATGGATCGGCTGATCCAGCAAGCCCTGCTGCAGGTCCTGCAGCCGATGTTGGACCCGACCTTCTCCGACCACAGCCACGGCTTCCGGCCGGGGCGCACGCGCGCACGATGCGGTGCGGCAGGCACAGCGCTACGTGCAGGACGGCAACCGGTGGTGGTCGACGTGGACCTGGAGAAGTTCTTCGACCGGGTCAACCACGACATCCTGATGGATCGGTTGGCGCGAGCGGATCGATGACAACGCCTGTTCTGCGGCTGATCCGGCGCTACCTGCATGGCTGGGTATCATGGATGGCGGCGTGGTCATGGAGCGGCACGAGGGAACGCCGCAAGGCGGGCCGCTCTCGCCGCTGCTGGCCAACGTGCTGCTGGACGAGGTGGATCAGGAACTGGAGAGGCGGGGCCACCGTTTCGTGCGCTACGCCGACGACTGCAACGTCTATGTACGCAGTCAACGGGCGGGCGAGCGCGTAATGAACGGTCTGCGTCGCACTGCTACGACACGGCTCCGTCTGAAGGTCAACGAGACCAAGAACGGCGGTGGCGAGCGGCGACCGGCCGCAAGTTTCTGGGCTACGATTCTGTGGCGCAGTGCGGATGACCGGATCAAGTGCGCGGTGGCACGAAAGGCGCTGACGACCTTCAAGCAACGTATCCGGCAACTGACGCGCCGCTCCGGTGGGCGCAGCCTGCCGGAGGTCGCCGAGCGTCTGCGGTCGCTATGTGCTGGGCTGGAAGGCTTACTTCTAGCCTGGCGCAGACGCCGGGGGTGTTTCGTGCGACTGGACGAGTGGCTGCGGCACCGCTTGCGGGCGCTCCAGCTCAAGCACTGGCGCCGGGGACGACGGTGTACCGGGAGCTGCGGGCTCTGGGTGCGTGCCGGGATCAGGCGGCACAGGTGGCGGCCAACACTCGCCGCTGGTGGCGCAACAGCGCGTATGCGAGCTGAACCGGATCTTGCCCATTGCGTACTTCGACCGGCTCGGCGTTCCCCGCCTCTCATGACCTCAACTTCTCGAACCGCCCGGTGCGGACCCGCATGCCGGGTGGTGTGGGAGGGGCTCGGTCAGCTAAGCTGACCGCCCCTATCCCGATTGGGCAGGGGTTGTGTATAGTCTGTCGGCAGTCTGAACCGGGAAACGGGGGCCTGCCGCTCTAGCGGTCCCGCGGGAGCAAGCATGCAAGATCGGACCAAGTTTCCCTGTCCCTGCTGCGGCTACCTGGTCTTCGACTACCAGCCCGGCTTTCATCAGGTCTGTCCCATCTGCGGATGGGAAGACGATCTCTCGCAACTGCGCTTTCCGCTGATGCCGGGCAGCAGCAATATGGTCAGCCTCGAGGACGCCCAACGCAATTTCCGCGCATATGGGGCGTCCGAGCGACGCAACATCGGACAGACACGCGAGCCGCTCGAAGGGGAGACGACCGATCCGGGGTGGCGTCTGCTCGATGTCGGGAGCGACAACGTCGAGCACCCCGTGCGCGGGAATCCCTATGGCGATTCCTACCCCTGGCCGGACACCACCGTCCTGTACTATTGGCGTTCGACGTACTGGCGGCGGCTCGTGGGTTGATACGCGACCCGGCCGCTCACTGTTCCCGTCTGGCCTTTCCACGATCCCGCCTCGACTCTGCCATTCTGGCAGATGCCACTCGCACCCAGCGTTATAGACTAGCCTCGATCGTTCGACGATCTTTCTGAACAAGTAAACCCACGGGAGGAATTCCATGCACCTAAGTAAGCTCTTTGTAGCGGTCAGCGTTGCGCTCATTTGCGCCCCTGCCGTGTCTGCGCAAGAGGCAAGGCCCAATATGGGCGCATTCAGCGGAATGGGCGGTTATTACCAGACAACGCCGTCGGGCGAAATCTACCTGTATCCGAAGCAAAGGGACATGAGCGGCATGTCCGGTATGTCCGGGATGGGCGGCATGTCCGGCATGGGCGGTATGTCCGGCATGGGCGGTATGTCCGGAATGGGCGGCATGTCCGGGATGGGCGGCATGTCCGGGATGGGCGGCATGTCCGGCATGGGCGGCATGTCGCGGCATGTCCGGCATGGGCGGTATGTCCGGCATGGGCGGTATGTCCGGCATGGGCGGTATGTCCGGCATGGGCGGCATGTCCGGCATGGGCGGTATGTCCGGCATGGGCGGCATGGGCGGCATGTCCGGCATGGGCGGCATGTCCGGCATGGGCGGCATGGGCGGCATGTCCGGAATGGGCGGCATGGGCGGCATGTCCGGCATGGGCGGCATGTCCGGCATGGGCGGCATGTCCGGAATGGGCGGCATGTCCGGAATGGGCGGCATGGGCGGCATGTCGCGGCATGGGCGGCATGTCCGGCATGGGCGGCATGGGCGGCATGTCCGGAATGGGCGGTATGTCCGGCATGGGCGGTATGTCCGGAATGGGCGGTATGTCCGGAATGGGCGGTATGAGCGGCATGTCCGGCATGGGCGGCATGGGCGGCATGATCGCGGCATGGGCGGCATGAGCGGCATGAGCGGCATGGGCGGCATGGCCGGCATGGGCGGCATGTCCGGAATGGGCGGCATGGGCGGCATGAGCGGCATGGGCGGAATGGGCGGCATGTCCGGGATGGGCGGCATGTCCGGGATGGGCGGCATGTCCGGGATGGACGGCATGGGTGGAATGAGCGGCATGTCCGGCATGAGCGGCATGCGGCATGAGCGGCATGTCCGGGATGCAGGGTATGGGCGGCGGTAGCCCTTGGTGGCAGTTCTGGAAGTAGCTGGTTGCTGAGACAACGGACCCCCTGGCTTGACCGGGGGTCCGTTGTCTCGGACTGCAATGTCGTTCGGAACCCGGTCGATGCCGGGTTTTTTTAGTTCGGAGCGCCGATGCGTGCTCGGCTTTCTTCGGGCTGCTCCTGCAGGGCTGCTGCAAGAAGAATTTATCTTTGCAATTAATAGAATTAATCGAATTGCCTTTCCAAATACTCCCTCAGCGTCTACTTTTCCTTAAAACCTGACCGGAAAACTTAGGTAAAGAACCGCCGACCCGGTACCACCGGTGATCGCCATGCAAGGAGTGCGCTGCGGTCGACGAGACGAGGAGCCTGCCAGGCAAAGGCCTTATTGACTCCCACGACCACTTGAGGATAGCGAAATGACCCGAGACGACCAGATCCAGGCCCTGGAGAAGGACTGGGCGGAGAATTCCCGTTGGACCGATGTTAGGCGCGGATATTCGGCCGCCGACGTGGTCCGCCTGCGCGGTTCTGTCCAGCCGGAGTACACTTACGCCCGCAGGGGTGCCGAGAAGTTGTGGGAGCTCGTTCACGGCGGCGCCGCGAAGGGCTATGTGAACTGTATGGGGGCCATCACCGCCGGTCAGGCCATGCAGCAGGCCAAGGCCGGGATCGAGGCCATCTATCTGTCTGGCTGGCAGGTGGCCGCGGACGGCAATACCTCCGAGACCATGTACCCGGATCAGTCCCTCTACGCCTACGACTCGGTTCCCACCATGGTCCGGCGCATCAACAACGCCTTCAAGCGCGCCGACGAGATCCAGTGGTCGCGCGGCGATAGGTCCCGGCGACGAGGGCTACATCGACTACTTCCTGCCGGTCGTCGCGGATGCCGAGGCTGGCTTCGGTGGTGTGCTCAACGCCTTCGAGCTGATGAAGAACATGATCGCCGCCGGCGCCGCCGGTGTGCACTACGAGGACCAGCTCGCGGCGGTGAAAAAGTGTGGACACATGGGCGGCAAGGTGCTGGTGCCGACCCAAGAGGCGGTGGAGAAGCTGGTCGCGGCGCGCCTGGCGGCCGATGTCATGGGGGTGCCCACCCTGGTGTTGGCGCGCACCGACTCCGAGGCGGCTAACCTGCTGACCAACGACGTCGACCCCAACGATCAGCCCTTCCTCACCGGCGAGCGCACCAACGAGGGGTTCTACCGGGTCAAGAACGGCCTGGAGCAGGCCATCTCCGCGGCCTGGCCTACGCTCCCTACGCCGACCTGGTGTGGTGCGAGACCGGTACCCCGGATCTTGGCTTTGCCCGCGAGTTCGCCCAGGCGGTACTGGAGAAGAACCCCAACAAGCTCCTGGCCTACAACTGTTCGCCCTCCTTCAACTGGAAGAAGAACCTGGACGACGCCACCATCGCCAAGTTCCAGGATGAGCTGTCGGACATGGGCTACAAGTACCAGTTCATCACCCTCGCCGGCATCCACAACATGTGGTTCAACATGTTCGATCTCGCCTATGACTATGCCCGCGGCGAGGGCATGAAGCACTATGTGCAGAAGGTCCAGGAGCCGGAGTTCGCCGCTCGCGACCGCGGCTACACCTTCGTGTCCCACCAGCAGGAGGTGGGCGCCGGCTACTTCGATGATGTGACCACGACCATCCAGGGCGGCAGTTCCTCGGTAACCGCCCTGACCGGCTCCACCGAGGAGGAGCAGTTCTACGGCGACAAGGCAGCCGTCACCGGCTGAGGTCCCATGGATTTCAAGACCGCCGATCTCTACGACCGGCACGAGGGACCGGGTCAGGGTGTGCAAGCCCCTGTTCCGGGACTTCGGTGGCAGGCGCCGGTTCGCCGGCCCTGTCGCGACGGTCAAGTGCTTCGAGGACAACACCCAGGTCAAGGCCGCCCTGGCCGAGCCGGGCGCGGGCAGGGTGCTGGTGGTGGACGCCGGCGGCTCCCTGCGCTGCGCCATGCTCGGCGACCTGATCGCCGAGAGCGCGGTGGAAAACGGTTGGGCGGGGGTGCTCCTGTACGGCTGTGTCCGCGACTCCGCCGAGCTTTCCGGGATGGACCTCGGGGTAAAGGCGCTGGCCGCCAACCCGCGCAAGAGCGTGCGGCGGGGGGAGGGACAGCGTGATCTCCCGGTGAGCTTCGCCGGCGTAACCTTCCGACCAGGGGACTGGGTCTATTGCGACGAGGACGGCGTCCTCGTCGGCGAGGTGGCCCTGGTCTGATCGGCCTCCACGGCCGGGCGTTATCCGGCCGCAGGGACCTGTACGGGCACGGCAATGGCATGGCTACAGGCTAAACACATCGCGCAGTCGATCCTCGACGGGTTCGAGCGCCACTACCGGCTGTTCCGCGAGATCACCGTCGGCGCCAAGCAGCGTTTCGAAGACGCGGACTGGCCGGCGGTGCAGGTAGCCGCGCGCGAGCGCATCAGCTACTACGATCTGCGCGTGGAGGAGACGCTCGTCCTGCTCCGCGAGCGCTTCGGCATCGAAGACCTTGACGAGCCCCTGTGGCGTCGGGTCAAGGTGGAGTACCTGCGCCTGCTGCCTCTGCATCACCAGCCGGAGCTGGCGGAGACCTTACTACAATTCCGTTTTCTGCCGGCTGTTTCACCGCAGCTACTACAACAACGACAACATCTTCGTCTGGCCGGCGGTCTCCACCGAGCACCTGGAGGCCGACGTTCCCATCTACCGTGCTTACTATCCGGCCCGCGACGGTTTCTGCCGCGTGGTCTGCGCCATCCTGGAGAGCTTCGACTTCCGGCTCCCCTATCGCCATCGGCGGGCGGATCTTCGCGACCTCTTGCGTGCCATCCGCAGACAGTTTCCCGCTCGGCGCGGGCCGGCAGCAGAATTTCCAGCTGGCGGTGCTCAACACCCCGTTCTTCCGCAACAAGGCGGCCTATATCATCGGCAAGGCCATCAACGGCGCCGATCAGGTGCCCTTCGTCATGCCCGTGCTCAACGACGAGCAGGGTGGGCTCTACGTCGACACCCTGCTGACCGGCGCGGACGCGCTGTCGGACATCTTCAGCTTCTCGCGCGCCTATTTCATGGTGGACACCGAGGTCCCGGCGGCGGTGGTCGATTTCCTGCGTCCGCTGATGCCGCGCAAGTCCAAGGCGGAGCTCTACACCGCCATCGGCCTGCAGAAATTCGGCAAGGCCGAGTTCTACCGCGACTTCCTCAAGCACCTGCGTTACTCCGGCGACGACTTCGTGGTGGCGCCGGGCATCCGCGGCATGGTGATGTGCGTCTTCACCCTGCCTTCGTTTCCCTACGTATTCAAGGTGATCAAGGACCGCTTCCGCCCCCCAAGGAGATGACCCGCGAGACGGTCAAGGAGAAATACCAGCTGGTGAAGCTCCACGATCGAGTGGGCCGCATGGCCGACTCCTGGGAGTACTCCCACGTCGCATTCCCGCTGGACCGGTTCTCAGCCGAGCTGATGGATTTGCTGCGGGAAGAGGCCGCGGGCAGCATTGAGGTCGAAGAGGAGCAGCTCATCGTCAAGCATCTCTACATCGAGCGGCGGATGACGCCGCTGAACCTGTATATGAAGACGGCAGACGACGAGGAGCTGACGCCACGCGGTCAAGGAGTACGGAGATGCCATCCGCCAGCTCGCGGCGGCCAACATCTTTCCCGGCGACTTCTTGTTCAAGAACTTCGGCGTCACGCGCCAGGGCCGGGTGGTCTTCTACGACTACGACGAGCTTTGCTACCTTACCGAGTGCAACTTCCGGTACATCCCCGAGGCCCCGTATCCCGAGCTGGAGATGTCCGACGAGCCCTGGTACTCGGTCGGTCCCGACGACGTTTTCCCGGAGGAGTTCGAGACCTTCCTGCTCAACGATCCCCGCATCCGGAGGGTCTTCCTCGAGCATCATGGGGACCTGCTGGATGCCGATTGGTGGCGGCAGCGGCAGGAGAGCATCCGTGCCGGGCGTCTGGAGGACGTCTTCCCTTACCAGGTGGATCGGCGTTTCCGGCGGCGTGAGGAAGCAAGCGCGTCGCCACCGACGCCCAGCGAGGCGGTGCCCCAAAGGGCGATCAGTGCCTGACGAATTCCGACTCACGCCGGCAGGATGGACACCACCCGGTGATCCAATTCCGGCGAGTCGGGTTCCACGGCATTGCCGTCCGCGTCCGAGTATTGGTCGATGCTGATCAGGATCGCCTGCATGCCCGCCGCCTGAATCGTGCATCCTGTCCCCGATTCGTCGATCTGCGGATTGCGCAAGGCGCTTGCCAGGTACGACGCCTTCCTCGATGGCCCTTCCTGGCTGTACAGCGCCTCGTTGAGCAGAATCGCGGTGCGCGAGTCGACACGCACGATGCAGCGCAGTACCGGATCGTCCCGCTTGTTCAGTCCCGCATAGGGCCGGGTCTTGCCGGTGCTCGAACCCCACTGGGGCGCGAGCTCCTTCAGAAACAGGATGAGTCCCGGATCGGCGATGAGGGCGTTGGCGACGGAGCGCAGGCATCGCGCGTTCTCCGCGGCCAAGGATTCGACGTTCATGGGCGCCTCCTTTGCGGGTGTACCGCCCGGGGGTGGCTAATGGGACGATGATCCGCAATCTCCCTCCTGGTGTAAACGCCTGAGACCTCCCCCGCTCGCGGTACAGCTGCGATGCAGGCTTAGCGGACAAGCGCCGTGATTCCTCTTCGCCGAGGCAGTCGGTCTAACTGCCCCTGCCCCTTGTGCGCATCTCTGCGAGCGGAGCGCGGGCTCAGCCGCTCTCAATCTCCGGGGTTCGGATGACGGGACGCGCACCGCCGTTGTAGGCCTCGAAGCGCTGACAGCGGGTCAGAAACGCCTGTGTGCTCTTGGGCATGGGTACTCTTGCGCGGGTGATGTGGTTGATTAGCGTGACCGCGTCTCGGATAAGCTGACGGCCTTTTTTGGCACAGCGCTTCTGGTCGCGAGGGGCGTTCGGCGGCAGCGTGGGTGCACACCGGTTCAGCCGCTCGCAGGCCACGACGAAGGCAGGCCAGACCTCGAACACGACCGGGTCGGTACGCAGGGTCTCGCACTTGAGCTTGGCGGCCTGTGCCAGATCGCGGATGCGTGGGAACAATGCCGCGGAAGAAGTCACAGGATCCGAGACATTTGACCAGTGCGTTGGCGATCAGATCCAGATCGCGCATGGTCTGCGCAATCTTGATGAATCGGCTCTCGTAGAAGTCCTCGATCGGTACCGAGAAGGCTTTGAACGGCTCGCCCCACAGCTCTTCGATCGCCTCGTCCCCGCCGCGGTGTCGGACCATGCGCCCGAGCTCCAGGGCGTCCAGCAGGCATTGACCGCATTGGCGCATGAGGGCGTCGTCCGCTACGATCTCCACCCCCACGGCCTGCAGCTCCACGACCTTGGTGAAGATATCCGCCGCGCGGTTGAACAGCGCCCCGGCGAGCATCGCGCCCTTGACGCGCTTGCGTTCCGGATCGGTCTCTCGCTCATAGGCCCGACGCGCCTCCTCAAGGCGGTTGCCCGGGATGTTGATGCCGTGCTCGACGTGGTTGAACAGGCGGCGGGTGAGGGCGTGGATGAGGCGCTTCTTGGCCTCCAGGCTATCCGCCGGCGGCTCGTAGCGCTTGATCCAATAGCCGTCGTAGTAGACGCAGGACTTATCCCCGATCTGGCGTCGGGTGCCGTTGGCGATGTTCTCTGGCATGGCGCGCTGCATTGCCCGTGTGCGGATGCTGCCCTTGAGTGTAGCGCGCGGGCGGCGCGATGCCCCGGATGGGGTTCACTCATGGGCAGGCGTGATGCCGTCAGTCCCAGGAGAAGCCGCCTTGCGGTGCGCTCGGCGGGGGGAAGACCTCGATCGCGGGGGCGGTGGGTTGCAGCTGGCTCGCGGCGGGAAGGTAATCGCGGAACTCCTCGAGCGCCGCCTGGACGGGAATCGATTTGCCGAAGCCCGCGGCGTAGGGAGATTCCCCCGACGGTACGTTCTTGGCGACGTTCACGCCGATCAGGATGCCGATCTCGCTGATCAGCGGCCCGCCGCTGTTGCCGGGCAGGATCTGGGCGTCCGTGTAGATGCTCTCGGCGGTGATCTGGGTGATGACCCCGGAGGTGACCGAGTCCTGCATCCCCAGCGGATTGCCGATGGCGAAAACGCGCATTCCCTGGGATAGAGTCTCGGTGTCGTCAAGCGCCAGATGCGGCGTGCGGAAACCGTCGACCTTGAGCAGGGCGAGGTCGTGGTCGCGGCCGACGCCGATCAGTTGCGCCTCCAGCTCGGTACCGTCCTTGAGGATGATGTCGAAGGAGGTTGCGACCGCCGCGCTGCTGCGTTCCCAATCGAAGTCCCGGCGTACCTGTTTGAGGTCTTTCTTTAGTCTCTGCAGGTCGCCGCTCAGGGTCCTGACCTTTTCCTGCTCGGCCTGATAGCGGCCCGAGAGACTGTCGTAGGCTTGCTGTGCCCACTGCCGGGTCGCGTCGTCAGTGGAGCGGTCCAATACCCGCTGATACCCATCCAGGTCCTTCTTCATCAGTCCGAGCTGGGATTGAGCCACCTCGGCCTGCTGCTCCAGGGTCTTCAGGTCCGCCTCCTTGCCCTGGAGCCCCTCGTCGCGTTCCTCCAACTCGCCGGTTTCCGCCGGACGCACCACGTGCCGGTTGGTCAGGATGTGGCCCTCCTCGGAGCAGAAGAAGCCGGAGGCCTGACCAACCGCGCTCTTGACGGTCAAAACGGCAAGGGTCGCGCGGGCGATGGGGGTGATGGGGTCGTAGTTACCTTGCAGTTGGGCGGCGAGGTCGATCGACGACTCCCTGGCGGTCGGTTTTGTGGTCTCGATGATGTCGAGGATGCGCTCCGCCTCAACCCCTTGCGGCGGGTCGTCGGTGAAATGCCAGCCCCCCTGCGGGTCCTGGTAGCGGTAGATCTCGGCGCCTGCGACCGCCCACCAGCCACCAAGCACCAGCCCGGCAATGCCGGCTCCGAACGACAGTGAGGCGCGAGGCCGTTTCGACGCTGCCACGCGGGCTTGACGACGCCTGTCCCTCACGAGTCTGCGTCCGCCTCCGGTTCGTCGTCCGCCACTGATTCGTCGTCCACCTCCGGTTGCTCTTCCTCGTCGGGTTCCTCGTCCGTCACCGGCTCCCAGCTGGCGTCCGGGTTGTAGGCGTCAATGGCCGCCGCGATGGTGCCCGTGTCCTCGCCCTGGTCCTTCTGGTAGACGATACCAGACTGATTGACCTGGAAGGTCATGACGCCGCTGTTTCCATACTCCGCGGGCCAGGCCATCAGGCCAAACCCCTTGGTCATGTGCCCGTCCTCCAGGTAGCTTTTGGACCCGCCAGGGGCCTGCTCGCCTTGTACGGTGAGGATTTGGTAGAGATAGCCGAAGTAGGGGCGCGGGCCTTCCGATTTCTCCCCGCCGTAGCCCTTTGCCACCGCCTCGGCCACCAGCGAGCCCATCGGGCTCTCGGGCTCGTCTTCCGCCGCCGGCCAGTAGAGTCCGTCGCGGGCGCCCTCGCTGCTGAAGAACTTCTGCGCGTACTCACGCATCCCGTCGCCGTTGCGATCCGCCTCCTCGTACTCGTACTGGGCATCGACGTAGGCCCGCATCACGTCGATGGTGGCGAGCTCGTTGCGTCCGACGCGCCGGTCCATCAGTTCCTCCACGCCCGCGGGCGTGTCGAAGTACCAGCCCTCGGGTCCGCGCACCAGCGGGATGGGGAAGGGCCAGTCATCCGGACCTATGACCAGGACGGCGTGCTCGTCGTCCTCCTGCTCGATCCCCGCGGCCTCCAGCGCGGCTTCGACGAAGTCGGCCCGCTCTTGGGCGTCGCTCACTGGGTCGGGCGAGGCCAGCTCTTCTAGCTCGGGTCCGAGTACGGCGAGCAGGCCCTCCGGGCCGTCTTCCGAGGCGGCGTCGATCAGGGCCTGCGCGGCGGCCTCGGGGGTTGGGAAGATGGTCTGCTCGGCCATGGCCGGAAGGCCTGCGAGCAGCAGTGTGGCCCCGAGGGCGGATGCGAGTTTCTGTATGGGCAGGGTGATCTTCATTTTGATGTTCTCCAGGTACGGGTGAGCTGAACGGAAAACGCAGTGGTGACGGTCAACGGCGTCGCCCACCGCCGCCCCGTTTTGCGCCCCCGCGACTCTTGGCGCCGCGATGGCTGGCCGCGCGCGCATTTCCGCCCTTGTGCGCCTTGAAGGCGCTGCCGCTGGATCTTTTTGCTGGCCTCGAGGCCGGCCTGGACGCCGGTTTCGCGGCGGGCCTCGCTGCCGGCTTTCTGATCTGCTGTTTGGGTTTGTTCAGCTTCACGTCCCGCTTCTGCGGTGCCTTGGCCTGCCGGCGCTGCACATCCCGCTTCTGCGGCGCCTTGGCCTGCCGGGTCTGCGGGCGCTGCACATCCCGCTTCTGCGGCGCCTTGGCCTGCCGGGTCTGCGGGCGCTGCACATCCCGCTTCTGCGGCGCCCTCGCCGGGCGTGCCTCGGGGCGCTTGACGTCGCGGGTGGCCGGTCGCTTGACGTCGGCCCTTGCCGGGCGATTCCGATCGCCAACCTGGGCGCGGTCTTTGCCCCCGAGGGCTGGGCGCGTGCGATTGGGGTCGCGCCCGCGCGCGAGGTCGCGCTTGGCGTTGCCCCGGTTGACGTTGGCGAACTTGTTCTGGGTCTGATTGCCGCGATAACGCACGCCCCCGCGTCGTTCCGGATTGTGCTCCCACTTCTTGACCTGGTTGATGTTGATGTCGCCACGGTCGCGGCTGATGTTAACGTCGCCCCGATTGATGTTGACATTGCGGTTGATATTGCTCGGCCGCCGCCAACCGCCGCCCCAGTAGTTGGGGCTGTTCCAGTATCCGGGGCGGCCGTAGTACCCGCGCCCGCCGTAGTAGATGCGATCGTAACGGTCGTTGCTGTTCCACATGATGGCGGCGGTGAGCAGGCCCCCGGTCAACGCGCCGAGTCCGAAGCTCACCAAGCTATCGCTGCTAGAGGACCCGGAGCTTGTCACGTAGGTGGGCGTGGTGTAGGTGCTCGGATAATAGGTGGTCGCCGGCGGCGCGGCCTGGCCGTACACCGTGGATGGGTTGTAAGAGGGGACGTACACCACCTCGGGATCCGCGGGCTGGATGATGATGGTCTCCTCGCCGGCTTGTGCCTGTACGCCCTCCTCCTCGGCTGGGGCGACCTCGACCCTTTGCTGTTCCGTGCTCTCCAGGTTGCCTGCCTCCTTGGCCTCCCGCCGCAGGGTCTGAACCGCATCGGTTACGTCGTCCTGCTGACCGAGGACCGCGTCGCCGAGGTCCTGGGTCCAGTCGAGGTTCTTGTTCATGTAGCTGAGCACGTCCGGGAAGAACAGCAGCGTCTTGACGCTCTGGTCCCAAGGCTCTTCCGCCGCGGCTTCCTCGAGGGCCTCGTCCTTGAGGTCGGCGTTGTCTTTCTGCCAACGCGCCGCCTGCACTACGTCGAGCGGATAGGTCGACGCCATGAACACCGGGGCGAGCAAGGCATCCGGGTAGAGTGCGACCGGGGCCACCAGCTGCTCGATCTGCTCCTGCGGGAACAGGTCCTCGGCCGCTGGCTCTCCTTCTGCCGCCTGTGCTTCCACGGCAGCTTCCGGCGCTTGCGCGTGTTGCTCCTGCGCGGACAGGATCGCGCCATGAAACAGCCAAAAGGCCGTGAGTGCGGCTACCGCCGCCCGTTGCAGAACCTTCATCGTTGCTATCTCCTCCCCAGTTGCGTCCTAGGTAGTTTCCTTCAATCCGTGCGATTCCACCAGGGGCGGGGTCGGTACGCAGGGACTCGTGGGTTGCGGCCTGAGAACCCGCACTGTGCATGGCGCCGGAATTCGGCTAGCTTTGGAGTACGCGTTGCAGCCGCAGCCGGCTGCCGCAACCACGCCTCGGGATGCCCGCGGTGAGGTGCCGATGGTCATGATGCGAAATGAGATTTCGATCGCCGCGTGCTTGCTGTTGTGCGCGATGCTCTGCGCGCCCGCTTCGGCCGCAGACACCGCCGCCGGGCTCGAGACGCCGTCGCCCGGCCGGATCAGCGTAGCCAACAAGCGCGAGCTGAGGTCCATGATCGACACCGCGGCCAAGCGGCACGGTGTCGATCGGGACCTGGTGCACGCGGTGATCGCCGCGGAGTCCGGCTACAATCCCGCCGCGGTCTCCCGTGCCGGCGCCATCGGCCTGATGCAGGTGATGCCCGCCACCGCTGCAGATTACGGCGTGGGCTCGGCGGAGGAACTGTTCGCGCCCGAGACCAACGTCAATGTCGGAACGCGCCATCTCAAGCGCCTGATCACCAAGTACCGGAGCGTCGGCCAGGCGATTGCCGCCTACAATGCCGGCGAGGGGGCGCTGGAGGCCGACAGGGCCATGACCTATCCGGAAACCCGGCGCTACGCGGTGCAGGTCATCGAGTTTTATCGGCGCAACAAGGGTAAGGCTCCGCTGAATCTGCGGGAGATTCAGATTCCGTCGCGCCGCCGGCCCAAGACTCCCTCGGTGGTGGGCAATCTGGACCCCAAACTCCATGCCGCCGACCCTGGCAACAAATCCATGCTCGTGCTGGAGTGGGAAAAGTAGCCGCGTCCCCTATCGCGGGCGCCTTGTTCGAGCGTCCGCGATAGGGGTGGCTATGGCCGGGTTGAGACCCGTCAGTACATGTGCTGACCGCCGTTGATGGAGAGGGTCGAGCCGGTGATGAACTCGGCGTCGTCCGCGACCAGGAACACCACGGCACGGGCGATGTCCTCCGGTTTGCCCAGGCGGCCCATGGGGATCGTCTTGATGATCTTCGCCAAGATTTCCTGGGGCACGGCGCGCACCATCTCGGTGTCCACGTAGCCGGGGGCGATGGCATTCACGGTGACGTGCTTCGAGGCGAGCTCCAGGGCCAGGGCCTTGGTGAAGCCGTGGATGCCCGACTTGGCCGACGCGTAGTTCACCTGCCCGTACTGACCCGCCTGACCATTGACCGACCCGATGTTGACGATGCGCCCGAAGCCGCGCTCGCGCATACCGCCGACCACGGAGTGGCAGGTATTGAAGCAGGACGAGAGATTGGTCTGTATGACCTTGTTCCAGGTCTCGAAGGTCATCTTGGCCAGGACGCCGTCACGGGTGATGCCCGCGTTGTTCACCAGGATATCGATCGGCCCCACGTCCTGCTCGATCTTGGCGATGCCCGCGGTCACGGCGTCATAGTCGCTGACGTCGAATTTGTACGCCGGGATCCCGGTGCGTGCCGTGAATTCCTGGGCGGCCTTGTCGTTTCCGCCGTAATTGGCCGCGACCTTGCAGCCCGCGTTCTTGAGGGCCACGCTGATGGCCTCGCCGATACCCCGGGTGCCCCCGGTAACCAGTGCCACTCTTGCCATTGATTCCTCCGAAATTCTGGTGGGTGTCTGCGACGGCCAGCGCCGGTTGGCTGTGTTCTTAGGGTTCGATTCGGCGCCGGCTTTGTGCGTCGGATGGGCATTCCGCCGCTCCGACCGCCCCAAGTGTAAACGCTTTGGATGCCGCTGGCCGTAAAGTTCCGTTTGGGACGGCCTGGAAATCCATATGAAAAACCAGGAATTCCAGTGCGGTAGAAGATTGCCCCCTTGGTTTTCGGCGCGAGCAACGTGGGCCGGACCGGGATGAGCAAGGCACGTGGGAACGCACTGGTGCGGACTAGAATGAAGATAAGGGAATCCTTGTTGTTCGCGTCCCGTCCCCTGCCACGGGGCAGCCGCCGGAGGAGCCATGTCCCGCCGCGGTCTGCTTGCCGGGCGGCGACGCGAGTTGCCCGGGGTCGCGAAGTTCAGCGCCCCGAGGAGAGTATTAGAATGGATCTGCGTCCTTCGTCGGCCCGGTGGTTCGAGATCGTCGTGCCCGAGGCGGACGCGGACGATGCCATGGAGGCTTTGGCGCGTCGCGGCCGCGTTCAGTTCGAGTGGACCGGCGCCCCGGGTGATGCGGGGCAACTGGATGCGCTTGGCAGGCAGATCGCGCGTTACCGTGCATTGGCGCGCCAATTCGGGTCCTATTGGCCCGCTCCGGTGTTCGAGCGGCGTTGCTGCACGCTCCCGGTGGAGGTGGCGGCGGAGGCTGCGCTGCGCCAGATCGAGCGTTGGCACCGCGATGCGTCTCCCTTGCTCGAGCGCATGGAGGACCTCCAGCACCGGCAGAGTGTGCTCGGCCTTTGGGGACCCCTGCTGGAGTCCCTGGCCGGCACCGACCTGGACCTCGGTGCGCTGAGCGCCGCAGGCCCGGTGCTTGCCGGCTTCTGCCTGCTGACGCCGTTAGGCGATTCCACCGCGAAACCCTCCGGCGGGCTTCACGCCGATCTGCGGGCGGGCGGTCGGCGGGTCTTGCTCGGCATTGTCCCGCGCGAAGATCTCGGCGGGATGTGCGCGCCGAATCAGAACTCGTCGGTCGAGTGCATCCCCGTACCCGAATGGTTCTCCGGGTCGGCGCCGGCCTGCGCCCAGGAGCTGCCGTTACGCCTTGCGGGGCACCGGCGCGAGGCCCTGGGTCTGGAGCGGGAGCTTGGGCGCTTGGCCGATGCGCGCGGCGTCCACCGCGCCGCCGGGGTGATGGAGCGGGTCGACTGGTTCCGCGAGACGGCGCGCAACATCCGCTGCGACGGCCGCTATTGCTGGATCACCGGCTGGACCAGCGAGGGCGAAGGAGGCGAACTCGACCGGGCGCTGCGGGATGTCGGCGTGAAGTCGGATGTCGCTTTCGTGGATCCGCCGGTGGATGCAGCTCTGCCCTCGGTGCTGCGCAATCCCGTCTGGCTCAGGCCCTTCGAGGTCTTTACTCGCGCGGTCGGCGTTCCCGGGGTCCAAGAGGCGGACCCGACCACATGGGTCGCCCTGCTGGTCCCCCTGCTGTTCGGGTACATGTGCGGGGATGTGGGTCACGGGGCGGTGATACTCGCGGCCGGCCTCCTGCTCCGACGGCGGACGCGGCTGTGGCCTCTGCTCGTGTTCTGCGGCGCCGCCGCCACCGTCTTCGGCTTCGTCTACGGGGGCGTGTTCGGCTACGAGCACTTGCTGGATCCGCTTTGGGTCGCGCCGATGGACGACCCGCTCGCGGTGCTCCTGGTACCGCTGCTGTTCGGTGCCCTGGTGCTATCGGGCGGCGTCCTGCTGCATGTGGTCCAGACCTGCTGGCGCGGGCAGGGACGCTCGGAGGGGGCCGTGGACGCGGCGCAACTGCTGGTGTACTGGGGAATCCTGCTGGCCTTTCTCGACCCGCGCCTGGCCTGGCTCTCGGTCATCGGGGCAGCGCTGTGCGTCGCGAGCCGATGGTGGGCGGAGCGCACGGCGATTTCTATCCTGGCGGCGCTGGGTAGTCAGCTCGAGAGTACCTTCTCCCTGCTCCTCAACACCCTGTCGTTTGCCCGCGTCGGTGCCTTCGCCCTCGCCCACGCCGCGCTCGAGACCGCGATCATGGCCATCGCCGACGGCGTCTCGACGCTGGCGGGCGTCGCGGTCATCGTGGTGGTCGGCAACCTGCTGGTGATCGTGCTGGAAGGCCTGGTGGTCAGCATACAGACCACGCGCCTCGTCCTGTTCGAGTTCTTCGTGCGTTTCTTCGAGGGTGGAGGACGGCCGTTCCGCCCGGCTTCGCCGCCCCCCGCGGGGCCTGCGCCCAAACAAACTCGTTAGTTGTCGGGTGCTTCGGATAAACTACTGGAACTCCGAAGTTTTCCGGCGAATTCAACCATGGGTGTCAAAGTCAAGGCCGCGGCTGTCGTGCTGACCTTCATCGTCTGGGGGCTCGCGGGTGGCCTGTTCGGCAGCCTGTTCGCCGGTCTTCACCAGGTGCTCGTCGTGATCGGGCTCAGCGGCTGGCAGCCGCTGGTGGTGGGCGCGGCCGCGGCTGCGATGACGACCTCCGCCTTCTACAGCGCCATGCCCGTGGCCCTGGTGGGCGCCATGGCCGGCGTCCTGGCCTCCATCGGCTACCTGATGGTGAGCGGTCACCAGGTGCGCCTGCTGATGATCGCTGGTGTGGCGGCGGTGGCGGGATTCATCGTCGGCGGTTTCTACTCGTGGATGGCCACGGGGGGCGGCAGGCCGCTGGCTGAGACCCTGACCGGGCTGCTGGCGGGCATTGTGGCGGGCGCTCTGCTGTGGGCCGGCCTGCTGCTGTACGGCGAAGAACTGGGCATGTTCGTGCTCGCCGCCGGCGTGGTCTCCCTGGTCGGCAGCCTGTTCAAGCTCTCGGAGCGCGGCATCGTCTCCGCCATTTCCGGGCGCTGCCCACGCGGCATCTCGGCGCCGGTGGTGGCGGCCCTGATCGCATCCGTGGTCGGCGCGAGCGTGTGGATCATGGGCGGAACAACGGCGGCGGCGCTGGATCCTACGACCAAGGGCGCAATCGATCAGGTGTTGCACCAGGTGCCTGCCGGCTTCTTCGGCGGGATGCTCGGGGGGGCAATTACCGGTGCGGTGCTGGAGTTGTTCGGGATGCATCTGGAGGACGATGAGCACGTGGTGTAGGGGCCGGACCTCGCCTCATCGGTTACACTGAGCGCGATAAAACGGGAAGCGAAAGTCCATGCGAAGATCATCTGCCCTGCTGCTATTCGGCCTTTGGCTCGCGCTGCCAACGCAGGCGCAAGCGGAGGGTGGCGGCAGTCCGGCGAGCGAGGCCGGTGCAGAACGGGTCGAATCCGCGTCTGCCTCGGCGGAGGAGGCTAGGTCAAAAGCCGCGCCGGCGGTCCCCCGAAAGTCCGAACTCCGGCCCCTGATCGCGGGTGCGGCCAAGCGTCACGGGGTCGAACTGGCCCTGGTGAACGCGGTGATCGCCGCGGAGTCGGCGTACGACCCGCAAGCCGTTTCCCGCGCCGGGGCCATCGGCCTGATGCAGGTCATGCCTGCCACCGCCGCGGACTATGGCGTTGCGGACGCGGCGCGCCTGTTCGATCCCAAGGTGAACGTGGAGACCGGTATCCGCCATCTCAGGCGCCTGCTCTCCAAGTACAACAACGACTACGGGCGCGCCATCATGGCCTACAATGCCGGCGAGGGCGTGGTCGACCGCACCAACAGCTACGTCACCTACGCCGAGACTCTCGCCTACACCGAGGCCGTGATCAGGCAGTACCGCCGCAACGGCGGCACCCAGCCTACCGAGGACGCCCTGAGGAAGGTCAAGCTGCTGCGCGGCATGAAGAATTCCGGTAAGGCGCAACGTCTCCTGGCGCAGTACCTGGACCTTTCCCTCCCCGAAATGCGGGTGCGTCATAACCGTTCGATCCGGCTCGTGGACCCCGGACTCAACGATGAAGGTCCCAAGAGCCGCCCAATGATCGTGCTCGAATCGCGCAAGGGCGACTGAGTCCTGACCGGCGCGTGGCGCCGATTTTCCGGTGCTCGGCTCCCCCAAGCGCCCGCGACTGGTCAATCCGCGGTCAAGGAAAACGCCGCCTCCGCGGTGACCTTGTCGATGCGGATGCGCATCTCGCGGTAGGCGTTCTGGGCCATCGGCTCGTCTCCGCAGCTGCAACCCCCGACGGTCTCGACGAAGAAGATCCCGACCTTGACCCAAACGGCCGCCGCGTCCTCGGCGGCATCCAGTATGGTGAAGGTGGCATTGGCGTCATCGACGACGCCGCCCTGCGGCGCGGCCGCTTGCAGGGGCAGGACGCCGGCTGGGAGGTCCGCCAGCTCGGACTTCAGGGTTTGCTGGAAGCAATCCGACTGCCAGTCACCCAGTGCGCGCGCGAGGGTTGCCATCGCCGTTGAACCTCTTGGTCATGAGACGGGACCTGTCGTTTGGGGTAGAGCCGCGCTGCGTCAACTCGCTGGTCACGGGAGGGCGGCGAGTCGCCTGGTCAGGTGCAGGCGCACCTCCGGGTCGTCGGTCAGGGTGTGGAACAGATGGTGGGGTCCCGTGGCGGCGTCGATCCGGGCCTGGAGATCGCCGCGGACCTCGGCGTAGAAGTCGAGCAGCCGCAGATCGAAGGTCCGCAAGCGCGGCGGTCAGCGGGTCCTTGCGATGGCGGGCCAGAATCCGCTCGCCGCCGTCGCGGTGGAAATCGCCAAGACACAGATGGACGGCGGAGAACAGGGTGACCCAGCCGTTGTACCAGAGCATCAGATCGGTATCGAACGCCTCGGCAGGATGTCCGTTTCCTGCCAGGACTTGCGCCAGCAGGTCCCGCTCCTTGACGGTCTCCCCTTCGTCCAGAAGCCGCGCTCGCCCATAGGCGTCCACCGTGGAACTGGTAAGCAGGATCGGCCGGTCCGGGTAGCGGGCGAGGACGAAGCTGGCGTCCTTGAGCACGGGCGCGGTCTTGTCCGGATCGTGGGGGTGGCGCTTCAGCCTGGGAGATGGGGCGGAGGACAGGACCCGCAGTCGGTGTCCGCGCCGCCCCAGCTCGTGCGTGAGTCGCCCGAACACCCCGCGTCTGAGCACGTCCATCGAGAAGTTCAGCGCGGTCTGCTTGTGCACCAGGCAGAGCTGGACCTCACGGTAGCCCGGAGCGCATTCCACGATATTCGCGATCTTGGCCACCGGGATGCGTTCCCTCAGCTTCCCGCGCTTGTCCAGCGTCACCTCCTGGTGGAACTCGTCGAAGCTGATCTGCAGCAGAACGCGGGCCTGGGGCCAGCTCCGGGGACGCTGCCGCACGGCCGCCGCCATGTCGCCGAGCACCCGGCGCGTCGTCTCGATGTCGTTGGCGAAGTCGCCGTTGAGCAGGATGGCGAAGCCCCGCACCCTGCTCATGGAGCGGATGGCGCGCGTGAAGGTGTCGAGATGGCGGGTCAGGTCGCCGCCGGTGAAGAGCAGGTTATCGGTGTGGGCGTTGACCCACCGGAACAGGGGCTCCGGGTCCGGTACGCCGCGCATCGGCGGCCGCCAGATAAACATGCAGTGGCGGCAGGTCTGGGGGCACCCCATCGCAGGGATCAGTCCGAGCTTGGCGAATCGCTCGCCGCCGCCGGGATCGGGCAGGGCGTCGATCAGCGCCAGGCGCTCCAGGTCCTCCCGGCCGAGCAGGTCCCGGTAGCGCGCTCGCTCCAGGCGGCCGAGTTCGCTGTAGGCCTGTTTCGAGGTCTGCGAGAACAGCCCGAGCCCTTCCCAGGCCGACAACATCGCGCCCGCGACGCGATCGGCGTCTCCCCCGCGCTCCGCGAGCAGTTCCTTGATCTGGTCCGCTTGAATATGGGACCCGGCGGGTGCGGCAGAGAGCCTTTCGACGTAGCCGCGGACGAAGGCACCGGCGTCCGCGGATGTCAACAGCAGTTCCATCAGGAAACGGCGCGCGGGGTTGCGGAACACCGCCAGCAGCCCGGCGCGGTGCGCGGACGGCACGTTGGCTCTCAGCCAGTGATAGGCGTAGAGATAGCTCAGGGGGAAGCTGAGCGCATCCGCATCTGGGTGGTCGCCGAGGAGCTGGCGCATCGCCCCGCCCGTCATGCGGTTGACCTCGGCCTTGAAGCGCTGGCGCAGGCCGCCGAGGAAGATGCTCTCCAGCCCCGCGGGATGGGCTGTGATTTCCACGCGTCGGCTCTGCGGACTCATGGATCGCACCCTACCCAAGAGCGTGGCTCCGCGGCAAGCATGGAACCTCTGGTACGGTCCCTGCCGGATTCGCGCGCCCGATCTGTCGTAGACTCTTGCCAGGCAGATGGGGAGAAAGGGTGTCGCGCTCGGCGCTGGAATTCTCGCCAGTGCGCGATCGCCTGCGGCAACGAAGATGATGTGGGCACTATGGATATCGTCCTGTTGAAGACCTTCCTGGAGGTGGCGCGCACACGCCATTTCGGCAAGGCTGCGGAGGCGCTCTGCGTGACCCAGTCCTCGGTCAGCGCGCGCATCAAACTGTTGGAGTCGACGCTCGGGCTGGAGCTGTTCAGCCGCAAGCGCAATGACATCCAGCTCACCCCCGCCGGGCACCGGCTGCAGCGGCATGCGGAGACGATCGTGCGCAGCTGGACCCGGGTGCGCCAGGAGCTCGCGCTGAGCGGTCGCTTCGCCAAGACCCTGGCGATCGGCGCGCAGGCGGACCTGTGGCCGGCCTTCGTGCGCGACTGGGTGCTGGCGTTGCGTCGCACGCGGCGGGATCTGGCCTTGCAGGTGGAGATCTTGACGGCGGAGGCCCTGGTCCAACGTCTGACGACCAACCAGATCGACATCGCGTTTTTGTTCGAGCCGCCGCAGCTGGCGGAGATCATCCTGGACCAGATGGCGCGTATCCCCCTGGTGATGGTTTCGGACCAGCCGGGGCTGACGGCCGACGCGGCGATGCAAAGGGGCTACGTGCTCGTCGATTGGGGCAGCACCTTTATGCTCAGCCATTCCCGGCACTTCCCCGACCTTCCCGCCTCGGCGCTGCGCGTCTCGCAAGGCGGGATGGCGCTCGATCTCCTGCGTAGGGATGGCGGCAGCGCCTATCTCGCGCGGCAGATGGTGGGAGGTGCGCTCGATCGCGGCGAGCTTCACCTGGTCGCGGATGCGCCCATCATCGAGCGCCACGCGTATGCGGTGTACAAGGGGGACAGCGAGAACCTGGAATTGCTCGGGGATTTGCTTCGCCTCGGGGTACGGAAGTCCGGCTGACGTCGGCTTGCGATGATCCCCGCTAGGCTACCGGCTGACCGGGGGGCGGCGGCGAGAGCTCCCAGTCGAAGCGCGGCAAATTGTCGAAGGCGTTGCGGATGCCCAGGTTCCAGCTTTGGGACATCTGCTTGAGCAGGGGCGAGTCCGCTTCAAGCTTCAGGCGATGACTGAGCATCAGGCTGTCCTTGGGGTAGACCGCCACCTCGAAGGGCGGGCCCACGGTGACGTTCGAGCGGGACGTGGCGTCCAGCGACACGACGCAGAGCCTGGCCCCGTCGTCCAGGCTGAGCTTGGGGGTTGCGATGCGGTCGAGGGCGGGCTTCCCGTATTTGTTCTCCCCGATCTGCAGATAGGGGGTTTCGGGGGATGCGGCGAAGTAGTTGCCCTGGGGGTAGATGAGGAAAAGCCCGTGGGCCTCGCCCGCGATCTGCCCGCCGAGGATCAGGGTCGTTTCCGCGCTGACGCCGCTTTGCTGCAGCGCCGGACCATGATCGCGCTGCACGCCGAGACTGACCTTGCCGACGTACTCCGCCGCCTCGAACAGGTAGCGCGCGCTCAGCAGATTGGCGTCTTCTCCGGGCTGCTTCAGGTCGCGGCGTATACGGTTCAGCACCTCCTGGGTGGTGGCGAGATTGCCGGCGGACAGCAGCATGAAAATGCGGTCCGGGGCCGGGGTGAATACGTGCAGCTTGCTGAAGGTAGTGACATAGTCGACCCCCGCGTTGGTGCGCGAGTCCGACGCCACCACCAGGCCCTGATCCAGGACCAGACCGAGGCAATAGGTCATGGTAAGGCTCCCCCTGTGCTCCGCGAGCCGGAGCCCGGACATTCTAGCCGGAAAGGTCACGCGGGAAACGCGAAGAATAGGCCCGTCGGCGGACCGGCGAGCATCCCCCTTGTCCCGCGAACCCCCTCCCCTCAAAATGACTGCGAATGCGCCGCCAGCGCTGCGTGGGGAGTCATTTCGCCGAGGGCAACACATGAGTATCGAATGGAAGAGCTATCCCAGCGATGGGTTCTTCGATGAGCTGATCGACGGCGGCAAGGCGCGCCCCTATGCCGCGGAGTTGGCGCAGGGCGTCGCGGGAATGGAGCCGGAAGAGCTGGCGGCAAGGCAGGAGGCGGCCAACCTGGCGATCAAGGAGATGGGCGTCACCTTTACCGTCTATTCGGACGAGGGAGGCGCTATCGATCGCTCCTGGCCCTTCGATGTCATCCCTCGCATCATCCCCAAGGCGGAGTGGGATCGGGTCGAGGACGGGCTCAAACAGCGGGTCGAGGCCCTGAACCTCTTCATCGACGATCTCTACCACGATCAGCGGATCATCAAGGACGGGGTATTTCCCGCCGGGGTGCTGGACAAGTCCGTGAACTTCCGGCCTCAGTGCGTCGGGGTGGATCCCCCGCTCGGCATTTGGGCGCACATCTGTGGCTCGGATCTGGTGCGGGACGCCGATGGGACCATCTACGTCCTGGAGGACAACCTGCGGGTGCCCTCCGGCGTCTCCTACATGCTCGAGAACCGGCTGGTGACGAAGCGTGTCTTCCCGGAGCTTTTCGAAGACTATGCCCCCCTGCCCGTGGACGGCTACCCCTCCCAGCTCTTCGATACCCTGGCCGCCCTGTCGCCGCGTCCGGCGGACTACCCGGAGGTGGTGGTGCTCACCCCGGGGATCTACAACTCCGCCTATTTCGAACACTCCTATCTGGCCCAGCAGATGGGCTGCGAGCTGGTGGAGGGCCGCGATCTCTTCGTCGACCAGGACGACTGCGTCTACATGCGCACGGTGGACGGGCCGGCCCGGGTAGACGTGATCTACCGGCGCGTCGACGATCTGTTCCTCGATCCCGAGGTATTCCGCCCCGACTCGGCGCTCGGCGTGCCCGGCTTGATGCGGGCCTGGAAGGCGGGCACGGTGGCCCTTGCCAACGCCCCGGGCGCCGGCGTCGCTGATGACAAGGTGGTCTACGCCTTCGTTCCGGAGATCATCAAGTACTACCTGGCTCAGGACCCGGTCATCCCCAACGTGCCCACCTATCGCTGCATGGAAGCGGACGCCCTGGCGTACACCCTGGAACACATGGAGGAATTGGTCGTGAAGCCCGCCAACGAGTCCGGCGGCTACGGCATGCTGGTGGGGCCGGCCTCCACCAAGGCAGAGCGGGAGGCCTTCGCCGAGGTGGTGAAGAAGGACCCGCGCAACTACATCGCCCAGCCTGCCCTCAGGCTGTCCACGGTCCCCACCGTGGTGGGGAACGGAGTGGAGCCGCGGCATGTGGACCTGCGCCCCTTCATCCTGTCGGCGGATCGCCAGCAGGTGACCATGGGCGGACTGACCCGGGTGGCGCTGCGAAAGGGGTCGCTGGTCGTGAACTCCTCCCAGGGCGGGGGCAGCAAGGACACCTGGATCGTGGACGTGCCGGAGGTCTGATTATGCTTTCACGTGTAGCCGAGAACATCTATTGGCTTTCCCGCGATCTCGAGCGCGCCGAGGACACGGCACGCATCGTCATGGTCAACGCCAACCTGCTCCTGGACCTGCCCAGGGGCGTCGCCCCTGGCTGGCGGCCGCTGGTGGACATCACCGGGGCCAACGCCCTGTTCGATGAGCATTACCGGGACTATGGCGAGCGGCAGGTGGTGCGCTTCCTGCTCGGTGACGAGCGCCACGCGGGCTCGATTCTCCATGCCCTCGCGTCGGCGCGGGAGAACTGCCGCACCATCCGCGATATCGTGCCCCGGGAGGGCTGGGAGCAGATCAACGAGCTATACCTGTACGTGCGCGACGAGCTCCAGGTCGGCATGACCAAGCGCGGGCGCTACGACTATCTGCGGCACGTGATCCTCGGCACCCAGACCATTTTCGGACTCCTTGCCGGGACCATGCTCCATGACCAGGGCTTCGAGTTCCTGCGCATCGGCCGCAGCCTGGAACGGGCGGACATGACCACCCGCATCGTGGACGTGCGCTCGGCAAGCCTGCTGCCCGAGGACGCGGACGACCCGCGCCCTTTCGGCACCGCCCAGTGGGTCAGCGTACTCAAGTCCCTGACGGCGTATCAGATGTATCGCCGCAGCGAGCAGGTGCGGGTCCAGCGCGGGCCGGTGTTGCGCTTCCTGTTCCAGAGCGCGGAGTTTCCGCGCGCGGTGCACCACTGCATCGAATCCGCGCGCATGTCTTTGGAGCGCCTGCCGCGCAATGAGGCGGCGCTGCGGGTTGCGGGTCGGGTCAAGCGCACCCTGCTGGGGGCCGAGGTCGAACGTCTCGACCAAGTTGATCTTCACGAGTTCGTCGATGATCTGCAGCACGGCATCGGCGAGCTTCACGATGAGATTGCGCGGACCTGGTTTCCGCCCGAGCTGGAAGAGGCCGTCTAGCATTTCCCTGGAGCCCGTTTCGGTTCCCGGCAGGAGGGGAAGCATGAGTGTTCGACATTCTGCGGCGCAGGTTTGGCGATGAACCGGACGGACCCGAGGGCGATCGTCGAATCCTATCTCGCTGCCATTGGCGCGCATGACTACGAGGGCGCACGCCGTCATCTTGCCGACACCGGCTTCCGCTACGATAGCCCGATATCCAGCTTCTCCGATCCGGACGATTTCATTCAACAGCTGTCGCTGAGCGCCGCGATCGTCCAACGCATCGAGCCGCTCAAGGCGTTCGTCGACGGGCGGGACGTGTGCCACTTCCTGCGCTTCACCATCCAGCTGTCGGAAAAGGAATCGGTCAAGGTGGCGCACTGGGCCCGGGTCGTCGATGGGCGTATCCAGCAACTCGATGTCGTTTTCGACGCCCACGTCTATCGCAGGATGTTCGAGGCCCCGCCCTGAGACCAGGTGCGCCGACGGGGCGGGCGTCGGGGAAGGGCTCCGAAATGGATTATGCTTAGCGCAGGGACGCCGAGCCGTCCGGTCTTTTCCCGGGACGCAGGATTGACCCCGATGAAAGCCGATGCAGTACAGCGCAATGCGGGTCCGAACGCCGTGCCGGCCGTGATGCACACGCCGCGGCCAAGATTCTTCGAGTGGCGCGACTGTTGGACCCTGGAGGTGGGGTTCATGGACGACGACCACCGGTTCCTTGCTGAGTTGCTGAACCGCATCGCGCGGGATTTCGGAGACTGGCCCGATCCGTCCGGGATTCCCGGCGTTGGGAAGTGGCGATCCACAAGCGATCTTCTTGGCGTGCTCGACGATCTCGGGCAGCACGTTCGCGGCCACTTCCAACGCGAGGAGGACGTGATGCGGACCCTCGACTACCCAGACTACCCCGCGCACAAGAGCGAGCACGACATCCTGCTCGCGGAGTATGCCGTCGTGGTGCGGGGGATTCGCGCCTCGGGGCGGAAGGCCCTAGACATCTCGACCCTGGAAACCATCAAGGATTGGCTCATGGGCCATGTGCTGGAGGTCGACCGGCAACTCGCTGAATTTCTCAAGAACGCCCCCGAGCAGGAGTCCGGTACCTCCCCGAACGCGTGACCCGCCGGTTCGACCCGGCCTGTTCCCATTCGAAACGGCCCGCGCCGTGCGCCGCCTCCCTCTATCTCGAGCGCGCCGGCGGCGCGCGGGAAAAGAGCCGGTCCCCCTTGGCCGCAAGGATCGAGTCCCCACTTGTCCGAAGGGCGACTTGAACCTTTCAAGACGCACTTTTTTGCCAAAAGACGGGGTGGTGAGTTACATGCGAACCGTCGTGCTGCTCGATAACGGCTCGTCACGGGCCGAGTCCACCCTGAGCCTGCGGCGCCTGGCGTCGGCCCTGGCCGAGCGGGTCGGGGAGCAGGTGCATCCCGTGTCCCTGCTGCATGCGTCCCGTGTCCCGGCTGGAGATCTCGGCGGCCGGCCGGCCGATACCTTGGAGTCCTTTCTGCGCCGCCGGGTCGCCGCGGGCGCGCGGGACTTCCTGATCCTGCCGCTGTTCTTCGGGCGCAGCGGCGCCCTCACCGGCTTTATCCCCGACAAGGCCGAGGCCGTCCGCCGTGATTCCGGTCCGTTCGCCCTGCGTCTGGCCGATGTCCTCTGTCCGCTGCCGGAGGGCGAGCCGCGTCTCGGGCGCATCCTGGCGGACAACGTTCGGCGCATCGCGCGCGACCGGGGGCTCGATCCCCGACGGGTTGTGCTGGTCGATCATGGCTCGCCGTTGCCGGAGGTCAACCAGGTGCGCCGCGTCCTCGCGGGGCATTTGCGGCAAGACCTCGGAGGCGGGACGGTTCTTTCGAGGCGGTGATGGAGCGGCGCGTCGGCAGTGAGTACGACTTCAACGGGGAACTGCTCGCCGACGCATTGCGCCGGCTCGCGCTGGCCGACCGTGACGGGTCGGTGATCCTGTCCATGCTGTTCCTCTCGCCGGGCCGGCACGCCGGGGCCGGCGGCGACATCGAGGAGATTCGCGCCCGGGTCGAGGCGGAGTTCCCTGGCTTCCATGTCGTTCCGGCCCCCCTGGTCGGCGCGCATCCCGGCCTGGTCGACATCCTCGAGAGCCGCTACCGGCAGGCCGTCCAAGCGGCCTGAGCGGTCATACACTCGGCGTTGTCGCTAACGGTAGCCTTCGGGTCTCGATGCGAGGGTCGATAGGAATTCGGGCGCCCGCGGTCACTCGTTCTCGCGCACGGCCGTGAGCCCCTCCAGCTCTCCGGTGACCGGATCGCAGTTCATGCGGACCAGGATCGGGGAGCAGCACACCATGCAGTCCTCGACGAAGGTCTGGCTTCCGGCGGAGCAATCCAGGGTGATTTCCGTCGGGCTGCCGCACCAGGGGCAGTCGATGCTTACCGTGTCGTACATGGCTTGGGGGCTTCGCGGGTCTCTCGGGCCTATTCGCTCAGGGCTTGAAGGCCTCGATCGCGGCGGAGACCACATAGTCCTCCACGCCGCGCCCGGGGGCCCAATCTCGGATGAACTCGCGTGACTCGTCCTTCGGCCGGATCGAGATGCGGGTGAAGCCCGCGGCCTCCAGCATCGCCTCCAGTTCCTCGATCATCACGGCGCCGGCCATGCAACCGGAGTGCAGCCTCGGGTCGGCTTTCATATCCGACGGCATCTCGGCGGTCGCGACCACGTCCGAGATCGCAAGGCGTCCCCCGTTCCTGAGCACGCGGTAGGCCTCGCGGAAGACCTGGGACTTGTCCGGCGACAGGTTGATGACGCAGTTGGAGATGATGACGTCCGCGACGCCATCCGCCACCGGCAGGTGCTCGATCTCGCCGAGCCTGAACTCCACGTTGCCGAAGCCCGCCTGACCGGCGTTGCGCCGTGCCTTGCTGACCATGTCCGGGGTCATGTCGACGCCGATGACCCGTCCCGTCTCCCCGACTTCACGCGCCGCGAGGAAGCAGTCAAACCCGCCGCCCGCTCCCAGATCGACGACCAGCTCTCCCTCGCGCAGCGAGGCGATTGCCCTCGGGTTTCCGCAGCCCAGCCCCATGTCCGCGCCCGCGGGTACCGTGCCCAGGTCGTCCTCGCTGTAGCCCAGCCGCAGGGAAACCAGGGTGTTGATCTGCACCTCCTCGGAGACACCGCAGCAGCTGATGGCCTCGCCGCAGGCCGAGCCGGCGTCGGCGGCCAGGGCCACGCGGCGATAGTCCTCCCGGACCTGCTGCCGGATCTCGTCCGAACGCTGCGAGGCGGCAACGGGGGTCTTGTCATTGGCGTCGGTCATTGGATTTTCTTCCGATGGGTTTACGTGATCGTGGGTGTTTGGCGCCGCCGCCCCGGCGCGCTCGCGGGGCGAGAAGGTCCGGTGGCGGAGCACTTTGAAACATTTGGGTTACATCTTCAATGTTGCAACCCGATACATAAGTGTTTACTAATATATTTAACATTCTGAATAACATTTTCCGGAGAGATGTCCATGTTCAAATCCGTTCTTTTTACCGGAATCGTCGGGGCCTTCCTATTGTCGGGCGTCGCCCGATCCGCCGAAATGGCGGGCCCCACCAGCCTTGATCTGGAGCCGGCGATCAACGGCGCCGTCTCCGCCACCGGCTTGTTTCCTTCCCAGGCCATGGAAGAAGAGTTCACGTCCTACATGCGTTGGGTAAAGGCTCAGGGCATGAGCCCGTTGGTGGCTTTCGAGTCCACGATCGACGGGGATGCATCCGTCACCGATTTCTTGCCATCGCAGGATATGGCGGACCAGTTCTCGGCTTACCTGCGCTGGGTGGACGACGAGGGGCTGAGCCCCTTCTACGCCTTCATGGCGAGCGACCTCGACTGATCTTGCACCCGTGTGCGGCGAGGGTGGCCTCGACCGCGGGGCCTCTTGCCCGGGGTTGTTCGGATCGCGCGCTAGACATCGTCCGGCTGCAGGAGTAAGGATCGCTCCTGAGGCTCGCGGTCTCGTCGCAGGAACCGACGGTATCGCGGCTGATTGGTGACCTATCGCCACGCGGCCGACAGATCATGAACGTCGTTTTCCTCAGTACCTGTGACTCGGACCTGCTGCCGCTCATCTTGGAAGTGGAGCGCCGGGTTGGTTTGTCGCGACTGATTGAGATCTCCTATCCGCAGCCGCCTTCCGATGCGGAAGCCTTGCCCAAGCCGATCTGGCATCCTCGGCGCTATCTCAAGAAAGCCAGGTCCTACCTTTCAAACTGGCTAAACGGCGCGGATCGCCAGTTGATGAGAGATGCCTTTCCGGAACCGGAAATGCAGCCTCTGACAGAGAAGACCCTGCAGTTGCGCTACGACCAGGTCAATGCGCCAGTGGGGATTGCGCTGCTCAGGGAGTGCGAACCGGATCTGTTGCTGACGGCCGGCGCCCCGCTCCTCCGACCCGAGGTTTTCAGCATCCCCACACGCGGCGCGGTGAACATTCATTTCGGGTGTGCGCCCGACTACCGCGGGCTCAACACGACCTTCTGGCCGCTCTACTACCGTGACTTCCACAAGGTCGGCATCACGATCCACTACCTGGACGCGAAGCTGGACCACGGCGCGATACTCGCGAGGGGATTCCCCGCCATGGAGCCGGGCGACGGGCCAATGAACCTGTACATCAAGAGTGTCAGGCTTGCCGCCAGTATGCTGCCAGATGTGGTTTCGGCCTTCGCGAACGGTTCCCCACCGGTCGGGAAACGACCTGAAGGCGAGGGGCGGCTGTTCCGGGGCAGGGATCGCCGCAGGTGGCATACCTTGTGGTACCGATGCCGCCGCCGGTGCCTGGGGGAAAAGCTGCCGGAGTTGCCCGAGCGCAGGGAGTTCTATTTTTGATTCTGCCCACTGCGCGCGTTACCACGAGCCGAGCAGGCGTCGATCAAGCGGACCTCTTCGCGATCCGCATCCGGCACTGACGCATCCATGTTCCAGGATGCACCGGCACCTGATCGTCGTTTCCGCCGCACATCGAGCGGCGATCCGTTCGTTGCATTCGCAGGCGATGCTGCTTAAGGACGCGGGTGCCGCCATTGTTTGCTATTGAAGTGTCGGACAAAATACTCAACTAGCTCACGCTGAAAAACGGCTGATGGCGCTGCGCTGCTCCTCACGCTATTCTGTGCAGGGGAACGGACACCTTTATCTGGTTGCGCCAGAATTCCGAAAAAACAGCAATTCGGCCTCACCTCTTGTGTGTCTGTTCGGCCGAGTCTGAAGTCGGCAGAGTAAGAAAGAGAGCTTAAGCGCCGCACAACTAGGACGAAGCCCACTGTAGGGCTTCGCGCTGGAAATCAGACACTGAGCGGATGCAGCTACTCCGAATCTAACAATACAAGCTACCGATACGACGAGAGGACAGTTGTGATGAATAAGCAGACAATAACCTGGGTCCATCGCGCTTGTGCGGCCGGCATGTTGGCCGTCTTGACGTTTGGGGCTGTGGCGGGGGAGTCGACGGCGACTGGCGGCGATGCTGGGCTCTCACTCCATGAGCAGGATTTGATGAACGTAACGTCTAATCGCGAGGCCGTCGTTCTGGGAATCGTGGAGTCTTGGCGAGAGACCATGGACGCTCTCGATTGGGCCCAGGGTTGGGAGGAAGAACTCACCGCCGCTCTGAACTCGGCGCCGCCGGAAAAGGTCCTTGCCGCGATGCAGGCGCAAAGCTACGAAGAGGTGGCGGGAGCCCTGTCAGGGCGCTTGACCGGGCCGGATACCGTCTCGCTAGAGCCAGGTGAGAGCGTGCCACTCACACTCGGAAGCACGGATGGCGACTTGGTGTTCACGCCACTCACTCCCTGCCGCATTATCGATACGCGCCTTGCCACCGGAGGGTTCGCGGGTCGAATCGGCCCCGATGCGGGGAAACAGTTCCAGGTCAACCTGGCGGACTTTTCCGCCCAAGGTGGTTTCGCTGGGAGCTGTGGAATTCCGACCTCTCTCGAGGTCTCCGCGGTTGCCATCAATATCACCTCCACCGACCAGACCGGAAACGGCAACCTGCGTGTGATTCAAACGGGTGGAGGTATTCCTGACGTGTCTCTCCTCAACTATCAGGCTGGCGTCAACCTCGCGAATGCCGCGGTGGTTAGGTCGTCAACGTTCGTGGGAGACGATATTTTTGTCTATTCAGGAGTTTCTGCCACGCAGGTCGTAGTGGACCTCCTGGGCTTTTTCTCTGCGCCGGAACAAACGCTGCCGGACCAGTACGTAACAAGTAGCGGGGTAGTCTCGATTGGCACGGGCACTCAGACCACCTACAGCCCACCGTGCCCGGCGGGGTACCGGCTCGCGGGTAACGCCTCTGTCATCAGTACATGGACTGCGGATGTTACCTTCATAGGAGCCCGCCCCTCGGACGGTGGTATTGGTGACATCTCGGGTGCCGACGTCGCCGATCGTTCGGTATGTCAGTACCGAAACGACTCCGGCGGCAATGTGAACGTGGCTTGTTACGCGACCTGTTTGCGAATACCTGGCCGCTAGTCAGTCAAACAACGAGGGCCGGGGGAAGAGCATTTCCCGGCCACAACCTGGCGGCACGAGCGGTAACAGGCCCCCAGCCTCGCGTCGTCGCTCCGACCCGCGGCAAGTGCTTGCCTACCTCGCCCGCTACCGGGGGCTGGTCGACGATTGGCCCGCGTTCGCGCAGGCCATGGGCAGGCCGCTCTCGCCCTGCATCTGGGCGAATCAGACGCGGATCGATGCGGGCGGGCTCGCGGAGCTGCTGGCGGGAGAGGGTGTCGAGACCAGCGCGCTCCCCGGATTGCCGGGTTCCCTGGTGCTGCCGGAGGGCTACCGCGGCGGTCAGCACTGGTGGTATCGCGCCGGTTTGTCCCATGCGCAGGAGGCCGTCTCCCAGGTGCCCGCGACTCTGATGGGCCTCGCTCCCGGCCAGCGCGTGCTGGACATGTGCGCCGCACCCGGCGGCAAGACCGCGCAGATCGCCTTTGCGATGCGCAATCGTGGCACCCTGATCGCGAACGATTTCTCCACCGACCGTATCAGCGCGCTGCAGGGCAACCTGGACCGGCTGGGCGTCGTCAATGTCTCCACCACCTGTCAGGACGCCGGCAACTGGCCCGCCGAAGCCGGGCAGTTCGACCGCGTGCTGCTCGATGCCCCCTGCTCCAGCGAGGGAACCCTGCGGCGCAATCCGGACCTGGTGGCGAGGCTCGGACCAGACCTGTCCAATCGTCTCGCTGCCCGGCAGCGCGCCATGCTGCGCAAGGCGGTCCAGGTTTGCCGCGCCGGCGGGCGGGTCGTCTATTCTACCTGCACCCTGGCCCCGGAGGAGAACGAGCTGGTGGTTCGCGACATCCTGCGCGAATGCGACGGGCGGGTGCGTCTCCTGCGGGCGGAGGTTCGAGGTTTTCGCACCGGCCCGGGTGTCACCCGCTGGGCAGGCGAGGATCTGGGGTCCGAGCTGGAGGGCTGCATCCGATTCTGGCCTCACCACAACGACACCGGCGGCTTCTTCATCGCGGTGCTGGAGAAGGTTGCGGACAGCACGGTAGCCCTGGAGGCCGAATCGGCCGTGCTGACTGCCGAGCCGGATTCGGGCTGGATCGAGGGCCTGAGCGAGCGTTATGGTCTGCCAGATCAGCTATGGGAGCGCTTTGCCATCCACCGCCAGACCCGCCGCGGGCTCCATCTCACCGCGGCCGACCATGCGCCGCCACGGGTGCCGGCAGTCGAGGCCAAGGGCCTGTTCGTGCTGCGCACCAATATCCTCCGGCCTAAGCTCAGCACGGCCGGGGCCATGTTCCTCGGGCCTTATGCCACCCGCGGTCGGCTCGAGCTGACCGTTGAGCAGCGCGAAGCCTACCTCCGACGCCAGGACGTCCAGCCCGCTCGCGGCCAGACCGATGGGCTCCGTTGGGGACAGGTCATCGTTACATACAGGGGCTACCCGCTGGGCATCGCCCTATGCCATCGATCGGGGATCCTGGAGAGCCTGTTTCCGAGTCGCTGGAGCGGGTGTTGCTGAGACGCTGATGATTGGCCATCCTGGCCAAAATCAGCTCGCCACCCAAGAAGCGTGGTTCTTGGGTGGCTACATTTTCAGACGCTTACGCGCTCGAAAATGGCGTCCCATCCCTGTGCCGCGGGACGCTCTGAAGAAGGCCAGCGCGTCGCTAACGCCAGCCGAGGATCAGGGAACGGATCGATCGGGTGCCGGCTTGAGCACCAGGGTCCCAATTCGGTCTCCGGGGTCTGGTCCGAACCAGGGCCAGGGGTGGTAGTGTCCGGCGCGCCAGTCGTCGAGCTGGTCGTCCCGGTATCTGGAGAAGCGATGGCCCGACTGGCCGAGGGTGAGCGTTCCCTCGGTCTGGGTCCAGTCGGCCGGGCTGTAGACCACGCGCAGTGTGGGGATGAACAGGGCCGTGCCAGGGTCGTCCGGCGAGGTCTTCAAGGTGTTGAGGGTGTGCGTGTCGCCGCCCGTCGGCAGCGGGCCGAGACCGAAGAAGTCACCGAGTAAGGGGGTGCGCTCGAAGGCGTGGGGAAAGCTCACGTGGCGCAGGCGATCCAGGCGCTGCTCGCCCAGCTCTGGCTGCGTCTCGTCGAGCTTGGACTTGGCGCGGCGCAGGGCGCGCGCCCAGACGTGGCCGGGGCCTTCTGCCTCGGCGGTGACCACGTCATCCCAGAAGCTCGATCGTCCCGAGTGCAGCGCGGCCTCGAGGGCGTTGTAGCTCAAGAGGGCGACGGAGAGCAGGGCGGGCAGGTCCTCCCCCAGCTCATCGCCGAACAGCTCCTCGAACAGGGCCTGCCTGACCAGCACGAAAAGGGCAGCCGCCCGGCTCTCCGGCCCGAAGTCGCCTTCCCAGGTCATCAGGTACTCGTCGGCGATGCGCCTGGCCTCCGGGTCGATGAGGCGGATCTCCGGAGCAACCCGCCCCAGGGACTCTTTGAACCGTCTCGCCTCCAGGCTCACGCGGTCGAGTTGGATGTCGGTCATGTCGCGCGGGGTGAGCGCGATCCGCTGGCCCAGCAATTCCTCGATGCGCCTGGCTCGAAAGGGCGCCATCCACGCATGTCCGAGGCTGGGTTGGTAGTCCTCGGGGACGGTGCGATTGTTGGCGGTGATCAGGGCGTACCCCCGGGGATTGAGAATGCCCGGGTTCTCCGTTTGGGGGACATAATCCTCCCAGCCGTAGCCGGGCTCCCATCCGGGTGATGGAAAGACCCCGGATCCCCGCCCGCGTCGCGGGATTGTGCCCGTCACCTGCCAGGCGATGCCGCCGTCCCGGTGTGCCGCCATCAGGTTGAAGCAGGCACGCTTGAGCTCCAGGGATGCCGCGCGGGCCTCCTCCAGGGTGGATGCCGTGTTCAGCCCGAAGATCCCGGCGAGCGCTCTTTCCGGGACATCCGAGGTCCAGCGCAGCGCGAGCAGGTGGGGGGTGTCCACCGGCTCGAGATCCATGAGCGTGCCGGTGTTTGCGCCGAGAACCTCGTTGAGGATGACCCCGTGGCCGGTGCTACGCACGGTCAGGTGGTGCGGTTCCGCGTGGCCCCTGACGGTGATCTCCTCCTGGCGCGAGACGATGGCCTCCTCGGCGCCGGCCGGGCGCGCTACCCGGTTGCCGTCCGGGGTCGGGCGTTCGACGAAGAGGTCCTGGGTGTCCGCCATGACCGTGGTCAAGCCCCATGCCAGGTCGTCGTTGTGGCCGATGAGGACCAAGGGGACACCCGGAAGCGCCACGCCCGCGGCGTGCAGTTCGGGCGCGCGCATCTCCAGCTCATACCAGATTCCGGGCAGGGTCGGGGCGAGATGGGTATCGTTTGCAAGCAGCGCGCCGCCGTCGGCGGTACGCTCGCCGGTCACCGCCCAGGCATTGCTCGCGGCTCCCGGGGAGGGAAGGCCGAAGCCGGCGGGAAGCGTGAGCAGGCTCTCGATGCCGGCGGCGGACGCGGCGGCGAAGGAGGGGAGGTCCGTCGCATCGTCCGGGGCGGGGATGCCCTCGTCGCTCGGGAAGAGCTCGGCCGCGCGTTGGTTGCCCACACGTGCGGCGAGGCGCAGGAACACCAGCTCCGAGCGCAGGTTGAAGGACAGGGTCCAGGCCAGGTACTCGCCGATGACCAGGCTATCCTCGGGGGTCCAGGGCGCTGGCTCGAACCTGGCGATCAGATACTCCAGCGGAAGCCTGCCGACCGCCCGCTCACGATAGGCGTTCACGCCCGCCGCGTAGGCCTCCAGCATCTCCCGGTACGGCCCTTCCAGGGCATCCAGCCCCTCCCGAGCGGCCTTCGCCAGCCCGATGGTGCGAAAGAAGCGGTCCGCCTTGAGCGCGTCTTCACCGAGCGCCTCCGCCAGGCGGCCGGAGGCGAGCCGGCGCAGCAGGTCCATCTGCCACATGCGTTCCGAGGCCACCACGTAGCCCTGCGCAAACAACAGGTCCTGCAGGCTCTCCGCCTCGATGCTCGGGACCGCATGGGCGCCATACCGCACGGTGATCGGCGCCGTTGGCCCCGCGAGCAAGATCTCCCCGGCGTAATGGGGCTCCGCGCGCTTGGCCGCCCAGAACAGAAAAGCGCCCCCTATGGCGACGACGGCGAGCAGCGCGGCGAGACCGAGGAACAGGGTGCGGCGGACCATCATGGCTCCGGGGACGGAACTGCGGGCAGTCCAGGGAAACAGAAAGCTCTGCGGTTGTCCACCGAAGCGGGAAGGGCGTCGGCTTGCCTGCTCAGCCGTGAAAGATGTCCCGATAGGCCACGTAGACGGCTGCCATCAGGGTCGGCCACACCACGAGCAGACCGAGCCCGAGGGGGAGTGCGCCCAGGAACGCCAGCCCCAGCGCGATCAGGCCGTAAAGCAGGAACGGTAGGACGTTGACCAGGCAGCCGGCAAAGCTCAGCCGCATCGCCTCCGCTGGCCCCAGGCCGTCGAGCACCACCAGGGCCGGGGCGAACAGGACCGCCATCACCAGCGGCACGAACAGGAGAGACGCGATCAGCACCGTGGCCAGCACCCAGGGTCCGACCAGCTCGAACACGGCCTCGGAATCCTGCATCCGCGCCAGCTCCGACCCGGTCGCCGACATCAGCGGCGCCATAGCCGTTGCCAGCATGATTGCCGCGGCAACGGCGATAAGGATCGTGCCCGCGAGGTAGAGCACGCCGATCAGGGCGAGCGGGCCGGCGTTGGCGGAGAAACCGGCGAACAGGTGCTCGACGCGAAGCGCGCGCCCCTGGTCCTGTTCGTTGGCGCCTAGCATCACCCCGCCGGCCAGGATCGGGCTCAGAATCGTGACGACGATGCCAGCGACGAAGGGGATCAGGCCGACGGCGACCGACAGGGCGACGAAGATGGCGGTGATCAGGATCCAGGCCAAGGCGCCCGTCCTGAAGTGCCAGAACCCCCGCGCGACCCAGCTCAGACCGTGCGCGGCGGGGACCTTTCTCGGCCCGGCCGTGGGGTCCCGCGCAATCCCGCAATCCAGGCATTCGCCGCTGGCCATCCGCGCCGAGCCGCAGGTGGGGCAGCGTTCCGGCTGCTGTGTCCGGCCGAGCTCGTTCGATTCCATGTCCGCCGGGCCGAGCGGCTCGGTTGGTTCGACCGCGACCGCCAGACCGGCCCGTTCGAGCGCGGAGCGATACTGCTCGGCGGCGATGGCGTCGATGTCGCGTTTGAGCACGCGCCGCTCTCCGCCCGACAGCAGCTCGCGCGCCCTGGCCTGCGGGACACCGAACAGGGACTGCAGACGCCTGGCGGCGTCCTCCGCCTTGGTATCGCCGATCAATTCTCCGAAGAACACGATCTGGAAGCGGTCGTCCATCGGTGCGTTACCCCTTTGCCGAGATGCGAATTGGTTGCGCGAACCCTCTAATTGTAAAGGGTCACGAGCACAGAACGATCGGATTCAGGCGCCTGGCCGGCGATGATCCTGTCTTCGCGACGCCTGCGCCGTTATATTTTGCAGCTCAGTCAAACCCAAGGCCCGGCAGCCTCCAGCGGCGACCTTCTAGATCATGCATCAGGCCAGTGTCCGAATCTTTGTGTCCTCGCCCGCGGACGTGGAACACGAACGAGCGATCGTCAAGGATGTCATCGAGCGCCTGAGCCAGGATTTCCTGCCCTACTTCAGGATCGAGCCGGTGCTTTGGGAGCAGGAGGCATTGACCGCCGACAGAACCTTCCAGGCGGGCCTGGTGCGACCCGCGGACTGCCACATCGTCCTGGTCGTGCTTTGGACCCGGCTCGGCTTTCCGCTCCCCGAGGAGCCCTACGCGGGCATGACCGGCACCGAGTGGGAGTTCTTCGACGCCGTGGAAGGCCCCGCTAGCGGCGAGCGGCCGGAGGTCCTGGTCTACAAGAAGACCAACCCGAAGCTGGTGGACATTACCAACCCGCAAGCGACGCTCGAGGCCATCGACGAGCGCAAGCGGCTGGAGGAGTTTTTCCAGCACAACTTCTTCAATCCCGATGGGTCATTCAAGCGCGCCTTCCGCACCTTCGATAGCGACGCCGCCTTCCGCAATCTGGTCGAGGTGCAGCTGCGCAAGCTGCTCAATCGCCGGGTTTTCGTCGAGAAGCGCGGGTCCGGCGCGCGGGATTGGGTGGGCAGTCCCTTCCGCGCGGATCGGCCCTACGAATTTGCCGATGAGCGCGTGTTTACCGGGCGTGAGAGCGAGACCCGAGATCTCATCGGCCGCCTGGAGGCCCTGTCGGATGCGGGTCGCGGCTTTCTGCTCGTCAGCGGGCCCGGCGGATGCGGCAAGTCCTCCCTGATTCGGGCGGGTCTCCTGCCGCGCCTGATGCGCCCGTATCAGATTGCCGGCGTGGCAGGTTGCCGCTGGTGCCTGACGGAGCCGGGAGCCGACCCCGGCGATCCGCTCCGTGCACTCGCCGAGGCCCTATGCGCCAAGGAGGTGCTGGGTGACCTGCTCTCCGCGATCGGGGTCGGTGCCGATCTCCTGCGCCGCACGCTGGCCGATGAGCCGGACCTGGCCGACGCCCAGATCACGGCCTCGCTGAACGGCCTGGCCGGCGCCCTGCGGGCCGAGGGCGGGGAGGAGGGGCCCGCTGTCCGTCTGGTCCTCGTCGTCGATCCGCTAGAGGGCCTGCTGTCCGACGAAATGCCACCGCGCCAACGGGAGCGCTATTGCAGGGCGCTGATGGCGCTTGCTGCGAACGGCTCGGCCTGGGTGGTGGCGGTGCTGGGTTCCGCGTACCTGAGAGATGTACCCCTTCTTGGCGATCTGGGCAGACTCGCTGCCGGCCCCGGCTGGATGGCGTTGGACGCGCCACCGGCGGTCCGGATCAGGCAGATCGTCGAGATTCCCGCGTTGGTCGCAGGTATCCAATACGAGTCCGAGGGCACGCACGGCGTGGTCGAAGCGCTCGAGACCGAGGCGAATCGCTTCCAGATGTGGCCGCCCCTGCTCGAGGGAACGCTCGACGCGCTCTACCGCGACAGCCTGGAACCCCGTGATGGCGAAATGGCGGAAAAGCGCGGCGATCGCCCGCGCCCGGGGTACCTGACGCTGCGGGCGCTGAAGGCCGCGGGCGGAATCGCCGGTGAGGCCGTCCGCCGCGCGGAGCGGGTCTGGGGGCAGCTGGATGCGGCCGCGCGCGATGCCTTGCCCATGCTCTGCAGGGCGGTGATGACCCTGGAGAAGGGTACCGGGCCCTCCGCCCGTGTTGCCGATCTGACTACCCTCGAGTCGGTTCCCGACTGCCGGCGCCTGGTACACGCACTGATCCAGGCGCGCCTGCTCGTGACCGATGCCGTCCCCGATCCCAATCTGCAGCTTGCGTGCCCGGCGCTCGACTTGAGCTTTCGTGGCTTGCTGGCGCGCGCGTTGCGGGTCACGGCCGCCAAGAGGTTACTGCGCGCTTCGGGCCGCCAGGGCGGCGCCATGCAACCTGTTGAAGACGACGATCGCCGGGATTCCGATCCCGAGGCCCCCGTCGAAACGGGTTGGCGCAGCTACTTCCCCACCGTCTCCCTGACCCATCCGGTCCTGCTCGAGGGATGGGGGCCGGTTCGGGACTGGCTTGCGCAGGAACAAAACCGGGACGCATTGCGCCGCCGCTACCAGATCACAAGGCAGGCGCGCCTGTGGAAGCGCACGGACTGCAACCTGGATTACCTGCTGAGCGATAGCGCGTACGCGGCCGCCGCGGAATTCGCTTCGAATTACCCCGCGGAGCTCGAACCCCTGGAGGAGGAGTTTCTCTCCCGCTCCAAGGACTATCTGCGCCTCCAGCGCCGCCGCCACAGCCTGGTGCGCGTCACTGGCGTCGCCCTCGCCGGGTTACTGCTGCTTGCCTCCGGCACGGCCTTCTGGGCCTGGGGCGCCTCGCGCACGGCCACCGTGCATCTGCACCGCAGCCTGCTCAACGAGGCGAATCTCGCCATCGCGAGAGGCAACACGCCGATGGCGGTGGCCATCGGGCTCGACGCCGGTCCATACTTGCCGCTGGCGGCGCTCGACGTGCTCAGCCGCGCCTTTACCACCAACCGGCTGGTTGCCATGGCGCAGCCGCCCGTGGTGGAAGGCCAAGTGCATGTGCCGCCAGCCTTTCGCGACGACGGCGAACGGCTCGCCACCTTCGCGCCCGGGCAGGGCGGCACGCTGTGGCGGCTCGACGCCGGGCGTTTCGTGCCGGAGCAGGTGATCGCCGGCCCGCAACTGGACGTACGCGCCTTGGTGTTCGCTGGCCGGGGGCTGAAATCCGCGGTCTTCGCCATTGGCCCGCCTGGCGTTTGGCGTCTGCCCGTGCCCGTGGCGGGGACGCCGGCCGCGACTTACGCTTGCGCCGGGCTCGCAGGCCCGAGCGCCGTGGCCGTGGATGAGGCAGGGCGCTATCTCGCCTTCGCCCGGGAAACCGCGCCGCGGCGCGTCGGCGTGTGCATTTTGGATCTCGACAATCCGGACGCCCCGCCACTGGACGTGCCGATGGAGGACGGAGAGATCCGCAGCCTCGCCTTCTCGCCCGATGGCGATCGGTTGCTGACGGCTTCGCGAGAGGGACGCGCTCGCCTGCTGGATTCGCGCGACGGGCAGGTGTTGCTCGCCCTGCCGCAGGAAGGCCCGTTGCGGCGGCCGTTCAATCGCGCCGTCTTCGACGGCGAGGGAGAGCGCATCGCCATCGCCGCGGCGGACGAGCGGGTTCGCGTGTACGACGTCGATGGGGAACTGCTGCGGGAGCTGTTCCAGACCAGAAGCGCCGATCGCGTGGTCGACGTGCACAAGACGGCGGTGCGAGACGTCGCCTTTGGCCCGCAGGGACGTTACCTGGTCTCAGTGGACGACGCGGGCCAGGTGGTGCGCTGGGATCTCTCGGAAGACGCGTCGGCGACCGTGATCGGACAGCATGAGCTCAGCGTCGAGCACGCGGTCCTCCAGCCGCCCGCCCGGCCTGGCGAGTCGGCGCTCGTGCTCACCGCCTCGCTCGACAAGACGGCTCGCCTGTGGGACTTCGACAGCGGCAAGGAGCTGGCGGAGTTCAGCCACGACGCCGCCGTATCCGACGCCCGTTTCAGCGCCGACGGGAGCCGTGTCCTGACCCGATCCGATCTCGATGGGTCGGCCCGCCTCTGGAGCGTCACGCCCCGGTCCCGGGTCATGCACGCGCTGCCTCACGATGACCATGTCTGGCACCTCGACATGACTTCGGCGCCGGACGACGGGCGGGAAGGGCGCGACCTCCTGTGGCTCGGGACCGGAAGCTTCTCAGGCAGCGTGAAGGTCTGGAGTTACGATCGCGGGTCCCCTGACGCGATGCCAGAGCTTCTCTGGGATCTCCCCGGACACGAGGACAAGGTGCGGCGGGTCGGGTTCTCGCCCTCGGGGCGGCTGTTGGCCAGCGCGGCCTATGACGGAACGGTGCGCGTGTCGGATCTGATGACCGGCTCCGCCGCGTGCGTGCTCACGCTTGGCGGTTGGGATGCGCAGGTGGAGGCTTATCACGCCCTGTTCGGCCCGGACGAGGACTGGCTGCTGACGTCGTCGAATGACGGCTCCGCGCCGCTGCGCCTGTGGGACCTACGCTCCTGCTCCGCATCGCCGGTGGCGCTCGCCGCCGGGAACGCGCGGATCCAAGCCGTGGCCTCGGCGCCGGGCGGGAACGGCAAGACGCTGATCGCGGCTGGGAGCGACGCGGGGGTGTTGCGTCTTTTTCTCTCGCGCCGGGGAGGAAGGTCGACACACGATGTGAGGTGGAGCTGGGCATTGGTCCCGTTCTCGACCTCGCCTTCGCGCCGAATGGCTCCTGGATCGCGGCGGCCGGGGATAACGGCGAGGGCACTCTGATCGGGTTGAGCGCCGAGGGCTGTGCCGCGCCGGTCGCGCTCCGGGGTCATACGGGAAATCTCTACAGCGTGGGCTTCGCGCCCGATAGCGAACGCCTCGTGACCGCCTCGCTGGATGGAACGGCGCGGATATGGAGCCTCTCCGGAGCGTCCCTGGCAACCCTGCGCGGACACAAGGACCGGATCTACCATGCGGAGTTCAGCCCCGACGGCCGCTGGGTGCTCACCGCCTCACGGGACGGTGTGCTACGGCTTTGGGAGGCGCCGCGGGAGGAGTCCGGCGACCTCTCGTCCTACCTAGTGCTCGATGGCGAGCTCGGCGGCGTGGCCTTCGCCGGGTTCAGTCCCGACGGTCACGAGGTCGCCGCTGCCTACTGGGAGAACGCCGCTGCGCTCTGGCGCCTGTGGGCGGAAGGCGACGCGTCATCGGCGCTGGAGGCCGCATGGGGCCCGGTGCGGTCGCGGCTCGCGATCGTGCGCGAGGCGGACCGCTTCCGGAGCGAGAATCAGCTCGGCGAGGACTTGCGGGGGCCTTGATGGCAAAAGGAGCAGAGCATCAGGCGCTGCTCAGCCATAGATCAGCGCGAGCAGTCCCACCAGCATGACCGCGCTTCCCGCCAGCTTCTCCGGGATGTGATGCTCCCGGTAGAAGATGCGTCCGAGCAGGACGGAGAAAATCCCCCCGGTGCGCTTCACCGACATCGCGTAGGAGGCGAGGGTCAGGCTCAGGGCGATCTGGTCGGCGATGCGCATGAGCGCGAACAGCACCCCGAGCAACAACAAGGGCTTGGCCTCGCGGCGGAGATTGTCGTTGACCACCTCGCGGTAGAAGTGCCGGTCCTGCAGGCTGAACAGCGCGTACAGGACGATCGGGTTGACGATCGCCACCATCACGGAGAACGACAGCGGATCGCTCAGTCCGATGCCGACGCGGCCCAGGGTGGCGGCGATGGCGAAGCAGAGGGCGGCGAGTAGGCTGAAGCGGCTGCCGGGCACGGCGATGAGGCGTATCAGCGGCGTGTACCAGTGCTCGATCTCCCGTTCGAGGCTCAGCACGTAACCGCCGGCAACGAGCAGCGCGATGCCGATCAACCCAAGTACGCCGGGCGTATCGCCGGTGATCAGCCATTCGATGACGACGACGAACCCCGGGGTGAGCGAGATCACGGGCCCCACCAGCGAGATCTCGCCGATGGTGATGGCGTGATTCAATGACCAGCCTCCCAGTCCGGAGATCAGTCCGCCGAGCAGCACCGCGGAGAGATAGCGCCAGTCGCCGAGCGGAAAGTCGTGGTTCCAGACTATCAGCGGCAAGGTGACCACCAGACTGGCCAGGTTGACATAGAGGGTCAACGCCTTGGCGGAAAAGCTGAAGCTCAGGTGCTTGGTGACCGCGAGCCGCGAGGCATGGAAGAAGGCCGAGAGCAGCGAGAACAGGATCCAGAAGGGGGCGAGACCGGAGAAATCCATCGATTGCTTGTCGACTGGGCGTGAAGGCTCGGGGTGCGGTCGGATTGTCAGGGAGGCCTATGCCTCGCGCCAGCCCCGTTCCAGGTCTGCGAACCGGCGCACGGGGCCAAACTCCAACCCGGCGGTTCCGGCCAGGCGCTCGGTGTTGTATTCGGCGAAAGCGCGCTGAAACCGGGCGCGTCGATGCCAGCTTTCGGGCTCGAACGAGCCGATTCCCCGCAGGATGCGTACGCTGGGAACCCGTCCCAGGCCCACGAGTCCAGCCCCGCCGATGGCCGAGAACAGCTTGGTTTGCAGGATCAGATAGAGGGTCTCGGCATCATGGAGGGTTCGCCCGCGGGTGTTGGAAAACGGCGCATACAGATTCAACGAGTAGCAGGGCAGGTTCAGGCTCATGTGGTGCTTGCGCAGGCCGGGTGCACCGCGCTTGAATCGATCTGCCAGGGCGGGGCGCAGATCGCGCAGTCGGTCCGCGAGGTGTGCCAGCCCGGCGCGGGAGGGCTCCGACCAGGACAGATCCCGCAGGTTGTCCCGGATCCGCGCTCGCGGCAACAGTGGGTGACGGCGCCAGGGGGGCGGCGGTGCCGTCTCTCCGGTAAATGCCGAGAGGACTTGCGCGCCCGCTTGCTCGAGCCGCAAGTGGATGCGGCGTACGAGCGCCTCGAGGGCGGGGTCATCGAGCACCCCCCATCCCGGCAGGCGCAGGAGACAGCCCATGGGCCGACTGCCCTCGATCACCGCCTGATGGTCGATCGGCAATAACTCCGCCCCGTGGATCCCGAGCGGCAGGTCACCGAGGGCGTCGCGGATCAGGTGTGCGCCAACGAACGCCAGCGGATCGAGGGACTGCCGTCGCAGGTGCAGGTCCTCAATCTCGCCCAAGGTCCCCGCGCGGGAGAGCGCGGCAAGCTCGTCCCGGCGCCAGTACAGCAGGTGGATATGCAGTTGCTTGTTAGCCTGGCAGCTCTCGCGGTCTTGGGTGCCGGGATCACAGTTGAGCGCGATATGCATGCGTCCGCCATCCAGGTCGAGCTCCCGCATCATCTCGGGTTCGGACACGAACGCCGCGAAGCTCGCCGCGCTGCGCCAAAGCAGTTGCCCGCCGATCGGCGGAGCGTCGACGGGCGCGGGTTGCGGCGGTTGGTGCATGGCGCTGACCATGAGGTCGTACAGGGCGTGGGGCGAGGCCTTGTCGACCAGGGCGAAGCGCGCGCCGCCGGTGTCAATCACCTGGATCATGCGGCGGCGGTAGCGCGTCGCGGGATCCGGGTGCTCTTGCTCTTCAGTGGTGAGAGCGAAGACCGGTGGGGGGCCTGGAATGCATACCTGGCTCCAGGCAACGGGCAGGCCGCTTGCCGTCGTTGGGTAGAGGCCGGAAAGCGCGTCGGTGGGTTTGGATTGAGGCACTTGGTGCGAGTCGCCTGTGTTCGCCGCGACCGCCGCGACGCTGGATGGGCAGAGCGCCTGCGCGCCGCCGCCTGGATGCATGCCACCCGGGACCGGGCGAATGGTACGCGGGCAGGCCCCGGTCTTCAACGGGACGGCGAATAACAGGGGGCGGCCTCCATTTCCGCCGCGGAGCCCGGGACGCGCGCCGGGCGGGATCGCGGCTCGCGTGCCGTGTCGGGTTCAGGGGCGGTTCAGCGTCCCGCGCATAGGATGGTTCCCGAGGATGGGCAATCGCCCGCTTCCGTGGATCGCAGCAGTGAAGGCGCGCCGCGCTTTCGTTTCTGATCCATGCATCGTTGACGGACGGATAAGGAGAGCAACATGAACCCGAAACGCCTGATGATCGCCCTCGTGGCCGCCTCAGTCCTCGCGGCTGGCACCCTGCTGCCGGGCTCCGTGCTCGCCGACGGCCGCCATCACGGGGATCACCACGGACACGATCACGGCTGGCGCCATGTCGCGAAACACAAGCACAAACACAAGCATCCTCGCGGGATCATCCACGAGCACCGCTATTATCGGGATTACGTTCCCGCCCGGCGTTACCACTGGGACGACGGCTACTGCCCAGACTATGGCGGTCGCAGCCGTTTCCGCATCACCTACAGTGGCGGCTGGGACTGAGTCGGTGCGAGGAAGCGGGATCGGCGGCGCATGATCAGCGCCAATCCCGAAGTCCCCGCTCCTGTGCTAGATTCTCGGATGCTCCATCACGGCATGAGTGACGCGCATACATGAAGCTCGCCAGCCTTATCCCGATCATCGCGCTCTGCCTCATCGTCCATCCCGCCTCTGTGATCGCGGGAGGCAAGAAGGGCGGTAAGGACGAGCGTGAAAAGGCGAGGTCCTTCACGCCCGAGCAGGCGGCGAAGTCGGCTCGGCGCCAGTCCGGCGGGCGCGTGCTCAACGTCAAGCCAGACAAAGAGGGTTATCGGGTCAAGGTGCTGACGCCCAAGGGCGAGGTGCTCTATGTCCCGGTCGACCCGCCCCGGCGGTAATGCCCGGCGAAGGCCATGCGCATCCTGATTATCGAGGACGAGTCCGCACTTCGCCGCCAGCTCGCGGACCGTCTGACCCGAGCTGGCCTCGATGTGGAGGATACCGGTGACGGCGCCGAGGGCCTCTATCTCGCCTCGGAGTACGCCTTCGACGTCGCCGTGGTGGACCTCGGGCTACCTGGCCTACCGGGGCTCGACGTCATTCGCCGGCTGCGTGCCCGGGGTAGCCAGTTGCCCATCCTGATCCTCACCGCGCGCGGTAGCTGGCAGGAGAAAGTAGAGGGGCTGGAGGCGGGGGCCGATGACTACCTGACCAAGCCTTTCCAGCCGGAGGAGCTTCTGGCCCGCCTCCGCGCCCTGCTGCGGCGTGCCGCGGGAGCGGCAGGAGGCGAGCTGCGCTGCGGGCCTCTGCGCATGGACCTTGCCGCACAAACGGTCAGGATCGGCGATCGCGAGCCTGACCTGACCGCCTTCGAGTACCGCCTCCTCGAACATCTTGCGACCAGCCGTGGCAAGGTTCTCTCCAAGCAGGAGCTGGCGGATCGCCTGTACCCCCACGACGAGGACCGCGACAGCAACGTGCTCGAGGTGCTGGTGGGGCGCCTGCGTCGCAAGCTGGATCCGGACGGCTCCTTGTCGCCGATCGAGACCCTGCGGGGGCGCGGCTATCGCTTCGCCCTGGGGGATGGCGGCGACGCATGAAGTCCCTGAGGGCTCGCGTGGCCCTGTCCGCCGCGGTGGTGCTGGCCATCTTCATCCTGCTGACCAGCCTGGCGCTGGAACATGCCTTTCAGGACAGCGCACGCTCGGCCAGGGAACAAAGGCTGCTCGGACAGCTCTACCTGCTGATGGCCGCCGCCGAGGCCGAGGATGGGACCCTGGCGCTTCCTTCCGAGCAAGCCGAGCCGCGTCTGGGCCTGCCGCAGTCCGGCCTGTACGCGGCGGTGATGGACGAGGCCGGCGATCGGATCTGGGAATCCCGGTCCAACATCGGCCTTGACGCACCGCTGGACGGCCCGCTACCGCCGGGGAGGGCGGCCTTCGATCAGCGCCAGGGCGCTGACGGACGGGACTACTTCGTTGAGCGCTTCGGTGTCACCTGGGCCACGGGACCGCTGCCCGTCGCCTACACCTTCGCGATTGCCGAGGACCTGGGCCCTTACCAGGCGGAGCTTGCCGGCTTTCGCACGGGGCTTGCGGGCTGGTTGGGGGCCATGTCTTTGCTCACGCTGGCCGCTCTGGTCGCTTCCCTGCGTTGGGGCCTCACGCCCCTGGGGCGGGTCGCGGATGAGGTTGCGGAGATCGAGGCCGGGCGTCAGGAACGGATACGCGGCGAATACCCCTCGGAGTTGGAAGCACTTACCGGTAACCTCAACGCCCTGCTCGCCCACGAGCGCGCCCAGCAAACCCGCCTGCAGAACACCCTAGGTGACCTCGCCCACAGTCTCAAGACCCCGCTGGCGGTGATGCGCGGGGCGCTCGAGCCGCAAGACCTGGACCCGGAAACCGCGGAGCTGATGGACGAGCAGCTCTCTCGGATGAACCACATGGTCGCCTACCAGCTGCAGCGCGCGCGCGTTCGCGCCGGATCCGCGGCGGGGCTCGCGCCCCGCGTGCCGCTGGCGCGGGCGGCCGAGCGGCTCGCCGCCTCGATGGCCAAGGTGTACCGCGAGAAAGGCCTGCAGATCGATCTTCGCATCGAGCCGGGCCTGGTCTTCCGCGGCGCGGAGGAGGACCTGACCGAGTTGCTTGGCAACCTGATGGACAATGCCTGCAAATGGGCGCGTCGGCGCGTCCGCGTCAGTGCCGTTGAGGATGCCGGGCGGCTGCGTATCCGGGTGGAGGACGATGGCCCTGGTATTCCGCCGGATCAGGCCAAGCAGGTGCTGGAGCGGGGTTCCCGGCTGGACCAGGCCACGCCGGGTCACGGCATCGGGCTGGCGGTCGCGCGCGACATCTGCGTCGCCTATGGGGGTGCGATCAACATTCATGAGAGCGCGCTGGGGGGAGCCTCGGTGCAAGCGTGGGTGAAGGTCTGAACCGGACCCGATCGGGCGAGGTCCTCGGCTGCCCGCCGCATTTCACGTCTCGCGTCCGAACCCCCTGGTTTGGGGGCCTGGCGCTCCGCCTTAGCCAGCCCTCGCCATCCTCCGCAGCATCCTGATCCAGGTCGTCCGCCGGGAAAAGCAAATACTGACCATTAAGATAATTGACTTCTTAAATATATTATCCATTTGTAATCTATACAGGATTTGCCGGGCTCCCGTTCCCCTTCGGGTATATGAGGCCTCTGCGTGCTCCGGGTGCTTTCTGCAGTGTGCGACCCAGGGCACACATTCCGTTCCTGTCTCGGAAGGACAATGTTCTCGGACCGGTAGAGCCGATGGAAACGACACTCATCGCCGTTGGATTCATGACCGTGCTGGGGCTGATGCTGGCCACGGTCCTGGTCGTGGCGAACGTCATCTCTACGTCTTCGAGGATCCACGCATCGACCAGGTCGAGGACCTGCTGCCCCACGCCAACTGCGGTGCCTGCGGCACGCCAGGGTGTCGCCCGTTCGCGGAGATGCTGGTCAAGGGTGAGGTCGAGCCTGGCCTCTGTACCGTCAACCCCAAGGACATGAATCAGGTCATCGCCGATTTCCTCGGCGTTGGTCTGGGAGCTCAGGAGCAGCGTGTGGCGCGTCTGGCCTGCGCCGGCGGATCCCACGTCGCCTACATCCGCGCATCCTATGCGGGGCTCGGTTCCTGCCGCGCCGCGGCGCTGGTCTCCGGTGGCGGCAAGGGTTGTGCCTGGGGCTGCCTGGGCCTGGGGGATTGCGCCGACGTGTGCGAGTTCGATGCCATCCGCATGGACCGCCACGGCCTGCCCGTGGTCACCGACTCGGCTTGCACCGCCTGCGGCGATTGCGTCGATGTCTGTCCCAAGGACTTGTTCAGCATTCAGCCGGTGAGTCGCCGCCTATGGGTGGCCTGCAGCAACCGTGAATTCGGTGGCGCAGCCGAGGAGCAGTGCGGGGTGATCTGCACCGCCTGCGCCCGGTGCGCCCAGGACTCGCCGGAAGGCCTCATCGAGATCCGCGACAATCTGGCGGTGATCGACTACGCCAAGAATGGCCTCGCCTCCCGGGTCGCGATCGAGCGCTGTCCGACCGGCGCCATCGTCTGGCTCGAGCAGGGCGGCCGATTGGAGAAGGGCAGGGACGCGCGCAAGGTGGTCCGCAAAGAGGCGCTGCCGATCGCCTGAAACAGGGCCGCGCCCCGGGGTGTCCGGGCGGTCCAGAAATCCATGCCCGAGGAAGAGAAGGCCATGTTCGGTAAAAAAGACCAAGAGACGTTCAAGTACCCCGGTGTGCGCATGGCGATGGACGGCAACAGCGCCGTCATCATGTGCGAACGCGAGGCATCCGATGCCGCCGGCGCCTATCCCATCACGCCCTCTACCCAGATGGGCGAATATTGGGCGGAGGCCACCGCGAGCGGGCATATCAACGTCTCCGGCCGCCCGTTGGTCTTCCTCGAGCCTGAGTCCGAGCACGCCGCCGCGGCGGTGACCGCCGGCATGTCCATGTCCGGGCTGCGCGCGACCAACTTCTCCTCCGCCCAGGGCGTGGCCTTCATGCACGAGTCGCTCTACGCCGCGGTCGGCAAGCGCCTGCCCTACGTGCTCAACGTCGGCTGCCGGGCCATCACCAAGGCCAGCCTCAACGTCCACTGCGGCCACGACGACTATCACTGCATCGACGACACCGGTTTCTTCCAGGTCTTCGGCAAGAACGCGCAGGAGGCCGCGGACTTGAATCTGATCGGCCGCAAGATCGCGGAGCTCTCCCTGACGCCGGCGGCGGTGGCCCAGGACGGCTTTCTGACTACCCATCTGATCGAGCCGCTCCAGGTGCCCGAGCGGGAGCTGGTGGAGGAGTTTCTCGGCCACCCGGAGGACATGATCGAGTGCCCGACCCCGGCCCAGAAGCTGGTCTATGGCGAGACCCGCCGCCGGGTACCGGAGCTGTGGGACGTGGACAGGCCGATGCTGTCCGGCTCGGTGCAGAACCAGGACGCCTACATGCAGGCGGTGGCCGCCCAGCGGCCCTATTTCTTCGAGCACATCGCCGACATCGCCGACGTGGTGATGGCGGAATACTACGAGCTCACCGGTCGCCGCTACCGCCGCGTGAGCGGCTACCAGATCGACGACGCGGACTACCTGATCCTCGGTCAGGGCAGCATGATCGTCCAGGCGGAGGCGGTGGCCGATTATCTGCGCGAGACCCGCAAGCTCAAGGTCGGCGTGGTGAACCTCACCATGTACCGACCCTTCCCCGGGGATCTCATCGGCACGCTGCTCAAGGGCAAGCAAGGGCGTGGCGGTGCTCGAGCGCACCGACCAGCCCCTGGCGGAGGACCTCCCGATCATGCGCGAGGTGCGCGCGGCGCTCTCCAAGTGCATGGAGAACGGCAGCGTGCCGAAGGGCGAACGGCATCCCTACCCCGGATATGCCACCTACAAGCCCGGCGACATGCCACGCCTCTATTCGGGCTGCTACGGCCTGGGCTCACGCGACCTGCAGCCCGAGGGGCTGATCGCGGCGGTGGAGAACATGCTGCCAGACGGCCGGCACGAAGCGGTTCTTCTATCTCTCCGTGGACTTCCTGCGCGGACCAGCCGACCCCAAGGACGAGATCCGCCTGCAGGCCCTGCGCGGACGCCTATCCCCAGGTCGGCGGACCTGGCGCTCAAGGGCAGCGAGAACCCGAACCTGTTGCCGAAGGGCGCCATCACGGTGCGCATGCACTCGGTGGGCGGCTGGGGCGCGGTGACCACCGGCAAGAACCTGGCCATGACCCTGTTCGAGCTGCTGGGCTTCGACATCCGCGCCAACCCCAAGTACGGCTCGGAGAAGAAGGGCCAGCCGACGACCTATTTCCTGTCCGCGGCGCCCGAGCCGATCCGGCTCAACTGCGAGTACCACTACGTCGACGTGGTGATGTCGCCGGACCCGAACGTTTTCACCCACTCCAATCCCCTGTTCGGCCTCGACAAGGGCGGGGTCTTCATCATCCAGTCCAGCCTGGACAGCGCCGAGCAGGTGTGGGCCACCTTCCCGCCCCAGGCGCGGCAGTTCATCGTCGAGCACGGCATCCGCGTCTTCTACGTGGACGGCTTCAAGATCGCCCGCGAGGAGGCATCGGACCGCGGAGCTGCAGTTCCGCATGCAGGGCAACGCCTTCCAGGGCGCCTTCTTCGCCGCCTCGCCGCTGATGGAGCGCGCCGGACTGGACGAAAACGGCCTGTTCAACGCCATCGAGGAGCAGCTGCGCGCCAAGTTCGGCGCCAAGGGCGAACGGGTGGTGCAGGACAACGTGCGCGTGGTGCGCCGCGGCTTCGACGAGATCGTGGAGATCACCGACAAGACCCTCGGCGCCGGCCAGCTCGATCGCCGCGCAAGCCGGCGGGCCTGCCCGTGATGCTCAAGCAGCTGCCGGAGGGCGACGGCCGCATCTCCGACGTGCACCGCTTCTGGGAGCAGACCGGCTACTTCTACGCCACCGGCCGCGGTAGCGACAATCTGGCGGACCCCTATCAGGCCCTGAGCCTGATGCCGGCCTCCACCGGCGTCTATCGGGACATGACCCAGATCCGCTTCGAGTACCCCAAGTTCCTGCCCGAGAACTGCACCGCCTGCGGCAACTGCTTCTCGACCTGCCCGGACAGCGCCATCCCCGGCCTGGTCAACAGCGTCGCGGATGTCTTCAATACCGCCATCCTGCGCGTCGAGCGAGGCATGCCCACGCAGCACCTGCGCCGCGAGACGCGCAAGGTCGAGAAGCGCCTGCGCGAGCTGCTCGAGGGCGCGGGCGAGGCCGCGGAGGTACGCACCCTGCTCGATCAGGCGGTGCTGGAGACCCTGGCGGCCGCCGAGCTCGATGCGGAGCAGAAGGCATCGCTCGAGAAGGAGATGGGGCTCTTCCTGCAGGCCCTGGGCGACTTCCAGCTCGCGGTCACCAAGCCCTACTGGACCAACCGGGAGAAGAAGCAGAAGGGCAGCGGCGGCTTGTTCAGCATCACCGTCAACCCTTACACCTGCAAGGGCTGCATGGAGTGTATCGAGGTCTGCGACGACGGCGCCCTGGTGGCCGAGCCCCAGACCGAGCAGGCGATCGCGGACATGAAGGCCAAGTGGGACATCTGGCTCGACCTGCCCACCACCGACCCCGATTTCATCCGCATCGACGACCTGGACGACAAGGTCGGCGCCCTGGAGACCCTGCTGCTCGACAAGGCCAACTACAATTCCCTGGTCTCCGGCGACGGCGCCTGCATGGGCTGCGGCGAGAAGACGGTGATTCACCTGTTCACCGCCACGGTCACCGCCCTGATGCAGCCGCGGGTCAAGCGCCACCTGGCCGAGATCGACGACCTGATCAACCGCCTGGAGACCCATGTGCGGCTCAGGCTGGCGGAGAGCATGGACCTCAGCAACACCGCCGCCATCGGCAAGGCCCTGGACGCCCACCGGGACACCGACCTCACCCTGGCGGAGCTCTCGGCCGAGCTGGATCAGGACAAGAAGGCGCAGCCGGTGGACCCGGACTGGCTCAAGTGGGTGACCGGGCTCCTCGACCGGTTGCGGCAGCTCAAGGCCCGATACACCGAGTACGACCAGCCGCGCGCGCGAGATGGGCATCGTCAACGCCACCGGCTGCACCTCGGTATGGGGCTCCACCTTCCCCTTCAACCCCTACCCCTTCCCCTGGACCAGCCACCTGTTCCAGGACGCGCCCTCGGTGGCCATGGGCCTGTTCGAGGGCCACATGCGCAAGATGGCGGAGGGCTTCAAGGCCATCCGCCAGGCCAAGCTGGAGCTGGACGGCAAGTACCAGGCGGCCGAGCATGGGTCCTTCTTCACCTACTTCAGCTGGAAGGACTTCTCCGACGGACGAGTGGCTGCTGTGCCCGCCGGTGGTCAGCATCGGCGGCGACGGGGCCATGTACGACATCGGCTTCCAGAACCTGTCGCGGGCACTGATGTCGGGCCTCCCGATCAAGGTGCTGGTGCTCGACACCCAGGTCTACTCCAATACCGGCGGCCAGGCCTGCACCTCGGGCTTCATCGGCCAGGTGGCGGACATGAGCCCCTACGGCAAGGCATGGAAGGGCAAGACCGAGATCCGCAAGGAGATGGGTCTGATCGGCATGGCGCACCGCTCCAGCTTCGTGCTGCAAGGGGCCATCTCACACATGACCCACCTGCTGGAGGGCTACATCGACGGCCTGAACAGCCGCCGCCCGGCACTGTTCAACGTCTATGCGGTCTGCCAGCCGGAGCACGGCGTCGGCGACGACTGCTCCGAGCATCAGAGCCGCCTGGCGGTGGAGTCGCGCGCCTATCCCCTGTTCCGCTTCGACCCGGACGCCGGCACCACCTTCGAGGAGTGCTGCTCCATCGAGGGCAACCCGGACCTCGAAGAGGACTGGATCAGCTGGACCCTCAACTACCAGGACGAGACCGGCAAGGAGGCGCGAGATGGAGGTGCCCATGACCTTCGCCGACTTCGCCATGACCGAGGGCCGTTTCCGCAAGCATTTCCGCAAGGCCCCGCCGGAGACCTGGAACGAGGACATGGTGCCCCTGCACGAGTTCCTGGAAATGGATGCGGACGACCGCGAGGGCCGGTTCCCCTACATCTGGGGGGTGGACGCCAAGAACCGCCTGATGCGCGTGCTGGTGGCCGAGGAGCTGGTGCGCTCCTGCGAGGAGCGGCTGCGACTTCTGGCGCCAGCTCAAGGGCCTGGTGGGCATGGACCACCAGTTCGACGAGGAGCGGTGCGCAACCAGGCCAAGGCCGAGATGGCCCAGAAGCTGACCGCCAGCCTGCTGGCCATGGCGACCGGCGGCGAGTGCCGGCGCCCTGGCCGACGTCGCGAGCGGCGGCCACAGCGGCGCCGCAGCGGCGCAATGGCGGCAACGGCGCCGCCGCCGCCGGCGACTGGGAGCCGGTCTGGATCGAGACCCCCGAGTGCACCGCCTGCGACGAGTGCACCGACCATCAACCCCAAGATCTTCGCCTACAACGACCAGAAGCAGGCCATCGTCGTCGACCCCAAGGGTGGCCCCTACAAGGACATCGTCAAGGCCGCGGAGAAATGCACCGCCGGCTGCATCCATCCCGGGCACGCCCTGGAACCCGGCGGAGAAGGACCTGGACAAGCTGATGAAGCGGGCGGAGAAGTACCAGTAGGATGGCGGGAGGAGCGAACCATAACGTAGCCGTTGCCGACGGCCTGGTGATCGTTGGGGTCCGCAAGCTCACCCCAACTTCCTCCGCGGCGAGCTATCGCGGTGAGGTAAGGTAACTCGATGAGTCTTCTCAGTATGTTCGCGCCGCGCAAGACCTTTCCCCACGGGATACACCCCGTGGAGCACAAGGAGCAGACCGCGAACAAGCCGATCCGGCGCCTGGCGTTCGCGCCCGAGCTGGTAATTCCGCTGGCCCAGCACAAGGGACGGCCGGCAGTCCCGATCGTCAAGGTCGGGCAGGAGGTGGTCCGCGGCGAGCCCATCGCCGAGGCCGACGGTTTCCTCTCGGTGCCGATGCACGCCCCCGCCACCGGCGTGATCCGGGCCATCGACCTGGCGCCGACGGCGGAGGGGCCGAAGGCGCGCGCCATCTACCTCAAGGTCTACGAGGCGGCCACCCAGGAGGTGCTCTACGACATGCCACGTGACCTGAGCGCGCTCGGCACTGGAAGACATCATCGCCGCGGTCCAGGAGGCGGGCCTGGTGGGGCTGGGGGGCGCGGCCTTCCCCAGCCACGTCAAGATGCGCCCCGCCCGAGGGTCGAATGATCGAGACCCTGGTGGTCAACGGCTGCGAGTGCGAGCCCTATCTGACCTGCGATCACCGGGTGATGCTCGAGCAGCACCGATGCCCTGATCGCAGGCATCGAGATCGCGCATGCAGGGCCACCGGGGCGAGACGCGCCATCATCGGGATCGAGGACAACAAGCTCGACGCGGTCGCGCGACATCCGGGAACGGCTGCCGAAGCTCGGCCATATCAGCGTGGAGGCGGTCGAGACCAAGTACCCCCAAGGGGCGGAGAAGATGCTCATCAAGAGCCTGCTGGGCAGGGAGGTCCCGGTCGGGGGGCTGCCGGCGGACATCGGCGTGGCGGTCTACAACGTCGGCACCCTGGCGCAGATGGGTGAGCTGCTGCCGCGAGCGTCGCGGCCTGATCGAGCGCGTGGTCACCGTGAGCGGTCCTGGCGTCAAGCGCCCGGGAAATTATCTGGTGCCGATCGGGACGCCGCTGCGCTTCCTGCTCGAGCAGGTTGGGACGACCGAGGATGCCCATGAGGTCATTCTCGGTGGCCCCATGATGGGCATGTCGGTAGCCTCGCTGGACGTGCCCGTCACCAAGGCGGTCTCCGGTGTGGTGGTGCTGGAACGCGATGATCCGGATCTCGACCGACGGCGGGTCTACCCCTGCATCAAGTGCTCCGCCTGCCTGGAGGCCTGTCCGGTGCAACCTGAACCCGTCGATGCTGGGACAGCTCGCGCAGAAAAGGGACTACGCGCGCATGGCCGACGATTACTACCTGGACCAGTGCTTCGAGTGCGGCTGCTGCGCCTATGTCTGCCCGTCTAACATCCCGCTGACCCAATATTTCCGCATCGCCAAATCGATCAATCGCGAGGCCAAGGTCTAGTCATCGATGGCCAGAAGCATCGAGATCCGCACCTCGCCCCACCTGAAGCGGGCGCTGACGGTGGACCAGATCATGCGCAACGTGGTGTTCGCGCTGCTGCCGATCTGCGCCTTCGCCGTGGTTCAGTTCGGTCTCAGTGCCCTGATACTGTTGATCACGACCACGGCCGCGGCCCTCGCCACCGAGTATCTGTTCGGGCGCCTCGCTGGCCGCGGCAACACGCTTGGGGACTGGAGCGTGGTCATCACCGGGCTGCTGCTCGGGCTGACCCTTCCGCCGGGCTTCCCCTTGTGGATGGCTGCGGTGGCGGCCTTCGTCGGGGTCGGCCTGGGCAAGGCCCTGTTCGGCGGCCTCGGCTTCAATGTGATGAATCCCGCGCTGGTGGGCCGCGCCTTCGTCCAGGCCGCCTTCCCGGTCGCCATCACCACCTGGACGCCTGCCTTCGCGCCGGGCCGTTTCAGCGAGCTTATCCCCTCGACCCTGACCCCGCCGTTGATGCAGCCGATAGCCGTCTCAGACTGGGTCGCAGGCCTGCGGGTCGACGCCTTCACCGGCGCCACGCCACTGGCAATGCAGAAGTTCCAGCAGGTCGAGGCGAGCACCCTGGACCTCTTCACCGGAATGGTCACCGGCTCGGCGGGGGAGACGTCGGCGCTGCTGATCCTGTTGTGCGGACTCTATCTCGCCTTCCGCCGCATGCTGGACTGGCGCATCCCAGCGGGCGTGATGGCGGGCGCGGCGCTCACGGCCCTGCCGTTCTGGCTCTACGACGGCAACGCATTTCCATCGCCCTGGTTCGTCCTCGTTCTCCGGGCGGCCTCATGCTCGGCGCCTGGTTCATGGCCAGCGACATGGTCGCCTCGCCAGTCACGCCTTGGGGGGCGCTGCTCTACGGTGCCTTATTGGGGTGGTCACGGTGGTTATTCGCCTTTTCGGCGGACTCACCGAGGGCGTCATGTACGCCATCCTGCTGGCGAACGCCGCCTCGCCCCTGATTGCCGCCGTCACCCAGCCTCGGGTCTACGGCGCCGGCGGCAAGCGCACGGAACCCCGGCCATGACCGCGGAGATCCAGGTGCAGCAGCCCCAGGCTACTCCCGCTCTCGCGATGCTGCGTACCCTGGGCGGCATCGCCATGCTGTCCGGCCTGCTGGTGGTAACGGTCTACCAGTTCACACTGCCCATCATCGCCGAGAACCAGCGCATTGCCACCGAGCGGGCCGTGTTTCGGGTGATCCCCGGCGCCGTTTCCAAGCGGGATTTCGTGCTGAGCCCCGATGGCCTGATACCCGTGGAGGATGCCGCCGGCACTGAGGGCGAGACTATCTCCGCGGCTTACGATGGCGAGGGCAACCTCAAGGGCGTGGCCCTCCCCGGAGCGGCCCAGGGTTATCAGGACGTGATCCGTTTCCTGTTCGGTTACGACCCGGGCTGCCAGTGCATCATCGGCAGCAAGGTGCTCAAGAGCACCGAGACTCCGGGGCTTGGCGACAAGATCGATTTCGACCCCGAATTTCTCAAGAACTTCCAGGCGCTGGACGCGCGCGTGGACGCCACCGGCGAGGCGCTGGCCCACGCCATCGTGACCGTCAAGCACGGCACCAAGGCCAATCCCTGGGAGATCGACGCCATCTCCGGGGCGACCATTTCGTCAAATGCCCTCGGCCGCGCCTTGAACGCAAGCGCGCAGCGGATCGTGCCCGCCGTCGAGCGCGACCTGAAGACGCTGGTTCAGGGGAAACCGGGGGCGGTCGAGCAAAGTGGGACGGGACCGGCATCTCAGTATCCGGTCAAGGATTAGGCTGTAAGCGGGACACAAGAGGAGGTGAATCTCCGCGGCGTAGACACGCAGGTGCGCCGCGGGCGAGAACTGAGAGGTGAAGACGATGACAGCGATGGCAGAACAGCGGCAGGGCGTGGCCGCCTTCCTCGAGCGGGCGGCGAAAACCATGTTTCCAGAGGACCGGCGGGGTCCGATCGACGTTCGTACCAAGAGCGCCGACGGCGACACCGCGTTGCACATGGCGGCCCTCTGGGGAGACCGTCAGGCGATCGAGCAATTGTTGAAGGCGGGGGCCTTTGTCGACGAGCCCGGCGCCGGCGGGCGTACCGCCCTCTACTACGCGGCCCTCAAGGGCCATGTCGGGGTCGCCGAGTGTCTGGTCGCCGCGGGCGCGAACCCGGATCTCCGCATGGATCTCGGCATGTCGCCGCGCGCCGTTGCGCTACAGGTAGAAGACGGGCCCCTGATCGAGCTTTTCGCCCCCTGACCGGATAGCGGCGGGCGTCACCGCCCGTCCACGGGCGGGACATGAGCGGATGGGCGGCGCGCGGCCCAGGACGACGCCTGAACGATTGCTTGGGCTTGGCGGTGGCGAACAACCGGCCACCGCCTGACGATTGATACTGGGGAGACTAGAACGCCGAATATGGCAACCTTGCCGAACCAAGAGGAGAGGCTCACGCCGGACACCTTCCTGCGCGGATTGTGGGAAGAGAACCCGGTGTTCGTGATGCTGCTCGGGATGTGTCCGGTGCTGGCGGTGACCAACTCGACCATCAACGCCATCGCCATGGGTCTGGCGACCACCTTCGTGCTGGTCTGCTCCAGCGCCCTGGTGTCCCTGCTGCGCAAGGCAATCCCCAAGCAGGTGCGCATTGCGAGCTACATCGTCATCATCGCCACCTTCGTGACCATCGTGGACTACGGCATTCAGGCGATCAGCCTCGACCTGTACAACGCGCTGGGCGCCTTCATCCAACTGATCGTGGCCAACTGCGTCATCCTTGGCCGGGCCGAGGCGTACGCCTCCAAGCAGCGGCTGACCACCACCATCGTCAACAGCGTGGGGATGGGGGCCGGCTTCACCCTCGCGTTGCTGAGCCTCGGCACGGTGCGCGAGATCCTCGGCAACGGGACCATCCTGGGCTACGCCCTGTTTCCCGAAAACTTCCAGCCCTGGGTAGTGATGATCTTACCGCCGGGTGGTTTTTTCGTACTCGGGGCCTGGCTGCTGCTGTTCGCTTGGCTCAGGCAGCGGCGCGAGCGGAGGATGCTGGACCAAGCAGGAGCGACCGCACATGGCCGGTGAATCCCTGTCGTTCATCTTTCTCAACGCGGCGGTAGTCAACAACTTCGTGCTGGCCCTGTTTCTCGGCATCTGTCCTTTTCTCGGGGTGTCCGCCAAGAAGGACACAGCCTGGAACATGGGGCTGGCGACCATGTTCGTGATGCTGGTGAGCTCCATGAGCGCCTACGGCATCAACTGGCTGCTGACCGAGTGGGATCTGCAGTTCCTGCGTCTGATCTGCTATATCGCGGTGATTGCCTCCGCGGTGCAGCTGGTGGAGATGTTCGTCAAGAAGTTCAGCCCGGCCCTGTTCCGCTCCCTCGGTATATTCCTACCGCTGATCACCACCAACTGCGCCATCCTCGGGCTTGCCCTGTTCCAGACCGCCAAGCAGTACGACTTCCTGCAGAGCGTGGTCTACAGCCTCGGCGCGGGCACGGGCTTCACCCTTGCTCTGATGCTGATGGCCGGACTACGCGAGAAGCTGGAGCTGGCGGAGGTTCCCACCGTGAGTCAGGGCGCGGCCTTGAGCCTGATGTTGGCGGGTCTCCTGTCCCTGGCCTTCATGGGCTTCGCCGGGTTGGGGGGCTCCCATGGTTGAGGTCCTGATTGCCGCCGCGGTGATCTTCGGTGTCCTCGCGGCTTGGGTCTGGGTGCAACAGGCCTACACGGAGTTTGCCCGCCGCAATCCCATGCTCGGACCCTTCCGTCAGGAGGACGGCGGTTGCGGCGGCGGCTGTGCCTGTAGCGGCGGGCAGTGCGGCCGGCGCCGCCAGGTCTCGCGTTCTCCTCGACCACTTACGATCTAAGCCTCGGAGCAGAATCATGAGCGAGCTCGCAAGCGACATCGGTCCCAACTACGAGGCCGTCGTCAAGGAATCCAAACGCATCACGCCGGACAACGCGGCGGAGGTGCGCCATCTGGTTCTGCAGGTGCAGGATCCCGCCTTCCAGTACGTCGAGGGCCAGAGCATTGGCGTGGTCGTCCCCGGGCCGCACCCCTTCGGCAATCCCTTCCACCTGCGTCGCTACTCCATCGCGAATGCCCGCTCACTGCCCCTGGACGACGGCGTCGATCTCGACATTCTGGTCCGGCGCTGCTTCTATCTCGACGAGGTGAGCGGCGAGCAGTATCCGGGAATCGCTTCGCACTACCTGTGCGACGCGTCGCGGGGGGACCGCATCACCATCAGCGGGCCCTATCGCAGCCCCTTTCAGATGCCGCTGGACAAGCGCAGCAACCTGCTGATGATCGGCACCGGCACTGGGATCGCACCGTTCCGAGCTTTCGCGCAGCTGATCTACGAGCGCAGACGCGACTGGGCCGGTCAGGTGAGGCTGTTCTACGGCGGTCGCAGCGGACTGGACCTGATGTACGCGAACGACGAGCAGACCAATCTCGCCGATTACTACGACCGAGAGACCTTCAAGGCCTTCAAGGCCCTCGCGCCGCGCTCGACCATGAGCTCGTCCCAGGCGTTGGAGCGAGGGCTGGAGGACAACGCCGAAGAGGCCTGGTCGCTGATCCGGCAGCCGAATACCCATGTCTTCCTGGCCGGGCTGGGCAGAGTCGCCCAGGTGTTCGACAAGGTAATGGCGGACCACGCCGGCTCGGAAGATGCCTGGCAGGGAATCAAACAGGATCTGATCAAGGAGGGCCGCTGGTCCGAGCTGATCTACAACTGACAGAATCCGTCAGGTCGTTGACGCCGGGCGCCGGCTGCGCCCGGTCCCGAGCGCACCGGCTCCGAGTGCCGCTCCCTTCCGTCTTCCTGCTTTTCCCCGTCGTCGTCGAATCCCTGCAGTCCGGCGCCGATTCGATTGTGGCCCGATCGTCGTCTATATTTCCGACTACAAGGATACGAAAAGGGGCCAGCTCGCGCCTGGATGACAGGTTCGCGCGCCAGGCCCCGGACCAGGGACACGATGGGGGATGCACACCGATGTTCCACCGCCTGACCGCCATTGCGTTGCTCTGCGCGCTGGGTGCTTCGTCGTTCTGGAGCGATGCCAGCGCGAATCCGACCGCTACGGGAGCCGCGGTCTATCAGACCCTGTGGGACCGGGGACTGCTGGAGGACTACCTGAACGACGCCGTCGGCGAGATCGCGGGTACCCTGGTCGAGGCGTCTGGGCGCTGGCCGGGCTATCGCCTCAACGGCCCTTACGCCCCCGGTCAGGTCAACATCTACCTGGTCGACAGTAGCCGGTTGCCCGAGGCCAACGTGCTCGAGGCGCATGGAATCGATCTCGCGCCTTACAGCATCCGCGGCAACGCCATGGCGCACGAGGAGACCGGCATCCTGTTCGTGGATACCGGCCTGCTGAAGTCGCTGCTCGTCGCAGCCGTCCTGTTCGGCGAGTCGGGCGTCGATACCCCAATGGCCGTTGGCGCCATCCGGGCGCGCGGCATCGGCGCGTTCCGCCAGATCTGGGACCCGAGCGTCAACCCGGCGCTGGAGAGCGCGGGTTACGCGGACCGCTGGGTGATGCTGGCCTCGGGGGCACTCGCCTTCATCCTCGCCCACGAGATGGGCCACATCTACCTCGGGGGAACGGATGTCTCCAAGCGACGCAAGCCCATGCGGTTCGCGGACAAGGCTGACAAGGATCTGCACTGGGCCTGCTCGGACCTCGTCGACGACCGGTACCGCGCACATCAGCGCATCGAGCAGGACGCGGATGACTTCGCCGTCGAAATCCTAAGCAAAATCCAGTTCCCGGATGGTGTGCTGACGAGGCCCCTGCTGCGCTACGAGCTCGGCGCCCGCTGGTATATCGTTTACAGCCTCTCGGACCAGATGGTCGAGACACTGTATGCAACGGAAAGCCAGAATGTCCTGTCGGCCATGCGCCAGCTGCTCGGCGCGGAGATCTACGACGAGCTGATCGCCGCGCGACCGAGCTCGGGGAAGGGTTCGATCCACGTCTTCTTCCCCAAGAGCCATCCGGCCAACATCCGGCGCGCCTCCGTGTCCCTGGGCAAGCTCGATCAGTCCCCCTACAGCCTCTACCATGACGAGCCGTCGAGCACGTCGGCGGACATCGCCCTGTTCGAGATGGTGTTGTCCATGGAATGCCGGAACCTTGAGGAAAGACGACGGAGATAACGCCATGGCAAGCCAGCCCCACGAGACGAGTTCAGCCGAGGTCCGTGCCGCCGGGCGCGCCGCCGCGTTCGGGCTGTTGCTGTCGTACCTGATCGCCGTGTCCAGCGCGGCTGCCGCGTCGGCGGTTTCGAGCCCCAAGCTCGAGGCGGCGTTTCGCGCCCATTACGAGGCCTTGGCCGGTTTCAGCCCGGAGGACCTGAAGCTGGAGCTCGCCGAGACCATCGAAGACGCCCTCACCTCTGGCGGGCACCTGACACGCGCCTCGCTGGACTACAAAGTGCGTCAGATCGAGACTGCGCTCCTCGATCGCCTGCGGGCCGGCCTCTGCTCGCCGTCGGCCCCGTCAGCTTCCGACCTGGATCCGCTGCGCGTGGTCGCGGTGGAAAGCGCCGCCGCCGCCGGCGAGGACGCCGCAGTGCGCTTCGCCCCCGAGGAACTCGGCATGATCGCGGGTGTGGCCGCTCGTCTGGCACAAGGCATGCCGCGGACGCAGCTGTGCGGGGGCTAGGGTCGGCCGGGGCGTACAGGCGTATCCGCGTCCTGCTGCTGGCCCTGCTGTTTCCCGGGATCGGACTGGCCGGGGAGCAGGACGTTACCTTGTCAGCGGAGGCGGCCTACGACCAACTGCGCCAAACCGGCGAGCTGGAGGGGGTCACGGTAACCGGCCGCTTCGATCTGGGAAAGCTGGGTCCGGTTGCGCTAGCGCCGCCGTCCGCTGGCGAGTACCGCATCCGTGACGTTGCCTTTTCCGGGCCGGTCGAGCTCGTCGGCCAGGGGCTTGGGTCATCCGTCCGCATCGAGCGCGCGCGCTTCGGCGCTGCCGTGCGATTGCAGCAATGCGCTCTGCAGGGTTTTACGGCGCGAGAGTCCGTGTGGGCGGGCGGGCTGATCGTCGAGGGCTGCGAATTTCGCGGTGTCGCGCGCTTTGACGGCAACGACTTCCAGGACGACGTGCGTTTCCACCTGAGCCGGTTCTCTCGCCGGCCGAGCTTCGCCGACAGCGTCTTCCGGGGCAGGACCGAATTCCTCGAATGCGAGTTCGGCACCGAGGATCTCCCGACCCGCGCCACCAGCTTTTCTGATGTTGTCTTCGAGGGACCTGCCCTGTTCAACAACAGCGTCTTTCACACCCGCGCCAAGTTTCAGTCCGCGGTGTTCGGGGGTGACGCAAGCTTTCTCAACGTAACCATGGACGCCGGGGCGAGCTTTCGCAACGTCCACTTCAAGGGCGACGCGGAGTTCCGTTTCTGCCGCATCTCGTCGGCCGATTTCGGTGACCGCAGCAATCTGACGCTGTTCGCGAAGCGGGCGGATTTTCGCGGCTGCGAAATGGAGCAGGCGGTGTTCGACTACGCGGAGTTCCGGGGCGAGGTAGGCTTTGTCAATGCTCGCTTCGGGGCGGATGGCGCCAGCTTCCGCGACGCGAATCTGGGTGACGACCTCACGGACTTCGAGGGCGTGAGCTCCGAGGGGCCTCTCGTCTTCTCCGGCGCCTACCTGCCGGCCCTGCGCTTTGTTTGGCGCGATATCCGTGCCGCGGTGCTATCGGCCGAACCGGACGCAAGGGTACTGGCCGCGCTCCACGCACGCCTTGAGGATCTCGGCGACAGCGATGGCGCCCTTGAGGTCAGCTACCAGCTCTCGCGGAAGAGGTTCGAGGAAGAGGTCGCGCTTCCGTTGCCGTCGCCGACGACGGCGCCCTCCGCATTCCTCGATGCCGCCTCCCAGAGCCTGATTGCTTACGGCGAGTGGTGGTTCTGGGGCTGGCCGACGGGCTACGGCACCAAGCTGGGGCGCATCCTGTTGTTGACCTTGGCCTGCTGGCTGGCCGCGGCCTTGCCCGTCGCCCGCGCGCGCCGCCTGATCGCGCGGATCCCCGCGGATGCGCCGAGCGAGCAGGGCGACAAGAAGGATGCGCCGGCGCGGATCTACGAGCCCGTGCCGGTCCGGGATCTCGGCCGGCCGCCCTGCTTTCCCAGCTCCTTGCGCGCGCGCCTGAATCTCGCGCTGCGGTTCACCTTTCGCGTGCTGTTCAAGGTCGGTCCCAGGGGCGCCCGTTTCGTGGCGGCGCAACCGGCGCTCGCCAGTGAACGCCGCTGGAGGGCCTACTTCGCCGTCCTCTGGTACCTGGGCTCGCTGTTGCTGTTGCTGATCACCCTCACGCTTGCCAACACCAGTCCCATGATCGAGAAGCTCATAGGAGCGCTCTTGCCCTGACTCGCGGTATCGGCAGAATAAGAAACCGGACACAAAACGCGAGCTAAGTTGGGGTTAAAAGAGGGGAAAAGGGGCGGCCTCCGTTTTCCAGCGTCTTCGGGGCGACTCTGCGCCGAATCCGAAGTGCTCCCCGAAGTGCTGCCGTAAGGACAAGGCCGACAGTTTCGATCCCGTTTTCGCTGCGGCAGTTCGACGAGACAGCGGCCAACGCAATGGCCGAGAACTACCGCGATGCGGTCGATGAGTTGAAACGGGCACGGGGTCCGAGGGCGGCCTGATCGGCGGCGGAGACCCGCCCCATCGTCTCCGAGCACAGAACCGAAGAAGCGAAAACTCGAGGAACCAGAAGAATGGAGCTAAGGCAGGTCGAACAACAGCGGACGGGACTCCAGCAGTCGTTGATTCTGATGATCATGGTCCTGGTGACTCTGATCATGTTTGTCATTCACGGCCCGGTGGAAGGCGTCTTTTGGATCGACGTGCTGGCGGTCGCCTGCCTGTTGGTCTGCCTCTACGTCCTGACCCGGGAACGCCAGCTGAAACGAATCGAGGCGGACCTCATCGACCAGGTGCGAACCATGGACCGTGAGGTAGGCCAGCTCGGGCGCAAGCTGAGCGAGGAGCAGTTCGAGCTGGTGGAGGAAAAGGAGCGGGCGGCGGACCTGCAGAGCAGGCTGACGGAGATCGCCACCCTCTACCGCGCCATCAACAAGGTGAACGGCGAGCCGGACGACCACCGGGTCGTCGGCACCGTGCTCAGGGCCGCGCTGGATCTGGTGGGCGGCGACAGGGGATCCATCATGCTGCTGGACCAGGACAAGCAGTACCTGCACATCGCGAGCGCCGTGGGCATTGAGGACAGTATCGCCCGCACCACTCGGCAGCGGGTCGGGCAGGGCGTGGCGGGCTGGGTCGCGAAGTTCGGCGAACCGACGCGCATCAGCGGCAGCGCCGAGGACGACGATCGTTTCAGCAACGTCAGCGAAAGCAGTGGCAATGTGGAAGCCGCCCTGTGCGTACCCCTCAAGCTGCGCGGCGACACGGTCGGCGTGATGAATCTGGGCCGCTCCGGACCCGGCGGCGAGGATTTCTCCGACTACCACATGCGGCTTGCCGCCATCTTCGGCGAGCACGCCTCGGTCGCGATCATGTACAGCCGGTTGCGGCGCCTCCTGGGCGACGCGGGCCTGATGCGCTGATCTCCAGAGGAGGCGGTTCGCCACCAAACGGGAACCGATCAGGTCAGAGGCCCTGGCTCCGCCCTTTTGGGGTGCGTAAATTTGCGTGGTTTGCCTTCGGGAAGATGTCCAGCGGCTCGTACCTGATGAGCTGGTCCATTGGATGCCGCGGGAGACGACCGGCAGAAGTGGCGCGCCCGGAGAGACTCGAACTCCCGACCCTCAGGTTCGAAGCCTGATGCTCTATCCAGCTGAGCTACGGGCGCTTGAGCGCGAAGGTTAGCGCATCTTGAGCGCGCGGGGGAGGGCGGATTCGGTTCCAAGTGCCTTTTCACAAGAGTACGCGCTCGATGCCGCCGTTCCGTGCGCGTTCCAGGAACTGAGTTTGCCAGCGCTCGCCGAGCAGGTGCCGCGCGAGCTCGACCACGATGTAGTCCGTTTTGAGCCCCGTCTCGTCGGCATACTTGGCCAGGCCCTGCTGGCAGGCGGGGCATGACGTCAGCAGCTTCACGTCCCCATCCGTCCGAGCTCGCCCGGTCAGGTCCCGGATACCCTTGACCAGCTCCTCCCGCTTGCGGAAGCGGACCTGGTTGGCGATGTCCGGCCGGGCGGTGCCCAGGGTTCCGGCCTCGCCGCAGCAGCGGTCCGAGAGCAGGACCTCCTGGCCGATCAGCTTTGAGGCGACCTTGATCGGGGCGTGGGTCTTCATCGGCGTGTGGCAGGGGTCGTGGTACAGGTATTTGGTTCCCTGCGCGCCATCCAGGCTCACGCCCTTCTCCATCAAGTACTCGTGGATGTCGAGCAGGCGGCAGCCGGGGAAGATGTCCCGCAGCTGGTACTTGATGAGCTGGTCCATGCAGGTGCCGCAGGAGACGATGACGGTGCGGATGTCGAGGTAGTTGAGGGTATTGGCCACCCGGTGGAAGAGCACCCGGTTCTCCATGGTGATGCGCCGGCCGCTCGCCTCCAGCCCGGAGGCGCTCTGGGGGTAGCCGCAGCAGAGGTAACCCGGGGGCAGCACGGTCTGCGCGCCCTGCTCGAACAACATGGCCAGGGTCGCCAGCCCGATGTCGGAGAACAGGCGCTCGGAGCCGCAGCCGGGGAAGTAGAAGACCGCCTCCTGCTCCTCCGCCGACCGCGACGGATCGCGCAGGATCGGGACCTGGGTGGCGTCCTCCAGCGCGAGTACCTGGCGGAAGGTCTGCTTCGGCAGCTCGACCCGGATCGGCCGGCGCAACAGCTCGGCGACCTGGGTGGTGACCCTGGGGCTGCCGGTGGTGGCGGCCGGCAGGTGCTCGCCGCGGCCGTAGAGCCCGATCCGCCGGGCCGCGGAATGCGCTAGGTTGAGTCCGCGGAAGCCCCATTCGGCGAGCCCTTTGCGCAGGAAGCGGATGGCGCGGGGGTCGGTGGCGTTCAGGAACCGCATCGCCGCCCATGCACCCGGGCTGAAGCGCTTCTTGCCCCGCTCCACCAGGATGCGGCGCATGCGCATGGTCACGTCGCCGAAGTCGATGTTGACCGGGCAGGGGTTCTGGCACTTGTGGCAGATGGTGCAATGGTCCGCCACGTCGTTCATCTCGGCGAAGTGGCGCCGCGACAGGCCGCGGCGGGTCTGCTCCTCGTACAGGAAGGCCTCGATCACGAGGCCCGTAGCCAGGATCTTGTTGCGCGGGGAGTAGAGCAGATTGGCCCGCGGGACGTGGGTCATGCACACCGGCTTGCACTTACCGCAGCGCAGGCAGTGCTTGACGTCGTCGTTGAGTGCCCCGAGCTCGGTCTCCTCCAGGATGATGGCCTCCTGTTGCA